>CBDDIZ010000037.1:0-334551 GCA_965229305.1 Bryobacteraceae bacterium | reverse complement strand
CGTGTCCCCACATGTACTGCGTCTGGAACAGCCAACCCCTCGCAAAAGACTTCGTCAGCGAAGACTGCAAACCGTTGAAGCTCGTATTGCCGTCAAAGCGTTTTTCGTCGATCTGGCCGAACGCCGTCAAAGGCCGCGTCCGCGTCACCGGGTTCAGCGTATTCACGTAAGTGCGCGTCAACTGATTCCGCCCCACGTTCCCCACATAAGCCACCTGCGCCACCATGCTGCCCGGCAGTTCCTGCTGAATCGAGAACGTCCACATATGGCTCTCCGGCTCCTTGCGATCCCGCTGCACACTGCGCGGCGTCTGCCCCTGCGAACGCAATTGCGTCAGGAACGGCGTCACCGGATAGCTCAACGTCGGCGCATCCGCCGCCGTCAGCGAAAAATTCTCCGGCAGGCTGTCGATCGCCGCCGTCACGTCATCATTCTGTCCCGGCCCGAAATAACGGCCGTAACCCGTGCGGAAAACCGTCTTGCCGCCGAACAACTTCGGCGACCACGCCAGCGACACGCGCGGCGCGATGTTGTCGTTATCGCCAAAGAACCACGGCGTCCCCGGCGCGCAGAATCCCTGGCAGCGCACCGCGTCGAACACGCGGCCCCTTCCCGCCACTTCGTGCGACACCGTATATTGCTCATACCGCAAGCCCAGATTCAGTGTCAGCGTCGGCAATAAACGCATTTCATCCTGGAAGTACACCGAATGGAACGTTCGCCGGACCCCCACCGTGTCCAGCCGGCTGCCGATTGACACGTTGTTCAAAGCATTCCGCTGGAACGCGTCTAAGTTGGCAAAAGAAATACTCGTCGCCGGACCATTCCCCACATTCAAATGAATCCGCCGAATTTCGCCGCCCAGCTTGATCGTATGCTTGCCGCGAATCCACGATAAGTTATCCACCACCGAGTAACTGCTCGGCTTCTCGATGATGTAAGTCGTCGGCTGTGTGGAAGTAAATCCGGGAATCGACACGCCCTCCGGAATCAAACCGACGTCATTGCGCGTCAGCGCCGAACGGTTAAACCCTAACTTCACTTCATTCACCGTCGCCGGCGTCCAGATCTGCTGCCACTGCGTCGTCACGTTCGTCGGGCGGATATAGGAGTCACGCGTTTCGAGCAAACCATTCCGAATCTGGCTGATCAACCCGTCGGTCATCGCAAAACGGAAAAATAAACTGTGCCGATCGCTGATCCGGTGATCGATACGCCCCATCCCACTGTGTTCATTGCGTCGTTCGGGAGTCTCCGCAATCAACCGGTCGACATTCGCGTTCGCTCCGGGCACATTCCCCACCGGAAACGCATTGATCAGGCCTTGCAATGCAGCCGGCGCGTTACGGCGAAATGACGCCGAGGGCACCAGGCCGTCCGCGCGCGCAATCGTCAGGCGCTGGAACAAACCTTCATAGTTGGCAAAGAAGAACGTCTTGTTCTCGATAATTTTCCCGCCCAGGTTGCCGCCGAACTGATTCAAGCGGAACGGCGGCGGATTCAAGCCATCGAACGGCCGTCGCGCATCGAGCGCCGAGTTCCGAAAGAACTCATACATGGACCCGTGGTATTCATTCGTCCCCGTCTTCGAAACCAAATTCACTTGCGCGCCGCCACCGACCCCGCCTTCGGCGGTGAAGGGCAGAGAGTTCACGCGAAATTCGGCAATCGAGTCGGTCGAGATCACCAACCGCAAATTGCCTTCCTGCCGCGGATCCTTAATGCCGGTCGCGTCCACCCCGTCAAACGTCCAATTATTATCGTCGCGAGGACGGCCGAAGAAACGAATGGAATTTTGATTGCCTTCGCCCACATTCACCGCGCCCGGCGCCAGCATCATCAACGATGCCCAGTGGCGTCCGTTCAGCGGGATGTTACGAATTTGTTGCTCGCCGATGACAGCGCCGATCTCCGCATTCGTTTGGTCGAGCGGAGTCACTTCGGCGGCCACTTCCACCGCCGTGCTCACTGTCCCCACCGTTAATTGCACGTCGAGCGTGCGGGACTGGCCGACGGCGAGGACCACTTGCTCGAAGCGAGCGGTGTTGAAACCTTCTTTGGCGATGGAGACGGCGTAAGTGCCCACGGGCAGGCCGGGGAACTGATAAACGCCATTTTCGTTGGTCAGCAGATCGCGGCGAAAGCCGTTGGCCGCGGACTCGAGAGAAACGCGGGCGGCGCCCATCTTGGCGCCCGTCGCATCAGAAACGGTTCCGGAGAGAGTCGCGCGATCCACCTGGGACCACGCCAGCGTTGCCCAGCACATCGGCAACAGAAGGTAACGTGAAACAGAATTCATCTCCCCTTAGGGTAGGAGTTGAACCCGCAACGCCATTTGTCAATCCGATGACAGTTTTATGACAGCGCGTAGCGATTCGCGACTTAGTGGAACAGAACCGCGGCTACCTTCTCGGTGATGAACGCCTCGAGGATGTCCCCGGGCTTCACGTCCTTGAAGTTCGCCAGCGAGATACCGCACTCGAAACCTTGCTTCACTTCCGCGGCATCGTTCTTGAAGCGCTTCAGCGACTCAATGCGGCCCGTGTGCACCACGACGTTATCGCGCAGCACCCGCACCTCACTATTCCGAGTCACAAACCCGTCCTGGACGAAGCAGCCGGCGACTTGACCGACCTTCGTGATCTTGTAGACCTCGCGGATCTCCACGCGGCCCTGGTAGGTTTCGCGGACCACCGGCTCGAGCATGCCAGTCATGGCCTTCTTGATCTCGTCGACCACTTCGTAAATGATCGAGTGCAGGCGGATGTCGATCTTCTCTTTGTCCGCCAGCGTCTTGGCCGTCTTTTCCGGACGGACATTGAAGCCGATGATGATGCCGTCGGAAGCCGTCGCCAGGAGGACGTCGGTTTCGGTGATCGCGCCGACCCCAGTGTGGATGACGCGGATGGCCACCTGTTCGGTGGAGAGCTTGGCGAGCGTGTCGCCCAGCACTTCGGCTGAGCCGCCCACGTCGGCCTTGATGATGACGTTCAGTTCCTTCGAATCGCCTTCGTTCATCTGGCGGTGGAACTGTTCGAGCGAGAGGCGCTTGCGGCGCGCCATGTCGATGTCGCGGGCCTTGCCTTCGCGGAACATGACGATCTGCTTGGCCTTGGTGGTGTCGGTGACCACCTGGAAGGTATCGCCGATCTCGGGCAGTTCTTCGAGACCCAGCACTTCCACCGGCTTCGAAGGCTCGGCTTCCTTCAACTGCTCGCCGCGATCGCCGTTGAGCGCGCGGACCTTGCCGAAGACCGAACCACAGATAAAGTAATCGCCCACGCGGAGCGTACCGTTGCGCACCAGCACCGTCGCCACCGGACCACGGCCGCGATCGAGCTGCGCTTCGAGCACCGTCGCCAACGCCTGCCGGCTCGGATTCGCCTTCAGGTTCGCGATTTCCGCGACAATCAGGATCGTTTCGAGCAGCGTATCGATGCCCGACTGAGTCTTCGCCGAGACGGGAATCATTTCGATGTCGCCGCCCCAATCGGTGGCCAGCAGACCCCGATCGGAAAGCTGCTGCTTGATGCGCTCGGGAGTGGCGCCCGGCTTGTCAATCTTGTTGATCGCCACGATGAGCGGCACCTTAGCCGCCTTGGCGTGGTCGATCGCTTCGAGCGTCTGCGGCATCACGCCGTCATCGGCCGCCACCACGAGGATGACGATGTCGGTGACTTTGGCGCCGCGCGAACGCATGCGGGTAAAGGCTTCGTGGCCGGGCGTATCGATGAAGGTGATCTTCTGCCCGTTCTTTTCCACCTGATACGCGCCGATGTGCTGGGTGATGCCACCCGCTTCGCGCGAGGCGACGTTGGCCGTGCGGATCGCATCGAGCAGCGACGTCTTGCCATGGTCGACATGGCCCATGATCGTCACCACCGGCGGACGCGTCTGCAGGTCGGAGGTCGATTCCTCGATCTCCTCGTTGAACGTCGTTTCTTCTTCGTAGCTCATCCGCGTCGCTTGCGACTTGAAGGCGGCGGCGAGCTCTTCGGCGACCTTGAGGTCGAGCGGCTGGTTGATGGTGGCGAACACCTTCATGTCCACCAGCTTCTTGATGACCAGCGCGGTCTTTACCCCGAGCTTTTCGGAGATGCCCTTGACGGTAATGCCTTCGGAAATCGTAATTTCCGAGTTGGTGGCCACAATCGATTCCTCGCGCTTGGCGCGGAACTGCAGCCGACCCTCCTGCTCTTCCTTCTGCTGCTGCTTGCGCGCCGCCGGTTTGGTGGCGTGGCGGCGACCAGCTTCGGTGGGAGCAGCCACATTGGCTTCGGGACGGAGCGGGGTCGTCGGATGCAGCGGACGACGCATGCCCGGACGGCCACCGGGGCCGCCCATCGGCTGCCCGGGACCACTGCCGGGCGCACCGGGACGCGGCGGGAAGCCTTGACCCGGACGCATCGGTCCACGATAGATCGGTTGTCCCGGCACCGGAGCGGCGGGACGGGTCGGCATGGCCGGACGGGCCGGAGCCCCCGGCGCCGCTTTCGGCTGATTCTGTTGCTGCAGACGCGCCAGGATGTCCGGACGCGGCGGCACCACTGGGCGCGCGGCCGGCTGTCCGGCGAGCGGACGGCCCTGGGCACCCTGGGGCGGGTTGAACGGCGCGGGCGGCGAAGCCGGCGCATTCGAAGAAGGCAGCGGAGAAACCTGTCCGGGAGGCGCACTCACCGGGGGACGCGGAATCGACGGCGCACTCGGCGGACGATACGGCTGAGGCGCGCTGGGGCGAACCGGCGGACGCGGAATGGCAGGAGCACCCGGCGACGCACTGGGACGCGGAGCACCCGGCGAAGCGCTGGGTGCACCCGGCGCGGACTGCGAAGGCGGATGCGCAATCGTCGGACGCGGCATTTCCGGAGGCAGCGGCGCGCGCGGACCCTGTCCGGGTAGCGGAGCCCGGGGACCCTGCGGCGGACGAGCCGCCATCGGACGGTCAACAGAACCAGGAGCGGGCGGGGCCGGCGCCGCGGGGGCAGCCGGAACGACCGGAGGACGAGGCAGCGGCGGACGCGCCATCAAGGGCGCATCGCTCGGACGCTGGGGCGCGCTGGGCGTCGCGGCGCGCGAAACTGGCGCCTGACCCGGCTGAGCCGGAGCCTGCGGAATCGGCGGGGCCGGAATCGACGGCGCAGGAGCGGGCGGAGTCGCCTGAGGCACCGGCGCCTGAGGCGCGGGCGCGGCCGGAGCCTGCGGAGCAGGAGCCGGGGGCGCGGCCTGCGGAGCCGGAGGAGCCGCCGGCGGAGGCGGCGTCACGCGCGGAGGAATCGGAATCGAAGGTGCTCCGCCCGACAACGGCGGACGCACCGGCATCGACGACCGCACGGGCGGCATCGGGATCGACGGCACATGCCCGGTGGGAGCATGCTTGATTTCAGGTTTGGCTTCAGACTTCAACGGTTCAGGTTTGGCGGCCTCGACCTTGGGAGGTTCGGGCTTCGGCACTTCGGATTTGGGGGCTTCAGGCTTGGGAGCTTCGGCGCGCACCGGCTCGGTGCGGACAGGTTCAGACTTCACGGGGGCGGGTTCTTCCGCTTCGTGCTCATGGAAGTCGGGACGCGCGTCTCCGGACGCACTTCCAGCGGCAGCCCGACGGGCATCGAGTCCCTCGGCAAAATGGGCACGGATCTTCCCGGCGAGATCGGGTTCGATCGCGCTCGAGTGGGTCTTCTTGTCAGCGACGCCGAACTCGCCCAACGACTCGATGATGGTGCGGGAAGGCACCTCGAGTTCGCGCGCGAGTTCATTTATACGAATCGTACTCATAGCATCACGGGAATGAAACTACCCGCTGTCACTGTCCTCTCGCCAATACCTGGCAACGCCGCCGCTTTGCTGATCCGGGACTCAGCTAATCGGTTCTGTTTCAGCGTTTTTTATCGTAGCAGATTCATCCGTCGAGCCTTCAAGCGTTTCGACGGATCCGGCACTCGTCTCGGTTTCCCCGGCTTCCGGATCTTCTCCGGCAGCCGCGGCTTCTACAGTTTCCTCGTCGGCAGGCACTTCCGCCGACGGCTCCTGGGCCTGATCGTATTGACCGTAATAGCTGTTCACCGCCATCCCGATCTTCTCCAGACCTTCCTGATCCACACCTTCGACGGCCAGCAATTCTTCCGGCGTCATCGAACCTAAACGTTCCACCGTGGAGACGCCGCTCGCAATGAGGCTCTCCACCAAAGCGTCCGTGACGCCATGATCCAACAGGACGGAAATCGGCGCGCCGGACATCGTAATCGCATTGAGCGCGCTTTCGGCTTCCTGCCGCTTCTCTTCTTCGCTCTTGATGTCGATCTTCCAGCCGAGCAGCTTGGCGGCCAGGCGGACGTTCTGCCCGCGCTTGCCGATGGCCAATGACAATTGCGTGTCGTCGACAATCACTTCCATGTGCTTGCCTTCGATGTCCAAGATATTCACGCGGCTGATTTTAGCGGGGCTCAGCGCGTGGGTGGCAAACGAGACCGGGTCTTCGCTGTATTCGATGATGTCGATCTTCTCGCCGCGCAGTTCGCGGATGATCGATTGCACGCGCATGCCCTTCATGCCGACGCAGGCGCCGACGGAGTCGACGTCGCGGTCACGCGACTGAACGGCAATCTTGGTCCGCTCGCCGGCTTCGCGCGCGCAGGCGCGGATCACCACGGTACCGTCGTAAATCTCGGGAACTTCCTGCTCGAACAGACGCTGCACCAGCATGCCGTCGGCGCGCGAAATCAGCACGCCGGCGTTCTTGCCGGTCTTGTCCACAGCCTTGATGACGGCGCGCACGCGTTCGCCCACCGAGAAGCTCTCCAGGCGCGACTGTTCCTTTTTCGGAATGCGCGCTTCGGTTTTGCCCATGTCGACCACCAGGTCCGGACCTTCGATGCGCTTCACGACGCAGTTCACCAACTCGCCGACGCGGTCGGCAAACTCGACATAGACGTTCTCGCGTTCGGCTTCGCGGACCTTCTGCAGGATCACCTGCTTGGCCATCTGCGCGGCAATGCGGCCCAGAGCGTCGGTCGGCTTGGGGATGCGCAGAGTGGTATCCACCGCGGCGTTCTTATCCAACTTACGGGCCTGATCCAGCGTCACTTCGTTCAGCGGATCTTCCACATTCTCCACGACCTTCTTCAACAGATAGATCTGCACCGCGCCAGTTCGGGGATCAAAGTCGGCCTCGAGTTCTTCGTTGGTTTTGAAATGCTTCTTGGCCGCCAGCACCATGGCATCCTTCACCGCATCCAGAATGATCTGGCGGTCGATGCCCTTCTCTTTACTTAGAATTTCAATTGACTGATAGATGCTGGCCATAGGTTTGCCCTCACGAGTTCACAAATTGCACTTTCGAATGGAAAAACAGGACGAGCCGAAAGGTTGGGCTTACGCCCGGAACGGCCCCAGGCGGGTGAGACGGAAGGCCCAGACGGGTTCCGTGCTCGAAATCAAGCGTTGATCTGGCAGAAAAATCAACTAAAGCCTCAATCCTTTAGATTCAACTGGCTTACCAAACGTCACCAATAAAAAAGTCGGCTCTCGCCGACTCCACTGGTTCGCTACTAGTCACAGTATACACCCTTCGCCAAATTCCGCCTATTTCCTGGCTTCCGGGCCGGGCGGCACTTACCCTAGGCCTTCCAGTACCGGCGCGCCGTGCGATCCTGGCGGATGGAGCCGGCCGGCGCAGTTATCCGCGACGGTATTCGGTCAATTGCAATGAAATCAGTCACTCCCAGCGTTCTTGCCTTCCTTGTCCTGTCGACCGTGGCCGCCTTGGCGCAGACGGTCACCACCAGCACGCCGGCCGGCTTCCCGAGTTGGACCGAGTTCGAGGCGCCGGCGGGCTTCAACCCGGACACGGTCCGCGTGACGCTCGACGGGCGCCCGGCACCGGCCAAGGTCGAGTGGCGGCGGCCCAATGCGCGCATCTCCTGGTTATCGCTGGGCCCGGGCACTTACCGCATCTCTTTCGATGGGCGCACGCGCGAAACCGAACCGGCGATGGTGGGCACCGGCGACCGCGTGACGCTGGGCCATCCCGGAGCTCGCGGGCCCCTGGGCGTCGGCCTCTACGCGCACCCGGGCGTGATCGACTACGACAACGACGGCCGCTGGGACCTGATCGCCAATTGTCCGGACCGGCCCTTCAACGGCATCTACTATCTGCACAACCTCGGCACCAACGACGCCCCGCTCTACGACCGCCCCGTGTGGTGGGGACCGGCCGTGAAGGACCCCGTCGTCGGCGACATGAACGGCGACGGCCAGCCCGACCTCGTCTACTCCGGCGGCTACTTCAACGACCTGAAGCGCCATCAACTCTCGCAGCCAGTGAAGCTCGAGCTGCCGCGCACGTATCACGTGGGCCGCGATGACCTGTGGTTCCCGGTCGATTGGGACGGCGATGGCAAGATCGACATTCTGAACGGCGTGAGCGACTGGCGAGATTACGGCTGGGACGACGCGTGGTCCGAACGCGGGGAATGGCAGCGCGGCCCGCTGCACGGCTACGTCTACTTCTGGCGCAACCTGGGGACCAATCAGGCGCCGAAGTTCGTGACGCCGGTGAAGCTACCGATTGACCAGTACGGCACGCCGGCCCCGAACGCGCTCGATTGGGACGGCGACGGCAAGCTCGACCTGGTGCTGGCGAACTTCCTGGACCAGGTGTTTCTGCTCAAGCCGGGCGAGACGAAGCCCAAGCCGTTCGACTTCCGCATGGACCTGTGCATGATTCAGCCGCGCGCCGTCCGCTGGCGGCCCAACGGCGCGCCGTCGCTCTTAGTGGGCGAGGAGGGTGGCCGCGTCGCCCTGGTGCACCCGAAGCAGCAGCCGGTGTATCTCGAGCAGGTGGACCCGTTCGTCAAGAGCCTGTCGCTGGCGCGGCCGGTGGCTTTCGACTGGAACGGCGACGGCAAGCTCGACCTGATCATCGGCAACTCGGCCGGCTATGTCCAATACTTCGAAAATACGGGGACGCGCGAACGGCCGGCGTTTACGGATCGCGGCAACCTGAAGGCGGGCGGCCAGGTGATCCGCCGCGTGGCCGGCGCGAATGGGTCGATTCAAGGCCCGGCCGAGGCGAAGTGGGGCTACACGAATCCGTCGGTGGCGGATTGGGACGGCGACGGTCTGCCGGATCTGATGGTGAACGACATCTGGGGCGACGTGGTCTGGTATCGCAACACGGGTACGCGGACGGCGCCGTCGCTGGCAGCCGCGCAAAGCGTGGAGGTGGAGTGGACGGGACCGGCGCCCAAGCCGAGCTGGGTCTGGTGGACGCCCAAGCCCAAGCAACTGGTCACCCAATGGCGCACCACGCCGCGCATGGTGGATTGGAATCGCGATGGCCTCACCGACCTGGTGATGCTCGACTGGCGTGGCTATCTGGCGCTCTATCGGCGTGAGAGGCGCAACGGCAAGCTGGTGCTGCTGCCGCCGGAACGGATCTTCGTAGAGCCGAACGGACGCTTCCTCCGCCTCTCCACCGGCTATGCCGGCTCCAGCGGGCGCCGCAAGGTGGATCTGGTGGACTGGGACAACGACGGCGATCTGGACCTGATCACCGACTCCGACAACGGTCCGCTGCTTTACGAAAACGAAGGCACGCAGGCCAAGCCCGTGATGCGCAATCGCGGCACGATTCTGAAGGCGCCGCTCACCGGCCACAACCCCACGCCGAACGCCGCCGATTGGAACGGTGACGGGAAGCTGGATTTGCTGGTGGGGGCCGAAGACGGCTTGCTCTATTACTACGAACGGACGTACATCGAGCGGGCGAACTCAGCCGCCGCCGCCCACTGACTTGAGCTTGTTGCAGAGGTAGGTGGCCCGGTCCAGCGCGACTTTGGCCTGGACGAAGTCGCCGGCCTCAATCAGCGCGGCGCAGTCCTGGAGGAAGCCGTCCATCTGATAGGTGGTGGCGAGGTCCGAGGCATTCAGGTCCATGCCCTGCCGGCGCAGGCGCTGGGCAAGCGCATCCATGTTCTGCTGCGAGCGGAAGACACGATTGGAGACGGCGATGAACTGCGGCCGCAGATCGTCCCAGGCGGCGCGCTGCTCGGCGGTGAGCTTGGCGAGGTCGATGCGGGGTAAGGGGAGCGGCTTGCGGCCGTTGTCGGGCACGGGACCGAAGTCCGCAGCTTCGAGACCTTCGGGGGCCCGCACGCGAGGACGGAAGCCGTAGCCGTAACCATAACCGTAGCCGGCGCCCATGGTCGCCAATTGGAGGGCGTAGCGCTCCACGTCGCGTTCGGAGCCGAAGCCGCCCAGATACATGCGCCGCGAGATGCGTCCAGCGCCGGCATAGCCGAACGCCGCCCCGGCCGTATAGCCGTAAGACCGCAAGGCCGGCCGGTTCTGGTAGTCGCCAAGCTGGCTGTAGACGCCGGCGAAGCTCCGGCCCAGCGCCGGGTTGGCGTAAGCGCGCGGCTCCATCATGGCGAGCCAGGCGAGGCTGCGGCGCGCCAGTTCGCGATTGCGCTGATAGTCGCCGGGCGTGAAGCCGCCGAGCATCGGCACAAAGCCTTGGAAACTGTTCCCGATCGTGTTGGCCCGCATCATCAGGACGTCGTCCGGGACGGTGGCGCCCTGGGTTTGCCAGGCCGTCAGGTTCCGGTCGAGCGCCTCATGCTGGGCCGTGTACTGGCCGAAAGCAAGCGCGAGGATGAACAGGTTGGTCATGTCAGTTCACTGAACCCGTCAATTGCGCACAATGTCGCCCACTTTGGCGGCGCCGCCGGAATAGTTTCCAACCGCGATGCGTTCGCGGACGGAGGTGATCACCAGTTCGCCGATGCGGTCGGTTTGGACGTCGAGCACTTCGCCGGTGGCGGGGTCCTTGATCTCTTTGCCCTTGCGGAAGACGGTGAGCTTCATGCCGTTGACGATGCCGGCGGCTGAGCCCGCGTTGATGGTGACGCTGGCGCCGGAGATGTCGGCGACCATGGCTTCCACTTCCACGTCCTTGGCCGACGAAGCCGCACTCGCGCCGCGATTGCTCAAGTCCGCCGAAAGCTTGCTGACGGCGTCGATGACGGCTTCGCCGATGATCGTCTCGCCAAAGTTCGACGCGTTCGAGCCGAAGCTGCCGCCCACGAGGGTGCCGCCGGTGAAGAAGCCGGCCATGCCGTTCTTGCTGGTGCGCTGCGATTCGCCGCGCGCCTCGCCCGAAGCGAGCACCTCGGACGATTCGTTGTCCACCAGGCGATAGGCCAGCACGACGACGGCCTTGCCGGTGCTCTTCGACAAGCCCGCCGAGCCGCCGGTGCCGCCGATGGCGACGCCGCCCTGGCCGCCGACGCGGCGATCGTCACGGCCGAAGACGACGATGTCGCCCATCAGGGTGAAGTCCGCGCCGCGAATCTGGCCGATGCGGGCGCCGGTACCCTTCTTGACGCGGTTGCTGGCGCCGAAGTCCTGCTCCTTCATGATGTTGGCCACCTTGCGGCGCTCCACCACGGTGAACTTGCCATCCTGCGAGATGCGCGAGGTGAGCAGCGCGCTGATGCCCTGGCCCACATCCACCTGCGTGCCGAAGATCGCCTGCGTCGCGGTCATCACCGTCGAATAGTCAAAAGGCTCAATCGCCACGGACCGTTTGGACTGGCCAAAGGCGCTCGCGCCGAGCGCGGCCAGCAACAAAATCGTTCGCTTCATGTGGAGGTCTCCTGTTATTTCCTCTTGCGGGCCAAAGCTCCGACGTCGGCCTTGGTGCCGGTGTAGGCGCCGACGGCGATCTTCTCGCGCACCGTGGCGATCCGCATCTCGCCGATGCGCTCGGTCTTGATGTCGAGCACTTCCTTGGTGATCGGATCCAGCACTTCGCCCAGCACCTTATACACGTCAAAAACGTCGCCGACTGACACGCCATCGTTGGTGCCGACCGTTAAAGTTAACTGGCCGCCCGAGACGTCAGCCACGCGGCCTTCGATATCGAACTCGCGCACCGGCAAGGTGGGGATCTTGGCGTTCATCTTCTCGCCCAACTGGTCGCAGGCCGCGATTACCGCTTCGCCAATGATCGTCTGGGCGAAGTTGCTGCTGGTCATGTCGACGCTGCCGCCGGCGACGGTGCCGCCGACGCCCAACAGGCCGCCCATGCCTTTGCTTTCGCGCTTGCTTTCGCCGCGCGCTTCGCCGCTCTCAATCACTTCGCTGGTTTCGGCGTCCACAATGCGATAGGCAATCACCACCACGGCCTTCTCTTCCTTCTTGCCCACGCGCATGCCGCCCAGCATGCCGCCGATCTTGGGGATGCGGCTGGTGGCCGCGCCGACGTCGACGCGCTTGTCACGATCGTCGCGGCCGAAGGCGACAATGTCGCCCAACAGCATGGCGTCGGCGCCCAGAATGCGGCCGATCTTGGCATTGGTGCCTTTCTTCACGCGGTTGCTCGCGCCGAAGTCCTGTTCAGCCATCACTTTGGCGATGGCGGCGCGTTCGAGCACCGTGATCTTGCCGGCCTGCTGCAGGCGGTTGGTCAGCAGGGCGCGGATGCCTTTGCCGATGTCGACCTGGGTGTTGAAGATGGCCTGCACGGAGGTCTGGACGGTGGAGTAGTCAAAGTCGTTCACGGCGAGCCGGCGCTTCACCGGACCGGTGGGGGCCGGCGGAGGCGGAGGGGCGCTCACCACGACGGACGTGGCCGGAGCGGGCGCGGCGGCCGGAGCCGGGGCGCTGCCGCCGGCCGAATCCGGGTCCATCATCACGCCGATCACGCGGTCGGAAACGCCGGCCGCCTTTAGCATTTTCATTTCAGTCACGCCGAGCGTCACGGCGCGCTTCTCTTTCAGCACGCCCTTGATGATCAGGTCGTCGCCCATGCCGGCTTTTTTCAACTGGATCACGGAGTCGATCATCGGATCGACCGCGGGCGCCGTCGGCTTGGCGGCGGGCGCGGCAGCCTTCACGGCTGGTTTGCCGGCTTGGCCAAAGGCCAACCCAAAGGACATCGTAAGTAGCAGGAAGTAGCGGCTCATCGGAGGCTCCCAACGTGAACAACGGAAATCGAGGCAGATTTTTTCGGTGGTTGGCGGAAATGTGGCAGATTTCCGCAGAGAAGTTGTCGCGGGCGCTCCGCCCACTGGGGGTAGTTTAGCGCAAATAAGAACGCCGCCCCGCGGGTAGCGGGGCGGCGTTTTCGGCTGAACTGGAGTGTCGCTTAGCGGTTGGCCCAGCCGAGCACGGGAACCGCGTTCGTGCTGATGAAGTTCAGGTGCTGGAAGCCATCGTGGTACCAGAAGTCGAACTGCACCGGGCGCGAAGACAGGTTGAAGGTGAGGGTGCCGCCGGAGCAATCCGCCCAGGCCTGGAACCGGCCGGTGTCGCCTTCAAGACGCGTCACCGAACCTTCGGAAGCCAGGTTGGAGGTTGCCGTGATCGACAGCACACCGATCTGATTGCCGCCGCGGTCGGTGCCGAGAGCAGCGTTATAGATGCCGGCGATGGCATAGTTCGGGTACTGCTCGATGCCCCGGCCAGTGAAGGTCCACTTGCCGAGTTGCAGTTCGAGCGGGTTGGTCAAGCCGGCCGGGCAGCCCGTGGGCGCGGGGGAAGCCGTGCCGGTGGCCTGGTAGCCGTTGATCGTGCTGATGATCACGATCCGCTTGCCGCCGTCGAAGAGCCAGAAGTCATACTGCATCGGGCGCGAGGACAGGTTGAACGTCAGCGTGCCGCCGGTGCACGTCGAGTTGATTTGGTACCGGCCGATGTCGGTTTCGAGACGCGTGTACGAGTTCCGGTAGTACGAGCTCGCCGTGATCGTCAGGATGCCGATGGGATTGCCGCCCCGATCGACGCCCTGCGACGTCTTCATCACACCGGTGATGCCATACACGTAGGGCAGCACGCCTTCCACCGAAAACGTGTAGTTGCCGGTGAGCGTGTTGAGGGGATTGGCGGGACACTGCGCATGCGCATTCGAGGCTACCGAGCCCAACAAGAGGGCACTAATCGCAAAAAAGGTACGTTTCACTGAACACTCCTTAGGTAAGTTACTGTCGACTCAACTACAACCGCCGCCACATAGAGCAGATGAAACAAACGCAACCTGAAATTCAGGTACTTCCTATAAGTACTACTCGTACTACTTAGAAAGTGTTACTGACCTCGGCCGCATTACACTCCCGTGACCGCTCCACTGCTTTGGTGCTCTGCATTCCACGGAGACGTCCTCCTGCGACTCCGCTCCGCTTTCTGCAAGCTCATAAACCGCGCCAGTATTGATTTACTGCCGCTTGATTGGCTTTTTTCTGGCGTTCGGCGGACCGTTTACGCATATAACTCCAGATGAGCTAAACGCATTGCAGCCGTCGTTCGCCGATGTTATGATTCACCGGGATTCGGCGCTGTTAACATCTCATCCAGACATTGCGTGAAAGTCATCGACAAACTGTCAGCGGTCTGAATAACTTTTTTTGTAAAGGTAGCTGTGGAACCAAAAGCCGTCATCGATGATTTGTTTGTCCTCGCCTATGAAGAGCTCCGCCGTCTGGCGCTCGCCGTCCGCCGCAACGATCCCAGTGAAACGCTCAACCCCACGGCTCTGGTTCACGAAGCGTTCATGAAATTAGCGAATTCATCTTCCTTTGAAGGCACCTCCCCGCTATACTTCAAACGGGTTGCGGCCCGGGCCATGCGACAGGTCCTGGTGGAAGCAGCTCGCCGCCGGCAGGCGGAGAAACGCGGAGGCATCGGGACCATCTGTATCTCGCTCGACGACTGGCCGGAAGTCGCGACCACCAGCAATGAAGAATTGCTGCTCCTCGACATGACCCTCCACGAACTCGCCCAACTCAATCCCCGGCAGGAGCAAGTAGTGGAAGCCCGTTTCTTCGGCGGGCTCGACGTGGCGGAGACCGCCGCGCTCCTGAATATTTCCGAAGAGACCGTTGCCCGTGATTGGCGAGCCGCCAAAGCCTGGCTCTCCAGTGAACTACGGCGGCGGTAACGCGTCCTGATCAGGGCCCGGAGGCATACCCAACTTGGCACCGGAACGATGGGAACGGCTGCAAGCCTTATTTCATCGAGCGCTGGAACTTCCCGAGCCGGCCCGCGCCGGCTTCCTCGACCAATGTGCGGAAGAACCCAGCCTCATCGCTGACGTGCGCGCCATGCTCGGCGAAGATGCGCAGCCTGTCCACCTCTTGAACCGCGGACTCGCAGAGTTAGCCAACGCCATTCTGCACTCGCCCGTCGATCAACAGAAATTCCACCCTTACAAACTGGTCAAGTTACTCGGCGAAGGCGGCATGGGCGTCGTCTATCTTGCGCAGCATCAGGATACTCAGCAGGCGGCGGCTGTGAAAGTCCTCCGCGATGCTTGGATTTCCCACACTCGCCGCGAGCGATTCATTCTCGAACAACGCACTCTCGCCGAACTTACCCACCCGCACATCGCCCGCTTATATGAGGCGCACGCTCCGGCGGATGACACGCCCTGGTTCGCAATGGAGTATGTCGACGGCCTTTCGATGACCAAGCACTGTCGAGAATATCGACTCGACATCCCGGCCCGGCTGAAGCTGTTTCGTTCCCTTTGCTCCGCCGTCCAACACGCCCACGACCATCATCTCGTCCATCGCGACCTGAAACCGTCGAACGTGCTGGTGTCGGCCTCGGGCGTCGTAAAACTCCTCGACTTCGGCATCGCCAAGCATGTCGACGCCTCCCAGGACTCGTCCGCGCCCAGTCCCGGCTCGCGCTGGATGACCCGTTCCTACGCCGCCCCTGAGCAGTTGCGCGGCGAAGCCACCGGCGTTCGCACCGACATCTACTCTCTTGGGGTGTTTCTCTACGAACTCCTCGCCGACCGCCTGCCCCACGACGCCTCCCGCCGCTCCGCCGCCCTCGCGGAGCCGCCCCCACCCTCGTCTGACGCCGAACTCAACCGGCTCTGTGCCGTCGCCATGGCGCCGCGTCCTGAAGAGCGGTTCCCCACGGTTGCGGCGCTGAACGTCGACCTCGACGCCTACCTGAGCCGAGCGCCCTTCTCCCGGGCCGCCTCGACCACCGCGTAAAAGTATTCCGTGATACATTAATAAAAGTACATTCGTGGGTCGGATCCACCGAGCCACCAGCCTGCCCCCGTCGCTCATGGCTTGCATGGAACGACTTTGCGTCCTATGGATTCTGCAAAATTTATCTGGCTCGCCCTCCTGGGCTCATCGGCCCTCGCTCAAAACACGCAGCGTTTAACGCTGGAACAGGCCCTGGAGCTGGCGGAACAAAACCATCCGCAGCTTCGCGCCGCCACCGCGTTGATCGAAGGCGCCGACGCCGGCATCGTCACCGCCCGCGCCTACCCCAACCCGGAACTGAATATCATGACCGGCGGCCAGTATGGCCGCATGAGCTTCAACCCGCCCGGACCCGCGGGGCTGCTCCAACATTACTCCGCCTCGCAACAGCTCGAGCTGCCCGTGGTCCGGCGGACCCGCATGCAGGCCGCGCGCATCGGTAAGGAGAGCAGCGAACTGGTGCTGCTCGAAACCCGCCGCCTGATTCGCGGCGCCGTGAAGCAGGCCTTTTACGAGATTCTCCGCCGCCGCGGCGAAGTGGAACTCACCAACGAAACGCTGCGCTTCAATGAAGAATTGCGGCGCCGGGTGCAGGTGCAGGTGAACGTCGGCGAAGCGGCCCAACTGGAGCTGACGCGCGCCGAAGCCGAAGTCGCCACGGCGCGCACCATGGCCCGCAGCGCGCAGTTGCGCTACCTGACGGCGATCTCGTCGCTGCGCTCGTCGATGAACGCCCCGTTGGGCACGGACTTCGATCCGGTGGGGACACTGGATCCGCCGGCGCTGATGCCACCGCTGGACCAGTTGCTGGCCGACACGCTGGGCCGCCATCCGGCTATCGCGCAGGCTGACGCCGAGGTGCGGCGCAGCGAAGCCCGCGTGAAGGCGGAGCAGGCCCTGCGGTTGCCGCAGCCCTCAGTCCGCGCCGAGTACGAAAACCAGCCTGACCTGGGTTTCTTCCGTTTGGGCGTTTCGATTCCGATGCCCATCTGGAACAAGCGGCAAGGCCCCATCGGCGAAGCGGTGGCGGCACTGAATCAGGCCAAAGCCGCGGCCGACTATCGCCGCCTCGAGATTCGCGGCGCCCTGGAGCGCGCGTATCGTCTTTATGAGGTCGCCAGCCAACAGGTGGCCAGCTTCGAACAGGGCGTGCTGCAAGGCGCCGAAGCCGCCGTGGCCGCCGCCGAAGCCGCCTTCCGCTTTGGCGAGCGCGGCATCATCGAAGTCCTGGACGCGCAGCGCGTGCTGCGCAGCGTCCGCACCGATTTTCTGAACGCCCAGTACGACCGTCAAGCCGCGCTGATCGAACTGCAACAACTGCAAGCGCTCGACATTCCCCTTCCTGGAGCACGCCCGTGAAGATCCTGCTTCCCTTGCTGCTTGCCGCCGCTCTTTGCGGCTGCAAGGCCAGCGGTACCGCCACTGCGGTCGCGACCACCAAGCCGGCGCGCGATCCCAATGTGATCGAAGCGCAGCCGCATTTGCTGAACATGCTCAAGATCGGCGAACCGGTCACCAAGAGCGTGCGCGGCACGTTGCGAGTCGCCGGCCGAGTGGAAGCCGACGGCACGCGCATCGCTCGCGTCAGCGCGCCGCTCTCGGGCCGCATCACGGAACTCGACATTACGGAAGGACAAAGCGTCCGTCGCGGGCAGGTGATCGCCGCGATCCGCAGCACTGAGCTTTCCGACGCTCAGTTCGCCTATCTGAAGGCCGCCAACCAGCGCCAGCTTTGTGACCGCGCCGTCTCGCGCGCCAAACAGTTGTTGGGCGCGGGGGTCATTGGTGAAGCCGAACTGCAACGCCGCGAGTCCGAAGCGGTGCAGGCCGCGGCCGAAGTCAACTCGCTGCAGGACTCGTTACGCGTCCTCGGCATGACCGAGGAAGAAGTCGCCGACATCGAAAAGTCGCGCCGCGTGAACTCCAGCATGAAGATCCATTCGCCGATCGACGGCATTGTGATGGAGAAGATCTTCACCATCGGCCAGATGGCCCAATCGTCGGAAACGATGTTTGTCCTCGCTGACCTCTCGAACGTTTGGCTCGTGGCCGACGTCCCCGAGCAGACGGCCAGCGGCCTCGAGCCCGGGAAGACCGTGGAAGCCGAAATCGCCTCCATGCCCGGCCACCTGATTCACGGACAGCTCTCCTTCGTCAGCGCCATCGTCACGCCGGCGACGCGCACCGTGCGCGCCCGCATGAATCTGCCGAACCCGAAGCGCAAATACAAGCCCGCCATGCTGGCCACGATCACCGTGCAGGACGGCGCCGAACGCGAACGCGTGGTGCCCGTCACCGCCATCGTGCGCGAAGACAATCAGGACCACGTCTTCGTCCAAACCGCGCCCAATACCTTCGAACTTCGCAAGGTCACCATCGGCGCGGAATTCGGCCCGGACCGCGTGCTCGAAGAGGGCGTGAAGCCCGGCGAACGCATCGTGCTCGACGGTGCCTTCCATCTCAACAATCAACGACGCCTGCTCGCGGTGCAGGGGCAGTAGATGCTGCGCGCCCTCGTTCAATCGATCCTTCGCCAGCGCATCGTCGTCGCCGTGATCGCCGCGGCTTGCGGCGTCTTCGGTTATAACGCCGCGCGCAATCTCTCGGTGGACGCCTTCCCGGACGTCACGACCATTCAGGTGCAGGTGGCCACCGAAGCTCCCGGACGCTCACCGGAAGAGGTCGAGCGCTTCGTCACGGTGCCCGTCGAAATCGCCATGACCGGCCTGCCCGGCCTCACCGAGATGCGCTCGCTCACCAAGCCGGGCCTCTCGCTCACCACGCTCGTCTTCACCGACACCACCAACGTCTACTTCGCGCGCCAACTCGTCATGGAGCGCCTGAGCGAAGCCCGGGACCGTTTTCCCGAAGGCATCACGCCCACCCTCGGACCCGTCTCCTCCGCGCTCGGCGAAGTCTATCAATACACGCTCGAACGTCCCGACGACGGTCGCCGCGCGCTCACCAAGGAAGAGCTCGTCGAGCGCCGCAGTACGCAGGACTGGGTGGTGCGGCCGCTGCTGCGCTCCATCCCCGGCGTCGCCGAAATCAATTCCACCGGCGGCTACGTCCGCCAGTATCAAGTCCTCGCCGACCCCGTCAAACTGCGCAGCTACGGCGTCCCCCTCAAAGACGTGGGCGAAGCGCTCGCCCGCAACAATGCCAACTCCGGCGGCGGCATTCTGCCGCAAGCGGCCGAGCAATTCCTGATCCGCGGCGTCGGCCTCATCCGTGACCTTGACGACATCGGCGACATCATTCTGAAGGAAGTCGGCGCGACGCCCGTCTATGTGCGCGACGTCGCCGAAGTCCGCTTCGGCGAGGAAGTCCGCGCGGGCGCCATGCTCAAGGGCGGCTACACCGAAGCCGTGGGCGGCGTGGTGATGATGATCGCGGGCGGCAACGCCAAGTCGATCGTCAGCAACGTCAAGGCCCGCGTCGACGAGATCAACTCGCAAGGCATGCTGCCGGGCGGCTTGAAGATCGTCCCCTTCTATGACCGTTCTGAACTGGTCGACGCCGCCCTCTGGACCGTCAGCAAAGTGCTGCTCGAAGGCGCCGTCCTCGTCGTCGTCATTCTCTTCCTCTTCTTAGGCGACCTCCGCTCCAGCCTCATCGTCATTGCCACGCTCGTTCTCACGCCTCTGCTGACGTTCATCGTGATGAACCATTACGGCCTCTCGGCGAACCTGATGTCCTTAGGCGGCCTCGCCATCGCCATCGGCCTGATGATCGATGGCTCGGTCGTCGTCGTCGAAAACGTCTTTGGCAAACTCAGCCACGATCGCAACTCGAGCAAGTTCAAACTCGTGGTGGACGCCGTGGACGAAGTGGGCACGCCGGTGATCTTCGGCATCGGGATCATCATCCTGGTCTTCCTGCCGCTGATGACGCTGGAAGGCATGGAAGGCAAGATGTTCGCGCCGCTCGCGTACACCATCGCCATCGCGCTCGGCATCTCGCTGCTGCTTTCGCTCACGCTCTCGCCCGTGCTCTCGTTCCTCATTCTGAAGGGCGGTTCCGAGGACGACACGTTCCTCGTCCGCTGGTTGAAGCGCCCGTATCTCAAGATGCTCGGCTTCGCTTTGCGGCATCGTCTGATCACCGTCGGCCTCACGCTCGCCGTCTTCGGCGCCTCGCTGTCGCTGTTCCCGTTCCTGGGCACGTCGTTCATCCCCGAGATGAAGGAAGGCACCATCTCGCCCAACATTGACCGCGTGCCGAACATCTCGCTCGAAGAGTCGATGAAGCTCGAGTTGCAGTCGCAACAGTTGATGAGCAGCGTTCCCGGCGTCAAGGGAGTCGTCTCCCGCATCGGCCGCGGCGAATCGCTGGCCGACCCCGCCGGCCCCAACGAAGGCGACGTGCTCGCCTCGCTCAAGCCCATCGCGGAGTTGCCGAAGGGCTGGAATCAGGACACCATCGCCGACCAGATTCGACAAAAGCTCTCCATCATCCCCGGCGTGAATCTCGTGATGGCCCAGCCCATCTCCGATCGCGTGGACGAGATGGTGACCGGCGTTCGCGCCGACGTCGCCGTCCGCCTCTTCGGCGACGACCTCGACATTCTCATCGACAAGGCCAACGAGATCTCCAAAGTCGCCAGCAGCATTCGCGGCATGCGCGACACGCGCGTGGACCGGGTGGGCGGCCAGCAGTACCTCAACATCGCCATTGACCGGCAAGCCATCGCGCGCTTCGGCCTCAATGCCGCCGACGTCCACGACGTCATCGAAACCGCGGTGGGCGGCAAAGTCGTCACCAACATCTACGAAGGCGAACGCCGCTATCAGGCGATCGTCCGTTATCCCGAAGTTCTGCGCGATAGCATCCCCGAGATCCGCCACATCGTCATGGTGACGCCGACCGGCTCGCGCGTGCTGATGGAGAACCTGGCCAAGATCGAAGTGGTGGAAGGACCCGCGCAGATCAACCGCGACACCGGCAAGCGCCGCATCGTCGTCGGCGTCAACGTGCAGGATCGTGACTTGGGCGGCTTCGTCAACGAGCTGCAAGAGAAGGTCCGCGCCCAAGTGAAGATCCCCAGCGGCTACTACCTGCAGTGGGGCGGCCAGTTCCAGAACATGGAACGCGCGCTGAAGCATCTGATGATCATCGTGCCGGTGACGATCGGCGCCATCTTCTTCCTGCTCTTCCTGCTGTTCGGCACGCTGCGCTTCGCCTCGCTAATCATCCTGGTGCTGCCGTTCGCTTCCATCGGCGGCATCTTCGCGCTCTTCTTTACTGGCGAATACTTGAGCGTTCCCGCTTCGGTGGGCTTCATCGCCTTGTGGGGCATCGCCGTGCTGAACGGCGTGGTGCTGGTCAGCTACATTCGCAAGCTGCGCGAAAGTGGCATGTCGCGCGAAGTCGCGATCGTCGAAGGCGCCAAGATGCGCTTCCGCCCCGTGATGATGACGGCCACCGTCGCCGCGCTCGGCCTGGTGCCATTCCTGTTCGCCACCGGACCCGGCTCGGAAGTCCAACGCCCGCTCGCCATCGTGGTCATCGGCGGCCTGGTGACCTCCACCTTGCTCACGCTCGTGGTCGTGCCCACGCTGTACGGCCTCTTCGAGGGTCCTGACCGCGAAGCGTTCCTCGAAGACGCCGGCACCACTTCGGACGAAGTGCCTCACCCGTCGCCCACTGGGCACTGAAATAAACTGGTGGATTGCGCATGAAGCTCTCCGCCTTCCCAAAATGCTACCTGGATGACATCGCCGGTGCTCGCACGATGTCGGTCTTCGACTGGATCAAAATGGCTCGCGACCTCGATGCCGACGGCCTCGAGATGTACGACGGCTTCTTCACCAGCCTCGACCCCGCTTACCTCGATTCCATCGGCGACGCCATCCACGGCGCGGGTTTCGAAATGCCGATGCTCTGCTGCTCGCCGGACTTCACCAACCCGGACGCCGACGGCCGCAAGAAATCGTTTGACCGTCAGGCGGCCATGATCGAAGTGACGCGCCGTTTGGGCGGTCCGCGCGCGGTGTGCCGCGTGCTGAGCGGCCAGCGTTATCCCGAAGTCAGCCGGGAGCAAGGGCTCGCCTGGTGCGTGGAATCCATTGAAGCCTTGCTGCCGATCGCGCGCGAGAACGACATTGTGCTCGGCCTCGAGAACCATTACAAAGATGGCTTCTGGCGCTATCCGGAGTTCGCCCAGAAGAAGGACGTTTTCCTCGAACTCCTCGCCGCGATTCCGGACCGCCAGCACTTCGGCGTGCAATACGACCCGTCGAACGCGCTGGTTGCCGGCGACGATCCCGTGGAACTGCTCGAAGCCGTCGCCGACCGCGTCGTCAGCATGCATGCCAGCGACCGTTACCTCGTCCCCGGCGCGTCGCTCGAAGACCTGCGCCAAAGCGACGGCACTCTCGGCTATTCGCCCAACCTTAAGCACGGCGTCACCGGCCAGGGTCTGAACGACTATCACGCCATCTTCCGTATCCTCGCCGCGCATCATTATCAAGGCTGGATCAGCCTGGAGGACGGCATGAACGGCATGGAAGAGATGGCCGAGTCGCTACGTTTCCTGCGTGAGATGAGCGCCCGCTATTTCCCGGAGGCGGCATGAAGCTGAAGACTGCCTTAATCGGCTGCGGCAAAGTCGGCCATCTGCACGCCGCCGCTTTGCGTGATCTGCCCGAATCCGACTTCACCGCCGTCTGTGACTTCAGCGCCGAACGCGCCGGTGCCTTCGCCGCGCAATACGGCGTGAAGCCGTACACGGACGCGGGCGTCATGTTCCGCGAGAGCGGCATCGAAGCCGTCCTCATCTGCACGCCGCATCCGCTCCACGCGGAGCCGGCGGTGCTCGCCGCTGAACACGGCGTCCACGTGCTGGTCGAAAAGCCGCTCGCCGCCAGTCTCGAAGATTGCGACCGCATGATGGATGCCGCGGCTAAGCACAACGTCACGCTCGGCGTCGTCAGTCAGCGACGCTTCTTTGAGCCTGTGCTGCGGATGAAGCAAGCCGTCGATGCCGGTAAGATCGGCAAGCCGATTCTCGGCACCGTCGCCATGTTCAGTTGGCGCGACGAAGCCTATTACCGCTCGGACCCGTGGCGCGGCAAATGGTCCACCGAAGGCGGCGGCGTGCTGATTAATCAGTCGCCGCATCATCTCGACATCCTGCAGTGGATCATGGGCCCCATCGCTGAAGTGAGCGGCGAGTGGGCCAACCTGAATCATCCTTATGTCGAAGTGGAAGATACCGCGGTGGCCACCATCCGCTTCCGCAATGGCGGACTCGGCAACATCGTCGTCAGCCTTTGCCAGAACCCCGGCATCCACACCAAGATCCACATCCACGGCTCCAACGGTTATTCGGTCGGCACGCAAACCGACGGCGGCGCCACCTTCATCGCCGGCATGTCGAACGTCATCGAGCCTCCCGTCAACGACCTCTGGACCATCCCCGGCGAACAGGCTCTGCTCCCCGGCTTCCAGGCCGAGGACTCGGCGCGCTTCAACTCCATCGACCCCACGCAGCACTACCATCGCCTGCAAATCGAGGACTTCCTGCAAGCCATCCTGCAAGGCCGCCCGTTGCTGGTGCCGGCCGAAGAAGGCCGCAAAGTCGTGCAGATGATTCAGGCCATCTATCAGTCCAGCAAAGAGCGCCGCCCCGTCGTCTTCTAAGCGCGCAGCACCAGCGCCGTCAGATCGTCATGCTGCGGTGAATCGCCCGCGAACCGATCGACATCCGCAATCAGCGCTCGCAGACTGTCCTCGGCCGAAAGCTCGCCCAGCCCCACGGCCAACTCCGCCAGGCGCGCCTCGCCGTACTCTTCACCCGCGGCGTCGCGCGCTTCCGTGATGCCGTCCGTGTAGAGGATCAGCCGGTCGCCGGGCTCAAGCGCGATCTCCACCTGCTCATACGCCGTCTGCCGCGTCAGCCCCAGGGCGATGCCCTTGGGCCGGATCCATTCCACCTGGCCATTCCGCACCAGCACGCTGGCATTGTGGCCCGCGGAACAAAGGCGCGCGCGCCGCGTCTCCGGCGCGTAGAGCACATAGACAAAGGTCGCAAACCGATTCTTCGGCGTCGCCTCGTACACCAGCGTATTCAGCTTCGCCATCAACTCGCGCAAGTCGGCCACGCCGCCCGCGGTCAACCCGCGCAGCGACGCCTGCAGGCTCGCCATCAACAGCGCCGCCGGCACGCCCTTGCCCGCAATATCGCCCAGCGCAAAGCCGATCTCGCCGGTCGGCGTCCGCAGGTAGTCGAAGTAGTCGCCGCCGATCGTCAGCGCCGGCCGGCAAAGTCCCGCGTAATCGAGCCCCGGCACCTTCGGACCCTCGCGGGGCAACAGGCGCTCCTGCACCTCGCGGGCAATCTCGATCTCGCGATGAATGCGCTCGCGCTGCGCCGCCTCTTCGGCCACCGCGCTGGCGAGCCGGCTGTTCTCGAGCGCCAGGCCCGCATGGGTCGCCACCGACGTCAGCAACCGCAAGTCCGCCGGCGAGTACGGCTCCTCGGACTGCTTGGGCCCCAAACTCAACACTCCCAACAAACGCTCCTGCGCGGCGAGCGGCAACAGCAACTCCGTGCTCAGCGGATCCAGCAAGCCCGCCTCGTCCGCCGCATGCACCTTCAATTGCGCGATGCTTTGCACGCCGCCGCGCACGCGCTCGATCAGGCGGCCCCCGCTCGGCAGCTTCGCCTCCATCTGGCACCCGATTACATGCGCGGCGACAAAGTGCCCATTTACGGGCACCAGCGCGGCCACGCACGGCACATGCAAGGCTTCGGAAACGCGCGTCGCCACGGTCTCGAGCAGTTCCCGCTCATTGACGATCCGCACCACTGTCGTATGCAATTCATTCAGCAAGCGCTCGGTGTCCACGGCTTCGCGAAAGAAGCGCCGATCCACCCACGCCAGCAACGGCACAAAGGCGCGCGCGAGCAGAAACGCCGCGCCGATCGCCACCGAAAAGCGCGTCAGCCGCTGCGGCGTGTTCAGGCTCGTGTTGCCCCCGATCCGGAACGCATAGAACAGCAGACCCGCGATGATCGTCAGGCGAATCGCCTGCACGCCCCGCGTCGCCACGGCGTACTGCAATCCCTGCCGCAGCACCACGCCCACGTCGAACGCCCGCTCCACCAGGACTACGTAAGCCAGGGTTAGCGGCACGAACGCGAACATCAGTAAGCCCGGCACCAGCAGCGCCTGCGGAATGTCGTCCAGCGTCTTGTTCGCCAGGTACGTGTAGAGCACCATCAGCGCCAGCGGACCCAGCCCCAGATTCAAGCCGGCAATCAACAGCCGCAAGCGGCGGCGCTGGTCCGGCTGGCGTTCTCGAAAGAAGCGAGTGAACAGCGCCGTGAAACTGAAGAAGCACGAGCCCAAGAAGATAAAGGACCCTGTTCCGTTCGGCAGCAATTCGTACACCCATCGCCACGGCAACGGCGCCGGTGAAAGCCACATCGCCGAAGCGCAGTTCAGTAAGGCGAGCAGCACGCCCGGCACCGCCATCACCACGCGCACCACGCGCAGCCACCTCGGCCGGAAGCTGCGATCCGGAAAGTCCACACAGAACCACAGCCACGCCGACGGCCACAGCGTACTCGCCAACGCTTGCAGTCCGAGGGCTAGAGAATGGAACCAGTTACTCCAGGCGAAGCGCATCCAACTGTTGGAGTGCACCAGCTCGCTCCACCCCAGCAGCGAGACAAAGAGCAGCCACGCCTGCAGTTCATGCGGACGCCGCCAAGCCACAAAGAATCCGAGCACCAGGCAGAGCGCCGGCACCACCACGTTCAGCGTGAGCGCCGTGAGCGCGCCGAAGAAATCGAGCGACGAATCCTCGAGCGGCTTTACCTCGTAATCCACCTCGATGCGTTGGGCGCCACGCGCCAGCGTCAGCTTCGCCACGCCCAGCGGCGCGGCCATAACGGCGGTGTAAAGGGTGTGACGATCCCACACGGGCTGGCCGTTCCAGGCGACAATCCGGTCCCCCGCTTGCGCCCCCGGCCCCACCAGCCTCAGATCGTTCGGCCCCAGATCCAGCCGTTTGTCGACCGCGTTGGCCAAAGTCGGCGAGTTCATCGGCGGCGGAATCAAGGCGCGCACCGTCTCCCAGGCAAAGCGGCCCCTGCGTCGCGGCGTAAGCGGCGAAAATCACCAGCAGGATGGAGCGGCGGACGTCGAGCATGGCCTTCTCTGCCTAGCCATTATGCGACGGGTTACAATGCTAAGAGCAGGGCGTGTGCCTTGCGCCCCGATTTTCCCCATAAACGAGATTGATTGAAAGCCCATGGCGCTGATTGAAGGTTGTTTACACGAATTAGAACTCACCATCCCGGCACAAGAGGTGGAAAAGGAAAGCGAACGGATCGCGCTCGGCTACTCGCAAAAAGTGCGGCTGCCCGGTTTTCGGCCCGGCAAGGCTCCCCTCGGCATCGTCCGGAATAAGTTCGCCGGCGAGATCCGCCAGGAGACCCTGGAGACGCTGATCCCCAAAGTGCTGCAGGAACGCTTCCAGGAGGAAAAGATTCAGGCCGTCGGCCGTCCCGAGATTGTCGACCTGAAGTTCCTGGACGGCATGGACGTCTACTTCAAGGCCCGCTACGAGATCGCCCCGGAGTTTGAACTCGGCGAATACCGCAGCCTCGAAGTGATCTACAACGAGCCGATCGTCCCGGATGAAGAACTGGACGCCCGCCTCCAGGAGATCCGCGAAGACAAGGCCCAGTACGTGAACGAAGATCCCCGCCCGGCCAAGGTCGGTGACTTCGCCGTCGTCGATCTCGAAAGCACGGAAGGCGTGGAAGGCGAACCGGTCGCCACCAAGGACCTGCAGCTCGAGTTGGGCGCCGAGAGCACGATGGCCGAATTCACCGAAGCCATCACCGGCCTCGAACCCGGCGCCGAGAAGGACGTCACCATCGACTATCCGGCCGACTATACCCACGAGAAGCTCGCCGGTAAGAAGGTCACCTTCCACATCAAGCTGAATCAGCTCCGCCGCAAGGAACTCCCCGAACTCAACGACGAGTTCGCCAAGGACCTCGGCGACTTCCAGAGCATCGAAGAGTTGAAGACGGCCGTCCGCACCCAGTTGCTCCGAAGCAAGGAGCAGACCGCCCAGGAAGGCTCCAAGCGCCTCCTGATCGACAAGCTCGTCGAGAACCACCCGTTCCCCGTGCCCCAGGCCTGGATCGACCGGCAGATTCAGATCGACGTCGAAAACTACCTGCACATGGTGCAGCAGAACGGCGGCGACCCCAGCAAGATGAACCTCGACTGGGAGAAGATCCGCGAAGCCCGCAAGGAAACCGCCGCCAAGAGCGTAAAGGCCAGCGTGCTCCTGGATCGCATCGCCAAGGCTGAGTCCATCGAAGCCACCCAGGAAGACATCGACCGCGAAATCCAGCGCGTCGCCCGCGAGCGCCGTGAACCGGCCATCGCCGTACGCCAGCGTTGGGAAAAGGACGGCATTCTCCAGAACGTGGCCAGCCAGATCCGCGACTGGAAGACCCGCAACTTCCTGTTCGATAACGCCCGGAAAGTCGCCGGCGACATGCCGGCCGAGCCGGAAGAAACCACTGAGGCGGAAGCATAAACCGCTTCGCTCCACTGCTGATTCTGTTGGCGGCGCTGCTGCGTGCGGCGCCGCTCAACGCTTCGGAGCTCTCCGAAGTCCGCATCGTCTCGGTGGCTCCGGAAGCGCAACCGCGCCCCCAGGCCTCCCGCCCGCTTTGTCCTTCGTCCTGCCCCACCCCTGCGGTTTCCCTGCAACCGCGCGCGCTCGCCTTCCCCGGCTTCGCTGAGCCCGCCTTCCAACGTCCTCCGCCCGCGTCCGTTTAGCTCTCCGTTGCCCCTCCCTGCAACCGCTAAAAAGGACCCGCTATGAACGACATCTTCACGCGTGCCGTTGACGCTGCACGCACCGCCTTGGGCTATACCCTCTTCCCCACCCAAATCGACTGCGCCCGGGCGCTGCTCGAAGGCCACATCGTGGAAATGCAAACCGGCGAAGGCAAAACGCTCTCCGCCCTGCCCGCCGCCGCCGTCCTCGCGCAGACCGGCCAAGGCGTCCACGTCCTCACCGCCAACGACTATCTGGCCCCAGCGCGACGCCGAGTGGATGGGCCCCCGCCTATCGTCACCTCGGCCTCTCCGTCGGTTGGATCCGCCAGTCGAGCACCAGCGAAGAGCGCCGCGCCGCCTACGCCGCCGACGTCACCTACGTCGCCGCCACCGAAGCGGGCTTCGACCATCTGCGCGATTGCCGCACCCTCACCCGCGCCGAGCGCGTCCAGCGTCCGCTCCACGCCGCGCTGATCGACGAAGCCGACTCCATCCTCATCGATGAAGCCCGCATCCCGCTCGTGCTCGCCGGCAACACCGAAGGCGCCGTGGAACGCGCCACGCTCGCCGCCAGTGCCGTCGCGCGCCTGCAGCCGCATCATCACTTCTCCGTCAACACGCTCCAGCCCGACGTCCATCTCACCGATGCCGGCCTCGCCGAAGTGGAGCGCCTGCTCGGCGACATCTACGGCAACATGCCGTTGCTCACCGCCGTCTATCACGCCATTCACGCCCGTTACCTGCTGCACCGCGATACGGACTATCTGGTGAAAGACGGCCGCGTCGTCCCCATCGACGAATACAAGGGCCGCCTCGCGCAGGAGCGTCGCTGGCCCGCGGGCATCCACGCTGCGCTCGAAGAGAAGGAAGGCCTCGAAATTCGCGACCCCGGCCGCGTCCTCGCCTCCATCACCCTGCAGAATTACGTCCTGCAGTACGAACATCTGTGCGGCATGACGGGCACCGCCGCCACGCAAGCCATCGAGTTCTCGCGCATGTATGGCTTGGGCGTCGTCACCTTGCCCACCCATCGGCCGATGATCCGCGAAGACTTCCCCGACGAACTCCGTGCCACGCGGCAGGAGAAAGTCGCCGCCATCGTCGACGAGATCCGCCGCGTGCAGGCCACTGGCCGCCCCGTCCTCGTCGGTACGGACTCCGTGGAAGCCTCCGAGCAACTCAGCGCCCTGCTGACGGACCTGCCGCATCAAGTCCTGAACGCCCGCCACGAAGACGCCGAAGCCGCTCTCATCGCTCGCGCCGGCGAACGCGGCGCCATCACCGTCTCCACCAACATGGCCGGCCGCGGCGTCGACATCCTCCTCGGGCCCGGCGTCGCCGAACTCGGCGGCCTCCATGTCATCGGTACCTGCCGCCACGCCAGCCGCCGCATTGACTATCAGCTTCGCGGACGCGCCGGCCGCCAAGGCGACCCCGGCAGTTCCCGCTTCTTCGTCTCGCTCGAAGACGACCTCGTCCGCCGCTTCCGCGACGATGACGAAGTCATCGCCACCGTGAAAGACATCGCCATGCTGCAGCGCCGCGCCGAAGGTCAGCACCTCGACGCTCGGATCTTTCTCGACAAATACGAACGCGTGCTCGAAGGGCAACGCCACGCCGTGCTCGCGCAGCGCGAAGAGCTCATCGATCAGCCCGAATACCTCGGCCGCCTCGCCGCCATCGACGAAGCCTGGGCCTGCTACCTCGAAGAGATTGCCGAACTGAAGACCGGTTTCGCCTGGCTCAACCTCGGCGGCCGCGATCCGCTCACCGAATATCTGCGCACCATCGACAAGCTCTTCACCGCGCTCTGGGACCAGGTGGAGCTCGAAGCCGAAAGCGACCTGCCCGTCCGCCGCGGCGCCACCTGGACCTACCTCACCACCGACCAGCCCTTTGGCACCGGACTTGAGCGCATCATGAAAGGATTGGCGCGCAAAGCCAAATCGCGCCAGCTCTGGGGGTAATGAACCGATGATCCTGTTGCTGCTCACCCTGATGGCCGAGCCCAACCACTACGTCGCGCCGCGAGCCACCGCGCCCGTCAAAGTCGATGGCGTCATCGACGACCAATGGAAGGCCGCCCCCTGGACTTCGGACTTCGTCGACATCGAAGGCGCCGCCAAGCCGAAGCCGCGCTTCCGCACCCGCGCCCGCATGATGTGGGACGACAAGTACTTCTACATCGCCGCCGAACTCGCCGAGCCGCACGTCTGGGGCACACTCACCCAACACGACGCCGTCATCTTCCATGACAACGACTTCGAAGTCTTCGTCGATCCCAACGGCGACAACCACGAATACTTCGAGTTCGAGATGAACGCCTTGAACACCGGCTGGGACCTCTTCCTCTCCAAGCCCTATAAAGACTCCGGCAAAGCTGACAACGGCTGGGAGATCCCCGGCCTCCTCACCGCCGTCCACGTCCAGGGCACGCTCAACAACCACCGCGACACCGACACCGGCTGGACCGTCGAACTCGCCATCCCCTGGTCCGCCTTCGGCCCCCGCGCCCGCATGCCCCTTCCGCCCCGCGACGGCGACCAATGGCGCGTCAACTTCTCGCGCGTCGAATGGCGTCATGAGATCGCCGCCGGCAAGTACCGCCGCGTCCCCAACACCAAGGAAGACAACTGGGTCTGGTCGCCGCAAGGCAAGATCAACATGCACCTGCCCGAACACTGGGGCTATGTGCAATTCGGCGGCGGCGACTTCCGGCCCGACCTCACTCGCCCCACCCGCGAACGCCTCCAGTCCTACTACCAACAGCAGTACGACTTTCGGAAGACGAAAAACCGTTGGGCCACCGACGCCGAGCTTCCCACCACCCTGAAGGTCGAACGCACCGCCGCCGGCTATCGCGCCTGCGACGGCGCCTTGTGCATCGAACAGGACTCCCGCCTCATCCGCCGGTAGCGCAATTCACCCAGGTCGTAAGGCGAAGCCCTCATGCAGCCGGGCGGCGCGTTGGTCGAACTCCCCCGAAGAGACCTCACCATGCACCGTTACCTCCCGCTCTTCGCGTTCGCCGCCTCGCTCGCCGCCCAGCCGACCATCGACCTGGGCCCCGTCTCCGAGGCCGACGCCGCCAACCGGCTCATCAGCGGTAAGCTGCTCAAAAACGGGCCTCCATCGCAAGGTCTCCGCGACAGCCACGCGTCAAGGCGCCTGGGAAACCACGGCCGACGGCGCTCGGGTCTACCGCCTCCAGATCAAGTCCCCGGGCGCGGCCGGCGTTCGCCTGCACTTCACCGGCTTCGATCTGGGCGAAGGCGAAGTCACGCTCCATCAGCCCAACCAGCCCGTGCCGGCCTACGCCCACTATCGCGGCCGCGGCCCGTTCGACGACGGCGGACTTCTGGACGCACACTATCGACGGCGCCGACCTCGTCCTCGAGTTTCACCCCGCCCCCGGCGACCCTGCCGTCGAGCCGTCCTTCACTGTCTCCGAAATCTCGCACCGCTTTGCCGACTCCGGCAACAAGATCGGCTACGGCTTCGGCGACCCCGGCAAATGCCACCTCGACATCAACTGCCATCCCGAATGGCTCGAGTCCGGCCGCTCCGTCGCCATGATCTACTTCGAGACTGAGTCAGGCCAGGCTTCCTGCACCGGCGCGCTGGTCCGCACCAAGTCCGGCAGCGGCATCCCTTACTTCCTCACCGCCGACCATTGCCTCTCGAACGACCAGACCGCCCGTACGGTCGAAGCCTTCTGGAACTTCCAGACCTCCAAGTGCAACGGCAACGACGCCGACTTCAGCCGCGTGGAGCGTTCCTCACCCACCGGCGCGCGCTACGTCGTCAGCAAGGGCGCGGCCGCCGGCGACTTCTCGCTCGTCATCCTGAACAGCATCCCCGCCGGCGCTCGCTTCGCCGCTTACGACCCGACCGATCCCGCGGTCGGCAGCCCGCTCGTCGGCATCCACCATCCGCTCGCCACCTACAAGCGCATCTCCTTCGGCTCGATGTTCCTCAGCTATTGGGCGTTCGACAAGACCACGTTCCCCGTCGGCCTCTATCACCAGGTCCGCTGGACCGGCGGCGCCACGCATCACGGCTCTTCCGGCTCGCCCCTGTTCTCGCGCACCAACACCATCACCGGCATGTTGAGCTATGGTCCCGAGTTCTCCGAGCTTTCCATCTGCGAGCAGGAGCCGCGCGTCGATGGCTACGCGAAGCTCTCGGAAGCCTGGCCCTACTTCTCGCCCTACCTCGAAGACCCGGCCCCTAACCAGCTCACCATCGCGCCAGCGAGTTCCACCTTCACGCTCACCAATCCCAACGTCGCCGCCAACACCGAAACGCGCACGCTGGTCATCAACTCCACCGTGAATGACAATGCCGTCGTCTCCATCCAGGCCAGCGACCCGTGGCTCGGCGTCTCCCGCACGCAGGGCACCGTCCGCGCGGGCTCGCCGCTCTCGGTTCAATTCTGGGCCCGCCCCGCGCTCATCAACCGCACCGGCACCTACACGGGCACCATCTCGGTGATCTCGGGCAAAACGGTTCAGACGCTCACCGTCACGGCCAACGTCCGCATCATCCCCTCGGCCGTCAGCCTGGAGGGGACGCCCAACCCCGTCGCGCCCACCAACCCGGACTCGAACGGCTGCCGTTACTTCTTCAACCTCACCGCCAAAGAAACCGGCGGCATCGCCACCAACCTGACGGCGCTCCGCATCAACGGCGACGATTACACCAGCCAGCTTGCCTCCTGGTTCAGCGCCACGTCGATTCCGGCCAACGGCCAGCTCGAAGCCCGGGTCCGCGTGTGCTCGCCCTTAAAGCCGGCGCCGCATGTCTTCACGCTCGCCGGCACGGACCCGCTCACCGGCCGCACCTGGACGCAGTCCACCACCATCGAATTTCTGCCGGAGTAAGTCTTAGGGCTTCTTCTTGAGCGACGGCGGCGCGCGCTTCGCCGGCGCTACTGGCGCAGGCGCGGCGGCCGGCTCCGGTTCAGACGGCGGCGGAGGCGGCGGTTCCGCGGCCTTCGGTTCGGGCGGCATACACGGCGCCAGACCAATCGCAAACATCGACACCGTTTGCCAAGCCGCACCCTGACGCCGCTCCACGCGATACGCATTCGCCTTCGCATCGGCCCGCACCCGGAAGTCGCCATTCGGCACCGGCGCCGGCTTGGTCCGCTTCGGCACAATCGGCTTGCTATTCACTTCACGTAGCGTCCAACTGGCGCCGCCCGTCTGGCTCTCATACAGCTCATACTTCGCCCGCGGATCGCCCGCGCGCGACCGGTCCACGATCATCCCGCCATTGGACTTGGTATCGAACCAGAACGTCTCAATCGCGCCCACCCGCGCGTCGTCATAAAGCGGGCGCCGGCGCCACGTCCGTCCGCCGTCGTTCGTCAGCAGCAAAAACGGATCGCGCGGCAACTGCTGCATCACCTGTCCGGCCACCCAGCCGTTCTGAAAGTCGATGAACTGCACCTGATCAAGCACGCCGTTCTTGATGCGCGCCAGCGGCTCGGTCCAGGTCTTGCCCAGGTCCTCGCTCACCAGCAGCACCGACGCAAACGTAATCTCGCGATTGTGGATGTTGCCGCTCAGCACGATCGTGTTGCCCAACACCTCGTGCGCCGCCAGTTCCAGATACACCGGGCAAGGGTCTTCGCGCGTACACGTCAGCCCCAGGCTTTGGATGTCTTCTTCGGTGCAATGCTGCTCGAGGACGATCGGCTTGCCCGCGTACTCGAGCTTCGCCGGACCCGCCGGCGCCTCCGCCTTCGCGGGCTCCGTCTTGGGCGTATCCGCCGGCGGCGCCGTCGGAATCACCAGTTGCGCAGCCAAAGCCAGCATCCGCCACATGAGAGCACCTACCCCCGCAACAGCCGGGCCAGCCGTTCTTCGGCCGCCTCCAGCGTTTCGAACTTCTTACAGAAACAGAACCGGATCAGTTGGCTGCCCATCGACGCGTGCTCGAAGAAGCTCGAACCCGGCACCGCCGCCACCCCGATCGTCTCCACCAGATGCGCCGCAAACTGATGATCGTCGGCAAAGCCAAAGTTGCTGATGTCGGCCATCACGTAATAGGCGCCCCGCGGCGTAAAGGGCTTAAAGCCCGTCCGCGTCAGCATCGCCAGCATCGCGTCGCGCCGCTGCACATAGTCGGTCGACAGATGGTCGTAGTAGTCATCCGGCAGCCCCAGCGCATGCACGCCCGCCTGCTGCAGCGGCGTCGCCGCGCCCACCGTCAAAAAGTCATGCACCTTGCGGATATTGGCCGTCAGATCCGGCGCCGCCAGCACCCAGCCCACCCGCCAACCCGTCACCGAATACGTCTTCGACATCGAGTTGATCAGCACCGAACGGTTCCGCATCTTCGCCAGCGTCATCGGCGGAATGTGCGTCGCCCCATCGAACAGGATGTGCTCGTAGATCTCGTCGGTGATCGCCAGGCAGTCATGCTCTTCGCACAGGTCGGCCACCAGTTCGAGTTCCTCGCGCGTGAAAACCTTGCCCGTCGGATTGTTCGGCGAGTTGATGATGATCGCCTTCGTCCGCGAGTTGAACGCCCGCTTCAGCTCTTCGGGATCGAACGTCCAATCCGGCGCCTGCAGCGACACAATGCGCCGCGTCGCGCCGCACAGCAGCGTGTCCGGATGATAGTTCTCATAGTAAGGCTCAAAGACGATCACTTCGTCGCCGGGGTTGGTCACCGCCAGCAACGTCGCGATCATGCCTTCGGTGGCGCCGCAGCACACCGTGATCTCGCGCTCCGGATCAAGTTCCAGGCCATGCCAGCGTCGATACTTCTCCGCAATCGCCTGCCGGAAGTTCTTCGCGCCCCACGTGATCGAATACTGATTCTGGTCGTCGTTGATGGCCCGGCACGCCATCTCCTTCAGGTCAGCCGGAGCCGCAAAGTCCGGAAAGCCCTGCGCCAGATTCACCGCGCCATGGATGTGCGCCAGCCGCGTCATCTCCCGAATCACGGACTCGGTGAAGCTCTCCACCCGCTGCGCCTGAAAGCGCGCCCGCCGCTCGGCAATCGCCGCTGGGCGGACCGAAGACCGCGCCGTCAAAACTTCCATCCTTAGAGATTAGCGTTTTCTGCGCGTCGACTTCGCCGGCGTCCGCTTCGCCGGCGCCTTGATCGGGCCCGCCGTCGCCGGCCTCACCGGCGCCGGACCAATAAACGTCACCGGCGCTCCCACCGGCGTCGTCGCCCCCGGACGCTGCGCATACAGCCGCCGGTAGAAGTCCGCATTGCGCAGCACCACCTGCACATAATTCCGCGTCTCTTCGAACGGAATGCTCTCCACAAACTCCGCCGGCTCCCGATACTCGAACCACGTCCGCCACCGGTCCACCCGGCTTTTGCCCGCGTTATAAGCGGCCAGCATGTACTCCCAACTTTGGTCCAGTTGGTTCAGCATCATGCGCATGTAGTAGGTGCCCAGGTTCAGATTCACTTCGGGCAAATGCAACATCGCCACCGTAAAGCGCCCCAGCCCCATCTGCCGCGAAAGATAGCTGCCCGTCGCCGGCATCACCTGCGTCAGGCCACGCGCATTGCTTCGGGAGATCGCTCCGGCGTCGAACTCGCTCTCCTGCCGGATCAGCCCCGCCACAATGAACGGATCCAGATCCCGCTCCTTCGCCAACTGCTCCAGGTTGCTGCGCCACGGCAGCGGATACGCCATCTGCCAGAACATGAAAGGCGCCGCTTCAAGCGGTGTCGAAAAGTAAGCCGGGAACAACGACTTCACCAGCCGAATCCCTCGCTCCGGCGCCCCGCGCCGCTGCGCCAGCTTCGCCATCAGCATCGCCGTCACATGGGGCTGCTCTTTCGCCCCGCTCCGCAGTTCGATCTCCGCATACTCATCGAGCGCCGCTTCCGCCAGCAGATTCGCCCGCTCGTCGCGCCCCTTGGACGCTGCGGAAAGTTCGTAGTCGGCCGCGCCCGCCACCGCCGGCCACTTCAGCGCATTCAACTCCGCCACCCACTTCGCCGCAGGCGCCGTCGCCGCCACGTTGCGATCTTCCAGCCGCCGCCGGCACAGCATCGCGTAGTAGTGATTCGGAAACGTCTTGCTCGTGTGCTCGTAGAGCGCCCGTGCCGTTGGCAGGTCGCCGTTGTTCTCCGCCAACCGGCCCGAAAAATACAGCGCCGCGCTCGCATGCGGCGAACCCGGATACTGCTTCCAATGCCCGGTCAGCTTCGCGAACGCCTCCGGACGTCGCCGCAGCGAATCGGCAAACGCGCTCTTCCAGTTGCACCGCAGCGAGATCGCGCTGCACGCTTTGAAGATGGGCTCCGCGCGGTCCTGCTGGTTGCTGTTGTAGTAGAAGTCGCCCGCCGAAGCCATCGCCTCGCCACGCTTGGGCGAGTTCGGAAATCGCTCGGAAAGCTCTGCAATCAGTGCATCAATCTCGTCCGGCTTCTCCAGCCGCCGGTTCAGGCTCACCAGCAGCGAGAGCCGCTCCGCCTCATACTCGGGCGTCTCCAGGCTCAGCTTCTTCAAATGCGAGTAGGCGGACGGCGTGTTGCGCGCCTGGTAGTCCGCATAGCCGATCCGCAGGCTCGCCCATTCCCGCTCCTTGCCGGTCAACTGCGGCAGCACGGCTTCGAGCGCACGCGCCCCGCGATTCGGATCGCCCGTCTCCACCAGCCGCTTCGCCCGGTCGAACAACTCCATCGTCGTGCCCAGCGGCGCGCCCATCCGGGAGAGCGCCTTCTCGGCATCGCCCGCTTCGTTCGACCGCGGATAGAACAGAAAGATGCGCCGGTAAGCCGCCACCGTCCGCGCCGAATCGCCCGCCATCTCCGCCGCTTCGGCCAACAGTCGATCGCCCTGCGGCTGTGGCACTTTGTTGCGCGCCGCCTCCAGAATCCGGATCGCCGAGCCGCCGTCCTGCGCCTTCAGATACGCCCGTGCCGCCAGCAACGCCGCCCGCGGCGCCACCGGCGAGTCGGTCCTGGCGATCGCCTCCGCGCCCCGCGCCGCGTCCGCAAATCGCTCCGCGTCAAACTGCGCGCTCGCCATCAGGAATCCCACGTAGTCTTGAATGCGCGGCAGGCGCGGCAGCACCTTCGCGTAAAGATCGATGGCTTCGGGCGCCGTCGGACTCAGTTGCGCGGCCGCCAGGAGCGCCAACGCTCCCAACTGGTCCTGCGGATGCTGGCCCGCCAGCGTCAACAGCGCTGGCCGCTTCGATTTTCCTTCGCGCGCCAACGATTCCACGGGCCCCAGGGTCTGCCCGGCCAGCGACAGGAGGAACACCCCTCCAAGGAAGACAACTCGCCGCATGGCTCCAGTATCTCAGGTACTCGGGATCTTCAAGCCCGCTTCACGCACAATCCCTTGCGCCCGTTCGAGATCCGCCGGCAGCACGTAGACGAACGCCCCTTTGCGCAGCGTCTGAAAGATGAACCCGCCCCGGTACTCGTCCACTTCCACCGCGTAGTCGATCCCCGCCTGCGTCAGCAGGTCTTCCAGCTTCAAGGCCTCGCGCAGCTTCTTCGCGATGAAGAGCAGGTCGAGTTCCTGCTCGCCGAAAAATTCAGGCTCCTGTTTCATCGTTCACGCCCCTTGCTCTTTCTTTTAAGCTGCTGTCCCCCAGGCACTTAACCCGCCAGACGGCCCGCGCACCCCGCAAAAAATTAGGACGGCCATGTCACCATCAATCATGGCCGCCCAGTGCTTACTTCATTTTGGCGAGGTACCAGGAAACGCAGAACCCGTTTCGAATCAACCACTCCCGGGTTCGTTTCGTCACCTGACTTTCGCGCCCTAGCCGACGCGCTTCACAAACGCCGCGTAGGAGTCCTCACCCAGCCATTGGATGAACTCCTTGGACACCTTCTCGAGGTTGCCCCACATCTTCGGATTGCCGAACGCCGTCCGCGCCTCGGGCGCCAACTTCGAGATCCGCGCCCACACAAACAGCATCTCCATGCCGCTCGCAAAGAAGAGCTCTTTGTTCAGCACGCCGCTGGTAATAAACCCGGCCACCATCTCCCAATAGCTGGTCACCTGACGAAAATAGGCGTTGTGCAGCGTGCCCGGAGGGGCCACGTCCTTCAGCAGTTCTTCGAAGCTCTGCGGCTTGCAGGAACTGGCGAACCATCCGCGCGCATCGCGCATCGTGGTCTCGCGGCGCATCTCGTAAAGCCGCAAAATCAGGTTGGCATCGTCGTAAGTCGGTTGCATCTAACCTCAGGCTAGCAGGCCGGTTGGCTATACTCAAAATACCCGTATGCATCGTTTCATCAGCCTCGGTCTGGTGGGTCTGCTGGCCTTCGCCGAACCGGCTGCGGTGCTCACCAAAGCCGACGAAAAGGTCCTCGCCCGCAAGACCTGGTGGAGCTTCAAGCCCCCGGTCCGCCCCGCCGTTCCCGACCTTCGCGACCCCTGGGTCCGCACGCCCATCGACGCCTTCATCCTGCAGGCGCTCCGCCAAAAAGGCTGGTCCCCGTCGCCTGAACTCGGCCGCGCCGCGCTCATCCGCCGTCTCACCCTCGATGTCACCGGCCTGCCGCCGACGCCCGCCGAAGTCTCGGCCTTCCTCGCCGACCGCTCTCCCCAAGCCTACGAAAAGCTCGTCGACCGGCTCCTCGCCTCCGATGCCTACGGCGAACGCTGGGGCCAGAAATGGCTCGACGTTGTCCGCTATGCCGACACCAACGGCTTCGAACTCGACCTCGACCGCACCCACTCCTGGCGCTATCGCGACTACGTCATCCGTTCCTTCAACCAGAACAAGCCTTACGACCGTTTCCTCAAAGAGCAACTCGCCGGCGACGAACTCTATCCCGGCAACGCCGAAGCACGCATCGCCACCGGCTTTCTTCGCGCCGGGCCCGAACACTTAGTCGGCGGCAATAACGACGAAGAGATGAACCGGCAGGAAGTGCTCGTCGAGATGACCGCCTCGGTCGGCGGCGCCTTCCTAGGGCTCACCATGAACTGCGCCCGCTGCCACAACCATAAGTTCGACCCCATCCTGCAAGCCGACTATTACAGCCTCCAAGCCATCTTCGCCGGCACCAAAGGCTCGGACGTGGTCATCGCCACCCCCGAGGAGAAGGAAGCGGCCGAGGTCGCCAACAAAGTCCACGACGCCAAGGTGAAGATGCTGCTCGATCAGATCAAGGAGATCGAGCAGCCCTACCGCGACCAACTCAAGGCCGAGAAAAAGAAGTTACTCGACGCCGCCCATCTTGCCGCGCTCGAGAAACCAAAGAACGAACGCAACGAAGCCGAGAAGTTACTCGCCAAAGAAGCGGACTCGCAAACCAACTCCACCTGGGACGAAGTCGTCAACCGCATCGGCGAGCCCGATAAGAGCCGCCGCATCAAGCTTCGTCAGGAGATGCACGCGCTCGAACTCGGCGCGCCCGATCCGGTGCCCGCGGCCTACTCGGTGGAGAACGTCGAGAAAGCTCCCGACACGCACATCCTCAAAGTCGGCGACCACAAGATGAAGCTCGCCAAGGTGGAGCCGGCCGTGCCACTCGCCTTCGCCCAGCGCGTGGAAGTGCCAGCTGCGCCGCAAGGCCGCCGGAAAGCGCTCGCCGAATGGCTCGCTTCTCCGGAGCATCCGCTCACCGCGCGCGTGATGGTAAACCGCCTCTGGCAAGCGCGCATGGGCGTGGGTCTGGTCCGCACCATGAACGACTTCGGCGCCCTCGGCGAACGCCCCACGCACCCCGCCTTGCTCGATTGGCTCGCCACCGAGTTCATGGCGCAAGGCTGGAACGTCAAAGCCCTCGACCGTCTGATCCTGCTTTCGAGCGTCTATCGCCAGAGCAGCGCCATCCAGGCCGACAAGGTCAAAGAAGACGCCGACAATAAGCTTTACTGGCGCGCCCATCACCGGCGCATGGATGCCGAGATGCTGCGCGATAACTTACTCGCCGTCAGCGGCGAGTTGAACCGCAAAGCCGGCGGCCCCGCCGTCCGCGTGCCCATCGAACCCGAGTTATACGAACTGATCTTCACCGAGCAGGAACCGGATAACTTGTGGCCGCTCGCGAAAGACAAGACCGAATACAACCGCCGCGGCATTTACCTACTCAACAAGCGCACCGTCCGCCTGCCGATGATGACCAACTTCGACCAGCCGGACGCCATGAGTTCTTGCCCACAGCGTGCCACCAGCACGCATGCCCTGCAATCGCTCTCGCTGATGAACTCGAACTTTGCGCAGGATCAGGCCAAGGCGTTTGCCGCCCGCCTGAGCAAGACCTGCGACAGCCCGGCCTGCCGCGTCCAGACCGCGTATCAGCTCACGCTCGCCCGCGCCCCGCGCCCGGCCGAGGTCAACCTGGCCAACCAATTCTTTGCTCAAGGAGGAAAGCTCGAGGAGTTCTGCCTCGCGCTGCTGAACCGCAATGAGTTCGTCTATCTTCCCTAAGCATCTCATCCCGCCAGCCCTCTCGCGGCGTGACGTCCTGCGCGGCTCCGCCCATGGCTTCGGCGCCTTAGCTCTGCAGTCGATGCTCGCGCAAGCCAAAGGCCCGAATCCGCTGGCGCCCAAGGCTTCGCACTTCCCGGCCAAGGCCAAGCACGTCATCTTTCTGTTCATGGTGGGCGCGCCCAGCCAGATGGACACCTTCGACCCGAAGCCCGCCCTCAAGAAGTTCGAGGGGCAGAAACTGCCGGCCAGTTTCGGCAAAGTCTCGAGCCAGTTCACTGACGGCTCCACGCCCATCCTCAGTTCGCCCTGGAACTTCAAACAGTACGGCCAGAGCGGCATGTGGGTCAGCGACTTATTCCCGAATGTCTCCCAATGCGTAGATGACATCTGCTTCGTCCGCAGCTTCCACACCGATAGCGTCGTCCATGCGCCCGCGATGTATCACGTCCACTCCGGCCGCATCCTGATGGGTTATCCGAGCTTAGGCTCCTGGGTCACTTATGGCTTAGGCAGTGAGAGCGATAACTTACCCGCCTATGTCGTGATGCCGCAGCCCGAAGGCACTCCCGAAGGCGGCACTCCCTGCTGGGGCTCCGGCTTCTTACCGGCGGTGCACCAAGGCACCGTCTTCCGCAGCGGCGCGAACCCCATCATGCACCTGAAGTCGCCGATGGCTCCCGACCGTCAGCGCAAAACCCTCGACTTACTCCAGGCCATGAATCAGCTGGACACCGATCCCCTGGATTCGGACATGGCCGCGCGCATCTCTTCTTACGAACTGGCCTTTAAGATGCAGACCGCCGCCCCCGAAGCCGTCGACTTCTCTAAGGAATCGGCCGCCACCAAAGCGCTCTACGGCCTGGACCAGGAGCGCACCCGCGAGTTCGGCAGCCGCTTACTCCTGGCCCGCCGCTTAGTGGAACGCGGCGTTCGCTACATTCAGATCTACTCCGGCGGCGGCCCGGTCTCCATCCAGTGGGACGCGCACAGCCACTTGAAGAAGAATCACGAGAAGATGTGCGGCCTCACCGACCTGCCCATCGCCGGCCTGCTGAAGGACTTGAAGTCGCGCGGCCTGCTCGACGAAACCCTCATCATCTGGGGCAGCGAATTCGGCCGGCTGCCAATGTCGGAATCGGGCAACGGCCGGGACCATAACCCGCACGGCTTCACGATGTGGTTCGCCGGCGGCGGCGTCAAGGGCGGACAAGCCATCGGTGACACCGATGACTTCGGCCTTTATGGCGCCGGCACGCGCTACTCCATGCGCGACTTCCACGCCACCATCCTGCATGCTCTCGGCCTCAATCAGGACCAGCTCTGGTACTTGCACAACGGCCGCAACGAGAAACTCACCGACTTCGGTGGTAGCGTCATCAAAGAGGTCTTCAGCTAATGTCTCTTACCCGTCGTGCTCTGCTCGCCGCCGCTTCCACCGGCGTCGCCTGCGCGTTCGGCAGCGCCGAAACGCTGCCCAAGTCGTCCCTGATCGAACCGGCTGACCTCGCCGCGCAGTTGAAGACCAGGAAGCCGATGGTGATCTGCGTCGCTTTCCCTGTCCTCTATCGCAGCGCCCACATCGAAGGCGCCGTCTATGGCGGCGCGGGCTCGAAGCCCGAAGGGCTCGAGACGCTGGCCGCGCTGGTGAAGGACACGCCCAAGGATCGCGACATCGTTCTCTACTGCGGCTGCTGCCCCTGGGATCACTGCCCCAACATCGCCCCCGCCTTTCAAAAACTCTCGAGCCTCGGCTTCAAGAAAGTGAAGGCCATGATCGTGGCGCAGAACCTGCGCACGGACTGGATCGACAAAGGCTATCCCACCTTCCGGGCGGCTGCGGCGTGATCGCCGCCGCGCTGTTCGTGCTGGCCACCGCGGCTGAGTTTCAGGGCTACATCTCCGATGAGGCCTGCGGTTGGAACAATGCCCGCCCGGGTAAGGAAGCGCAGGAGTGCGCCAAGCGCTGCGTCGATGCCGGCTGGCCTTCGGTCTTCGTCCGCGATGGCGGCATGGCCGTCTTCAAGATCGAGGCCAAGGACCAGCAGAAGCTCGTGCGCCCGTTCGTCGGCGACCATGTCACCATCACGGGCGACATCGCCGGTGAGAAGGTGGTGGTGAAGGCCATTAAAAAGTCCCCGGCCCCGCCGCCCAAGCCCAAAGCCTAGTGCGATTCGCCGGTTCGGACGATAGTCCGTTCGATGAGGATCGCCGTCGGTTTGTTGCTGCTCGCGCCGTCGCTCTGGCTGGCGAGCCAATCCACTGACCTGCCGTTCTTCGGCCGCTATTTCGACGACGGCCTCTACCTCTCTTCCGCCCAGGGCTTGGCGCAAGGCCACGGCTATCGCCTGATGAGCCTGCCGGAGACGCCGCCTCAGGTGAAGTATCCACCGCTGGTGCCCGCGCTTTTGGCCACCGCTTGGAAAGCGAGCCCGAGCTTCCCGGGCGTCCTCACCACGGCGAGTTGGCTCGCCTGGCTGCCGATGCCTTTGTTCCTGTGGCTGAGCTGGGAGTGGCTGGGGCTGCTGCCGCTCGCGCGCGCCACCCGGCTGGCGGTGGTCGCGGCGTTCGCCGTGAACTACCACCTGCTATTGGCCTCGCGGCTGCTGATGACGGACCTCTGGGGCCTGGTGTTCTTACTGGCGGCGTTCATCGCTCACGCGCGCGGATGGCCGGTGATCGCGGGCCTGGCCGTGGCCGCCGGCTGCCTGACACGATCAGCTTGCCTGCCGCTGGTGCTGGTGTTGCCGCTTTTCTCGCGCCGTCGCGATGCGTTCCGGATGGTGGCGGCGGCGCTCCCGGCGCTCGCCTGGTGGTATGGCCGCAAGCTCTGGCTGGGTCCGGCGAAGGCGGATTCATTCGTCTACGCCTACTCCGAGTACGGGGACCATCTACAGCCGGGTAGGCTGCTGGACCACCTGCCCGGCTTCATCAGTTCGGCCGGCTGGGCGTTCCTCGATGGCGGGCCGGACGTCTGGTGGACGAGCTTTCTGACGGCGGTGATCTTCGTCGGCGCCGTGGCCGGTATCGTGCGCGGTTGGCCAGTGGCGGCGATCCGTCCTTATGCCGCCTACGCGGGCGTCTACAGTCTGATCGTGCTGTGCTGGCGCTTTGACCCGCAGCCACGTTTTCTGCTGCCGCTGCTGCCGCTGTTGGCCGCCGGGCTGGCGGGGGAAGCGGAGCGGCTCGGGCAGATGCTGGTGGCAGCCTGGCGGAAAGGCCAGCGGGGCGGCGCCGTGATCGTCGGGGGCGTGTTCGCGCTGCTGTTCGGCTGCGTGCTGTTCAACGGCGCCCACGGGCTGCTGGTGAAGCTGCCCGCCGACTTTGCCACGGACCGGGCGGCCCGCGCGCGCCTGCAACCATTCCTGACCTGGGCGCGACAGGAACTGCCCTCGCAAGCCAAGGTCGCCGGGAGTTACGACGGCTGGTTCTACCTCGAAACGGGACGGCGCGGGGCGCGCATTCCCGACCATCTGCGCCTTCAGAGCGGACGCTCCCGCAAGCAGATGCTCGAAGCCTGGGCGCGCTACGCGCTTGCGAACGGTTACACGCACTTCGTCGCCACGGAAGCGGATTTCGGCCTGGCGAGCGCCCCCGAGGAATTGGCCACCGTGGAGGCCGAGGCGCGGCAGGTGGCCGAGTTCACCGCCGTCTACCGCACGCCCGCGGCGATTTGTTACAAGCTCGCAACAGCCAGCGGCTCGCTCGCCCGCTATAGCCGCTAAACTGAAGTTAGTGCGGACGCTGTCGAAGAAAACCCAGTACACCCTGCGGGCCATGTACGCCCTCGCGCGCAACTTTGGCCAGGGCCCCACGCTGATCGCGAAGCTCTCCAAAGAGGAATCCATTCCCCAGGACTTCCTGGAGAACATCCTCCTCAATTTGAAGCGCGAAGGGCTGGTGGACAGCAAGAAGGGCAAAGGCGGCGGTTACTCGCTGGCGATCGCGCCGGACCAACTGACCATCGGCACGATCATCCGGCTGGCGGAAGGGCCGCTGGCGCCGCTGCCCTGTGCAAGCGAAACCGCGTATCGCAAGTGCGACGAATGCGTTGACGACCGGCACTGCGGCACCAAGATGGTGATGCGCGAAGTGCGCGATGCCATCGCGGGGATTCTCGATCACACGACGCTCGCGCAGGTGTGCCACCGCGTGGACGAAGCGCGCGCCGAGACGGCGGCTCACGAAGCTGAGTCGCTTATGTACTACATCTAGCGATCAATGCGGTAGACCGTGTAGCCGTCGTGCTCATAGAGCGCGTGGTGATGCGGATTCTCGCGCAGCAGGCGCAGCGCTTCGCGCTGTTCGGACGGCCCGAAGTCAGCGGCTAAGTCCGTGGGACCGACCAGGACATGCGTGAGGCCGAAGGAGCGTTCGAGCTCATCCACGTGCGTGAAGTTCTCGAGCATCTGCGCCTTGTCGTTGCGGTAGAACGCGACGCTGTTCGGGACGGGCCGCACGGCGTGCAGGCCGGTGTTCAGATAGAGCAGGGTGTCGTCGGCAGCGAGCACCACGGCGCTCTGCGGCAGGTGGGCCCGCATCCAGGCGTGGACTTGGGCGAGGTCGCGAAACTTCTGGCGGCTCTGGGCCATCACGGCCGGGATCGTTTGCGAGACGAAGACGAAGTTCTGCCACAGGGCGTATCCGGCCAGCAGCATCGCGCCCGCCATGAGCACGCAGGCCAGGATGCGGTTCGCTCCGCCGGTGGCGAGGGACTGGCGCACCAGGCGTACGAAGTTCTCCCCCTCGAGCCACACGCCGATCACCACCAATGGCGCGAGCGGCAGAATCAGGCGCACGCTGGGGCTGAAATTCCAGACGCAGAGCACGGCCGCGAGCAGCGCGCAGAAGAGCGGATACTCGGGCGCGCCGGTGCGGCGGGCCAGACGCACGCCGCCGGTTACCGTGACGGCGGCCACCAGGATCGAGAGGAAACGGCCGATCAGCGAGTCGGCGATGTCGTGCCAGAAGAGCGAGCCGGCAGCGGTGCAGAGCGTGACGGCGTTGGCGGGGACGATGTCGCTTAAGGCTTGGAGGCCGCCGCCGCGCAGCAGGTAACCGGTGTAGTCGGTGTAGTAGGCGAGCACGAGATGGCCGGACGGGGCCCGGTGCAGTCTGCTCCACAGCAGCCAGCCGGCGATGGCCGGCGTCGTCGCCAGCAGGAAAGTCGCGAGAGGTCGCCATTGCCGGCGGAGCAGCAGAGCGATGACGATGGCCGGCACCAGCAAAAGTCCGGTGGACTTGGTGAGATACGCGGCGGCGGCCAGCAGTCCGGCAAGCAGCCAGGCATGTCGGCCGGTGGCCAGGAAGACGCCCATCACCAGCGCGGCGAACAGGTAGTCGGCCATCGGGATAGCGGCCCAGTAGATCACCAGCGGACTTACGGCCATCAAGGCCGCCAGCGCCGGCGAGAAGCGCGCCCAGCCGAAGTAGGCGGCACTCAGCAGGATGAACGCGACGAAGAAGAGCGCCTGCAGCAGCGCGACCGCCGGCAGGTTCGCGGGGAAGGTGGGGCTCAGTTTCCAGACGAGAGTCTGCAGCCAGGGCAGCAACGGCTGGTACTTGGTTTGCGCGGGTTCGCCGGGCAGGCTGGTGAGGCGGAAGCCTTGGCCCTCGCGGAGCGACTTGGCGTTGATGAAGAGCAGGCCATCGTCCTGGTATTGGCCGAACTGAGGCAGGTCGAGGTGAGTGAACTGCAGCAAAAGCGCGGGCAGCAGGGACAGGATGAGGATCGCCAAAGCTCCCCGGTGCGCGCGCAACTCCATCTAACGGGCTATCGGCCTTTGGGAGCGATCGCTTTAACGGGCGTAGCGTTCCGCGGAACGTGCGCGGGCTTTGGCGGCTTCCTCTTCGCGGTTCTTCGCCGGAGAGGTAGTTTCGAGATTCTGGAGCAGCCGGGTGGCGATGACGCTGATGTCGTCGACGGCCTGGAGGAAGGCCTCTTCGTTGGCGCGCGAAGGCTTCGTGTAGCCGCTGATCTTGCGAACAAATTGCAAGGCGGCGGCGCGGATCTCTTCTTCCGTGCTGGGCGGATCAAAGTTGAACAGCGGACGGATATTGCGGCACATCTGGCTTTACGGTAACGCAGCGGCGCGCTGGCGGAGAAGGGTCTGCTCGCGGGTGTTGGCGGTGAGTTCGGCGGCGCGGAGGAACTCGGCGCGGGCTTCGGCGTGACGGCCGAGCTTGACGAGCAAGTCGGCGCGGACAGCGGGGAGCAAGTGGTAGGAGGCGAGTTGGTCGAGGAGGGTGTCGGCGAGGGCGAGTCCGGCGGCGGGACCTTCGGCCATGCTTAAGGCGACGGCGCGGTTGAGCTCGATGATGGGCGAGGGCGTGAGATCGCCAAGTTCGGCGTACAGCGCGACGATGCGGCGCCAGTCAGTTTGGTCCGCCGTGCGAGCACGGGCATGGCAGGCGGCGAGGGCGGCTTGCAAGGTGTAGGGTCCGCGCTCGGGGGCGAGTTGTTCGGCGAGGGCGAGGGAAGTGAGGCCGCGTTGGATGAGCAGATGGTCCCAGCGGGCGCGGTTCTGGTCGAGCAGGAGGATCGGTTCGCCATCGGGGCCGAGGCGGGCGCGGAGCCGAGAGGCCTGGAGCTCGATGAGAGCAGCGAGGCCTTGGACTTCGGCTTCTTGCGGCAGAAGACCGGCGAGGATGCGGATGAGCCGTTGGGCTTCTTCGCAGAGGGCGGGCCGCAACCAGTCGTTGCCGGAGGTGGCGGCGTAGCCTTCGTTGAAGATGAGGTAGATCACTTCGAGGACGGAGTCCAGACGCGCGAGGCGTTCGGAGGCCGGAGGCAGCTCGAACGGGATGTTGGCATCCGTCAGCGTCTTCTTCGCGCGGACGATGCGCTGGGCGATGGTGGGTTCGGGCGTGAGAAAAGCGCGGGCGATCTCGGGGGTGGTGAGGCCGCCGAGGAGGCGCAGGGTGAGCGCGACGCGGGCTTCGCGCGAAAGGATCGGGTGGCAGGCAATGAAGATGAGGGGCAGGAGGTCGTCGCCCAAGTTCTCGCGAAGATCGGGCTCGAAGGCTTCCGCGGTGACGAGATCCTGATGTTTGCGGTCGGCCATTTTCCGATGGCGGAGCAGGTCGAGCGCGCGGTGTTTGGCGGTGGCCATCAGCCACGCGCCGGGATTGCGCGGGACGCCTTCGCGCGGCCACTGTTCGAGAGCGGCAACGAGAGCATCCTGCGCCAGTTCTTCGGCGGCGGCGACGTCGCGAACGACGCGGGCGAGGCCGGCAATCAATCGCGCGGACTCCATGCGCCAGACCGCATCAATGACGCGGTGGATCTCGGTAGCAGCGGTCACTGCTACCGATCACAACACAGATGAACCTAGGACTTCTGCTGCGCTTCCATCTGCTGGCGCAAGCGCTCTTCGTACTCGCGAATTTCGGGCGTGAGAGCGGGGCCGAAGTCTTCGGGTTCGAAGATGGGGCGGATTTCGATTTCGCTTTCGGAGGGCATCGGATTCGGGCAGCGTTTCACCCACTCGATGGCTTCCTGCAGCGACTTCACCTGCCAGATCCAGAAGCCGGCGACGAGCTCTTTGGTTTCGGCGAAGGGGCCATCGATGACGGTACGGTCCTTGCCGCTGAAGCGGACGCGGGCCGCTTTGGAGGTGGGGTGCAGGCCGTCACCGGCGAGCATGATGCCGTTCTTCACCAGCTCTTCGTTGAACTTGCCCATCTCTTTGAGCATCTCCAGGTCGGGCATTGCGCCAGCTTCGGATTCCTTGGTCGCTTTGACAAAAACCATGCATCGCATTGAAAAAATACCTCTCGATTGAATGTTTCAGAGCTGGGCTCTACTAACGCGTCGAACGGCGGCGGCCGGAATCGACACGGGCACGAAAAATTATTGGGGGGGCCGGAGAGACTCGAGATAACGGACGAGTTGCTTTTTGCCGGACTGGAGGACCTTGGGATCCTGGGCGTTCTTGGCGAGGGAGATGTAGCCTTCGTAGGTGGCGACGATGAACGTGGCCGCCTCGCGGGCGTCGAGCCCGGCTTGGACAAGGCCTTGCTTCTGTCCCGCTTTGAGGGCGGCGGCGATGGCGGCTTGCCAGGCCTGAAATTGAGCGGCGAGGCGCTGGCGAAAGCCTTCGTCCAGGGGGGACATCTCCTGGGCGAGGTTGTTCAAGGGGCAACCGCCGTTGACGGCCGCGGGCTCAGTGGAAGTGGCTTGCACGATGCGGATCAAGGTATCGAGGGGGTTGGTGGCCTGGGCGAGGGGCTCGAGCCATTTCTCGCGAGTGACCTGGCCGATGACGTCTTCGATGACGTGATAGCCGAGGTCTTCTTTGGATTGGAAGTGATGGTAGAGGGCGCCTTTGGTGACGCCGGCGTGCTGGAGGATGGTGGCGAGGTCCGCGCCTTGGAAGCCCGAGCGGTAGATTTCGCCGAAAGCGGCGCCCAGGAGGCGCTCGCGCGTGCGTCCGGGGTTGCGTTTCTCCTGGAGCATACCGACCAGTATGAAGCAGGGCGAAGGAAAGTCAAGTGGCGCTATGCTGAGGGGGTTGCTCTCCCTGATTCTCATGCTGAACCTTGCACAAGCCGGCGACTTGCGGCTGATCATCCTCGAGCCGGGCCATTTTCACGCGGCTTTGATCCAGAAGGATATGTATCCGGGCATCTCGCCAAAGGTGGCGGTGTACGCGCCGCTGGGGCCGGAGTTGCTCGACTATCTGAACCGCGTGTCGCTGGCCAATACGCGGGCCGAGTCACCGACGGCGTGGCAGCTCGACGTGCATACGGGGGCAGACTTCTTTACGCGCATGCTCGACGAGCGGCAAGGCAATGTGGTGGTGTTTACGGGCCGCAATCGTCCGAAGGTGAACCGGATGATTCAGACGCTGGATGCCGGGTATCACGTGTTTGCGGACAAGCCCTGGATCATCCGGTCGGCGGATATGGAAGAGCTGAAGCTGACGCTGGACCGGGCGCGCGAGCGGAAGCTGGCGGCGTACGACATCATGACCGAGCGGTTCGAGATCACGTCGATGCTGCAGAAGGAGTTCGTGAATGCGCCGGCGGTGTATGGCAAGCAGTTACCGGGGAGCGAAGCGGAGCCGGGCATTCAGGCGCGAAGCATTCATCATTTGATGAAGGTGGTGGCGGGGGTGCCGCTGAAGCGGCCGGTGTGGTTCTTCAACATCGATGAATACGGCGAGGCGCTGGCCGATGTCGGAACGCACGTGGTGGATCTGGTGCAGTGGACAGCGTTTCCGACGCAGCATTTGGACTATGAGAACGACGTGCGGTTCGGCAAGGCGAAGCGTTGGCCGACGATGATCAGCCAGAAGCAGTTCGAACAGGTGACGGGTCAGAAGGATTTTGCGAAGGAACTCGCGCCGTGGGTGCGCGATGGGCAGTTGAGTTACTACTGCAACAACGCGGTGAACTATGCGCTGCGCGGGGTGCACGTGGGGCTCGAGATTCTGTGGAACTGGGAAGCCAAGGAAGGCACGGGCGATGTGTATGAGGCATCGTTCCGTGGGTCATTGGCGAAGGTGGAGATCCGGCAAGGCGCGGCGGAGAAGTTCGTGCCGGAGCTTTACGTGGTGCCCAACACGTCGACGCCGGCTTGGCAGAAAGCGATGAAGGAGACGGTGGCCGCGCTCGAGAAGACGTATCCGGGCGTGGTTTGGGATGCGGCGAGGGGGCGCGTGACGATTCCGGAGAAGTATCGCGTGGGGCATGAGGCGCACTTCGCGCAAGTGGCGCGGAAGTTCTTCGGTTATGCGCGGCAGCCGGAGACGCAGGACACCTGGGAACGGGCCAATATGCTGGTGAAGTATTGGATTACGACGCGGGGAGTGGAGTTGGCGCGGGAATAAAGTCTTCGCGGCCGGGGTGGAAGCTATCGACAAGGCGAGCGGTGGGGCTCAGCAGTTGGATGGAGTGCGGGACGTTGGGCGGGATGGCAAACATGTCGCCGGCGGTGAGGCGTTGGGGAGGCTGGTCACCGGTGACGAACATGATTTCGCCGGCGGCGACATAAGTGAGTTGTTCGTGCGGGTGGGCGTGGAGGGGGTCGGGTTCAGTCCAGGGGCCACCGGTGATGTCGATAACGACGCCCATCATGAGCGGGGTGCGAATGATGGCGCGGGTGAAGCCGGGACGGCAGGGTTCCATCTCAGTTTCAGCGAGGCGAAGAACAGCGGAGTGGGCGAGAGCGTCGATCATCAGACCTTATCGTAAATGGAAAACCGCCCGTGCATGAGGGTGCACGGGCGGTCTGGAGGTAAACGGACTGTGGACGGCAGTTACTTACGCGAGATCTGGACCTTGGGGGTGGACAGGTAGCCCACGATGGTGTCTTTGCTGATCTCGTTGACCACGATCTCGTACGGCTGACGGGCCTTGGAGGCGACGTAGAACTGCACGGGCTCGTTGACGGTCTTATCCTTCTTTTCGATCTTGCGATCGTCCGCATTCAGTTCGAGCGTGAAGCGCGACTTCTTGACGTCGGCCTTCTTGAGGGCCAGCATCACGTCGCCGACCTTCTGGACCTTGTCGTTGCGGGTGAGGCGGAACTCATAGTAGTTGCGCTCGCCCAGTTCACGCAGGGCCTTCAGTTCGGAAGAGTTGGTGGCAATCAGGCCGCTCATGACGCCCATGTCGCCGGTAGCGCGGCGGAGATCAGCAATCGTGTTCTGCAGTTCGGTGCGCGTGGTGTCGACGTCGGTACGAACCTGCTTCACGTCGGTGGAGACGGTGTTCAGTTGGGTCTCCGAATTGGTTTTCACTTCGCTCAACTGCGTGTTCAGCTCAGCGACGAGCTTCTCGTTGCTCTGGTTCGCTTTCTCGAGCTTGGCGGCGAGCTTGTCAGCATGGCGCTGAGCGAGGCTCTGCGCGGTCCAACTGGAGCTCTTGGCCGCATCTTTGGCGATCTTCTCGGCTTCGGACTTCACGTTGTTGATGTCGCCACGGAAGGCGGACAGTTCGCTACCGGTCTGGGTTTCGACTTTGGAGAGACCCTGACGGAGTTCCGCGATCTGCGCGTTCACCGTGCTGACTTGACCATCGACAGCTTGAATGCGATTGGCCTGGTAGGCATTGAAGCCCAAAGAAAGAGCCAAGGCCGCGCCGATGACGGGAATCGCCCACTTGGCGCCTGACTGAGTGCTGTTCGTGTTGTTGTTCGAGTTATCCATTTTACCGATCTCCTTTTGGCAGTCTTCTCAATCTGCTGCACGTGGAGATGGATCCCAACTCGAATGGGTTCCGTTTAATTGTTGTTAAGTCTTGAGGGCGACTAGAACCTATTGATGCGAAGCGTGTTAGTGGGCATTGCCGCAATTTACAACGTAGCGAAAGCCAGCAAAATCCCTACGGAAGGAGGTGCCAGTGCTCATCGAGAAGGGTGGCAAAGGCGGTTTCGGGCGTCTCTGAGCCGGGTTGCACCTTCAAAATGGCGAGGTCGCCGAGCTTAGGCATGCTGTAGTCGCCGTGGTATTCGCGCTCGTCGATGGTGAGGCCGGAGTTGATGACGAGGTAGCGTTTGGCGTTTAGCGGGTTGGGGTAGATGAGAGCCGGAAGATGGCCGGCGGCGGCGTAGGTCTGGGAGCCGAGCTTGAGGAAGTCGCGGGTCCAGGAGACGGGGAGTTTGCCCTGGACCTTGGCGATCCAGGGGTTGCTGCCGGGGTCACCGAAGAGGACGACGTGGTAATTGGCGAAGTCCTCGGGCGTGACGTCCTTGTCGTCCTTGATGCGCGGATGAGCGCGGTAATAGCGGGCGTAGACGCGGTCGAAGCGGGCGAGGATGCGGAGGGCTTGTTCGTGGGCGGCGGCGTTCCAGGGCGTGCCGGTGGGACGCACGAGCAGGAAGGGTTCGAGGAAGGCATCGTCGATGGGGCCTTGGAGGCCATGGCGTTTGCGGAGAGTGCGGTCCTCGGCGGTTTGCCATTTGCCGTTCCTGCTGACGAGATGAATTTCGGCGGCGGGCTTCACTTTGACGGTTTGGCCATCGATGGTGAGGTGCTTGACGGAGTTCATCTCGCGAAGGTCGAGGTGGGTGATGTTGTGGGTGGTGAGTTCGTAACGCTGGCGGGCGGCATCGCGGCGGGCGACGACGTCGGCACGCTCGTAGTGTTTGGCGAGGCCATCGACGGAGACCCAATGGGCGCGGTGATAGCGGGTGGTGTAGGTAACGAAGCGGACTTCGTCGGGAGAGACGAGGCCGCGGTCGCCGTGCTCTTTCAAGAAGGCATCGAGGCGTTGACGGACAAGCGGGCTGACGCCGTGGCCGGTCTTCTCCGAGATGAGGAAGATGTCGCGCGTGCCTTTGACGCGCCAGTTGTTCTCTTCGCCTTCGGAGGGGAAGCCTTCCTTGGCGAGCTGGGCGCGGACGCGGAGCGAGGACTCGAGCTGTCCGCGAGAGGGCTTATCGCGTTCGGGAGGAATGGAGGCGACTTGGGTGTCGCTGTCGCCATCGTGGCCGGCGAGGGGGAGGTTGAAGGCGTTCAAGCTCCAATCGATGATGTTCTCCCAGATGCGCAGCGGGCCGGCTTGATACGGCGGGAAGCCGGGCATGTAAGCGCGGCGCGGATAGGTGCCGGCGCCGATTTCAGCGGCGGCGAAACGGTCCGGGTATTGGAGGGCGATGTGCCAGGCGCCGGCGCCGCCGAGGGAGAAGCCGCGGAGGATGATGCGGTTCGGATCGATCTTGTAGCGGCGGCTGACATCGGCGATGGCTTCGAAGATGTCGACTTCGCCGGCCCAGTGGTTGGCGTTGTTCCAGCGGCCGTAGCAATCGAGGGTGATCTGGCCGAGGTCGGCGGTGGCGTAGGTGAGGCTTTTGCTGGGCGTGGCGAACTTGGAGATGAAGCTGGCTTCGGTGAGGGTCTGATCGCGGCCGTGGAGCCAGACGTAGAGGCGGACGGGCTTGGTGCCGTCGTAGGAGTCGGGGACGGTGACGCCGTAGGGTTGAACGGAGCCATCGAGTGCGGAGCGGTAGGCGTGGATCTTGCGGCCTTTGGAGGTAACCCAATCGGCGCCATTGGTGAAGACTTGACGAGCGCGGATGAGGCCTTGATCGAGGACGGCGTTGGCTTGGTCAATGCCCGCTTGGGTGAAGAAGGTCTGGGGAAACTCGAGGAGGAAGCGGCCGGCTTTGGCATAGACGGCGACGTCGTTAACGAGGCCGGCGTCCTTGCCGGAGAGGTTGCGCAGGAGGGTTTCGAGCTCGACGACTTTGCCTTCGATCTGCTTGAGTTCCTCGGCCTTGGGAACGATCGGTTGGGGCTTGGCGGGAGGCGGCGAGGGAGGAGTTTGCGCATGCAAAAACAGGGCCAAAACGAGCAATGGTAAACAACGGCGCATGGTGGTCATTCTATGGCATCTGAGGGGTTGACAAGACGCCAAAACAGGCGCATTCTGCAGGTGAGATCGAAAGGATTTAAAGCAAATCTCGACGAGAACGGGTAGTTCAAGGATAGGAGGTGCCATCGAAAGAAATGGATTCTAGTGAGCCTTGGCAGTACCAGGGCGGAGTTGATTGCAAGCTAGGCTAGTAAGCTCCTGCACGACCGGACTCGCGCGAAACGCTGCGTGGCCCATAGTGGGTGTTGTGAAGGCGTCCACTGGAGCGGGAAAACCTGAAGGTACTTGCGTCGGCTTCGCCCTTTCTCTTTGGGAAGCGAGTGGATAGAATGAGCGGCCATGCGCACCACCCGCCGACAGATGCTTGCTTCGATGGCCGCCACCAGCGCACTCGCCCAGACACCGGGCGTTGAACGCTACGTCCGATTCCGCACCGCTCCCGGGCAGAGGCCAAAGTGGGGCCGCGTGGAAGGCGAGACGATTCGAGAGCTGATTCAAGCACCTTACCTAAACGCGAAAGAGACGGGGAAGAAGTTCGCCTTGGCGAAGGTGTCGCTGGCGGCGCCGGTGGAGCCGACCAAGCTGTTGGCGGTGGGTTTGAACTATCGCAGCCATATCGGCAATCGGCCGGTGCCCGCGGCGCCGGAGATCTTCTACAAGCCGATTACGTGTTTGCAGGATCCGGACGGGCCGATCGTGCATCCGAGCGATTCGAAGAATACGCATTACGAAGGCGAGTTGGTGCTAGTGCTGGGCAAGGGGGGCCGCAACCTGACGGCGGAGCAGGCGAAGGCGGCGATCTTTGGGGCGACGTGCGGGAACGATGTGAGCGAGCGGGATTGGCAGAACGGGCCGCAGAAGGATCTGCAGTGGTGGCGGGCGAAGGGGACGGATACCTTCGGCCCGGTGGGTCCGCAACTGGTGCGGGGGATCGACTACGGGAAGCTGTTGCTGCAGACGCGGCTGAATGGGCAGGTGGTGCAGAAGCAGGTGACGTCGGACCTGATCTTCGACGGGCCGACGATGGTGAGCTATATCAGCAGGTATGTGAAGCTCGAGCCGGGCGATGTGATCTTTACGGGGACGCCGGGAAGTACGAAGGCGATGAAGCCGGGCGATACGGTGGAGGTGGAGTTGGCGGGCGTGGGGGTACTGCGTAACCCCGTTCAGGCCGGTTAACAGGTATCCTGGAGGTGCCTGGAGGGGTGGCCGAGCGGTTTAAGGCACCGGTCTTGAAAACCGTCGTAGGGGAAACTCTACCGTGGGTTCGAATCCCACCCCCTCCGCCACTTCCCTTCCCTCGAATATCTGAAGCTGACGTCCCGAAAAATGATTGGGCCGGGCCCTTGGTGAAAGGGCCCGGCCGAGTCGTCTGGGATGGAGTTAGAAGCCGCCGCTGGGAGCGGCGTTGCCGACGACGGCTTTGTTCTGGAGGATGCGGACGACGACGCGGCGGTTCTGAGCTTGCGTTTCGGGCTTGCGGTCCGTGCCTATCTGGTCGCTTTGACCCATGGCGGCGGGGGCGAGCATGTTGGTGAGGGGGATTTGGCCCTGACGGATGAGGAGGCGGACGACGTTGTCGGCACGGTCCTCGCTGAGCTTCTCGTTCCAGGCTTCGTTCCCGACGGCGGAGGCATAGCCGCGGACTTCAATCATGTAGCCCTCGACGGACTTGGCCTTCTGGGCGAGTTCCATGAGGGGGGCTTTGTACTTCTCTTCGACGTTCACCTGGCCGTTGGCGAACAGCACGGTCTGCTCGTCGAGGATAAAGTAGTCGTCGAGTTGGCCGAAGCGAGCCACCGCGGCGGTGATGGCAGCCTGCTGCTGGTTGAGCTTGTTCTGGTGTTCGGAGACTTGCACCTGCTGTTGGTCCAGAGCGGTCTTTTGCGTCTGAAGCGCGGACTTCTGGGTGCCCAGTTCCTCTTCATGCTTCACGATGTCCTGCTGGCTTTTGGCGATGTCCTGCTGGCTCTTGGCAATTTCGGTGGTGTGCTTCTGCGTGAGCATGCTGGTTTCATGCAGGCCGGCCTGAATGGCGCGCGCGCGCTTCAAGTCGTCGCCTTTGAACTTGACGGACTTGGCGATGAGCTGGTTCTGATCGCCAGGGGTGGCCTCGACGGTGACAGGCAGGCCGGGCAGGAGAGAAGTCATGGTCATGTCTTTGCGGCCCATGTTGAGCAGGCCTTGCGACTGGCCGACCTTGGTTTGGTCGGTGAGGGTGACGCTCACCGTCTCGGTGTCGGCGGTTTGGACCATCATGGTGGCGCCGCTGCGGCCCTGGATCCAGCCCTTGATCTGTTTGGTGTTGTCGGCGGCCACGCCGAGAGTGGAATAGCAGAGAATTCCGGCGAGGACGTATTTGGTGGTTTGCGCGTAGGTCATATTCTTTTACTCCCGTCTTGCTCGAAGCGCGGCACCGCACTCCGACTTCGAAGCTGCTGCGAAGGCAATCGCGAGCAGGGAGCACGGCGGCACCCTTACGACGCCTGGGTGCGGAGGGGCGTTTCAAAGTCCGGGGTGGCCGGATGCGCTGGAGGGGGGTGAGACGGAGGTTAGGAATAGGATCGCTCCTGAAACATCAACAAGCTAGGCGACGCTGGGGAGAGTTGTTAATTTGCGGGGAGATGCGCAGAGGCCGACACAACTTTTCAAAATTGATGGAAAGCCCTACGATTGCGGGGACGTGGGCCAAGCAGTTTTCGATCGGACTCGATTGAGCGGGGGATGCTGGCGCGCGAGCGTGGGGGCCGGAGAAGACCAAGGGAGTAAGTGGTGAACGAGTGGTAAACAGTGAGGGATAAGCCCGATGTTCTTGTGCGCGGGCGCGTCTTAGGCTGGGAACGGTTCATCCACATGCAGCGATCTCTTTTGACTTCTTCCCTCCTGATCACGGTAGCGGCGGCGCAAGCGCAAACGATTGGGAACTGTCCGGTGTTTCCGGCCGATCACATTTTGAACACGCGGGTCGACCAGTTGCCGGTGCATCCGAGCTCGTCGACGTGGGTGGCGACGATTGGGGCGACGCGAACGCTGCATCCGGACTTTGGATCAGGGTTGTGGGAGGGGGCGCCGATTGGGATTCCTTTCGTGACGGTGTCCGGGACGCAGACGAAGTATCCGGCGACGTTTCTGTATCAGACGGAGAGCGACTTTGGCCCCTACGCGGTGCCGCTGAACGCGCCGATTGAAGGCGGGAGCGCCGGGACAGGCGACCGGCACGCGATCGCAGTGGATGCGAACAACTGCATCCTGTATGAGATCTATCGGGCGTTTCCGCAGACGGCGGCGTGGCGCGGGGACTCGGGGGCGATTTTCAATCTAAACTCGCAGGCGCTGCGGCCGCTGACGTGGACGTCGGCCGATGCGGCGGGCTTGCCGATCTTTCCGCTGCTGATCCGGTATGACGAGATTGCGGCGGGCGAGATCAAGCATGCGATCCGCTTTACAGTGCCGCAGTCGCAGAAGGCGTATGTGTGGCCGGCGCGCCACTACGCATCGTCGTTGACGGGGGCGCAATATCCGCCGATGGGAGCGAGGTTTCGTTTGAAGGAGAGCTTTGACATTTCCGGCTTTTCGGCGACGAACAAGATCATCCTGACGGCGATGAAACGGTATGGGCTGATCGTGGCCGATAATGGCTCGGCCTGGTATCTCTCGGGCGCGCCGGATGCGCGATGGAACAACGACGAGTTGCGGCAGTTGAAGACGATTGCGGGGTCGAACTTCGAGGCCGTGGATGCGACGCCGCTGATGGTGGATATCAATTCGGGGCAGGCGCGGCAGACGAGCGTGACGACAAGCGTCTCGCCGGCGTCGGCGAGCGTGCAGGTGAATGGGACGCGTCAGTTCACGGCGACCGTGACGGGCAACAGCAATCCGGCGGTGCGGTGGGACGTGAATGGCACGGTGGGGGGGAACTCGGCGGTGGGCTTCATCGATTCGATTACGGGGCTTTATACGGCGCCGGCGGTGGTGCCGAGTCCGGCGGCAGTGACGGTGCGAGCCACGAGTGTGGCGGTGCCGGCGGCGGTGGGAACGGCCAGCGTGACGATCACGAATCCGCCGGCGGCGGTGACGGTGAGTGTGTCGCCGACGAGCGCGACGGTGCGGGTGGGCCGGACGCAGCAGTTCCGCGCGACGGTGAACAACACGACGAACAAGGCCGTGACGTGGAAGGTGAATGGGATCAACGGCGGCAATGCGACGGTGGGGCGGATCGGCACGAGTGGGCTTTATACAGCGCCGAATGCGGCTTCGACCGGGATGACGGTGACGGTGAGCGCAGTGAGCGTGGCGGATGCGACGAAGTCAGCGTCGGCGGTGGTGTCGGTGGTGCGGCGGTAGTTACTCCGGGTTGAGGCCGGCTTGTTGGAGGAGGCGGCGGAGGGCGGAGATGCCTTGGTCGCCTTCGACGGCGGCGGTGAGTTTGCCTTGGCGGTCGATGACGAGGTAGAGGGGGAGGGGGCCGGCCTGGTAGGGGCGGGTAAGGTCGTTTTCGGTGGTGAGGGCGATGGGGTAGGCGCGGGGGTAATCGCGAAGGAACTTCTCGACGGTGGCGCGCTCTTCGCTGACGGAGATGCCGATGATGGCGAGGTCCTTCGAATGCTGCTGGTGGAGCTTTTCGAGGACGGGGGCGTCGGCGCGGCAAGGGGGACACCAGGTGGCCCAGAAGTCGAGGAGGACGATTTTGCCTTTGTAAGCCGCGAGCGAGAGCGGTTTGCCATCGAGGCCTTTTAGGTGGAGAGGCGGAGCCGGCTTCCCGGCGAACTGCTCCATGAGCTGGGCGGCATTCCAGGGAGTGAACTGAGCGACTTCCTGGAAGTTGGCGGGCAGGGTGAAGAGGCTGGCGGAGACGGGCTTCCCAACGCGCATTTGCTTGAGGGTGAGCCGCGTTTCCTGGCGGTAGCCGCCGGTGGGGGCTTGCACTTCCTGCGCGGCCTCATAGGAGACGAGGAGGCCGGTTTCGGCATCGGCCAGAAGGCGCAAAGTGCCGGGCAACAGGCGGGGCGCGTTAGCGGCACCGCCGGGCATCTCGCGGCCTTTGAGGGGCACTTCGAGCGAGACGCAGGGGCGGCCGGTGAGCGGGGAGGTCCGACGGGGGAGTTCGACGGCTTTGGTCCATTCGGGCTCGCCGAAGCGGTAGGCGGTGGGGACGGGCGGATCGCCCGGGGGGAGCTTGGCGCGGACGAATTCGCGGCCGCCTTCTTCGAACGAAACCAGCGTTTGACCGTCGAAGAGGCGGATGACGTTTTCGGTGCCGGAGAGGGTCCGCTCGCGCCAGCGGGGGCCGGCGGCATCGAGGATGAGTTGGCGTTGCGCGGCGCGCTGGCCACCGGGGACCGCGTAGGTCCGAACGATTTCGAACTCCTGGTGGTAGCTGGAAAGCTTATCGCGCCTGGCCGTCAGTTCCGCCCAGCGGGTGCCCGCGGGGGATTGGGCCCAGGAAGTCAACGCTCCCAGGAGCGCGGGGATCAAGAAGAGGCGCCCCATGCTGTTTACTAGCTTAGCTGGGGTGAGGCGGGGGGAGTGGCGGATCTGACGAGCACATCGTCGGCGGTCGTGCCCGTCATGCAGGAAGGAGGGTTCCTGACGTCGGCGAGGCGTCCCGAGGGGTGGCAACGGGCACGGGACGCCGTCGGAGTAGTCGCGAGGGAGCCCAGCGGGAAAGACTCCGACGCGATCGCAGGCGGACGGAAAAGTTGCCGACTAACTGAATTTCGATTTTAAAAGATCTTGCGGAGCGGGCTGAACAGACCTAGGTCGAGACGGCCGCTACGCGCTACAAAGAAGGACGAGGCTTATCAGGCAGCCACGGGGCGGCTAGGCGCCGGGTGGGAAAGCCTTGGGTTAACCCGGGAACCTGAGAGACGAGAGCGTTTGTTTTGAGCGAGATCGCCGGGTTCGTTTTCAATTTTTATATTTCTTTTTGAAGGCGGGGTCGACGAGGTGGTCGGGGGTGTCGAGGTCGGCGGGGTGGGGGTTGCGCCAGCCACGGTGGGCGTTGACGGTGTCGGTGACGGCTTGGGATACCTCGTCAAAGACGTCCTCGTGATGTTCGAGGACGCGGATGATGGCGTCGTTGATGAGGGGCCAGAGATGGTCCTGGGGCGGGGAGAAAGTCGGGTGGCTCTTGACCAGAATGATGCGGTGGTCGGGGTGCTTTTGCTTGAGCTCTTCTTCGTCGGCGCGGCGGCGGGCGTCGCAAAGGGCTTTCCATTGGGCGGCGGGGAGCTGGGTCCAGTTTCGGCCGGCGTGGTGGTTGGGCACGGGGATCGAGTAGTAATCGATGTCGGTGTAAGCAGTCATCACAGAGTCCTCCTGGCATGAGAGTAGCAGGGGTAGTTACGGCTCTCGGGGTGGATTTGGGGTGGTTGCGTTTTGTTTGGTTGGGGTTACGGGGATTGAATTGGTTGTGATCAGGGTTGGGGCCCGCATCGGAGACGGGGTGGTGCCCGCAAAAGAGATGAGATTTTTTGGGGGTGGGAAACCACTAGTTGATATGCGTGGTTTGCGTAACTTTCAGCCGGGACGGTTGTATGGGATTACTCAGGAGGGTCGGGAGTCCGAATGCCTGAACAGTAGCCACCTAAAGAACGTTAATCGAAATGACGAAGATTGCAACACATGGAAACAGCAGCTGGCCGTGGTATCCGTGAGACTTTTCTTGTTTGCAGCAAATGCGGACAAGAACTTGAGCTAACCGAAGCGTTGGCTCAACCCTTCCTCGAAAAAAGGCTATCGGCGGCAAGCCTTCAGATTCATACCCTCCAGGAGGATTTGGCTAGTGCTAGGCTTCAGGAGGCAGAGTTCGAGGCAGCGCGTGAAGCACTGTCGGCTGAAAGAAATGCTATCCACGCAATAGTATCGGCACAGGTGGAGCGACAGTTGGCTGATGCTCGGGAGGACTTGGCGCGGCAGTATGAAGAACACCTGAACCAGCAGAAGCAAGTACAGCGCGATGAAATAGCGGCCATTCAGAAGCAGTTGGCAACCTTTAATGCCAAAGAAGCCGAGCCTGTAAAACAGAGTGTGTAAACGCCGTTCTTCGAGAAAATGAAGGAGAACGAGATGAAGCTGAATATCGAGAAGTTCGACGAGTTGTATGACGAAGCGGTGAAAGAGCACCGAGGAGGGGTGGACGAAACGACGCTGACGGGACTGCTGCAACAGATGCTGAAGCGGGGGATGGAGCGGGCGTTGCAAGGGGAACTGACGCACCATCTGGGCTACGAGAAGTACGCGGCGGCGGGACGCGGGAGCGGGAAGTCGCGGAATGGGACGAGCGCCAAGACGCTGAAGGGCGAGTTGGGAGAGGTGGTCGTCGAGGTACCGCGCGACCGCAACGGCGAGTTCGAGCCGCAGTTGATCGGGAAGCACCAGACGCGCCTGGCCGGCTTGGATGCCAAGATCGTGGCGCTCTATGCGCGGGGCTTGACCACGCGAGATATTCAAGCCCATTTGCAGGAGATCTACGGCGTCGAAGTCAGTGCGGCGTTGGTGTCCGAAGTGACTGACGCAGTGATGGAAGACGTCAAGACGTGGCAGAACCGGCCGCTCGAATCGCTCTATGCCATCGTGTATCTCGATGCGTTGGTGGTGAAAGTGCGGCACAACGGGCGCGTGGATAATCGGGCGTTTTTCCTGGCGATTGGCGTCGATTGGAGTGGCCAGAAAGACGTGCTGGGCATCTGGGTCACGGCGAACGAAGGAGCGAAGTTCTGGTTAGCGGTGCTGACGGAGCTGAAGAATCGCGGCGTGAAAGACGTGCTGATCTTCTGCGTGGATGGCCTGCGCGGATTTCCGGAGGCGATTGAAAACGTGTTTCCGCAGGCGGAGGTGCAGCATTGCATTGTGCACGCGGTGCGCGCGAGTTTGAACTATGTGAATTGGAAGGAGCGCAAAGCAGTAGCCGCCGCACTGCGACCGATCTATCGGGCTGCCACTGCCGAGCAAGGCCAGCAGGCGCTTGAGGCGTTCGCGACCGAGTGGGGGAGTAAGTATCAGCCGATCGTCAACTTATGGCGAACGAATTGGGAGCGGCTGTCGCCGTTCTTCGCTTACCCCGACGAGATCCGGAAGATCATCTACACGACCAATGCCATTGAATCGCTCAATAGCACCCTGCGCAAGACGCTCAAGACGCGGGGATCATTTCCGAGCGATGAAGCGGCGTTGAAGTTGATCTATCTGACCTTGCAGAATCTGATCGCGCGTTGGGAGTCGGTGCAAGGCTGGAAGGCGGCCATGAATCGCTTCCAGATTCTGCACGGCGAACGGATCGCCGCCGCGCTGGGCACGTGATCGTGGGGCCTTCGAACTGCAGAGCGTCAGTCAGGCAGGCGGGGACCGCCGTCAAGGCAACCCGCTCCGCGGGCTCGCTGCGCTCGGCCTGGACCGCGCCCCCCGCCTGCCTACGGATTCCATGAAGAGTTCGAAGGCCGGGCTCGAAGCCGGTTTGCACCCTGGTTTCGATCGGCCTGCGCCGATCGTCTGGCGAACGGCGGTTTACACATTTTCATTGACAGGACCAAGAAGCCGAGTTCCAGGCCGCCCGAACGGCGTTGACCCTGGAGAAGAATCAGCTCCAGTTGACCGTCTCAGCGCAGGTCGACGAGCAACTTGCGGCGGCCCGCAGCGCCATTGCCCAACAATACGAGGAGCAATTAGTCCGGCAGAAGCAGGCTCAGCTTGACGAAGTTGCTTCACTGCAGAAGCTGATCGATGGTGCTAACGCCAAGGAAGCCGAGCTCCAGGCCGCCCGAACGGCGTTGATCCTGGAGAAGAATCAGCTCCAGTTGACCGTCTCAGCGCAGGTCGACAAGCAACTTGCGGCGGCCCGCAGCGCCATTGCCCAACAATACGAAGAGCAATTAGTCCGGCAGAAGCAGGCTCAGCTTGACCAAGTTGCTTCACTAAAGGCTCAGGTCGAGCGAGCCGCGATTCACGAGCAGCAGACAGAGAATCTCCTCAAGCAGCGAGAGTTGGCTATCCGGGAACGAGAAGATAGTCTTAACTTGGCGAAAATGGACTTGGAAAAAGAGTATTTAGAGAAGTGGGAATCCAAGCAGTCTGAACTCGTGAGTCTATGACATGCCTCCCGAAAACTCTACCAGGTAAAACTAGAGGAGCTCCCCACGAAAGGAGCCAGTAGAGATGAAGAAGAGCCGATACACGGAAGAGCAAGTGATCACGACGGTGAAGCAGATGGAGGCCGGGCGGAAGGCCAAGGAGCTATCGCGCGAACTGGGCGTGAGCGAAGCGACGCTATACGCCTGGAAGTCGAAGTATGGCGGCATGGAAGTGAACGAAGCCAAACGGCTGCGTGAACTCGAACAGGAGAACGCGCGACTGAAGAAGCTGGTGGCCGACCTGTCGCTGGACAAAGACGCGCTGCAGACGGTGATCCGAAAAAATGTATGGTCCGCCGCCCAATTGCAAGCGAGAAGTGCGATGAGTTTGGTCTGCGTAAATGTATCCGGCCTGTTGGTGGGCATTACCCTGGCCTTGATGAGTATCCGCGCGCGCCTCGCCTCATAACGGCTGCGGCCTTTTGTGTGGGCCAGTTTTTTCGTCAGGTTGGGGGCGCGACGGTTGACCGTTCATTCATCAATTCTTCTGCTCGCAAAACCTAGGTGGGTTCGTAATCTGGCTTCGCCTGATTGTGGATTCTTTCGCCGGTTTCAGGCGCTGGTCAAGGCCGAGCGGAGCGAGTTTATCGAAGAGCCTTGAGCGGCGTCTGAAACTGGCGTAGCCAAGGTGGAGAGGCCGAAGCCACCGCTCGATGGCTGATCCATTCGGCGATACGGCTCCTGCCGATTCAGAACGACCCAAGCGATCCGCGCGAGCTTATTGGCCATGGCCACACCGGCGACGTTGGAATGTGTCCTGGACTCCAGCTCCGTGAGCCACCGACCGAAGGCGTGCGGCTCGCGGGACACACGATGTTGAACGGAGCGTCCACCATGAATGAACAGCCATCGAAGATAGGTGTTGCCGTGTTTGCTGATCCCAAGCAACTTGCTTTTGCCTCCTGTAGATGCCTGCCTGGGAACGAGGCCCAACCATGCCGCGAACTCCCGGCCACGACAGAACGCAGACCCATTGCCAACAGCAGCGACCACGGCGGTGGCGATCAGTGGTCCGATGCCCGGCACAGTTTGCAACCGAACACAGGCCTCATCCGTCGCTGCGATCATACCGATCTCACGGTCCAACTCTGCGATTTCGGTTTCGATCGCGCGCCACTCCGCGACGACGCTCGTTAGTAGACGAAACATTCGAGGAGCCAGTTGCGCTTCGGCAGCCGCCAGAACTACCGGCATTCGTCTCAACAGGCATTCCCGACCGGTACGGACAACGATTCCACGTTCCAATAAGAAGGCCCGAAACTGATTGATCACAGCGGTTCGGCGTTCCACCAGCCGCTCACGTACCCGATGAATCGCCTGCAGATCCAGTTGATCTTCAGTCTTGATCGGCACGAAGCGCATCGTCGGACGCTGTGCCGCTTCCGCGATGGCCTCAGCGTCCACGTAGTCATTCTTCTGGGACTTCACAAAGGGGCGAACGAACTGAGCAGGAATCAGCTTGACCTCGTGGCCTTGGCTGACAAACAGCCTCCCAAGATAATGCGCCCCGCAACTCGCCTCCATCGCAACCCTGCTCGACGGCGTGTTGCGCATGAACGTGATCAACTGAGGACGTGATAGCCGCTTCTTCGTGCAGATCACTCCATCTGGGCGCATTGCGATGAGATGGAACACGGTCTTGCCAAGGTCGATTCCGATGATATTCATTGTTGGTCTCCTTCCCGCATCGTCCCGCACTACGTCCTGCGGCGGCGGACCATCTCATTACGGGTGGAGCTTGTAGGGCAACGGCGCGATGTGGCGCTCGTGATGGCCGAACACGGACTGAGCGAGCGCCAAGCCTGCAAGCTTTTGGAAGTGGATCGCACCTCCTATCGTTACGAATCGCAACCGGAGCGGAATGCCGAACTGCGGCAAGCGCTGATCGAGTTGGCCCGGCAGAAGCCGCGGTGACCTGTACCGGGAAAACGGTCCACCGTAAACTGGAAACCTTGAAGGAGAAGGAGGACAGAGACGGTGAAGAAGAGTCGGTTCAGCGAGGAGCAAATCGTCGCGATCTTGAGGCAAGCTGAGGGTGGTCGGAAGACGGAAGATCTGTGCCGGGAGCAGGGGATCAGCCCGGCGACGTTCTACGCCTGGCGATCGAAGTACGGTGGGCTGGAAGTGAGTGATGCGAAGCGCCTGAAGGCGCTGGAGGACGAGAACCAGAAGCTGAAGGTGCTGGTGGCAGAGCTGTCGCTCGACAATCGCATCCTGAAGGACGTGGTCTCAAAAAAGTGGTGAAGCCTGCGGAGCAGAGAGCGGCCGTGACGTATGTGCTGGGCGAGTATGCAACCAGCGAGCGTCACGCCTGCAGGCTGATGGTGGTGCCGCGAGCCACGTATCGTTATCAGTGCCGACCCGATCGGAGCAAGCCGTTGCGCCTGCGCATCCGCGCCTTGGCGCAGGAGCATCCGCGTTGGGGCCTGCGTCGTATTTGGGAGTTACTCAAAGCCGAGAAACACTTAGTCGGCCGACATCGCGTGAGCCGGATCTGGCGCGAGGAGCGCCTGCAGGTGAAGCGGCGCTTACGCAAGCGACTGGTGCGGCCGAAACTCGCCGCAACGTGTATCCATCGGCCCAATCAACGCTGGGCTATGGACTTTGTGGCTGATCGATTGAATGATGGCCGACCGTTTCGCGTGCTGGTGATCATCGACGTATTTACGCGCGAATGTTTGTCGCTGGAGATCGATCTTAGTTTGTCGGGCGAACGGGTGAAGCGCGCGCTGGCGCGCTTGGTCGAGCAACGAGGCGAGCGTCCCGAAGAAGTGATCTGTGACAACGGGCCCGAGTTCGTTTCGCGGGCGTTGACGAAGTGGTGTCAGGAGCAGCAGATTCGGCTGCTTTATATCCAGCCGGGTCGACCGATGCAGAACGGGCACGTCGAGAGCTTCAATGGGCGATTGCGCGATGAATGTCTGAACTTACATGCTTTCTCGAGGATGAGCCAAGCCCGGCTGATCATCGGTGAGTGGCGGCGGCATTACAACGTCGAGCGGCCCCATAGCGCGCTCGGCAACCTCGCGCCCCGCGACTTTATCGCGAGGCTGTCCTTCGCCCCCAAACAGACTGATACCGCGGAATCCCCAACGACTCAAGGCAACCCTGCGGGCGCGCTCCCGCGCGGCCTTGACTCGCCGAGGATTCCGCAGCCCGAAGCTGAAATATAGGGCGAAGGACAGGCAGGAAGGTTTTGTTGGAAACTCTAGTTTAGGTGGACGGATTTTCCGGACAGGTCAGCGGTTCGGATACCGGCGCCTGGGAGCCCTCCTGATCAAGCGTGGTTGGAAAGCCAACATGAAGCGGATCTACCGGCTGTACCGTGAAGAGCATCTGACGGTGCGCCGACTGAAACGCAAGCGTCTGTCAAGAGTCACACCACCAGTTTCCGCGCTAACCGCGGCCAATCAGGAATGGGCCATCGACTTCGTGACCGATGCGCTGGCCACCGGCCGCAGCTTCCGTGCGTTGACGATCGTGGACAGCTTCACGCGCGAATGCCCAGCCATTGAGGTCGACAGTTGCTTGTCGGGACATCGTGTGACGCGGGTGCTCGATCGCGTGATCGAGCAGCGAGGCACGCCGGCCGCCATCCGTTGCGACAACGGCCCGGAGTTCACCTCGCGGCACTTTTTGAGTTGGTGCGAAGAACGGAAGATCCAGTTGATCTTCATTCCGCCGGGACGGCCCATGCAGAACGGCCACATCGAAAGCTTCAACGGGAGACTCCGCGACGAATGCTTGAACGCCAACTGGTTCACGACTCTCGCCGACGCCAAAAGCAAGATCGAGGCGTGGCGGGAGGACTACAACACCGAGCGTCCCCATTCGGCGCTGGGCTATCTCTCGCCCGAGGAGTTCGCCGCACGATGGCCATCGCGCGGGGACACTACATTGCTGGGGTGGAGAAAGGGGGCTCAAGCGCCGCCCCCTTCCCCCACACCCCCATCCCCGCTGCCCGAGACGGCAGCTCGACGAGGTAAGCTGATCCAGCTTCTCTAGTTACGTTTGGTAGGAAGTTTGGGGGCAGGTCAAAACCTGCGGCAAGATTGTGTGGGAATGTAAGAATACGAAGGCTTGGAATAATGAGTGGGTTACTAAAGTCAAGCAAAACCAGCACAACCAGAACGCGCAAGCTGCGGTCATCGTTTCTGTCGCGTTGCCAGAGAAGGTTCACGGCTTCGACATTTTAGACGGAGTATGGGTATGTTCGCCGGAGTACTTTCTCGAACTGGCAACGGCAATCCGATTTTATCTAAAAGGGTGTACCTTACGAGAATGATGAATCAAGATAAAGATCTCAAGACGGAGCAGCTATTTGGCTACCTTACCGGCGAACAATTCAAGGCGAGATTTACGACGATCGTGCAAGCCCACCGAGAACTGCGAGAGGGCCTCGATAAGGAAAAGAAGATGATGATGACTTCTTGGAGCAGACGAGATAAGCAACTAGAGCTATTGCAGGCGGGAACCGCAGCCATCTATGGCGACTTGTCTGGGATCATCGGCAAGACTATCGCGAAGGTGGAGGACCTGGAGCTTGATGAATCCGACAAACATGAAACAGTCTCAACGCGAGCTCAGATACTGTCCAGCGAAGCCGCTCTACGGGCCGCTCTGAGGGCAAGGGCCAGGGAAGCCCTGAGACCAATTGAGCACAAGAGTTAAGCGAAGAAATCGACAGCGAGAATCGGAGGCGATGGGTTTCGCATACTCGCCACCAGAAACGCCAAGAACCCATCGACGGTCAGATTCAAGAGTCCAGTATTCAAGCCAGTAGGCGGGGTTAGCGCTGCGTCGTGTTTGGGCTGACAGCCCGGGTTTCGGTTCGAGTGGAATCCGGCGTCAACAGGTAAAGGGTGGCTTCTGGGATATATTCCGCAAAGTTCTCGATCAGGATCTGGCCGGAGTCGTTCAAACCCAAGGCAGTGGCGTTCACAAACTCGGGGCTTTGCTGGAACAAGTTGACCCAATGGTTGCCGTCGAAAAAGATCGGACGGCGGGTCCCGGCGACGCTGATCGCATTGACGATCACCTGTCCGCGGCGATTGACGGCTTTGAGGGTGAAGTCCGTGAGTTCTGCGGGGAGGCGAATCGTTTTCACACAGGCCCCGTCCGGAGTGGTCTCCGAGGGATCCCAGATCAGGACATGGGAACCGCACCCGGGACGCTGTTCGGAGGATTCGCAGGCAATCCCGCCGATCACTCCTTGGGGAGCAATATCCATGGGCGCGAATTCGGTCAGGCCGGCTAACTGGCGGGGCACAGGGATGGGCTGGGGATCGAGTTCCCGACTGACAGGGTCCGCGCGGAAGTACTGAGCGAGATATGGCACCAAGACGTTGCCGGCGTCGTCGATCTTGTAGTCGTGCAGGGAGACGAAGCGGAGGTTCGATCCGGTGGTGGTGTTCGGTTGAGCCGGGGTCCAAATGAAGTCTTGCATCACCCGATAGGCTTGTCCATAGCTATTGATGGCAGTGGGAGCACTCGCCCCCGGCAGCCGAACGAACTGGCCATCGTCACCGTTGGGCTGGTTCGGCTGCCAAAGAAGGCCCTCTCCGTAGAGTTTGGTCGTGACAATTTGGCCGTAATCATTGATAGCAGGGGGACCGAAAGGCCGAGCATCCGGCCGAGTCAATTCCCGCATGTTGCCTTGCGTGGAGTTCGCTTCGACCGGCTGCCACAAAAATAGATGAAGGTCATCTGGACGGGTGACGATCTGGCCATAAGCATTGAGGGAGGTTGCCGTCGGGTTCTTGGCCTTCAAGATCCTGGTGATGGTAAAGGCGGGCTGTTGATCGAGGGGCACGAAAATCGCGACCACAACGCCATACAAGCCGGTGACGATACTCATGGGGTTGGCGTCGGTCGCCGGGCGAGCGGGATGGTCCCAACGGAGAAAGCGAAAGCCGGGCGCCGGGATGGCCGTGAGTACCGTGGTGGGGGTACGAAGCCAGCCGGCACCTTCAACGCGCCCGCCTTCGACCGGGCTCGCGACGACTTCGACCAGCCGTTCGTTCGCGAACTCAGCGGTGAAGGTAGCGGCGGCAGTAACGGTAATCCGCCGGCGATTCGAGATAACGCCATCAGACCAACGGACGAAGGTACTTTTCGACCGATCCCGCCGAAGCGCGTCGGCGAGAAACTCGACTTCGCAAACCGCGCCGACGGACCATATCAGAGGTGTCTGGGCGGGATACACGCCGGGGGCACAGCCATTTCCCGACACCTGGAACGGAGTCGTTAGGGCGTTCGGTTTGCGCACTCCACTGGCCGCGATTTCAGCCGTGGCAATCGTGACGGGGACGCCACTTGGCGAGGGGGCCGGCTCAGTCCAAGGGGTGAGCAGCGTGGTGGGGGAGTCGGTGACCAGTATCTGACCCTGATCATTGATCGAATTGGGACGTCCAGTAGCGGGCAGGATCCAAACCCGGGAGCCGTCAAAGAGGAATACTCCACCGGAACCGGCTTGGCCGACCACGTGCCCTCGGTTATTGATCGCCGTGGGAATCAATACGTCGTTGCCCGGCGGTCCCGCTAGGGACTTCCACGAACCTGTGGTGCCATTGGGCACGGAGGGCGTCCAGAGAAACGCAGTTTGGCTCGTGCAGACGCCGGTGGCCGGGCAGGTGCTCCCGATGATCTGACCGAGGTCGTTGATGGCGATCGGAAATATCCTGAAACCGGCCGGAACCGGAATCGAAATCAAGGGACCTGGGGGAGTCGGGGTGGGGGCGGAAATGGCGGGCCCGGTGTCGATATCGTAGACCAGTGTCTGCCCAAGCCGGTTACGACGGTAGTAGGTGCGGTTGCGGAGAGGGAAATCCGCCAGGGGAGATCTGGCGCCCGCGGCGTCGAGTTCGAAAAAAGTACCCGCGCTCTGAAAAGGACCTTGGCGGCCATCCGGTTGGAAGTAGGGCGTCCAGAGGCGGGCTTCGCCAACTTCCTGAAGGGTGCCCTGCGCGCTGCCCGGAGTATTCGGACGCCAGAGGGAGGCAACTTGGCGGCCGCGGGTGAGAAGTAGTTCGCCGGAATCACTGAGGTCGGCAATCTGATATCCATCGTCCACCCGCAATCCGTCCAAAGGAGACCAATCCCCCGCGGAGGGCGCGCCGGGCCGCGGCTGCCATAAGTAGGGAATGGAGGCCCAATTTAAGGCGACTTGACCCACGTTATTCAGCCCACGGCCACTAGGCGGGAACAGGCCGCCCAAGGGCGTGAGTTGATACTGCGGCCTTACGCCGTCACCCGCTTCGAAGAGCGCGGAGATCTCTTCGTCTAGAAGGACCTTCGTGCGGAGCCGGTTGAAGGGCCAAGTGCGACGATCCGGCGTTGACCACGCCGCAAAGCGGAATCCGGGGTTCGGCCGGGCAGTGAGTTCGACGAGGCTGCCCACGGTGGCCCAGCCGTCGAGCCCGTCGATCGTGCCCTCGTTCCGCGCATAGCGTATCTGTGGCCGTACCTGGGGGAGGAACTGGACGGTGAGGGTGAGACTGGCGGTCGGTTGGAGGTCGCGAGCCGGGCCGGCGATGCCATCGCTCCAACCGGCGAAGAGGACGCGGAAGGTGGGACTGAGCAGCCGTTCGGAGGCAAAACTAACGGAGCACTTCGCACCGGGAGCCCAAGAGAGCTCGGCCGGAGTGGTATAGCGTCCCGCACTGCAGCCGACCCCGGTGACCGTGAAGGGCTGTGAACGCAGGTCCGAGGGAATCTCCTCGCTCGGCTGATGGCGAATCTCGACACGAATCGTCGATCCCGTACGAGCCGGCAGCGGCTCGAGTAAGTAGGCTACGGCCTCAGTGATGCTTGACTCAGGGGGCCACGTGCCGGCTACACGCCCGACGAGGATCTGTCCGGCATCGTTGATGCCATGGGCTTCAGAGTTGTAAGAGAGCAGTGACGGGGCTAAGTCGGTGAGGTCATAAACGCGCGTGCCGTCGAAGAGGAAAGGCACGCTCAGGCCGGTTGAGGAAGTCATTCCGCCAACGATGAGTCCTTGGCGATTTATGGCCTTGGCCCGCATGCTCACAAAGCCGTTCGGGAGCGGCAACAGGGAAAAGGTGCCGAAGAAGCCATTCGGCTGAGTGGGCCGCCAGACAAATACCTGGGAAGGACAATCGGGAGCAGCGGAAGAGCAGACCTGACCAGAGACGACCCCGACGCTCGAAAGGACAGTGGCGGTCATGAAGGGATAACCGGATATGTCACCGATTCGGCTAAAAGTCCCGATGGAACCACCGAAACCTCCGGGAACGGGAGGTCCGTAAAGCCAGCCGCTCTTGGTGATGACTTGGCCAGCGTCATTGATGTCGATGGAACCGGCAAAGCGAGGCGAAGTTACAATTTCCTTGCCATTCCAAAGCGCCTCTCCGGTGGGACCCGTAACTCCCGCGATCCAGCCAAGGTTATTCATGCGAACCGGTAGCAGACCAAACACCCAGTTCGGGGAGCGACTGGCACCGAGAAGAAAATGTCCCTCCCGACTGAGTACGTCACCGCGATCGTTGAGGGTGCCCCAAGACGGAAGACTATCGGTGCCGACGTTATTGAATGCACCACCGGCGCTGTTCGGAGTAAAGAGAACGAGGCCATTCTGATACGCGAGGACTTGGCCGCGATTATTCAGGTTGCGTCCGTCAAGAAAACGTAGTCCCTTGGAAAACAGAGGAGTGGCCGAGTAAGCCGGAAGGTTTGGCTCTCTGATCCTCTCAAATACGGCACGAAGGCCGCCGGTATACAAGAGCGGCACACTGAAGCGCCGCGGATTCTCGGTGATCCTTTCGTTCAGGACAACATCTTGGGAAACAGGCTCCCAGCGCACGAAGCGGAAACCTGCCGCCGGTTTGGCGGTGACTAAGGTGCTGACGTCTACATTGACCCAGCCAGTCCCTTCAAGCGTTCCGGCGCCCGGCGGAAAAATCACAGCATCGGCAAGAAATTGCTGGCGAATGTCGGCAAGCAGGTGAAGCGCGGCATTGACCGTCACGAGCCGGGGATTTTCGATGTTGCCATCGGACCACGCAAAGAAGGCACTCCGTCTACCAGGGAGCACTGAGCCAGCCGGACGTGAGACGATCGTTACGGCGCATTGGGAGTCTGGGATGACGGAGATACGTACCGGAAGGCGGTATGTTCCCGGGCTACAACCTTCACCAGTGATCACTAACTGGTGATCAATTTCGGTTGCTTCGACATTGAGCGACAGAGTGCGCTGAGCGCTCGCCAAGCCGGCGCCGAGGGATAAGCCCAAAACTATCTGGACGAAGGGCGTCGCGGAAATCCTCATCATTGACTAACAGGATATCAGCAACCTCCGTCAGGGCATTTCTACTGCGGCACGGTCGTGGTATGGCACTGGCCGGACCGTCGAATCGAAGCTATCCAGTTACAAACCGGGAACCCGCGTGCCGGCAAGGCAGGCCTTGTCACCCACGAGATCCCGGGAGAGTTTGTCATCAGATCCCAACCGCTTGGCACGCGGAGACTGATTACCTCACAAGCGGCAGATGAGGAGTTCGCGTTCGTAGACGAGTTCGGGGGGTAAGTGGTCGTGGAGGTCGATGAAGAGCTCTTCCTGTTGGACGAGCTCGTTGCGCCAGGCGAGGCGGTCCATGTTTTGGACTTCGTCGAATTGCTGTTTCGAGTAATTGAGACCTTCCCAGTGCATGTCGTCGTAGAAGGGCATCCAGCCGAAGGCGGATTCGCGGGCGCGGATGCGGCCGCGGACGCGGTCGACGATCCAGCGGAGGACGCGCATGTTTTCGCGGAAGCCGGGCCAGAGGAACTTGCCGTCCTTATCTTTGCGGAACCAGTTGACGCAGAAGACCTTGGGGGTCTCGGAGAGATGGCGCTGGAGCTTGAGCTGGTGGCGGAAGTAATCGCCCATGTGATAGCCGCAGAAGGGGAGCATGGCCATGGGGTCGCGGCGGACTTTGCCGATGGTGCCGGCGGCGGCGGCGGTCATTTCGGAACCCATGGTGGCGCCCATGTAGATGCCGGAACTCCAGTTGAAGGTCTGGAGGACGAGGGGCATGGTGGTGGCGCGGCGGCCACCGAAGAGGATGGCGCTGATGGGGACGCCTTCGGGGTCTTCCCAGGCGGAGTCAATGGAGGGGCATTGGCTGGCGGGAGCGGTGAAGCGGGCGTTGGGATGGGCGGCGGGGGTGCCGGAGGCGGGGGTCCAGGGCTGGCCTTGCCAATCGGTGAGATGGGGCGGGGGCTCGGGGGTCATGCCTTCCCACCAGACGCCGCCGTCCGGGGTGAGGGCGACGTTGGTGAAGATGCTGTTCTTCGAGAGGGTCGCCATGGCGTTGGGGTTGGTGGACTCGGAGGTGCCGGGGGCGACGCCAAAGAAACCGGCTTCGGGGTTGATGGCGCGGAGTTTGCCTTCGCTATCGGGGCGGATCCAGGCGATGTCGTCGCCGACGGTGGAGACTTTCCAGCCTTCGAAACCGGCCGGGGTGACGAGCATCGCGAGGTTGGTTTTGCCGCAGGCGCTGGGGAAGGCGGCGGCGAGGTAGGTCTTTTCGCCTTGGGGGCTTTCGAGACCCAGGATGAGCATGTGCTCGGCGAGCCAGCCTTCATCGCGACCCATGACGGAAGCGATGCGGAGAGCGAAGCACTTTTTGCCGAGGAGGGCGTTGCCGCCGTAGCCGGAGCCGTAGCTCCAGATTTCGCGCGTTTCCGGGAAGTGGACGATGTACTTTTCGTGATTGCAGGGCCAGGGGACATCCTGCTGGCCGGGCTTGAGGGGCTTGCCGACGGAGTGCAGGCAGGGGACGACGCGCTTCTGGTCCTTGTCGATTTCTTTGAAGACGGCCTGGCCGATGCGGGCCATGATGCGCATGTTGACGACGGCGTAGGGCGAGTCCGTGAGTTGGACGCCGATTTGGGAAAGGGGACTGCCGACGGGGCCCATGCTGTAGGGGAGGACGTACATGGTGCGGCCTTGCATGGAGCCGTCGAAGAGGCCTTTGAGCTTGCGGCGCATCTGGACGGGGTGGACCCAGTTGTTGGTGGGGCCGGCGGCGTCTTTGGAGAGGGAGCAGATGAAGGTGCGGTCCTCGACGCGAGCGACGTCACTTTTGTCGGAACGGGCGTAGTAGCAGCCCGGCCACTTTTCCTGGTTGAGGCGGATGAAGGTGCCTGAGTCGACCAGTTCCTGGCAGATGGTGTCGTATTCGGCTTGAGAGCCATCGACCCAGTGAATCTGGGCGGGCTTGGTGAGCTTCGCCATCTTTTCGACCCAGCGGATGAGGTGGGTGTTCTGGCTCAACGGAACGGACACGTCGCGGTTGAACCGGGAAGCAGAAGAGGTCATGTGTATCTGTGATTGTAGAACCAGTTGCGGGATTTTCGGTGGGGCGGCGAGCCGCGAAGTATTTTTTTGACAAGATTGTCGAAATCGGCTGGCGTGAAACGACGCTCTGGTGTGGAGTGGAGCAAGCAGGAGAGGGAGGCAAGGATGACGACGGTAGGAGCTTTGGGGAACGATGTGAAGTTTGCGCTGCGGTCGCTGCGCGGGGCAAAGGGGCTGACGGTGGCGGTGGTGCTGACACTGGCACTGGGAATTGGGGCGAATGCGGCGATCTTTACGCTGGTGCGCGGGGTGCTGCTGCGGCCGCTGGTGAACCGCGGCGAGGACAAGCTGGTGTACATCCGGCAAAGCGCGAACGGGATGGGTACGGAGAACGCAGTGTTTTCGGTGCCGGAGATCGGGGATTTGAAGCAGGGGGTGAGGTCGCTCGAGGCGCTCGGGGATTTTTCGACGGTGGGGTTTACGCTGCACGGGCTGGGCGAGCCGCGCGAGGTGCGGGCGGGCGTGGTGGGCGGGACCTACTTTCCGGTGATGGGGTTGCGGCCGGCGCTGGGACGGCTGATTGAGGCGCGGGACGACGGTCCGAACGCGGATGGCGTGGTGGTGCTGACGTATCAATTTTGGGCGAACGCGCTGAAGCGGGATCCGGCGGTGCTGGGCAAGACGGTGCGGCTGGGGAGTTTCGGGTCGCGGACGGCGACGGTGATCGGGGTGCTGGAGCCGTGCGTGCCGTATCCGTCGGAGACGGAACTGATGGCGAATGTGGTGACGAGTCCGCACCATATGTCGGCGACGATGGTGACGGGACGGGTGCACCGGATGACAGAGTTGTTCGGACGGTTGGCGCCGGGGGCGACGCTGGAGCAGGCGCGGGCGGAATTGCAGGTGGCGCATCGGGCGATGATGAAGGCGCATCCGGAGGCGTATCCGGTGAAGGCGGATTTTCGAATCGACGCGAAGCTGCTGCGGGACGAGATCACGGCGAAGGCGCGGACGGTGTTGTGGGTGCTGCTGGCGGCGTCCGGACTGGTGTTTCTGATTGCGTGTTCGAACGCGGCGAATCTGATTCTGGCGCGGACGATCCGGCGGGACGGTGAGTTTGCAGTGCGGGCGGCGCTGGGGGCGAGCAACGGGGCGTTGCGGAGCGTGCTGCTGGCGGAGAGTCTGCTGCTGTGCGGGGCGGGAGCGGCGTTGGGGGTGTTGAGCGCGGGGCCGATGGTGTCGGTGCTGGCGCGGTATGCGTCGCGGTTTTCGGTGCGGGCGGTGGATCTGACGGTGGATTGGACGATCGTGTGGGTGGGAGCGGGTTTGGCGATGGCGGCTTCCGCCGTACTGGCGTTCGCGCCGCGGCTGCCCTCGGGGGATCGGCCGAACGGGCTCGCGCTGACCTCGGGGAGCGCGCGGATGACGGGAGGCGCATCGCGGCGGCTGCAGGCGTTCGCGGTGACGCAGGTCGCCGCATCGTTCGTGTTGCTGGCGGGGGCGGCGATGCTGGTGAAGACGCTGCTGGCGCTGCAGGCGATCGATCCGGGGATCGATACACGGCGGGTGCTGGCGATCAATGTGCCGGTGATCTCGCATGGGCGGAGCGAGGAGCAGGTGGTGGGGTTCTACAAGGAAGCGATGCGGCGGGTGCGCGAGTTGCCGGGCGTGGATGGGGTGGCGTTGGGGACGTTGACGCCGTGGCGCGAAGGCGGGTCGTTTGGCCCGGGGTTGCAGTTTACGGCGGAGGGCTACGCGCGAGGGACGGCGGAAGAAGATCCGCGTGGGCATTTTCGGATTGTGTCACCGGGATTCTTTGCGGCGCTGGGCGTGCCGCTGGTGGCGGGGCGGGACTTCAACGAACTGGATCGCAAGGGCAGCGAGCCGGTGGCGATCATCAGCCGGACGGTGGCGCAGCGGATGTTTCCGAATCAGGAGGCGCTGAACCGGCATGTGCAGTGGACGGATCCGCTGATCAAGTTCATCGATATGAAGCCGGAGCCGATGCGGGTGATCGGCGTGGCGGCGGATATCGACGATGAGCATCTGGTGCCGAGCCCGACGCTGACGGTGTATACGCCGTTTGGACAGGGTCCGCTGTTTGCGGGGCGGCTGTTTGTGCATGTGCGGACGGATCCGTATGCGCTGGTGAGCCCGATTTCGCGGACGATCCGCGGGCTGTCGGCGGATCAGCCGGTGGAGCGGGCGGCGACCTTGGAGGACGTGCGGGCGGAGGTGCTGACGCCGGATCGGCTGAATGCGCTGGTGTTCGGGGTGTTTGCGGCGGTGGCGCTGACGATCGCGCTAGTGGGGGTGGCGGGCGTGCTGGCGTTCTCAGTGAGCGCGCGGACGCGGGAGTTCGGGATTCGGCTGGCGATCGGGTCGCCGCCGCGAGCGCTGCTGGGCCGGGTGATCGGCGAGGGGGCGGCGATGACCGGGCTGGGGATCATTGGCGGGCTGGTGGGCGGGTTCGGGTTGCAGCGGCTGGCGAGCAGCTACTTCGAGGGTCTGCAGGCGCCGGCGGCGTGGGTGGTGGCCGGCGCCGCGGCGCTGCTGCTATTGGCGGCCGTGGTGGCGTCGGCATGGCCGGCGCTGCGGGCAGCGCGGGTGGACGTGACGCAGGCGTTGCGGGCGGATTGAGCTAGTCGCGAGGGTCCGGGGCGAGGACGTCGGCCCATTCGGGGTCTTTCTTTTGGAAGCGGGCGCGGACGTAGGGGCAGAGAGGGAGGACTTTGAAGGAGTTTGAGCGGGCATCGTTGACGAGGTAGTCGACGAGGGCGGCGGCGACGCCGGTGCCTTTGAGGGCGTCGGGGGAGCCGGTGTGGTCGGCGGTGACGAGATGGGGGCCGCGGTGGGTGTAGGTGAGTTCGGCTTCGGCGTCGATGCCTTCGACGCGGGCGACGTAACGGCCGTGGCGGGGGCCGTCTTCTTTGGTGATCGTGATTTTGAACTCGGTCATTGGCTTTGATGATACAGGGATCCGGCGGGTGAGGCCGGATCCCCTCAGGTTCAAGCGTTGGGCATCTCGCCGTAGAGGCCGCGGTTGAAGTCGTCAATGGACTGGCGGATCTCCGCTTCGGTGTTCATGACGAACGGGCCGTAGCCGACGATGGGTTCATCGATGGGCTCGCCGGTGAGGACGAGCACCGTGGAATCGCCATCGGCGTGGACGGTGACGCCGGTGCCTTCGCGCGACAGCAGGACCATTTCGGCTTCGCCGGCGCGCTGGGTGCCGCCGACGGTGACGTGGCCGGAGAGGACGATGAGCGCGCTGGTGTGGCCGGCGGGCAGATCGAGCGTGAGCGTGCGGCCGCCGGTTAAGCGCAGATCCCAGACGTTGATGGGCGTAAAGGTGCGCGCGGGGCCGCGGGCGCCGGCGAGCTCGCCAGCGATGACGCGAGCTTTGCCGGCGTCATCGGGGAGCGAGACCAGCGGAATCATGTCGTTGGTGATGGCCTGATAGCCGGGGGCGGCGGACTTGTCCTTGGCCGGCAAGTTGACCCAGAGCTGAACCATTTTGAAGGGTCCACCGGTTTTGGTGAAGCCGGGCGAATGGAACTCCTGGTGGAGGATGCCGCGGCCGGCGGTCATCCATTGGACGTCGCCGGGGCCGATGGTGCCGCCTTGACCGGTGGAGTCACGGTGGGAGACTTCGCCATCGTAGACGATGGTGACGGTCTCGAAGCCGCGGTGGGGATGGGTACCGACGCCGCGGGGCTGGGTGGCGGGCTCAAAGTAGTGAGGCCCGGCGAGATCGAGCAGCAGGAAGGGGCTGATCTGGCGGTCCAGCGAATGGTACGAGAACAGGGAGCGGACGGGAAAGCCGTCGCCGACCCAGTGGCGGTTGGGGTTGCCGTAGGTGCCCAGGATGGTCTTCATGGAATGTTTCTCCTCGCGCTATCTGATGCGGGAACGGGACAATGGTTGCCGGAAGAACGCGATTTGAACATTGTGTTCTACTGATAGAACAATGCAGGATTTGAATGAGCTGGCGTACTTCGTAAAGGTGGTGGATCACGGGGGCTTCGGGGCGGCGGCGCGGGCGTTGGGGATGCAGAAATCGAAGTTGAGCCGGCGGGTGGCGGGGCTGGAGGAACGGTTGGGGGTGCGGCTGCTGCAGAGATCGACGCGGCGGTTTGCGGTGACGGAGATCGGGCGGACGTATTATCAGCATTGTCAGGCGATGTTGGTGGAGGCGGAGGCGGCGCAGCAGGCGATTGAGGAGGCGAGCGCGGAGCCGCGGGGGGTGGTGAGAGTAGCGTGCCCGCCGGGGTTGCTGGCGTACCGGATGAGCCAGTCGCTGGCGGAGTTTTTGGTGAGGCTGCCGAAGGTGGAGATGCGGCTGGAGGCGGTGGACCGGCCGGTAGACGTGATCACGGAGGGGTATGACCTGGTGGTGACGACGCAGGCGCCGGAGGTGGAGACGGCGAGCGTGGCGATGCGAAAGCTCGGGGAGATGAGCCAGTGCCTGGTGGCGGCGCCGGAGTTATTGAGGACGCTGCCGGGGCTGCCGACAGAGCTGCGAACAGTGGCGGGAGTGGCATCGGGGGTGGGGGAGGCGGAGTGGGTGTTGACGCATGAGGAGGGGCTGGTAGCGCGGGTGCCGTTTCCGGCGCGGCTGGTGACGGAGGATCTGTCGGCAAGGCGGGCGGCGGCGGTGGCGGGGATTGGGGTGGCGCAGATGCCGGAGCTGATGATCGAGGAGGACCTGGCGACGGGGCGGCTGCAGCGACTGCTGCCGAGGTGGCGGTCGCCGAAGGTGCCGGTGTACGCGGTGTTTGCGTCGCGCCGGGGTCTGTTGCCGGCGGTGCGGGCGTTGCTCGACCATCTGGCGGGCGATTGCGCGCCGTATCAGCGCTAGCGTCCTCCCAGGTCTGAGAGAGCCTGCTCTATATTGCTGGCTAAAGTGCGAAAAGCCTCTAATACGAGCAGAGGAGAGTAGTCCTCCGCCAAGTCAGCAATCCTTAGACGCGCAGCGTTTACGTTGAATCGACTGAGCCGTCGGCCGTTGAGACCGCTAGCAGACCTCAAAAGGTCAAACAGTTGAGTCTTGGGGTCAGGAACGGACTCGAGTCGACGCAGTTCAGGAAGGATCAACTGGCTTCTGCCAGACGGATTTCCAGCGGCGCGCCAGAGCAGCGCCTGGTCAAAAAGCAGCCATGCTTCGGACATTCGTACAGGCACTACAGGCACGAAATTGACGCGGCTATCGACGGCCGTTCTAATCTCGGACTCGCGCGCCTCGACTGATTCGCCTTCAGTATCGCGATGGACAAAGAGGAGATCACATGGATAAAGCTCACTCGCGCGCGCAATCCTATCGGATAATGACCGTGGGGTTGTACGTAAGCGTGAAAGATCGGCCCAGTTATCTTCGATTCGCTCCCGATATCCCGCGCGTCGAATCAGCCAACAAATTGGCCTCAACAGAGGCGATCAGAACTCCCGTCCGAGACCAAAGTGATGCGGAGCGAAGTCATCTAACGAAGAGCCGATGCGATCTCGGGAAGGTCTGCAACTCGATCGAAGTTTTCATCGCCAAACAAAGGTAGCTGACGAGGCGCCACGGAATTAACGTATGGAAGGATATCACCGATCGCCGCAGTAGAGTCCGGCGCCTCTACCGCGCGCCACCGCTTCGGCATCGAATAAAAAGTCAGGCCCCGAGAATATCTGTCCGGAGAAATTCTGACCATCCTGCTTTTCGCCAGCACAAGGTCGGCTGGTGCCACCTCCATAGTTAGAGCGGGCGAGTGAGTATTTATGATCACCTGCCTAAGTGGATTGTCTATATCCACAGGCAAGCGTACATTGCAGGCGATACCTCTCAGTAATGCGAGCATCTCGGGTAGGCGCGCTGGATGGATCCCGTTCTCAGGCTCCTCTAAACAGAGGACACCTGTAGTTTCAGGATCGAGGTCAATGAAAGCAAGGGCGAGAAAACGGAGCGTGCCATCGGAGAGAGCCTGAGCCGGCAAATCAGTTCCGTCGCGCAATCTCACTCGCAAAGCAAGCGATTCACGCTTGGGATCTCTTTCGACATACACGTCACGAATATCTTCGACTAATTGAGATGCGCGACTCGCCAAGCCACCGTAAATTGATTCCGGATCGCCGCCTGAGCGATTTGCCAGATAGTAGAGCGCCGAGGCTAGGTGTGCCCCGTCGGAACTGAGATGAACCGGCGAGTTGAAGGAGTCAGCCTTTCTCAGTGCTGATGGCTCAAGTTGAAGAAGACGCCACGATCTCATTTCCATTCGAGCAAGCGCCGCCGTTGGGCTCTCTGAAGCGGTAGTGGTTGAAAGTACGGTCCGTGGCAAGTTTTCCGCGACAAATGGCCTTGGCTTGCCACTTCCACCACCGTCGAGATGGATCAAAACGCGTCGCCCCGTAACGCCATCAGCCTCGGTTGAAATATAGGGCGCTGCCCGACGGGTTGACGGAATAACGGATTCTCGCCAAGTCGAGTCATGAGGAAAGGGCAAATTGCGTTTCGCGTCCGAGTATTTAATGTGCACTAGCTCTTCGCGGACAATCTCCAAAGGACCGGCAGCAGAAAGTCGAGAGGTATCGCGCAAGCGGAGTTCAAGTGTGTAGCGCAGAAAGGTGGTCGTGGCCTTTGCTGCCTGTCCGAGCTCGTCCAAACCGGTACGAGGAACGATCATTTCTGCCTCGAACCGCATAGTCTTACGCTGCTGTTCGCCATAATGGGTGAAAAGTACGGCAATATCACCCGCCCATGTGGAGTCTGAACGTACTGACATAGCCGCTTCGATGAGGGACTGATCAGCCAACGAACTGAGGAAAGAGATCGCATCCAGCAGATTTGACTTGCCGACCCCATTTGCACCGGCAATGCAAGTGAAGGAACCGAAGCGGAGATCAACGTCAACGAGATTCTTAAATCCCTCAACTTTAAGCCGAGTGAGCAAACTGTGCCTGCTGCCTCCGTATGATTAGCGATGCGTGCTTTGCATCGAAAATGAAGTTCAGTCTAATTGTAGCTAGCGCAGGGTGTCGGCGAGCGAGAAGATCGGGAGATAGAGGGCGATCAAGACGAAGGCCACGAAGCCGCCCATGAAGATCATGATGAAGGGCTCGATGAGGCTGAGGGCGGCGGTGAGGCGCGTGGTGACGTCGTCTTCGTAGAACTCGGCGACGCTTTGAAGCATGGTGGGGAGGGCGCCGGTGGATTCGCCGACTTCGATCATGTCGATGGAGAGCGGCGGAAAGACGCCGGTGCGCTGGAGGGAGCTCGAGAGGGGCTGACCTTCGCGGACCATCTGGCGGACGCCTTCGAGGGTCTTCTTGAGGAGGCGGGAGCCGACGGAGTCGGCCGCGGTTTCGAGAGCCTGGATGAGCGGGATGCCGCCGATGAGCAGGGTGCCGAGGACGCGGGAGAATTGGGCGACCTGGAACTTGATCCAGATTTCGCCGAAGACGGGGGTGCGGAGCTTGGTGCGGTCGATGAGTTCCTGCGCCTTGACTCCGCGGGCCCAGACTTTGAAGGCGAAGTAGGCCATGACGAGCCCGGCGACGCCGAGCAGGATGTAGTTGCGGGCGGTGGTGCCGACCGCGACCAGGATGCGGGTGGCCCAGGGGAGTTCGGTGCCCATGCCGGAATAGAGCACGGCGAAGTTCGGCACGACGTAGGTGACGAGGAAGACGATCAGCAGCAGGACGAGTGAGAGAAGCAGGGCCGGGTAAATCAGCGAGACGAGGAGCTTTTTGCGGACGGCGAGGGCGAGGCGCTGGTAGGTGACGTAGCGCTCGAGCACTTCGGTGAGCGAGCCGGACTTTTCACCGGCCATGACGCTGGTGACGTACATGGGCGGGAACACGCCTTGCTTGTGGAAGGCTTCCGAGAGGAGGGTGCCGTTTTTGACTTCGATGCGGATGGCGTCGACGATGGGGCGGAATTTGGCGTCGGTGAGACGGTCCGCGAGAAGGTCGAGGGACTTGAGGATGGGCAGGCCGGCTTTGATGAGGGTGACGAACTGCTGGTTGAAGATCAGGAACTTTTCAGTGTCGATCTTGGTGCGTTTGCCGCCGACGCTGCCGGTGAGTTGGGCCAGGCCTTTGGCCTTGATGGAATAGATCAGGAAGCCCTGAGAGGCGTATTTTTCACGGACCTCATGCTCGGACCGGCCGTCCTCCACCTGTTGGTGGATCTGACCGCGGGCATCGGCATATTTCAGGACGAACTGCGCCATCTCTGAGAGATGACGCGCGGTGTGGAGGAAGCGTGCAGGCTATTGCTGCTGCTGTTGTTGCTGCTGGGAAGCGTGATGAATACGGGCGGCGTTCCGCTCGTCGTGGGGCGCCTCGGTCCATTCGTCGTCCTGGGAGGGGAGGACGAGTTCGATTTCGGGGTTGGCGGGTTTGTCGGTGGGGAGGACGATGACCTGGACGGCGAGTTCTCCTTTGCTTTCACCCTTATAGAGGCCCTTGGTGGGGGGGACGTCGGCATAGTCGCGGCCGACGGCGGTGCGGATGTGGCGCTCGGAGACGAGGCGGTTGTTGGTGGGGTCGAAGCCGACCCAGCCCCAGCCGGGCATCCAGGCCTCTACCCAGGCATGGGAGGCCGAACCGGCGACGAGACGTTCGCGGGAGAGTTCGCCGGGGGCGACGTAGCCGGAGACGTAGCGGCAGGGGATTTTGAGGAGCCGCACGAGGGCGATCATGACGTGGGCGAAGTCCTGGCAGACGCCTTTGCGGGTACGGAGGGCGTCGTCAATGGGGGAGTCGACGCGGGTGGATTTGGGGGTGTAGTCGAAGTGGCGGTAGATGGCCGTGTTGAGTTCGCGGACCATGGTCATGGGGTCGTCGCGGCGGGCGATCTGGAGGGCGACGGCGAGTTCCATGAGGGCGGGGGTGGGCTGGGCGAAGTCGCTCGGCATGAGCATTTCGTAGTAGTCGCCGTTGTTGACCTGGGCGTCGATTTCCTCCCAGGCGCCGGCCTCGAGACTGATGGGCCAATCGCGGAAGGGGGTGACTTCGACGAGCGAGGTGGAGACGATGTCGAGCTGTTGGTGTTCGCCGGGGACGTTGAAGTGGTGGACGGTGTTGCCGAGGTAGTCGCGGTAGTGGAAGACGCGGGTGCGGGGTTCGAGTTCGATCTCGAAGGAGAGGCAATGCTGGGTCCACTCGGTGCGCGGCTGAAGGCGCATCTCCATGATGCTCTCGCTGACCGGAGAGCTGTAACGGAAGCGGGTTTGGTGGCGGATGGAGTAGTACATGTTTACGCCGTCAGGGCGGACTCCACAGGGTAATCAATGTAGGCCTGGCGCAAGGCGGTATCAATCTGGCCGCATTGCTGCTGGATGTCGTAGAGATAGCTGTGGATGCCCTGGCTCATGATTTCGTCGGTCTGGGCGAAGGTGAGGTTGGCTTTGAGGCGGCCGGCGAGACGGCTGACTTTGGCGCAGCGGCCGTCGCTTTCGGGCAAGGCGAGGAGAGCGGCTTGCAGGTGGTCGACGGCGAAGCGGATGGTGTGCGGGAACTCTTCGTTCAGGAGGAGGAACTCGGCGACGCGATCGGGTCGGACGTCGGCCGTGTAGTACTTGCAATAGGCTTCAAAGGCGGTGCAGCAGCGAAGGAGGCCGATCCACTCGAGGTGGGCGAGTTCGTCGTTTTCAAACTCGCGGTAGTGGGTGTCGATCAGCTTGGCGGTGGACATGACGCGTTCCATGTGGCGGCCGATTTGGATGAACTGCCAGCCTTCGTTGTGGCTCATGGTGGAGTCCGTGATGCCCTGGAAGAGATGGCAGCCTTCGTAGACGTTGAGGAGGAAGTCGTGGGGTTGGGGATCCCAATCTTCCTCGAGGTCGGCGCGGCGGACCTGATGGAAGAGGCGGTTCAACTGCTCCCACATTTCGGAACTGATCTGCTGGCGGACCTGCCGGGCGTTTTCGCGCGCGGCGACGACGGCGGCGACGATCGAGGAGCGGCAGGTGCGATCGAAGATGAGGGCGTAGGTGAGGCTTTGAGCGTCGCGCTGGTCGGTGGGGAGCTTGGGCTCACCGAGCGAGGTGAGGATACGGCGCCAGCGTTCGTCGGCCGAGTAAGCGGACTGATCGAGCATCAGGTTGAGTTGGACTTCGATCAACCGCGCGGTATGTTCGGCGCGTTCGAGATATCGCGCCATCCAGTACAGGCCGTCGGCTACGCGTGAGAGCATGCGTTATTCCTTGTCGTGTAACACCCAGGTATCTTTACTACCCCCACCCTGCGAAGAGTTGACGACGAGGGAACCTTTGCGCAGAGCAACACGGGTGAGGCCACCGGGGACAGTGGTGACCTTCTTCCCGTCATAGAGAATGTAGGGCCGCAGATCGATGTGCCGCGCTTCGACCTGGCCATCGATGTAGCAGGGAGCGCGGGAGAGCATCAGCGTGGGCTGAGCGATGTAGTTGCGGGGATCTTCGATGATCTTGCGGCGGAAGTCGTCGCGCTGCTCCTGGGTGGAGTGCGGACCGATCAACATGCCGTAGCCGCCGCTTTCGCCGACAGCTTTGACGACGAGCTTGTCGAGGTTCTGCAGAACGTGATCGAGGTGAGTGGGGTTCGAGCAGAGGTAGGTTTCGACGTTGTCGAGGATGGGGTCTTCGCCGAGGTAGTACTTGATGATGGCGGGCACGTAAGCGTAGACGGCCTTGTCGTCGGCAATGCCGTTGCCCAAGGCGTTGCAGAGGGTGACGTTGCCTTCGCGGTAGACGTTGAAGAGGCCGGGGACGCCGAGGATGGAGTCCGGACGGAAGGCGAGGGGATCGATGAAGTCGTCGTCGATGCGGCGGTAGATGACGTCCACGCGGCGGAGGCCGGCGGTGGTGCGCATGTAGAGGACATTGTCGTTGACGACGAGGTCGCGGCCTTCGACGAGTTCGATGCCCATTTGACGGGCGAGGTAGGTGTGCTCGAAGTAGGCGGAGTTAAAGACGCCGGGGGTGAGCAGGACGATGGTGGGGTCGTGACGGCCGTGGGGGGCGAGCGTGCGGAGGGTCTGGAGGAGGACCTGCGGATATTCGTCGATGGATTTGACGCTGCAGGCCTGGAAGAGTTCGGGGAAGACGCGCTTCATCACCTGGCGGCCGGTGAGCATGTAGCTGACGCCGGAGGGGACGCGGAGGTTGTCTTCGAGGACGAGATAACGGCCGTCGGGGTGGCGGATGAGGTCCGTGCCGACGACGGTGATGTAGACATCGCGGGGGATGTCGAGGCCTTTCATCTGGCGGCGGTAGTGCTTGCAGGAGTAGATCATGTCCCGCGGCACGACGCCGTCGTTCAGAATTTTGCCTTCGTGGTAGAGGTCTTTGAGAAAGAGGTTGAGGGCGACGATGCGCTGGGCGAGCCCTCGTTCGATGCGGCCCCATTCGGTTTGGGTGATGATGCGGGGCAGCAGGTCGTTGGGAAAGATCTTTTCGATGCCTTCGTCGCGGCCGTAGACGGTGAAGGTGATGCCCTGGTGGAGGAAGGCGAGGTCGGCGGCTTGTTTGCGGCGGCGCATCTCATCGACGGGCGTCTCGAGCAAGCGCGAATGAAGCGTGTCGTAGTGCGAGCGCACGGTTTGATCCGGCGCAAACATCTCGTCGTAAGCCTCATCCAAGTCGTAATGGCGGAACGGCGGCGGCAGCGGATTAGCAGACATCGTTTAGAGTTTCGGAATCAAGATGTTTCAGTATAGCAATGGTGCTTCGGAGGGCAAGAGGTTGAGCAAACGGCCCGTGGCGTGCAATGGTGAAACGGCGCTGCGGTTTCCGAAACGTCCGGGCAAGCGGCAGCGTCACAAGAAACGTTATGAGAATGCGAACCTTGCTGCTGACGATGGCGAGTGCGGTGACGATGTGGGCATCGCGCGGGACGGACCTGTATCAGGCCAACCAATTTGCGGAGGCGGAAAATGCTCTGCGGGAAGAAGTTAGCGCGCAAGGCGATAACTGGCAGACGCAATACGCCTTAGGCATGACGCTGTTGCGTCTGAACAAGGTGAACGAAGCGCAGGACGTGCTGCGGAAAGCGGCGACGCTGAATCCGGATAGCGCCGATCCGCCGTTGGGCCTGGCGGAAGCGGCGGCGCACGAGAAGAATTTCGACGAAGCTCGCCAGTTAGTGGAAGAGGCGGCAAAGATCGACAAGGATAGTGCAAATCTTGCCTACGTGCGCGGCGTGATCAAGGCTGGGCAGCGCGACTTCAAGGGCGCGGTGCAGGATCTGGAGCAGGCGACGTCGAAGGACGACCGCAATGCGTATGCGCATTACTACGCGGGTTTGTCCTATAACTCGCTGAAGCGCCCGGACAAGATGATCGAGCACTTTCAGAAATTCATGAAGCTGGCGAACAAAGCGCCGGAAGCGGACCGCGTGCAATCGATTTTACGGACGGCAAGGTAAACTGCCGGTAGATGGCGATCATTCGTAGTCGAGCTGCGCGGAATACCGCGATCGCCGCCGGCGGGCTGTTTCTGCTGCTGGCCTTCGCAATGTGGTGGTTGCAAACGGACTGGGCACGCGAAGCCGCGCTCGAGCGTTTGCGCCAAGGCTTAAGAGCACAAAACATTCTGTTAGAACGAGGCCGGCTCGATTATGACCTGTTTGGTCTGCGAGCTGGCCTTAGCGACGTGGTGCTGCGAGCGAGCGACGCACCGGCGGCGTTGCCGCCGATCGCGACCATTGAGCGGGCCGAGGTGGTGCTGAATTGGCACGCGATTTCAACCTTGAGCCTGGATGTCGACTCGGCTTCGCTGACCGGGGCCAAGGTGCAAGTGGCGATCGACGCCGAGGGGCGGACGAATGTGCCGAATCCGCCGAAGAGCACGGGTCCGCGGGCCGATTTCCTGATTCGCAGTTTGCTGGCGCGCGATGCGTCGTTGGTGGTGGACGATCGGCAGCACGATGTGCGGGTAACGCTGGAGCCGTGGACGCTGAAAATGACCGGGTCGCCGGTGACACGCAACCACGCGATCCAGGTGGCGACGTCGAAGACGAGCGAAGTGATCTATCAGGGCCGGACGTTGCCGGTGGAGACGCTTTCGCTGCGCGGAACGCTCGAGAAGAATGCTTTTGCGGTGGAGCATTTCGTGTTGGCGAGTGGTGAGTCGCGCGTGGAAGCGGCGGGGCGACTGGAGAACTTCGACACGCCGGACGGACGGGTGACTTCGACGTTGGACCTGGGGCCGCTGGCGCAGTTCGCGGGGCGGACGGAGCGCGTGGGCGGGTTGGTGAAGGTGACGGCGACGGCGCAGGGCGCGCTCGACAAGCTGAAGGCGGCGGGCGAACTCACCGGCGAGAACCTCGAGTTCGAAGAGTTCGCGGGCGTGAACCTGACGGCGAAGGCGACATACGACGGTGAGGCGAAGCGCGCGAAGTTGTCCGAGTCGACGATTCAATCGCCGTACGGGACGGTGAACGCGACGGCGGATGTGGCGCTCGAAAAGGGCGACAGCACAGCGTCGGCGCGGGTGGATCGCGTGGCGATCGAGAAGTTCCTGAAGGGCGAAGTGAAGCCGGCGTCGCAAGTAAGCGTGACGGCGAAGGCGGATTGGCCGGCGATGGAGGTGGAGCGAGCGACGTTCAGCGGCTTGCTGCGCGCGACGCCGACGCAGAGTGACGCGTCGCTGAACCGGCTGCCGCTGGCGGCGGAGATCGCGCTGAGCGGGCGGCTGGATCAGCTGAAGGCGGAGATCCGTTCGGTGAAGGCCCTGGGGACCGAGGCTTCGGGCACAGTGTACGTGGCAAACCGGCAGAAGCTGAGCGGGACGTTGACGGCGGGAGCGGATCAGTTGGCCGAGGTCGCGCGGCAGATGAATCTGTTCCAGGCGACGAAGCTGACGGGGTTGGACGGCCGGATGGCGGTGGCCGCGACGATCGGCGGGACGGTGAAGTCGCCGACGGTGGAGGCGGCCGTGACGGGCGAAGAACTGCGCGTGAATCAGGTGCAAGGCGCGGCGCTGAACGTCGGGGTGACGTATGCCAAGCAGGTGGTGACCGCGAGCGGGCTGGAAGCGCGCTGGCAGGGTCAGAAGCTGTTGGGCGAGGGTTCGGTGAACCTGGACACGAAGGCACTGCAGGCGTCGGCCCGCACGGAGAATGTGCGGATCGAGACGTTGCTGGCCAGCCTGGGCGCCGACGTGGTGGCGACCGGGGCCGTGGTCGCCGAGGTGCAGGCGGCCGGCACGACCGACGCGCCGACGGCGCACGTCGAGGTGACCGGGACGGGCGTGACGGCTTACTCCGAACCGTTGGGGCGCGTGGAGGCGAAGGCGGACTTTGCCGAGAACCTGCTGCGCGTGACGGAGTTGCGGGTGCCGGCGAAGACGTTGCAGGCGTCGGGCACGTATCAGGTGAAGACGGAAGCTTACACGGTTGAGCTGAATGCGCCGAAGGTGGAGTTGACGAAGCTGCAGGTGCCGCAGGCGGTGCGCGGGACGCTGGCATTGAGTGCGAAGGGCGCGGGGACCGTGGCGAATCCGCAGCTCGAGGCGAAGGTGGATGGCACGGCGATCACGGTGGACGGAGCGCCTTATGGCGATCTGTCGTTGACGGCGGCGGTGCGCGATCATCAGGGCGACCTGACCGCGGCGGCGCCGAAATATCAAGCCACCGCGACGGCGCAGGTGGGAGTGGATGCGCCCTATGCGACGACGTTTACGCTGAAGGCCGATGGGACCAGGCTGAGCGAACTGCCGCTGCCCGAGGGCCTTCCGCTGGAAGGTGCGCTGAAGGCGACGCTCGAAGGCAAGGGCGAGATCGAACGGTGGGAAAAAGGCACGGCGAGCTTAACGCTCGAGCCGGTGGGCTTGAAGTGGAATCAGCAGGCCGTGATGACGGACGGGCCGATTCTGGCGGAGTTCGCGAACGAGACGCTGGCGGTGAAGCAGGCGCGGGTGGTGACGGGCGCGTCGCACCTGGCGATTGAGGGCAGCTTGCCGCTGGACCCGAAGTCGACGGCGGGGTCGTTGAAGGTGACCGGCGAGGTGGATCTGGCCGAGGCGCCGAAGTATGTGCCCGAGTGGGAACAGCCGGTGGGCGCGAGCGGCAAGCTGACGCTGGACGCGGAAGTGCGCGGCAATCTGAAGCGGATTGAGCCCACGGCGACGCTGGCGTTGAAGGATGGCACGATTGTGCCCAAGGGCGTCAATCCGATTTCGGATTTGCAACTGGCGGCGCAGGTGAAAGACGGCACGGTGGTGCTCGAGCGGTTGAGCGGCACGTGGGCGAAGGCGCAACTGACGGCAAGCGGCGAGTTTCCGCTGGGTCTGCTGCCGACGGGACTGCCCGTGGAGTTTCCGCGGAAGCAGGGCGCGGCGAAGTTGACGGCCGATGCCAAGGGCTTAGACATCGCGTCGATCGAAGGCGTGCCGGCGAACACGAGCGGGACGGTGTCGGCGCATCTGGAGGCGGAAGCTCCGAAGGCGGAGATTACGGCGCTGACGGCGCGGGCGACGATCGATGAGATGCGCCTGAAGGTGGGCGACGTGATTCTCGAGCAGTCGGGCACGTCGTCGGTGACGGTGGCCAATGGGTTGGCGCGCATTGAGAAGGTGACGTTGACGGGTCCGGGGACGGATTTGGCGTTGCGAGGCCGGGCGCAACTGACGGGCGACTATCAGCTGGGCGTGCGGCTGGCGGGCAACATCGAAACGGGAGTGCTTTCGACGTTGATGGCGCCGGCGCGGATGCGGGGTCCGGCACGGATTCAGTTGTCGGCGTATGGGCCGGCGAAGGATCTGAAGGCGGCGGGCTTTGTGGAGTTGACCGACGCGCAGATTCAATTGACCGAGCCGCGGATCGCTGCCGATGCCGTGAATGCGCGGATCGATCTGACAGGCGATCAGTTGACGATTGCGCGGCTGGATGGTCAGTTGAACGGCGGCACGCTGACGGGTAAGGGCGGGTTGAAGTTCAGCGGCAGCGACTTGAAGGACATCAACCTCGCACTCGAGGCGAAGAGCGTGTACCTGGACTATCCGGGTGGGTTGCGGACGCTGTCCGATGCGAATTTGACGGTGAAGCAGACGGGCCCGGCGATTGTCGTGGGTGGCGCGGTGAACGTGCAGGAAGGTTCATTCCGCGAACTGGTGACGATTGAAGGCAATCTGCTTTCGATGCTGAACTCGCAGCCGGCGGACGATTTGTTTCCGGAAGAGCGGAACCGGTATTTGGAGCAGACGCAGTTCAACGTGGCGGTGAAGACGGAGTCGCCGCTGTTGATCAACAACAACCTGGCGAAGGCCGGCTTGAATCTGGATGTGCGGCTGGCGGGCAACTACTACCGGCCGGCGCTGTTGGGCCGGGTGACGTTTGAGGAAGGCGGCGAGCTTTACTTCAACGAACGCTCGTATGCGATTGAGCGCGGCAATGTGACGTTTACGAACGATCAGAAGATTGAGCCGACGTTCGACATTCTGGCGCGAACGAAAGTGTCGAACACGGACATCACGCTGCTGATTGCGGGCGGCGGAGCGGAACGGATCTCGACGACGCTGACGTCGGATCCGCCGATGGATGAGCAATCGATTCTGGCGATGCTGATTACGGGCAAGTCGCCGGAGGATTACAAGAACACCGATACGGCAACGCTGGCCGGCCGGCAGGCGCTCTCTTACTTCGCGGGCAGTTTCGGCAGCCGGTTTACGCGGCAATTGGAGAAGGCGACGGGCATCAGTACGGTGCGCGTGGAGCCGGACCTGATTGCGAACGAAAGCAATCCGACCGCGCGATTGACGATCGGGCAGGATCTGTCGCCGGCGGCGCGGTTGATCTATTCGATGAATCTGGCAAACGGCGGCGATCAGATCTACGTGGCCGAGTACGACATTACGCGGCGGTTCACGACGCGAGGCATCAAGCAGATCGACAACACGTATCGCTTCGAGTTCCGCCACGACCTGCGCTTTGGCGGGATTCCGGCGCCGAAGCGTTCGTCGAGCACGGTGAACAAGCGGACGATCGGCAAGGTGGATATGCCGAGCGGAGGTCCGATTCCGGAGCAGAAGCTGCGGGACAAGTTCAAGAACAAGCCGGGGAAGAAGTACGACTTCTTCGAAGTGCGCAAGGGAATGGATCGGCTGGAGAAGCTGCATCGCGACGAGAATCTGCTGGAGGCGCGAGTGCGCGTGCAGCGGGACGTGAAGGACGCGACGGTGGATCTGGCGCTGCAGATTGAGCCGGGGCCGCGCGTGGCCTTTGCCTATGAGGGTTGGGACCCGAGCCGCAAAGTGCGCAACCAGGTGCGGGACATCTGGCGCGACGGCGTGTTCGACGCGCAGCGCGTGGACGATGCGACGCGGGCGATGCAGACGGCGCTGATCGGCGAAGGGTATCTGGAAGCGAAGATCGAGCCGAAGGTGACGTCGACGGACCGGAAGCTGGTGACGTTTGACGTGCAGCCGGGGGTGAAGTTCGGCAAGCCGTCGCTCGAGTTTCCGGGCGCCAGCGGCGTGAAAGAAAGCGAACTGCGCAAGGTGCTGAACCGCCGGGAGCTGAAGGTGGCGCCGTATCTGGATGCGGCGAAGGTGCGGACGGTGCTGCAAGCCTACTATCGCGAGCGGGGCTTTTTGGACGCCCAGATTCAGGCGCCGCGGCCGGTGCTGGAGCGCGAGACGGGCAAGGCGACGGTCCAGATTCCGGTGAGCGAGGGGACGCGCTACCAGGTGGCGAGCGTGCAGTTCACGGGCAATACGGCGCTCGACCCGGAGAAGCTGCAGGAGTCGTCGGAGCTGCGGGTGGATACGCCTTACGAACTGCCGCTGCGGCAGATCTCGATCGACCGGATTCGCGACCTATACACCTCGGCGGGTTTTCACGACGCGCAGGTGGAAGCGAAGGTGGAGCGGCGCGACGGCAAGGTGGATGTGACCTATCGGGTGACCGAGGGTCCGAAAGAGGTGGTGGAGAAGGTCGAGGTGGAGGGCAACGACGCCACCAGCGAGAAACTGGTGCGGAGCCAGATCGGGTTGAAGCCGGGACAGGCGCTGGAACCTGGCAAGCTGGCCGAAGCACGGCGCAACCTCTACAGCACGGGCGCCTATTCACTGGTGGACCTGGAGCGGTTGCCGGTGGGCGATGTGAATACGGCGGGCATCCGGCCGATGGTGCTGCGCGCGAAGCTGCGCGAGGTGCAGCCGTTTGAGGTGCGCTACGGCGCTTACTACGACACCGACCGCGGGCCGGGCGCGGTGATCGACTTTACGAATCGGAACTCGCTGGGCTCGGCCCGGGCGATCGGCGGGCGGCTGCGCTATGACAGCGATTTCCGCGAGGCGCGCGTGTTCTTCAGCCAGCCTTTGTTGCAGCGGTTCCCAGTGCAGAGCATTGTGTCGAGCTTTGTGAACAGGACGTTATTGCCAACGTTCATCACGGACCGGATCGGCGCGAGCGCGCAGCAGGAAATGCGCTTCAAAAAGCTGTACCTGGTGAACTACGGCTATCGCATGGAGCGGGTGCATACGTTCGAGAAAGTGCCGGACGAGTTTCTGCCGTTCGATGTGCGGCTGGTGGTGGCGCCGTTGACGTTCACGATGAATCGCGAGTCGCGCGATGACGTTCTCGATGCGACGCGCGGGTCGTTTATTTCGAATGCGTTTGAATGGGCGCCGGAAGCGTTGGGGTCCGATGTGCGGTTTATCCGCTACTTCGGGCAGTTCTTCAAGTATCACGCGTTGAGCAAGCCGAGCGAGATTCCGTGGAGCGGCGGCGTGAAAAAGCCGCGGCTGGTGTACGCGGGCGCAGCGCGCGTGGGCTTGGCGCGCGGGCTGGGCGGCCAGGACGTGACGTTGAGCGAACGCTTCTTTGCGGGCGGCGGTACCACGCTGCGCGGCTTTGCGCAGAATACGCTGGGGCCGAAGGATTTTCTGGGCGATCCGGCGGGCGGCAACGCGGTGTTGTTGATCAACAACGAACTGCGCTTCCCGCTGTTCGGCATCTTCGACGGCGTGGGCTTCTCAGATATCGGGAACGTCTATACGAAGGTGAGCGACTTGAGCTTCGGCGACATTCGCAAGGTGGCAGGCGCGGGTTTGCGCATCCGAACGCCGTACTTCCTGATCCGGCTGGATTATGGGTTCAAGCTGGACCGGAAGCCGGGCGAATCAATCGGCGGTTTCTTCTTCAGCATCGGCCAGGCGTTCTAACGCAGGTAGACGAATTCATTCAAATTGAGCATGACGTGGGCGAAGCCTTCGAGGGTGCCGGTGCGCAGATAGTCAGCCGCGAGGCGCCGCTCGTCGGGGCGCGGAGCGCGGCCGAGAGCTAAGCGGTAGGCGGCATCGACGGGGTCGCCACCTTGTTCTTTGAGACGGGCAGCGAAGAGCTTGGCCTGGCCGAGAACGAAGTCGTTGTTCATGAGGGTGAGGGCTTGCGTGGGCACGGTGGAGACGTTGCGGGCCGCGCAGGTGAGGTTCTGATCGGGCAGGTCAAAGACTTCGAATAAGGGGAACGGCAGGCCGCGCTTGCGATAGACGTAAATGCTGCGGCGGAAGGTGTCGGCTTCGGGCTGCTCGCGCCAGATGCCGTGCTTCATTTGGGCAAGAACCTCCGGGGCGAGCGGCGGGAAGACGGCGGGGCCGTAGAGCTCGCGATGCAAGGCACCGCTGACGGCGAGCATCTGGTCGCGAACGGTTTCGGCTTCGAGGCGATGGGCGCGGTAACGCCAGAGGAGCAGGTTCTTGGGGTCGGCGGCGAGGTTCTGAGGATTCTCGTCGGCGGAAGAGCGCTGGTAGGCCTCGGAGGTCATGATGAGCTGGTGAAGGCGCTTGAAGCTCCAGCCGGTTTGGCGGAAGTCGGCGGCAAGGTAATCGAGGAGTTCGGGGTGGGAGGGCGTTTCGCCCATCTTGCCGACGTTGTCGAGAGAGGCGAAGAGTCCGCGGCCGAAGTGGTGGTGCCAGACGCGATTGACGATGACGCGGGCAGTGAGCGGGTTTTGCTCGGAGACGAGCCATTCGGCGAGGGCGCGGCGGCGGCCGGAGGTGTGGCCGTGGACGGGTGGGAGTTCGATGGGCGTTTGGTCGGTGGAGGCGACGGTGACGAAACCGGGCTTCATGACCGAGCCTTTGTTGTTGAGGTCGCCGTGGTGGAGGAAGTGAGACGGGGGCGGAGTGTACTGGCCGGGGCCGGTGTGGAGATAGCTGCCTCCGGCGGCGACCTGGACGATGCCTTTGCCGGGAGCGGGTTCGTCGCCGGCGCCATCGGGAGTATAGCGGTAGTCGCCGTCGGTAATGCCCATAGCCATCGGGATCGGCGCGGGACGCTGTTTTTCGAGGGCGTTGATCTGGTCGCGCAGGGAGGCCGCGCGGGCGGCGTCCGCGGGCGTGATGATCTTCTGAATCTCGGCGGGGGAGACGTTGACGGTGCGGATAACCTGGTTGGCCAGCAGGACCTGACCGGGCGTGCGCTGGGCTTCCGGGGTGGCGATCGCTTCCTGGACGTTCTTGGGGAAGCGGGCGTATTTGGCGGGCAGCAAGCGGGCGCGGTAGGGCTGCTCGACGGTGGCGATCTCAGCCCGAAGGCGCTTAACCTCTTCATCGAGGCGAGCGGTGGCGGCTTGATACTGCGCAGCCTGGGCAGGCGGGACAAGGGGATGATCGACTTCGACGACGCCCCAGAGGGTGGCTTGCAGACGGTAATAGTCGCGCTGGGGGATGGGATCGAACTTGTGGTTGTGGCAGCGGGCGCACTGAACGGTGAGGCCGAGGACGCCACGGCCAAGCGTGGCGATCATGTCGTCGAGATACTCGTAGCGGAACTCGGGGTTGTCCTTCTCGCGGAAGCCAACTTTGGCGTGATTGCGGAGGAAGCCGGTGGCGGTGAGAGTTTCGTGGGTGACCTGGGGGAGTTCATCGCCGGCGAGTTGTTCGCGAAGGAACTGGTCGTAGGGCTTGTCGGCATTGAAGGAACGGATGACGTAGTCGCGGAAGCGGAAGGCGTTGGGACGATCGAAGTCGTGTTCGAAGCCGTTGGAGTCGGCATAGCGGGCGACGTCGAGCCAGTGGCGGCCCCAGCGTTCGCCGTAGTGGGGTGAGGCGAGGAGACGGTCGAGGACGGTGGTCCAGGCGTTGGGCGAGCGATCGTTGAGGAAGGCCTGGACTTCGGCGGGAGTCGGCGGCAGGCCGGTGAGGTCGAGCGTGGCGCGGCGGATGAGGGTGGCGCGATCGGCGCGGGGGGCGGGGGCGAGGTCTTTGAGACGGGCATTGACGAAGGCGTCGATGGGGTGGCCCGGCGCCGGAGGTGTGGGTTTCGTCAGGGGGCGGAAGGCCCACCACTCGCGGGCGGCGGGGGCGACGGGGGTGTTTTCGAGGGCGAGCAGTTCGGCTTTGGCGTCCTTGGCAGGGGCGAGGGAACCCCAGGCGGCGCCGGCGGCGATCCAACTTCTAATCGATTCGATTTCAGGCGCAGAAAGTTTGCCGTCCATCGGCATGGACGGCTTCAAGTCGCCGGAGACCATGCGGAAGAGGGGGCTTTTGGCGGGATCGCCGGGAATGAGCGCGGCGCCATGGGTGCCGCCTTTGAGCGCGGCTTCGCGCGTGCGGAGGTCGAGGCCGCTGAGTTGGAGGGCGGCACCATGACATTTGAGGCAGCGCGCCGTGAGCACGGGCGCAATGTCGCGGTCAAAATCGGCGGCGTGAGCGGAAAGGGCCGCCAGGAGAATGCACAGGCTTCGGCTCATCGACGGAATGATATCGAACTTGATGACAGAACGTAATGGGCTTGATTTCGCTAAAGTTCCAGGGACGGGCAACCGACAAGTACTCAGAGGAAAACTGGAATGGACATTCGGGAAAAAGGACTGCCGCTGATCTTGCTGATCGTCTTAGTACTGAACCTTGTCGTGCTGGTTTCGCTGGGTCTGGAGTACGTGGGTGCCAGCGGGCTGAATCGCCTGCAGTGGTTTGCACTGGGAAGCACGGGGATTGCCGCGCTGCTGTCGGTGCGAGCGGTAAAGCTCTCCGCGGAAATGCGGAGTGGTTTGCGCCGGCGCGATACGATTCTCCGGGTGCTCTGGTAAGAGCCTAACGGGCCTGCTGAGCCAAGCTCAGCGCGGCCGAGAGTCCGCCGGCACGTTGGATGCCGGGGACGAAGAATTCGTCGAGGAACTGCTGGTCGGTGCCCTGGAACTTGCCGAGGGGAGCATCGAGCTTGACCTTTACCGGCGACAGCGCGGCGGCAAAGGTACACCAGATGGCTGCCGTCTCAGTGCACTTCAGGGTGATGGGGGACGAGTTCTGAGCTTGCAGATAGTTGATGGCGGTGACGATGTCCTGCACGCGGTTCGCGTCGTCCGAGCGATTAAACGTCAGATGATATTTCTTGGGAGGCTCGCGACGAGCCTTGCTGCGGCCGGTTTGAAAGACCGTGAGCAGCAGGGCGGGTTCGGCGGGCTTCGTCGCTTCGGTGGCCCCGAGCGGATGGACGACGATCGTGCGGGGGTTGGGGCCGGTGGCGAGGGCGGTGACGCGGTCACCTTGGCCGACGCGCGAGAGCACGGTGAGTTCGCCTTCCGTTTTGCTTTCCACTTTACTGGCCGTATCTAAACCAAAAACCAATTGCAGACGTTCGCGAGAGGGTTGGAGCTGACGCTTCGCGGCGGCGACCCATTGCTCAAGGAGTTGCGCGTGCGTGAGCGCGCCGGGGGGTAAAGTGCGTTTGTGGAGCGCGAGCATGTCAGCCAAGCCTTCGATGCCGAAGGACTTCTCTTTAAACGTTTCCGGGTTGGGAGCCTTCAGCAGATGCTTGGCGAAGAAAGGATACATGGCGTCGCGCGTGGCTTGGTTGTAGTTGTGGGGGGCGTCGATCTGGGTCCACTCGAGAAGCGGACCGGCATCGTAGAGGTCGTAGATCTTTTTGACGGCGGGGACTTCTTCGCGGGGGTTATTGCGGGTCCAATCGCCGGTGGCGGAGATCATCAGCAGCGGGCGGGGGGCGATCATGGCGCCGAACTCGACGTTGAAGGTGTCGAAGCGTAAGCCGGGAGCATTCTCGCAAGGGCTGCCGCCTTGCATGATGGCGGAGATCATGTTGACGGGCACGGCGGCTTTGATGCGGTCGTCGACGGCGGTGAGAAGGAACACCTGGGTGGCTCCGCCGGAGGCGCCGGTGGCACCGAGACGTTCAGCGTCGACGTCGGGAAGGCTCGAAAGGAAGTCGAGGGCGCGGATGGAGTTCCAGAGTTGAAGACCCAAGGGGCCGAAGCTCCAGAGCTGTTCGCGCGGGCTGCCGAAGACGTGGGGAGTTTGGGTGGTGTCGTTGTAGCCGACCATGTCGTAGGCGAAGACGACGAAGCCTTGGCGGGCGAGATTGATGGCGCGTCCCGGAACCGAAGCGCTGGGGTTGTGCTCGAGGCGGCCATAGGTCCAGTGGCCGTGAGGCGAGAGGATGCCGGGATGCTTACCGGCGCGGCCGAGGGGGCGGTAGAGGTTGCCGCCGAGGTAGTAGCCGGGCAGGGTTTGGATGAGGACCTTCTCGATGGAATAGCCGTTGCGTTCGAGCTTGCCAAAAATCTCGGGCTTGAGGGGGCAGCGCTCGGGTAGGGGCAGGAGTCCGGAAGCGGAGAGCACTTGTTTTTGCAGGTGGGCGCGCTGGGCTTTCCACTGATCGAGAGTGGCGTAGGTGCGCGGGGTGAAGTGGGTGTCGGTGTGGAACTGCTGGGTGTTGCGCGAATCCTGCGCGAGGCAGAGCAGGGGGAGAAGAGCGAAGGCAAGACGCATGGCTGGATTTCATGCTAGCGGATAATAGCGGTCATGCGTTGGTGTTGCTGGTTTCTTGCGGCGAGTTTGTGGGCACAGACAAAGGTGGCGTTCGACCCGCGCGATGTGGCGACGGGTCCGTTTCCAACGGACTATCTGACGGTAGGGGACGAACGGCAGAAGACGGGGCGGCGGGTGAATCTGCCGCAGCCGGATTGCGCGACGCGGTCGAGCGATTGCGCCGAGGTGGCGCTGCTGAACGAGTATGACGGGTTTGGGCTGAATCCGCGGATCACGGTGCGGTTTACGGGACCGATTCAGCCGGAGAGTTTGCGGGACAACATCTGGGTGGCGTGGCTCGATCCGGTGCCGGGGCGTTTTGGCGTGTATCCGGCGGGGAAGTTGACGCCGGTGAACGAGTATGTGTACGACCCGGCGACGAATACGGCGTTCGTGAAGCCGGATGAAGTGCTTGAGGGCGGGCGGCAGTACGTGGTGCTGGTGACCGACGGGATTCGGGATGCGGCAGGCGCGGCGGTGGGCGCGCATGAAGGTTATGCGGCTTGCCTGGCGCGGCAAATCGGCGGCGAGTATTGCCGAAGCTTGAGCGCGGCGATCGGGCGGGTAGCGTCGTTGAGCAGCCGGCGGGTGGTGGGCGCGAGCCTCTTCACGACGCTTTCGAATACGGCCTTTCTCGAGGATGCGCGCCGGATCGTGCAATTGACGCCGACGGGCTTCCGGCGGACGACACCAGGATTTGCGACGAGCGGCGTGCGGAGCATCGTGTTCCGCGAGCAGGTGCGCACGAGTGGGAGCGGTCGGTTCACGGATGAGCCACTGCCGGTGCAGCCGGGGCAGCTCTCGACCACGGGGCGGATCGCGTTCTTTGCGTACCGTTCGCCGAAGTTCACCGATGCGACGGGGGTGATTCCGACGACGCCGACGGGGGAGACGGTCCAGGTGCCGACGACGACGGAGGAGATTCATGGACACGTGTGGCTGCCGTCGACGCCCGCGCCGCAGGGAGGCTACCCGGTGTTGCTGGCAGGGCACGGGATCGGCGATAGCCGGCTGGGGATGCCGACGGCGATTGCGGCGGCTAACTCGGCGGGATTGGCCGTGGTGGCGATCAGTGCGGTGGGCCATGGGTATGGGCCGGACTCGAGCTATTTGTTCACGCAGGCCAACGGGACGGTGACGGAGGTGCCGGCACCGGGACGAGGGCGGGATCTCGATGGCGCGGGGACGATCGACCTGGTGGAGGGCTGCGTGATCGTGGCGGCGGGCAAGCCGATCGTGGTGCGCGATTGTGTGCGGCAAACGGCGATCGACATGATGCAGTTGGTCCACGCGATTCGGGAGGGCGTGGATCTGGATGGCGATGGGACGCGGGACCTGAATCCGGGGGCGATTCAGTATCTGGGACAGAGCCTGGGGGCGATGTACGGGACGCTGCTGATGGCGGTGGAGCCGGACGTGACGACCGCGGTGCTGAATGCGGCGGAGGGATCGGGCACGGAGACGGGACGCTTGAGTCCGTCGCCGACGCTGCAGTTGGTGACGCTGGTGGCCTTGGGCGTGCGATCGCCAGTGCTGCTGAACCGCGGCTTGGGGTTTGTGGACCAAATGCCGTTGCGCAATCAGCCGGTGAGCATTTTGAATGTGGCGGGAGCGCGGGAGCTGCAGGATTTCTGGGATCGGGTGGAGTGGCTGGAGACGACCGGAGCACCGATCTTTTACGCGCGGCATCTGAAGACGGCGACGCTGCCGGGCGTGGGGTTGAAGCGGATTCTCTTTCAGATGGCGTTCGGCGACCGGACGGCGGTGAATCCATCGACGTCGCGGCTGATCCGGACGGCGAGCATGACGGAGCAGACGTCGCTCTACCGGCATGATCTGGTGCGGAAGTTAGCGCCCGACTCACCCTTGGATCCGCATACATTCCTGATTCCGTGGGGTACGCCGGCCATGCAGGCGGTGGGCATGGCGACGATTGGGCAAGCGATGGCTTTTCTGGGATCGGGAGGGCAGCAGATCGCCGATCCGAATCCGGCGCTGAGTGCGGTGTTCGGGGGGACGCGCGTATTTGAGGTGCCGCCGGCGAGTCTGCCGGAGGGCTTGAATCTGGAGCCTTAAAAGCTCACCAACGAAGGTGGGCGGACCAGAGCATGAGGCCCACGGCCTGACGGGTGGCAAGCCACCATTCGCGAATGGCGGAGGCGGGCTGGCCGGGACGGGGGGAGCCGTAGACGTCGAGACCGCGCTCGGCGAGCATGCGCTTGGCGCGGAGCAGATGATAGCCATCGGTGACGAGCAGGCAAGAGCGGAGGTTCATGCGGGCCATGATCTCGCCGGCGGCGAGAACGCTCTGGAAGGTGGTTTCGGCTTCGGGCTCGACGAGAATGGCTTCGCTGGGGACGCCTTTGCGCACGAGGTAATTGCGGCCAACTTCGCCTTCGGTGAAGTCGGGGTCGCCGCCTGAGCCGCCGGTGGTGAGGATGCGCGGAGCGAGACCCTGCTGGTAGAGTTCGAGCGCGTGATCCAGACGCCTTTTCAACACGGGGGATGGCAGCCCGCGATACTCGGCGGCGCCGAGAACAATGATGACATCGACCGGCCGACGTTCATCGCGAAGCGCCGCCGTGCGGACTTGAGCAGTGAGGTAAGCCAAGGTACCGATCGTGCCCGCCAGGAGCACTCCCCCCACTGCCAGGACCCTCCGTAGCATTGAACTCATTATAGTGGCCTGAGGAGGCGGGATACGGCTTCGGCAAGGGCCAAGGCGTGCGGAGTGTCGGAATGAATGCAGACCGTGTCGGCATCGTGCGCGAGCGCGCGGACGTTGGCAACGGCGGCAGCGGGATCGGTGATCAGAGCGCCGGGGAGATGGCGGGGGCGGAGGGAACCGTCGGGCTGATAGGCGCGGTCGGCGAAGATTTCGCGGGCGGTACGGCGGCCGGCGGCAGCGAAGACCTGAAGCATCGACGAACCACGGAGTCCGTAGAGGACAAGGTGCGGGTAGTCGCGCGTGCCTTCGAGGATGGCGTGGGCGAGGGCGGGGTCGCGCGCAGCGTCGTTGTAGAGGGCGCCGTGGGGCTTGAGGTGGGTGAGGGCGAGGCCGAGGTCGCGGGCGAGTTGAGCGAGGGCGTCGACTTGTGCGGCGATGGTGGCCGCGAGGGCTTCGGGCGGGAGCTTCATCGTGAGGCGTCCAAAGTTCTCGCGGTCCGGATAGCTGGGGTGGGCGCCGGGAGCGACGCCGTGAGCGCGGCATTGCAGCAGGGTGAGGCGCATGGTTTCGGCGTCACCAGCGTGACCGCCGCAGGCAATGTTGGCCGAGGTGAGATAGCGGAGGAGTTGCTCCTGGGAGCCATCGTCGAGGGCGGCGCGGGATTCGCCGAGGTCGGCATTCAAGTCGAGCGTCATAAGCGGTTGAGGCGTTGGGCTTCGTCGAAGGTGACGTAGGTGAAGCGAACGGGTTGTTGGGGGCGGAGTTGGCCGAGCTTCGGCCAATCGGGCCGGATGACGACCGCGACGACGGGATAGCCGCCGGTGGTTTGCTGGTCGACGAAGAGGATCATGGGCTGGCCGGAAGGCGGGAGCTGGATGGCGCCGAGGGGGACACCTTCGGTGATCATTTGGCCGCCGGCGGGCGGGAGGGTCGGCCCGTCGAGGTAGATAGCCTGACGATTGGAGGAGCGGGAGACGGTGTACTCGGCGGTGAGGAGGTGTTCGGTGAAGGCGTGGCCGAGGGTGACGCGGAGGTGACCGTCGCCGAGGACGGGAGGTGGGGCCGGCTGGAGCTGGGCGGAAAGATTCGCGTTGGTGAGGACGTCGTCAGGGCGCAGGGGGCGGTGAATGTCGAGCGCGAGGCCGCCGCGGACGGCGCAGTAGCAGCGGATGCCGATGGGGCTCGATTGCAGGCGGAGGACATCGCCGGGATTGGCGGTGAGCGGCTGGTGGTGGGGAATCGGGTGGCCGTTCAGCGTGGCGGCGAAGGGCGCGCCGGAGAGGGCGAAGGTGGTGGGCAGGATGAAGCCGAGTGCGGGGCCGAGGAGGGTCATTTCGAGGCCGGCGGCGGTGAGCGGATTGCCGACGAGGGAGTTCGCATGCGCGAGGGAGAGGGTATCGGCGGCGCCGCCGAGGGAGACGCCGAGGTGGGCGCGGCGGCGGTCGCCCAGACCATCGACGAGCCGGGTGCTGGCGCCGGCGCGGAGCACTTGAATCATAGGGGGATGAACCTCACGCGGTCGCCGGGCAGGACCCAATCGGGGGTAAGCGGGCGGTCCGTTTCGCCGATGAGGCGCCAGCCGCCGGGCGAGGCCGTCGGGTAGATGCCGGTTTGGTGACCGGCGATGCCGACGCTGCCGGCGGGGACTTGGGGACGAGGCTGGTCGAGACGGGGAGTGGCGAGTTGCGGGGGAAGGCCGAGGAGGTAGGCGAAGCCCGGAGCGAAGCCGAGGAAGGCGACGAGGTATTCGGTGCTCGAGTGCAGGGCGATGACTTCATCGAGGGCAAGGTGATGGAAGGCGGCGACGAAGTCGAGGTCGGGGCCGTTGTAGCGAACGGGGACATCGACGCGTTTGCCGATGGGAGCGAAGTAAGAAACGGGGCGAGAACGGACGAAGGTTTCGACGTCAGCGTGGGTGACGAGGCGGGGATCGAAGTCGATGAGGAGAGTGCAATAAGCGGGGTGGAGGTTGATGAGCCAGGCGGGGTTGGCCTGATGGAGATAGCGGAAAAGGCCAATGACGAGGCGGTTGAGGGCGGGGCTGATCTCGTGGCCGAAGCGGATGAGGAGGGATGAGTCGCTGGCGGGAAGATATTCGGGCGACGGATCCATAGACTAAGAGTGTGCCTCAGAACGCAGGGCTCTGTGTAACGTGCAAGTGGGCGCGGACGATCGTCTCGGACCGCGGAAGTGAGTTTTTGCTGTGCGGGTATGCGCGGGTGGATGTGACGTATCCGAAGTACCCGCGCTTACCGGTGTTGCAGTGTGCGGCTTATGAGCCGAGTTAGGCGATTTTCTGGCCGCAATCAGGGCAGAATTTCGACTCGGTGAGCGTGCCGCATTTGGGGCAGGGTTTGGGTCCGGCTTTGGGGGCGGGCTGGCCGCATTCGCCGCAGAACTTGGCGCCGGCGGCGAGGGTGGCGCCACAACCGGAGCAGAGAGTTTTGGGCGGCTGGAGATTGGTGGCGGCGAGCGGAGCGGCGACATAGGAGTCGGCGGAGAGGTCGACGCCCTGGACGTAGTTGACCTGGCGGGCGGCGGAGTGGAGTTGTTCGCGGGCAGCGTCGGCTTTGGCTTGGGCCTGGTTGGAGGCGAGGTGCTCGTGGAAGTCCGGCGCGCAGTCCTCGCACTGATTGGCTTTGGCGTTCCAGCAGACTTCGCCGCAGACCCATTTGCCGCAGCGGGTGCATTGCTTGAAGGCGGGGCGGGCTTCCTCGACGGCTTCGGCGAGAGCGGCGTCGTGGGCCTTGCCGCCGACGGCGCGCTGGACTTCATAGGCGGCGTTGCCGAGGTTGCCCATGCCGCCGAAAAAGCTGCCGGCGACGTTCAGCAGGGACTGCGCCATGCCGAGCGTGGAGGGGCGGAACTGAGTCATGAAGCCGTTGCCGCACTTGTCGCAGCGGAATTTGAACTGATGCCCACGGTCCGTGGACAGGTCTTCGTAGTTGGCAACAAAGCCGATCAGAGCCAAGCTCGATCCTCCTTCAATAGCTTCAGTTTACGATGGGAGGTATGGACCATCGATGGCTGGCGGGCGGAGTGGCGGCAATGGGTGCATTCGCGATGCCGGGTCCGTCGAGACTGGTGGCTTTCGGGTGGTTGGGGGAGCGTCCGTCGTTCGCGCTCTTGCTGATCCTGGCGGCAGTGGCGTTTGCGGTGATCGTGGGATTTGCGCTGCTGGCGTGGAAGCTGTTGACGAAGGATTGGCCGCCGAAAGAAGCGATGGGACTTCTGGTACTCGTAGTTGCGGCGCGGCTCACGCTGGACGTGATTCGGATGATGGGGTTCTGGTTTATTTAAGAGGCTCCGGCCGTTCGACCGGAGCCTCGGTGAGAGCTTAGACGACGTAGGGCTTGCGGTAATCGCGGGTGAGAAGTTTGTTGGCTTCGGGGTCGTTCAAGAACTTGGGGCCGGCTTGCAGGGTGAGCTTGCGGCCCACGCGATAGCTGATGTTGGCCAGGTGGCACATCGAGGCGCTGAGATAGGCGATGGAGATCTCGTCGTGGAGGTCTTTGTAGTTGCGTGACTTCACGGCGGCGAGGAAGTTCTGCATGTGGAGTCCCGTGGGGTCGTTGCCAGGACCACGTTCGGGACGCTCCTCCATGATGAGTTCGTTGCTTTCGCCCTTGAAGGCTTGGAAGCCCTGGTCGCTCATCGCGGCCCAGCCTTCGGAGCCATAGAAGAGATTGCCGACCATGATGTTGAGCGGGGCCGCACCTTGCGGCGCGGTGGCCGCCGGGGCGGCGCCATCGGGGGATGGGCGGCGATTGGGACGCGGCACGGCGCCTTCGGCACCGGTGAGCAGGCCCCGAACTTCGAAGACGAGTTCGCGGTCGCCGAAGTCGAAGTTGGCGGTGAGGGTGTTGGGCGTTTCCTGGTCGTCGTCGTAGGCGAACTTACCGCCGTGAGCGTAGGCGGCTTTGGGCCACTCCGGTTCGCCCATGCCCCAGCGGGCGATGCCAAGTTCGTGGACGCCCTGGTTGCCGATGTCGCCGTTGCCGGTGTCCCAGAACCAGTGCCAGTTGTAGCGGAAGCGGAGTTCGTTGAAGGCGCGCAAGGGGGCCGGCCCGAGGAACATGTCCCAGTTGATGCCGGGGGGCGGCGTGGGGAGGTCGGGCTTTTTGCCGATGGAGACTCGGCGCTTGTAGCAGAGTCCTTTTGCCTGGTAGACCTTGCCGATGAGTCCCCCCTGAACGGCGGCCATGGCGCGCATCTTGAAGGGATTGCTGCGGTGCTGAGAGCCGATTTGGAGCATGCGCTTGGTGTCGCGAGCGACCTGCAGCATCTTCTGGCCTTCGTAGATGTTGTAGCAGGCAGGCTTTTCGCCGTAGACGTCTTTACCGGCTTTCATGGCCCAGATGGCAGAAAGGGCGTGCCAGTGGTTGGGGGTGGCGATGGAAACGGCGTCGACGGTGGGGTCGGCGAAGACCTGCCGCATGTCCTCGTACTCATTCGCTTTTTCGCCGGTGTTCTTGAGGAGAGTAGCCTGGGACTTTTCGCGCGCGGCCTGGTTGACGTCGCAGAGGCCGACGACTTTAGACTCGGGCAGGCGCGAATAGATGTTGAGGTGGTTGGTGCCACGTCCGCCGAGTCCGACAATGGCGACGTTGACGCGCTCATTGGCGCCGTAGACACGCAGTGCGGAGGCCGCGGCGGCAGCACCCATAAAAAATCTTCTGGTGGAGGGATTGGACATCGGGGTGAGTTCCTTCAGTAGGGGAGCATATCAAAAAAGGGGAAGCCGGCGAGCGGCTTCCCCTTGGTTTTAGCGGAGATCGAGGGCTAGAAGGTGATGCGGCCCTGGACCTGATACATGCGATTGAGCGAGGAAGTCTGGCTGGTGATGCGACCGAAATTGGTCGACGTGGGCGAGAGTTCCGGGCCGTTCATCTGCGAGCGATTCATCAGGTTGATGGCATCGCCGCGCAGTTGGAAGCGGACGCGTTCAGCGAACTTGAATTCGCGGAGGAGGTTGAAGTTCCACTGATTCAAGCCGTCGGCGCGCAGGCCGGTGAAGTAGCGCGGGAAGACGCGCACCTGATAGCCGCTGGGGAGACGGGCGGCATTGCGTTCGAAGGGGATGCTGGTGTTGAACCACTGGTTCAGGGTCTTTTCGCCGCCGAGGGAAGCGTCGGAGACGAAGTTCGACATGTCGCCGTTGTAGAGGATATTGCCCCAGGCGAGCAGCGGACCGTTCTGGAACTCGTAGGTGGCGGCCAACTGCCAGCCACCAAGGAGATGGTTGGCGAGACCCTGCTGGAAGTGGGTGCGGCCTTTGCCGAAGGGGAGTTCATAGATGCCGGTGGCGGTGAAGCGGTGCGGCCGGGCCGTATCGCTGGACCACCACTTGCTCGGCGAGCGCTCGAATTCGTTCTCGATGATGTCGTAACGATCCTGGCGCGTGCGCGAGTAAGAGGCGTTGAAGTTGAAGCCCTTGGAGAAGCGACGCTGGAAGTTGACTTCGAGCGAGTGAGTGCGGGCGTTGCCGGTGGGCGAGGTGCCGTTGAAGAGACCGTTCATCTGCGGATAGGGGCGGAGGAGACGGTTCTTAGCGATGGTGGGGCTGGTGAACTGGCCCAGGGTCGACATTTGCTGGTAGACGACCGGGTTGGAGGTGCGCAGCGATTCGAAGTTGGCAATGGCGAAGGGGTTGGTGACGTTGGCGTTAAGCGCGGTGGTGGCCGCGTCGTTGCGCACGTTGGTCTTGTTCCAATATTCCTCGGGCAGGTAGTCCATGCGGAGGTTCGAATTGCCGTTGAGCTGGGCGCTGATCGAGTCAGCCCACTGACCCCAGTAAGCGACTTCGATCATCATGTTGCGCGAGATTTCGCGCTGGAGACCGACGCGCCAGCGCTGGACACGCGGATGCTGGCGGCCGAAGTCGGTGTAGGTGAAACCTTGACCGACACGGGCCATGTTGCCGAGTCCGTCACGCAGCGGGACGTCGAAGCGGGTGCCGTTGGCGCGAACCGGGAAGGGATCGGACAGAGGCGAGATACCGGCACCGGGGTTACCGACGAGCCAGGTGGTGCCGGCGTCGTTGGTGAGGTTGGTGGTGGTGGCGCGGGCGAAGCCGTACTGATCGGCGCCCTGATTCATGACGTTCAGGGTGTCGTAGTAGCTGCCGTAGCCGGCGCGGACGATCATCTTGGGGCTGATCTGCCAGGCGGCGGACAGTCGGGGCAGCCACATCAACTGGTTCTGCCAGAGACGACGCGAAGCGCCGTTCACGCCGGCGTAGACGTTGCCGCCCTTGACGATGAACTGGCTGGCCGAGAGTTCGGGAACCGGGTTGCGCGCATAGGCGGCTTGAGCGCCCGCGGTGATCGGCAGGTCCGTAGCGTAGTCAAAGTAGGTGAGCGCGCGGTTGTAACGCTCGGTGGGGCCTTGCTCGTACTCCATGCGGAGCCCGAGGGTCAAGGTGAGGTTGCGGGTGACGCGCCAAGTGTCCTGACCATACCAGCCGTAGTACGGGCTCATCAGGGCGAAGTTGTCGTTGGTATCGACCGAGATCGAGGTGGGGATGCCCAACTGAAAGGTGGCCCAATCAAGGCCGAGGCTGGCGGCGGGGGTGACGCCATCGTCGTCCTTGCGGACGAAGTTGTTGGCGAAGTTGAAGGTGCCGGAGGTAAAACCACCGTTCTGCAACTGGGTGCGGAAGTGCTGGCGAGTGTCGAAGCCGGCGCGGAAGGAATGAACGCCGCGCACGTGGGTGAGGTTGAACTTGGCGGCCTGCTGGCGACCTTTGGTGCCGGGGTCCACCGTGACGCCCATGAACATATCGCCATTCCAGTGGGTCATGCCGGGGAACAGGATACGGGGCATGACGCAACTGGAAGCGCACTTAGCATCCATGTAGGCGGGCAAGCCGACGTCAGAGGGCTTGTACTTGCGGGTGCCGAGGCGCTGGTTCTGGAGGAGGAACCAGTTGGTGTCGACAGTGACGTTGATGATGGTGGAGGGGCTGACGGTATAGGTCCAGTCAGCGGCGATGCTGGCGGCCGGGCGCTTTTCGTCCCAGTTCATCAGGCCCTTTTCGGTTTCAAAGGTGAAGTCCTGGGCGCCTTCGAGGTAGGAGCTCTTGAACCAGCGCACGAAGAAGCGGTGATTCTGGGAGGCCTGATAGTCGATGCGGTTGTTGAAGGAACGGTAGTCGACAGTGTTCGGCATGGCCGTGGCGAGGTAGTTGTTGATGGGGTCCTTGCCGGTGGTGTCGACGTTGGGGAGCGGCATGCGCTTGGCGTAGAAGTCGTAGATGGGGTTGGTCATCCGCGAACGGGGAATGATGTTGCCGGCGAAGGGGGTGCGGACCCAGTGGCCGGGGCGCGCCGGATCGGGGCGAGTGGAGACGGGGTCATAGACCTGGTAGCGGGTGGCGTCGACGCGGAGCAGATCCGAGTAGTCGCCGTTGCGCATGGCCAAGGTGGGCACGGTGTAGTTGATTTCGGAGGGACGGGCGGACTGGCGGTTCTTCAGTTCGGAGTAGCCGAGGAAGAAGAAGAGCTTGTTGCGGCCATCGAAGACTTTCGGGATGTAGATGGGGCCGCTGATGGTGGCCTGGTAGTTAAGCGTCTTGCCGGAGGGCATGAGAGGCGTGTCGGCCAAGGCATCGGCGCCCGAGATGTTGCCGGCGTTGCGGAGGTTCGCAATCTGCACGCCGCGGGCCTGCTTCACGAAGAAGGAGGCGGCGTTCCAGCGCTGGTTGATGAACTGGAGGGTGCTGGTGCCGTGGAACAGGTTGTTGCCGGACTTGGTGGACATTGAGATGCCCAGACCGGTGGCGTGGCCGAAGGAAGCGTCGAAGTTCGACGTTTCGATCTTGAATTCGTCGATGACGTCGGGCGAGGGCATGATGGAGGCGCGGCGATCGGTGCCGTTGGTGGAGGCGCCGTCGATGGACCATTCGTTGCCGCCGACGTTGCCGGGCGAGTTGTAGGCGGAGCCGCCGCCGACTTGTCCCTGAACCAGAAACTGAGTGGTGCCAGGAACCTGGACGCCGGGGGCCATGCGGCTGAGCGCCATGACGTTGTTGCCGATGACGGGCAGATCCATGACTTCGCGGTTGGTCATGTTGCGGCCGGTGCTGACGGTGCTGGTGTCGAGCATGGGGGCTTCGGCGGAGACGGTGACCGATTCGGCAGTGCCGCCGACTTCCAGGGCGACGTCGATCTTGAGTTGGTCGCCGATGCCGAGCGTAATGCCGGAGCGAATGGACTTTTTAAAGCCGGAAAATTCCACAGTGACGGAGTAATTTCCGGGTAGAAGCAGCGGGGCTTCGTAATAGCCGCTGGGATTGGTCACCAGTTTGGTGACGGTGGTGGTACCGGTATTGGTAATGGTGACGTTGGCACCCACGACGGCCGCACCTTGAGTATCGGTGACGGTTCCGTTAATGTTGCCGCGCGTATCTTGCGCGGCGAGCAGCGCGGGTAGCGAGGCGAGGACAAGCAACCTCAGAATGCGCATGGCGGACTCCCTGTAGAAGATGTAGCCAGTTTCATTTGGCAGGTGACAATCTATCACAGGTGGTGTGATCAGTGAGGCGCAAGAGGAGCGGCTGAATCGCTTCGACGGCGCTTGATCCAGTTCGCGGGCCGCTCAACTGGTATCATCATCATACCACCCCCAAAAAACCTAAACCGGGGAGCAGCCGATGCCCATCGAACCCATTGTGCGCCGCAAACTAGCCGACGAGGTGCGCGAACGCCTGCTGGAGATGATCCGTAGCCAGGAGGTGCGTCCGGGTGACCGGCTCCCCTCCGAGCGCGCGCTGATGGAGCGTTTCCAGGTAGGGCGGCCGGCGGTCCGCGAGGCGATGCAGTGGCTGAGCACGGCGGGGCTGATCGAGATCCATCACGGCGAAAGGGCGCGGGTGGCGGTGCCCGATCAGCGGCGCGTGTTCGGGCAGGTGGGGGAGACGATGCTGCAGTTGCTGCACACGTCGCCCCAGACTCTGGAACATCTGAAGGAAGCGCGCATGCTGTTCGAGTTGGGGATGGTGCGGCAGGCGGCGGAGCGGGCGACGCTGGCGGACCTGACGCGACTCGAGGAGGCGCTGGAACGGCAGCGGTCCTTAATTGAGGACATCCCGGCGTTTGTGAAGGCGGACATGGCGTTCCACACGGCGATTGCGGCGGTGAGCGGGAACTCGGTATGCGTGATGCTGAGCGAGGCGATGCTGGACTGGCTGTTTCACTTTCGGCGGGACCTGCTGCGGATTCCGGGGTCCGAGTTCATTACGCTGGCGGAGCATGAAGGCTTGCTGGCGGCGATTGCAGCACATGACGGGGCGCGCGCCGAACAGGCGATGCGCGAGCATATGACGCGGGCGAACGAGCGCTATCGGATTCTGGAAGAGGCGATGGCACAACGGGTGAGGCGGGGCGAGGATCCGGAAGACTACGCGGAGGCGGCCGGACGAAAGAGGCGAAAGTAGGGCCGAAACGTCGTACCATCGTTCTTGTTGAACGCAACCAATCCGGCACGCGAGGCCGCAGACAGGGGCGCCGAATGGCTGCGCGAGCGGCTGAACGCAGAGGGCCAACTGCGCGGGGCGACCAATCTTTCGGCTTATTACAAGACACCTTGCGCCTTTCTATGGAGCGGCGATACCGCGGCGGCCGAGCAGGTGCTCGGACATGTGCGGCAGCGCTATTTGCAGCCCGATGGCGACTTGGATGGCACGGGACTGGGGTGGTTCGAGGACTATCGGATCTATCCGCATGCGTGGCTGGCTTGCGGGGCGGCCGCGTTGGGCGATCACGCGACGGCCGAGCGGCTCGTGCGTTTTTTACTGACGCGGCGTAATGCGGAGAGCGGGGGCTTTCGCACACGGCATGACGATCGCGAAGAGATCATGACGACGAGCATGGCGGGGCTCGCTTGCCTGGCGGCGGGGGAGATGGAAGCGGCGGCCGGAGTGGCAGGGTGGCTGCGACGCGTGTTCGACGAGCAGCCGGACTTGAAGGCGGGTCTGGTACACGTGTGGCAGCCGGGAGTGGGGTTGGTGCGCGGGGATGGATCGGCGGCGTATGTGGTGGACGCAACGCGACCGCGGCAATGGTATTTCCAATACGGCATCAGCGCCGCGTTTCTGGCGGAGTATGCGCGGAAGACGCGCGACGGAGAAGCGGTGAAACTGGCGCAGCGCTACTTGCACGCCAGTGCGCACGCGGCGGAAGACCGTTATCAGACGCCGCAAAGCGGCAAGGTGGGTTGGGGCGCGGCTTGGACGTATCAGCGGACGGGCGATCCGGCAGAGGCGCGGTTGGTGCTGGCGGTGGTGGACGGGCTGACGGCGCTGCAGTGCGGCGACGGGTCCTGGAATGCGGAAGGCGTGTACGAGGCGAAGCCCGCGAGCGGCGAGGAAGCCCGTTACGATGTGACCGCGGAGTTCGTGGCGCTGTTGGCGCAAATGGGAGCAGAGATTGTCATTTGAGAATCCGGTGAAGAAGAAGCTGGCGGGGGGCAAAACCGCCTGGGGCGCAGCGACGGGCGTGGCCGATGAGTTGGCCAACCAATTGACGATTGGCACAGGGATCGATTTTCTCTGGATCGACACGGAGCATTCGACGTTCGGGTTGGACGACATCCGGCTGATTCCGGTGCAGGCGCGGCGGGCAGGCTGCATGCCGATGATTCGCGTAGCGGGGCTCGATCCGAATCTGATTAAGAAGGCGCTGGACCTGGGCGCGTCCGCAGTGATGATTCCGCAGGTGAATAATGCGGAGGAGGCACGGCTGGCGGTGCAATATGCGAAGTATCCGCCGCAGGGCTCGCGCGGAGTCTCGCCGTTGTGGACGTTCTACATGAACGTGCCGTGGAGCGAGTATCTGCCGCACGCCAACGATGAGATCTGCGTGGTGGCGCAAGTGGAGTCGCCCGAGGGCATGGCGAACGTGGAAGAGATCGCGGCGGTGGAGGGCATCGACGTGGTGTTTGCCGGGCCGATGGACTTATCCGCGTCGCTGGGCGTGATCGGGCAGGTGGGTCATCCTGACGTGAAACGGTTTCTGGCGGAGTTTCCGAAGCGGGTGAGCGCGGCGGGCAAGTACGCGGGCATCTCGGTGGGCGGCTACGAAGCGTCGCTCGAGTGTTATCAGCAGGGCTACCGGTTCATCAATTTCGGGGGCCTGTTGTTTGCGGGTGTGCGCGGGTTAACATCTGACCTCGAACGGCTGCGTGCCGCTGAGCAAGCTTAGCTAAGCTCAAGGTGTGATTCGCAGTCAATTAGGCCTGCTCATGATGTTAACGGGCTTGCCGCTGGCGGCCCAATATTTCGACTTCGCCGTGACCGATGCGGGACGGCTCTACTTCACGACCACCTTGTCGACCGGCGCCGAAGATAGCCGGCTGAAGATGTTTCAGTTAGACGGCGACGGACTGAAGCTTTACAAGACGACAACCGAGGGGGCCAGCCCGTTTTCGTCGTCGATCATCCGGCCGGTCGTTAGCGGCGATGGGGCCATCGTGGGCTATGGAACGGTACCGCCGTGTTTGTCGCCGAGTTGCGGCATTGTGGGTTCGCGGACGCCGTTTACGCTGAGCGGCGCGAAACTCGAGCAGACGATCTATAACAATGCGGCGCTGAGCCGGAACGGACGCTATCTGCTCGGAGGGACGGCGGAGCTTCGCTGGCGGGTGATTGAGCTGGGGTCTGAACGATCGCATGACTTTCCGGCAGGCGCGGGATGGTTCGGAGCGCAATCGGTTACGAATAACGGCACGGCTCTGGCCCTGATACAGGCTGCAGGGACGAGTTCCCTGCTCTCGATGTCGGCAGACGGCACACAGACAGAAGTGGCGGGAACGCTGGGTGCAGCGCGGGGAGCGGTGAGTCCCGACGGGAGCCGACTGGTGTTCGAGCGGGAGACGTCGACGGCGTATGAGTTGGTGTTGACCGATCTGGCCGGGGCCCCGGCGCGCTTGCTGGCAAGCGTGGCACGGAATCTGGTGCTGCCGTATCCGGCGGACATCTTTCGCTATCAACCTTCGTTCGCTAATGACGGGACGTTGATGTACCTCGCGCCGAACGCCGCGGGCAAGATTCAGGCCTATCGCTTGGGGCGCGCGGGCGACGCGACGTTAGTGACGTCGACGGCGACAAATACCGTGAGCGGAGTGCTGAGCGGCAATGGTGAGGTGGCGTGGCTGGCGACGGGGTTGGGGCAAATCCTGAAGGTGAGCCTGTTGGACGGTCGCGTGGAGGAAGCGATTCCGACAACGCCGTTCTTCACGTCGACCGGGACTTTTGCGTATCCGGGCAGCGTGATTCGGCTGGTGGGCGCCGGCCTGACGCGGGAGACGCGGTTCCGGTTAGGGGAGACGCTGTTGCCGCTTTCAGAGCTGGAACGCGATCGGGCAGCGGTGCAGGTGCCGTGGGAATATCGGCAGGACACGCGGGTGCTGACAGTGCAGGGCAAGGACAGTCCGTTGGTGCAGCGCTTTGGGTTTACGCCGCTGGACCGGCCAACGATCACGTTCGAGCGCGACGGTTGGACGGGACTGCTGCAGGCGGCGCATCAAGATTTCCATGGCTTGGTGACGGAGCAGGATCCGGCAGTGGCCGGGGAAACCGTTCATCTATTCGCGCGGAATCTGGGTGCGGTGAATCGGCTCGTAAAGACGGGCGAGCCGAGTCCGATCGATCCTCCGGCACGGGTGACGTCGCCGATGGGCTGCTATCTGGTGGAGTTTGGGCCGCAGGGCGTTCCCGTGCGTGCGCCGGGCGTGGTAGTTCCGTTCGCGGGGCTGACGGGCGGGTCGATTGGCGTTTATCAAATCGACCTAACGATTCCTGCGGACTGGTCCGCCACGAAGGGCACGGTGATGTGCGTGATCGATCAGGCAGACTATCGCGGCGATACGGCGGAGATTGCTATTCGGCCGGCGGCAAACTAGCCGGCGACCTCGGCGAGCTCAGGCGTTTCTTCTTCTTCGACGGGCACGGCGAAGACATAGCGGCCGAGGATAGCGGCGATGCCGACTGCCACCGCAGCCATGACAAAGGCGGCAGGATATCCCAGTCGCTTGGCCATGGCGCCGGCGACGAAAGAACTGACGCCGACAAAGAGGTCGTAAAAGGCGCTGAGTACGCTGACGACGGAGCCGCGTTCGCTCTCCGGGGTGCGCCGGAGAACAGTGGAAGCGACCGAGGACCAGGGGAAAGAGAAGCCGAGGCCGAGAATGGCGGTGGCGGCGACGCCCATGAAGGGTCCGCTAGCGAAGGTGATCCCGAGGAGACCGACGAACATGGCGGCAAGGCCGCCGTAGAAGGTACGGCTGGGCGGCACGCGGTCGGGCAGTCCGCCGAAGAAGAAGCGGGAGAAAAGAATCACGAGCGCGTAGGCCGTGAAGGCCATGGGGCCGGCGCTGCCCTGCGCGGAGAGGTGCAGGACGAGGAAGCCGGTGAGGACGGGATAGTGGACGTTGACGAAGCCAATGGTGAGGCCGGGCATCATCAGTCCACGGGGGATCCAGGGACCGCGACGGCGGTCCGGCGCCGGGCGGTAGTCCTCGCGCACGAACCAGAGGCAGGCCATGCCGAGGAGAGCGCAGACGACTTGAAGGGCGGCGGCACGCGGGAAGGTGCCGAGGGCTTGGCCCACGACGGGTCCGAAGGAGATGCCGCCCCAGATGCCGCTGCTGAGATAGCCGAGGGCTTGGCCGCTGCGATGGACGCCAGCGAGCTCGATCACCCAGGCGGCGGCGCCCGTGTACAGGCAAGCTTCACCGAAGCCTTGCAGAATGCGGCCGAGATACGCGCCCTTTAACCCCAAGGGAAGCAGATAAACCAAGCCGGCGGCGGCGCAACTAGACAAACCGGCGATGAAGGCCGTTTTGCGACCGCGGCGATCCGCCAGCGGACCGGAGGCGAAGCGACTGATAAGAGCGACGAAAGAAAAAATACCGATGACGAAGCCGACCGTCTGGTCCGAACCGCCAAGATCATGGCGTACGTGGGGAGCCAAAGCGGGCAGAACTGCGCCCATACCGATGAAACCGAGGAAAGTGGAAGCAATGACAGCCCAGAACCGACCGCCAAACTCCTGAGGAGATAACCCCATTAACTTAATGGTAGCGATTCCCGGGGGCTGCCGCCAGGAGGTTAAACCCCTAGCAGGATGCCGCGCGCGCTTTGGCCGGTAAGGGATTCGACGGCCGCGATGTACCAGGCGAGCTGGCTTTGGTAGCGACGGAGGTGGAGGGTGAGGTCGACGGTGGTTTTGAAGTCGACAATGGTCCATTGGCCATCGTCGAAGAAGGCGAGGTCTATGCGGCCTTCGATGAGATGTTCGCCGGAACGCCAACTGACGGGCCATTCGCGATGATGGCGGGAGGCGGCACGGGCCCTTTGCAGTAGCGGATGCACCAAGGCAGCCATGACGGATTGCGCGGCGGCGTGAGCTTCGTCGTCCTCGGCCGAAAGGATGCGGGCGTGGAGGCGGGCTTGCAACTGGACTTCTTCCAGAGTGGCTTGGAGATTGATGTGGCCGAGGATGGCGTGGACGAGGTTGCCGAAGCGCGGGCCGAAAGGGCGCGGCGGGCGCTCGCCAGCGTGAATCGTTTCGATGACACCGGTGAAGCCGAGCGGCGGCTCAAGATCGCCGGTGGCGGTGACGACACGGACGCTGGGGCGCGCGCCCCGAGTAATGGTTTCTTCGCGAGCTTCGCGCCAAGCTTCGTAAGTGGTGAGGCTATCCATGCCGCCTTCGCCGAGTAACTGCTGTTGACGTAAGCCGTAGTCCGAGTCGAACTCACGATTGAGCACGGCGGGATCCCACCAGACGACTTCGTGTTGGCCGACGCGCGGGGAATGCACGCCGGGATGGACGGACGACTCTTCGGCGTCTGTCTGTTCAGGGGGACGTTCAAGAACGCTGGCGGGGGCCGAACTTCGGGCATTGCTCGGCGCGACGGGCGGTGCGCCAGGCGGAGCGCGGCGGATACATGGCCTTGTTCAAGGGCTCGAGCCACCCTTCTAGCTCCTGGTCGCCAACGACAGGGACGACGAGTAAGTCGCGCGCACGCGTGGCGGCGACATACGCGACACGCACGCCTTCGGCACGCTCGCGAGCTTGCTCGCGCACCTGCTCCTGCATCAACTCGATCGGCATGCAGTTGAGTAACTCGTTGGCGCAGAGTTGACGCTCGGTGTCGACGAAGCGTTCCGGCTGGCGGCGCGAAAGATTGGCGGTGAGGTCGGCCAGGATGACGATGGGAAACTCGAGGCCCTTTGCAGCGTGCGCCGTCATGAGGCGGACGCCTTCCGAGCCTTCTTCGAGGACGGACGCTTCGCTGACTTCGGTGCTGTGTTCGGCTTGCTCTTCGAGACGCTCGACAAAACCACGGAAGGAGATGCCGCCTTCGAGTTCGTAGCCGCGGGCGAGGTCGACCAGGCGGGTAACGTTGGCCAGGACCTGGTGACCCGCAGGGCGGAAGGCGAAGCCGGCGTGCGCCCTCGTCGCTTCAAGCAAGCGATTTAGGGTATCGGCAACCGGCCGCCAGTTGCGTTTCTGATGTAACTCGCGAAGTAAGTCGAGGGCTTCTCCGATGGGGGCGAACTCTTCGGCCATGCCCTCGCGCGGGCGGAAGGGGTTGAGGCGTTTATGGTGATGAAGGAACTTGAGCAGGGTCGCGTCGTTGATGGCAAAGAGACTGCCGCGAAGGGTCGCATAAAGGGCGAGTTCGTCATGGGGCCACTCGATGGCGGTGAGCGCGGCGCGAAGGCTTTCGACCTCTTCGCGGCGGTGGAAAGACTTCGAGCCGACTAGTAAGTGGGAGATGCCGCGCGCTTCAAAGCGGCGCGTGTACTCGCGCGAGATATCGACGCCGTAATTGGTGAGGCGGCGGAAGAGGAGGCAGATGTGGCGTTCGCGGATCGGAACGCGCTCGCTCGGGCGTTCGGGGTCACGGACGGTCCATTGACTTTCCTTGAGGAGCCAGTCGACAAAGGCCACGACGGCTTCCGGTTCACTCTCGGCGATCACGCGCCGGCTGATGTCGCGGGTGGCATAGATACGGGGAGCCGGCAAGGCTACGACGGCTGGCTGTACGCTGTCCGGCGGCGGACCTTGAAGGAGGGGCGCATAGCTGGCTTGGCCAGTGGTATCGTCGCCGTTCATCTCATCGGCGAAGGCGGCGTTGACGAAGTGCTGGAGCGGAAGCGTGGAACGGAAGCTGCGGGTGAGCTGGACGACGCCGGAGCCTTGCTCGATCAGCTTTTGGCGGAGCTTCTGGTAGAGCAAGACGTCGGCGCGGCGGAACTTGTAGATGGATTGTTTGGGGTCGCCGACGACGAAAAGCTTGCCGTCTACGGGACGGGCACGGGTCCAGTCCGATTCTTCGGGACGGTCGGCGGCGAGCAGCAAGAGTATCTCTGCCTGGAGCGGATCCGTATCCTGGAACTCGTCGACAAAGATGTGGGAGAAGCGCTGCTGTAAGTAAGTACGGACTTGAAGGTTGTCGCGGATCAGGCCCCGGGTGAGGATGAGTTGGTCGAGAAAGTCGAGCTGGCCAGCTTGACGCTTCAGTCCTTCGTAGCGGTCGACGAAGCCAGCGAGCTCCTCTTTGAGCTCGGCAGCCAGGTCTGCGTCGGCGCATACCTTGAAGTTATTGAGCGCCGTCATGAGCTCTTCGACGCCTTTGCGCTTGTTATAAATCAAGTCGCGATGGAGCCGGATTAACTGGGCTTCCAACGCGTCGTAATCACGACGGTCGATCTCGTCGGCCCGCTGGATGCTGGTGGCAAGTTCACGGACGACAGCGAAGGCCTGGTTGACCTTGGGACCGACAGCGAGGATGTGGCCGACGATCTGGTCGATGGCGTCGCGGCGATCAAAAGGAACGCGTGTCCAGGGCGCGGTGAAGTCGCGCCACTCGACGAGTTGGATCGCGGCATAGCGGAGGTCATCGAGGGGCGAGCGATCACCGCGCTTGGCCCAAGCCAAGCGGCTGAGGGCGCGGCGCACGCCGGGCGAATCCTGCTGAAGACGTTCCTGGATCCAGCCGCGGAAGGCTCGAGTATAGAGACGGTCGCGCTGATAATCGGTGACTTCGGCGAAGGCGGGGTCAACGCGAGCTTCGACGGGTCGCTCGCGGAGAATCTGCGCGCAGAAGGCGTGAATGGTGCCGATGGAGGCTTCTTCGAGGTGCTGAAGGGCGTGCTCGAGATGATCGCGCGCCGCCCCCGCGGAGGCCGTGCGAGCGCGATCCAGTTCCTGCCGCAGTCGCAGCTTCATTTCGCCAGCGGCCTTGTGAGTGAAGGTGACGGCGGCGATCTGATCGATGGTGGTGCTTCCCGAACGCAGAACGTTGACCATGCGGGCCACCATCTCGGTGGTCTTTCCCGTACCGGCGGAGGCTTCCACCAGGAGGCTCTCGCCAAGACTGTGACGAATGCGATCGCGGGCTTCGGCGTCGCTGGGCAGCGCGTAAACCGTACTCAAGGCATCCTCCGAATCTCGTAGAGCGGTTCAAGCCCAGACTGCTTTCGACGGGAGCGCTCGTATTCATAGGGCCCGCAAACGGTCTGATAGTCGCAACGCTCGCAAGCGTCCTTCGCGGGAGCGGCCGGCAGAAAGCCGCGCGAGACGGCGTCTTCCACAGTGTGCAGGATCCGGCCCGCGTAGTGGCGGGCTTGTTCGTTGACGCGGATGTGAATCTCGCGGTAACCGCCGCGTTGGGTGCAGTAAAAGAGTCGGCCGCTCTCGACCGGCTTGTTCAGTAACTGCTCGACGGCGAGTCCGTAAAGGACGGGCTGGAGAACGGCGCCGCCCCCGACATAGACAGGAGGACGGTCCGGGGGCTTGCCGGTCTTGTAGTCAGTGATGCGGAGTAAGTTACGAGTCGGGCTGATTTCGACTAAGTCGACGCTGCCACGTAACTGGTAGGCATCCAGAATCCGGGTGGCAGGGATCGCCGCGTCACGAACGCCGAAGCCGTACTCCGTATGGAGAGGCTGGAACTCTTCGCCGGCGTAGGCGACGTGGCGAAGCCAGCCGCGGATGTCGGTGCGGAGCTCCTCAATCTCCGCCTTCCAGACCCGCGGGATGGCGGGGGCAAGCCGCTCGCGGTATTCAGCCGCGAAGGTGTCGACGACACGGTCCGACTCGTCGTAGGCAGCCGAGAGGTTGTCGCGGGTGAGTGGGAACGCGGGCCCATCGACGAGAGCTTGCTGAATGGCATGAAATAGGGCTCCGCGGGTGAGCGGGTCGAGTTGTTCGAGGGGCGCGCTGACTTCACGCGGACGAAGGCCGTGAATGGCGTGAAGAAGGAAGCGATAAGGACACGTGGCGAAATGCTGGAGTGCGGTGGGGGCAAAGTCCCGGACGGAGGGGCGGTGTTCCGCGAGTAAGTCGAGGGTGGGCAGGTCCGCGCGGACGAGGCCGTCAGCCTCGCTCCAACTGGTACGCCAGCGCGAGTAACGAGAGCGGAGACTACGCGCAAGCGGTGCGCTGACTTGCACCAGATAACGGGCGGCGCCGCGCGCCTCACGACGGCTGCGGTAGCGCTCGAGTATTGCTAAGTCGTACTCCGCGTCATCAATGGCTACGGCGGGATCAGCGGGGGCGGGCCAACCCAGGCGAGTGGGCGCGGCAGCGGCCGTAAGTTTTCCAAACTCAGTGAGGTCCGGAAGGCGTCCTTCAGCGGCGCGGACGATCTCGAGCGCATAGAAAGAGGGCACGCGCGGGCGACCTTTGGCTGTATCCATGCGCGGGTAAGAGACGACGAGCCGTTCCGCCGCAGCAGCGACAGCGATATGGAGCAACAAGCGCTCGCGCTCAACACGAGTGTCCTGCACGGTCATGCGGCCCAGTGGGCCGCGATAAACATCCAGCAGGAGCGGATCTTCGTTGGCCCGTTGAGGAAAAATACCTTCGGCTAGGCCGGGAACGAAAACGTACTGAAAACTGCGGCCGCGAATCTCGTCGGCCGTACACAGGAAAACACGTCCTTCGCGACGGTGGGGAGGCTCGCGTCGAAGAAATCGTAGGCGGCTTTCAAGAACCGCGTAGACCTCGTCCAGCCCCACCGGTCCGACCTGCGCCATCGGGCCCAACTCCGCCAGCATGCTGACGACGCTGCTGGGCTTGCGAAGGGCGGTTTCGGCGAGTTCCTGAAGTCGCACCAGCCATTCGGCCCAAGTGCGCTGTCCGGGCAAACGATCCAGTAGGTCGACGAGTGGGAGGGCAAATTGTCGTAAGTGACGTAACTGACTTAGTTTTCGTTCAAGAATGGCAGCAACGTCCGCGTCAGCATGAGCGAGCTGGAAGCGTAACTCAGAATTGAGGCCATCCAAGCGACGAATCCATCGAGCGCGGCCGCCGACAACAGCAGCGTCCACCAGGAGACGCTCCCAGCCAGAGGGAGCGGAAAGAGGCTGATTCTCTTCGTCAGTCTCTGGAGGTTCGACGGCGGGATCAACAAAGGCGGCGAGAACGTCATCCTGAATGCCGGCAGCAGCAGCCTGGACGCGAACAGGTTCGCCGGCTTCGTCGCGCGGGGGCACTTGCGCCAGAGAAAGATACTCGGCAAAGCGAGTGGCCGAGCAAGATTCGGCCGCGCAAGCCAGAAGGGCAAGAAAGGCGCGGCCGGACGGGTCCGGACGGGCAGTACCGCGGCCGGTATAAAGAGGAATACCAGCGCGACGGAAGGCTTCTTCGACAAGCGGCTGGTAACGATCCACTCCGCGGAGGACGACAGCGATGTTATCGAAGGGGACGCCTTGACGCGCGGCGGCGTGGATGCGGCGAGCGATCTCGACACATTCCAGTCCTTCGCCGGGGGCGGAGAAGAGGTCGAGCGTGCTGTCGGGAGGCGGGGCGAGTTCGAGGGCGGGAGTAAAGAGATCCCGTCGGAGTCGGCCCACGGTGTGCTGAACGTCAGTGGCGCAGGAGTTCGTCGCGACGGCGAGTAACTGCTCTAGGGATTGGATCGACTCAGTGTCGCGGTGCAGTTGGAGGACGAGTAAGTCTTCGAGAGCCAGGGCGCGCAAGAAGTGGCGATGGCGAGCGTGGCGGACGGGCAGGTCGAGCCAGAGCATGGGAAGACGGGTCCAGGGATGCTGACGGCGAGTGGCGGCGGAGGCGGCCAGATTGAGCAGCATCGACCAGTCAACCAGGCCGCGCTGGGTGAGTTCGGCGTCGTAGGCGAGGGCGAGGCGAACCAGGTCAGGGCCAGGCTGCCCGCAGTTTTCGAGGGTCGACAGATCGACCGCCTCCAGTCGCAGTTCGTTGAGCGTAGAGGCAAGCGCTTTGACGAAGCCGGGCATGCCGGCGACCGGGCCAAAGTAGTCCAGCTTCGAGAGGTTCTCGTGAACCACACGCGCCGCTAGAGCTTCCTGACTCAGCTGGCTCAACGGGGTAAGACTGCGCTCAGCGACTTCTTCCGACGCCAGAGTGGTGACCAGTTGGGTGAAGGTGACCGTGTGGACCCCGAGGATCCCGTACGGCGCGACGCCGCGGATAAAGTCGTCCGCCGCACCACGCGAGCTTCCCACGACGAGGACTTCCGCTTCCCGATGGGCCGTGAGAAACTTTGCCCCTTCCTGATGTAACTCATGATAAGCCGCGCCGCCAAGAATCGTAGGCATGGGAAGTTACTCGGTGGGAGGGTAACCCACAATCGAGATGCTGGCGGCGTTGGCGGCGGCGATCATCTCATCGCGGTCCAGAAGAAGCGTGCGGCCGGCATCGACCGCTAGGGCGGTGGCGCCTGACTTTTGCATGGCGGCGATGGTAAGGGGTCCGGCAACAGGCACATCGAACTGTAAGTGACGACGGCGGCGCGAGACCTTCACCAGACGCAGCGGTTTACCTTCGACCAGTGAGGCAGCGCGGGTGAGCATAGCATCGGTGCCTTCCATTGCTTCCAAAGCGACGCAAGCTCGTTCCGCGATAGCAACGCTTTGACCGACGTCGACCTGGGCCAGCGCATTGGCAATGCGGCGGCCATAGTCAAGGTCTTTGCGCTCGTCATCCGTCGGCTTGCGTTTGGTGAGGACGCCCTCGGCGGCAAGCAAGGGTTTGAGCAAGCGAGTGGAGTCGCCGAGACCGATGCCTTCGTCCTCGAGGACTTTGGCGACGCCGCGAATCAGGGATTCCGTATTCTTCGCCTCCAGCGAGAAGAGCACTTTGGCCAAACGCCAGTCAGGACGGATGGCGGAGAAGATCTTCGCGTGCTTCACCTGACCGGCCATGATCACTTCGGCGATGCCTTCCGCTCGGCAGATTTCGATCAGGCGGCTGAGGGCGCCGAGGGAGATCCAATAGGTTTTCGACGCCAGCTTCTCAATCTCGGGCGAAGCCTCTTCCTGGATCCCAATGGCGACAACCTCGTGGCCCAAGTTCTGTGCCGCTTCGAGAGCCAGAATCGGAAAGCGGCCGTTACCAGCGATCAGCCCATACTTCATCTACTTGATAAATCCACGTTCGGAAGTCTGAATAAAGGCGAGTAACTGTTCGATGGAGGGATCAGGGGGCAACTCGGCGCGAATCTTCTCGACGGCTTGCGTGGTATTGAGTTTCTTGTCGCGGAGCCACCGGAACGCTTTATGCAGGGCGGCGATCTGCTCCGGAGTGAAGCCACGCCGCTCAAGACCAATCTTGTTTTCACCGTAAGTCTTGGTGACGCGCTCGGCGGAGGTAATGGAGAACGGCAAGACGTCCTGCAAGATGACGCTATAACCGCCGATCATCGAGTTGCGGCCGATGCGGCAGAACTGATGGATGCCGGTGAAAGCACCAATGTTGGCAAAGTCCTCCACGGTGACGTGACCGGCGAAGGTCACGCCGTTGGCAATGATGGTGCCGTGGCCGATGTGCACGTCGTGGGCGACGTGCGTGTAAGCCATAAGTAAGTTGTCATCGCCGATGGAAGTGAGCGCCCCTCCGCCAGCAGTGCCGCGGTTGATGGTGACGCATTCGCGAATGGTATTGCGATGGCCGATCCGGGTGTAAGCGCGCTCGCCTTGGTACTTCTTATCCTGGGAGGCGACGCCGATGGTGGAGTAGGGGTAGAAGAGATTGTCCTCGCCAATGGTGAGGGGGCCATCGAGATAGACGTTGGCCAGGACACGCGTGCGAGCGCCAATCTCGACTTCGGGACCGACGATGGTGTAGGGTCCGAGTTCAGCCGTGGGGTCGACGCGAGCTTGCGGGTCAACGATGGCGGTGGGGTGGATCGTACGCCTATCCTCGCTCGGCAATGGTGCACATGACGATCGCTTCAGCGACGGGGACGCCATCCACGGTGGCGACGCCCTTCATTTTGGCGATGGTGGACTTCTTCTTGATGTACGTGAGTTCCATCCGCAAGGCATCGCCGGGGCGGACCGGGCGACGGAACTTCGCCTCTTCAATGGAGGCCATAAGGACGACTTTGGAGTGACGGTCGGGCACCTGACTCAGGACGAGCACACCGGCAGTCTGCGCCATGGCTTCGACGATCAGGACGCCGGGCATCACCGGATAGTTGGGGTAGTGGCCGATGAAGAAGGGTTCGTTGATGCTGACATTCTTGAGGCCGACGATGCGGTCCTCCTCCATCTCTACAATGCGATCCACCAAGAGGAATGGATAGCGATGGGGCAAGATCTCTTTGATGGCGTCAATATCCAGTACGGGCATGAAGCCTTCATGATAGCAATCGCTACGAAATTAACCCAAGGGCCAGAATGCGCGCGACGGTCTCGCGGTCGTCGTCGGTGTCGGCATCGACGCGGTAGTGGGCCTGGGCGTAGATCGGGCGGCGTGCCTCGAAGAGGGCGGCGAAAGCTTGAGGGTCGCGGGCGAGAGGACGGTGCTGTTCCTGCGCGACCCGCTGGCGGCAGCGCTCAAGCGGGCAATCGAGCCAGAGCGTGACGCCGTGCCGCTGCAGGTACTCTCGGTTCGCCTCGACGCCGAAAGCGCCGCCGCCGAGAGACAGAACGAGCGGCTGTCCGCGAGGGACGCGGGCGGTGGCTTCGTGGAGCGCGGCGGATTCACGACGGCGAAACTCCGGTTCGCCATGGTCGGCAAAAAGCTGGGTGATGGTGGTGCCTTCGCGGGCTTCGATGATGGCGTCGAGGTCGGCGAAGGGCCAACCGAGTTCAGCGGCCAAGCGGCGGCCCACCGTGGATTTACCGCTGCCCATGAAGCCCACCAGATAAAGGCCGGGCGTTTGTTTAAGCGTGAGGTTCATGCGGAATGACTTTCGTTAAAGCGGCGCAGTTGTTCGTCCACCAAGCGCGGGAACAGGCGGGCGGCGGCGATCATGGCCCAGCCGAAACGGGGCGTAACGACGGTCCGTTTCCCTTTTTCGATGCCGGAAACGAGGGCGGCGGCGCACTGTTCGGGCGAGATCGCCATGCCGCGCGCGCGGAAGATCCGCTCCGGGGGCCGACCACCGAGCACGTGACGCTGAAAGTCGGTGTTGACGTAACTGGGGCAGACGGTCATGGTGCGAATGCCGCTGCCGGCGAGTTCGATGCGGAGGCCATCCGTGAAGGAGCCGAGTGCGTACTTGGAGGCCGAATACAGCGTGAGCCAAGGCAGGGTCATTTTGCCGGCGATGGAACTGACGTTCACGATGAGACCGGAGCGCTGTTGGCGCATGACGGGAACGGCCGCTTGGACCATCGCCAGCGGCGCGAGAAGGTTTAGCTCAAACATGCGGCGCGTTTCTTCGAGCGAGGCTTGCCAACTGGGGGCGTAGAGACCTTGGCCGGCGTTGTTGATGAGAATGTCGAGACGGCCAAAGCGCTCGACAGTCTGCGAGACGGCGGAGGCAGCGAAGCCGGGTGCGGTGACGTCACCGGGAACAGGGTACAGTCCTTCGACGGCGGCGAGTTTGGCGGCCTGACGGGCCACGCCAGCCACCTGCGCACCCCTCGCCTGAAGGAGGCGGACGCAGGCTAATCCGATGCCCTCGCTCGCACCGGTGACCAGCACGACTTTGCCCTGGCAATTCACAGGTTGAGAGTAACATGGCATGTTACGATCGCAGGAGTGCTGATCCCCCTGTTTCCGCTGAACGTGGTGCTGCTGCCGGGCACGCAGTTGCCGCTGCACATTTTTGAGGAGCGCTACAAGGAAATGATCGGCGAGGCGATTCGAGATGGTTCGGCTTTTGGCGTCGTGCTCGCGATGGAGCGCGGCGTGGTGAACTTGGGATGCACGGCACGGGTGGAGCAGGTGCTGGAGAAAACGACCGACGGGCGGATGAACATTCTGACCTTGGGCGAAAGCCGGTTCGAAGTGCTTTCGTTGAATCAGGAGCGCAGCTTTCTGCAGGCGGAGATAGACTTCATTAGCGATACCGAGCCGGAGGCGACGAGTGAGTTGCGGGGGCGGGCAATCGTGGTGTTTCGGGAGACATTTCCGGCGGACGGCGAAGAGTCGCCGTTCCCGGTGGACTTTGAGCATCCGCAATTGAGTTTTCAGCTGGCTCAGAACTTGCCGGAGTTGGAATTCAAGCAGCAGTTACTGGCAACGCGATCGGAGCCGGTGCGACTGCGGAAACTAATTGACTATCTGCCGGGGCATGCCCGCCGCCGCGAGGCGACTGAGCAGGTCAAGCGTGTGGCAAGTACGAACGGACATGGACGGCATTATCCGACGGGTCACTGACCGTTCCCATCTGATCATCGATGCCGATGACACGCTCTGGGAGAATAATATCTACTTCGAGCAGGCGTTCGAGCGATTTCTGGATTTTCTAGATCACTCGCACTTAGAGCCGTCGCAGATTCGCGCGATCTTCGACGAGATGGAGATCGCCAACATTCGGGTGAATGGGTACGGAGCGGCGAACTTCGCGCGGAACCTGACGCAATGTTACCGGCACTTAGTGGAGCGCAACGTTGAGGAGAACGACATCGAGCATGTGCTCTCACTGGGTCAGCATATTCTTAATGCACCGATTGAGCTATTGCCGGGGGTCGGCGAGACGCTGGCGGAGTTGGCGGAGCGGCATGAGCTGACGTTGTTCACGAAGGGCGATCTGGAGGAGCAGCGACTCAAGGTGGAACGGTCCGGCATTGGCCACTTCTTCGCGCATACGGCGATCGTGCGGGAGAAGCATGCACCGGCGTATCACAGCCTGGTAAGTGAGCGCGGGATGAATCGCGACGTCGCGTGGATGATCGGCAATTCGCCGAAGAGCGACATCAATCCAGCGCTGGAGGCGGGATTGGGCGCAGTGTTTATTCCGCATGAACGCACCTGGAGCCTGGAGCATCAAGAACTGCGTCAGGATGCTCCGCGGCTGGTGGTGCTGGAAAAGTTCGCCGACTTACGACGGCTGTTTTAGCGGGCAGGCCGTTGATAGTTCGGAAAGGCCGGACGGGGCTTGGCCTTGCGCGGATTCTTCTGTAAGTCAGCCAGGATCAGCTCGACTGCCTTCTCGAGTTGCGGATCGCGCCCCTGACGGACGGCCTTGGGATCCATTTCGACGTCGACATCGGGAGAGATGCCGACGTTCTCCGCAACCCATTCGCCAGTATCGGGATCCCAGAAGCCGACCGAGGGAACGGTGACAGCGCCGCCGTCCATCAAGAGCGGGTAACCGCCGAGACCGCCGACTAAGCCGCCCCAGGTGCGTTTACCGACAAGCGGGCCGACCTTAGCCTTGCGGAAGTACCAGGGCATCGTGTCGCCACCGGAACCGGCGTACTCGTTGATCAGCATCGCCTTGGGTCCGAAGATGCCCGTCATGGGGCCGGTGAATTCTTCACCCTCGCGGGTATTGCGGTAGTGAAGGAGGGGACGGCGGAGTAAGTCGAGGATATAGTCAGGCTGGGCGCCGCCGCCATTGAAGCGCTCGTCCACGACGACTCCTTCCTTACCGGTCTGGGCGAAGTAGTAACGGTTGAAGCTGGTGTAGCCACCGAGCGCAGTGTCCGGAAGATAGACGTAGGCCAGACGACCGCCAGAGAGTTGATCGACTCTCCGGCGGTTGCTTTCGATCCAAGCCAGATTCCGCAGAGCGGCTTCGCTATCGATGGGGACGACGGTCACTTCACGGGAGCCGGAACCATCTGCGTTCGGGCCGACCTTCAACACGACCTGCTTGCCGGCGGTGGCCTCAAAGACCTGGTCCACGTTGTCGCGGTCCGTGAGGTTGCGCCCATTCACCGCGAGTAAATACTCGCCGGCGACGACATTGACGCCGGGTTGAGTGAGCGGCGCGCGCAGTTGCGGATTCCAACTCTCGCCAGTGAAGACGCGTTTGAAGCGATAGCGGCCGTTCTCCAATGCATAATCGCAGCCAAGGAGGCCGCCGCGGACGCGCTTCACTTCGGGCAACTGCCCGCCTTGGATGTAGAGGTGGCTGGCCGTGAACTCGCCCATCATATCCGAGAAGAGGTAGTTGAGCTCGGACCGGGTGGCGATGGACTCGAGGTAAGGAGCGTAGCGGGCCTTCATGGCGGCGATGTCGACGCCGTGAAGCTTGGGATCGTAGAAGAAGTCACGTTGAATGCGCCAAGCTTCATTGAACATCTGACGCCATTCCAGCCGCGGGTCGACCCAGGTTTCAACGCCATCGAGCTTGAGCAAGCCTTCGCCAGGCTTGATCGGGGCGGCCGTGGAGGCGATGGTCCACCGATTGCCGGGCTGACCGAGCAGCATCTTCTCGCGGTTGGTCGAAACTTCGAAGTAGCTCACGCCGTCAAGCACCTTGTCCGTCTTGCGCGTCTTGAGGTCGAACTTATGTAAGGTGGAGGGTCCAAAGCCGCTGGCGGGTGCTTCGGTGAGATATACGATGCCCGTTTTTCCGGGATACAGCTGGCGATAGTTGCGGGCAGGGATCGGCAAGGCAATGATGCGCTGCTCGATGTTGGTGAGATCGATCTTGACCTCGACCTTAGCGGCTTTGGGTGCGGGCTTCGCTGGTTCGCTCTTGGGTGCTTCGTCGGCAATCTTCTCGTCGTCGCTTTCTGGCGCGATGGGCGAGGGGAGATCTTTACGGAGGACGACGGCATAGGCCGAGTAAGTGATGGGACGGAAGTAAGCGGACATGTCGCGGAAGCCGAGGTTTAAGGCGGCGTCTGTGGAGGCGAGAAAATAAAGATACTTACCTTCCGCGTCGAAGACGGGCGATGACGTTTCGCTCATGCCGTCGGTGATCTGGTCCACTTTGCCGGTATCGAGCGAGTAGACATAGACGGCACGGAGGAGGGAACGGAGTTGCTTCGTGTAGGTGAGCCACTTAGAATCCGGGGACCACATGACGTTCGGAAGGTTGCCGCCAGAGTAGCGGTCGGCGTCGACTTTGGTGACTTTACCAGAGTCCACATCGAGGTAGTAGATGCCGAGAGTCTTGTCGCGGAAGGCGATTTTCTTAGAGTCCGGCGACCAGCGCGGATCGTAGTAAAAGGTCTGGGGTTTGGTAAGAGTGAAGACTTTGGGTTCGTCCTTGCCGGCCTGATCACGCAGGTGTAGCTCATACTCGCCGTTCACGTCAGAGAAGTAAGCGATCCAGCGGCCGTCAGGCGACCAGGACGGATCGCGTTCGGCGGCACCGGGGGTGCGGGTGAGGTTACGGACATCACCTTTTTCCGCAGGAATCGTGAAGATCTCGCCGCGAGCTTCGATAACCGCGCGGACACCAGACGGAGAGAGCGCGATGCTCGAGATGCGCGTGCCGACCTTTTCGAGACGAGGGCGCACTTCAAGGAGATCCGCATTGATGTTAATCGTTACCGGCTTCGACTTGCCCGTCTTGGTATCAAAGAGGTGGATACTGCCGAAGAGCTCGTAAGCGATGGTGGGGCCGTTGACGGAGGCCCATTTGATGTCGAGCGGCTGATTGGGCAGCGAGCGGACGACTTTGTTGGTTTTGGGCTCGTAAGAATAAAGTGTGAAGGTACCTTCGCGGTCCGAGAGGAAATAGAGCTTGTCGCCTACCCACATGGGATTCCAGTCATTGGAGTTGTCCCGAGGAATGGGCTGGACGGAGGAATCGGAAAGTTGGGCAATCCAGATGGGCGACGTGCGACCGCCGCGATAGCGCTTCCAACTGGCCCAGGCCGGCTCGTTGGGAGTATAGGCGAGGCGCTGATCGTCAGGCGAGAAGGCGCCGGCGGCGGCTTGGGGGAACGGCAGCATCTCCGGGAGGCCGCCCGTCAGGGCAAGTGTATAAAGCTGACGGACGCGCGTGTGGGTTTGGCGTGGAGAGACGAACAGGACGCGCTTGCCGTCGTTGGTCCAGCCACGGGCGAGGTCGGGGTCCGGGTGGTAGGTGAGGCGCGTGGGGACGCCGCCGGTGACGGGAATGGTGAAGATGTCGATGTTGCCGTCGTACTCGCCGGTGAAGAGGACCGTCTGGCCATCGGGGGAGAAGAAAGGCTGGCTCTCGGTGCCAGGGGCATTGGTGAGACGCCTAGCCTCGCCGCCATCGCGCGAGACGAGCCAGAGGTCGCCGGCGTATTGAAAGACGAGATGGGTCTTCGAGAGGGAGGGCTGCGTGAGAAGCAGGTTGGCGGCGGGCAGAGAAAGCTCCGCCAGCAGCAAAATCACCAAAAAGCGCACCATGGGGATTATTATCAACCGGCCGCAGAGCTTTCGTATGATCAAAGATCACCCCTCAACATGAAAGCTATTCGACAAGACTGGTCAAAACTACGTGTGTTTCCCTTGGCTCAACGAAAGAGTCTGACAACAGCGGCCGGGATCGTGGTGGATCCGGCATCGTCACCCAAGACCTGCGTGCCAGGGATTGAAGCCTGCGCGGACGCGGTGCGGCGAGCGCGGGAGCGCGGAGCCGGAGTGATTCTGATGTACGGGGCTCATCTGTTGCGCAATGGTGCGGTGCGCATCCTGGACGCCATGATGGAGCGAGGATGGTTGACGCATCTGGCCACCAATGGCGCGGGCAGCATTCACGATTGGGAATACGCTTGGTTGGGGCGCTCCACCGAGAGCGTGGAAGAGAATGTGGCGACGGGCACGTTCGGATCCTGGGATGAGACCGGCCGGTATCTGCATCTGGCAATGATGGCCGGCGCGCTGCGCGGCGAGGGCTATGGCGTGTCCGTAGGACGGTTCATTGCCGAAGATGGCACAGACTTCCCGACCCGGCGGGAGCTAGAAGACTTGATCGCGGCCGAGCCGCGGCATCCGCTGACGGCCGCGCGGGCGGATCTGCTGACGGCGATGCAAGCGGGCTTTGTGCCCGAGGGGCGGTTGACGCTGGAGCACACGCTGAAGGAGGCTTCGATCTTCGCGAGCGCATATCGGCGTGGGGTTCCGCTGACGGTGCATCCCGGCGTGGGCTACGACATCATCGCGAATCATCCGATCTTCAACGGCGCGGTGGTGGGACGAGCCGCAGGCTTGGATTTCCGCCTATTCGGCGATTCCGTGGCGACGCTCGAAGGCGGCGTGGTGCTTTCGGTGGGCTCGGCCATCATGGCGCCGCAGGTGTTTGAGAAGAGCTTAAGCAACGTGAACAATCTGCGGCTGGGCGCCGGCGGCGAGATCATTCGCGACCTGAGCATCTATGTGGTGGATCTGCAGGACGGCGGGAACTGGGACTGGACGCAAGGCGAGCCACCAAAGACCAACGCCGCCTACTACCTGCGTTTCTGCAAGAGCTTTTCCCGCATGGGAGGAGCGATGCATTACGTGCAGGCCGATAACCTCGCGTTCATGCACAACCTTTATCGAGCGTTAGCCGGGTAGGCTTTCATCACCCAGCCGACGATCGTGCAGGAGGTAGTGGCGGACATAGTCACGGACGGAATCGGTGAGCGGCGTGATGGCGGATTGATAGCCGGAGTCGCGCAGGCGATTAATGGTGGCGCAAGTGCGGTACTGATACTTGCCGCGCAGGAGCTCGGGCATCGGGATGAACTCGATGTTCGGCTCCCGGTCCAGAGCGGCGAAGATGGCGTGCGCCAAGTCGAGCCAGGTGTGGGCTTGGCCGGAACCAAGGTTGTAGAGGCCGCCGGCGCTGGTGTTCTGCGCGAGATGGACGGTCATGGCGACGGCGTCTTTAACGTAAAGGAAGTCGCGCTGCTGGCAGCCGTCGGCAAAGTCCGGCCGGTGGCTCTGAAAGAGCTCGAGCTTGCCGGTGGATTGAATCTGATGGAAAGCTTTGTGAACGACGCTTCGCATGTCGCCCTTGTGATCTTCGTTCGGGCCGAAGACGTTGAAGTACTTGAGGCCAACGATCTGCGGTAAGAAACCGGCTTGTTCGGCGTACTGATCGAAGAGGTGCTTCGAGTAGCCGTACATGTTGAGCGGCCGGAGGGTGTGAAGGGGAAGGTCTTCGCGGAAGTCATCTTCGCGCGCGCCGTAGGTGGCGGCGGAAGAAGCATAGACGAAGCGAACGCCCTGCTCCAGCGACCACAGTGCGAGTTCCTTGGTGAACTCAAAGTTGTTGCGCATGAGGAAGGCCGAATCTTTCTCGGTGGTGGCGGAGCAGGCTCCGAGGTGGAAGATCGTGCGGATGTCGGCGAGCTTAGGCGAATGCTCACGGACGGCGGCGCGCAGGTCATCGCCATCGAGGTAGTCCGCGAAGTGCAGCGGCACGAGATTGCGCCACTTTTCGGAATGGTCGAGACGGTCAGCGATGAGAATGCGGCGGTGGCCAAGCCGGTTGAGTTCCCAAACCATCGCGCTTCCGATCATGCCGGCGCCGCCGGTGACGAGCGTAGTTCCTGCAAAGGGCATCGCTCTTAGGCTAACGCGGGGGGACCGGAAAACGCCGGACGGTATACTTCGAGGCGTGACGAAGGCCGTTTACTGGTCGCAGTCCGTGATCGATCCCTTTCCCTGTGCTATCGCCGGCGTGAGGGCACTCGCTGTCTGATGGCTCTATTCTTCGCGACGGCACTCGCCAGGTCCGTGGACTTCCGAGAGGCACTGGGCACTAGCGGCGATTCTTTGGCGCCGCTGGCGGCGATGGGCGATTCGCCGGTCACGTCAGTCGACGTAGAGGAATTCATTCGAGCTCAAGAGCACCTGGGCGAAGGCTTTGAAGGGCATCTTCTTCAGGAACTCGTGGGCTAGGTCGCGCTCCGCCGGGGTGGGTTTGCGGGAGAGGGCGAGCAGATAGGCCGCGTCGATGCTTTGGTCGGCTCGCTGGGCGAGGGCTTCGGCCGTTTGCCAGACGAACTCGTCGTTCAACATGGTGAGCGATTGGAGAGGGGTGGCGGAGGGGATTCGGCGCGTGCAGTTGGTGTCGATGATCGGATAGTCGAAGACGCCCAGGAAGCTCATGGGGTAGGTGCGGCGGTGCGTAAGATAGATGCTGCGACGCCACTTGGCGTTCTCGGGCTCCTTGGACGAGACAACTTGCAGGCCGTCCGGGCGCATCTCGAGTTGGATGGGCGGACCACCCATGGTGAGGTCGAGCTTGCCGGCGGCAGCCATCAGCGAGTCCCGCAAGGACTCGGCATCCAGGCGGCGGAGGTTCATGCGCCAGAGAAGTTTGTTCTCCGGGTCAATGGCCTTGCCGCGAGCCTGCTGCACGGAGGACTGGCGGTAGACCGTGGAGAGCATGATCTGCTTGTGCAGGCGCTTTTCGCTCCAGCCGTGTTGGACGAAATCGACCGCCAGGAAGTCGAGCAGAGCCTGATTGGTAGGCTCTGCGCCAGTTTTGCCGAAGTTATCGGGCGTCGCGACAATGCCCGTGCCGAAGTGGCCTTGCCAGATGCGATTGACGATCACGCGGGCAGTGAGCGGATGGTCCGGACTGGTAAGCCAGTCCGCAAAGGCGAGCCTCATGCCTGCGGTGGGGCCTTGGGCGGCGGCGGGTTTGTGAGCGTCAGTGGCGTCCGACTGGGAGAGAACGGAGAGGAAGCCAGGCGTCACCACAGGGCCAGGGGCGTCGGCACTGCCACGTTGGAGCAGACGGATCTTGGGGACGGCGCCGACATCCCAGAGGGCCTGAATCTTGTCGAGCTTCTGGCGGCGCGCTTCCAGGGCGATGATTTGAGGGTGCTTGGCGAGGTCCTTTTGCAAGTTGCCAAACTTGGAGGCGAGATACTTCTGCACGTCGTCGCGCTTGTCGGCGGGTGCTTCGAGGGCAGTCTTCACGTCCGCGCGAATGGTCTCCGGAACGGCCTTCAGCGCTTCGTCGAGGAGCTTGGCCTCAATCGGCTTGCGCTCTTCGTCGAGAGCCTTGTTGTGCTTCTCGACGGCTTCCTGTTCGGCCTTGCCGACGGTGTAGAGATGGTGGTTCTGCGGCTGAATCCAGTCGGTGGGATTGTAGGCGGTGGTGAAGAGGGCGAGGAAGCGGTAGTAGTCGCGTTGAGGGATGGGGTCGAACTTGTGGCTATGGCAGCGAGCGCAGTTTACGGTGAGCCCGAGCGTGCTGCTGCCCACTTTCTCGATGAGCTTGAAGAGAGCTTCGTAGCGCTCAACGGGTAGGTTGCTGATGTCTTCTTCGGTGATGTCCAGAATGGTGCGGGTATAGCCGGTGGCGGTGAGAAGTTCGTTGATGGCCGGTGTGCGTTCCGGCGTGTTGCGCCAATCGATGAGTTCGTCGCCGGCGAGTTGTTCAGTGAGGAAGCGATTCCAGGGCTTATCGAGATTGAAGGAGTTGATGACGTAGTCGCGATAGCGCCACATGCCGTCGGCGAACTCGGTCTTCTTGGGGTCGAAGTCCTTGCCGGTGGTATCGACGTAGCCGGCGACATCGAGCCATTGGCGGCCCCAACGTTCACCGTAGCGAGGCGAGGCGAGAAGACGATCCAGGAGCTTTTCGTAAGCGTCGGGGGACTTGTCGTGCAAGAATTCGTCGACTTGAACGGGCGTGGGGGGAAGCCCATGGAGATCGAGATAAGCACGCCGTAGCAGCGTCTCCTTCGAAGCGTCCGGCGAGAAGTTCAGACTCTTTGCTTCCAGCCTCGCGAGCACGTGCTGGTCAATGGGCGTGCGAACTCGTTTGAGATCCTTGACGCGGGGCAACGGCTTGGGGAGGGGCTTCTGAAAGGCCCAGAACCGGCGATGCTCGTCGGTGATGGGCGGAGCTTCGAGGGGGCTGAAGGGCCGGTCCGCCGTGTTGGCGGTGTTGATGGCGCTGAACTCGCCGCGGTCGATCCACTCGCGCACGGAGTTAATTTCCGCGTCGGTCAGAGGCGGGCCGGCGCTTTTGGGAGGCATGTTGTGACTGGTGATGCGGCGCACCAGGAGACTGCGGTCCGAAAACCCTTCGACGACAACGGGTCCGTTGGCGCTTCCCTTCAACAGGTCGGCAACCGTGTGGAGGCGCAAGCCGGCCACCGCGCTCTTCTCACCGTGGCAACCCGTGCAACGCGCCTGGATCACGGCAGGTAATTGAGCGCTGGCGCGAACCGGGGCATCGAAGGCAGCGCCGGTTTCGATCCAGCGCTTGATGGTTTCGAGGTCTGCGTCGGGAATCTTCTGCCCGTAGATGGCCGGAGGCATCTGACGGCTGGAGACCTTCTTCCATAAGAGACTGTCGTCCGGTTGACCTTTCACGACAACGGGGCCATTGTGACTACCGCGCAAGGCGCCCGCCGCGGTGCGGAGGTCTAAACCGAGCTTGGGCGAACTTTGGCCATGGCAGGTGAAGCAGTATTTCGTGAAGACGGGAAGCACGTCTTTCTCAAAGCGCGGCGGTTCGGCGGCACTGAGGAAAAGCGGGAGCAGCAACAGCGACTTCATGACACCAGATCCAGGACCGGCTTGGCCCCGGTGACGGTGACGTCCGAGGGCGTCTCGAGGCGTCCACCATGGGCGTATTCCACTTTGCGATGGTCCACGCCGAGTTGGCGCAAGACGGTGGCGATCATGTCCGGCACGGGTACACGATTGACGACGGCCTTGTAGCCAAACTCGTCGGTTTCGCCGTAAATCAGGCCTTTTTTGAAGCCGCCACCGGCAAACCAGATGGTGAAGGCGTTGCGATTGTGATCGCGTCCGTCTCCATTTTGGGTGGTCGGAAGACGGCCAAACTCGCCTGCCCACATGACGATGGTCTTATCGAGCAGGCCGCGGCTCTTGAGGTCCATGATCAGCGCCGCGGAGCCTTGGTCGACCTCGCCGGCGATTTTGTGCATGTCCTTTTTGATGCTGTTGTGATGGTCCCAAGGCTGGCCCGGGCTGGTGGTGACCTGGACGAAGCGGACGCCTTTCTCGACCAGTCGACGCGCCATCAGACAGCGCAGGCCATAAGCGCCGGCCTTGGGATCGTCAATGCCGTAGAGCTTCTTGGTGGCCTCGGTTTCGTGGGAAATGTCGAGCACGTCGCCGGCAGCGAGCTGCATACGCGCGGCGAGTTCGAAGTTACGGATGCGAGCTTCGAGTTCGAGCTCGCCGGGGTGCTGGGCCAGATGACGTTCGTTGATTTTGGCAAGCAGGTCCAGGGTGGAACGCTGGGCGCCATCGGCCAGTTTTTCGGGCGGGTTCAGATGATGGACAGGCGCACCCTTCATACTGAACTCGACCCCGGAGTAAAGAGCCGGCAAGTAGCCGTTGGCCCACAGTTGCTTGCCGCCGATGGTGTAGCCGGTAGGGTCGCGCAGAACCACGTAAGCCGGGAGACTTTGGTTCTCCGTGCCCAAGGCGTAGCTGATCCACGCGCCCATTACCGGGCGGCCGGGAAAGATCTTGCAGGAGAGCAGCATGTTGAGCGCTTCCAGATGGTTGTTGTGCTCGGTGTGCATGCTGCGGATGAAGCAGAGCTCGTCGACAATCTTCGCGGTATGTGGCAGCATCTCGGAGATGTCCATGCCGCACTGGCCGTACTTCTTGAAGGTGAACGGCGAGGGAAGAAGGGTGTTGACGTTGTTGGGCTGATGAATTTCGACGCCGCCGGGAAGCGGTTGACCGGCCAGTTTCTGCAGAACGGGCTTGGGATCGAAAAGATCCATCTGGCTGGGTCCGCCGTTCTGGACGAGTTGGATGACGGCGGTGGCTTGGGCCGGGAAATGGACGGGCCGCGGCTGGAGATCGTTGGGAGCGTTGGCCCGAAGCAGGTCCGTCAGCACCATGCCGCCAAAGCCGAGCGTGGTGCGTTCCAAAAGCTGACGTCGAGTAAGCACGGGAGTTAGCGACTAGGATATCAAGTCGTTTCCGGCGCTCAACGCTAGCGTTTTTTGCGGGTTTTCTTGCGTGCACCAGACTTGGCGGTAGACTTGGCGCCTGCTTTGGCGGCGGGTTTCGCCTGGGTCCAGCGGCGAAACTCCTGACCGGGCGTATCGGTACGGAAATAGACCAGGCGTTCATTCTCGACTTCCGTGACGTAGACCGTGCGGCCATCGGGCCCACCGAAGCAGAGATTGCTGGGGCGAGCGCCCAGCACGGAGACTTCCCGCAATACTTTGCCTTGCGGCGAAACGATTGCCACCACGCCCTTGCCATAGCGCGTCACATAGAGATTTCCTTTGACGTCCGCGCGCATGCCATCGAAGCCATAGTCGGGGAACTCGACCAGCAGACGCTTGTTGGCGAGGCTGTGATCGGGCTCGATGTCGAACGCCCAGATCTTACGTTGGACGCTTTCGTTGACGTAGAGAATCTTGCCGTTGGGGCTAACTTCGATGCCGTTGGTGGTGCCCATGCCTTCAGCCACTTTGCGCAGCTTGCCCGCGCGGTCGATGTGCCAGATCTGCCCGGCGTTGTTCTGCCAATCGGGATCGCTGGCGTAGAGGGTGTCGTCGGGGGCAATGGCGAGGTCATTGGGCTGATGCATGGTGTCATCGTGCGCGAAGACTTCCACCTTCTTGGTGCCCGGGCGCACGCGCAGAATGTTGTGCTTCGTGTAGTCGGCGATGTACATGACCCCGGCGCGATCAAAGCGAATTCCGTTGCCGAGCGAGCCATTGGGCATTTCGAGCCAGAGAGTCGCGTCGCCTTCGGCGTTCACCCGCCCGATGGTGGGAGTGCGGCCGTAGCTGACGGCATAGATATTGCCGGCACGATCAACGGCGGGGCCTTCGATCTCTTTGGTGAAGCTATGAGCGGCAGTGAGCGGGCGCGCCGTCCAGAGAGGGTCAGCGGCCACCATCAGCAGGAAAAAGAGAGACACTCGCCATTGTAGCGAGAGGCCTTAGGAAACGATACGCCGATCGCCTTCGCGGCGCGTTAAACGTTGGCGGTCGAGAAATTCGAGCAAGGGAATGGCGTACTTGCGGGAGACGCCCGTCCAGTCCTTGAACTCGCCCACGGAGAAGGCGACGCCGCGTTTGGTTTTAAGCAGCGCATAGAGCTTGGCGAGGGCACCGGCGTGATAGACGAGGTCGGCATTGATGCGCACGAGTCGGCGCTCGCGCAGCAGCGTCTGGAGAAGCGTTCTCGCGCGGGCGGGGTCAATGCCGGCTTGAGCGAGGACTTCGCCGGTGGCGGGGACGGCGAGTCCGGCGGTGACGAAGAGTTCTTCGATCTTCGCTAAAGCGGCGGACTCATCGGCTTGCAGAACGCGCTGGTGCGAGGCCAGACGCAGGAGTTCGCCGTCGGCGGCAATGGCGTTGGTGCGCGCCAGCAGGGCTTCAAAAATCGCGGCCGGAGCGTAGGGCATCAGACGGAGGCGAACCTCTTCTTTACTCCAACCGGGCTGAAGCGGGTGACGCCGGTGAAAGTCCTGGAGTAACGCTTCGAGGGCTTGGGCGCGATCCGCTAACCAAGGCGGATGAACCAGCCACTGATCGACGGCGAAGCGGCCTTTCAGAATCCGCTCGGGCAGCCACCCCGTGCGAGCAACCGCGGTGGCCAGAGGCAGGCCGCCCGGGGTTTCTTGAAGCAGAGCGGCTATCGGATCACGCTGATAGGCTTGGGCGCGCAATTCGCGAGAAGCGAAGGCGGTGGTTCGTTTGGGTGCATTGATGTTGATGACGAGGCCGCCGCCGATCGTCACCACGGGAGAGAAGAGCCGGACGATGAAGCGATCGCCGGGGAGGAGAAGGGTGGGTGAGGCGAGGTCGAGCCGGACCAGCGTCGTCGAACCGGGTTCGAGATTGGCGCGCTGGTCGAGCGGAGTGATAGTGGCTTCGATCTCGGCGGTCCCGGGATGGAAATGAACGGGCGCTCCGCGCTTGAGCGGCTTGGCCGACGGGAGCAGAGTGAGCGACGCTTCAAGACGTTCTACCGACTCGAAGACCGGCGCGGCCAGGACCTGACCGCGGGCGAGATCGGCTTTGTCCACGCCGGCAAGATTGATGGCGGCCCGTTGACCGGCGGTGGCTTGACGGACCGGTTGGCCGTGCACCTGCAGTCCGCGGACGCGAACAAAGAGGCGGTCCGGATAGACGCAAACTTCGTCTTCGACCTGGATGGTTCCAGCGGTAAGTGTGCCAGTGACCACCGTGCCGTGACCCTTCATCGTGAAGACGCGATCGATCGGGAGGCGCAGCCATGACGCGGCACCTCGGGGCCGAACCGCCAGAGCAGCCGTGCGTAGCGCTTCCTTCAGCGCGGCGAGGCCCACGCCAGTGGTGGCACTGACGGGAACGATCGCGGCGTGTTCGAGAAATGAGCCGCCAATGAGTTCGGCAATCTCGAGCTTGACGAGTTCGATGAGTTCCGGATCGACCAGGTCCGTCTTGGTGAGGGCGATGACACCCGCTTCGAGGCCCAGCAGACGGCAAATCTCGAAGTGTTCCCGGGTTTGCGGCTTGATGGATTCGGTGGCCGCGACAGTGAGCAGTGCGAGGTCAATGCCGCTGGCACCGGCGAGCATGTTCTTGACGAAGCGTTCATGGCCGGGCACATCGACGAAGGCGAGGTTCAGGTCAGGCGCCAACGGCAGATGAGCAAAGCCGAGGTCGATGGAGATGCCGCGGCGCTTTTCTTCGGCCAAACGGTCCGTATCAACGCCCGTGAGCGCGCCGACAAGGGTGGTCTTACCATGGTCGATGTGGCCTGCGGTGCCAACGATGACATTACGCATTCTGTTTCTGATCGCTACGACCATCTTCGCCCAACAGCCCGAGGAGGTCGTGTTCCGCTCCCGCGTGGCGCAGGTGCGGGTCGACGTGCAGGTGGTGGAGAACGGGCGTCCGGTAACCGGGCTGACGAAGGCGGACTTCGTGGTTTATGACGAAGGTGTGGCGCAGCCGGTGGTGTATTTCGGCAATGAGTCCGAGCCGGTCACGGTGCTGCTGCTGCTCGACGTATCGGGGAGCATGCGTCCGTTCCTGCAGCAGTTGGGACGCACCGCGCTGCAATCGCTGGGGCAGTTGACCGAACGTGACCGGGCGGGCGTGATGGCGTTCAGTAAGGGGACGCAGTTGCTGCACCCTTTCTCGAACCGGTTTTCGGAGGCGGCGCGCGAAGTGGAGGTCGCAGTGCTTGAGACGAAGCTGCCCGCGGGCACGGCCATCTATGCCGCCCTGCTGGACGCAGCGGCGGAGTTCAAGAAGAGCGAAGGGACCGGACGCCGCGCGGTCCTGATGCTCTCCGATGGGAGCGGTCTGAATCATTTGGTGAATGAGGATGAGGTAGTAAGGGCGTTGGCCGGGGCAGATGTCGTGATGAATGCGATGGTCGTGGGGAAGACGCGGAATGGGCGGACCGTCGCCGGGGGGAATCCGGACTTCACGCCCACGGACTTGTGGACGGTAGCGGAGCGGACGGGGGGAGAAGCGGTGCGGGCGGAACGCGCAGATGCGGTCTTTGGGGAGATGTTGGGGAAGTTGAGGGCTCGGTACTCGCTGGCGGTGGCTGTGCCGGAAGGGGCACGGCCGGGTCAGTTTCGGAAGCTAAGGGTGGAGTTGACTGGGCCGGCGAAGGCGCGGTATCGCAAGGCGCAGGTGCGGGCGCGAGGCGGGTACGAGGTGGAGGCAGAAAAATGACAAATTTAAAGCAATAGTTTAAAATTGTCATAAATAGAAAGTGACAAATTTAAGATACAAACTTAGAATTGTCGTATGAAGGCCGTGCGTCGACAGTTGGAGAACACCGTGATCCAAGCCATGCGGGCGTTCCCGGCGGTGGTCCTGACGGGGCCGCGCCGCGCAGGGAAGACGACGCTGCTGCGGCAATTGCTCCCGCGGGCGTCGTATGTGCTCCTGGAAGATCCGGACATTCAGGCGCGCATCAAGGTGGATCCACGTTCGCTGCTGGAAGCGCTGAAACCGCCGGTGATTCTGGATGAGATTCAGAACGCGCCGGAGCTGTTTAATTACGTGCGAACGATTATCGACCAGAACCCGCGACGCATGGGCCAGTGGTTCTTTACCGGCTCGCAGGAACTGCCGCTGATGAAAGGCGTGAGTGAATCGATGGCGGGCCGGGCCGCGGTGCTCGAACTGCTGCCGATGAATGTGCTGGAAACGCCGAAGACGAGCCTGTTTCTAGGCGGTTATCCGGAGGTGCTGGCGCGGCCGCGGGATCGGGAGTTACGCTTCAGTTCGTACCTGCAGACGTATCTCGAGCGCGATGTGCGATCGATTTCCGACGTGCGCGACCTGCCGACCTTCCGAACGTTCCTGACGCTGTTGGCGACGCGGCACGGGCAGATGCTGAACCGTAGCGACTTGGCGGCGCCGCTGGGAGTGTCGGTTCCGACGATCGAAAGTTGGCTGCGCATTCTGGAGATGACGAACCAGATCATTCGCGTGCCGCCGTATTTTGAGAACGCCGGGAAGCGATTAATCAAGGCGCCAAAGGTGTACTGGCTCGATTCGGGAATGGCTTGCTATCTGCTGGGAGTGGCGAGTCCGGCGGCCTTGGATCAGTCGCCGTTTCTCGGAGCATTGTACGAAGGCTTTCTGGCAAGCGAAATCTACAAATGGCAGGTGAATCAGGGAAGACGGAAAGAGCTTTACTACTTTCGAGACCGGCAAGGTCTGGAGGTGGACTTTCTGCTGCCGCGCCCGGGAGGCGAGGTGTGGCTGTTGGAGGCGAAGGCCACCCGGACGCCGTTACCGCGGATGGCCGAGAGCATGGGGACGTTGCGGAAGGCTCTCGAGAAGCGAAACAAGCCAGTGCGAGCGATGCTGGTGCATCGCCGGTCGTCGAGCACCGTGGTGCGGACAACCGCCTTGCTGCCTGGCGTGGAAGCTCGAACGACAGAGGACTTCTTAGAACTGCTGTCAACTCAGCGCGCCGGCGTGTTGTAGCTGAAGACTAACTGCAGGCGAATCTGGTCGCCGCGAAAGGCGCCAGGCAATGGCGGGAACGGGTTCGAGGCGCTGATGCCGGCCACGGCCGCGCGGTCAAACGACTCGACTCCGGATCCGCTGGCAATCACCAGCTTGGGGACCGCGCCATTCTTGCTGATCGCGAACTGGACCGCCACGCGGCCAGGGCGGCCGCCGAGGCGGGCACTTTCCGGAATCACAGCGAACCAGTTGCGCCGAACCGCCGCCAGAACCTGAATCAGATACGGCCGGAAATCGACGCCTTGGGGGTCGCTAAGGAGTTCGATTTGCGAGCCCGTCTTGCCGGAGGACGGAGCCGTGTTCGGAGCGGGAGCCATGCCGCCAATGTCACCCGCATCGGAGATCACTACGCCGCCGGTGGCCTGATTCCGGGCTGCCGCGCGGACGGCTTCTTCGATGGAAGATTTAGGAGCCTGGATCTTCACGCCGTTGCTGGCGCCGCTTCCGCCGGACACGTTGGCGCCGACGCTTTCAAACGTCAGCTTCGGTTTTTTCTCCGGCTCAACCGGCGGGGGCGCAGCTTTAATGCCCTCGAGAGAGTTTCCCAACTGTGGCAAAGCACCCTGAGTGCGAGTGGCAATTTCCGGGGCGGGGGCCATAATCTTCGGCGGAGCCTGAACCTGCGCGCGTTCCGGGCCGGGTAGCGAGAGCGGGCGGGGAGCGGGGCGCGGGACAGATCCGTTCTTCTGTAAGGACTGTTCGGTCTTGCGAGCCACCAAGCCTTCGAGGTCGATTTCCTTGCTGGGCTTCTTTTGGTTGGGCGCTTTCTGAGTGAGCAGGTCCGAAGGCATCACCAAGGGCGTGACGCGGGGCTTGAGTTCGGCCACCGTCGGGCCAGGAAGGTTGAATTGACGGACCGGCAAATCAGGGAGCGCGCGGAAGAAGATGAAGAGGAAAAGGTGCGCCAGAATCGACAGGAGGGCGGGCTGCCACAGTGGGCGCCGTTCCTGTTCCTGATCCCAGTCGATGAGGAAGTCGACGCTGGGCGGGGCGGATTCGGAGGTGGACGGCGGCAACAAGGTGTTCGACGTGCGGACATGCCGCTTTGTTACTTCTGCGCGGCCAGCGTCGCCTCGACGAGCCGGGCGTGTGCCTCAATCTTATCAATGATCGCCAGGGCGAGAGTTAAGGCACGTAAGCCCGCAGCGCCGTCGGCCCGCGGAGCACGGCGCGTGGCGACGCATACGGCGAATTCATCGAGCTCAGCAGCCAAAGCATCACGCTTGGTGAGGGCGGCGTGATCGAACTGGAAGCCGAGCGGGCCGCCGGCCTGGATGGAAAACAGTTCCTGCTTCGCAAAATCGAGCGAATGATATTCGTGCGGCTGGAACATGCGCAGCTTTCGCACCTGCTCGGTAGAGACGCGACTGGCCGTGAGATTGGCGACGCAGCCGGTAGCGAACTCCAGGCGGACGTTGGCGATATCGACCTTCTGGCTGAGGACACGGATCCCGGCCGCGTGGATGGCGGTGGGGAGTTGGCCGGTAAAGGCGAGCAGAAGATCGAGGTCGTGAACCATCAGATCCAGCACCACGTCGATGTCGAGACTGCGAGGCGAGAACGCGCTGAGGCGGTGGACTTCGAAGAAGAGCGGCAGCTTGATCTTGCCCATCAGGGCTTCAACCGCCGGGTTAAAGCGTTCGAGGTGGCCCACCTGAAGAATGCGGCCGTGCTCCGTGGCCAGGTCAACGAGGCGTTGGGCGCCGGGGCCATCTTCGGCGAGCGGCTTCTCCATTAGAACGTCGATGCCCGCAGCGAGCAGTTGGGATCCGATCTCGGCGTGCAGGCTCGAAGGAGCGGCGACGACGGCACAGTCGATTTGGCCGATGAGCTCGCGGTAGTCAGCAACGGTCGCGAGCGGGGACTGCGGGTCCGCCACACCAACCAAGTGAAAGCCCTCATGCGCCTTTAGGTGCCGGACATGGTGTTGACCGAACTGACCGGCGCCGATGACAGCAATGCGGGGCTTGGTCAACTTAGTGGCCGGCGGTTTGAATTTGGATCAACGGCTCAGACTTCTCCAGATGCGGAGCCGGAATCGTTTGCGGATCGCGCCAGAAATCCATGAGCGACGTTTGGTGGACGCAGGAGATCGTGCAGTTCGGCGCGCAAGCCTTTTCGGTCAGGTACTCGCGGCGAATGTCGTTGATCGTGTACTCGGCGATCGGGACTCCGGGATGGCCCCGCTGCTGCGAGCAGAAGTGCACCAGGCCCTCTTCGCAAATGTACAGGTAGCGCGCCCCGGCGCGGCAGCGCCAGTTGTTCGGACGTCCAAGGGCGATGGCTTCCTGGAAGTGGTTGAGCCGCGCGTAGCTGCGCTTCTGCAGCTTGCGAATACGGAAGAAGACTTCGCGGACATGCTCAGGCAGCGCTCGGAGTTGACCATGACCGTCGTGAATGATGCCGACCGTAGAACTGAGACCGTACTCAATGGCGCGGGTGGCAATGACGTAAGCGTCTTCGGGATTACGCACGCCGCCGCCGACCACGGAATTGATGTTGACGTGGAAGTCGGCGTGTTCAGCCAGCATCTGTAGCTTCTTGTCGAGCACCTTGAGGCTCTTCTTCGAAACTTCGTCGGGGTTGATGTTGTCGATGGAGATCTGGAGGTGATCGAGGCCGGCGTCGTTAAGGCGCTGGATGCGGGCGGGAACCAGCAGATAACCGTTGGTGATCATCCCGGTGATGATGCCGTGAGAACGGATGCGGCGGATGATGTCGTCGAGGTCGGGGTGCAGGAGCGGTTCGCCACCGGAAATGGTGATCAACGTGGCGCCCAAACGGGCCAGATGATCCACCCGCTCCAGCATGGTCGCCAACGGGACCGGCTTCGAGACATCGTCATATTCGTTACAGTAGCCGCAATCGAGGTTGCATTTGCGCATCGGGATGATGTGCGCCTGAACCACGTGGTCCGTTGAAGCCAAGCCTTTTGCCACTAAGCCCAGCTCACGGGCAAAACGCCAAGCCCCTTTGAGAGCGCGCTTTGGCCGGAATTTGCGTAACGCCATAGAAAACCTAAGCTTCAATTGAAACACAGCCGGGGCAAGGTTGCGAATCACCGGAGGTTGAAAGGGGAAGAAATCGACGCGAATGGTAACCGGCGTCCCAGTTTCGCCTTTTATTTGTCTGACATCGGATCAATAGCTGATCCGATCCGGGAAGCCGACGTACTGCACTTCCTCTTCAAGCAGAACTGTAAACTCGCGATAAACCAACTGTTTCAAGTGGTCAATGAGCGCGATCAACTCGGTGGCACGACCCTGGCCATCGTTGAACAACAGGTTGGCGTGGTAATCGGCCACATGGATTCCTCCACGGCGCATGCCTTTGGCGCCCACCTGCTCCAGGAACCAAGCTGCGGGCACCTTTCCACCCTTCACCATCCCGCCCGGCACACGTTCCTGGACGGTAGCGGGCAAATCGGCCAAGAGGCAGTTCTTGAAGGTGGAACCCGCACAACGCAGAGTGGGCGGGAACTTCTCGTCGCGAACTGTGCGGATTTCCTCGGCCCGCGCGGCGAGCGCCGACGCGTCCCCGAGGCTCATTTGGAATTTCGCCTCGAGAATCACCCAATCACGGTGTTGCTTGAAGAGGCTGGTGCGGTAGCGAAACTCGCAAGCTTCACGGCTCAAGGTACGCACGGACACGCCGTCATGAACGGTCACCGACACGAGGCAATCGGAAATCTGCTGTCCGTAAGCGCCGGCATGACCGTAGATTGCCGCGCCCACCCAACCGGGAATGCGCTTGAGGGCTTCCATACCGGCGAGTCCGGCGCGCACGGAGGCATCCACGAGCGCTTCGAGGTCGAGTCCGGCACCCGCGGTGATCGTGGGGCCGTCGAGTTCCAGATTCTCCGCTCGGTAGCGCAAAACAATGCCGTCGAACCCATGGTCGGAAACGACTAGATTGGTCCCGCCCCCGATCAGCAGAAACGGGTGCCGGCTCTCACGCAGGACGTCGAGGGCGGCGGAAAGGGCGGGGATGGTGGCTACGTCGACCAGCAAGCGGGCCGGGCCGCCGAGGGCGAAACGCGTATGGCGGGAGAGAGGTTCAAAAGGGAAAAGCTGTAGGTGAGGAATGCGCGTTAAGGCGCTGGCAAGCGACGGCTCGCCCATGACATCCATAGAGTCGATTATGGCAGTGGAGAAGGCGTCTCCGCGCGATTGTGTTGTTGGGGAAAGGGTCGCGCGGAGACGGTCTGCCTTTGTTGTTATTAATACGGACGACGGAGACGATCGTTTTGTTCCCTCGAGAAATATTTTTGTTTGCAAAGATTTAGTGTTCGTTGGCGCACAGTGTGCGGAAGCGCATCACTGTTCGAGAACGACCGTCCGATCCTGCCCCGTGCGGAGCAGAATGACATCATGCGCCAACTCCACATTGAAGGGGAAGGTGCGCTTGGAGATATGCAAAGGCGTGGCCGGATTGTGCGCCGCCTCTTCCAGCAACCTTTCGGTGTATTGTGCCCGCTCGATGAAGGCGGGCTTCTTTACCAGCCAGATATAGCCCGTGTTGTGGATCAGCATGGCCGCCGCGAGTAAACCGACCGCCCAGATACGGTCCTTGCGCCAGCGTCGCCAAGCGAGGTACCCGGCGGCCCCGACGAGCAGTGCGATGCCGAGGTTGGCAATGTAGGTGTGGCGGCTAGGGACGGAACCCTGATAGGAAAGAAAGCTGTATGGAGCCAGCGCAGGCACGATCCAGAGAAGGCCGAAGGCAACCGGCTTGACATCAGCGACGCGCGGGCGCAGCATCGCGAACAGAGCGGCGGCAGCGAGACCCCAAACCCAGAACAGGCGGGCGGCCGAGTTGAGCACAACGGGAATTACGTGCCAGCCCAAAACGAATGTGCCGTCGTTTAGATGGAGATGATTGCGGCTGGCGGCAAAAATCAGCGCGGCGTAAGCCCCGGTGACGGCGGTCAGCGGGACGAGGGGGGCCCAATGGCGCCAACGGCTGCGCGGATCCAGCAGCAGAACGAGCACAAAGAACGCCAGCATCGACGCGGCGGATTCTTTCGATAGGAGCCCGAGGACGAAGCTTGCCACCACCCCGGACAGCGACCGGAGGGACCAAGGAGAGCGGCCCTCCAGCCAGCCGAGATAGCCGTGAACGGCCGTCAGGGAGAAGGTAAAGGCGAGCAGGTCCGGCAGGGCGGAGAACCACATCACGGCCTCATGGGGACGCTCCGCAACGGCAAAGAACGCCGCGGCGGCGAAGGCGACCGGATAGCCGATCACGCGCCACCGTCCGAGTCCGTACACCAGCACGACATTCAGGGCGTGAATGGCGATGGAAATGAAGTTATACGGAGCTGCGCTCAAGCCGAAGAAATGGTCAATAAAGCGCGTAATCCAGATGGTGGTGGCACGAGAGCGATAAAGTTCATCGGCGAACAACGCGCCGAGTTGAGAAGGTGCGCCGTACTCCCGTGCCTTCATCAGATAGACGTAATCGTCAGATATGAGTGCCAGATTCGCCGTTGATCCGTAGGCCACCCAAGCCAAGAGGACCAAGCAAACGGCGACTCGCTTATCGAAGCCCCGCATCATTCACCATCCCGTTACTTACCCCGTCCCAACCGTTGAACAGGATTGTAGGGTAAATTTCGGCGCTGGTCAATTTTTTTTACAGGAAACGAGTAACCTTTTCAGAAATAGACGATTTTCTGGTTTTTTTGAGGGGTTCCGGACACACCACAGCCCCCAAGTGGAGCAAAACGCAACAGATTGAGGACCTAAGCTTGCTTGCCGAACTGGAGAATGGCGATGCCGAGCAGGATCAAGCCCAGGCCGGCGAACTTATGACGGGTGAAGGGCTCCCCAAAGAAAAGTCGGGACCAAAGCATCGCCCAGAGGTAGCTCATGGACACCATGGGGTAGAGGACGCTGAGCTCAGCGCCCGGCTGACTGACCGCTCGCACAAAAAACAGAGACGAAATCACAAACAGCAGACCGCCGATCGCGAGGCGATAGTTGGTGAGCAGCGACTTCAATTCGCCCCGGAGATGCTTGGAGCCGGCCTTCAAAAACACCGCGCCAAACGAGCCGATCAGCGAAGCGATCACCACGAGCATGATCGAAAGAGGAGGGGTGTTCAAGCTTACTGACCGCCCTTTGTCAGCGTGGCCAGTTCATCCGCCGTGGGAGGAATTCCTGAAACTGGCGAAGCGGGAGGAGACTTGTGGCTCTCTTTGAGTCCCAACACCGCGACCCCAAGCATGATCACGGCCACGCCCACCACCCTTAAAGGGATTTAACGCTTCCCGAAAGACCCAGACGGACAGGAACATGACCCAGACGTAGGTCAGGGAGATGATCGGGTACATGCTGGACAATTCGTCGTGGCGAAGAGCGAAGCTCAGCAGGACGGTACTAAAGCCGTAGAGAATGTAGCCGGCGATCAGCGGCAGGACAGGTGAGCATCTGCACCGGGGAAGGTGAGGGTCCGAGGGCGGCACCCGCGAGCTTGAAAAAGACTTGGGCCCCCGCGCCGAGCACCGTGCAAGCGAGAACCAGGATGAGATTCTTCCGGCGATGGCTCATACGGCAACTCCGCGAATTTGTAGGGGCAAACTTGGACTCCTGCCGATAAGCATTCCGAGCCTCCATCATAGCGGAATCGGCTCTAAGGGTTCCGGGACCAAAGTACCAATCAAAAGGTACTATTCCAGCGCAAGAAGTACCGGGACTTTTCTCTCTTTGCGGCTCGACCGTCGAGATCTAGTCTATGGGTACCTGGGAAACCAGGAACTTGGCACAGGGATGTCCATGACCAGCGTTACATCGAAATTGCACCGCCACCGCCCGGGACGTCGAGGAAGTTCTTTCGTTGAAGCGGCCTTTGTCTTCGTCCCCTTGATGGCCATGATTGTCGCCATCTTCGATTATTCCATGGTGATCATGACCCGCAGCACGCTCCAGCACGCGGTGCGCGAGGGCCTGCGCTACGCGATCACCTACCAGACGATGGCGGGCATGAGCCACGACACGTCGATCAGGCAGGTGGTGAAGAACAATTCGCTGGGCTTTCTGAGCTCGGTGAACGGCAGCGAGAATCCCTGCAAGATTTGCATTCGCTACTACGATCCGAATACGCTCTCGTACACCAACGCGAATGCGCCGGGAAACGTGGTGGAAGTGGCCGTCGAGAACTACACGTGGTATTGGATTGCGCCGCTGATGCGTAGCGGAACCCCGCTGCAGATCAGCGTAAGGGCTTCGGACCGCATGGAAACCTTGCCCCCGGGCACGTTGGTACCGGCGCGATAGGAGAAAGGGAGGCGGCAACAATGAGAATGGCACGACGGAATCGCAAAGGCGGCGAGAGCGGCAACACCCTGGTGGAGTTCGCTTTGTGCCTGAGCTTTCTCACCCCGCTCCTGCTGGGCCTGTTTTCGATCGGGATGAACCTCACCCGCAACATGCAGGTGACGCAGGTCTCCCGCAGCACGGGCCTGATGTATGTCCGACAGATCGACTTCTCGATTCAGCAGAACCAGCGGCTGATCGTCCGGCTCACCGAAGGCCTGGGCATGAAGCTGAACGCCAGCTATGACCCGGATCCGAACGGACGCGGCGTGGTGATCGTCTCGCAGGTGATGATCCCCTCCGATGCCGATTGCACGGGGGCGGGTCTCACTGGCAGCGCCTGCACCAACCGGGGCGTTCCGGTGATCAAGCATCGCTACCGCTTCGGCAACACGTCGCTGCGCACCAGCGACTTCGGCCAGCCGCCATCGAACCTCATCGGCACCGATGGAACCGTGGCCGCGTCAAACTACCTGACCAACACCGCCTTGCGGGCCACCAACTTCGACAGCGTCATCACGCTCAACACCAGCGAGATCGCCTACGTCACTGAGGTGTACTTCAGCTCTCCCGACTATGACCTGCCCGGTTGGATGACCAACACGGGTGTTTATGCACGCACGATCTACTAACGAAAAAAAGAACAGGACAGTAGCCATGCACCATCGCTTCCAACGCTTCCGCTCTGCCGAGGCCCGTGAGAAAGGCTTCGCGCTCATTCTGACGACGATCGCCTTGACCATTACGATTCCGGTGGTGGGTTTGGGGATTGACGCCAGCATCATGTATGGCATCAAAGCCCGCATCACGTCGGCCGCCGACGCGGCCGCCATCTCCTCCGCCCGCAATCTTTCCATTGGGCAGACCATCGCGCAACAGGAATCAAACGCTCTCTCGACCGCCACCCGCTTCTTCAACGCCAATTTCCCGCCCGGGGCGTTCCTCACGAACACGAACCGCACGATCACGCCGACAGTGGCCGAAACGGCTTACCGCACGCGGACCGTGACGGTGGACGTGGCCGTCACGGCGCCCACGCTTTTCATGCGTTACATCAATCCGAACGCCGTCGGCATCCGCGCCGTGGGCAAGGCTTCCCGCCGTGACGTCAACGTCGTGATGGTGGTGGACCGCTCCGGATCGATGGACACCAATGGGGGCTGCCCGGCGATGAAGTCGGCCGTAACGGCGTTTGCTTCACGCTTTGCCAACTACCGCGATCGCGTGGGCCTGGTGAGCTACGCCACCAGCTACTCCACGGACTTTGCTTTGCAGAATCCTCCCGGCGACTTCCAGAACGCGACCACCGGCATTCCGGCCAAGGCCAACGCGATTGACTGCGTGGGAGCCACCGCAACCGGTTCCGGCTATTGGCAGGGCTACGAACAGCTGAAGACCATCAATGAGCCGGGCGCGCTGAATGTGATTCTGCTGATGACCGACGGACAGCCCAACACGGTGCCCTATAATTTTTCGGCGGCCATCGATGCGTGGGGCTACAACGGCATCCGCTGGAACCTCTCGGCTCCTGCTCCGCAGAAATATACCCGTTCGGCCAGTTCCAGCTTCGACGCCAACAGCAGCCGCAGCCCTTGTTCGAACACGACCGGCAAGACCGGCATGATTCTGGTCTACACCACCGGCACCAACCTGGGCGGCATCTTCAACCCTACGACCGGCGATCGCATCGCCGGCACGAACTGCCGCTTCACCTCAAGCGAAAGCAGCGTGCATCAGGATCTGGCATTTCTGCCCGAAACCGACACGTTCGGCACTAGCGTTTCCAGCAGCACTTACAAAGTCGTCTCCCGCTGGCCCACCGGCCATCCGGACGCCGGCCGCATCGTCAGCAACAGCCGCAGTACGCAGATCAACGCCGCGATGAATCAAGTGGCGAACGCCGCGATCCGCATCCGCTCCAACGACACGGCTCCGGGTGAACTGAACACGATCACTTATTCGATCGGCTTCGGTGACGGCATTGGCGACGACGAGTTCGATCTGCTCCGCCGTGCGGCGAACGTGCCTGATGCCTCCAACACCATGTACGACGCCAGCAAGCCCGAAGGCTTCTTCGTTTATGCGCCGACTACCTCGGCTCTGAATGAAGCGTTCGTGCGCATCGCTTCGGAAATTCTCCGTCTCGCCAAGTAAGTGTCCCCTCCTTCTACGGGGTCGCCCACACCCTCGGGTGTTGGCGGCCCCGTTTCGCTTGTGCGGGGCGTGCGCCAGATGGCGGTGACGCGCAACACCGCCTATTACGCGCTGGATGAGGCCACGGCGAACGGAGCTTGCGGCGGGCCGGGCGTGGGCTCCACCTACTTTCTGCTGAACCCGCCCGACACGAATCCGAAGAACAACTTCCCGGCCTCGCCTGCTTTCGCCATCAATGGCTATCACGTGCAGAACGTCGCCCTGCCGAACTGGTATGTCGGTGCAGCTCCCAAGCCCACCGTGGCGGCGGCGCCGGCGGGTCGACCGAGCGGGCATCAGCTCATCGGCTATTGGGCTGGCTACGGCTCGGCTGGCTCGACCTTTCCTTCGCGGGAAGTGTCACCGCAGTGGGACGTGATCCTGGTGGCGTTCGCTATTCCCGATCAGAAGGCGCCCGGGGACGATGCAGTGAGCCAGGCGATGACGTATCTCATCACGGGCCGGGCACCTGCGGGAAGTCGCTATCGTCTCCGGCAGCCAGGCGGTTATCCGGGTATCCTGGGCGCGATGTTCTGGACGATTGATGCGGACCGGCGCGCCAACTATCAGTACTCGAATCAAGTCGGCCCACTGCTGCACAGCGATCCGTCCAGGTAAGCGCGAACTTCAGATTGCGGGGCGGAGCACCGTGAGGTTAGTGAGCAACTGGCTGACCCGCGGCCCTGGCAGGATGATGCCGGTGAGGTTGAGCGGATCGGCACTAGGGACGTCCACCAGCGGTTCTGGTTCGCCCGCACGACGCAATGCGCGCAGCAACTCGAGGGCTTCAGGACGAGCGAACTGCTCTCCGGTAAAGCCGGCAACGAAACGGCCACCGCGGACCTGACCCTGCGCTTCGAGACGCCGCAACACGGGCAAAAGTTCGCGCCACGGAGGCGCGCCGGACTCCCGCTGCAACAAGTCACGCAGGAGGACGCCCCAGCGGCTGAGCAACTGGTGCGCCCAACGTTCCACGCGAGCGGGGTCGGCCTCACCGCGCGGCACGATCGCCCAGCGGCCCGCAGCATGGCGCGGCCGGGCGCGTCTTCCCCGCCCTTCGCCACGGCGACGCTTCGGGTCAATCAGCGCGCGCAGATTCTCGAAGCCATCTGCCGTTACCAGGCCCGCCGCCACCAATTCCCACAACGCATCTTCGGTTTCGCTCGGCAGGCGATGCGAGAGGCGAGCCAGATCGCCGAAGAAGACGGCGCGTTCGCGTTCCAGGATTGCGAGAACGTCCTGGGCGGCATGAGACAGCGCCGCCGACGTTGCTGCCGGATCGTGCCCGTGGAACAGCCAGCCCGCGTCTTCGCGCAGCAGCAGCGAAATGGGAGCCAGACGATTGGGACGCACCTTGCGGCCATCGGCTTCGAGTAAGGCGGGATGCGGCGAAACACGCGCCCACATCACTTCCCCGGCGAGGCAGAGCTCATCGAGCAACGGCGCCGAGTAATGGCTCACGCGGCGCGCGAGGATCTGCGACTCCCAGGCCGCGGCCGGGGCTTCGTAGCCCTGCAACTGCCGGACGATCTCGAGCACGCCATCGGCGGCATGCAAGGCTGAGCCGTGCGCCGTGTGCTGCCATCGCGTAAGGAAGTGATGAAACTGCTGCGCCGTCACCGGCTCGATCTCCCGCCGCAATCGGCCAAGCGTGAGACGATGAATCCGCGCGAGAACGCGGCGATTGCACCATTCGATCTCCGTGGCGGCTTCGCGGTGGGTGAAGTGCCCGCGGAGCACTTGCCCTTCGCTTTCGATCTGCAGCATGGCCCGTTCAACCTCTGCCGGGGCGAAGGCGAGTTGAACGGCGAGAGAGGAGATGGTACGCGGCCCGGAACACTCGAGCCAACCACGCAGCGCCAGCACCGCGTCCTCGGTGACAGCTAAGCGTTCGGTGGCGACCCAATATGGCAGGCCGCCACGAGTGACCAACGAAGCACGCCCGGTCGGACGTAATTGCTCGAACCACGGCCGCCATTGGTCGACCGGCGGCAGGACGATCAACGTCAACAACGCATCGTGAAGTTCGTCGGCATCGCGCACATCGGGCCATACCTCGGCGACAATCTGTTCGATGGCGGCGGAGTCGAGGATGCCGGCACCATCGGCCGCGTCAGGCGGCAGCGTCCGCCGCAGTTGCACGGCACGCGCGCGTCGCTCCTCGATGGGTGCATCGTCGAGATAAGCGTAGGGGTTGGCGTTGAGAATCTCGTGGCCGAGCACCGACGGCTCCGGCGTATCGAGTGTGACGGCGCGAAGCTCACCCGCCTCGAGACGCCGCAGGAGCGCCTCCAGACCGCTAAGATCCATGGCTTCGTGCAGGCAGTTCTCGATCGTCTCGTTGACGAGGGGATGGTCCGGAATGCGAATCGGCCCGGACAGGTTCTCCGCGCAAGCTACCTGGTCGGGAAAAACCGAAGCCAGCAGATCGTCCGAGCGCATGCGCTGGATTGGTGCCGGGACACGCTTACCGCCATTGAAGCGCAGCACTGCAAGCGAACGCGTCGCGTTCCAACGCCAGCGCGTGCCGAACATCGGCGCATCAAGCAACGCTTGCGTCAGCACGTCGCGCACGGTGGCCGCGCGCAGGAACTCAAAGACCAGCTCAAGCGGGAAGGCATGCCGATCGCTGAGCGAGATGACGATGCCGTTGTCGGTAGCGGCTGCCTGTAATTCAAAGTCGAAGGTGCGGCAGAAGCGCTTGCGCAGAGCCAGGCCCCAGGCGCGATTAATGCGCGAGCCGAAGGGCGCGTGGATCACCAGTTGCATGCCGCCCGCTTCATCGAAAAAGCGTTCGGCAATCACCTTGTCGGTGGTGGGCAACGCTCCCAGCATCGCCGCGCCGGCCCGGGTGTAAGCTACCGCCTGAGACGCTCCCGCTTTATCTAAACCGCATTCGTTTTCCAGCCACTCTTCGGCGCCCTCCTCCATAAGACGTTGGCGAACGCGAGTGAAGGCGGCAGACAATTCCGCCGAACGGCCAGGCGCTTCGCCCAGCCAAAACGGAATCGAGGGCGGCGCGCCATGCGCGTCTTCCACCATCACTTTGCCCTGGGCGACGTGACGGATCCGCCAGGAATGCGTGCCGAGCAGGAAGACATCGCCGGTGAGGCTTTCCATGGCGAAGTCTTCGTCGAGCGTTCCCACCGTCTTCCCATCGGGCTCAGCGACCACGGTGAAAGCGGCATTCTCCGGAATCGCTCCGCCTGAAGTGAGCGCCGCCAGACGTGCTCCCCGCCGTCCTCGAATCCGCCCGTTCACCTGATCGCGATGCAGGAACGTCCCGCTGCGCCCTCGAGAGGTAGCGATGCCTTCCGACAACATGGTGACTACCTGATCGAAGGTTTCGAGCGGCAAATCCCGAAACGGGTAGGCCCGTCGCATCAGGTCATAGAGTGCCGCTTCGCCCTGGTCGCCCGTCGACGACTCGGCGACCACCTGTTGGGCCAGGATGTCGGCGGCATTGGCTGGAATCTCCAGGCGCTCCAGGTCGCCGGAGCGGATCGCATGAATCACGGCCGCGCACTCGACGAGTTCATCGCGCGTCGTCGGCAGCAGAATTCCACGCGGGCGCGCGCCGACCCAATGGCCGGAACGGCCGATGCGCTGCAGCGCCACGGCGATCGAACGCGGGGAGCCCACCTGAATCACCAGGTCGACCGTGCCAATATCGATGCCGAGTTCGAGCGACGCCGTCGCAACGACCGCGCGCAAGTCACCAGCCTTCAACCGCGACTCGGCATCGAAGCGCAGATTGCGCGCCAGGCTGCCATGATGCGGCAGCACGACGTTCTCGCCCAGGCGCGTCGCGAGCGCATGGGAAATGCGCTCCGACATCCGGCGCGTGTTGACAAACACCAACGTCGTGCGATTCTCGCCGATGTGGGCGGCCATGCGGTCGTAGAGTTCTTCCCACATCTCGCTGGTGGCGACGGCGCCCAATTCGTCGTTCGGCACCTCCACCGCCAGGGCCATATCCCGGCGATGGCCCGCATTGACGATCGCCGCACCTGGCGAGAGGTAGTCGGCCACCACTTCGATCGGACTCACGGTCGCGGAAAGGCCAATGCGCTGGGGCTTGGGTAAGCCGGCCGCCTCCACCAGCGCATCGAGACGAGCCAACGTCACCGCCAGATGCGCGCCACGTTTGTCGTCGGCAATGGCATGGATCTCGTCGACGATCACGGTCTGCGTGGTGCGCAGCATGGCCCGCGGCTTCTCCGCGGTAACGAGAATGAAAAGTGACTCCGGCGTGGTCACCAGGACATGCGGCGCCCGACGGGTCATCGCCTGTCGCTGCGCGGGGGTCGTGTCGCCGGTGCGCACGGCGGTCCGAATGGGCGCGAGCGGAATTCCTTTTTCGGCGGCCAGCGCGGCGATCTCGGCCAGCGGCGTTTCAAGGTTGCGGCGTACGTCGTTTGAGAGCGCCTTCAAGGGTGAAACATAAACGACTGAGGTCTCGCTCGCCAGCGCCGAGCGGGCCGCACGGACGAGTCGATCGAGGCAGATGAGGAACGCAGCGAGGGTTTTGCCGGACCCAGTGGGTGCGGAAATCAGGACGTCACGCCCGGCGGCGATTTGCTGCCAACCCTGGAGCTGAGGCTCGGTGGCGTGGGTAAAGCGGGCCGAGAACCACTCGGCGACCAACGGGTCGAAGTCGCCGGGTAGCGGACCGCCAGAAAGAGAAACGCGCATCCTGCCCCTATTATCGATCCGGGACAGGATGCGCGTCAGTTAGCTTCGTAGCTAGGGCCTAGAAGCGGTAGTAAACGCTGAACTGCAGGAACCGCGCACCGGTACCGTTGACACCGGTGATGCGGTTGAAGTTCACACTGTTGATGTCCTGCTCCACGCCGATGGTGAACGACGGGTGGTTCGGCAGGTTGAAGGCGTCCGCACCGAACTCCAGCGAATGGCGTTCGGTGAGCGCGACCTTCTTGCGCAGCGAGACGTCAAGGAAGAAGCTGCGGGGACCGCTGAACATGCGGCGTTGCAGCGTACCCACGTTACCCGCCGTGGGGTTGTAGAACACCTGGTTGGCGAAGGGCGCGGTGCCGTCCGAATTCACACCGCGGCCAGCCAGGGTGTAGTTCGGATCGACGAAGAGCACGCCATCGCGCTTATCGAGCTTGAACACCTTATCCATGATGTCCTCATAGGTCATCGTGCTGACCGCTGTGTTGCGTGAAGTGGCACGTGGACCGCGGTTCAACGTGCCGCGCTGAGAGAGCACCGAGAACGGGAAGCCGGAAATCCAGCTCTGGTTCGCGGCGACCATCCAGCCGCCGATGAATTGATTGACCACGCGGCCGCCGCTGAAACGCTTGCCCGCTCCGAACGGCAGTTCGTAGCTCGCATTGAACTTGAAGGCGTGACGAAGATCGAACGGAGCGCGAGCGCGTTCGAGCGCGCCGTTGCCCAAGTCGAGGAACGGCTCAAAGCGGTTCTGGTCGTCGCCCGACGTGTCCGAGAGAACTTTCGACCAAGTGTAATTCGACTGGAAGAAGAAGCCGCGGACGCGGCGGCGGACATCGATCTGCAGCGCATTGTAGGTGGAGTTAGCGCCATTACCGATGACGTTGGCGGCCAAGGCGTTCGGATTACGGAAGAAGTTAAAGGTGCCGTTCTGGCCATTGATTTGGAGGTTGGCGGCGAGCGTGCCGACTTCGCCCTGGCGGATCAACTGCTGGTTGGCAGCGGACCCCAGGTTCGCGTTCGGCCCCAGACCCGGAATCGTGGTCGCGCCCGAAGCCTGAATACCGCGGAACAAGGAAAGGAAGTTCCCGTTGTTGATGTCCACCTGATTGTAGTCATAGGCCCGAAGGAGCTTCGTGCCGTGGTTGCCCACATAGCGGGCTTCCACGATCGTGCCCTTGATTTCATGCTGAATGCCGAACGAGTACATCTGGGCATAAGGAGTGGCCAAGCCGAACTCGGGGCGGCCGAGGGCCACCTGGCGATTGCCAGCATACAGCGCGGGCAGCGTCAGCGGCACGGTGAAGTTGGGGGCCGTGAGTGATGGGGTGTTGGCCAGCGTGTTCGTGAGGTTGACCTGGGCAAGCGTCGTGTTGAGCCCGCCGTTGGTATTGAAGTTGTTACGAATGGCCGTCAGGCTATCGTCATTGAAGAACGCAATGCCGTAGGAACCGCGGATCGCGGTCTTTCCGTTGCCAAACGGATCGAAGGCGAAACCAAAGTTCGGCGCGAAGTTGTTGCGGTCCGGCTTGTAAAGGTAGCGCCCTTCCGTCCCCACGAAGTTGAACGTCGCGTTCGGGTTGAGTACCGTCGAGATGATGTTGTCGTTGACGCTGTTGGGCAGGAAGAAGAGATTGTTCTCTTCCTGCAGTACGGTCCAGTATTCGTATCGCAGGCCGAGCGTCAGGGTCAGCCGGGGCATCACCTTCCAACGGTCCTGCACATAGAAGGCGTGGGTGTTGTTACGAAAGTTCCGCCGCTCGCCCACGCCCTTATCGAAGCCCTTCGAAGCGTCGTTCACATAGAAGCTCTGTTGAACGTTGGTGATGAAACCTGCCATGGTGGCCAGGTAGTCCTGCGCACGGCTGAGATCCTGGGCAGTAATCCCTGGCAACTGCGCGGCCGTCAGACCGGTTTGCGCGGCGCTGATCCCGAGCGTCGCCGTGGGGATCGAACCGGCATCGTTGTAGGCAAAGTTCCGGATCCATTGGGACTGGAAGCCGAACGAGATGTCGTGCTTGCCCTTCAGCCAGTTTGCGTTGTCCTGGATCGAGTAAGTCCGCGTCCGGCGGCCCTGGGACAGGAAAGAGTTGGTGGGGAGCGTAAAGATCGTCGTCGCCGTCGGATTGACAATGGCGCCGGGGATGGCGTCGGCGCGGCCGAAGATGCTGGGGCTTCGCAGGAAGCCACCACGCACTTCGTTGGTGAGAGTCGGCGTCAGCGTCGCCCGCCACACCAGGCTGAGGAAGTTGCGGGTGGCGTCCGTATTGTTCGGCGGCACCTGCCCATAGAAGCGAGTCGTGATGTCCGGACGATCGTTATATTCAGACGTGCGATTGTAGGTGCCAGCGAAGCTGTGCTTCGAACTCAAGTAGTAGTCCCACTTGTTCACAAACTGATCGCGAATGGTGTTGGCCTGAGCGTTGAAACGATAGCCAGAAGTCAAGATCCCGTCTCCCGCGTCAGTCGAGTTCGGCATGGGCAACGAATCGATCATGGCCTTGATCGTGGGATCGAGCGCCGCGCCGCGCGCGGTCAGCACATTGACCGACTGGATGGGCGCATTCGGAGCCGAGCGGTAAAGGAAGTTGCCGGAGCGCGCTTCGGGCACCAGCACCGTGCGTAACTGGCTCTGCTGCTGCTTCAGCCGCAACGACTCAAAGTTACCGAAGAAGAAGAGCTTGTCCTTGATGATCTTGCCGCCCAGCGACGCGCCCACCTGATTCTGGTTCAGCTTCGGCTTGGCCACGCCAGAACGGTTATTGAAGAATTCGTTGGCGTTGTAAGCCTGGTTCTGATTGAACCAGTAGCCGGAGCCGTGCAGCGTATTCGAACCAGAGCGCGTGATCAGGGTGATCTGCGAAGCGCCGCCACCGACGGTGGAACCAGCATTGCCGACCGCGATGGACATTTCTTCGATCTGATCCACCGTGGGGCGGATGGGCATGAAGTCCAGCGCGTTGGTGCGAATGAAGTTGTCCTGGATATTGATGCCGTCGAGCGTCACGTTCGACGCCGAGGTGCGCATGCCATTGATGGCCATGGGACCTCGGCCGTCACTCACACCCGCTTAGGTGGAAAACAGCGTGCTTAACTGGCGCGACGACGTCGGGAGGTTCTGCACTTGCTGCCGAGGAATCGTCGAGACAAGTTCGCTCCCGCCCAGTTGCACGGCCAGCGCTTCGCCGGAGACTTCGACAACTTGCGAAGCAGTGGAGAGTTCGAGCTTGATCACGCCAAGCGAGGTTTCGCGGAGAGCATCGACTTTCACCAGGCGCAGGGCCACTTTGGCAAAACCACTGCCGGTGATCGCCACATCGTAGGCTTCGGGGCGGAGAGCAGAAAAAGTGAACAGGCCATCCTGGTTGGTTTCGGTTTGCAGCAAGGCGGTAGAACCGCCGCCGAGGAAGATTTCGACCTTGACCGCCGGAACCGGAGCACCCGAAGGGTCCTGGACCGTACCAGTTAAGCGGCCAGTCACTTGGCCCACCAAAGTCGCGGAGAACAAACACGCCATTAAGGCACCGAGACGTAACATTCTTTTAGGCTAGCAATTCTTAACATAATCTGCAGGGCGACTCGCCCCAGATCAGAAGCTGCGGCAACCCTCCGCGTCAGTCGCTAAGTCTTTTGTAATGAGCATTTCTATCAGAATCTAAACTTTCCGAGTGGTGAATCACCATTAGCAATGTGGCGCGTCACCCCTGCCACCGGCGATTTGCCAGTGTAATTAAACTGTCACATCAGCTAAATTTGTGACTCAATCTAGGGCCTTCAAAAGTCCTGGAACCACGGCCGCCGACCTCGTTTCTGCGCGGGCTTCAGTTCCCGGTCAGAACGATGAGTGCAGGTCGCGAAAAAGCGGCCTGGTTGAGATAAGATCGATTCCGAGCCGCGCCGACCTTTGCGAGGAGGCGCCGGCGGTAGAAATGAGGTTCCGCATGTTCCGTCTTCTCTTCGTTGCCTGTCTATGCAGTTGGCTGTCGTTGGCACAAACGCCCAATCCGGCTCCCGCCGCTCCGCCCGTGGACCGGCCCAAACGGCAGCCCCCGCCGACGCGCGATCCGCACACCCCCGGTTATGTTCAAGCGAAGGAACTGCCGGATAATACGGTCCCCTCGCCCAAACTGGACGGCAACTTCATCATCGGGCCCACCTACTCCCCCGCGCCGGAGATGGCGGTGAAGGAAGGCGTCCCGCACGGCGAGCGCTATACCTTCGAGATGAGGTCGACCGACAGCAAGATCTACCCGGGCATCGCACGCGAGCCCGGCACCTTCGCGCGCCCCGACCCCAACGACCCCAACAAGCTCATCGTCAACAGCTATCCGCACCCCTACACTCGCAAGGTGGGCGTCTACGTCCCCAAGCAATACGTGCCAGGCACCGCGGCGCCGTTCATCATCGGCGCCGACGGCATCGACAATGGGCTGTTCAACGCCCTGGACAACCTCATCCACGAGAAGCGAGTGCCGGTGATGATCGCCATTTCCATCGGCAACGGGTCTGGCGATGCACAGGGCAGCCAGCGCGGTCTGGAGTACGACACGATGTCCGGGCTGTACGCGGAGTTCGTAGAGAAGGAAGTGCTGCCGTTGGTGGAGAAGCAGTACAACGTGAAGCTGACCAAGGACCCCGACGGACGAGCCACCATGGGCGGCAGTTCGGGCGGTTCCGCCGCGCTGATCATGGCTTGGTATCACCCGGAGTGGTATCACCGCGTGCTCACCTATTCGGGCACGTACGTGAACCAGCAGTGGCCGTACAACCCGGAGACTCCGCACGGCGCCTGGGAGTTCCACGAGAATCTGATCCCCAAGAGCCCGCGTAAGCCGATTCGTCTGTGGATGCACGTGAGCGATCGCGACAATCTGATCACCCGGGACGACTACCACGACTGGGTGCTCGCGAACGAGCGGATGGCCAAGGTGCTGGCCGAGAAGCGCTATCACTACCAGTTCGTGTTCGCCAAGAACGCCGGGCATACGGATCGCGCCGTGAAGGCGGCCACGCTGCCCGCGGCGCTCGAGTACATCTGGCAGGGCTATAAGCCTAAGAAATAAGGTCGGCCTCCCTGGCCGTTGTCCACAGGCTCCTCCGCTAAGTACGGCGGAGGACCTGCATGACACGCCAACCGATCGTCGTTCTGATTTTTGCCAGCTACCTCGGACTGCACGCGCAGGAGAACCACTCGCTCTCGGCCACGTTGATCGGCGGCCCTGAGGTGAACAGCCCCACCGTCATTCAGGCTCAGCATCTCGCCCGGCAGATTCTCTCCCGCGCCGGCCTTTCCCTCGACTGGTGCAAGCGCGAACGGACTTGCCCCGATTGGAGCGGCCGTCTGCGCCTCCACCTGTTGCCCCACGCTCCCGCCTCGCTCAATCTCGCCGCGATGGCGGAAGCCTTCGTCTTCGAAGGACACACCATCCGCATTTACTGGAACCGCTTGAATGATCGCCGTAGCGCGCTGGCGCCGTCCCAACTGTTGGCCCACGTCATCGTTCATGAAGTGATGCACCTGCTGCAGGGCTGCAATCGGCATTCGGACTCCGGCATCATGAAAGCCTCATGGACCGAAGAAGACTATTCGCGCATGCGCCGCGGTCAGTTGACCTTCGCGACCGAGGACTTGGAGTTGATCAAGCTGGCTCGGCGTAACCGGCTTGACCCGGCGCCCCAGCCCTCGATATAACAGAAGCCCCATGAAAGCGCTCCTCCTTCCCTTCCTCGCGACCCTTCTGTTCGCCGCCGATGCCACCCAAGCGCCGGTATTGAAGGCGATGGAATCGTTCCGCGTGGCCATGCTGAGTCGGGACCGGGCAGCGCTTGACCGTCTGCTGGGCGACGACCTGATCTACACGCACTCGCAGGGGTCGCTCGAGTCCAAGGCGCAGTTCATGGAGGCGATCGTCTCCGGAAAGTCTGTCACGACGAAGTTGGAATTCGGCGCGCCCACCGTCCGGATTTATGGCAACACCGCATTGGTGAAAACGCGTGTCGACTTGTGGCACAGTGCCACCGACCACGTGCCCATGGACGTGCTGCACGTCTGGGTCAATCGCGATGGCCAGTGGCGCATGGTCGCCCGGCAAGCCACGCGCTTGAAGCAATAATTAACGCGCCGGCGCGAAGTGGTTCACCGGACCTGAACCGCCACCGAGCCCAGGATTCGTCCGAATGGCCGCATCGATAAAGTCCTTGGCGGCGCGCACTGCCGCCGTCATCGTTTGGCCTTTCGCCAACCCCGCCGCGATCGCCGCCGAATAAGTACAGCCCGTCCCGTGCGTGTGCTTCGTTTCGACCCGCGTCGCGGGCAATTCGAGCCATTCGCCGTCGATCCACAGAAGGTCTGTCGCCGCGCCTTCCAAGTGGCCACCTTTCATCAGGACGCCACGCGCGCCCAGATCGACCATCGCGCGCGCCGCGTCTCGCATCTCCTCTAAAGTGGTCACGGCCCGGTTGGTGATCGCCTCAGCCTCCGGCAGATTGGGCGTGATGATGGTGCACAAAGGCAACAGCATCCGCACCAGCGCCTGCTGCGCCTCACCGGACATCAACGGTGCTCCATGCTTCGAAATCATCACCGGATCCACCACCAGCGGGCAACCGGCCGAACCCAGCGAGTAGGCGACCGCCTCCACGACAGCCCGACTACCGAGAGCACCGGTCTTGATGGCGTGCGGCGGAATGTCCTCCAACACCGCGCCAATCTGCGCGCTGACGAAGTCCGCAGCCATCACTTCTACCGCGGACACGCCGCTGGTATTCTGCACCGTGAGCAGCGTGATGGCCGCTTCGCCGTAGACGCCGAACTGATGAAACGTCTTGAGATCGGCTTGAATGCCGGCGCCGCCCGAGGGATCCGAGCCGGCGATGCTGAGCGCGACGGGGATCATGCGCGAATCGGAAAGTCTTTGGATTCGGTGCGAGCGGTTCCCATGTAGGCCAACAGCTTCTTGGCGACGGCAGGGTTCGCGGCGGCAACATCCCGCGTCTCGCCCAAGTCGGTGGCAAGGTCATAAAGTTCCACCTGACTCTTGCCAGACTGGCGCACGGCCTTCCAATTGCCCTGTCGCACCGCCTGCGCGAAGCCCCTTTCGTGGAACTCCCAGTAGAAGTATTCGTGCTGCCGTTGCACGCCTTTGCCCAGCAGGGTGGGCAGGAACGAGAGTCCGTCGATGCCGGCGGGCGAGGGGTGGCCCACCAGGTCTGCCAACGTTGGCAACATGTCCCAGAAGGCGATGGGCTGGTTGGTCACGCCGGGCTTGATGCGTCCCGTCCATCGCGCGATCAATGGCACCCGGATGCCGCCCTCATACAGGTCACGCTTGATGCCGCGCAACGGTCCGTTCGAGTCGAAAAAATTCGGGTCATGGCCGCCTTCTCGATGCGGACCGTTGTCGCTCGAAAAAATGATCAGCGTGTTCTGGTCTTTGCCGGTTTCCCGCAGCACAGCCATCAGTTTCCCGAGATCGGCGTCCATGCGCGTCACCATGGCGGCGAAGTTCTTTTCCACCTTGGGCCAGGGTTTGTCGCTGTACGGCGCGTCAGACGGAACTTCCATGCCGTTGCCGGTGTCGCGGCCCATTTCGTTGTTCGCATGCGGAATGACGGTCGGCCAGTAGAGGAAGAAGGGCTCGGTGGTCTTGCGGACGAAGTCGAGTGCGCGCTGGGCGAAATAGTCGGTCGCATACTCAGTTTTCTGCGTCCCCATGTTGCCTTTGAGGATGCGGACACCGCGGCCATCGGAGATATGCTCCGGATAATAGTTGTGTGCGGCGAGTTGACTGAAGAAGCCAGCGAACTCGTCGAACCCCTTCTCCAGCGGATAGCCGTCGGAGCCCAACTGCCCGAGCGCCCACTTGCCGAAGATGCCGTTGCGATACCCGGCCTGTTTCAACACTTCCGAGATGACAAGGTCGCCCCGGCCCACGTTCAACTCGGTCGCGCCGTTACCCCGGATCAGCGCGTGGCCCGTATGCTTGCCAGTGAACAGGCAACAGCGGGAAGGCGCACAAACGGTGGAACCGGCGTAGGCTTGGGTGAACCTCAAACCTTCCTGGGCCAAGCGGTCCAGGTTCGGCGTGGCGATCTGTTTCTGCCCGTAACACCCGAGATCGCCGTAGCCCAGATCGTCGGCCAACAGAAGGACGATGTTCGGGCGATTTGCTTGGGCCAGAGCGGCAGTAGCGGCAAGAAGGAATTCGCGGCGTCGCATATACTAGCGTGATCGATGAACCTGGATAACTTCATTATTGTCGTCTATTTCCTGATCGTGTTCGCCATTGGCTGGTACCATTCGCGCGGCGAACGGACGAGCCGCGATTACTTTCTCGCCGGCCATCAGGTGGGCTGGTTCGCGATCGGCACCTCGCTGTTCGCCACCAATATTTCGAGCGAACACTTCATCGGCTTGGCCGGGTCTGGCGCCTCCACCGGTCTGGCGGTGGGCTGCTATGAATGGTCCGCCAGTTTTTGCCTCTTTATCCTGGGGTGGCTCTTCGTCCCGCATTACCTGCAAAGCCGCGTCTACACGATGCCCGAGTTTCTCGAACAGCGCTTCAGCCCGGCCTGCCGCTGGTACCTGACGGTGATCTCGTTGCTCGCTTACGTCTTCACCAAAATCTCCGTGTCGCTGTTCGCCGGCGGCATCCTGATTCGCGAAGTCTTCGGCTGGGACTATATGACCTCCGCCATCCTCCTGGTGATCGCCACCGGCATCTACACCGTCGCCGGCGGACTCGCCGCCGTCATCTACACCGACCTCTTCCAAGCCGTACTCCTCGTCTTCGGCGCCATCGTCCTCACCCTGATCGGCCTCGACAAGGTCGGCGGCTTTGAAGGCCTGCGTACGGCCCTGCCCCCCGACTTCTTTCACATGATCAAGCCGGCCAACGACCCCTCTTATCCCTGGATCGGCACCACGCTCGGCACACTCATCCTCGGCATCTGGTATTGGTGCACCGACCAAGTCATCGTGCAAAAGACCCTGGCGGCCAAGAACGTCGAGGCCGCGCGCAAAGGCGCCTTCTTCTGCGCCGCGCTCAAAGTCCTGCCCGTGTTCATCCTCGTGCTGCCCGGCCTCATCGCCAAGGCCTTGTGGCCCACCGAAGTTACCGGCGACAACGCCTATCCGTTGCTGGTGTTGCGTCTGTTGCCCACCGGCGTGATGGGGCTGATGGTGGCGGCCTTGCTCGCCGCGCTGATGTCGTCGCTCAGCAGCGTTTTCAACTCCTGCTCCACGATGATCACCATGGACATCTACAAGAAGCTGCGGCCGGAAGCCTCCGACAAACAGCTCGTCCACGTCGGCCGCCTGGCCACTGGCGCAGTCGTGGTCCTCTCCATTCTCTGGATCCCGTTCATCCGGTATCTGAACAACGAGATTTATCAATACCTACAGAGCGTTCAGGCCTACGTCGGGGCGCCGATCACCGCCACATTCCTCGTTGGCATCCTCTGGAAAGGAGCCACCGCTCGCGCTGCCCTCACGACGCTGGTAGTAGGCGGACTACTCGGCGCCGGGCGCTTCCTGCTCGACATCCTGCACAACGCCTTCAAAATGGACCTGGGCGCCCTCAACGCCGTGGTGGAGTTCAGCTTCCTGAACTACAGCATTGTCGTGTTCCTGCTGTGCGTGCTGATCATGTTCGTCACCAGCAAGGCCAGCGAGGCGTTCAGCTCAGAGCGCTTGCGCGGCTTGGTCTTTGACCGGGCTCATGCGGTGGCGGCGCGCACGGGCGACGTCTTTTTCACCGCCACCGTGGGCGGCTTCATTCTGTACCTGTGGTGGCACTTTGCCTAACCCAAACGCCGCGAGTTGCAATCGATTTGCAGATTCGACTATCATGGACCTATTGGGTCCCCGATGTCTCACCTGTTTTCGTTAAACTCGCGCTGGTTTCCCATCCTGCTCAGCGGCTCTATTTTGCTCAACGCCGCCGTGCTGTTCTGGTTACTTTAGCGCCTTCGCCCCGATGTCACGACGGAAGTGCATGCCGTCGAACTTGATCTGTTCGATCCCCAGGTAGGCGCGGTTGATGGCCGCTCGCAGGTCCACCCCGGAAGCCGTCACCCCCAGCACGCGACCACCGGAAGTCTCCAGCACTCCGTCCACCAGTCGGGTCCCGGCCTGAAACACCACCGCCCCGCCCGCTTCCGCATCGCGCACCCCGCTGATCGCGTCACCCAGACGCACTTGGCCCGGATAGCCGGCTGCCGCCGCCACCACGCAGATGCTCGGCGCGGCATCCCAATTCAGCGTCGTGCCCGCCAGTTTGCCCGTCGCCGCCCGGTAAAGGACGGCCGCCCAATCGCTGTTTAGCCGATGCATCAGCGCCTGACATTCCGGATCGCCCAGGCGCACGTTGAATTCGAGGACATTCATCCCCTTTTCGCCGATCATCAAGCCAGCGTAGAGAAAGCCGGTAAAGGGAGTCCCGCGCTGCGCCATGGTGCGGATCGCGGGATAGATCACGCGATCCAGGGCTTCCTGCGTTTCCGCCGGTGTCAAAATCGAATCGAGACAATAAGCGCCCATTCCGCCCGTGTTCGGACCCTGGTCGTTATCGTGCACCGCCTTGTGATCCTGCGTCGGCGCCAGCGGGACCACCGTTTCGCCATCGGTGAGCACGATAAAGCTCACTTCACGCCCCGGCAGAAAATCTTCGATCACCACACGTTTGCCCGCGGCGCCCGCCAATTGACCCGAGAAAAGCGCCTGAACGCCGAGTTCGGCTTCCGACCGCGTCTTGGCGACAATCACCCCTTTGCCCGCTGCCAGACCGTCGGCCTTCAGTACCACAGGCAGTTCGAAACGGGGCAATGCGGCTAACGCCTCTTCCTCCGTCTCGGCAATCGCGAACCGGGCTGTCGGAATGCCGGCTTCGTTCATCAGTTCTTTGGAGAAAACCTTGCTGCCTTCGAGTTGCGCGGCAGCCTGAGTGGGTCCCACGATCGGCTTTCCGGCTTCTCGAAACAGGTCAACGACGCCCGCCACGAGCGGCCCTTCCGGCCCCACGACGGTCAGGTCCACTCCCAGGCGCTGTGCCAAGCCTAAATATTCTTCAGGCGTGTAAGATTCCAGCGGAACGCACTCGGCGACATTCGCCATGCCGGGATTCCCCGGGCTGACATAAACGCGCCGCACTGAAGCACCACGCGCCAATCGCCAAGCCAAAGCATGCTCGCGGCCGCCGCCGCCCAGAACCAAAACCTTCAAAGCCCAACCGCCTCCGTTTTGTGGATGTCAGGTATTAGGATACCGCTCACCGCGGCTCAGGCTGGCTCTCCTCGATGCATTCGTAGAGTCGCCCAGTGGTCAGATTCGGGAATTCGTCCACCCGGCCGCTCGGCCACTCGATGACCGTCCGCGCAATCCGGTCGCGCCGCCCCACCCCGAACGTCAACGTCAGTTCGGACTGCGAGAGGTAGCTTGACCCGCTGTGTACCATCCGCCATTGCGTCTCGCCCCGGTCGATCAGCTTCACCACCGCGCCAATCGAATCGCGGTTGGACTTCTTGCCCTGCAATCGGAACCGGATGGAACGATTTCCGTTGCGCACCTCGTTCCGAAACAGCACCGGCGACCCGCCGTTGGTGGTGATCAGCACGTCGACGTCGCCGTCGCGGTCGAAATCTGCCAGAGCCAGCCCCCGCCCCACCCGCGGCGTGGCGAACGCGCTCCCCAACTGGGCAGCCACATCGCGGAACTTGCCCTGGCCATCGTTCAACAGCAGATGCGGCGGCTGGGCGTACGAGGCATCGCGGCGTACGTTCCGCACCGTGTCGTCGATGTGACCGTTCACAATCAGCAGATCGAGCGCTCCGTCGAGGTCCGCATCCAGAAAATGGCAGCCAAAACCGAGTGTGTTGCGCGTAATCGCCGCCACCCCGGCCGGCCCCGCCGCATCCTCGTACCGACCGCCGTTGCGGCGATAGAGCGCCGTCATCTCATTGTCGAAATTCGTGATCGCGATGCCGGGCCGTCCCGAACGGTCGGTCGCGCCCACATCGACGCCCATCCCCGCTCGGGCCTTGCCGTCCTCACTAAACGCGATGCCCGCCCGCAAGCCGATCTCCTCAAAAGTGCCATTGCGCCGATTGCGGTAAAGACGATTGGGGCTGGTGTCGTTGGCCACCACCAGATCCGGCCAGCCGTCTTCGTCGTAATCGAGCAACGCGACGCCCAGCGACTTCGACGTCGAGTCAAAAATGCCGCTGCTCGCCGTCACATCCTCGAACGTCCCGTCGCCCTTGTTGCGAAACAGCCAGCACGTGGAGCCACGATAGGCTTCGGGCGTGCAATACGACTTGCTCTTGCCATCGAGACTGCAAGTCACATCGGTCGCCGGCGTCCAGCGGACGTAGTTGCACACGAACAAGTCCAGGAGGCCGTCGCGATTGTAATCGAACCAGAGCGCCGACGTGCTGAAAGCCTGCCGATTTCCCAAACCGCTCTTAGTCGTCACATCGACAAACGCCCCGCGGCCATTGTTCTTCAGCAAACGATTCTGACCCAGCCCGGTCAAGTACAAGTCTGGATACCCATCGTTGTCGTAGTCGGCCACCGCCACGCCCAACGCATACATCTCGAAGTCGAGCCCGGCGGCCCGCGTCACGTCGGTGAAGGTGCCGTTGCGATTGTTGCGATAAAGAGCCAGCGTGCTGCGCTGACGCTTATGCCCAGGCCAATCGCTGCCGTTCAGCAGGAGGATGTCTGGCCAACCGTCATTGTCGTAATCCAAAAACGCACAACCGGGGCCCATCGTCTCCGGCAGATACTTACTGCCGAACGCGCCGGAGTTGTGACGAAAACGCAAACCCGCGGCGGCAGTGACGTCCGTGAAGGTGAAGCCAGGCAAAGAACTCGGCGCGGCGGCGGCCAGCAGCCATTGCCGGCGCGTCACAGATTCGCTACCAGCCCATTGCGAATCGCGTAAGCGACCAGTTCCGCCGCATTGTGTAAGCCGAGTTGATCCATGATGTGCGCCCGATGCACCGCCACCGTATGCACGCTGAGGTCGAGCACGGCGGCAATTTCTTTATTCGAGCGGCCCGCCACAATGTGCTGCAACACTTCCAGTTCGCGTGTGGTAAGTCCCCGGCGCTTGCCGTCCGCAGGCGCCAGCTTGGGATCGATCAATGATTCGCCCGCGGCCAGCCGACGGATCGCCTCCACTAACTCGAGATCGAGCGCATTCTTCATCAGATAGCCGCGCGCACCGGCATCCAGGCTGTTCTCCACATACTGCTGCTCTGAGTGCATGCTCAAGATCAGGACGGCGATCTCCGGTTGCGCCGCCAGAATCTGCCGGGTGGCCAGCACGCCGTTGATCCCCGGCAACGCATAGTCCATCACGATCACCCCGGGCTGCAGTTCCTGTGCCAGACGCACGGCGCCCTCGCCATCGCCGGCCTCACCCACCACCTCTAAGTCATCCTCGTCCTCAATGAGCCGGCGGAATCCGCGGCGCACTAAGGCGTGGTCGTCGACAAGGAGGATTTTGATCATCGCGGAGCCTGCAGTCTTACCAGCGTGCCCCCTTGGGGGCCAGGCTGAATGTCAATTTTACCTTCGATGAGTTCCGCGCGTTCACGCATCCCCACCAAGCCCATCCCGGTGCCGCGTTTACCGCTGAGCCCCACGCCGTGATCTTCCACCTCCAACGTGAGCATCTCCTCGGTCGCCCTCAGCCGGACAAACGCCTCTTCCACCTTGGCATGCCGCACGACATTATTCAAAGCCTCCTGCAGAATGCGAAACAGGTGGATGGCTCGTTCCGGCCGCACGGAAAACGGCGCCGGCGGATCGTAGTGAATGCGCAATGCCGTCTGATGCGCCACCGTGGGCAGATACCAGGCGATCGTCGGCAACAAACCTTGCTCCTGCAGGATCACCGGCTGCAGCGTTTGCGACATCGTCCGCACCGTCTGCAGCGCGTTCTGCGTGGTCTGCTGCACTTCGGCCAACCCGTCCTCGACGCCCACGCCCTTGCGCGCTAAACGCTGCAGCATCATGCCGATCGCCGTTAGGATCTGTCCGAACTCATCGTGAAGCTCGCGCGACACATGACGCAGCGTGTCTTCCTGCGTAGCAATCAGCCGTCGAGCCAACTCGCTGCGCTGGGCCGACAGGTCGCTCAACTGCGCAAATAACCGCCGGTTAACGTCAATCAACCAGAGCCCGCTGGCGAGAAGAGTAGCCAGCATGATGCCTAGAAACACGTAGACGTTCCGCTCCACTCCGGTGTAAATCGCCGTGATCCGCGCCGCCGCCTGCTGCTCGCTCTCGTTGTTCCGCACCAACAGGCGCGCCACCATGTTCGAAAGGGACGCCCGCCGTGCCTCCAGCGAATCGCGAAATTGCAGACGCGCTCGCTGCTCGTCCTTCTCCGCGAAGGTCTGATCGACTGCCACCCAGAACTGTCGGACCGAGCTCTCGAGATACTCGGCTTGCGAGCGGTCGCGCGCCGGCGCCAGCTTGGCCTCCGAAGCCAGTGCGTCGTTCAGATCTTCCCGAATGCGGTTAAACTGCGGCGCCCACGCCGTCAGCGGATAGGGCTCGGATTGGTCCAGTAAGTCGCGAATGGTCAAACCGAGCGAATTAAGGTTGTCCTGGATCCGCAGAAGCTGCAACGAGTCCCGCCGATTGCGGTCCACCAGCTCGGACTGTAACTCACGCAGACTCTGAATCTGCCGGATGGTGAACGCGCCATAGAGCAGCAGCGCCAACAGCATCAAGGCCAGCCCGATCCGGAGCGCCGCAGCCGGGGAACGAAACTGGGGAGCCGCGCTCAAGGACGTGAAGTCTTGGCCGGCCCCTGCCAAGGCGTTTCGGCCGCTCGCTGAATGTGACGCGATAACGCCGCGCTCAGCTCCTTCACTCGCGCCGGCTCCGCCGCTGCTCGATCCTGCTGCTCATGGGGATCGTTCTTCAAGTCGTACAAGCGATAAGGCTCGAACGGCGTGTTCTGCAGCAGCTTCCAGTCGCCGCGCCGGAAGGCGTAGTAATCGCGTCCCTGATAAGGCCCGCCACCCTCGCGGCGCATCCACACCAGATCGCGCGCCGGCATCTCGGTCGCCTCGCCGCGCCAGACCGGTAGCAGCGAGCGCCCGTCGACGTCCGCGGGCAGCTTCGTTCCGGCAATCTCCCCGAGCGTCGCGTAAAGGTCCATCGTCAGGCCCACCGCGGAGGTCGTGGTTCCGGGCTTCACCATGCCGGGCCAACTGACGATCATCGGCACGCGCAAACCACCTTCGTACATGTCCTGCTTGCCGCCGCGCCATTCCCCGGCCGTACCGCCCACTTCAATCTGGCCGCCGTTGTCGCTGGTAAAGACAATCACCGTATTTTGGAGTTGGCCCGTCGCTTTCAGCCGCTCCACCAGCCGTCCGATGCCGTGGTCCATGTGCTCCACCAAAGCCACCAGCTTCGCCCGCTGATCCGTGATCCCGGGCTGCCGAGCCTTCACCTTCCGGACCCACTCATCCGGCGGCTGAATCGGCGTGTGCGGCGCATTGTAGGCGAGATAAAGGAAGAACTGTCGCTTGCGATCGATGACGTCGCAAGCCCATTGCGTAAACAGATCGGTCGCATGTCCCGCCGGATCGATCTCTTCCAGATCGCGGCGCATATAGTTCTTGCCGTGCCGGCGATGGGTCACATAGTCGTCCATCATGTCGCCCAGAAAGCCATGGAAATGATCGAACCCGCGTTCGGTCGGTGTGTTCGGCGACGTGAGACCTAAGTGCCACTTTCCCACAATTGTCGACTCGTAGCCTGCCGGTTTCAGCATCTGCGGCAGTAGCATCGCACGAGGCGACAGATAGCCCCAGCTATTCTCCGGCATCGTTCGGATCACGCCCGGCACGCCGACCCGATCCGGATAGCAGCCCGTCATCAGAGAGGCACGCGTCGGCGAGCACACCGTGCAGTTCGCGTAGAAGTTTGTGAACCGCAGGCCGGACTGAGCCAAGGCATCGATATGAGGCGTGCGCACGTCCGTGGCGCCGTAGCAGGAAAGATCCATGCCCAAGTCGTCGGCCAGAATTACCAGCAAATTCGGCCTGGCGGAGGTCTGCAAGAGCGAGGCGACAAAGCCCCGGCGGGAGAGTGACAGCATGTTAATTCAGGTTTCGTCGTTTCAGAAAAGGTTGAGGATCGGGGTCAGCCCCGCGAAAGTTTCGATAAAGTTCCATCGCATCCGCACTGCCCCCGCGGGAAAGCAGCGTCTTCCGGAAATGATCGCCGTTCGAGCGCTTCAAGCCGCCGTGCTGCTTGAACCACTCCACACTATCGGCGTCCAGCACTTCGCTCCAGAGATACGAGTAGTAGCCCGCCGAGTAACCGGAAGCGAAGATATGCGAAAAGTAAGTGGTGCGATACCGTGGCGGCACGGGGGCAAAGTCGATGCCGTTTTTCTTCAGAGTGGCCGACTCAAACGCGGCCACATCGTCCGGCACTTCACCAGCCTTCAGTTGATACCACGCCTGATCGAGAATCGTCGCGCCCAGTTGCGACGTGGTGGCGTAGCCCTGCCCAAATGCCGACGCGGCTTCCACCTTGTCAAGCAACTCCTTGGGCATCGGCTTCCCGGTCTGGTAATGCTTGGCGTAATTCTGAAAGACCTCGGGCCAGGTCTGCCACATCTCGTTCACCTGGGACGGATACTCCACGAAGTCTCGCGGCACGCTGGTGCCCGAAAAGAACGGATACTTCACGGTGCTGAACAGACCGTGCAGGGCGTGGCCGAACTCGTGGAACATCGTATTGACTTCGTCATGAGTCAGCAGCGTCGGCTCACCGGCGGGCGGCTTGGGAATATTCAGATGATTGCCCATCACCGGCTTCATACTGAGCAAGCCGGAGGGTGGCACGTAAGCGCTATTCCAGGCCCCACCGCGCTTGTTCGGCCGCGCATAGAAGTCACCCAGAAATAAGCCCAGCGCGGAGCCGTCGGCGTTGAATACCTCGAAGACGAACATGTCCGGGCTATACCCCCTGAGATCCTTGCGTTCCTTGAACGTGATGCCGTATAGCTTGGTGGCCGCGAAGAAGACGCCATCCACCAGCACTCGCCGCAGTTCATAGTACGGACGCAATTGCGCGTCGTCGATCGAATAGCGAGCCTTGCGTACCTTCTCTTCGTAGTAAGGCCAATCCGCCGCGGTGATCTGGAAGCCGCCTTTCTCCGCGTCCACCATTGCCTGCAACGCAGCCGCTTCTTTCTTGGCATTCGCCACCGCCGGCGGCGTGATCTGGGCCAGCAGCTTATTCACCGCCTGCACAGACTTCGCCGTCTGATCCGCCAGTTGGAAATCTGCGTGCGTCGCATAGCCGAGTAATTGCGCGCGCTCCGCCCGTTTGCGAATGATGTTCACCACCACCGCGCGATTGTCCCATTCCCCCGTGCGCAGGCCGCGCATCAGGGATGCTTCCATCACTCGCTGCCGCACGGCCCGATTCTCGAGCTGCGCCAGCGGCGGCTGAATGGTCGTATTGGTGAGACGCACCGCAAACTTGCCCGGCTTGCCCATGGACTTGGCCAAGTCCGCCGCCGCTTGAATTGCCGGCTCGGGCAAGCCTGCCAGCTCTTCCTTGGTCTCCACGATGACAGCCGAGGCGTTCACTTCCTTCAACACATTCTGCGCGAACTGTCGCGAGAGATTCGCGATCTCGCCATTTAGCTTGCGCAGCTTGTCCTTATCGGCGTCTGCAAGATTCGCGCCGCGCCGCACAAAATCCAGGTGATAACGCTCCACCAGTCGGATGCTTTCCGCGTCCAACCCCAGCGACTTTCGCTGCTCATAGATCTTCTGAAGGCGCGCAAACAGCGTGCGGTTATGACGGATCGTATCGTCGTGCGCGGCAAAGCGGGCGGCGTAATCCGCCTCCAGCTTCTGCAGCGTGGGGTTCGTATACCCGCCCACATAAATGCTAAAAACGCGGCGCGCCCGGTCGATCAGGTCTCCCGACTTCTCGAGCGCCACCAACGTGTTCTCGAACGTCGGCGCCGCCGTTTGCTGGGCGATCGCCTCCACCTCGGCCAGTTGCTCGCGCATGCCTTGATCGAAGGCGGGCGCGAAGTGCTCGTCCTTGATCTGCTCGAAGGGCGGCAACTGATACGGCAGCGGACTCGGCTTCAGTAAGGGATTCGGAGTTTGACTCATAGCGACCATCTGCGTCAGAAGGCCGACGACAGCCAGCTGAGTCCGCGCGAGAGAGAACATTTCTGAAGCTTGCCACACTTCGTCAACCCGCGCGAACGGCATGCTAACGTAACTCGCATGCGCTGTCTGCTTCCTCTTGCCGCCCTCCTCCTTCTCTGCACCTGCCAGAAGAACGAAGAAAAGTACGACCTGCTCATTGTCGGCGGCTCCGTCCTCGATGGCGAGAACCGCCCCCCCGTGAAAACAGACATCGGCGTGCGCGACGGCCGCATCGTCAAGCTGGGCGACCTCGGCAACGCCACCGCGCCCGAGCGCATTGACGCGCGCGGCCTCACCGTCGCCCCGGGCTTCATCGACATTCACTCGCATTCGGACTTCTCCATGCTGCGCGAACCCAAAGGCGAAAGTATGATCCGCCAGGGTGTCACCACCCAAATTCTCGGCGAAGGTTCCTCGGCCGGACCCGTGCGCCCGGATAAACGCGGCCAGGAGGTCGAAGGCGTCACCGTCGATTGGACCACCCTCGGCGGCTACTTCCAACGCCTCGAAAAGCAAGGCATCGCCACCAACATGGCTTCGTACGTCGGCCAAGGTCAGGTGTGGAACTACGTCATGCAGGACACCTTCCGAAAACCCACGCCCAAAGAGATGGACGCCATGAAGGCCCTCATCACCGAAGCCATGAACGACGGTGCAATGGGCCTTTCCTCGATGCTGATGCTGCCTCCGCCGAACATCGCTCACGCGCCGGAACTCGGCGACTTGGCCTCCGCCATCGCCCCCGGGCACGGCATCTACTCTTCGCACATTCGCGATGAAGGCGAGACGGTCTTTGACGCGGTGAACGAAGCGATCGACGCCGGCCGCCGGGCCAAAGTGCCCGTGGACATCATCCATCTGAAGATCGCGCACAAGAAGTTGTGGGGCCGCATGAATGAAGTGGTCGCCGTGATCGAGAAAGCCCGCAGCGAAGGCCTCACCGTTACCGCGAACGTCTATCCGTACACGGCCGGCCAGAACAGCTTGGTCTCGATCGTTCCCCCGTGGGCCCATGAAGGCGGCCGCGAGAAGTTGCTGGAGCGCCTGCGCAATCCCGCCGACCGGGCCCGCATGCACAAAGAAGTCCTGAGCGGCTTGCCCGGCTGGTATAACCACTACCTCGCCACGGGCGACGGTTGGGGTGGCATGCTACTCGTCTCGCTGAAGAGCGAGCGCTTTAAGAAATTCCAGGGCAAACGCATGAGCGACCTGATTGCCGCCGAGGGCAAAGATCCGGTGGAGACCATGTTCGACGTCATTCTCGAAGAGAAAGGCCAAACGCCCACCGTCTTCTTCCATCACTCCGAACAGGACATGCGCCTGGCGATGAAGCAGCCGTGGACTTCCATCGGGTCGGACGGCGCCGCCGTCAACCCCGACGGGCCAACCGGCGTGCCCCACCACCATCCCCGCTACTACGGCACGTTTCCCCGCGTGCTTGGCCGCTACGTCCGCGAAGAGCACGTACTGACGCTGCCCGAAGCCATTTACAAAATGACTGCCCTCAATGCCGACAAACTCGGCATCCGTGATCGCGGCCGCCTGAAGGAAGGTTTCTGGGCCGACATCACCCTGTTCAACGACCGCATGGTGCTCGATCAGGCGACCTTCGAAAAGCCGAAGCAGTTCCCGATTGGCATTCCCTACGTGATTGTGAACGGCAAGATCGTGCTCGATCGCGGCCGGCATACCGGCAACCTGCCGGGCAAAGTCGTTTATGGAGCCGGAAAAAAAGGGTGAGCGACGAAGACCATTGCGGTTGGGAACAGGCAAGCCGCTCACCCGTGAAACCGGCAAACCAGCAGTTGGCCGGGAGGACTTTTTGCTACTGATTAATAGTCGTGTGAGCAGCCGATTCCTCTCACTTTTTTTTCGCATCTGAGGCCGCAACTGTACCGGTACGCTCGCTACCGTCGAGCAATGACACAGCCAGCACGGGACCCTGGTGACGACCTTGCAGAAACACCACCGCTCGCTGCTGTGGCGAACTAACGCGCAGCGCAACCTCTCGATCCAGCGGCCCCGCCGGCACTGTCCCCAGGGATCGCAGGGATCGCGCCACGCCCACGTGCCGGAGTGCACGTCCCCCGTTCTCCCCTCGCGCTACCTGCGTTTGCACCGCTGGCTCCGCTACGGCGGCCCACAACTCCGCACCGGCGGGGACGTCTTGACCGGCCACTCGGATCGTCCACCGCTCTGCATCGCGCGACACCGTCGTTAAGCGCAGCGCCACCTTCGGACGCGCCGTCGCCTCCGCGATCGCCGCCACCGCCCCGCGCGCGTCGCTGCCCACCATTTCGAAACGGCCATCCACCACCATTTGCGGCGTGTAATTCCCCGAAGCGTTCAGCTGTGCCACATACGCGGCTTGCCGGCGCGTGAACTGCGCGTTCGAGAACGGATCACGCCAGCCCAGTTGGTCCCAATAGTCGACATGCTCGCTCAGCACAATTACCTCGCGCCGCTCGAGCTTGGCGAGCAACTCATCCGCAGGCGGACAGCTCGAACATCCTTCCGAAGTAAACAACTCCACCAGCACCGGCGACTGAGCCAGCAACGGCAGACAGAACAAGGCGGCAAAGAGGCGCATCGCCCAACAGATGCCTTCTCGCCCTCGGATTATTCCACCGCGGGAGTAAACTAGGAAATCGTGAAGCGACGCAACTTTATCAGTAGTGCGCTGCTGGCTCCGGCCGCCGCCCCTGCCGCCGGCGACAAACCGGCCTTGCTCGGCGGCACTCCGGTGCGCCAGGCCAGCTTTCAATCGTGGCCCATCCAGGATGAAACGGAAGCCACTGGTCTCACCCAGGTCCTCAAGAGCGGCAAATGGGGCCGCGGCACCGGCCAACAGGTCAGCCACTTTGAAGCCGCCTACGCCAAGGTGACGGGGGCGAAGGCTTGCCTCGCCACCGCCAATGGCACCAGCGCGTTGCTGGTGGCCTTGGGCGCGCTCGAAGTCGGTCCCGGCGATGAGGTGATCCTCCCGCCCTATACCTTCGTCGCCACGCTCAACACCATCCTGCAGAACTTCGCCCTCCCCATCTTTGTCGATAGCGATCGCGAGACCTTCCAGATCGACGCGCGCAAGGTGGAAGCCGCCTTCACGCCCAACACCGCTGTCGTCATGCCCGTGCACCTTGGGGGCGCCGCCGCGGATCTCGACACGATCGTCTCTGTCGCCCAGAAGCGCAACGTCCCCGTGATTGAAGACGCCGCCCAAGCCCATCTCGCCGAATGGCGCGGTAAGAGCGTCGGCACCTATGGCCGCCTGGGCTGCTTCAGCTTTCAAGCCTCCAAGAACTTGAATAGCGGTGAAGGCGGCGCCATCATCTCGAACGATGAAGCGCTGATCGAACAATGCTACGCCTTCCATAACAACAGTCGGCGCCGCAACGTGCCCGGTGCGGACTTCAGCTACCGCTCCCGCGGTTTGAATTTGCGCCTCACCGAATTCCAAGGCGCCTTGCTGCTCGCTCAAATGTCGCGCCTTGAGAATCAGTCGAAAACCCGCGAGCAGAATGCCGCCGCGCTCACCAAAATGCTGAAGCAGATCCCCGGGATCGCTCCGGCTACCACCTATGAGCACAACACTCGCCACGCCTATCACCTTTACATGTTTCGTTATGACCCGGCCCAGTTCGCCGGCCTGACGCGCGAGAAGTTCCTGAAGGCGATGCACGCCGAAGGCATCCCTTGCTCAGGCGGCTACACGCCTCTCAATCGCGAACCGCTGTTGAAGCACACGCTCGAAAGCAAAGCCTATCATCGCGTCTACGGCGAAAAGCGCTTAAAGACCTGGTTCGAACAGAACCAGTGCCCTGTCAACGATCGCCTGTGCGGCGAAGCGGTCTGGTTCACGCAGACCATGTTGCTCGGTCCCCGGTCGGACATGGAGCAGATGGCGAACGCCGTTTCCCGCATTCAGCGGCACGCGGCGGATCTCGCTAAAGCCTAGCGAGATGAAACCCACGCCGATCGGCGCTTCCAGCGCGATCATCGCCATTCTGATCTCAATTTTGTGGGGAGGCAACGTCGTTTCCATCCGCGCCGGCGTGGACTCGGTCCCTCCGCTGTGGAGCGCCTTCTGGCGTATGCTCACCGGCGTCCTCTTCGTGGCCGGCTGGTCCTTGTGGAGCGGTGTCCGCATGACGCCCACCCGTCGCGAGTACGTTCCGCTGCTGGTGCTTGGCATCCTGTTCACCATCCAGATCGCCCTGCTCAACACGGCCTCGGCCCTCACCTCGCCCGCATACGGCGTCGTCATTCTGAACGCCTATCCGATCTTCTCGAACCTCGCCGGACACTTCAGCCGCCGCTTCGGCGTGCACGAGGAACCCCTCACCGGGATCCGTCTGCTGGGGCTCGCGCTCGCCTTGGCCGGCATTATGGTGCTTGTGCTGGGCCGACCGGATGCCGGCCTCGCCCCTCGACCCTTGCTCGGCAACGTCCTGATGATCATCTCGTCGTTCCTGCTCGGCGTGCGCCAGGTCTATACCCGCTGGCTGGTTCAACGAGTCGACCCGGCGCGCTCCATCGTCTGGCAGATGCTGCTCTCCGTGCCCCTCTTCTTCGTCATCGCGCTCGCCAGCGAACCGCTTCTTTTAAAGCCCCTCTCCACCGAAGCCGTCTGCGCGATTCTCTATCAAGGCGTCATCGTGGCGGGCATCTGCTTCATCGTCTGGGCCGAACTGCTGAAGAAGCACGCCGCCGGCACGCTCACCATGTTCTCCTTCATCGTGCCGATCTGCGGCATCGCGCTCAGCTCGATCATGTTCCGGGAGGCCTTGGCGCCCGGGCTGTTCACCGGCACCGCGCTTGTAATGGCCGGCGTTTTCGTGGTCATGCGGCTGGGCCAATCGGCCTGATATCGTAGTGGCCGCATGTTGACTTGCCTTTTTGTCCTGCTGGCGGCTTTTGCCGACGAAAGCGCCTCCATTCTGCAGTTGGAAAAGCAGTGGATCGCCGCCATCCAGAAGCCCGACGGCGCCACGCTGGAGCGCGTCCTGCATCCGCAGTTGATCTACGGCCACGCCACCGGCGTCACGGACACCAAAGTCACCTACATCGCGAAAGTCACCTCTGGCAAGCAAAAATACGCCGGCGTCGAGCAGGAGATCGTTAAGACGCAAGCCATCGGCGACGCCTTCCTCGTCCATGCCCGCATGCACATGTGGGGCATCAACCAGAACGGCAAGTTCGACGACCGCGTCATGTTGATGCACACCTGGCTCAAGCGCGACGGCCGCTGGCAGTTGGTCGCCCACCAGACCGCCAAGCTTCCCCAATAGCAGGCGCTAGTATGGAGAAGTCGATCCATGAACGAAGCGCCGCTGCCCACTTTACCGCCGCCGTTTGACTCTGCCGGGGACCGGCCCTTTTCGTTCTACCCGCCCATCGTCGGCATTGAGCACAACGAATGGCGCGCCCGCGAAGCCACCTGGAGCGAAATCCTCGTCTCCAACACCAAGAGCGACCATACCCTGTGGGTCCCCCGCCGCTACATCGGCGAGATCTCGCGCGTCGAAGAGCCGGTCATGATCGTCGGGCTCAAGAAAGAACTGGAGCATAAGGCCGGCGGCGTTTGGCCCCACGAGAAGCGTGTCCTGGCCATGCCGCCCATCTCCACTGCCCCGGTCGCCACCAGCGACGAGCCGGCTCCGGCTCCCCCGCCCGGCCCCATGAACATGCGCATGGAAACCTCCGCCGAATCGCGGATTGGCCGCATGATCTTGATGTCCTTGGTGGCCGCCATCGCCGTTCTCGCCGTCGCTGTCGCCTTCTATCGCGGGCGCACTTCCGGCGAATCGGTCGAGTTCCGCAGCGTCCTCCAATCGGACCTCGGCTTCACCGCCCAGGACGATTACTTCGCCGTCGTCCGCGAACTCGGCGAGCCCCGTCAGGACCGCTGGCGGTCCGACCAGGGCGAATTGCAGTTTCGCTTCCTGCAATACCCGGACCGCCAACTCACTGTCATCCTCATGGGCAGCGACCGCAAGAACGCCCGCTACATTGGCTGCCTGAACAAAGACGGTCTCGTCATCGACTCCATCGACCTGCCCGGCGGCGTCAACACCGCCGCCATCATCCGCCGCCTTCCCAAGCTCTAACCATGCGGCACTTTCCGCTCGACGGCGGGCCTTACGCGATGACGCTGGGCGTGCACCCCTTGCTCGACGAGCCGCTGCTGGAACCCTGCGCCGACCAACTGGCGCGGAAACACCTGCTCCTGTCAGCCGACCACGCCTTTCATTTCCAAGCCCTCCCGGGCACCGAAGACCTCCAACGGGCTGCCGCCCACGCACTCGGCTTCTCGGATCCGCCCGTCGAGAACGCGCTCGATTGGGCCGGCCGCCAGGTCGCCGAGGACTTGCTTCTTCTGAGCGACACGCCCGGCTGGCCCCTGGTCGCCGGCCAACTCTGCTTTCCCAACGACTGGTGCCTCGCCGACAAACTCGGCCGCTCGCTGCTCGCCGTTCATGACCCGGTTCCCGGCTTCGCCCCGAAGCTCGGTGACCCCACGCTCAAACTCCTCGACCGGCTCAAGCCGGGCCGCCCCGTCTCGCGCGTCAACTGGGCCGTCAAAGTGACTGACCGTCTGGATCTGCCCCCGGCGATCAATGCCACCTTCGAAGCGACAAAGAGCCAGATCACCGCCGCCAACGCCCTCACCCGTTGCTTCCTGCGCCTCGAACGTCAAACGCTCTCCCGCCTTCCTGGCGGCGTCCTGTTCACCGTCCGCACCTACGTCGAACCCATCGCCTCGCTCACCGTCTCGGAACGTCAAGCCCTGGCCGAAGCCCTCCGCACCGCCCCGCCCAAGATGCTCGCCTACAAAGGTCTCTCTCCGTTTGTCGCCCCGTTACTCTCGGCCCTTGCGACGCATCCCATACAATAAGGGGTTCATGAGCCTCGACCCAAAGAACGAATGTCCCGGACGTTTACGCAGCCGCAATTGGTTTGACAATCCCGCTAATCCGGGGATGACGGCGCTCTACATCGAACGCTTCCCCAACTACGGCCTCACCCGCGCCGAGTTGCAAAGCGACAAGCCCGTCATTGGCATCGCGCAAACCGGCAACGATCTTTCCCCCTGCAATCGCCACCTGCTGGACCTCGTCACCCGGCTCCGCGACGGCGTCCGCGACGCCGGCGGTCTCCCCTTCGTCTTCCCTGTCCATCCGATTCATGAAGGCTGCCGTCGCCCCACCGCCGCGCTCGACCGCAACCTCGCCTATCTCGGCCTGGTAGAAGTCCTGCACGGCAATCCCATCGACGGCGTCATCCTCACCACCGGCTGCGATAAAACCACGCCCGCCGGCCTGATGGCCGCGGCAACCGTCAATATCCCCGCCATCGTCTACTCCGGCGGGCCGATGATCAACAGCTATCATCACGGCAAGCTCGCCGGCAGCGGCATGGCGATCTGGGACGCCCGCCGTCTTTACGCGGCCGGCGAAATCGACTACGACGGCTTCATGGAGATGGTCACCAACTCCGTCCCCAGCATCGGCCATTGCAACACGATGGGTACCGCACTCTCGATGAACTCCCTGGCCGAAGCCCTGGGCATGTCCCTTCCCGGCTGTGCCGCCATTCCGGCGCCTTATCGCGAACGCGCGCAAATGGCCTACGAAACCGGCCGCCGTATCGTCGACATGGTGCGCGAGAACCTGCGCCCCAGCCAGATCATGACTCGAGCCGCCTTCGACAACGCCATCGTCGTCAACTCGGCCATCGGCGGCTCCACCAACTGCCCGCCTCACATTAACGCCATCGCCCGCCACATGGGCATCGACATCGACATCAAGGATTGGGAAACCATCGGCCACGCCGTGCCGCTGATCGTCAATTGCCAGCCCGCCGGTGAGTATCTTGGCGAAGCCTACCACCTCGCCGGCGGCGTGCCTGCCGTCATGGGCGAACTGATCCAAGCCGGCCTGATCAAGCAGGAGCCGCTCACCGTCAGCGGCAAGACCATCGGCGAAGTCTACGGCCAGCGCCGCAGCGCGGACACGAAAGTCATCCGCCCCGTCTCCGATCCGCTCATGCCCAACGCGGGCTTCCTCGTCGTTAGCGGCAATCTCTTCGATTCCGCCCTCGTCAAGACTTCGGTCATCGGCGACGAGTTCCGCCAGCGCTATCTGTCGAAGCCCGGCGCGGAGAACACCTTCACCGGCCGCGCCATCGTCTTTGAAGGCTCGGAAGACTACCACGAGCGCATCAACGACCCCTCGCTCAACATCGACGAAACCTGCATCCTCGTGATTCGCGGCGTGGGCCCCGTCGGCCAGCCCGGCGCCGCCGAAGTGGTGAACATGCAGCCGCCCGACGCTCTCATCAAGATCGGCGTGAACCAGATGGCCACTCTCGGCGACGGCCGCCAAAGCGGCACTTCGGCCAGCCCCTCCATCCTGAACGCCTCGCCTGAATCGGCCATCGGCGGCAATCTCGCCATTCTCGAAACCGGTGACGAAATCAAGGTCGACTTGAACACACGCCGCGTCGACGTGCTGATCTCCGACGAAGAGTTAGCCGCCCGCCGCTCGCGCCTCAAGATCGAGAACCGCCCCGATCAAACCCCGTGGCAGGAACTTTACCGCACGCATGTCAGCCAGCTGGAAACCGGCGGCGTGCTCGAGTTCGCCGTCAAATACCAGGACGTAGGCAAAGAAATCCCGCGTCACAATCACTAACGTTCCGCCCGGATCTGGGGACCCAGTGTCCCCAGCTCCCCTGACCGTTTAGTGCCGGAAGTGCCGGATGCCGGTGAACACCATCGCCAGCCCCAGCCGATTCGCCGCGGCAATCACTTCCTGATCCTTCACTGACCCACCTGGCTGAATCGCCGCCGTGATGCCGTGCTTCGCCGCTTCTTCTAAGCCATCCGGAAACGGGAAGAACGCGTCAGACGCCACCACAGTACCCGCCAGCGGCAGATGCGTCTTCATCGCGCCCACCTTCACCGAGTCCACCCGGCTCATCTGACCGGCACCCGCGCTGATCGCCTGACCGGCCCGCGCATACAGAATCGCATTCGACTTCAGGTGCTTCACCACCTTCCAGCCAAACCGCAGCGCATGCCATTCCTCGGGCGTCGGTTGACGTTCGGTCACGACGCGCGCGTCGCTCAGCACCGCGCGGTCTGCCGTCTGCACCAGAAAGCCGCCGGAGATGCTCTTCACCACCGGCTCATCCAGATTCGTATGCGCCACCCGCAACACGCGCAGATTCTTCTTCGCGGCCAGTACGGCCAAAGCCTCTGGGCTATAGCCCGGCGCCGCGATCGCCTCGGTGAATAGCTTCGCTACTTCGGTCGCCGTCGCCGCATCCATCGGACGATTGAACGCCAGCACACCACCAAACGCCGAAATCGGATCGGCCTCGAGGGCCTTCGCATAAGCCTCGGCCAACGTCGCCGCTTCGGCGCACCCGCAGGGATTGGTGTGCTTGATGATCGCGCAAGCCGGCATTTCCGTGAACTCGTTGATCAACTGCCACGCCGCATCCAGATCCACCAGATTGTTGTAGGAAAGCTCCTTCCCCTGCAATTGCTCGGCGCCCGCAATGCCGCCCGTCCGCGTCGAATAAAGCGCCGCCGACTGGTGCGGATTCTCGCCGTACCGCAAGTCGAACGCCTTGGGCACTCGCAAATCGAGCGTCGCCGGCACTGCCGCCGGAGCCGCGTCCACCTCCGCCAGCCGCAAACTGATCGCCCGGTCATAAGCCGCCGTCCGCGCAAACGCCTTACGCGCCAACTCCCAGCGAAACGCGTGCGGCAGTTCGCCATGCTCGCGCAGCAACCGCAGCACTTCGTCGTAATCAGCAGACGACGTCACCACGCCCACGCTCTCGTGATTCTTGGCCGCCGCGCGGATCATCGTCGGGCCACCGATGTCGATGTTCTCGATCAGTTGCTCGAGCGTCGCGCCCGCCTGCGCGGCTACCTTCTCGAACTCGTACAGGTTCACCACCACCAGATCGATCGCCGGGATGCCGTGCTCCTGCATCGCCGCCACATGCGACGGCTGATCGCGCCGCGCCAGCATGCCGCCGGCGATCTTCGGATGAATCGTCTTCAGCCGGCCGTCCATCATCTCCGGAAAACCGGTGACGTCGCCCACGTCGCGCACCGGAATGCCGGCCGCTCCAATGGCTTTCGCCGTCCCGCCCGTCGAAACCAGTTCGACGCCCATTTCGTGGAGGGCCCGGGCAAAGTCCACCAAGCCGGTCTTGTCAGTGACGCTTAACAGCGCGCGCGCAATCATGAACCTCCATTCTCGCGCAATAATCAAAGCGTGAGCGAAGAGAACCGGTGCCGCGCGTAGCGATTCTAGGCGGTGGATTAGCAGGCTTGGCGGCAGCGGCAGCCCTCGGTTCCGATGGCTACGACGTCGACGTGTATGAAGCGCGCCCCTACTTCGGCGGCCGCGCGACCTCCTACACCATCGGCGACGAGACCATCGACAATTGCCAGCACGTCCTGTTGCGCTGCTGCACCAACCTCCTCAACTTCTACGATCGCCTCGGCGTCGGCAATCGCATCGAGTTTCACCGCGACATCGACTTCATCGAGCCCGGCGGCCGCGTCTCCCGTCTTCATGCCGGCTGGCTGCCCCCGCCACTGCACTTTGCTGGCGCCTTCTCCCGCGCCACCTGGCTCACCCTCGGCGAAAAAGTCAGCCTCGGCAAAGCCTTGCTCGCCCTCAAACGTCAGCGCCTCTCGCGCACCGACCTGGACCAGATCTCCATGCAGGCCTGGCTGCTCGAACAAAACCAATCACCCCGCCTGATCGAACGCTTCTGGCGGCAAGTGCTCGTCAGCGCTATCAACGAAGAACTCGACCGCATGGCCGCTTCGCATGGCTTCCAGGTCTTCTGGCTCGGCTTTCTCGCCGGTGCCGACTACTACGAAATGGGCGTCCCCGCCGTCCCGCTCGGCGAGTTGTACGGCCACCAGGGATGGACTCGCTTTCCGACCGTCCGCCTCCACGAACGCGCCAGCGTCGCGTCCCTCGACTTCCGCGACGGCCGCATTCAAGGCCTCCTCGCCGGCGGCGAAGCCCGCACCGCCGACGCCTATCTCAGTGCCCTGCCCTTTGAAAAAGCACAGCCCTTGCTGCCGCCGCTCGGCATTGACTGGAGCGCCTTCACGCACTCGCCCATCACCGGCATTCACCTCTGGTTTGACCGTCCGGTCACGCAAATGCCCCACGGCACCCTGCTCGATCGCACCATCCAGTGGTTCTTCAACAAAGACGAAGGCCGCTATCTGCAAGTGGTCGTCTCCGCTTCCCGCAGCCTCATTGACCTCCCCCGCGCCGACGTCATCGCCCTCGCCGTCAAAGAACTGGCCGAGTTCCTGCCTGGCGTCGAGAACGCGAAGCTGGTGAAAGCTCACGTCGTCAAAGAGGTTCGGGCCACCTTCTCGGCCTGCCCCGGACTCGAAGCGAAGCGCCCTCTCGCCACCACGCCAGTCCCCAATCTTTTCCTCGCCGGCGACTGGACCCGCTCCGGCTGGCCCGCCACCATGGAAGGCGCCGTCCGCAGCGGCTACCTCGCCGCCTCCGCCATCGCCAGTTCCTTCGGCCGACCCCGTCAGTACCTCCAACCCGATGTCGCCTAAAATGGAAGCATTGAAACTGGGAACTTGCCTCATGCTGCTGACCTCGTTGGCCTACGCGGCAGCGCCCATCAGCGGTTATCGCTTGGTGCGCACCTATCCTCATGACCCCGGCGCCTTCACTCAGGGCCTGATCTACCTCGATGGCCACCTCTACGAAAGCACCGGCTTGAACGGCCGCTCCAGCCTCCGCATGACGGATCTCGCCACCGGCAAGGTCATGCAGAAGCAGATTGTCCCCGCGCAATACTTCGCCGAGGGCATGACCAACTTCGGCGGCAAGCTCTATCAGCTCACTTGGCAAAGCGGCAAAGCCTTCGTCTACGATCGCTTCAGCTTCCGCCTCCTCGCCGAGCACACCTACACCGGTGAAGGCTGGGGGCTCACCAACGACGGCAAGCGCCTCATCATGAGCGACGGCAGCGCCAAGATCCGCTTCATCAACCCCACCAATTTCGCCGTCATGAGCACCATCACCGTCACCGACGCCGGGCGCCCTGTTGATCGGCTCAACGAACTCGAATTCGTTCGCGGCGAGATCTACGCGAACATCTGGCAGACGGACCTGATCGCTCGCATCTCCCCGGCCACCGGTCAAGTGCTCGGCTGGATCGACCTCAGCGGCATCCTGCCGCCCAACGACGCCCAGGGCGTCGACGTCCTGAACGGCATCGCCTACGACGCCAAAACGGATCGTCTCTTCGTCACCGGCAAGCTCTGGCCCAAAATCTTCGAAATCAAAATCGGCAGCAAGTAGCCTTACACCGACAGCACCATGTTCGGCTTCAGCAGATAGGGCGGCGCCAACCCGCACAGATTCGACAGCGGCAGCACGTCATCCGGCAGTTCGATTCCCAGCACGCCCATCATGAATCCGCGCCGATGGTCGCACCGCGCCGACACTTCCGGGTATTGCGCCCGCAGCGCCAGCCTCAGTTCGAGATCCGCCACCACGAACGTGTCTTCCAACCGGGTTGATGCATACACTGGCGACGACGGAATCACGTCCGATTGCAGCACCATCCCACTCTCGAGCGGAATCTGCGACCCGCGATAAATCGGTGAGCTCGTCCACTCGTCGAAATGAATCAGGTGCCCCGGATTCAGAAAAACGCCGAACTTCTCAAACGGCAACCGCCTCGCGATCGCCCCATACAACTCGCCCCCCGGTGTCCCTACCTCGAGCAAACTAAACCACTCCGCCATCGCCGCAAAGTACGGCCCCGCGAACTGGTTCACATACTCTCGCGCCGCCGCCGGCAGATCCTGCGGACCCCTTGCCACCCACGCCGACCGGCAGCAGTTCGCCCCCCAATAGCTGAGATTGGCCGAGAACGGATTCCCCACCGCCACCTTCTGACCTCGCGGACTCGCCAAGCTCACCCGCTTCGGACCCGTCTTCGCCGTCCAATGGCACGATTGCGGAAAGCCGTCGTACCCCGCCCTCGCCAGCGCCGCCCGATCCGTCTCGCCCGGCTTCAAGCCAAACAGCACCCGCTTCATGCCTTCGGAAGCCAGGCCGTTCGTGTACTCGAACAGCGCAATCTCTTTCGCCGTCGCCAACGTCCGCAACCCCTGCGCCGGATCGATGAACAACCCGGTCGCATTGAATGCCTGCGCGCCGCTGGCCCGAATCGCGTCCACCAGGTACGAAGGCAAATCCATCTGCACCGGCGTGTCGTAGGTTTTCCAACCCACGCAGCCCACCCGCGCGCCCCGCTTTACGCCTTCGCTCTGGAGAATTTCTTCGATCGTCCGGCTGCTCTCGCGCGGCTGATCCGGCAGGCTGAATGGCTGATACACCTCGTGCCGCATCACCTGCGCCACAAACAGCGGACTGATCGGCAGATACGACGCGCATTCATTCCCCACCAGAATCAGCGGCTCGCCGTCCTCGCGCAAAATCAGCAGCGCCTCTTCAAAGCGCGGATCGAAACCCGTCAGCCACGCCAGGTTCGCGAGATGTTCACGGTCGCCGTAAACCAGCAGATGGCTCAGCGACTCTTCCCGCATCCGCTCCCGCACCCGCCCCAGCCGTGGCAGAAAATCCTCGAGCGCCAGCACGGGCGGTTCGGCCGCTTGGCCGAAATCCGGGTAATCGATCTCGATAAGTTCGAACATGGGCGAATCTTGATCGTAGCCCGATCCCTCTCGTAGCCTGATCGACCGGAACGCTAAGATGAGTCCATGAGTGCGAATGCCGATGCGATCGGCCTGCCCCTGGAAGCCTTGGAAACGCCGGCCTTGTGCCTGGATCTGGACGTCTATCACCGGAACGTCGAGCGCATGGTCGATTACATCGTGCGCCAGCACGGGCTCCAGTGGCGTCCGCACATGAAGGGTCAGAAAGCCCCCGCCCTCGCGCTCGAAGCGATCAAAGCCGGCGCCGTCGGCGTCACCTGCGCCACGCTCTATGAAGCTGAGGCCATGGCCGCCGCGGGCGTTCAGAGCATCCTCATCGCGAACCAGTTGGTCGGCGAACGTAAGGTCGCCCGGCTCGCCCGCCTCGTGCGCCGTGCGCCCGGCGTCATCGTCGCCAGCGACAGCCACGCTCAAGCCGTGATGCTGCAAGCCGCCGCGGCCCAGGAAGGCGTCACCATCAGCGTCCTCATCGAGTTGAACGTCGGCATGAACCGCAGCGGCATCGCCCCCGGCGAGCCGACCGTGGCTCTCGCGAAAGCCATCGCCGCGTCGCCGAACCTCCGCCTTGACGGTCTGATGGGCTGGGAAGGCCACGTGCTCGCCTTTGACGATCCCACCAAGCAAGCCAAGATCAACGACGCACTCACCGCGCTCACCGAAACCGCCGACGCCTGCCGCGCCGCCGGCCTTGAGATTCGCATCGTCTCCTCGAGCGGCAGTGGCACCTTCCGGATGGCCGCCCCCATCCCCGGCCTGACTGAAGTCCAGGCGGGCGGCGGCGTCTTCTCCGATCTCAGCTACGAGAAATGGGGCCTCCCGCACGAGTTCGCCATGATCGTCCTCACCCGCGTCGCCAGCCGTCCCACGCCCACTCGCGTCATCGTCGATGGCGGCTTCAAAACCATGAGTGTCCAGCACGGCGTCCCCCGCCCCATCGGCCTCAACGTGAAGAACGTTGGCCTCTCCGCCGAACATGGCAACCTCGAACTCGCCGAGCCTTCGGATCACCCGGCGGTCGGCGAACTGGTGCCGTTCATTCCGGGCTACACCGACAGCACAGTCTGTCTACATGACGAACTGTGCGTCCTGCGTCAGGGCGTCCTCGAAGCCGTTTGGAAGATCCCGGGTCGCACCGGCCGTTAACCCTAAAGTCGCAGTGCGACGCAGGTTCTGCGCACAATTCAGTTTGGTTTAGGGTATGATTCCTACGGCGTCAACGGCGTCGCGTACGCACATGGTGCCCGGGGTGGGACTTGAACCCACACACCCGTTTCCGGATAACGGATTTTAAGTCCATCTGAGGCCAATCTCACCAAAACTCACAACACGTCACCAAATTGAAAATAGGGTACTTCGGGGGCGCGCTATGATGCTGAGTATTACTGAGATTCGGCAGGTATGGCGAAGTTGTCACACTCTGGTCACACGGCTCGGCGGCTCCCACCCGAGCTAGCTGCTTCACTTCGGCCCTGGAGCTTCGACAAAAGACTGGGGGCGTGGAACCCCGACTGGCCCATGATTCGAGACGCCTCAGACTTTTGGGCCTATGCCTACCATCAGAGAAGTTTTGATGACGGACAGCTGTACTCGAAGTCGGCGAGCGTAAAAAAGGAATGGGCGCGCCGACGTCACTTGCTGGATGCAGACGGAAGGGTCCCTGGTTGGATATTGAAAGCACTGTCGGGCGACGGCATTTCCTGGATAGCGAGGATGATGCGCAAAGAGCGAGTATCGTCCGAATATTTTTTGCCGTTGCTCATTCCGTACCCGAATCGAGCGCCTGTACCGTACGTCAACCCGGATCTTAATTTCCCCATTGCAAGCCCCGATAGCGAAGAAGGGGAGCTAGAACGTGACTTGCAAAAGTGGCTGGACGCATCGGCAGACTGTCTCCAAATCTCCCTCTACTTCGATCCTGCCAGGGAATCGCATGAGGCAGCAATGAGGCGAATAACGAAAGCGTTCCGATACTGGCTCAGTACACAACTGGCTTGTTGCATCTACTTTCACAAGTACACGGAAGTTCCGCGATTGCCAGAAGACGAACTGAGCCTTTTTTGGCGATTCCAGTGTGAGGGCGTTCCGGTACACGAGCTCATCCCAAAAGAGAAGGCAGGACGTCCTGCTCAAGACCTTCAAAGCACCGTCCGGAAAAAGTTGAAGCGTGTTGCCAAGCGGCTCGGAATCAAATTGCGGGTAATGCCGAGCGGTCGGCCACGGAAAAAAACTATGGACGATCGAGATTAGCAGCGTTCCACTTTTTCGAGGGTCAGCGACTGTGGATGATGGCTGCATGGCCCTTCCGACATCGACTCCAAGGCTGCTGACAATCGCAGAGGTCGCAGAGATCCTAAGGCTCCAGTACCCACGGGCTGCGGATCTTATCCGTCGGTCGGTTATTCCGGCGATCCGTATCGGCCGACAGGTCCGCATTTCTCCAGACGCGTTGAATGCCTTCATTTCCGCTGGAGGCTACAAACTGGACGGCGGCTGGAAGCGTGACGCCTAATGGCATCCGCAGTCATTGACGCATGGGGCATCGACAAAATCTGGCAGGCCTTGGGCGGCGGCCAGTTGCGGCGGGGCCGTGGGCGGGCATTCTGGCGCAATGGCCAGGGGTTTAACGTGGCTATCGACGTTGAACGCGGAAGCTGGTGGGATTTCGCGCGTTGCGAGGGCGGCGGAAAGCTGGATCTAATTCAGCGTGTACGGGGCGGTTCCCGCGAGGAATCGTTGAAGTGGTTGTCCGGCGTGACTGGCGTATCGCGCAGCACTCGGGAACCGCTGTCGCTGGAACAACGACGGACACACGCGCGGAAGCGGGCAGTTGCGGCAAAGGCCGCGCGCAATGCTGGTTGGTGGCACCAATCGCTGGTCGAAACGCTAGAACGTCGCAAGCGACTCTGCAACGGAATTGATGGGCCTTGGGATGACGTAGAGCTCGAAACCGTCTCCTCCGAACTCTACCGACTGCAACAAATGAACGTCGAAGAACTGCTCGACGCATGGCAGACCGCACACCAAACCGATTTGGTAGGTACTCGGCGTCTCGAAGCCGTAGGCCGGGAATGGGAAACGCGGTATGACTCTGCTGTCCGCCGCATTATTGATCAACCATGGCGTCGCGAGGTCGCCGACAGTGCCACCTAATCGCCACGAACTCGAACGCGCGGCGTTCAACCGACTTCAAAAGGTACCCAGTGTCGTTCCCGAACCTTTGCCCGTTCCGGCAATCGCGACGCGCTGTCTCGCCGACGTGGTAGCCAAGCCCGTCTCATGGCTTTGGCCGGGGAAGATCGCGCGCGGCAAGGTTACGATCATCGCGGGAAATCCGGGCCTTGGCAAAAGCCAACTTTGCGCCAGCATTGCGGCGATTGTCACGCGGGGCCTGGCCTGGCCTGTTGATCGCGTTGAGTGTGAGTCTGGGAGCGTTATTTTCGTCAATGGCGAAGATGACCCCAGCGATACCCTAAAGCCGCGTCTAGAGGCCGCCGGGGCCCTGGTGCACCGCGTCCATATCGTCGATGGCGTGCGGGCAGCGCTCAAGACAGATGGGACACAAACGCTCAGCGCCTTCAGTCTCGCCGACCATATCGCTCAGTTGGGCGAACTGCTGGAACGGATCGGCGACGTTGCGGTCGTGTTCATTGACCCGATCACGGCATTCTTAGGCAAGTCGGCGGATAGCCACAAGAATAGCGACGTGCGGGCCTTGTTAGCCCCACTCGCCGACCTTGCCGCGCGCTACAACGTCGCGATCATCGCGATTTCCCATCTGAGCAAAACGACGGCGCAGAAAGCCATGATGCGGGTTTCTGGTTCCCTGGCCTTTGTCGCTGCGGCGAGGGCGGCATACTTGGTTACGCCGGACCCGGAGAACCCAGCGCGGCGTTTGTTTCTGCCGATGAAAAACAACATCGGACCCGACGGCGAGGGCTTGGCCTTCACCATCCAAGGCGCTACCGTTGACGCGGAAACCGGATCGATTGAAACCTCGCGAATCATGTGGGAGAACGAAGCCGTCAGGGCCAAGGCGGACGACATTCTTGATGCGGATCGCCATAGCGGCGGACCGACGGCACTGACCGATGCCGCAGATTGGCTCCAGGAAACACTGGCGGACGGCCCAGTCTCGGCTACGGAAGTTTTCAAACAGGCGGAGGCAGAGGGTATCTCTGCGGGTACGTTACGAAGGGCGAAAAAGGGTCTGGGCATCGAAACGACCAAAGGCGGAATGGGCGAGGGCTGGACCTGGAAGCTGCCGAAGATGCTCAAAAGTGACGAAGATGCTCAGCAATAGAACGTGAGCACCTTCGAGAAGCTTGATCACCTTCGACCTTAATTCCGCGCGAGACGCGCGCATGCGCGTGGGAGGGGGAGTGGATTATTGCTTCCTCCTGTTTGAAGCCGTCGAGATGTTCAGCGGCTAACGAATGGTAGACTCTCCTGACAGCGTGGCGTTGAACGCGCCAAGTAATGACTCTGAGCGTGAGGAAAGCCATGCGAAACTACGTCCTGATTCTCTGCTTAGCAGCTATGTCGGCAAAAGCCGAAATCATCGCTTCTTGCCCTAACTTCTATTGCAGCGCTTCCTTTTCGGGGCGTTCGGCGGTGGGAAATGAGCTCTTCCTCGCGGTTACCGTTGGGGTAATGAGTTCCGGTAATCCCGACGGCTTCCCACTACCTGGCACCGCCACCATGACCGATTCCGTGATAACTTCCGGAATCTCCCGGCCAGGGTGGATCACTCTTGATTTCAGCGGTTTCACAGAGCTTGGAACCGGAGGCTCATTTGCGAGTGCCTTGATCAATTTCGGGCCATATCCGCGAGGCGACTACGCAAATACCTTCAAACCGATCACGCTGGGTGAGGTGATTCCCATCCTTGTGAACGTAACGTTCCGTGCTGGCAATCAACCGGGGGGAGCGGGGACCGATCAATTTCTCAGGGTCAGATTCTTCGAGGACAACGCGGGTTCACCTGGGGCCGAAGTCCCCGTTGCGTTCTACGTTGCGCCCCCCAACCCCGACCCTGACCCCGAGCCAGAACCGAATGTTGACCCCGTGCCGGAACCATCGATGCTTTTGCCGGCGTCGACGATTCTTGCGGGCGTGATTCTGTCTCGGCAGTTTTCGCGACGCGGACAGAAGCGGTTCGGAACCTAAATCGAAGGCTAGAAGTGCCTGCTATGCTTCAATCACCTAATTCCTTTAGAATCAGTGCTGATACATAATCTACAGAATTGGTATTGACTTATCCACGGTTGAGCGTAGGATAGAAGCATGACCAAGGCTTTTGCCTACCTCCGAGTCAGCGGCAAAGGGCAGGTTTCAGGCGATGGCTTCCCCCGTCAGCGGGCCGCGATCAAGGCGTACGCCAAAACCAACGGAATCACCCTGGCGCGCGAGTTTGCCGATGAAGGCGTCAGCGGGGCCATCGAGACGACGAACCGTCCCGCGTTCGCCGAAATGGTCGCGACGCTTCACTCAAACGGCGTGCGAACCGTCATCGTCGAAAAACTGGATCGGCTGGCGCGTGACCTCATGGTGCAAGAGGCCGCGCTCAGCTACTTCGCCCAGCATGGCTTTACCCTGCTGAGCGTCGCTGAGCCCGACCTCATGGCGAACGATCCGAGCCGGACGGCTTTTCGTCAGATGATGGGCGTGTTCGCCCAATACGACAAAGCCATGATCGTTCAGAAGCTGCGGGGCTCACGGATGCGGAAAAAGGCTCAGACGGGCCGCTGTGAGGGCCGCAAGCCGTTCGGCCACTATGAGGGCGAGGAAAAGGCCCTGGAGCGCATGAAGGCGCTACGGGCCGAAGGACTGGGCTTTGATCGGATTGCGGCGAAGCTGAATGAAGAGGGCGTTCCGACCCGCACGGCGAAGCCCTGGCACGGCGTAGTGATCAATCGGATTCTGAATGGGAGGAAGGGTTAGGCATGGCGCAAATCACGGCACGCGGACGGAACAAGTGGCTGGTGCGAGTTTTCTTAGGTCGCGACGGCCAGGGACGGCGGCAATTTAAGACCCGGACAATCACCGGCGGGCGCAAAGATGCCGAACGCTGGGCGGTGGAGGTAGAGCGGGATCGCGACTTGGCTGGCACGGGGGCGGCGGTACTGTCTGTCACCGTCGGCGAGTTGCTAGACGACGTGTTGCGGGATTATCGTCTCAACCAAAAGGGCGTGACATCCGCGGAGCAGATCATCCGCCTCCATCTGCAACCTACCTTCGGCACGATGCCGGCGGCACGGGTCGCAACCTCCGACCTTCGCCGCTTTGTAGAGGCTCGGCTTGCCGAAGGCGCCGCTCCCGCGACTGTGAATCGTTCTCTGGCCCTTTTGCGGCGGGCCTACAATCTCGGACGGAAAGCATCTCCTCCCAAAGTCACTCGACTACTTAACTTCGAGATGCTCAGTGAACAGAATGCGCGACAGGGTTTTCTAGAACCTGACGAATATAGGGCGATCCTGCGGGAGTTGCCTGTACACCTTCAGTTGGTCCTGACCTTTGCTTATTTCACCGGCTGTCGGCGTGGCGAGATTCTAAAGCTACGTTGGTCCCAAATCGACCTTTTGGCAAGAGTGGTGCGCCTACCGCCTTCGGCCACCAAGAATCGGGATGGGCGAGTCATTCCGCTTGCGTCCGAACTGATTACGGCCCTTGAGATTCACCTTGAGCGCCAGAAACAGATTGAGGGCTCCGATGACCGCGTGTTCCGTTACAACAACGGCGAGCCAATCACCGGCTTAAGCTCGGCCTGGCGTTTGGCGTGCAAGCGAGCCGGTCTCGTAGATGCGCATGGCAAGCCGACCAAACTCCTGCATGACTGCCGACGCAGCGCCGTTCGGAACATGGTTCGGAGCGGAACTTCCGAAAAGGTCTGCATGGCGATTAGCGGCCACAAAACCCGCAGCATCTTCGACAGGTACGACATTGTGAGCGAGCGCGATTTGGTAGCTGCGGCGGATCGTCTGGGCCAACACATCTTAGGCGCGGAAGGGCGTGATAGCGTCCAAGAGAGCCACTCCCCCAAACTTCAATGAGCGCCAGAAAAGCCGTGACGCGGGCGGCTAGCCGTGCTACTTTCGGACTCGACGGCTAACCCTTCACGCGAAGCGTGAGGGGCCGTAAACGGCATGAGCGGAGCCGATTGTCACACCCTGGTCACACCAAGGTTGACATCTGGCACGAAGCCAAAGGGGATCACTGAGCGTAAGTCCAATGATTCTGGTGCCCGGGGTGGGACTTGAACCCACACACCCGTTTCCGGATAACGGATTTTAAGTCCGTTGCGTCTGCCGATTTCGCCACCCGGGCAACACTTTCCCCAGTGTAGCCGTTTCCGTGCCACGATTCGCCGTCCACCGGCAATTCTAAGGATTTCCACCGAAAACGTGCAATATACCGGGCATTTCGCGCCGCCGCTTGAAAAGTGGAAAAAGACTAACCTTGTCGAGCTTTCCATCAGACCCGGAACTCACCTGAAATCAAGGCCTCACCGGCCGTCGATCCGCCGTTCTCCCAGCTTTCTTCCACACGTTTCGCTCTCCTGAAAATCTGTTCTGATCTCCGCCCAAAATTACCTGCATTACTTATCCTCGAAAACGTGCAGAACACAATTTCGAAGGAGGTCAGCAACATGGGCGTTCCCCCCCCTCCGCTGGATCCGCCGGTCGGCTTCTAGTTCTTCGGCATTCGCCGAAGCTTGCAACAAGTTCCACACCCGGCGTAGGATAAGCGCCGGGTGTCCACTTTACTTTCGATCGCCGCCGTACTGGAGTTAGCCGTCGTTGTGCACTTGGTGCATACAGGCCTCTGGCGGCGGTTTCGTTTTTTCGGCTGCTACATGGTCGCAGTCTCACTCTGGACGCTCACCTCGTCCTTCATCCCCCGCAACTCGAAACTGTTCGTCATGGTGTGGGAGGTCGGAGCGATCGCCAGTGTCCTCGCGCTGCTGGCCGCCTTCCTGGAAATGATCGCGCTGTCGCTGGAGCATTACCCCGGCTCAAGCACCCGGATCGTTCTCGGCGCCCTGGGCATCATCACAGCCGTCTCTGCCGTTCTGGGCGCTCTCGAGCCGGTCTACCAGTTCGTGCGGGTGCTGCTGGTGGTGAAGCGTGTCCTGGGGGTCGCGATGTCCGTCGGCGGCATCGCCCTGGTAGCAATTTTGAATTATCTCGATCCGCTTCGCCGGCCCAATGTCATCTGGCACGAACGCCTCATGGCTGCCATGTCCGCCACAACGGCGCTCTCCTCGTGGGCCAGCAACCAAGGCTACTCGACCTTGGGAGACACCCTACTCCACGCCGGCAACCTGACCTTCCCCCTGCTCTGGATCTGGGCTCTCCGCCCCGAAGGCGAAATCGACCCCCGTCCGCCCGCAGACCCGCGAGGCTTGGACGAAGCCAAGCAAGCGAAAAAAGAACTCCAACGTTATTTTGATTAAGCCGACTGAATCGCCTGCAAGGCGTTGAATGTCTTGCTCGCGCCGTTCCACACCGTCGGAAAGTGATGTGCCGTGCGCAACCGCATCTTGAGCGCAAACGCATACCAGTGCACCAACGCGATTTCGACGAAATTCCACCGCTGGGCGCGACGGCAACCCGCCATATAGCTGCTCACCACTTGGTCAAGATGTCTCTCTAACATGGCTCCCCACCACGAGAGATCGCTTTCTTGCTCGCCGGCTAACGCCCGCTCAATCGCTTTATGACAATTGCCAAGCGTCAACGGCGCTTCATGCGCTTCGCCCCATAATGTGAATTGCTTCACTGGGCCCTCGCTCTGCGAGAGACGGAAGACTTGCGGCTGCAGCGGCGGCCCCAGCAGGTCTTCGGATAATGGCGCGAAATTCGCTGGCATTATGTCCATATTATACGCACTTTTCCGCCCACCCGTGGGCACCCTCCCGATTCCGCTACAATCACGAGAACAATTTTGCCCGCGCTCCCTGTCCCGGCCGGGTTCTTGAAGGAGCATTCCATGCGCCGTCTGTGGCTCTTCCTCTCGCTGGCCGCCTCCCTGCACGCCGCCGGCAAAACCGAAATTCTCTGGGACCGTTACGGCATCCCCCATATCTTCGCGGACTCCCTCGAGCAGATGTTCTACGCCCACGGTTGGGCACAGATGCAGAATCAGGCCGACCTGCTCCTTCGCCTTTACGGCGAATCCCGTGGCCGCGCCTCCGAATATTGGGGCCCTCAGTTTCAGGGCCGCGACAACCTCGCCCTGGATCGCTGGATTCACACCAACGGCGTTCCCCAGCGTGCCCTCGAGTGGCACAAGGCTCAGGACCCGCGCTTTCGCAACTACGTCGATGCCTTCGCGCGCGGCATCAACGCCTTTGCCAAAGCCCACCCCGAACACACCAGCCCTCAATTCCGCCAGGTGCTGCCCGTCTCCGGTGTCGACGTCATCGGCCACACCCTCCGCGCCGTTCACTACATGTACATGGGCAGTCAGAACCGCCTGCGGACCGAATCAGCGCCCCTGCTCCCGCGACGTTTGCAGGCCGCCTTGCCCTCCGACCTGATCGAGCCCATCGCCGACGCCGGCTCCAACACCTGGGCCGTCGGCCCGTCCCGCTCTGCCAGTGGCAAAGCGATGCTCATCATCAACCCCCATCTGCTTTGGGACGACTTCTACTCCTACATGGAAGTCCACCTCGTCGGCCCCGGCTACGACCTCTACGGCGCCCCCCAGATCGGCTTCCCCGTCCCCGTCATCGGCTTCAACCGCCACGCCGGCTGGGGCCGCACCGTCAACACCATCGACACGGTGGACTTCTATCGCCTTACCACCCGCGAAGGCAAGTACGAATACGATGGCCAACTCAAAGCCTTCGAAACAATCACCCGCACCTTCAAAGTCCGCGAGCCCAACGGCACCCTCCGCACCGAAAAACTCGAAGTGCGCCGCAGCGTCCATGGACCCGTCGTGATGGATGACCAAGGTGTCACCCTAGCCATGCGCGTCGCCGGCCTCGACCGTCCGAAGATGCTCGAACAATGGTTCCGCATGGGCGGCGCCCGCACCGTCAACGAATTTGAACGCGCCCTTCGCCTTCAGGCCATCCCCATGTGGCACGCCAACTATGCCGACAGCGAAGGTCATCTCCTGCTCGTCTTCAATGGCTTAGTCCCCCGCCGCCCTTCCGGCAACTACGCCGACTGGGGCAAAGTCGTGCCCGGCAACACGTCCAAAACGCTCTGGACCGACTACCTCAAATACGAAGAGCTTCCCAAGTCCCTCGACCCCGCCGCCGGCTTCAACCAAAACGCCAATGAGCCCCCCTGGCAATTCACCATCCCCGCCATGGACCCCGCCAAATACGCGCCCTTCGTCGCCCCCGACGACTCCAAGCTCCTTTCCTTCCGCACCAAGCGCTCCCTGCGCATGATCTCCGAAGATCCCTCCATCACCTACGACGAACTCCTCGCCTACAAGCACTCCACCCGCATGGAACTCGCCGACGCCATCGTGCCTGAACTCGTGGCCGCCGCCCGCACCAGTCCTGACGCGCTCATTCTTGAAGCTGCCAAAGTGATCGAACAGTGGGATCGCCAAACGGAAGCCGGCAGCCAGGGCGCCGTCCTCTTCCAACTCTTCGCCGATCGCTTTTTCCCGCCCGGCGATACTATCGAGGCTCAACTCCGCGTGAAATACGATCGCACCCGTCCGCTCGATAGCGCTTATGGCATCGCCGAGCCCAAAGTTGCGCTCGAAGCCTTACGTTCCGCGGCTGAAGAATGCCGCCGCACCTACGGCCGGCTCGACGTGCCTTGGGGCGACGTCTATCGCTTCGCGCGCGGCAAGGCTGACTATCCGGGGAATGGAGCCCACGGCCGTATGGGCGTCTTCCGCACCATGCAATTCGGCCGCAAGCAAGGCAATCGGTTTTATCCGGTGCATGGCGAGACGTTTGTCTGCGCCATCGAATTCGGCACGCCCCAGCGGGCCCAATGCGCGCTCGGCTACGGCAACGCGAGTCAGCCCGGTTCGCCCCACATCGAAGATCAGCTTCCGCTCATGCGCGATAAGAAGTTGCACCCCGTCTGGCGCGAACGCGCCGACATCGAGCAGAACCTCGAAAAGAAAGAAACGCTCGCGCGCTAGCTTTTCGGACGGTAGGCGATCGCTTCGATCTCGATCTTCATCTCCGGATTCGCAAACCGCACTTCCACTGTGCTGCGCGCCGGCTTCGACTGGCCGAAGAACTCGGCATACACTTCGTTCATTGCGCCAAAGTCGCGGCCGTCCTTCAGGAACACCGTGCACTTCACCACGTCGCTCATCTCCGCGCCGCAGCCCGATAGGATCAGCTTGATATTCTCAAGCGTCCGCCGCGTCTCGTGCTGAATGTCGCCGAAGCTCCAGGCCTGCGTCACCGGATCCACCGCGGCCTGCCCGGATACGTAGATAAAGTCGCCCGCGCGAACCGCCGGCGAGTACGGACCATGCGGAACCGGGCAACCCGGCGGAGTGATGCGTTCAATCATGAGCGATTCCTTTTCCGGCGGCGCATACGCCACCCCTTCGATTTCCACTTTCATCCGCGGCTTGCGAAACCGCACCGCCACCGTGGAACGCGCCGGCTTCACTTCGCCGAAGTAAGCGGCATAATACTGATTCATCTCGGCGAAGTCTCCGCCGTCGGCCAGGAACACCGTACACTTTACGACGTGTTCGCGCCTCAGCCCCGCGGCCTGCAGAGCCAGTTCGAAATTCTGGAAGATGCGTTCGCACTCGGTGCGCACCTCACCTTCTTCCCAGTCGCCCGTCATCGGGTCCACCGGAATCTGACCGGAGATCGTTACGAAATCGCCGGCGCGCACCGCCGGGGAGTAAGGTCCCTGGGGCGGTAACGCGCCGGCGATGGTCAGTCGCTGCATTTACGAACGTTTGCGCGGACGGCGGGTCGCCCCACCGGTCGGCTTCTTGTCGCCCGATCCCGACGTCTTGCGCGGACGGCGCGACACCGGCTTCGGCTTCGGCGGCGCCGGATTCGGATCCATCAACGTCGGCTGACCTTCCACATACGGCTGCGGACCGTCATCTTCCTCATCCGTCTCTTCCACCACCGGTGCCGGCGGCAGGGCCGGCGGGTAGAACTCAGCGCCCAGGAACACCGTGACGCCCGTTTCACCCGGCTCGATCTTCACCACCGACTTATCCTGCGCGAAGTTCAAAAACTCCACAAAGCCCTGGAAGCCGAAGTTCTTCACATCGAAGCCCGAACTTTCTTCCTTCACCCAGGCTTCCAGATCCTCCGACGTCACGCCGTCTTCGAGCTCGATCCGATGCGTCTCGAGCACGTCGCGCAGCAACGGCAGCGCATCTTCCGGCTCCGGCAACGGACGCGCCGGACCGCGGCGTTCAATGATGAACCGTCCGCCCGTCCCGCTCACGTTCACCAACTCGGCGCGCTTCATCTTATCGACGAAGTCCGAGAAGCTCGCCGACCCGAAGCTGCGTTCGCTGAACGAGGAGTCCAACTGCAGCATGGTCGACTTCAACAAGCCCAACTGCGGCTGCACGCCGCGGCGCTCGAGCACCTGCAGCGCCCGCTCCACCAGCGGCATCGCCAGCGCCAGGTCGAGCGGCGCCGGACGGTCCTTCCATTCCTTCTTCTTGTCCCGCTCGCGTTCGCGATTCTGATCGCGCTCCGCGTCCGGGGACGCTCCTTCCGCCGCTTCGCCGGTCGCCGGCGCCGCCACGGCCTGTTCCGCCCGGTCGCGATTCCGGTCGCGGCGATCGCGCCGCCGGAATTCGCGTCCGCCTTCGCGCGGCTGCTGCTGTTGCGGCGGCTCCACCGCCGTCACTTCCACTCCCCGATCCATCAGCAGCGATTCGTAGCTGATGAACTCGTGGCAGTTCTGCTGCAGAATGGTCGACGTGAACGCCTTGCCGCCCACCACATAAACCACCTTGCCGTATTCCTTCAGCTTGTTCAGCAGCGGAATGAAGTCGCTGTCGCCGCTCACGATCGCAAAGGCGTTCACGTGGCTATGCGTGAAGGCCATCTCCAGCGAATCGAGCGCCAGGTTGATGTCGCCGCCGTTCTTATCGCCGCGCGGCGAAGGCAGCCGCTGCACCATCTGCACGGCCGATTCCGCCATCAGGCGAGCCGCGTATTCCTGGCGTCCCCAGTTCGCGTAAGCGAACTTCGCCACCAGATCCCCGCGTTCTTTCAAAGCATTGAGTACGAGCGCGACGTCGAACTCCCGCCGCAGCGTCGATTTGACGCCGATCTCGATGTTGTCGTAATCGACAAACACCGCGATGTTCTGTTTATCTTGCATCTTGTCCTTTGCACACGAAGTGCGCGGGTTAGGCCACCTGTTTCACTGAAGCGCGGATGAACTCCACGATCGCTTCCAGTGAAGAGCCGGGTTGGAATATTCCCGCCACTCCCAGTTTCTTGAGTTGCTCGGCGTCGTCATCCGGAATGATGCCGCCCACCAGAACCACTACATCTTCCATTTGCCGCTCACGCAGCAGTTCCATCACACGGGGCACGATCGCATTGTGCGCGCCCGACAGGATCGACAGCCCAATCACCTGGACGTCTTCTTGCAGTGCCGCACTCACGATCATCTCGGGAGTCTGACGCAACCCCGTGTAGATCACTTCCATTCCCGCGTCACGCAACGCGCGCGCGATTACCTTCGCCCCGCGGTCATGACCGTCCAGGCCAGGCTTGGCCACCAGCACTCGAATCGGATGGCTCATGAACGAGTTTCTTTAATTGATCCTGCTCTCGGCATTCCCTCTCTCTGGGAGCGGGCCTGCCTTAAGCTACCGCCCAGTGTACTACGACGAACGCCGCGGCAAATCGCGCGACGATGGAAGCGATGAGTCTGCGCGATACCATCGCCGCTATTTCCACTCCCGCCGGTCGCGGCGGCCTCGGCGTCCTTCGTCTCTCCGGTGCGGATGCCCGCTCGCTCGCCTCGCGCGTCCTCCGTTTCTCCCACCCGCCCGCCTGGGAACCTTGGCGCGCCTTCCTCGCCGAACTCCTCGACGATGAAGCCGCCGTCATCGACCAGGTCGTCGTCACTTACTACGCCGCCCCTCGCTCTTACACCACCGAAGACGTCGTCGAGATCGCCTGTCACGGCTCGCCCGTCGTCCTTCGCGCCGGTCTCGATCGTCTGCTGGCCGCCGGCGCCCGCGTCGCCAATCCCGGCGAGTTCACCCTGCGCGCGTTCCTCCACGGACGCCTCGACCTGCCCCGCGCCGAAGCCGTCCACGACCTCATCCAAGCCACCACCCTCTATCAGGCCCGCATCGCCGCCCAACAAATCGATGGGGCCGTCTCCCGCCGCCTCGCGCCCCTCAAAGAAAAGCTGCTCGCCCTGATCACCCTGCTCGAAGCCGGCATCGACTTCGCTGAAGACGACATCGACGTCGCCTCCCCCACCGACATCCTTCAGCACCTCCAGCCCTTAATTGAGCAAGCACGCGCCCTCGCCCGCAGTTACTCTTACGGCAAGCTGGTCCATGACGGCCTCTCCCTCGCCATCGTTGGTCGTCCCAACGCCGGCAAAAGCAGCCTCTTCAATCGTCTGCTCGATCAGGACCGCGCCATCGTCACCGAAATCCCTGGCACCACCCGCGACTTAGTTTCCGAAACGTGCTCCCTCGAGGGCATCCCCGTCAAGTTCATCGACACCGCCGGCATCCGCGAAAGCCAGGATCGCGTCGAGTCCATCGGCATCGAGCGCAGTTATGCCGCCATGGCCGATGCCGATTGCACTCTCGTCGTCATCGACTTATCGCAACCACCGGACCCCTTCGATGAAGACCTGGCGCGCCGTCTGACCGGCCCGCACCTGATTGTCGGCAATAAGTCCGATTTACCGCGTTTCAATCCCACCGAATGCCTGCCGGTCTCTGCCCTCACCGGTCATGGAATTGACATCTTACGTAAGGCAATTCACACAACTATTGCTCCCGATGGTGTACAGGAAAATGGCTTCCTCACCAATCTTCGTCACGCCCGTTTATTGGAAGAGATGGTCATTGCCTTAGACCGCGCCCGTGTTGCCGTCGACGAACAAATTCCCCACGAGATGCTGCTACTCGATTTGTATGCAGCACTTACGCCCCTCGATGCCATCACCGGCGCCACCACCGCCGACGATATTCTGAACCGCATCTTCACCACGTTTTGTATTGGAAAATAGCGAAGTACTTTCGTACTCGTTCTATCCCCCCATTTGCGGTCACGTGATTTTATGATTGCGTTCTATTTATTCTTCGATGCTATATTGAGCGTTGTAAATGAAAAGAACGCTATCTACACTTTTCTATTTCACCCTGGCCACCGCCACCTGGGCCCAACAGTTACCTTCTTACAACATCTCCACCATCGCGGGCGCTGACCCGTCCGGTGATGGCGGCATCGCGCGGAACGCGCGCCTCTATCGACCAGGCGGAGTAGTGAGCGATCCCCAAGGCATCATCTACTTCTGCGACGGCGAGAATGGCCGGGTACGGCGGATCGGCCGCGATCAGGTCATCACGACCATCGCTGGCGGAGGCACGAAAACTGTCGCGCTGGACGGTGATCCCGCCACTAGCGTCCGCTTACTGACGCCGACCGGTATTGCGTTGAATGCGGCGACCAATAGCCTTTTCTTTTCCGACTCCGAAGCCCACATCGTCTACGGCGTCAATCTGACTACAGGGGCAATCGTAGTCATCGCGGGGACCGGTACCCGGGGCTCGAGCGGCGACCAAGGCTCGTCCAAGCGAGCTTTGCTGAACAATCCTCGCGGCTTGGCTTTTGATTCTACTATCGGGCTCCTGATCTCGGACTCCGACAACCATAGGGTCCGTCGCGTCGATCTGAACACCGGCGTGATCTCGAACTTCGCGGGCACCGGCTCGCTCGGCTTTAGTGGCGACGGCGCCGCCGCCATCGCCGGCCGTTTGTTTTGGCCTGAAGGTCTGTCCGTTGGCCTGGACCACGTCGTCTACATTGGTGACTGGGGAAATAGCCGGATCCGTCGCGTCAAACCCGACGGCATCATGGATACCGTCGCCGGTACCGGTTCTGGACGCCTGTCTGGGGACGGTGGTCCGGCGACCAGCGCTGGTGTTGACGGTTACGCAGCCGCTGTCGGCAGCGATGGCTCGCTGTATCTGGCTGAAGAGGGTTTCAACGTCATCCGCCGCATTAACCCCGCTGGTGTGATCTCGACCATCGCCGGCTCGACAGCAGGCTACTCGGGCGATGGTGGGCTTGCCTCCACGGCCCAGCTAAATGGGCCCACCGCCGTAGCGCTGGATAACAATGGCAACGTTCTCGTCGCTGACACTGGCAATCATCGCCTCCGCCGTGTTTCCGTCGCGGCCAACCAGATCGATACCATTGCGGGCCGCAATCGCTTTGGAGGAGAAGGTGGCCCCGCTAGCGCCGCGTTGTTCACCACGCCGCAGGATGTCGCCTACGACGCGGCTGGCAATCTTTACATTGCTGACACTGGCAATCATGTAATTCGCAAGATCGCGCGCGATGGCAACATCACCACGGTCGCCGGGGTAGGTGGCGAATCCGGCAAGGGAGCTGAGGGCATTGCCGCCACCACTTCCCGACTCAATTCACCCACCAGTGTAGTGGTTGATACCGACGGCGGCGTCTATGTCGGTGATCGCGGCAATGGACGCATCCGCCGTGTGGATCCCAACGGCACCATCCGCACCATTAGCGGCACGGATGCCTACGGCGTGGAAGGCATGGCCCTGCAAGCGGCGGAACGACGGTTGTACTTCGCCGACAGCGCTTACCATCAAGTCCTTCGCATGGACCTCGCCAATTCCACCGCGCTACCGGTAGTCATCGCCGGCAGCCCGAACTTCAGGCCCGGCTTCAGCGGCGACGGCGGCCCGGCTGTCTCCGCATTGCTCTCGCAACCAGCGGGCGTGACCGTCGCCCCCAACGGCGAGATCTATGTCGTCGACACTGGGAACGTCCGTTTGCGCAAAATCAACGCTGCTGGCGTCATCACCACCGTCGCCGGCAGCGGCGTCGCCGAGATTGTCCCCACCGACGGTCCATTGGCCGCCGCCAACCTCACCTTCCCGATGCGCGCACTTGTGGATCCCCAAGGCAGCATCTTCGTTACCGAGGCGATCGGTCGCGTACGCCGGATCAACGGCGACCGTATCGATACGATCGCCGGGGGCTCGACCTTGGGCTTTGCTGGCGACGGTGGTCCCGCGCGCGACGCGTTACTGCGTCTACCAACGGGGCTCGTCCGCGCAACGGACGGATCTCTCGTCGTCGCCGATGCCTACAATCAGCGGATTCGGGTACTCACCCCCGTCACCACGCCGCCGCCCACCGTCGTCTCCAAGCTCGAAATCCGCGCCGGCAATAATCAGACCGGCACCGTCGGACAGCTCCTGCCGCAGGCGCTCTCCGTGATCGCGCTGAATGCCTCGAACCAGCCGGTCGCCGGCACTGTCATCACCTTCGCCGTCACCACCGGCACGGCCACCCTCAGCGTTCCCTCGGTCACCACCGGCACCGACGGCTTGGCGTCGGTCACCGTCACGCCGACGGCCGCGGGCGCCGTACAGGTCACCGCGCGCTCGGGCTCGCTCACCCCGGTCGTCTTCGCGCTCACCGCCAATCCGAGCACCCAGCCGCCCCCCGCCAACCGGCCGATCATCTCGAATGGCGGCATCATCGGCGTCGGCGTCAGTGTCCCGGCGGTCACCTCGCTGGCCCCGCGCGGCATCATCAGCATCTTCGGTCAGAACTTCCTCGAAGCCGGCACCACCGGCCGTCGCGTCGACTTCAACACCGAAATGGTCAACGGCGCCTTGCCGACACGCCTGCTCGGCGTCTGTGTCGAGATCGGCGGCACGCGTGCCCCCATGCTGGATGTCTTCCCCAACCAGTTGAACGTCGTCGTGCCCGCCGTCACCGGCAGCACCGCGGCCGTCCGCGTCATCCGCCGCTGCGACCAAACCGACGCTGCTACCTCCGAGCCCGCTTCGGTCGCTGTCGCCCCGGTTGCGCCCGAGTTCCTTTACTCGCAGTTGAACCTCGACGGCCGCAATCCCGTCGCGGCCGTCAACGCCGTCACCGGCGCTCTCATTGGCCCCGCCTCCCTCTCCGGCTTCACGCCCGCGCGCGGCGGGGATGTCCTCACCATCTACGCCACTGGCTTCGGCGCCACCAGCCCGGCCATCGCGCCCGGCGGCACGTCGTCCGGCGCGGCTGGCGTCACCGCCTCGGTGCGCGTCCGCATCGGCAGCGTCGAGTTGAATCCGGCTGACGTCCTCTACGTCGGCTCCAGTCCGGGGTCGCTGATCTATCAGGTCAACCTGCGCGTTCCCTCCGGCTTGCCCACCGGCAACCTGCCCGTGCAGATCCTGCTCGATAACATCGCCTCGCCGCCCAACGCGTATCTCGCCATCGCTGGCGGCGAAACCTCCAACGACGTGCCCCAACTCGAGCAGCACCTGCGTCTGTTGCTGGAACATCGCCGCACGGACCGGCTCACGCGCGAGAACCGCCTCAGACCGTAGGCGTTCCCCTCCATCCTGAAAAAAGTTAAGCCCAACCGCTGGTTGGGCTTAACTCATTTTCGGCAGACTCCGGCGGCAGCAAATTTGGACGCCCGCGCTACTCTCGAATCGGGACGCCCACCGTCGCGCCCCGAGAAAATTGGGTTCGTTTCGTAACGTCCCGCGCGCTAGAACGAGTACTTCAGCGCAAACTGCAGAATCCGCGGATCGTTCGACGTCAGAATGCGCCCGAAGTTCGCATCGATGATGCTGTTGCGCGGATTGCCGAACACCGGATGATTGAGGACGTTGAACGCCTCCGCCCGGATCTCAAACCGATGCCGCTCGAACAGATGCAGCCGCCGGATCAGGGCCATGTCGAACGTAAACGCGCCCGGGCCCTCCAGGATATTGCGGCCCGCGTTGCCGAAGGTGCCGTTCGCGTTAGTGCGGAAAGCCGCCTGGTTGAACCACTGATTCAGCCCCGGCGACGCTACATGGATGTCGCCCACCACGTCGGGACGATCGAGGCCATTGCCGGTCAGCGAATTATCCCGCCCGGACACCGGACTGAACCATAAGCCGGAACGCTTGGTCAAAATCGTCGAGAGCTCCCAGTTCCCGAAGAACCGGTTCGTCCACAACCCGGAGAACTTCGGACTCTGCGCCAGCATCGAAGCGTTAAACAAATGCCGCACGTCCACGACGCAGTTGCCCCGGTCGCCGCGCCGGTTAAACGAGTTCTGATAGCTGAGGCCCGAAATCTCCGACGTCGCGTCGCCTTCGCTAATGCAGTGCGACCACGTATAGTTCACCAGCACGCTGAAGTTACCGCTCAGCCTCTTGTTCGCGCTCAGCAGCATGCCATGGTAGTTCGCATTCGCGCCGTCATCCGCTTCGCTGATGGAACTGAAATATTGCCCTTGCGACGGGTTCGCCAAGGCGAGAATGCGCCGCGCATTCGTGTTCCCGGTCGTCGCCCCCGGAATGAACACCGCCGGATTCGCCGCTCGCGTCACCCAGCGGTGCGTCGACTTATTGCCGAGATAATTCGCCGCCAGCAGCCACGATCCCGCCACCTGCCGCTGCAGGCTCAGGTTCCATTGCTGCATATAGGTGGGCTTGATGTTCAGCGGCATATTCGCATACTGGCCCGCCAGCACAAACCGCGCATCCTTCGGCGGCGGCGATTGCTGCGGAAACGGATTGCCGCCTGGATAGCCCTGGAACGGATCCGTAAAGCCGCCCACCGGCGCCACGATCGTCACCGTGCTCGCCCAGGGTGGGCCAAAGCCGAATCGGTCGTAATATTGCATGGGCATCACATCGTAGAGAATGCCGTATGCCGCGCGAATCGTCGTCCGCCCGTCACCCTTGGGATCGATCACCAAACCGAGCCGCGGCGCAAAGTTGCCCATCTTCGCGAACGTCGCGCCCTTCGGCATCCCCGGATCGCCGGGGAAAAACAAGCCAGCGGGAGCATTCGTAAACTGGCTTGTTTTCTGCCCGGCAAGGAACGCCTGCATGTCGAAATGTGTCGAACGGCCTTCGGTGTCGTACACGGGCAGGTAAGGCTCCCAGCGCACGCCCACATTCAGGCTCGAGCGGGCATTCAGTCGAATCTTGTCTTGCGCATAGAGCCCTACGTAGTTCTGCAGCGAGTTCACCTTGGTGATGTTGCCTTGGATGAATTGCGTCGCGCGCCCCAGCAACAGATCCGACAGCGAGTCGTTCGTGAACTGCCCGTTGAAGTCCCATTGCGGATTCTGCTGCGTCGACACCTGGAACGCCAAATCGCGCCGGATGTAGTTCCCGCCGAACGCGAACTGATGCCGCCCCTTCACCCAGTTCAAATCCTCGGCAAACTGCCAGGAGCCGCTATTCACGAAGGCCAGCGAACACGTCCCGCAAAAGGTATTGAAGTTGTTCGTCACGTTGATCGCCGGGAAGTTCCCGGGCGACGGCGCCACCTTCAGGCCGATATCCGCCGACGTGGGCAAGCCGTCTGCCGGGCCGCGCGTCACCCGGTTGCGCGACCAGGTCACGTGTACGGCATTCACCACCGTCGGGCTCAGGCTGTAGTTATCGCCGATCGTCACCGATTGCGTCCGGTCCAGCACGCCCGGCCGCGTCGTCAACAGCAGGTTCTTGCCGTCGAACACTCCCGGATTGCGCCAATCCGTGAAGTAGTAGCGCCCGAAAATATTGTGCTTCGCCGTCCGGTTCCAATCGCCCTTTCCCAGGATCTGATCCTCATCGCTTTGGTTCGGAATCCCGAACAGCAGCCGTCCGCACGGGTCCGCCGACGTCGGCACGTACTTCAGGAAATTCAGCGCCTGCGGATTCAGACGGCTCGCCGGAATGACGTTGCCGGGAAACGGCGCATTGCCGTTGGCCGGGTCAATGATCGGGCGTGGCTTGCCGCAGGCCGGCGACGCATACTGCGACAAGTCCCCGTTTAGCACTGCCGTGGTCGGCACAAAGACGGTCGACGTGGGCGGCGCTGTCCGCAACCGCGTCCCCTGATAGCCGCCAAACACGAACAGCCTGTTCTTCACGATCGGCCCCCCCAGCGTGCCGCCAAACTGATTGCGCTTCAGGTCGTCGCGCCGCGCCGCAAAGAAAGGCCGCGCATTCGTCACGCCCGTTCGCAGAAAGTGGAACAGGCTGCCGTGCAGATCGTTCGTGCCGCTCTTGGTGACAATGTTCACCACCGCGCCGGCCCGCACGCCGTACGCCGCGGGGATCGCGTTCGTCTGCACGCTGAACTCCTGCAGCACATCCGGAAACGGCAGTGGCAGGTTGATCGCGCCGAACGCATCGTTGTGGTCGCCGCCGTCGAGGATATAGTAGGTGCCGTTCGCCTGGCCGCCCGCCACCGAGATCGTCGTCGACGAAGGGTAGTTCTTGCTGCTGGCCATGTCGCTGGCCGGCGCCGTAATCGCCGCACCCGAAAGCAGAATCAACTGAGTGGGCTGTCGGCCGTTCAAGGGCAAATCCACCACGCGCCGCTGGTCGATCACCTGCGAAACGCTATTGCTCTGCGTTTCCACCATCGTGGCATCGGCCTGCACCTGGATCTCCTGCCCCACCGAGCCCAGTTGCAGCGCGACGTTGATCACCGGGTTTGTATTCACCTGCAGCACGATGCCCGTCTGCACGTAGGTGCGGAAGCCGTCTGCCGCCGCCTCGAACCGATAAGGGCCAATCGGCAGATTCGGGAGGGCATAGGCTCCCTCCGCCGAAGTTGTGGCCGTGAACTCACGACCGGTATCGACCTGCGTCGCCTTCACGCGGGCGCCGGAAATCGAAGCGTTTTGATTGTCGGTCACCGTGCCGGAGATCTGCACCGACGAGGTGGCCTGCGACCACCCGGCAACGGGTAAAGTGAGAAAAAACAACAGACTTACGACCGCGAGACGGGGCAGGTCAAATTTCATGGCAGCAAGTATATATCCGCATGAAGAATGATTCAACCAAAAATCGAATCGATTCGATTCTGCCTCTCCGGCTGTGTTATCGTCTCCTCCATGCAGCCCGTGATCCTGCCTGCTCTTGCTCTGTCGCTCTGCTTCTCGCTCCTCGCGGCCCGCCCCCGCGACTTCGGCCGCACCGAACTCCAGAAGGCCCTCGCCGACAAAAAAGTCACCCTCACCCTCGCCGACGCCATCGTCGCCGGTCCCCCCGAATCCTGGACCCTCTCCGCCACCCGAGTCACCGGCGCCGACGAGCGCGGCCTCATGTACGGCCTGCTGGAAGCTGCCGATCAGATCCGCCGCACCGGTCGCATCACTCCCGCCAAAGGCGCCTCCAAAACGCCCATGCGCGGCATCCGCTACTTCCTGCACAACGCCGACCTCGAACGCGACTGGTATTACTCCAAAGAGTATTGGGACGAGTACCTCGGCATGCTGGCCCGCAACCGCTTCAACCGCTTCAATCTGGTCTTCGCCCATCAAACGGACTACCTCGCACCGCCCTATCCCTTCTGGCTCGATCTTCCCGAGTTCCCCACCATCCGCGCCAAGAACCTGACCGCCGCCCAGCGCGACAAGAACCTCGAGATGCTCCGCTACATCGCGCAAGGCTGCGTCTCCCGCGGCATCGACTTCGCTCTCGGCGTCTGGGAGCACAACATCCAGGACTATCGCCGCCCGCCCATGATCCCCATGACCGACGGCCTCACCGACGACAACATCGGTCCCTATAGCTACGCCGCGCTCAAGAAGATCCTCCAGTTGATCCCCGAGATCTCGAGCGTCCAAATGCGCACCAACAATGAGAGCGGCATCTCCCCGGCCCGTCAGGTGGACTTCTACAAAAACTACGTCTTCAAGGCCATCAAGGACGCCGGCCGGCCGGTGATCCTCGATCTGCGCGGCTGGATCGTCGCCGGCGGCATGGTGAAGGCCGCGGGCGAAGTAGGCATCCCCGTCCGGCTCTCCACGAAATACTGGTCCGAGGACACCGGTCGCCCCTACCAGCCAGCCGAGACTTACGCCAACTACAGCTACCTGAACTTCCTTGAAAAGACGCGCACCTATAAGTTCTATTGGGAACTGTGGGGCCTAGGCTCACACCGGTTGCTCCTCTGGGGCGACCCTACTCACGTCCGCCGCGCGGTCTCCACCTTTGGCCTGGCCGGCTCGGAAGGCTTTGAGATTGATCCGCCGCTGGCCCAGAAGGGCTTCGGCAACCGCCCAGGCAAATGGGGTGTTTTTGCAGACTCGCAAAGCGAACGCCTGTTCTGGAAATGGGAGTTCGAACGCTACTGGCTCTTCTACCAGCTCTGGGGACGCCTGAGCTACGACCCCGCCACGCCCGCCAGTGTCTGGGAAGACGAACTCCGCCGCCGCTTCGGACCCGCCGCCTCCGACGTCATGGCCGCTTACGCCCAGGCCAGCCAAGTGGTGAACGAGATCGTCGCCGTTCACTTGGCAGATCCGAACATGTATATCTGGCCGGAGATCAACCCCGGCGGCTTGGCGGACTCCTATCGCGAGGTCTCGCCGAGTGACTGGCGCTATGTCGCCGGCATTCCTGAAGCGGTGGCGAATCGCCTGAACAATACCGCGTCCGCCAAACAGACACCCGATGAAACGGCCAAACGCTTCGATACCATGGCGCAACTCACCGAAGAGGCCGTGGCGCGGGCAAAAAAGAAGATCACCGGCTCCAATCGCGAGTGGCTCTCCACAGAACCCGACTTACTCGTCCTGGCGCATCTCGCGCGCTATCACGCGCACAAGCAGCGTGGCACTTACTTGCTGACTTACTTCGACCGCACGCGCGACGAATCCGTATTACCCGAAGCGCGCCGCGAGTTCGAAGCCGGCTTGGCCGTCTGGCAGAAGCTCGTCAGCCTGACCGACCAACTCTATCCGCATCAAATGGCCTTCGGACCCGCCGACGTCGGCCACTGGGCGGACAAGTTACCGTATGTGCGGCATGACCTCGCCCTTGTGGCCCAACGCGAAGACCTCGCCAAGCGTCTGGGCCGCTTCGAGCGTGCCTTCGACTTCGGCGGCCCCTTGACCCGCCAGACCTCACGCACGGCTTACCGCACCGATAACTACGTGCTGCGCAACACCGAGGCACCGGGCTTCCAAGCCGTTGAACCCACCTCGCGCCTCAGTTTCCAGACGGACTTCGGCTGGGTCGGCGAAGGCAAGCGCGAAGCGAAGATCCTCCCGCTTTCGGCCTACGGCACCGTGCGCGCCGTCACCAAAGACCCCACGGACCTGCCTGGGGACGTGCTGTTCACGGACTCGATTCGCGGCAATGGACCGCAGCAATTCTCCATGGTCATCAAGGACGGCGCCTACCGTGTGCTCGTCCTGCATCCCGATCGGACCATCGACGAGAAGCAACTGAAGACCGAGAACGGCCGCCTGACGGTGACAATGCCGGCCGGCGACTGGGACGTCAGCGGCATTGTGGTGAAGTCCGATGGGCCCGCCCGTCAGTGGCCCGCCCCGCATGTCAATAAGGCAGCAAGCGGCCCCACCATTCGCCATACGGCGCCCACCGCGGTCACTGCTGGCCAGCCCCTCACACTCGCGGTGCAGGTAAGCGGCAAGCCGAAGGCGGTGCGCCTGCATTACCGAGCAGTGAATCAGCTAGTGCCCTTCAAGGTTCTGGAAGCAGCACCTGGCGAAGCCTTCACGATCCCCGGCATCGACATCCAAGACCGCTGGGACTTCATGTATTACTTCGAAGTCATCGACGAGCGTAACGATGGCTGGTTCCATCCGGACCCTTTACGCGAAACCCCTTATTACGTCGTCACGGTGAAGAAGTAACCAGACGACTCCCCAATTTATGTCTCTTACTGCTTACCCCTCTGAACATGTCAGCCTGATTACCGGTGCCAGCACGGGCATTGGCGCGGCTTCGGCGATCGCCATGGCGCGCGCGGGCTCCTGGGTGGCCGTGCACTATCATCAATCCGCGGAGAAGGCCGCCGCCGTGGTCGCCACCATCGAGGGCGCGGGCGGCCGCGCCTTTGCCGTCCAGGCTAACCTGGCGGAGCCCCCGGCCGCCAGTCAACTGGTGGAAACGGTGCTGGCTCGCACCGGCCGCATCGATGCGCTGGTGAACAACGCCGGCTCCATGATTGGACGCCGCAAACTGCTGGAGATCACCCGCGAGTTCTGGCACGAGGTGATGGAGACCAACGTGGGCAGCGTGCTGCGCGTGACGCAAGCGGCGGTGCCCGGCATGCTGACGCGCGGCTCCGGCGCGATCGTCAACGTCGCCTCGGTGGCCGCCCGCAACGGGGGAGGGCCGGGCGTGATGGCCTATGCCACGGCCAAGGCCGCGGTGGTGTGCATGACCAAGGGCATGGCCAAGGAACTCGCGCCCGCCGGCATCCGCGTCAACGCCGTGAACCCCGGCGTGATCGCCACGCCGTTCCATGAGAAGTTCACCAGCGAGGCGCAGTTGAAGGCTCTGGTGGGCAACATCCCGCAAGGCCGCACGGGCACCTCGGAGGAGATCGCTTCGGTGATTGCGTTCCTCGCGAGCGAAGGCGCGTCGCACATGACGGGCGAATCGGTGGAGGTCAACGGCGGGCTGTGGATGGATTGAAGCCGTTAAACTGAAAGATGGCGGCATGACGCGACAACGATTGAAGGTAACGATGGAGGATGTCGCGCGTCTGGCCGATGTGTCGTCAGCGACGGTTTCCGCGGTCATCAATGGCAATGTGGTGGTGAGTCCGGAGCGGACCAAGCGGGTTCGTGCGGCAATGGAAGCCCTCGACTATCACCCCGACCAGGTGGCCCGAAGCCTGAAGGTGGGGCGCACCTTCGTCATTGGCATGGTGATACCGGACGTCACCAACGCCTTCTTCCCCGAGGTGATCCGCGGCGTGGAAGACAGTGCGCGGGCCGCCGGCTACTCCGTCATCCTCTGCAACTCGAACGAAGACTCCGAGCAGGAGGAGCGGCACTTGAACGTGCTGTTCTCGCGACGGGTGGACGGCGTGCTGCTCGCGTACACGAATCATGCCGCCGCCTACGATCGATTGCATCGCCGTCGATTTCCGCTCGTTTTCTTCGATCGCATTCCGACGGGCGTCCATCGCGGGGCTGTCGGCACGGATAACATTGCCGCGTCTCACGAAGCGACCCGGCATATGGTGCAGCTTGGCCATCGCGACATTGCGTTCGTGATGGGCGACCTCCGTCTCTCGCCGCACGCGGATCGCCTGGAAGGCTTTCGCCGCGCGATGCAGGAGTTCCACTTACCGATTCTCGATCCTTACGTCGAGCAAGGGGATTTGAGCGTGGAGACCGGCGACCGAATCTGCCGAAAGCTGATGAGCCTGCCTACGCCGCCCACAGCAATTATTTCGAGCAACAACAAGATGATGCTGGGCATCCTGCGCGCTTTGCGCGAGCTGAACTTGCGGTGCCCGGAGCAAGTGAGTGTCCTAGGCTTTGACGATCCGCTGTGGACCGAGTTTTTTAACCCGCCGCTCACAGTGGTGGCGCAGCGCGGCGAAGAGATCGGTCGTCGCGCTTTCAGCATGCTGCTTTCCAAAATCGAAGGTGGCGTGGATAGCCGCGGGGAGTTGGTCCTACTGGACGCGGCCCTGCGCGTACGCCGCTCGACCGCGCCTCCCTGCCGCTAAGTCCTCAGCGAGGAAAGTGCGACTCGTGCCAGCGAATCGAGCGTTCCGTCCAATCGACCACGTGGCGCGACTCGCGAATGCCGTGCCCTTCGCGCGGGTATCGCACAAAGATCGTCTCCACACCGACGTCTTTCAAGGCAATGTAGAACTGTTCGGCCTCGGATAATGGCACGTCATTGTCGTTCTCACCGTGTACGAGCATGGTGGGCGTGGCGACCTTCCCGACATGCTTCAGCGAAGAGCGCTCCCACAACGTGTCCATCAGCGAGCCTTGGTGCGGAAAGATTCCAAAGGTCATCTGTTCGTACTGGTTGTAGTAAGTCGTGTAGTTGTAACTCACCAAGTTAATGATGGCCGCCGTGGGAATGGAGCTCTTGAAGATTCGCGATTGCGTAATCAACCAGGAGCTGAGTTGGCCCCCATAGCTGACACCTTCGACACCGAGCCGGTCCCGATCGATCCACGGATTCCGCCGCATGGCGGCGCTGATGGCGTAGAGCACATCCTGCCCTTCGTTGCCGTTCTGATCTCCAAAGACGCCATCCGCAAAGGCCTGCCCATAGCCGATCGACCCGCGATAGTTCACCATGAGCGTCGCCCAGCCTTTGGCGGCGTAGACCTGATTCTTGAAATTGAACGCCGGCCCCTGCTGCCCGTGCGGTCCACCGTGAATCACCGTGATCATCGGATGCTTCGACGTGGCGGTCATCCCCAAGGGACGCGTGAGGAAAGCTTCGACTTCCCACTTATTGTCGTTACTGACAAAGGTGAACGATTCTACCGGAGCAATCTCAATTCCCTTCAGTAAGTCAGCGTTTAGATTGGTGAGTCTGCGCGCCGGGCCGTTGCCGGTTTGCAGATACAACTGCGGCGCATCCTGTGAAGTGGAGAGAGCATAGACAAGCAGCCCGCCCTTGCCGACGGAGACGCTACTCACGCTGACCGGCCCACCGACGACCAACTCCGTTTTGCCACCGCCGATCGCCTGGCGATACAGGTGCACACTGCCCCGCTCCTGCACGGTGAAGTAGACGGCATCGCCCTCGGGTGTCCACACCGGCGGCCCCTGACGGTTATCGAGGGCTACAAACTCTTTCCGATTGCGGCCATCCGCCCCGATGGTCCACAGATGCGTGTCCTCCATGGTGGTTTCAAGATCGGTGAGACCGCGCTTACAGCCTTGATAAACGAGAGTGCGTCCATCGGGCGACCACGTGGGGCGATATTCGATGTTTTCGGTATGGGTCAGGCGGCGAATCGACTTATCGCTCACGCGAATGGTGAGTAAGTCGTAGTTGAAGAATTGGTCTTCGTCTGGCTCGCGATTCGACGCAAAGGCAATCTCGTCGCCTTGCGGGGACCAGTCCACGGAGTGTTCGTAGTGATTGCCGCTGGTGAGTTGTGTTACGGCACCGCTGGCGACTTCAACCAGGAATAGGTGCAGCCGTTTATTGTCATTGAGGCGTGAGTTGCCTTCGCCGGCGTCCGGTTTATAGAGATAGCGCGTGATGACGATGGGGTCGCCATCGACATCTTTGGTTTCCGGGCCGGGAACGGCGTCGACAAAGACGAGCCGCTTGCCATCGGGTGACCAGTCAAAGGTGTTGCCCGTAGAGGGCAACGGCGCGTTCGTGCCGCCTAACTTGGCGAGGAAACGCTTCCCTGTGGCGTCGGCATTAGCGATGATCAGACCCGAGTTCTCACCCACTTTGCCGCTGTAGGCGAGCCGAGTACCATCGGGCGACCAGCGAGGATTACTCGAGCTTTCTTTACCTTCGGAGAAGGCCACCGTCTGGTTGGTGGCGAGCGTCAGCACGAAGAGCTGTGAGTACGGCCGACGAGGACCGTCCTGCAACGTGACGGTGTAGGCAACGCGGGCGCCGTCGGGGGAAAGGGCGACGTCGCCAACTGCGCGGAGACGGAGAAAGTCCTGCGGGGCGAGACCGGCGCCGAGGAGGGAAAGCGGGAAGAGCAGAGCCAGGAAGCGCATGGCTAGCATCATCGCAGAAGGGGATAGAGGACGGGTTGGGTTACGGAGGCGGCCAGGGCGCGCGGCTCGATGAGGGGAAGCGGGAAGGTGCGAGGTAGGTGATGACGATCGCTGCCCAGGACGCGCTCAATCTCGGCCAGTTCCTCAACATGCTGCGGTTCGCGCGGCGACCGCAGCCAAGCGGGCCAGTCGCGAGGCGCGGGGAACTCGTTGCGCCAACGGTCGAGGTGGAGCCGGAGGGAGACACGACGGTGGCGGTGCTGCAGGTGGACGAGGGGCTGGTCGGCACAATGGGCGGGGGCGGAGGAGTAGTCGTAGCGATGGGCGCGCCGGGCGATGCCAGCCGCGGCCGGGTTTTGCTCGATGTAGAGGAGGGTGGCGCGGTATTGGCTGGCCGTCTTGATGTGCTTGGCGTGGAAGTGGTTGCGCCAGAGGTGGCCATCGATGCCGAGCGAGTGGTGGACGGCACGCGCGTAGTAGGACTGCAGATGCTGCATCAGCTTGGAGATGCCCCAGCGCTCGAGCGGTTCGAGCAGGAAGTGAATGTGGTTGGACATCAAACAGAAGGCATGGATACGGACGCGATAGCGGCGGGCCAGGCGGTCGAGACAGGCCAAGTAGTCCAGCAGTTGGGCGCGGGTCTGAAAGACTCGCTGGCGTCGGGAGCCGCGCTGGTAGACGTGGTAGCACTGTCGACTTTTCCAGTCACGCTTCCGCGGCGGGGCGGGCTGGAACTTCTTGCGAGAGGTCGCCATGGGTGGCTATTGAATAGTGGTGCGGCGGGCGGAAAGTTCTCAGATATTTTTCGCGCGGCAGCGGGCAGGACGATCGGAAAACCACTACACTTCGCCCTAATCTACACATTCCGTTCAACTTTTTGTGTCGTCGGACACGACTCACGGGTGACAAGGATCCGGCGTTACGACTAAACTAAAGGGTTCATGAGTGCACAGCCTTTTCGACTTGACGGCAAAATCGCCCTGATCACCGGCGGAGCCAGCGGCATCGGTGAGCAAATGTCCCGCATATTTTCCGCCGCCGGCGCCTCCGTCATCGTCTGCGACGTGAATCGCGAGCGCGCCGAGGCCCTCGCCGCCAGCCTCCCCGGCGGCCGCGCCATCGCCTGCGACATCACCAATGAGGACGCTGTCGCTGCCGCCTTTCTGCCCCTCGACAAGCTGGACATCCTCGTCAATAACGCCGGCATCGGCCTGGTGGGGAACGTCGCCGAAACCGAGCTCGCTGACTTCCAGCGCATTATGCGCGTCAACGTCGAAGGACTCTTCCTCGTCACCAAGCACGCGCTGCCCCTGCTGCTCGCCTCGCACGGCTCGATCGTCAACCTCGGCTCGGTCGCCGGCCTGGTCGGCGTCAAGCGCCGCTTTGGCTATTGCGCCTCCAAGGGCGCCGTGGTCGCCATGACTCGCCAGCTCGCCGTCGACTATCCCCAGGAACTCCGCGTCAACTGTATCTGCCCCGGCACCGTCGACACGCCCTTCGTCGAAGGCTACATCGAAAAATACCACTCGCACGAAAAAGAGAAGATCCGCACTGAGTTAAATGCCCGCCAACCCGTGGGCCGGCTTGGCAAACCGGAAGAGATCGCGCACATGGCTCTTTACCTTTCCTCGGACCAAGCTGCCTTCGTCAACGGCGCCGTCATCACCATTGATGGCGGTTGGACCGCGGCTTAAAGCGATAACATAGTCTATTGTCCCGTATCTCCCTTTCCTTGGCTCAAGAACAAGGCACTCGCAATTGGTGGCAGATTTATACCGGTGTGGCGCTCACGACGCTCGCCACACTGGTCATGGAATTGTCCCTGACGCGAGTGTTCTCGGTTGTTTTCTACTATCACTTCGCCTTTCTCGCGATCTCGATCGCCCTGTTCGGCCTGGGCGCCGGCGGCGTCTTCTCTTACGTCGTTTCCGGCTGGCGCGGCGGCACCTTCAGCAAGCTCGGCTTGCTCGCTTCGGCCAATAGCGTCGCCGTCGTCATCTCCCTGATCTTTCTCCTCTCGCGCCGCGGCGACTTCGGCAACGGCACCTTGGCCGCCGTCTACCTCGCCAGCGCCCTGCCCTTCTTTCTGGCAGGCACGATCATTTCGCTGGTCATCAACGAGACGATCGAACGCGTCGACCGCGTCTACTTCTTTGACCTCTTCGGCGCCGCCGGCGGCTGCCTGCTGCTGCTGCCGTTTCTCAGCGGCTTTGGCGGCCCGAACACCGTGATCACCGTCGGAGTGCTCTTTGCGGCCTCGGCGGCCATGTGGTTTAACATCGCCGGCCAAACTCGTTGGCGCGCCACCGCCGTGGCGCTGGCACTGGGGCTGGTGGGCCTTTTCGTTCTCAATCTGAAGTGGAGCCTCATCGACGTGCGCTTCGCTAAGGGACAAGCCATCGGCAAAGAGATCTTCACCAAGTGGAACGGCCTCTCCCGCATCGGCTTGGTGCAGGATGAGGGTTCCGGCGGACACCTGATCATCATCGATGCCGACGCCTCCACGGGTGTCCCCCACTTCGACTTCCAGAACCTCTCCGAAAAAGAGCGCCGCGACCTGCTGCTGCAAGGCCCCGGCCTACCCTACGCGATTCGCCCCGGCGCCAAGACACTCATCATCGGACCGGGCGGTGGCTGGGACGTCTCGCGCGCCTTGGCCTCCGGCGCCACCGACGTCACGGGCGTCGAGGTTAACCCGATCATCGCCGACACCATCATGCGCGAACGCTTCGCGCACTTGAGCCGCAATCTCTATCGTCGCCCCGATGTGCACATCCAAGTGGAGGACGGCCGCAGCTTCGTTCGCCGCAGCACCGAGAAGTATCAGGTACTGCAAGCGACTCTCGTCGACACCTGGGCCTCCACCGCCGCCGGCGCCTTCGCGCTTTCGGAGAATAACCTTTACACCACCGACGCCTTCTACGACTATCTGAGCCACCTCACCGACGATGGTTTTATGGCGTTCACGCGATGGGGCTTTGATCCTCCACGGGAAAGCCTGCGCTTGCTCACGCTCGCCGAGGAAGCCCTCCAGCGGCTGGGCTCCGCGGACATCGCCCGCCACGTCATCATCGTGCGTGAAGGGTCCACGGAAGGTTGGGGCTCGAAGGATACCGTGCTGATCTCGCGGCGACGTTTCTCCGACGCTGACATCGAGCGCGCGCGCACCACCGTGCAGAAGGCCAGCATGCAGAGCATCTACCTGCCCGGCGATGGCGGCCGCAATGAGTTTGGCCGTTACCTGGTTTCGCCCGACAAAAAGAACTTCCTGGCGAATTACCGCTACGATCTTTCACCGGTGGGGGACGATCGGCCATTCTTTTTCTACACCGTTCAGCCGCGCGACCTCTGGGCGTTCCTGACGCAAGCCGGACAGGATAGCGCCGACTATAAGATCAACCGCGCCGTGCCGCTGCTCTTCGGACTGATGGTGATCAGCATCCTGGCCACCATCGTCGTACTCGCGCTGCCGCCGCTGGTGCTGGGCACGAAGCTGCCAAGGGAAAGCAGCGCGCGGCAGTTCCTGCTTTACTTCCTGTGCATCGGAGCGGGCTACATTCTGATTCAGGTCGCACTCATTCAGAAGTTCGTTCTGTTCCTCGGCCACCCGACTTACGCGCTCACGGTGATCATCTTTTCGATGCTGGTTTCGAGCGGCATCGGCAGTTCGGTCTCGCGGAAGTTGACCTTCAACAACCCGCTGCGCTTGCGCCAGGCACTTTGCATCGTCTTTGCACTGGTGGCGGTGTTGCGTTTCGTAGCGCCCGCGCTCACCACTGCGCTGGTGGGCTGGCCCTGGGCGGCGAAAGTGCTGATCACCGTCGCCCTGATTGTGCCGGTGGGCTTTGTGATGGGACTGCCGTTCCCCACGGCGCTGCATACGCTGGAAGTGCGGTTCCCCACGGCGGTTCGTTGGGCGTGGAGCTTGAATGCCGCGTCGAGCGTGCTGGGTTCAGCCAGCGCGATCTTCCTGGCCATTTACATTGGCTTGGGCAACACGCTGCTGGTCGGCGGCGCCTTCTATCTGGCGGCCGCGTTGATCCACCTTAAAACACTTCGCCAATCCGATGCAGTTTGAGCATATTCGTCGTGCCCGGGCGGCCGATCGGCTGCCCGGAGATGAAGACAATCTGGTCCCGCCGCTTGGCGAAGCCTTTCTGCTCGAGAATGCGATCCATGAGGGCGAGCATCTTGTCGGTGGACTCCACCGTCTCGGCAATGATCGGCGTGACGCCGTAGATCACGCTTAGCTGCCGCGCCACGCGTTCGCTGGTGGTGAAGGCATAGATGGGGACCGGCGGCCGATATTTGGCCACCATGCGCGCGCTGGTGCCTCCGGCGGTGAAGACGACAATGGCCGCCGCTCCGATTTTGCGAGCGGCGTGATAGGCGGAGTCCGCCATGATCTCGGGCACGGTCGGTTCGTGATCGTCCGAGAGTTCCTTGAAGCCCTGCGCGCGAATGCTCTCTTCGGCCTGCGCCGCAATGCGATTCATCATCCGCGCCGCTTCCACCGGATAGCGGCCCGTGGAGGTTTCCGCCGAAAGCATCACCGCGTCGGTGCCGTCGTAGATCGCATTCGCCACATCGCTCACTTCGGCGCGCGTGGGTACGGCGTTCTCGATCATCGATTCCAGCATCTGCGTGGCTGTGATCACAAACTTCCCTTGGCGCCGCGCGCGATCGATGATCGACTTCTGGATATAGGGCACCTTCTCGAGCGCCGTTTCCACGCCCAGATCGCCGCGAGCCACCATCACGCCATCGCTCTCGGCGAGAATCGCGTCCAGGTTCTCGAATGCCTCCGGCTTCTCGATCTTCGAGATGACAATCGGCGTCGCCTCCCTCTCTTCGAGAAAATGTCGCAGTCGCACCACGTCGTTCGGTTTACGCACGAACGAAAGAGCCACAAAGTCGATCCCGATTTCGATGCCGAATTGCAGATCGGCCATGTCCTTCTTGGTGAGCGACGAAGTGGATACCTGAACGCCGGGCAGGTTGATGCCTTTGCGATCGCCCGCTGGCCCGCCCGCGACCACCTCACATTCGGCCGCTATTCCGTCGGTCGAGAGCACCCGCAACTCCACCGCGCCGTCGTTCAGCAGGACGCGGTCGCCTTCGCGGACGTCCTTGGCGAAATCCGCATAACTGGTACAGGCGCGCTCCTGATTGCCCACGCAAGCTTCGGTGGTGATGGTGAATTTCTGCCCGGTTTCCAGTTCGACGCGGCCATTCTCGAAGGTTCCCAACCGGATCTTGGGGCCTTGTAGATCGAGCAGAATACCCGCGTCGATGCCCATTTCGGCGGCCACCGCGCGCACCGTGCGGATGCGCCGCGCATGATCTTCCTGCGTGCCGTGGGACATATTCATACGGAAGACGTCCACGCCGACGCGCAGCAGATTGCGAACTGTTTCGGGAGAGTCCGAAGCCGGACCTAGCGTAACCACGGTCTTGGTGTTGGGCATTACTTTTGCTTCCAGTTGAAGTTCGGCCGAGCTCGAGGGCCGCGAACTCAAGAGTCCGAGCGCTTCGGGCACCGGCCACGCCGCGCTGGTTGGCGCCACGGCAGAGGCATCGGCAGGCTTGCGGTTTGCAATCAACATTATCCCTCTTCGAAAATACTGGACTTGATTGCCGACGTGGGCTTGGTGATCCGCACTTGTGAATTCAAGTCGAATCAGCCGGAAGAGTAACCCCCAGCTTCTCACATTCCCCAGCGGGCTTTGCTGGCGACCATGAGCGCGCGACACCCCGAGGCTTGAAACGTTCGGCCGAAATTGACCCGCTCTTGGAGGGCATGTTAGCCTGGAACCAGTCCGCCGGGTCGAGAGGAGGTCGCCTTGCATCAAGTTTTTCCCACCAACACACTTGTCTGCGCGCTGACCGCTCGTCCGTCGTGCCCGATTGCGTGAACTGACGCGATCGCCATTTTGTCCTGCATCCGCCAGTCCCCCTTTCGACCGCCGGATCAGGCACTTTCCCCGACTTTCCAACTTTGGCGTGCGGTGAAAATCGCGGCTGGCGTCTCTGCTCTCTAGTGAAGAAGACGACACCTCCGGCCGCACGCCATTTCTTCGCCAGTTCGCGCTATTCGAACTGGTGCAGCATCCAACCAAGGCCGGCCATGCCGGCCAAGGTCAACAGACCCAGCCCGGCCAGCATCATCTTCAAGGTTTTGATCTGCCCCTGAAGCTGCGCCGGCCAGTCGCCTCCGGCCGGTGCCCCCGGCGCGGCGTCGGAAGGCTTACTCTCCCCGCCCGGCAGTTGCTCCAGCCGCTGGTCCAGGCCGCGTAAGGCCACCTCGACGCCGTCCAGGCGTTGCCGGATGGCCCGCACATCTTCAATCAGCGTGAGAGCCGAAACTTCCCCACCAGAGCGCCTTTCGCTCACACTCGATTCGATTTCATCGACATCCACGGTCATACCGTACTCATCGGCGCGCGTCCCCGCAATGTGACCCGCCCCACGGTTCGATTCAGCAAGTCCTTTATTTTCAGCTTAGAGATAGCCAGTGGTCCTAGTCCTCTGGACGGACCTAAGGCGAATTCGCCCACCCGAAGCGTCCCATTTCCCAGTCTATTCCGGCCGGGGCGGGCGACCGATAGCTTCATTGGAAAGCGACAGCAGACCACGCGTGACCGAACTTCAAACTCCACTTTCGACGTCCCCGGCGCCCGCCATCGGCGTCTATGCCTGCGAGTCCCAGCCGGTGGTGCTGGAGGGCTTGGAACGCATCTTCGCCGCCACCAGCGATCTGCGCCTGGTGGGTTCCACGCCGGATCCTACCCGCGCGCTTGACGCGATTGCCACGCTTGAACCGCGCGTCATCCTGGTAGACCAAACCGGCGGATTGCGGGGAGCGTTTAAGCTGCTGAGCGACCTCAAGGCGCGGTTTCCGCAATGCGCCGCAGTGCTCTGGGTGCAGGACCTCGCGGAGATCGAGTCTTTTCGCGCCCTCCAGTTGGGCGCCCGTGGCATCCTGCGGCGCACCCTGCCAGTCTCGAGTCTGCTTGATTGCGTTCGCGCGGCCGCGCACGGCTCGGTTTGGATGGAGAACGCCATCTCGAACCAAGTGGCCGGCTTCCTGAATCGACGCTCGTCGGTGCGGCTCACCCCGCGCGAGCGCGAAATCATCGAGCAAATCATGTGCGGCGCCAAGAACAAGGACGTCGCCTCGGCCTTGGGCATCACGCCCGGCACCGTCAAGGTCCACCTGATGCACATCTTCGAAAAGACCGGCGTGAAGGACCGGCTGGATCTCGCCATGCAGGGCCCGCGCCTGCTCGGCTTGAGCTCAGCCGAACTGGTTACCGGCGTTGCGGAACCGGCTGAGAGCCTCATGGTGACCGCGTGACCCAGACTTTCCCCGCTGCTTCGCTCGAGGCCCGTCTGCCTTCGCGAACCGCCCGCTGGCTGATGCCGACGCTTACCGACATCTTCTTCATCGCCCTGGTGATGTGGATCTTTGCCAGCGGTCCCATGGGCTGGACGGCGCTGCTGGCCGACGGCGATACCGGCTGGCACATCCGCACCGGCGAGTTCATTCTTTCGCACGGCTATGTGCCGGATCACGACCTGTTCTCGTACTCGAAACCGGGCCAGACCTGGTATGCCTGGGAATGGGGCTCCGATGTCATCTTCGCCCTGCTGCACCAATATGGCGGCCTGAAAGCGATTACGCTGCTGGCCGGGGTGCTGATCATCGCCTCGGTCTCCATTCTGCTCGCCCACATGATCTGGCGCGGTGCGAACTTCTTCGTGGCGTTGCCGCTGGCGCTGATGGCGGTGGGAGTCTCGTCGATCCATTACCTGGCTCGCCCGCATGTCTTCACCTTGTTCTTGCTGCCGATTTGTTTGTGGCTGCTGGATCGCGATCGCCGCGCGGCGCATTGGAGCGTCTGGCTCCTGATTCCCATCGCCGCCGTTTGGACGAACTTGCACGGCGGCTACATGGCGCTGATCGCCTGCCTCGGTCTGCTGGTCGCCGCCTGCGCATTCGAGTGCGTGCCGGACTGGATGGCAGGCCGGCCCGCCGCGCGGCTCGCGGACCTGCGGCGCTACTCGCTGCTCGCCGCCGGTTGCGGCGCGGCGACCTTCGTCAACCCCTTCGGCTATCGCCTGCATCTGCACATCGCCAACTACCTGCAATCGGACTTCATTCATGAGGTGGTGCAGGAGTTCCAGTCACCCAGTTTCCGCGGCGAGAGCATGCGGCAGTTCGAGCTTCTGCTCTTCCTCGGCTTGCTCTCGGTGGGCGTGGCGCTGTGGCGCCCCGTGGCGCGCGATTTTGCCGCGATGCTCTGGGTTCTCTACTGGGCTCATCAGTCGCTCACCTCCGTGCGCCATGCGACGATCTTCGTCCTGGTGGCCGGCCCCTTCATCGCCACGGTGCTCAGTGGTTGGCTGAATGAGTGGGTGGTGCGGCAGCCACGTAAGTCCGTGGCCGCCATCCTGTCGAGCCTCGGCCAGGACCTGGCTCCGCGCTTTCGCCATGTCAGCGTCTGGATCTTCGTCTTTCTCGCCGTGCTGCCCTGGATCAATACAGAGCGCATGAAGTGGCCAACCGACTTCCCGAAAGAAAAGTTCCCGCTCGGGCTAATGCATCGGCATCGGCAGTTGCTGCAGGAACGCCGGGTCTTTACGACCGACCAGTGGGGCGACTATCTGATCTACCAGTCCTACCCCAACCAGCGCGTCTTTATCGATGGCCGCAGCGACTTCTATGGAGCCAAGCTGGGCCGCGAGTACATGCGCCTGTTCGGCGCCGATCTTGAGTGGCAGAAGGTGGCCGACGAGCATCGGTTCGACGTCGTGCTGGCGCCCAAGGAGTGGCCGCTGGTGGCGCTGCTGAAGCTGCACCCGGACTGGAAGCTGGTCGACGAGGACCGTCAGGTCAAGGAGAACCAGGCCTTTTTGTTCGTGCGCCGGTCGTCGCCCGCGCCGCGCGTGGAAGCCACTAACCGGAGTACTACCCGAGGGTTACCGGAGGACTGATTTTGGCCACGCGACTAATGAAAGATTTCCGTACCGCCGAAGGATTAGAGGAACGGCCCTCAGCCCCGCTGAGGTGGCATGACTGATGACGCTCAACGCTCACGTACTTCTTTGTCTCGGTCTGGGCTTGGCGGCCACGGCCGAAGACTTATGGCGGCGCCAGATTTCGAACTGGATTCCGACCGCGGCGCTGGCCGGCGGCATCGCCCTCAACTGGGCGCAGCAAGGCTGGTGGGGAGGCCTGATGGCCCTGGCCGGTGCGCTAGGCGGGTTCGTGGTTTTCCTGGTGTTTTACGTTCTCGGCGGGATGGGCGGCGGCGATGTCAAGCTGATGGCCGGTTTCGGCGCCATCCTCGGACCGTCGCTGTTGTTGTGGGCTGCCTTATGGACGGCTGCCGCGGGCGGCATCTTTGCCCTGGCGGCACTGGGTTTTTATCGGTTGAGGCGCTGGTGGCAGAATCGGCCGCCGGTGGCTGGAGAAGATTCGATTCCCTACGCGCCGGCCATTACGGTGGGCGCGTGGCTGGCTTTGTTGTCGCGTTGATGAGTTTGGATTTGTTGTTGGAGGAGCTTCGCTATGGATCGTAGATTTATGACCGTGCTGGGGGTGAGCCTGTTGTTCGCCCTGGTGGTTTCGAGTGTTTTTTACACGATCACCAATCGCGGTTCGGGTCCCGCGAAACCAGCGCAGGCCTCTGACACCAAGGACCTGGTGGTGGCAATCAAGCCGCTGCCGGTGGGCACCACCATCAAGCCCGGCGACGTGAAGACCGTCCGCGTGCCGGTGGACCAGTTCCCCAAAGGCGCTTACGCCAAGGTGGAAGAGGTGCTCGATCGGCCGATCGTGAGCAACATTCTTCAGGACGAGCCTGTGATGGATGGCCGTCTGGCCGCCCGCAACAGCGGCGCTGGTTTGGCCCCGATTATTCCGGTCGGCATGCGCGCGGTCACCGTCCGGGTCACCGACGTGAGCGCCGTGGCTGGTTTCGTCATGCCGGGCATGCGCGTCGACGTACTGGTGACCGGCCGTCCGCCGACGGCGACCGACACGATTACGACGACCGTGCTGCAGAACATGATGGTGCTCTCGGCCGGCACGACGATCCAGCCGGACGCGCGTGGTCAGGCGATGCAGGCTCCGAGCGTGACCTTGCTGGCAACCCCCGAACAGGCCGAAGTCCTCACCCTGGCCGGCAACGAAGGCCGCATTCAGTTGGTGCTGCGCAACGGCAACGATCAGGATCAGAAGGTCACCAGCGGCAAGACGATCAGCCAGCTTTATGGCTATGGCCGGTTGCCTGGGTCCGGCGGACCGCCGCGGCCGGCGGAGACGACGGAGCGTCCGAAGCGTGTTTGGCGTCCGGCCCCCACTGTCGCGGTGGCTCCGGCCCCGCGCCTGCCGGCGCCGCCTCCGCCGCCCGAACAGATCGTCGTCATCCGCGGCAATACGCGGACGGTGGAAACCATTAAGTCCAGCAGCGGGGAAAACGGCTCCAGTGCGCCTCCGGCGAACCCCAACCCCGGCCCCGGATTCTAGTCCGGCGAGCAAGACAACAAGAGAGCCAAGAAAGATTTTTGAGAGAGGTTTGATGTCATGAGGGTGCGAGAACTATTGGCGTTAATCATGTCGCTGATCCTGGCCGGAACAGCGGTTGCCCAGGAGCCGGCCACGGTCGCAAGTGCGGGCGGCATGACGATCGAGGATCTGCATGTCACCGTCAGCAAGAGCCTGGTGATCGACTACCCGGCCGACATCAGCCGGATTTCGACGTCGAACCCGGACGTGGTTGACGCGGTGCCGGCCACCTCGCGCGAGTTCCTGCTGCATGGCAAGGGACACGGCTCGGCGACGGTGGTGGTGTGGGCCAAGACGGGCCTGCGCACCATGTACAACGTGACCGTCGAGCATAACCTCGAGCCGATCAAACGGCTCATGAAGGATACCTTTCCCGGGGAGAACATCGGCGTGATGGCCGGACGCGATTCGGTGACGCTCATCGGCACGGTGAGCAGCAAGGACATCGCCGATCGCGCCCTCGCCGTGGCGACGCCGCTCGCCAAGACCGTGGTGAGCAATCTGGCCATCGCGGGCGGTCCGGTCAGCAAACAAATCGTCCTGAAGGTGCGCTTCGCGGAGCTTGACCGGACGCAGGCGCAGCAGTTCGGCGTCAACCTGGTCAACACCGGCGCGCTCAACACGATCGGCTCGGTCTCCACCCAGCAGTTCAGTCCGCCCAGCGTCAACTCCGACGGCAAGCTCACCATCACGGACGCGTTGAATATCTTTGCCTTCCGCAAGGATCTAAACCTGGCGGCTCTCGTCAAAGCGCTGCAGGCCCAGGGTGTGCTCCAGATCCTGGCCGAACCCAACCTGGTCACCACCAACGGCAAGGAGGCGAGCTTCCTGGTCGGTGGCGAATTCCCAGTCCCGGTGCTGCAAGGCGGCTCGAACGCGGGCGCGGTCACCATTCAATTCCGCGAGTTTGGTATCCGCCTGACGTTCAATCCGCTGATGACCGAGAACAACACGATCAAGCTTTACGTGAAGCCGGAAGTTTCGACGATCGACCTGGCGAACGCGGTCACGTTCAGCGGCTTCACTATCCCCGCCCTCGCGACGCGTCGCATGGAAACCAACATCGAATTGGGCGCGGGGCAGAGCTTCGTCATCGCCGGCCTGATCGACGACCGCGTCAACGAGAGCTTCAACAAACTCCCCGGCCTCGCCAATATCCCGATTCTTGGCACGCTGTTCCGCTCGCGAACCGAGAACCGGTCGAAGTCCGAACTGGTGGTGATCGTCACGCCCGAGGTGGCAACGCCCATCAACGCCAATGATCCGAAGCCGGAACCGGCCTGGATGCGGCAGTTCATGGAAAGCAAGAAGCCCGGCGACAAGGTCGGCTCCGACCTGGTTCCCGGAACCGGCGGCGCCGTGGTCCCGCTGATGGCGCCCGGCCGCAAACAGATTGACCGCGAGTCGGTCGGCAACGGGGCTGGTCAGCGCGTGGTCACCACGCTCGAACCGGTTATCACGCCGCAGAAGGATACCAAGGCGGAGAGTAAGCCCGAGGGTGACGGCAAGCGCAGCAAGCTGAAGTTCTGGGGTCGCAAGTCCGAAGGCAAGGAAGTCCCGGTAAAGGGCACCGTTAAATCAACCGGCACCGTTAAATCAACCGGCACCGTGAAATCGACCGCGGAGTTGCCGTCGGCGCCGGCCGAAACGGGGGCCAGAGAGGCGACTGCGGCTTCAGACCCCGTCCAGGCCGCGCCCGTGGAAGTTGGCCCGACGCAGGCACCCGCGCCGGCATCCGAAGCTCCGACGCCCGTCCCGGCGTCGACCGTGCCGATCGAAGCGGCGAAGAGCCCTGCGGAAACCCGGCCGGCGGAAGCAAAGCCCACGGAGGCGAAGCACGAAGACGCCAAGCCGATCGCGCAGGTCCTGCCCCAAGCGAGCGCCGAAACCGGTGTCAATCGCCGCAAGCTCTCGGCTGGCATTACCTCCCTACCCATGCAAGTTCTGACTCCTGCCGCCCCCGTTCCGAGCCAGGCGGCCACGCGCAACTCGAACGCGGGAGAACAGCAATAAGGCGAAACGAAGCCCATGCGGGAAGCACCACTCACAGCCCTGATCATCAGTCCGAACCGCACCCTGGCGCAGGAAGTCGCCTCGTCGCAAAGCGAGGCCCGCGCGTTCCAGGTGGTCGGAGACCTGAAGAGCTATCCGACCCAGCAAACGCTGGAACTGCGCTTGCGGCAGTTGCAGCCCGAGGTGGTGTTGGTTGACTTGGCCACCGACCTCGATCAAGCTTGCCAGCTCATCGCGCTCATGGCGAGGCCGGAGATCCAAATCATCGGTCTCCACGAAACCAATGACCCCCACGCGCTGATCCAGGCCGTCCGCGCGGGCGCCTGCGAGTTTCTCTACTCGCCGCTCGATGCGAACCAGCAACGGGAAGCGATGGGCCGCATCCGGCGCATGCGCGCGCCGGGTGAAGCGCCCGAACCGGAGATGGGCCGCATTGCCGCTTTTGCCAGTGCCAAGCCCGGCTCCGGCGCCTCGACGCTCGCCACGCAGACCGCGTTTGCTCTCCAGAAGATGAGCGGTAAGCGCGTGCTGCTGATCGACTGCGATCTGATGGGCGGCACGATCGGGTTCTATCTCAAGCTCAATCATCCGTACTCGCTGGTCGATGCGCTCAATCAGGCGCACGAGCTGACGGCCGCCAGTTGGAGCAATCTGACGGTGAACGCCGGAGGTGTAGACATTCTGCCGGCACCGGAGGCGCCCTTCAGCGGCCTGCTCAATCTGGGCGCGCTGCACGACGTACTGCAGTATGCGCGGATGCAATACGACTGGGTGATTCTCGATCTGCCGGCGGTCTTCCAGAAGCTGAGCCTGCTGGCAGTCGCCGAAAGCGACAGTTCATACCTGGTGTCCACTTCGGAATTACCGAGCCTACACTTGGCCCGGAAAGCCGTCTCGCTACTGGCGCAGATCGGTCTCGCCAAGGACCGTTATCAGGTGGTGATCAATCGCGTCAACAAGCGCGACAACATCAACCGCTCCGACATGGAGAAGATCTTCAACTGTTCCGTGCATGCCACCTTCCCCAATGACTATTTCTCGCTCCATCGCGTCGTGACGCTGGGTCAGCCGCTGGGGAGCGATTCGGAACTCGGCAAGTCCATTGAGAGCCTCGCGGGCAAGTTGGCCGGACCCGCGACGGCCGAAAAACGACGTTCGGGTGGTCTACTCGAACCTAAAACGGCCTACTCGCAAGCCTGATTCAGGCTGGGGATGAACGAGAAGGAGAGCGTGAAACGCGATGGTACCGATTGCGGAAACTGGAAATAAACAGCAGATGAGCTGGGAGCAGCGGCTCCTGAAGAACGCGGGCAAGCCCAAGGCGATGCTCAAGCCGGAGTATCAGGAGCTGAAGTTCACGCTCCACCGCAAGCTGCTCGACAAAATCAATCTCGAGGCGCTGGCCACGATTGACAACCAGCGCGTGCGCAGCGAAGTGCGCCAGGCGCTCATTACGCTGATCGATTCGGAGCCGACGCTGCTCTCGTCGCTCGAAAAGCAGCAGATCTCCGAAGAAGTCCTGGACGAAGTCTTCGGCCTCGGACCGCTGGAGACGCTGCTGACTGACTCCACCATCTCCGACATCCTCGTCAACGGCCATAAGCAGGTTTACGTCGAACGGCGCGGGCAACTCGAGCTGACCTCGGTGACCTTCCGCGACGACGCCCACCTGCTGCGCATCATCGACAAGATTGTGAGCCAGGTTGGCCGCCGCATTGACGAATCGACGCCGATGGTCGACGCGCGCCTGCTGGACGGCTCGCGCGTCAACGCCATCATTCCGCCGCTCGCCCTCGACGGCCCGCTGCTCTCCATCCGCCGTTTCTCGCAGGACAAGCTCATGCCGGCCGATCTGGTGGAGAAGAAGGCGCTCACCAAGGGCATGATGGAGTTGCTCGAAGGCTGCGTCAAGGCGCATCTGAACGTCATCATCATTGGCGGCACCGGCGCCGGCAAGACGACGCTGCTCAATGCGCTCTCGTTCTTCATCTCGCCGAAGGAACGCATTGTCACCATCGAGGACGCCGCCGAACTGCAACTCAAGCAGCCCCACGTGGCGCGACTGGAAACCCGTCCGGCGAACCTCGAAGGCAACGGCGCCGTGCGGCAGCGCGAACTGCTGATCAACAGTCTGCGTATGCGCCCTGACCGCATCGTCGTCGGCGAAGTCCGCGGTGAAGAAGCGCTCGACATGTTGCAGGCCATGAACACGGGTCACGACGGCAGCTTGACGACGATCCATGCCAACAGCCCCCGGGACGGAGTTTCGCGTTTGGAAGTGATGGTCTCGATCGCGAACTCGAACATGCAGATCAACTCAGTGCGCCAGCAGATTGCGAGCGCCGTGCATGTGCTGGTGCAGGCTTCGCGTCTGTCGGACGGCTCGCGCCGCGTGATTAACATCACCGAAGTCACCGGCATGGAAGGCGACATGATCACGCTGCAGGACATCTTCGTCTTTGAAAAGCGCGGTCTGACGCCCGAAGGCAAAGTGATCGGCCGCTTTGCGGCCACCGGTATCCGGCCCAAGTTCTACGAAAAGCTGCTCGCCGCCGGGATCAAGCTGAGCCCGAGTATGTTCGATGAGGTTGTCGAAGTATGAGTTTTCTCATCATCGCGCTGGTCGTGTGGGGCGTCTCGGTCGGCATCTGGTTTGCCGTTACGCAGGCGTTCAAGAACTCTGACCTCAAGCAGATCAAGAGCCGGCTGAGCGGCAAGGACCGGGGCGGCGAGAAGACCAAGACCGCCAAGGCCACGCCCGCGTTGTTCTCGGTCGAGGACCCGACGCAGGGCAAATTCGCCAAGCAATTGCTGCAGCGCTATGACTGGACCACCAAGCTCGAAGAGATGATCGAACAGGCCGGCGTCAAATGGAAGCCGGCCCGGTTGGTCCACACCTCGCTGGGCCTGGCGCTGGTGACGTTCTTTATTGCCTGGAATTTTCTGGGCCCGTATCGTAACTTCGCCCTGCTGCTTTCGGCGGCCGCGGCGGCCCTGCCGTTTCTCCATCTGCGCCGCAAGCGCAATGCGCGCTTAAAGCGCTTCGAAGAGCTCTTCCCGGATAGCCTTGAGTTCGTCGCTCGCTCGATGCGGGCGGGCCATGCCTTCTCCGTCTCGCTCGAAATGATTCACCGAGAATTCCAGGAGCCCCTCGCGAGCGAGTTCCGCCGCACCTTCGAAGAGCACAATCTGGGACTCCCGCTCGACGTCGCCCTGCAGAAGTTAGGCAAGCGCATCCCGTCGCTCGACGTTCACTTTTTCGTTTCAGCCGTCATGCTTCAGAAGCGTACCGGTGGCAACTTGGCCGAAATTCTTGACAAGCTGGCGGTGGTCATCCGCGAACGCTTCAAACTGCGCGGCAAGATCCGCGCCATCTCGGCTCACGGCAAAATGACTGGCACGGCGCTCACCTGTATTCCGATCGGCGTCGCCGTGATGATGTTCATCACCAACCCGGACTACATCAAGTTCTTCTTCGTGGATGAAGTGGGGAACTACATGATGGGCGCCGCGGTGGTGCTCCAGTTGATCGGCTACGGCTGTATTCGCAAGATCGTCGACATCGAAGTTTAGAGAGACCAATCCTATGATGCTGTTGATTACGTTCCTGGTGTTTGCGGCCGTGGCCGTTGCCATCTCTTTCGTCGGGATGAAGCTTTGGGTGCAGCCCAAAGAGGCCATCGAGCGGGTCACGGGCACGGGATATCACCAGGAAGAGACTCCGGTCCATCCGAGCCTCGTCTTCCGTGACCTGATGAACCGGCTGGGCGACATCATGCCGGCTTCGCCCAAGGACGTCACGGCCATGCAGAAGCGGCTCATTCGCAGCGGCTTCCGCGGGCAGAACGCGCTCAAGATGCTTTACGGTGCGAAGGTCGCCTTCGGCGTCCTGATGCCAAGCTTGATGGCCGTGGCCGTCGCCGGCGCCGACACCGACTCGACGAACAAAATGGTGGCGATCATCGCCGCCGCGGCCGCTGGATTCTTCGGTCCCAACGAATACGTCAAGATCCGCGGCCAGAAACGTCAGAAAGAGATTCAACGCGGTTTGGCCAACGCGCTCGACCTGATGGTGGTTTGCGTGGAGTCCGGTCTCGGTCTCGATCAGGCCATCGTCCAGGTGGCCAAAGAACTGGAACATGCGCACAAAGAGATCACCGAAGAATTCGCGTTGGTGAATTTCGAGCTCAAGGCCGGCAAGCGCCGCATCGAAGCTCTGCGCAACCTGGCTGACCGTACGTCGGTTGAGGATTTGAAGAAACTGGTGGCCGTCCTGATTCAGGCCGACCGCTTCGGCACCGGCGTCGCGCAATCGTTGCGCGCGCATGCCGATTACATGCGCGTACAAGCGCGGCAGGTTGCCGAAGAGAAGGCCGCCAAGCTGGGCGTCAAGCTCATCTTCCCCATCTTCTTCTGTATTCTGCCTTCGCTGTTTGTCGTCACCGTGGGTCCGGTCGTGATGAAGATCATCCGCGAGCTGATCCCGATGATGAACAACATGTAGTTCCGGCGGCGATCCGCCGATAGACCAGTATCCGTTTAGCGTGGGCGCTTAAGACCCGGCTGAATTATCTAGGGTAAGGAGACATTGAGATGGATGCATCGATGGTTCGGATTATCTGCGCGGTTCTGGCGATCGCTTTTCTCGGAGTGATCGTGCTTCGCCGTCGCAAGGGCGCCGAAGACTAAGCGTAGGACATACGCTCCCGGCGCCCGCCGCTTCAGGTGAAGGGCGGGCCCCGGGAGAGCGGCCCCGCCGTCCGGCGGGCTTTGGCCGCAACCGTAGTTCAGTGGAGATGGCCCGCGTAGTCGGGCCAAGTGGAGAGAGTGATTCGCGGCAGGTCCGAAAGCTGGTCCGCGAATCCGAGTGAATGTTCAGGGTCGAACTCGCGGCTGGTGGGCGGCGCGCGAGCCAATAAAAGAGAGAAAAACGATGATTGCGGAGCGACGTACCATGCTGAGGACAAGAGTATTTTTGTGCTGGCTCATGCTTGTGGAAGGCTTGCTGGCAGCGCCTTTCGGGAAAGTGATTCCCATCGGCGGCCAAGCCTCCGATCTGGCTCTCGATGAAGCCCGCGGCGTCCTCTATGTCGCCAACTTCACGGCCAACCGGATCGAAGTCATGTCGTTGGCCGACGGCTCGATTCAAACGTCGATCAACGTGGCGGCCCAACCGGGCTCGCTGTCGTTGTCTCCCGATGGCCGCTGGCTGCTGATCTCGCATTACGGCGCCACGCCGACCGGCACCAATCCGCGGAATTCGCTGACGCTGATCGACCTGCCGACCAACAGCCGGCAGTCGTTCGTCCTGAACTCGCCGCCGCTCGGCGTCGCCTTCGGGCTCGACGGCCAGGCGCTGGTGGTCACCACCACGGACTTCCTGTTGTTCGACCCGGTGCTCGGCACCACGCGACAGTTGGACACCGTGCAGGGCGTGGTTTCGAAGACGATTCCGCAGCCGTCCGCCACGTTCCCGTCACAGTTCACCACCGCGTCGATCGCCGTTTCCGGCGACGGGCTCACGATCTATGGCCTCACCGATACGATTCGCTTCCGCTATGACGTGAACAGCCGCGGCTTGTTCTCGGCGGGCTACACCTCGTCGCCGGCGCAGGCGCCGCGCGTGGTGAGCGTCAATCGCGACGGCACGCGCGTGGCCATGGGCTGGGCGCTGCATGACAAGCGCGGCGTGCTGATTGCGCAGCATCCCAATGCTCTCGGCCTGCTCAACGTGGGCGGCCACGTCGTCGATTCTTCCCGCGGTGTGATCTACACCCAGGTTCCCCCGGCCGCCGTCGCGACGACGACGCCGACCACTCCGACGACACCCACCACGCCCACGACCGGCGGCGGCACCGGCTCTGGCACACCCGCCGGGCCCACCATCGAACAGGTGCTGCAGGTCGTCGATATCGATAACCTCGCCGTCCGCGAAAAGATCGTTCTCCAGGAGAATCTTGCCGGCAAGGGCGTCCTCAGTTCGGACAACAACACCGCCTATGTCATCTCCGATAGCGGCATCACGATTCTGCCGGTCGGCCAGTTGGGCCAGGCCCAGAAGCTGGCCACATCGGTGACGGACCTGATGTTTCTCGGCAACTTCTGCGACCGCCGGATCTCGACCCAGGAGTTCACGCTCAACGACCCCAGCGGGGCCGCCACCGACTTTACGATCACCTCTTCGATTCCGGGCGTGAGCGTCAGCCCGTCCACCGGCACCACGCCGGCCGTCATCCGCGTCTCGGTCGATCCGAACACTTACGCCAACACGCGCGGCACGGTGACCGGACGGTTGACGATCAAGTCGAATGCGGCGATGAACGTGCCGCCGACCGTGCGCCTGCTCATCAACAATCGCGAGCCCGATCAGCGCGGCTCCACCGTCAACATTCCGGGCACGCTGGTGGACGTCATCGCCGACCCCTCGCGCGATCGCTTCTTCGTCCTGCGCCAGAACACCAACGAAGTGCTGGTGTTTGACGGCAATACCTATCAGCAGATTGCGACACTCAAGACCGGCAACACGCCCACGCAGATGGCCATCAGCTTTGACCGCCGTTGGCTGGTGATCGGCGCCGACAACTCGCAGATCGCCCACGTTTACGACCTCGAGACGCTGCAGCCCTCGACGCCCATCATCATGCCCCCCGGCCACTATCCGCGGTCGATCGCCGCGTCGGGCCGGACGATGCTGGTGGCCTCGCGCGTCGCAGGGCCGATCCACACGATCGACCGCATCGATATGACCGCACGCGCGGCGACCGAACTTCCGACGCTCGGGGTGTGGGAGAACAACATCGACATCAACACGGTGCTGGTGGCCTCGGGCAACGGCAGCCGCATCCTGGCGGCGCAATCCACCGGCGGATTGATGCTCTACGATGGCAACGCCGACACGTTCACCATTTCGCGCAAGGACTACACGTCGCTATCCGGCGCCTTCGCCGCCTCGAGCTTCGACCAGTTCGTCGTCGGGAATTTGCTGTTCAACTCGTCGCTGGTCGCCACGCGCAAGTTCGATGCGGGCGCCGGCCAAACCTCGGGCTTCACGTTCGTCGACACCAGCGCCATCCGCACGACCGCAGCGGCCGCGGACGCGCCCGGCCAGATTCAGCGCGTCAATCTCGCGAACGGTTCCGACCAGCGGGCCACGCGCATGATCGAAGCGCCGGTCCTCTCTTCGCAGACGCAGCCCTTTACACGCAGCATTGCGGTGCTGCCCAGCCGTACGAATCTGGTCGCCCTTACGGTGTCTGGCTTCACGGTGCTGCCCTGGAACTACGACGCCTCGGTCGCCCCGCCGCGCATCGAGCGGGTGGTGAACTCGGCTGATGGCCAGCGTCCGGTGGCCCCCGGCGGCCTGATCTCGATCGCCGGCCAGAACATGAGCCCGGTGAACGCGGCCACGCGCCAGATTCCGCTGCCCACGGCGCTCGGCGAAAGCTGCCTCACCGTGAACGGCATCCCGGTGCCGCTGATCTTCGTCAGCGAAAAGCAAGTGAACGCGCAGTTGCCCTTCAACATCGACGGCAACGTGACGATGATCCTGCGCACCCCCGGCGGGGTGAGCGACAACTTTAACCTCCAGATCCTGCCCACGGCGCCCGGCGTCTTCCGGCAGCAGGTCGATGGCCTGGGCGAAGTACCCTCCATCGTCAACATCCGCAACGGCGGCTTGGCCACGGGCTCGAATCCCGTGAAGCGCGAGGATCGCATCACGATCTTCCTCACCGGGATGGGCCGCACCTCGCCGCTGATCGAAGAAGGCTTGCCCTCGCCGAGTTCGCCGCTCGCGAGTGCGCTGGTCGAGCCTAAAGTCACCCTGGGCGGCCGAGTCCTGCCGATCGAATTCGCCGGCCTTACGCCCGGCCAAGTGGGTGTATATCAAATTAACGCGAAGGTTCCGGCGGATGTGCCGACCGGCCTCGAAGTACCGCTGGTGATTGAACAAGGCAGTGTGACCACCTCGGTCCCTGTCCGGGTCATCAACTAGCACCAACCGGTCCGAAGCAGGCCGGGGAAGGAAGCAGAATTGTTCATGAATATCCGATTCCAAGTTCGCGCAGCCGCCGTGCTGCTGGCTCTGACGGCGAGTCACGCCGCCCTGGCTCAGAAGTGGGAAATTGGCGGCGGCGCGGGCGGCAGCTTCTACACCGGCAAGACGGTCAGCCGTTCGAGCCTTACGGCCGACGCCAAGTTCAACAACGGCTGGGGCGCCACCGGCTATGTCGGGCACAACATGTATAGCTTGGTGGGCGGCGAACTGCGTTACACCTTCCTCAAGAATGACGCACGGCTGGCCTCTGGCGGCACCAACGCCACCTTCGGCGCCAACGCGCACGCGATCCATTACGACGTGCTGCTGCACGTCGCCAAGGCGGATTCGCCGATTCGCCCCTTCGTTTCAGTCGGTGGCGGCATTAAAGTCTTTCAAGGTACGGGCAACGAAGTGGTGGCTCAGCCCCTCGGCAACTTCGCCTATCTCACCAAGACTACCGAGTTCAAACCGCTGGTCACCTTCGGCGCGGGCGTGAAGTTCAACGTCAATCGCCGCATGGGTTTCCGGGCGGAGGTCAAAGACTACTTCAGCCAATTCCCGCGCGAAGTGATCGCCCCGGCCAGCGGTTCGTCACTCGCCAACGGCTGGATTCATAACTTCGTCGCGATGGTCAGTCTCTCGCTGCTCTTGTAAATTTCAAGTCAATTATTGACACGGCAAGGATATACTACCGAGTACTGTGTTTCTACGGGTCATGTATGTCTGGGTGCTGTTGGGGTTACTTTATCTGCCTGCCGCATGGGCACAACTGCCCAAAGGGGTAACGGCAGACGCCAAGGGGTTCGTCGGCAGCAACGCCTGTCGCATGTGCCACCCCGACGTCATGCGCGATTTCTTCCGGAACGCGCACTACAAGGGGCAGACCTCCAGTTGCGAGGGCTGCCATGGACCGGGCCAGGCGCACATTGAAGGCCGTGGCGACAAGACGAAGATCTTCGCGTTCTCCGCCAAGTCGACACGGCAAACCCTCGATAAGTGTCTCGAATGCCACTCGAAGTCGATTCCCCGGGCGAACATTCGCCGCTCGGAACACACCCAGGCCGACATCGTCTGCGCCAACTGCCACAGCATCCACAAGTCCACCACCCCTAAATTTCTCCTCGCGAAAAAACAGGTTGAGTTGTGCGGCAATTGCCACACGCAGGTCCGGGCCCAGTTCTCGATGCCCTTCAAGCATCGGGTGAACGAGGGCACCATGCAATGTTCGGACTGCCATAACCCCCACGGCACCGATGCCCCCACTTGGCGGATGGGCCAGCGCCCGCATCTGGTCTCGCAAGGCCTGGTCAATGAAGAGCCCTGTCTTAAGTGTCATGTCGAGAAACGCGGGCCATTTGTCTTTGAGCATGCGGGCGTGCGAATTGACGGCTGCGAAACCTGCCATAGTCCTCACGGCTCCATGAATGCGCGGCTGCTGAAACGCCCGGTGACGTTCACCCTCTGCCTCGAATGTCACAACGGCGCCGGCAACTTCGGACGGCAAGGCGACGGGATTGAGTTGCAATCGTCGTCCCACAACATGGCCGACCCGCGCTATCAGAACTGCACCACCTGCCACGTGAAGATTCACGGGTCCAACTCGGACCGTCTGTTCCGGAGATAAGCCATGCAGAGACTGACGAAACTCACTCTCCTCGGCGTCTTCTCCGTGGCGCCTGTGCTGGGCCAAGCCACCGTCGCGCCCACCAACGAACCAGTCGGGCCCGCGCGTGGCACCAATATCGGCGGCTACAACATCCTGCAGAATTTCGAGACCGGGCTGCGCTTCCACACCGTGGACGGCAACCTTGGCAAATACCGCTCGGACGTCAACTACGGCAACGGTCTGCGTCTGCTCTCGAGTGGCTTGCAGATCAATTCGCGCGAGGGCCGGGGACGCTTCTTCGATGAGATTCTGCTCAATACGCAAGGTCTCGGCAACGACCCGTACCAGTCCGCTATCCTGCGTGTGCAGAAAAACAAGCTCTACCGCTACGACCTCACCTGGCGACTGAACGACTATTTCAACCCCGCGCTCACGATCAGCAACGGCCAGCACCTGCTCAATACGCGCCGCCAGTGGCAGGATCATACGCTCACCCTGCTGCCCCAGTCGAATATCCAGTTCTTCATCGGCTATGGGCGCAACAGCCAGTCCGGCGCAGGCCTCTCCACCGTTCAGCTCTTTGACTCCCGCGGCAACGAGTTTCCCTACTTCAGCGACTTGCGCCGCCAACAGAATGAGATCCGGATCGGCGGCGAAGTGAAGGCCTCGTCACTCAAGTTCTTCTGGCAGCGCGGTTGGGAATACTTCAAGGATGATCCGCGCGACTATCTCCCCTCGCCTTCGGACGGCAACGACCCCACCAACGTCAACAAGCTCACCAGCTTTCAGCGTGCCGAGCCGTGGCGCGGCGAGAACCCCAGTTGGCGCGCCCATCTCTTCACGGAAGGCAAACACTGGTGGGCGCTCAACGGGCGCTTCACTTACGTCGAAGGCCAGCGCAACTTCATCTTCGACGAACTCGCCCTGGGCACCGCCCGCTTTGGCGCTCTGCAGAACCGGCAGTTCCTGGTCTTCGGCAACGGCCGTCGGCCGGTGCTCGCCGCCAACATCACCGGCAGCATCTTCCCCACCGAGAAACTGAGCATCTCGCAGCACCTCGCCTTCAACCAGACCCGTATGGAAGGCGACGCCACCTATCGCGAGTTCAGCAATTCGGCACTTTCGTTCACGAACCTGAACTTCAACTTCCTGGGCATCCGCGCGATCACCAGCACCACGGACGTCAACTACAAGGTCACCCGGCGGCTCGGGCTGTTTGGCGGCTATCAGTTCACCGAACGCCGCATCCGGTCGGTCGAGCAGATCGCCGACGAGTTCGCTGCCGATCGCACGACCGCCGAACAGACCAACCGGCTGCACACCGGCCTCGCCGGGATTCGTCTGCAGCCCGTCAAGCCATTGCAGATCAACCTCGACGGCGAAATCGGGCGCGCGGATCGGCCCATCTACGGCGTCAGCGAACGGAACTTCCACTCGCTCGGCGCACGGGTCCAGTTCAAGCACCGCTCGCTGCTGTTGAGCGCGCAGGCTCGCAATCGCTACAACTTCAACTCGGTCTCGCTGTGGAGCCATAGCTCGAAGGGCCGCCACTACGCAGCCAACCTCACCTGGACCCCGCTCGAGCGCTTCTCGATCGATGGCGGCTACTCCAAAATGCACCTCGACACGCTCACCGGCCTCGCCTACTTCGCCAGCGGCTCGCTCATCAGCAGCGATAGCTCCTGGTATGTTAGTAACATTCATGCTGTGCATGTGTTGGGTCGCGTGATGCTGGCCAAGAATCTCGACCTCAGCGCGGGCTATACGCGCAACCAGGACCTGGGTGACGGCCGGTCAGTGGCCGTGCCGGCCAACGCCTTCGGCAGCAGCATCGCCGGGTTCGTGCAGGCCCAAACCTTTCCGCTGCACTTCGCCTCGCCCCAGGCTCGGCTGTCCTGGCGCTTTCATCCCAAGGTGCGCGCCAATTTTGGCTACCAATATTACGACTACCAGGAGCGCTTTCTGAATCAGCAGAACTATCGAGCCCACACCGGCTTCCTCAGCCTCTTGTGGGCCTTCTAGGCGGCGCATGTTTCTTGTCGCTACGATTGGCCTGCTGGCGATGTCCTTCTGGCTGATTGTCTTCCGCTTTACCGGGAAGCAGGAATCGAACTGGCCGCTGATCTTCTGGGGGCTGGCCGCCGCGCACGTTCAGACCTTCGAGGCCCTGAATCCCTACGTAGTCTGGTTCGGCGCCACGGTCGCCCTGTTTCTGCGCTTCGAGTTCCTCGGTCGCGCCTTCGTGCGCCTGTTTACGCTCCTGGAATTGCCGGCGCTCTGCTACATCGGCTGGAAAACGATCAACATCATCATGATGGGTTGAGCGCTTCCTCGAGCCAACAGAAAAGGGCGAGCCCGAAGGCTCGCCCTTTTTCTATTTCCGAAGAAAGCTTACCAGCGGTTGCCGCCGCCGCCGCGATTGCCACCGCCGCCGCCACGACCGCCACGGCCACCACCGCCGCCGCCGCGGTTGCCATAGCCACCGCCGCCGCCGCGATTGCCGAAGCCGCCGCCACCGCCGCCCTGGGGTTTGGGACGGGCTTCGTTCACGTTCATAGCGCGACCGTTCAACTCGCTGCCGTTCAACGCGGAGATAGCCGCTTCCGCCGCCGTCCGATCTGTCATTTCAACGAACGCAAAGCCACGAGACTGGCCTGTCTCGCGATCCGTTACGATGTTCACGCGCTCAACGGCGCCAAAATTAGCGAAAGCAGCATACAGTTCGTCTTGCGACGTCTGGAAGCTGAGATTACCGACAAAGATGTTGGTCATGGGATCCGGTCCTGAGTAAATTCGTCTCTGTCAGACTGCACTGAAATTCGATAAGGTCGCTCGAGGGAGAACCAAGAGGGGTCGTACCGTAGTGACGGCCGGAAGGCACACGTGATGAACGGGTAGCGGTCAAAGACCCCTTTAGAATAACAGAATTCGCCGCAAACCGATCTAGAACTACTACGCTTCTTGCGCCCAGGGTAATCCGGCCCCCGCCCGAAACTCCTCGATCCAGGTTCCGCGGCGCTGGCGCCACAGCCAGTAGTCGTTTCGCAGGTCAGCCCAATAGTTCCCGTGGGTCGACGCTTTTCCCGCCGTATCGCGCGTAAAGTGATGCGCATATTCGTGAACCAGGGTCGTTGCGCTCGCCTCGCGGAGGCCGAGAAACGTCAGGTAATAGCGGCTTCCGGCCACGCCCGGTAAGCTTTTCCGGGGACCCGCCGAGGACCCGCCCGACCTCTGACTATCCACATCCAGCCGCAGCGTGTCCGACACAAACACATTGATCCGCCCCACCGCGAGAAATTGATCCGGAATCTCCGAATAGCTCTGCGTCCGCAGATACGCCTCGACGAATTCCAAGTCGAACCGCAAGCCACTGTGGGCGAACTCTCGCCGGGCCGTCTCTTGAAAGCGATAAAACTGGTGGCGCTCGGCTTCGGTGAGCCCGCGCCCGTCATGCGCCCCGCGGTCGAATAGCACGCGCACGGAGATCACCAGCGGACGCCGCCGGTCCACCGCGGCCAGCAGCAAACTTCGCCGGCTCAGGATTTGCATTGCTGCCGCTAATTGTAGAGCCAGTGAGGATACCGGCTGCGAACTCCGCCGGTCTTGCGACCCAGCACATAGAGGCCATCGCCGCGCAGATCCTCCGGCATGCCGAACTGCTTCAGCATCGTCGCCACCCACGCCAGTTCCGGCTTGGGCTCTTCGCGAAACGGACCCGTCTCCAGCTTCAACACCTCGAAGCCGGCATCGTGCAGCAGCAGGTACCCTTCCTTCGCGGTGTATTCGCGCGCGTGGCGGGCGTCGCCGTCCACCGGCGGCTTCAGATACGCCGGAAAGAAGCCCGGATGATAGCCGTGTAAAATCGCCGAGATCGCCCGCAGACTCGCAATGTTGGGCGTGGTCAGCAAAAAGTGTCCGCCCACCTTGAGAATCCGGTTCACCTCAGCCAACAAGTGCATCGGGTCTTCTTTCAGGTGCTCGATCAGTTCGCAGCACAACACCGTATCGAAGTGCCCGTCCGGGTAGGGATAGCGGTCGTGCTCGGCATCGAACAGATCGATCTGGCAGGCGAAGCGGTCACCGTTTGCCGAGGTCACTTCGCGCTCATCAGTCTTGCCGGCCGGGCCGAAGTAGCAGCCGCGGACTTCGCCATAGCCGAGCTTGAAGTGCAGCGCCGGCGTGATTTGCATATACGCGCCCATTTCGAGAATGCGCTGCGACGCATCGCCCGGCGGCGTCAGTTCCAGCGTCTTCTGGAAGCGGGCCGCATGATGCTCGAGATAACCACGCGCACCTTCGTCGGCCACCCACTTGGCGACGTCCTCGGGCTCGATGTCGGCGGCGGCCACTTCCGCCGCAGGTGCGGCGACAGGCGTCCGCCAGGAGCGACCCTCTTTCACGGCAGCCAGGAAGTTCACGTAGTGCTCCGCCACCACCGGCCAACTGCACTCGCGCGCCACCCAGTCGGCCGCGCGCGCACCCATGGCGTGGGCCAGATCCGGCCGCGCGATCAGCAAATTCAGATACTCGAAGATCAGGTCCTCTTCGGTCGGCCCGACGGGCACCTTCAGGCAAATCTCGCTCGGATATTCCCGGAAGGAACCCAAATCCGACACCAGCACCGCGCGCCCCAAGCCCAGTGCCCGGAGCAAAGTCCCGGAGCTCTCGCCCACCGTCGGATAGCGCAGATTCAGAATCACATCGCACGCCGCCATCAGGTTGGTGAAGTCTTCGATCGGCGTAAAGCCCAGCACGCGCACGGCGTGCCGCAATTCCAGCGTGCCCAGCAGCTGGTCGAGTTGCAGATCCGGATGCGGCTCGCCCACCAGAATCATGCGTGCCGAAGGCTCCACGCGCAGCAAACGCCGAAACGCACGCAGACTTTCGGCGATCCGCTTGTACGGCTTCAAGAAGCCAAACACGCCCACCAGCGGCGTCCGCGGACCCAGCCCCAACTTCTCGCGCGCGCCCATCCGATCCGCGTCCAGCGGAATCCAGGCTCCGTGCGGAATCACAGCCGTCGGCCCGGCGAACCCGGCTCGCGACAGATCATCAGCGACGTACTGCGAATGCGCAATCGCTCCGCGCGAACGCTCCAGCAGCCGCCGCAACATCGGCACGCCTTCGTAATCCGGGCCCACTTCCAGCCGGCGGACTCGCTCCGCAAAGATGCGCGCCACTTCGCCGCCATCGTACGCCACGCCCTCGACATAGGCATCCCAATTGTTCTGCTTGATCGTCCGCTCGGCGTGCAGATGATGCAGATTGCTTTCGTGCATCACCACTACGCCCGGATGCTCGAGGGCGAGCGAATAGGTGAAGTCGTGATAGGGATTGTTGCCCATCTGATAGAGCAACGAGTCGTACTGTTGAGGGTCAAAGTTCGCCGGCCGCTCGGTGAACACCGTCACTTCCGCCTGATCACGCAATGGCTCCAGCAAGGCCGCAGAATAGTCCGCGATCCCGCTCTTCACCGGCGGCAGAGGAGAGAAGAACGCAACCCGAAGGCGGGCCATCGCTAACGGACCAGTTCCATGGAAAACGTGCCCAGCGTAAAGGGCACCTTAAAGAGCAGCGGAGTCCGCTGCGGATCGCGGCCGAAGAAGGCCTCGAACGTGAAGTCGGACTTCGGCCCCTTCACGAAGCCGATCAGGCGATCGGCCGGCGTCATCGTGTCGCCGACTTTGATCTTCTGTTCGCCCGCATAGTCAAAGCGCACCTGATAAGTAGCACCGAAGTTCACCGGCTCCGACGCAGGCACCTTGCCCAACGCAATCTCGCGGCGCACGAATTGCAGGAAAGTCAGCGCGTCCTTCGGACAGCTCGGCGTGGAGAACGTTGTCTTTCCGCCGCCATCCATCGTCTTGCGGGTCGCTTCACCACCGGCAAATTCCACCTTCTCCTTCGACTTGCGCTTGCCGTGCACCAGACTCTTGTTGAACTCGATGGAGCAATACTGCGCCGAGGCGAGCGACTTGAATTCGTCGATCACGGCAAAGCCGGGAATCGAGGCATCCATGCGCATCTGGAAATGCAGCGCCGGCTGGCCTTTTTCGGTCTTCGCCGGGGACGACGACAATGTCGCTTCGCCCAGGCTCAGGCCGCTGGCCCAGTTAATTGTGTAACGCAGCGATTCCTGCGCCGCCAAAGGCAGCGTCAGCAGTCCGAATAGGAAATACTTCATGAACGAGGCACCGGTACGGTCTTGGCGGTGACACTCCGCGCCCGGCTTTCCGATGCCACCTCGTAATAGGCGGCCAACGTCTCCTGCGCAGCGCGGTTCCAGTGAAACAGCGTCGACCGCTGTAATCCCAGACGTCCCATGCGCGCGCGAAGTTGCGGATCAATCAGCAGGTCGTTCAGTGCCCGGCCCATCTCGTCCGTGTTTTGGGGATCGAACAGCAAGGCCGCAGAATCGGCGACCTCGGGCATGGCCGACGTGTTGCTACATGCCACGGCCCGGCCGCAAGCCATGGCTTCCAAGATCGGAATGCCAAAGCCCTCGTAGAACGAAGGGAAACAGAATACGTCGCACGCCGAGTAGTAGTGCGCCAACTCGTCGTCGGTCACAAAGCCAAGAAACACAATGCGATCCGCCACACTGCTTGCTTTGGCTGCCGCGCGCACCGTCGGCGAGAACCACGTATCTTTGCCGGCAAACACCAACCGATGCGGCAATTCCGGATGCGCCTTGATCACGTTTTCAAAGGCCTTGATCAGCCCCACGTGATTCTTGCGCGGCTGCAGATCGCCCACCGTCAATACAAACGGCCACGCCACATCCTTATGACGTAGCAGCCAAGTGGCCGCCGTCTCCTGCGGCACCGGGCGAAACTGCGGCGACACGCCGTTATGAATCACCGTGATGCGATCCGGATCGAGATCGTACGCCTTGGCGACACACCGGCGCGAGAACGCGCTCGGCGTGAGGATCCGCGCGGCCGCATGCACCGTCCGCTTCACCGTCACGCGCAATTGCATCGCGCGCGCCTTCGAAAAATAGCTCGGATATTCCAGGAAGCTGACGTCGTGGACGCTCACCACGATCGGGACTGGGCACACCAGCGGACTCGTATACTGTACATGCAGCAGGTCCGGCTTCTCCCGCATCAGGCTGAGCGGAATCTCCGCGCCTAAGCGCACAAATGGGTTCGTAGAAACCGATTGCGTTCGGAAGCCCTGCGGAATAGCGGGCAGCGCCTCGGGAGTCGAAATGTAGGTGACAAATTCGCTTTCTCGATCTTCTTGCGCGAAGCACGACAGGAGGTTACGAATGTAGACCTCATTGCCGGTCAGTTTTTGCCCGATAGCGTGGGCATCGATCGCGAATTTCATCCCCGTGCGAGTTGCGTGGTTCAAAGCGTCCGTTATTCCCAGTATAGTTGACGGACGCGAGCTTCGAAACGATACCGCGACTTAGATCCGGTTACTTTCCAGTGAAATCCAGGCCGCCGTCCAAGTGTAGCGTTTTTCGTATAACTCTCGCCCATTCATAGCGATGCGGTCGCGTTCGTTTTCACTTGTTAACAATTGAGTCAGTCCGTCGACAAATTCCCCAGCAGTGTTCGCGATGCGCAAAGCGCCCCCACAGTCGAGCCCCTCTGCACCCAACTCGGTGGAAATTACAACAGTTTCCGCTGCCCACGCTTCGAGAATCTTGAGCCGCGTGCCTGAGCCGGAACGAATCGGCACCACCGCCACTTGCGCCGCCGCCAATTCCCGCACCGCATCCTCCACCGGACCCGTCAACCGGACTCGCGGCAACCCTTCCACCAAACCCGCCACAAATTGCGGCCCCTTCCCTATCAAGCGCCACTCCAACTCCGGGAAACGCTCCGCCAGACGCGGCCATACGTCGCGGGCGAACCAACGCACCGCCTCGATGTTCGGCGGAAACTCCAGATTGCCTGAAAACGCGATCGCCCGCTGCTTTGCCACCGCCGGCGGATCATGCCACGGAATCGCGTTCGGATACACCACCGTCGAGGGCAAGCCCACCCGTGCCGCATCCGCTTCGGAGGTCACCAGCAGGGTATCGAACGCCGGCAGGCGCTCCCGCTCCCGCCGCCGATTCGCCTCGGCAAAGCGTCGCCATACCCATGCCATCGGCGCACCTTCGGTTTGCGCTCTCGTCTCATAGAAGACGGACTCGATGTTGTGCAAATCGCACGCCAGCCGGCGCACCCGCGGCCGCAGCAAGGCGGCATACGGCGACGTCCAAAAATGCTCGAGACAGCCGAAGTCGTAACGCCGTTCGCCTAGCCAAGCCGTCATCTGCGCTTCGAAGCCGCCAAAGCGATCTTCGTGTGGCGGAATGAAGCGCCACAGACGATCAAGATTGCGCACGGCCTTGGACACCGCATCCTTCCGATGCGCGGGCAATTCGATCGTCAGAACGTCCCGCGCCAACTCGCGCGGCAAGGCCGCCCCCGGATCCGGCGCTCCCGGCTCACGAAAGAGGATCAGGTCGAGCGCATAGTTCGCCCCCAGATACGTGGCGAGCGACGCCGTCCTCAGCGCCCCGCCGCCCACGGCCGGAAATGGCGCCTCCGGACACACCAGCAACGCGCTCTTACGCTCGCCGGATGGCTTCGGCATACACTTCCCGCGTCTCTCGCGCTGTCCGCGCCCAACTGAACTGCGCCGCGCGCCGCTTCGCTCGCTCCGGGTCCCGTTGCACCGCCCGCAGCGCGGCCGCCCAGCCTCGCACATCCTCCGCATCCACCTTGATCGTGGCGTCACCGCCCGTTTCCACTAACGCCGCATCGCGCGACGTGATCACCGCCGCGCCGCATTGCAAGGCCTCGAGCACCGGTAAGCCGAAACCCTCATACAAAGACGGATAACAGACTGCCCGCGCCCCAGCGTACAAAGCCGGCAACTCCTCATCCGCCACCGCTCCCAGGCTCCGCACACCCGGCTCCTCGGTCAACGACCCGCGCCCCACCACCCACAACTCGGCCTCCGGCTCCGCCTCGCGTACCAGCCGAAACGCCTCCCGCAAGGTCCGCAGATTCTTGCGCGGCTCAATCGTCCCCACGCACAGAAAGTAGTTGCCCACTCGCGGCGCCGCCGGCTGGAACCGAGCCGCGGCCGCCAGGGGCACCGCCACCACGTCGTCGGCCTTCACCTCGAAATGCGCCACCACTTCGCGCCGCACTGCTTCGCTCGGCGTCAGGATGAGGGTGTAGCGCTTCAACCGGATCAGCCACGGCACGCGCCGCCGCACGCGATCACTCGCGTCGCCGAACTTCCAGGGCGACAGGTCATGAATGGTGAGCACCGCCGGGCGCCGCTTGAGATACGGCACACTGAAGTCCGTCCCGTGAAAGCAATCCACGCCCTCCAACCGCTGGTTCAAGCCCCACAGCCACCAGTAGCGATCCAACCCCCGCGGGCGTTCCCCCAACTGATCGGACACCAGCAGAAAGCGATCCGCCGGAAACTCCGTCGTCAACGCTGCCTGCAACTCGGTCACATAGCGCCGGATGCCGCCCACCGGCCCGGCCAGCGGCGTCCCGTCCAGCGCCACCGTCAACGCTGCGCCTCGAAGTAAGCTCGCTTCACGTCCACCCGCCACAGAATCAGAAAGCCGGCGATGAAGAATACGATCAGCGACAGAATTGATACCCGGTAGCTCCGCGTAAATTGCATCGCCAGCCCGAACACCAGCGGACCAATCCAACTGGTCCCCCGGTCACTCACTTCGTACAGCGCGAAATACTCCGCTTCCCTGCCCTTCGGAATCATCAACGAGTAAGTGGACCGGCTCAAGGCCTGCGTCCCGCCCATCACAAATCCCACCAAAGCCGACAGCGCGAAGAACTCAGGCGTCGAACGCACAAAGCCGTACGCATAGATCAGCACGCCCGTCCAAATCACCAGCGCAAACAGGATCGCCCGGTGCGCCGTCACCCGCTGGGCAATCTGGTCGAAAGCCATCGCCCCGGCAAAAGCCACAAACTGCACCATCAGAATCGCCAGCGTCAGCGTGCCCATCTTGATGCCCAGTTCGTCGCTGCCGAACTGCCCCGCTAGCGCGATGATGCTCTGCACGGCGTCGTTGTACAGCAGATACGCCACCAGGAACTTCAACGTCTCCGGATATAGGCGCAAGTCCTTCACGGTATGCACCAACTGCGTCACGCCCACCGCGACCAGATTCTGTCCCGCGGCCAGCGCCCGCTGCGGGCCGCGATTGCGCAGGACCGACAGCGGAATCAGCGCCCACGCGCCCCACCACAAGCCTGCCGAAGCCAGGCTGATCCGCACCGCCATCCCTTCGCTGATTCCGAGCTTCTCCGCGTTCTGATACAGCAGCAGATTCAGCACCAGCACCAGCCCCCCGCCCAGATACCCCAAGCCCCAGCCGCGCGACGAAACGCGGTCCCGCTCTTCAGGCAGCGCCACATCGTTCAGAAACGAGTTGTAGATGATGTTCGCGCAGCCAAACGAGACGTTCGCCACAATGAACAGCGCCCCGCCTAGCAGATAGCGCGTTCCTTCCAGAAAGTACATCCCCATCGTGGCGAACGCACCCAGGTACGCAAACAGCCCCATCAACTGCTTCTTGCGTGCTCCATAGTCAGCAAAGGCGCCCACCATCGGCAGGAAAAGCACCTGCCCGATGACGGACGCCGAAATGCAATAACTCCAGATGGAACGCGGCTCCAGCGCCATGCCAAACGGGTGTACGAACCCGTCCGCATCCGCTGCCGCCTTGGCCAGCACCGTCAGATACGGTCCCAGAAAAAGCGTCAATACAGTCGAAGCAAACGCCGAGTTGGCGAAGTCGTAGAAATACCAGCCTCGCTGCTCACGCAGCCGTGCTTGCTCGGGCGTCATTCGCCGCTATTGTCGCATTACCAGTCCACGACGCTGCCGTCTTCGGCATCGTAGCTTTCCGGATTCTTCCAGTCGTGCCCGATCTTATCCGCCATTTTGTTATCGTCGAGCTCCACGCCCAAACCCGGCGTCGTCGGCAGGTCCAGATAACCCGTCCTCACCTTGAACGGCTGTTTGACGTACCCCTCGCCCAGGCTTACCTGCTCCTGAATCAGGAAGTTCGGAATCGACGCGGCCAACTGCACGCCCGCGGCGAGCGAAATCGGTCCCAGCGGATTGTGCGGCGCGATGCTCGCGTAGTAAGCCTCCGCCATGCCCGCGATCAAACGGACTTCCGTGATGCCGCCCGCATGGCACATATCCGGCTGCAGAATCGTCGCGGCCTTGCGTTCCAACACTTCACGGAAACCCCACTTCGTAAACACGCGCTCGCCGGTGGCGATCGGCAGATGCGTGCCCCTGGCGATCTCGGCCATCACGTCGTGATTCTGCGCTTGGCAGGGCTCTTCGATGAACATCGGGTTATAGGGCTCCAGCCCCTTGATCAGAAGCTTCGCCAGCGCGGGCGAAATCGCCCCGTGGAAGTCGATGCCGATGTCGCACGTATCGCCAACTGCCTTGCGCATCGCCGCAAACCGCTCCACCGCGTACTGCACTTCCGCCGGCGACTCCACATAACGCGACGGACGCCGTTTCGCCGGCCCCGTCTTAAAGGCCGTAAAGCCCAGCTTCACCTGTTCCTGCATCTGCTCCGGCCGGCCCGAGTGCGCGTAAACCCGCACGCGATTGCGCGTCGGACCGCCCAACAATTCGTACACCGGCACGCCCAGCGCCTTGCCCTTGATGTCCCACAACGCCTGGTCGATGCCCGAAAGCGCGCTCGTCAGAATCGGACCGCCCCGGTAAAACGCATGCCGGTAGATCGCCTGCCAATGATGCACCACCGCCCGCGGATCCTTACCGATCAAATAAGGCTCAATCTCTTTTACTGCCGCCTGGCAGGTAATCGCCCGGCCCTCTGTAATCGGCTCGCCTAAGCCCACAAAGCCTGCATCTGTGTGGATCTTCAGGAACATCCATCGCGGCTTCACCAGAAACGTCTCGAGCTTGGTGATCTTAATCTTTTCTTTGGGCTTTACCGGCGCGCTCTTCTCAACCTGGGATTGCGCCGCGAGCGGAATCGCGGAAAAAGCAGTGGCCAACAGCGCCCGGCGGTTCATCGCCTGATGACGCACCCACTCACGACTGGGGAGTTGCATGAAGGCTAAGCTATCACACCACCATCAGCAGACCGCACTCCCAATGCCGTGGCGTAAAGTGGTTCCACACCACGCGCGCCCGGCCCTGTTGCTCGCCAATCAGATACTCCACCTCCTGACCGATCGTCAGTTCGCCGCTCGCATAGGCTATGCGAAATCCTAAGCCGCTCCGGTCCAGCAACCGGCCATCCACCTGCAGCCCTTCCGCTCGCAGCCATACCTCGCCATGCGCCGGCTGCCGCAAGCCCCAACGCCGTTCACTGCCCGACTGGTTCCAAGCCATAAGCCTTCACCTTGCGCCCTAGTGTCTTCGTCGAAATCCCCAGTAACCCCGCCGCCCGCCCGTAGTGATGACGCGCTTCCTCGAGCGCCCGCCGGATCGCCTGCCGCTCCAGCGCTGCCAGATTGTGCGACGCCTCTTCCACCATCGGCGTCTTCGGCAGTTGCAACGCCTCGGCTGTCAGGCGCCCGTCGTCCACCAGCACGGCTGAGCGCGACAGCACATGCCGCAACTCCCGAATGTTGCCCGGCCACGCGTACGCTTTGAGCCGTGCCCGCGCCTCGTCGGTCAGCACGATGTGCGGATAGTTCCGCGACAAATGCTGGAGCGCCAGAACCTCCACGTCCTCCGGTCGCTCCCGCAGTGGCGGCACCTGCACCTCCATGCCGCTCAGCCGATGGAACAGATCGTGGCGAAACTTACCGTCGCCGATCATCTTTTCGAGATTCTGATTCGTCGCCGCAATGACGCGCACATCCGCCGACACCTTGCGCGTGCCGCCCACGCGAAAGTAAGGCACATGATCGAGCACGCGTAAGAGCTTCGCCTGCAGCTTCGCATCCAGTTCTCCAATCTCGTCGAGAAACAACGTACCCTTGTCCGCCAGTTCAATCAGACCCGGCTTGCTACCCAACGCGCCGCTGAAGGCGCCCTTCTCATAACCGAAGAGCTCGCTCTCCATCAAATGCTCTGGGATCGCCGCACAATTGATGTCCACCCAGTCCCGGCCCGCGCGCAGCGAGAAGTGGTGGATCGCGCGCGCAATCACTTCCTTGCCGCTGCCGCTTTCGCCCGTCACCAGCACGGCCTCGCTGGTCCGGGCCACCCGGCGCACGAAGTCCAGCAGTTGCCGCATCCGCGCACTGGCAAACAGCGCCTGGACGCCGAGCAGTTCCCAGCTTTCAGTTTCTGGCATACGTAGGTATGCACTGCATTTCGGACAAAATGTCCGAAATGTGAACGCAGAATCGGTCAACCTGACCGATTAGTCTGTCGCGTAGTTGATCTCGAGCCGCCGCACAGCGCGGCTCGCCACCCACAGCACCAGCGCCGTCACGCCCACCAGACCCAGAATCGCCATTGTGGCGGAAGCCGGTTCCGCCGGCACCAGAATCAGCCGCATCACCACCGGCATCCCCTCATCGGTCGGCGGCGGCAGCGGGCACAACGATTGCAGGTAGTACAACACGCTGATCTTCTGCAGCAGACTCGGCAGAAAGCCGTTGACCGATTCCCACAGCAGAATCACCGCCGCCGGCACAATCGGATTCCGCAGCAGTAAGCCGGCGGCCAGAAATACGCTGCCATAGCCTACGCAGCCCAACATCGCCGCCAGGGTGTACCAGAACAGATGACTCGGGCCCGCGCCTTGCCAATACGACTGCACATCCGCCGGATCGAGCCCCCACAGCATCGCCCAATACATCAGCACTGTCCCCGCCCCGAAGATCACCGCCGAAGCCACCAACCCCGCCCCGTACTTCCCCAGCAGCAGTACCTCTCGCCTCACCGGCGCCAGGAACCAGAAGTGCAATGTCTTATCCAGCATCTCCCCGCGGAATAAATTCATGAAGATGCCCAGGCAGCCGAAAAAGATCGCCAACCGCAAATAAAAGTACTGAAAAACGCCAGCCAGCACCTTCGTATCTTCTTCGAGCGACGCCAGCGGACTCTGATTCTTACTCGTCAACTTCTCGTTGACAAAATGCAGGTCATAGCGACGTTGCCCGTCGAAGTACTGCATCATCCGATGCCGCTCTTCCGGCTGATCCTCCTCGCGCGACCGATTCCTGCGGCGCCGGCGCTCGAAGTCGTAATCGCGCAGCGGCGACCCCAGCCGCGACCGCACATCGGCGTAACTCTCTCCGATCTGCGCCGTCTCAATCGTCTCGCGCGCTGTCACGTGCGAACTCCACCTCTGCCGCTTCCACTTCACATCTAGACTGTGTCCGACGAAGATGAAGGCCGGAAACAGCGCCAGCACATATACCCACAAACCGCGCTTCGAAAAAAACGCCTTGCCCATTTCCAGGCGGGCAATCGTCATCACCTGTTTCATCCTGAAGTTCATCGCCCGCCTCCGATCAGATACTCATACAGTGAATCGACATTGGCGTCCGATTGCACAATGCTCTCGATGTTATGTCCGTCCAGCACAATCTGGTTCAGTAGTTGCGAGAACCGCTCGCGGCTGCGCGTCAGCACCAGTAGGCCCAGGCGATCCGGATGCAGGCGCACCTCGGTAATGTGATCCTCGGCGAACAGCAGCGACGCCACCCGCGCCGCATCCGGACAACGAATCAGGAACTGGCTCGGATGCTCGCTCATCTCTTCGCGGACGTCGTGGATCTGCCCCTCGGCGATGATCGACCCGTTCGCAATCAGAATCACCTGATCCGAGATGACATCCACTTCCTGCAGCACGTGGCTCGACAGAATCACATGCCGCCCCAGCGCGGCAAACTCACGGAACAGCGCGATCGTCTCCGCCCGCACCAGCGGATCGAGCCCGTTCAACGGCTCATCCAAAATCAGCACGTCCGGCTCATGCGCGATCGATTGCGCCAAGCGGATGCGCTGCCGCATGCCCTTCGAGTAACCGGCCACCTTACGATGCGCCGCTTCCCGTAGCTTCACGCGGTCGATCGCCTTCCACGTCCGATCCTCGACCTCGCTATCGTCGTAGCCATACAACTTCAGCGCCGCCGACACGAACTGATAGCCCGTATAGCCGCGCGGGGCGGCATCGAACTGAGTGCAGTAGCCCGTCTTCCGCATCAGGGTTTCCGGATCGCGCGGCGACATCCCGCGCACGGTGATCGTGCCCTGATCCGCATGGATCAGCCCGCACATCAGATTCATCAGCGTCGTCTTGCCGCTGCCATTCGGCCCCACCAGACTCGTGATCCCCGGCGGCACATTCAGCGACACCCGGTTCACGCCCAGCACTTCGCCGTAAAACTTCGAAACTTCGCTAAAGACGATCTCCGCGCTCACTTCACCACCTCCACCGGACGCAGCTTGCGCTCCAGCACCCACACCATCAAGCCGTAGAAGCCCAGTAGCGCCATCGCGCACGCCCACAAGCCCGGATCACCATCGCGCGGCTCATCTATCCCCATCATGCCGTTCCACAGCCGGCTCATCAGATAGAGCGGGTTCATCAGGCTGCCCACGCGCTCGCGGAAGATCTCGTTCGTGATCTCGGCCGCGCCGGCCAGGACGAAGAAGAAGCCCAGCACCAAAGCCCCCGCCACCACGCGCCATTTCACCCAGGCCGAACTTGCCAGCGCCACCAGGCTCGTCAGCAGCACCAGCATCAGAAAGCCCGCCACCATCGCGAGCCCCAGATACCAGAAACTGGTGAGCCAGGTCATACCTGCCATGCCCACTTGCATGCCGAACACCACCAACCCCGGCACCCACGTGATTGCCGACAGCATGCCCGCCAGCACAATCAGCCGAGCCAGTACATACTCCCACCGCGACATCGGCCGGGAAAAGTACAAGGGCAAGGCATTATTCGCCAGGTCCGGCGCAATTAACCCCGGCCCCGTCATCGCCGCCAGCGCGACGGCGAACGTCGACTGAATCACCATGAAGAAGGCGAAGAAGTCGCCTTCCACCTTGAGAAATCTCTTAAAGTCGCCCCCAAAGCTCGCCAGTAACTCCGTGTGATTCGCCAAGTAAATAAACATGCCGCACAACAACGGCCAGAAAGCCGACAACATCAGCACCGCAATCACCAACCGCTGCGACATCATCCGGCTCCAGCTGTAGCGTGGCAGCACCATCAGCCGGTCCCAGGCCGTGGTCCGTTCGCCGGTGTAGCGTTGATAACCCCGCTTATAGACGGCCATGCGTCACCTCCGCGGTCTCCGGCAAAGCCGGTGGCTTGGTGGCATCGCCCGGCGTGGCGCGCAGATGGCCCACCGCCTTGAGGAAAATCTCTTCCAGCGTGTCGCGCCGGTAAGTCAACTTACGCACTTGTAAGTTGCGTTGCGCCGCGAGTCGCCATAAGGCGGCAATTTCCACTCCGGAGGGCAGCACCACCCGCCAGCGCCCTTCGCCTTCATCCACTCCCACGGCGCCGATCGTCCCGAGCGCCGCGGCAAACTCGGTCGCCGCGCCCACTAACTCCAGTTCCACAAAACGACGATTGCTGCGCCGCTCTTCCTCAAGATTCGCGTGATGCACAATCTGCCCATCCTTCAGGATCAGCACCTCATCGCACGTCTCTTCCACGTCACGCAACAGATGAGAGCAGAGCATCACGTTCATCTTGTGCGTGCCCTTGATCTCTTGAATCAGCCCCAGCATCCGCTGCCGCGCCGCCGGGTCCAGCCCGTTAGTCGGCTCGTCGAGAATCACCAGATCAGGCCCGTGGATAATCGCTTGTGCCAGCTTCGCCATCTGCTTCATGCCCAGCGAGTAAGTCCCCAGCTTGCGATAACGGGCCTCGCCCAAGCCCACATGGAACAGGGTTTCGTGCGCCTTCTCGAGCGCCACGCCCCGCGGCAAGCCGGAAAGCTCGCCCATCATGCGCAGAAACGTCACCGCGGTCTGGTCAGCAATGAAGGAATCATTCTCCGGCATGTACCCCAACCGCGCCCGCACTTCCTTTGGATTGCGATGACAATCGAGCCCGAACAGCTTCGCCGATCCCGATACCGGCACGTGGAAGCCCAGCATCGTCTGAATCAGCGTCGACTTGCCGGCCCCATTCGGCCCCAGCAAGCCAATCGCCCGTCCGCCGTCCCCACCAACGCCAAGCCGGCAGGAGATCCCTTTCAGAATCTCCCGCCGGCCAAGCTGAACGCGTAAGTTGTCGAGTTCGAGTACCGGAGCCATACCTACAATATTGCCTTCTTCACCTTCGTACTGACCCGTCGTTCATTCGCCTTTGCCGGCCGGTCGCCTTGCATCGCGCCCGTCAGCAGCACATCGAACAACAGGGCCGTAATTCGGTTACGACTCGCCGCGGCAATTCGTTCCGTTTCTCCGTTCACTAACACCAACAAAGGTTCGCGGCTCTGCAGCAACGTCGCCCATTGGCCGGTATTCACCGCCGACAGCATCTGCCGTACAGACTCGCTCGTGTTTACCCACAGGAACGCTGATTGATGCACCCCAAACCCGCTCGGCAGCTGATTGCGGAACTTCGCCGAACGCACCAGCGGGAACCCGCCGGCTCGCGTCTGGATCGCTCGCGTCAACACCGCCCGATCGGTGCCGATCAACAAATAGCCGCGGTCGTAAGTGAGCTGCAGGGTGATGCCAGCGGCCGCCGTAGAACTCAGCGTGGTCCAGGTGCGGCCGCCCGTCGTCTCTGTCCGCAGCGTGATCTGCGCTTCTTTCTGTTCGCGATTGAATGCTTCCACGAATCGCCGCAGCGATTCATCGAGCGACGCGGGACGATACACTTCCGCCACCGCGATCCAACCGGGGATGGGCAGCGTCGGCGTCTCCACCGCCCAGGCATAATCAGTGCCCAGCGCGCCCACGATGTCGTTCGCCAAGTTCACGCCTGTCTTTTGCTCGAACTCGCGTAAGTGGCCGATGCTCTCGGGCGCCATCTTGGCCACCGTCTCCATCAGCGAATCAAACAACTGCCGCGGATTGCGCGTCGTCACGGACCCGGCGATCAGCGCCTCGGCCGAGATGTATTCACCCGCCGCGGTCGCCGCCGGCGAAGCCAGCCAACTCGCCAATCCTTCGCGCTGACCATTGAACGTCAACAGCGCCGAGTTCTCATCCGCGCCCGCCACAGACTTCTGCTCCAGGAAGAGATGCTTCAACCGGTTCGCGCCGGTCGCCAGCAGCATCGCCTGCTGCTGCATGCTCTGCGTGCCGCCCTGCAGCGCCTGCTCCAGATTCAGCCCGAGCAACCAGCCCGCGCCCTTCGCATAGCGCGCCCGAATCTCCGCACCGAACGCCGTCGAGGGCAACTTCGCCGTCGCCGCCTGCAGCGCCGCCAGATCCTTGGCATCGAACGACAACAGCAGCACCTGGTCGCTGAGCGTATAAACCGGCTTCACCGGGAACGGCGCCACGGTCTCGATCAGCTTCGCTTCGAGCGCCGCGCGCTGCCCCGCCTTCACGCCCGTCAGCAGCAGCGGAAACTGCTGGTGCGCGGCTCCGCCGGCCGGCAAGGAAGCCATCGCCAACACCATCTCGTCACCGATCAGCGGCGAGATGGCCTGCAACTTCACCAACTGCTGCCGCATCTCGGTCATCGGCGGCGAGGTCCACCACTCCTTCAGCACCGGACTTTCCGCCGTCCGCGCGTCGATCAGCTTCATCGTCTGCTCAATCGTCCCGCCTAAGTTGGGCACCGACCCGTAAACCATCGTCCCCGCGGGCAGATACTGCAGCAACTGCGGATTCGTCCGTAGCGCCGGCGACGGCAACGCCGCCACCTTTTGCTCGATCGCCGCGAGTTCGGCTAGCAACTGCACATACTTCTGCGCATCGGCGCTCCAGGCCACCGCTTCGACCGGACTCACGCCGTTCAACGACGCCGACGTCGCCGCCTGCTGTCCCGGCTTCAGCAAATGGCCGCCGCCCGCCTGATCCACCTGCACAGCGCCTTCGATCACCGTCACCAGCGATCCCTGCATGCCCGTGCTCACGCCGAACACGGTGCCCTTCACCGACGTCACCGCATCGTTGGTCGCCACGCGCAGATAGCCGCGCCGTTGTTTCGCCGCCTGAATCAGGACGTCGCCGCGTTCGAGGTGCACGGTCTGCCCACTCCACGCGGCAGTGACGTACAGTTCCGAGCGCTCGTTCATCTCGAGTTGCGATCCATCGGCCAGTTGCAGCCGCGCGCGCGTCCCTCTGCCGGACCGCACCACGTCGCCCTCGCCGATCGCCTCGCCAACCTTCAGCAGATGTCCATCGAGCCGCATCAACTCGCCCGAGCCCATCGCCACCGTCGCCCGCGCGCCGCTCGGCGCCATCCAACGATCCAACGGCTCCCGCGCCGCCCAGATCGAGAGCGCCGCCACACTCGCCGCGATCGCCCATTTGGCCAACGCCGGCACGCGGCGCGACCCCGCCCGCGGCATCTCCACCACCTTCGGCTGATCGCCCTTCAACTCTACATACACGTTGCGGCACGCCGGGCAGCGGCTCAGATGGTCTTCCACCAACAGCCGCCGCGTCTCGTCCAGCGACCCGGCGACATACGCCGCCAGGTCCGGCCGAAAGCCCGCGCACACCGGCCCCATCTCTAACTTCGCCCGCACCCGCTCCTTCGCTTCCGCCATCTCCCGGGGAGCGTCGGTCGCGATGATTTCATCCAACAAATGGTCAAACTTTTTCTCGTCCATCGTCTTGTCCTTCTTCCTTCAGTTCCCCAACTGCACGCGTAGTGACTCGCGAATCCGGTGAAGGCGCACCGCAATCGTTGTCTTTTCCAGCCCATACAACTCAGCGATTTCCCCATTCGCCAAGCCTTCGATGTACCGCAACACAAACATCTCGGCGTCCCGCGGCTCGAGCGCGGCAATCGCCTGGCGCAACTGCTGCTTCAGTTCCGCCGAACTCTCCTGCTTCAACCGGTCGGGCGTCTCACTGATCGATTCCTGCCGCCACGTCTGCCGCCGTCGCACAATGTCGATGGCCGCGTTCGCCGCCGAGCGCCGCAGGAAACCTTCGGGCGCGCGCATCGGATCCAGTGGCTCCTCGCGTTTCAGCACCCGCAGAAAGACAGTTTGGAGCACGTCTTCGGCATCGGCGGTGGAGCCAGTCACCCGCAGCGCCGTCCGGTAAACCGTGTCCGCATATCGTGAATAAAGATCGCCGAGTTCAGGTGGCATAGCCTGTATCGGATTGTCGGCTATTGTCAGGGTCGCCATTCAAGAGGTCCTCGCCTCTCAATACGCGGCACCGATTAATTTATTGCGGCAAGCCCAACCGTTTGCGTCGATTTTCCTCTTGCCTGGCGAATAAAGGGAGAAGCCGCCGCTCAATCCACCCGAACGCTGCCTCCAGCCCACCCTCGGCATAGGCTCGTCCGATCTCCGCTTCCACCCCGCTGGGTTCGCCCAATGCCGCCAAAAACTGATTCGACGTCATCCGAGCGGACTTCTCCCCGTCCACCCGGCCGTCTTCGCGCAGGATCTTCTCCCGCACATACAACGTCAGCACCGCATCGCCGATCCAGGCTTCTTCGAGCGTCTTTTTCGCCGGCACCCTAACAGGGTAGCCTGCGCCAGCGGCACGGCACGTCGCGCAGCAACGGCGTTGAACTCAGAAAAGCCGGCGTCGTCTCCCGCGATAGCCGATTCTGCAGCAACACGCCTGTCGCTCGCCAGTAGGCGTCCTGAAACAGTTCGGAGCAGATCACCTCGTCGGATCGCCCGCTCGACTGCGCCCCCTTTAGCCCGTACTCCGTAAATCCGGTCCGCATCGCCAAATGACCCAAGCTCATCGCGTGGCCGTAGTCATAGGGCCGCGTCAGCTGTGCCACCGAATGGAGGACCGTCCGCCACCCCGCCTCGCGTTCGATATACGCTTCGCCCAACACCCCCCGGCGCACTCGGACCAGGCACCCGGAAAACGCATGCAGCAGATTCCCCAGCCGCACCCCATCTCGGGTCGCCTCGCAGGTGAGAAACATCTCGCCCGCGTACACCGCTGCATGTGACCACCGCGCATGCTCGGGCGTGTAGCCGCCCACACCTTGGATGTAGCTGATTCCCCGCGCCACCAGATCGAATCTGGACTCCGGCGCCGTGAGGATCAAATCCCCCGGCTGAAGGTCGTCGGGATGCGGCACATACCCGCGTTTGAGGATATGCGGAGGGAGCGGACCCTCAGGCTGAAAGGTTCAGAACAGAGCTGCTGGCCATGGATATTTCGAATATCCAGAATGTGCTGCAACACAGCTATTTAGCACCACAATTCGCCATCGATTTTTCCGTATTACACGAATACACTTCAATCACCGATTCTTCGTCCACTACGAAATCGACCGGCTTCCCGACAACAATCCCCAATTCATCAATCGGTTGACCGCGATACCCCACCACTTGGCACAATAAGAATGGCCACTGCCGATCCATAATCTGGTCCGCAATATATCCCATTCCAAGCATTTCAACTAGGCGATGAATTTGCCCTTTTCTTACTTCGCTCACGGTAAGAGACAAGTTAACACACGTGAACTACCGTCACCATGACTCAATTCACGCCAGGTACTAGGCATCTCTCCGCGCGCCTCCTAATGTTCTTCTCCCCTTCCTCCGATTCACGCTCAGGCCGATGAGATACCTGATGCTCTCCAACCAACCTCCCACCGACACGGCACCGGGAGTCCGGACGGGCGAGATCTTCCGAATTAGCCCCATCCACATCTGCTACTTCGCTGATCCCGACTCTGACGAAACCTTCTGCTGCGGATTCGACAAAATCAAGGACTACCGCGGCGAGCAACCCGCCGACTTCGGCATCATCCCGGGCACCCCCGTCCATTTCGCGCTCGACGAACGGCGCGAAGTCGCTTGGGTGGAACTGATTTAGCGCGTTACCCTGAAAGGGTGCGTGCGCCCCGGAAGCCCGAAGTGATGAGCCCCGCCGGGCATTGGCCCCAGTTGCGCGCCGCCATCGAAGCCGGCGCCGACGCTTGCTACTTCGGCCTCCAGCACTTCACCGCCCGCGCCAAAGTCGGCTTCACGCTCAGCGACCTCCCCGAGGTGATGCGTACGCTACATCAACGCGGCGTCCGCGGCTACCTAACCTTCAACACGCTCGTTTTTGAGCATGAACTCGCCGAAGCCTCCCGCGCCATCGCCGCCATCGCTGAAGCCGGCGTCGACGCCCTCATCGTCCAGGACCTGGGCATCCTGCAACTTGCACGCCGCCTCGCCCCGGACCTCGAACTCCACGCCTCCACTCAGGCCAGCATCACCAGCGTCGAAGGCGTCCAGTTTGCCCTCGCCCAAGGCGCCCATCGCGTCACGCTGGCCCGCGAACTCTCGCTCGAGGAAATCGGCCTCATCTACGACAAAACCCAGGCCGACCTTGAGATTTTCGTCCACGGCGCACTCTGCGTTGCTTACTCGGGCCAGTGCTTTTCGTCGGAGGCCTGGGGCGGCCGCAGCGCCAACCGCGGCCAGTGCGCCCAAGCCTGCCGCCTGCCCTACGAACTGATCGTCGACGGCGAACTTCGCCCCTCGGGCGATGCCCGCTACCTGCTTTCGCCCGGCGACCTCAGCGCCATTCACCACGTTCCTCAAGTCGTCGAAGCTGGCGTCAGTTGCCTCAAGATCGAAGGCCGTTACAAGGATGCCGACTACGTCGCCCTCACCACGCGCGCCTACCGGCAGGCCGTCGACGCCGCCTGGGCCGGCCGGCCGTCTCCCGTGACCCCCCAGGACGCTCTCGACCTCGAGCAAGTCTACTCCCGCGGCTTAGGCCCGCACTTCCTTTCGGGCGTCAACCACCAGGCCGTCGTTCGCGGACGACACACCCGCCACCGCGGCGTCCACCTCGGCACCGTCGTCAAGCTCGATGGTCCTCGGGTCCTGGTCGAGCCCGCGCCCGCCCACGAACTTTCGCCCCTCAAGGCCGGCGATGGCCTCGTCTTCGATGCCGCGTCCTGGCGCAGCCCGCAGGAAGCTGAAGAAGGCGGCCGCGTCTATCACGTGCTCTCTCAACTCGATGGCCGCCTCGAACTCACCTTCGCCAATGGCGCCATTGACCCCGCCCGCATCCGTCCCGGCGACCTTGTCTGGCGCACCCACAACCCGGACCTCGATCGCGCCGTCCGCCCCTACCTCGACGCCGCCACCCCGGTCGCCAAACAACCGCTCCGCGTCCACGCCGTTGCCGCGCACACCCTGCGCCTCACCTGGACTCTGCCCAATCACCAAAGCGTCACCGTCGAAAGCGGTCCGCTGACTGCCGCCCAGAACCGAGGACTGACGCTCGACTCCCTGCGCGACCAACTCAGCCGCCTCGGCCAAACACCCTACGAGCTCGCCGACCTCACCGCCGAAATCAACGGCACCCCCTTCGTGCCGGCCTCGCTCCTCAACCAACTCCGCCGCGACGCCGTCGAGCGACTTCAGGCCCTTCAGGCGCAGTTGCCCGCCCGCACGCTTCACTCCGTCGCCCTGCACTCTCCCGCCGCGCCGCTCGAAGACGGCACGCCTCAGCTTCACCTGCTGGTCCGCCACCCTGACCAACTCGCCGCCGCCCTCGACCTTCGCCCCGACACCATTACCCTCGACTACCTCGACCTCTACGGCCTCCGTCCCTCGGTCCAGCAAGTAAAGGCGGCCGGCCTCGCCGTGCGCGTCGCCAGCCCCCGCATCCTCAAGCCCGGCGAATCCCGCATCGCGAACTTCCTCGCCAGCCTGGAGTGCCCCCTCCTGATTCGCGCCACCGGACTCCTCCACCAGTTGCAAGGCCACTCCCAACCCTTGATCGGCGACTTCAGCCTCAACACCGCCAACACCCTCACCGCGCGCAATTACTTCGACCTCGGCCTCGCCCGCCTCACCCCCACCCACGACCTCAACGCCGCCCAGGTTGCCGACCTCGCCCGCACCCTCGGCGCCTCGCGGCTCGAAGCCATCGTCTACCAGCACCTGCCCGTCTTTCACACCGAGCACTGCGTCTTCTGCCGTTTTCTTTCGAATGGCACCACCCACCGCGATTGCGGCCGCCCCTGCGAACACCACCGTCTCGCCGTGCGCGACCAGCAAGGCCGCGAGCATCCCGTCATGGCCGACGTCGGCTGCCGCAACACCGTCTTCGGCGCCGAAGCTCAACAGGCCAGCGCCCACCTCGAGGCTTGGCGCGCCGTCGGCCTGCACCACTTCCGCCTCGAATTTGTTCACGAATCGCCCGCCCAACTCACCCGCGTCGTGGAAGCCTTCCGCCACGCGCTCGCCGGCCGACTCACTCCCCCGCAACTCGCCGCTGAGCTGGCCCGCCACACCCCCACCACCGAAGGCAGCCTCTACGTCCCCAAGGACTACCAACTCTTCCCGATCCTGCAATAAGAGTGCCCCGGCGTTCTTGTGATTTAGGACCGAACTGTGTTCGCATTGACTATGACCTCGTCCCGTCTCTCCCGTTTCCTGCCCGCTTTATTGCTGTGCGCCGGAGTCCTCACCGCCCAAACCTACGACTATCGGGTGCTGGCCACGTCCCGCACCTCCACCATGGAGAAGGAAATGAACGACGCCGCAGAAGCGGGCTACGTCTTCGGCGGCGTGATGGGCGGCGAGTCGGCCGTCGGCGGCAAGGAAGTAATCGTGGTGATGAAGAAGGCCGCTGGTGCTCCGGCCACTCCTCGCCGCTATGTCTTACTGGCCACCTCAAAAACTGCCACCCTCCAGAAAGAACTCCAGCAAGCGGGCGAGGAAGGCTTCGAGTACTGCGGCCAAACGGTCTTTGCTTCCGCTCTGGGCGGCAAGGAAGTCTCGATCATCCTCGAACGCGGCGCCGGGAAACGGCGCCTCGATTACAAGCTCTTGGCCACTTCCAAGACTTCCACCATGGAGAAAGAACTCAAGGAGGCAGGCGCCGCGGGTTACGAGTTTCTGGGGGTCATCGTCGGCAAGACCGCCTTTGGCGGCTCCGAGGTCATCAGCCTCCTCCGCAAGACCATCGACTAGCTTCGACCACTGCTAGAGCCGCCGCACCCGCATCTTGCGGAACGAGACCACCGTCTGGTGATATTGCAGCGCGATCGGCCCCCCGTGCTTCGCAATGGCCACCCGCGTACGCGACTTCTGTAACTGCGCCTCAAGCGTTGCCAGATCGAACGAGACCACCCGCTGGCCATTCAGCCAATGCTCGAATCGTCCATCACGCGCCACGATGCGGCTGCGATTCCACTGTCCGTGGGGCTTCACCGCCGCCGATTCCGGCGCAAACACGCTATAGAGGCCGCCAGCCCGCGCCGTTGCCCGGCTCAGCGCATCCGGCTCATGCGCGTCATCCGCCATCTGATACTCGAGCCCCGTCGAATACTCGAGCGTCACCGCCTCGGGTTCCGCTTTCGGCCCCGCGATCGCCCGGAACCGTTTGTTCTCCTCCACGATCACCAGCGTCGTCGCCCGTGTCACCCAGTACTTCACGCCGCTGTTAGCCGCTTTGTCCGCGCGCCAGTCCCACTCCAACTCAAAGTTCTCGTAATCTTCCGCGGACCACAAATCCGTCCGATGCTGGACGTACGGCCGCACCGTCAGCACGCCTCGATGAATCGTCCAGGCCCCGCTGATGTCCGTCTCGCCCGACGGACTCCTCCACCCGGCGAAGCTATCCTTCGCCAGTAAGTTCTTCCAGCGACCCTCCGCCCCCGCACACATCCCGGCCATCATCAAGTAACAAAGCAAAAACCTCATTACTTCTCAGTCTACCGGCCCCCCCTCGTACCGTGCGCGCCGCTCCAACCGTTACACTGCGAAACATGCATGCCGGCCGTCATTACTCCCTCAAAGCCGTCCTCGTCTGGACCCGCCGCGAAACCGCCCTCTTCCTCTTACTGGCGACCCTTCCCACCGCCCTCTACGCCCTCGCCAACTGTAAGTGGTTGAGCCTCTCCTGGGCCCCCATCGCCATCATCGGCACCGCCGTCGCCTTCGTCACCGGCTTCAAGAACAATGCCTCCTACGCGCGCCTTTGGGAAGCCCGGCAAATCTGGGGCTCCATCATCAATGTCAGCCGCACCCTCGCCGTTCTTACCCTCGACTCCGTCTCTGACCCCGCCACTCGCCAACGCGTCCTCTACCGCCACTTCGCTTGGCTCACCGCGCTCCGCTACCAACTCCGCGAACCCCGCGCCTGGGAAAACATGAGGCAGGCTCACAACGCCGAATACCGCCAGAATTACCAGGTTGCCGAATGGGACCGGCCCCTCGATGCCGAACTCGCCTCCTTCCTCTCACCCGCTGACCTGGCCTACATCCTCGCCCGCAAGAACCGCGCCACCCACCTCATCCACCTCCAATCCCAGGACCTTCGCGCTCACGCCCAGCCCAATGTCGAAGGCGAGCTCCGGCATCTCGAGCTCCAGCGCCAACTCGCCGCGCTCGTCGACGCTCAAGGCCGCTGCGAACGCCTCAAGAACTATCCCTACCCACGCCAGTTCGCCACGCTGAATCTCTTCTTCATCTGGCTCTTCGTCGCCCTGGTCCCCTTCGGCCTCCTCCCCGAATTCAACAAGCTCGGTCCCGCCTTTGTCTGGCTCACCATTCCCGTCAGCGTCGTCATCGCCTGGGTCTTCCACACCATGGACAAGATCGGCGAGATCTCTGAGAACCCTTTTGAAGGCAGCCCCAACGACATTCCCATCACCGCCCTCAGCCGCACCATTGAGATCGATCTTCGCGAGATGCTCGGCGAAACTGCCCTCCCGCCCGTCGTCCAGCCGGTCAACAGCATCCTCATGTAACCGCGATACACTCGGTCGGATGTCCCGGCTCTGGCGGCGAACGCATCTCTATCTAGCGCTCTTCCTCGCACCATGGATTCTGATGTACACCGCGTCCACCTTCGTGATGAACCACCGCGCATGGTTTCATCCCACCGAGCCGCCACCGCCTCCCCGCTATGTCGTCGAACGCGAAGTCGACGATCCTGGCGAGTTTCCACCCGGCGCGACCTCTCCCGAAATCGCCCGCCAACTCCTGGCGATGCTCAACCTCGATGGCGCCCACCAGGTCGTCCGCCCCTTCTCGCCCACGAAGGTCGTCATCAACCGCCTGGATCCCATCACCCCTCGCCGCATCACCTACCACGCGCTCGATCATCGCGTGGTCGTCGAAAAGATGATCTTCGAAGGGCCGCGCTTTCTCGAACAAATGCACCGCCGCCGCGGCTTCCAGCATGACTACGTGCTCGAAGACCTCTGGGCCGCCTCGGTCGATCTCACCATCGTCGCCTTGGTCGCGCTCGCTCTCACTGGCCTCTGGATGTGGTGGGAACTGCGCGTCACGCGCCGCTGGGGCGCCATCGCGCTCGCCGCCGGATGCGGCCTCTTCGCCCTCTTCCTGGCGGTGCTCTAATGACCTTCCCCCAACTCAACCGCCGCACCCACCTCTACCTTGGCCTCTTCCTGACGCCTTGGTTCGTGATGTACGCCGTCTCCGCCATCCCCTTCTCACATAACGCCTACTTCGACCAACGCGACCGTGCCACCGGCCTGCCGCTCTGGACCCAAACGGACGCCCGCGCCTATGACCTCGGCCCCATCCCCGCCAACGGCTCCCTCCGCCCCTTTGCCGCTCGCGTCGCGCGCGACTTCCACCTCGACGATCACAGCTACGGCGCCTATCGCCCCAACCCCCAGCAAATCATCGTCTACATTCACACCTTCTGGCACGCTACGCAGTTCCGCTACTTCCTTGACGAACACCGCATCGTCCGCGAAGAGCGCCGCTTCCGTTGGGATCAGTTTCTCACTGGCATGCATGCCCGCGGCGGCTTTGTCGACCAGCGCTTCTTCCCCGTGCTTTGGTCGCTCATCATCGACCTGGTCTGCCTTGGCTTCCTCGTCTGGATCCTCTCCGGACTCTATATGTGGTGGTCGCTGCCGCAGTTGCGCCGCTGGGGCACCATCGCCTTGATCGGCGGTGCTGCCTCCTTCGCTTTGCTCCTGCTCAAGCTTTAGCCGCTTACTTGAACTGCGCCGGCTGACCCGTCGCTTCGAGGACGCTCGTCCACAAATCGCCCGACGGATCCACCGAGTACCGCTCGCGAATCGCCATCGCCATCGGCACATGAACAAAGCGCCCGTTCCACCGCCCCACCACCATTTCCGTCCGTCCGCTCATCGCCGCATGCACGGCATTGTGCGCCAGCCGGATGCAGTACACACTATCGAACGGATTCGCCGGCACGCTGCGAATCTCATAACTCGGGTCGATGTACTTCAAGTTACATTCCTTGCCGATCCCGGCAAAGTAATCGTTGATCCGCTGCTTCAGATACACGCCGATGTCCTGCAGCCGCTTATTCCCCGAAGCATCCGTCCCGGCCGACTCCGCTAGCAGATCCTGTCCCGCGCCCTCCGCCACCACAATCACCGCATGACCCCGCCGCTCGATCCGCTGCCGCAGGACATTCAAAAACCCGCGCTCCCCCTCGAGCGCAAAAGGCACTTCCGGAATCAGCACAAAGTTCGTATCGCTCATCGCCAGCGATGCGTAACAGGCGATAAAGCCGGAATGGCGCCCCATCAGCCGCACCAACCCGATCCCGTTCGGCGACGCCTCCGCTTCCACGTGCGCCGAACGAATCGCCCGCGTCGCTTCGGAGAACGCCGTCTGGAAACCGAAGCTCTGGTCGATGAACATGATGTCGTTATCGATCGTCTTCGGCACGCCGATCACCGCGATCTTGCCGCCGCGCTCGGCGATTACACGCGCAATCCCCTGCGCCCCGCGCAACGTTCCATCACCCCCGATGACGAAAAGAATATTGATGCTCATCGTCTCCAGGCAATCCACAATCTCTTCCGGATCCTGCTGCCCGCGTGACGTCCCCAGAATCGTCCCGCCGTGCTCGTTGATGCCCGCCACGCGCTCCGGCGTCAGGTCCACCACCTCGCGGCCGTACTTCGCGATAAAGCCCGAATAGCCGTTGCGAAAGCCATAGACCTTCCGCACGCCGTAGCCTTTGTGCAACTCCAGCACCAAGCTCCGAATCACGTCGTTCAACCCCGGACACAAGCCACCGCACGTCACGATCGCCGCACGCGACTTCGACGGATCGAAGAAGATCTTCCGCCGCGGACCCGCCGGCTCAAACGCCGGCAATTGATCCACCGGCACACTCCGCGCACTGAGCAACGAGATCGTATCGTCGAACAACACGCGATCGCCTTCATCCACGTTGTGGAACGTGCGCGCCCGCTGATCGAGCAAAGGTAACAGCGGCGAATCGATTCTCGCCGGGCCCAGCGTCTTGACGTGTAAGTCCGCCGCTTCGAAGTTATGCGTCATCCGGTGGTCCTCATTCCGGCCGCCACCCCCTGCACCGTCAGTCGCAGTAAGTGGCGTAAGTGTTCGCGATCCTCTTCCGGCGCGCTGGCCGGCAAAGCTCGCCGGCGGCGCAGCAACTCGATCTGAATCAGGTTCAGCGGATCGATATACGGGTTCCGCACATCGATCGACCCTTGAAACCAGGGCGTCTGTGACAGCAACTCATCGCCTTCGGTGATCCGCAGAATCGCCGCCCGCGACAAGTCGCGCTCGCTCGCAATCCGCGCCCAGAACCGCTCCCGTACTTCTGGCTCTTCCGTCAGCCGCGCGTAACAATGCGCAATGAACATATCGGCTTTGGCCAACGCCAGCGCCGCATTGTCGATCGCCGCTTCAAAGAACGGCCACTCACGATACATCTTGCGCAACGCCGGCCATACCTCATCCGGCAACTCCGACAATGCCGTCCCCAAGCCATACCAGGCCGGGATCAGGCAGCGGTTCTGCGTCCAGGCAAACACCCACGGAATCGCCCGCAGATCGCCCAACGTCCGCTGCCCGCGCCGCCGCGCTGGCCGTGACCCGATCGGTAAATCTTCAATCTCGTCGATCGGCGTCGCGCTCGCGAAATACTCCAGAAAGCCGGGCGAATCCACCAACTCCCGGTAACACGCGTAGGACCTTGCCGAAAGCGCTTCCACCAACTGCACCGTCGCTTCGCTCGGCGCCTGCGCCGGGGTCGCACTCGCCAGCAACGTCGCCCACGTCACCTGCTCCAAATGCCGATAGGCAATCTGCGGATCGTCGTAACGTTCCGCCAACACCTCGCCTTGCTCCGTCAGCCGCAAGCTGCCATCGATCGAATCGGGCGGCAGCGAGAAAATCCCCCGCGCCGCCGGACCGCCCCCGCGTCCCAACGACCCGCCTCGCCCATGGAAGAACGTCAACTGCACCCCGCGCGCCGAAGCCGCTTGCTGTAACTCCGTCTGCGCCCGGTACAAGCCCCAGCACGCCGAAAGATAACCGCCGTCTTTCGTACTGTCCGAATACCCCACCATCACGAACTGCCGCTGCTTCTGCTTCGCCAGATACTCCGCATAAACCGGCTGCTCGAGCATCGCCTGCAGTGTGGCCGGCGCTCGTTCTAAGTCGCCGATCTTCTCGAACAACGGCATGATGCGCAGACTGCTGTCTTCGCTGCCCGCCGCCCACTTCCACAGCCACAGCACCGTCAGCACGTCGCTGGGCGCCTGCGTCAGGCTGATGATGTGCCCGCCGATCGGCTCCGGCCCGTAAGTCGCGATCACCTGCTGTAACAATCGAAAGACAGAAAGCGCCTCGCGAGTATTCGGCGCCAGCTTCGCCCGTGGAATGTCGCCGCGATAGGGCATCGTCCGCCCGAGTAAGTCGAGTTTCTCGTCCTCCGGCAGCGCATCGAAATTCTCCGCCAGCCCCAGCGCACGGAATAAGTCCGTCATCACCTCGGCGTAGCGACGCGAATCCTGCCGGATGTCCAGGCATCCCAGATGTAAGCCGAACACGCGCGCCCGATCCAGCCAATGCTCCACCTCGGCCGCCGCGGCCCCACCGCCCGGATGCTCGCGCAAGCTTGCCAGGATCAACTCCAGATCCGCCACTAGCTCATGCCCCGTCCGATACGCCGGCCCGCCCGGTTCCACTGACGCTTCCAGGCGCCATTCCACCATCGTCAGATAACGCCGGTACACTTCGAACGCCGCCGTCGGCGCCAACCGGTCGGCCAGCGCCGGCCACCGCACCACGGCTTCTTCCAGATTCGCCTCGAGCACCTCGCTCACGGCCACATTGCGCGAGGACAAACTGAGGAAGTCATACATGCGCCGGCACTGCTGCCGATGCAGCTCAAGCGCCTTCGCCCGCAGCTTCAACAACGTCCGCCCCGTCACCTCGGCCGTCACGTCCGGATGCCCGTCCCGATCGCCGCCCACCCACGAGCCGAACCGTAGGAACACCGGCATCGCGAACTCCGCCTCCGGATAGTTCAACGCCAACGCCCGCCGCAGCGCCTCGTAGATCCGCGGCACCACTTCCCACAGCCGTGGCGCGATCGAGAGCACGCGGTCCACCTCTTCGAGCACCGTCGGCCGGCGCGGCCGCAGGAACTCCGTCTGCCACAGGATCGTCAACTCCGTCCGCAGCTTGCCTTCCAGGTCCCGCCGTTCGCGCGGCAACAGATCGCCGTTATCCAACTCCTGAATTGCCTCGCGCATGCGCCGCAGCTTCGCGCGCACCGCCCGGCGCTTCGCCTCACTCGGATGCGCCGTAAACACCAGCTCAATTGCCAGGCGATCGATGGCTTCCTGCACCTGCCGCGCGGTGAAGCCCGCCTGCGCCAAGGTCGCGATCGCCGCCCCAATCGATTCCCCCAACGGCTCGTGCTCGCGCTCGCGTTGCCGCAGCACGCGGATCCGGTGCCGGTCTTCGGCCAGGTTGGAAAGATCAAGGAAGACGGTGAACGCGCGCACCACCGTCTGAATCTGTCCTTCGTCGAGCGACGCAATTCGCTCGGCCAGGCTCTGTTCCGCCGCGGCTTCGCCGGCTCGCCGGGCGCGCGACAACTTACGGATGTCTTCGATGAGCTCCAGCGCCGGAGCGCCGGCCAGATTGGTGATCGCTTCGCCGAGCATGTCGGCGAGCATCCGGACGTCTCGCCGGAGTAACTCGTTGCTGACTTTGGGCAATCGGAATCCGCCTATTCGTGGCGACGAACGTGGTCGGAAAGACCGATTGTAGCATCTTCCCCCAATTGATTCTAAAGGTGATTCGCTATTTGTGGACCGCTGGCGCCACCGGCGGCTCCAGGCAGATATTCCGCACCGCCTCGGTCGTCTCCGGCGACAATCCCGGCGCGAAAACCAGGCACCGCACCTTCATCCCGTGGCCCATGATCAGGTTGTCGACGATCGTGTTGTGCATCGCCGGCGCCGGCCGCTTCGGATCCACGTGCAACCCCAGATAGATCCCCGCCTGCAGCAAGTCCGGCTGCTTCAAGTCATACACGCAAGCCACCTTGCCCTGGCTCTCCGGACACCCCGCCGTGTTCAGATTCCGCATCCGGTTCTTCTCGATCCGATGCCCGGTCCCGATCACAAAAATGCCGCCGAACTTCATCCCTTCCAGTTCGTTATCGATGATCGTGATTTTCTCGCTTTCCATATCGGGGTTCGAGTTGTTCATCACGATGCCGTAGTGCCCATAGGGATAGCTCGCCGCTGGCTTCTTGTTCACACAACGGTTCCGCCGCACCTCACCGTGGTGAAAACCGTCGAGATCAATGCACTTGCCATTCAACTCATCAAAAATGTTGAGCGCATACGACGACGCGTCCACGTTCCCCGCCGTGTCGATCGCCACCGGCCACCCCTCGTTCTCCACATCGACCTCCGCGCTCGGAAACCCGATCGAACTCCCCGTATTGCTCCACACGCGCACCCGCGTCGCATGCCCCACCTGGATCGCGTCACGCGCCGTGTAGCGAATCTCGTTCTCCGCAATCCGCCCATCCTCATTGCGCGGCGACGTATATCTCGAATGGGTCCAGATGCCGTTCCCCCGAACGCGCCACAGCTTGCAGTTGGTCACCTCAAAGTTCTTCGTGCCCTCTTCCAGCAAGATGCCGCCCGTCGTATTATTCCGCCCCTTCTGATTCAAGCCGCCGCAATCAGTCAGCTTCACGCGCCGCACCCGGACGTTCGTCGAATGGCTCACCAGCACCGGAAAAGTCGGAATCTCCCGCGCCGAAATGTTCTCCAGCACCAGATCCGTTACCCCCTCGGCGACGATCCCGTTATTCGCGTAGAACTGATAAAAAGCCTGATTGGACGGGGGCATGCCCACCCCGGCCGCCAGCGTCGTCCGATTCCCCACCATCGAAAAATCCCGCAGCGAGATCCGCGTCCCGCCCAAAATGTGGATCAGTGCCTTGCCGGTGAACCGGGTACTCGCCCGCAGCACCGTCGTCGGCGTCCCGGTCACCACCAGATCGCGCGCATCTGCCCGAATTTCCAGGGGTTTCGTCAACACCGTCACCCCGGCCGGCAGTTGAATTTCGCCCGTTTGACGCGTGAACGCTTCCCGTAGCGCCGTCTCTGACGCCCCGGTCAGAACAGTCGCCCCGCCCATCACCAGCAGCAGACCCGTTATCCTAATCACAATGTCGATTCCTCAGTCTAACGTTGCCTCGCCCGGCAGCGACCAGACCCGCGCCCCGGGCGCGTGCATCATTGGATTGGTCGGACAGCCCAGCGAATCCCCTTCGCTCGAGTTCCGCACCGAGGACGACTTCGCCCGGGCCCGCATCGCTCAGGAATCCACCGCCCGCCGCAACCGCGGCGAAACCGTCTTCCTGCGCACCCACGACGAACGGCTGTTACTCTCGCTTTGTGACGAAGTCTGGTGGCAGAAAGACGACGTCACACTTGTTAAAGGTGACCCGCGCGAAGTCTACCGCGCCTACTCCGCCGCCGTCGCCGACCAACTCCGCCGGCAGGGCCAAGGCGCCTCCGCACCCCTCGCGCCCTCCATGCGCCGTGGCGATGGCCGCGCCCAGCTCGAAGCCATCGAGACCCTCGGCGCCGACGGCCAACCCACCCTCGTCTGGCGCAGCGGCGAATCCGTCGCCATCCGCATCCGCGTCCGCTTCTCCGCCCCCGTCGCCGACCCCGTCATCGGTATGATGATTCGGACCCGTATCGGTATGGAAGTCTACGGCACCAACACTGAACTCGAGCGCGTCTCGCTCGGCCCCGTCGCCGCCGGTGACGTCCGCGCTGTCCGTTTCTCGTTCGCCTGCCGCCTCTGCCCCAACGACTACACCATCACCGCCGCCTCGCATGACCCTGACGGCGTCTGGCACGATTGGCTCGAGGATGCCGTAGCCGTTCAGGTCGTCGACGATCGCTACACCGCCGGTGTGGCCAATCTCCAAGCCCAGGTGACCACCGAGTAGCCATGGCCAAAATCATGATGGTCTCCAGCGAAGCTCACCCCTTCGCCAAAACCGGTGGCTTGGCCGACGTTGTTGGCGCCCTCCCCATCGCCCTCAAGTCCTTTGGCGACGAAGCCTGCGTCGTCATGCCCCGCTACCGCTCCATCCATCGCGAGGATTGCGAACTGGTCCGTTCGGACATGCGCGTCTGGCTCAATGGCGGCTTCTATAAGGTCGACGTCTACCTCCAGGTCCATCGCGGCGTAAAGTTCTACTTCATCGATTGCCACGGCCTCTTCGACCGCGACGGCATCTACGGTGACCGCCACGGCGACTTCGGCGACAACGCCCTTCGTTTCGCCGTCCTCAACCTCGCCGCCTTGGGCGTTGCCCGCTTCCTCTTCCGCACCGACATCTTCCATTGCCACGATTGGCAAGCCGCCCTCCTCCCGCTCTACCGCAAGTTCTACTTCCCCAACGACCCCACCTTCTTCGGCACCAAGAGCCTCTTCTCCATTCACAACCTCGCCTACCAGGGCTACTTCCCTCACCGCCAGCTCTGGGACATCGGCCTGGACGACCGCTTCTGGAACGCCGGCGCCCTCGAATTCAACGGCGGCGGCAACCTCATGAAAGCCGGCCTCCTCTGGTCGGACTACCTCAGCACCGTCAGCCCCACCTACGCCCGCGAAATCCAAACCCCCGAGTTCGGCTGCGGCATGGAAGGCATCCTGCGCAGCCGCTCCGGCCAACTCGCCGGCATCCTGAACGGCGTCGACTACGAAGACTGGAGCCCTGAAACCGACCGCTTCATCGCCTCACCGTACTCCTCCGCCAACCTCGCCGGCAAAATGGCCTGCAAACGCGACCTCCTCGAATACTTCGGCTTCCCCCTCGACGAAATCCATCTGAAACGCCCCATCGTCGGCGTCGTCTCCCGCCTCGCCGAACAAAAAGGTCTCGACCTCATCGGCCAGCAAATGGACCAACTCCTCGCCGAAGACCTCACCCTGATCGTCCTCGGCTCCGGCGACCCGAACCTCGAGAACATGTTCAATCACTTCGCCTGGGCGCGCCCGGACAAGTTCCGCTGCTGGATCGGCCACAACAATCCCTTGGCCCACCGTATCGAAGCCGGCGCCGACATGTTCCTCATGCCCTCCCGCTACGAACCCTGCGGGCTCAATCAGATGTATAGCCTCCGTTACGGTACGCTCCCCATCGTCCACGCCACCGGCGGACTCGAGGACACCGTCGACGGCGACACCGGCTTTAAGTTCTGGGGCGCCTGGGGCCCCCACCTTCTCGCCGCCGTCCGTTACGCCGTCAAAGTGTATTGGAATGAGCCCCATCGCTGGGCTCAAATGGTCCGCACCGCCATGGGGCGCGACTACTCGTGGAACGCCTCCGCGTCCGCCTACTCCGGACTCTACCGTGCCCTGCTGGCCGACACTCCCCCCACCCCGCCGGCCGGGCCCGACGAATCCTTTTCACCCCCCGTGGCATCATAGAAGAGGAAGGAATTATGGCAGGTCAAAAGACATTAGAATTCGCTGACGCGTCGTTCGAACAGGACGTTTTGAAGTCCGAAGTCCCCGTTTTGGTGGACTTCTGGGCAGAGTGGTGCGGACCCTGCCGCATGATGACCCCCACCATCGACGCGGTGGCGGTCGAGTACGACGGCAAGGCGAAAGTGGGCAAGTTGAACGTTGACTTCAACCCCCAAACCGCCGCGAAGTACCAAATCCGCGGCATTCCCGCTCTCCTCGTCTTCAAAGGCGGTCAGGTCGTCGATATGCGCGTTGGCGCTGTCGGCAAATCCGACGTCCAGAAATTGCTGGACTCGCACGTCGCCTAAACACGCAACCAATCGCCTTCTCACTCGTCTATAAGAGTGTCTGCAAGGGATGCAACCCGAAGGGCGGGGCCGTTCTAATCCTCCAACGGTCCCGCCCTTTTTCCGTTTACTCAACCCGCCCGACTGCACACCCCGCCACCAGCTTGAGCAACGCTCCGATCTCGTCCGTTTCCACCGAATACTCCCCAAACGCTTGCGACGCCGGCGGGACAAAACCCACCCGGGTCTGTCCGCAATCTTCCCCTGCCGCCGTCTTCCAAACCACCGGCAGCGTCACCACGCCTCCCTGACCCTCCGGTGACGCTTTACCCTGCTTGTCGCGGGGCCGGAATTTGTGCTCCGCCTCGCCCCAACGTCCATCGACGTCAAAGCGATAGCCGACCCCTCCTCCCTGCGGCTCGCGCCATCCGAGTTCCTGTTGAAACGCCTTCCAGGACCGTTCGCCCACCGCTGCCGCCAACGCCTGCTTCGCTCGCGGCCCCAGCGCTCCTTCCAACCACGCCTGATCGCCACGCAGCCATCCCAACACCAAACGGTCCAACGCGTCGCGCGGTTCCGGCCCGCGACAACGAATCACGCGCAGCCGCAGAATCTCCCGCGAGTCAGAAATCACCGACGTCCAGCCCCGCGCCGTCGCCAGCGCCGCATCCACGTTTCTTCCCCGTTCCGCCATGGCTCGTAGTTGCGGCACTGCTTCCGGCCCCCGAATCGCCGCCAACGCCTGAACTAACCAATGCCAGCCCGCGTGATTCGCCGTCTTGGACTGCAGCCGCGCCTCAATCACGGGCAGCGCCGCTGTGCCGAAACCCACCAACGCTTGAACCGCCGCCTCATCTGCCGCTACTGACCCGCAACTAAACAGCCCCAGCTGCTGTGGACCCGGAACCTCGTGACTTAGAAACCGCACCAGATAAGCGGCGTCACGGCCCTTCAGGTCATCCGCCTGGACGGCCACCGTAAATAGCCAACACCAGACTAATTTCCTCATGACTCCTCCGACGCTTCTGCCCTCACGGCCGATGCGCCCAATAGAACTCCTCCGAGCGTCGGGCCATCTGCCGCCCCAGTTCCACCTGCGGATCCGTCGACGCACCGAACATCTGACGCCGCTTCACTTCGACGCAGCCAAACTCCGGCGCGAGCCAGATCACCTGCCCCTCTTCGAACGACCGGCGTGCCGCCGGGAGCAGTCAACGTCTCCACTGTCTCAATCAAGAAGGGCGTCTCGGCGGGCTGTGCCGCGAGCCGGCAGGCAAGGAAGAGGGTACCGGCCGCGAGTCCGAGGACCGACTTCGTCATCACGAACCTCCGATCAACGGAATTCTGCGCGCCGAAAATAATGGTAGGGACGGGCGGATTTGAACCGCCGACCTTCCGCTTAGGAGGCGGACGCTCTATCCAGCTGAGCTACGTCCCCATACGCTTTTCATTGTATAGTGCTGATCCGCTATAGTGTCGGCAATGCTCGTTGCACTCCTCCTCCTCGCCGCCGACCTCCGTTTCACCCCCCACCCCATCGCCACCGACCTCAAGGGCGGCTATCAGGTCGTCCCCGCCGACCTCAACCACGACGGCAAAACTGACCTCATCGCTCTCGCCTCTGGCCTGCCCGAGCTCGTCTGGTTTGAGAACCCCGGCTGGCAGCGCCACGTCATCGCCCGCGGCATGACCCAGATGATCAACCTCGCCGTCATCGGCCGCGCCATCGTCGTCGCCGACCACTTCGCCAATGTCCCCGCTCGCAGCGAAGGGCACGTTTACCTGCTCGAAGCCCCCGCCGACCCACGCCAGGAATGGTCCAAACGCGAAATCGACCGCATCCCCACTTCCCACCGCCTCCGCACCATGACCTTGAACGGCCAGCCCGTCGTCATCAACGCCCCGCTCGCCGACCCGGCTTCCACCCCGCCCGACTACCGCGGCCACATCCCGCTCGTTCTCTACCGCCCCGGCGTCTGGAAACGCGAACTCATCACCGACGCCGAGCAAGGCGTCATGCACGGCATCTACGTGCACGGCCCGGACCTCTACACCGCCAGCTTCCTCGGCCTCCACGCCTACCGCTTCAAAAACGGCCAATGGCAGCGCCGCGAGATCTCCGCCGGCGACCCCGCCCCCTGGCCCAAGTCCGGCTCCAGCGACGTCGCCGTCGCCAAAAAATTCATCGCCGCCATCGAGCCCTGGCATGGCACCCAAGTCGCCGTCTATCGCGGCCAGCAGCGCACCGTCATTGACTCGTCTTTAAAGGAAGGCCACACCATCGAAGTCCGCGACTTCAACGGCGACGGCCGCGAAGAGATCGTCGCCGGCGACCGCGGCGTCGGGGGCGGTGTCTTTCTCTGGCAGCAATCCGGCTCCACCTGGACCCGGCAAACGATCGAAGGCCCCACCATGCGCGCCAACGCCTGCGCCGTCGCTGACTTGAACGGCGACCGCCGCCCCGACCTCGCCTGCATCGGCGGCGCCACCGCCAACCTCACCTGGTACGAAAACCGGCCGTAACGGCCTACTCGGGCGACGCCGCTTTCGGCGCGCGCGGCAATACGAGCTTCCGTTTCTCCGGGTCCGGACTCGGCCGGTAATACACCGCCGTGTGCCCCACCATCGACACCTTCACCGCGCCCGTCTTCGCTTCAATCTGTGCCGAGATCTCTTTCCGCTCGTCCTGCAGATTCGCAAAGCGCAGCTTCAACAGCTCATGATTGGTCAGCGCTAACTCGAAACTCTTATAGAAATTCGGCGTCAGTCCGTTCTTGCCCACTTGCATCGTCGGCTGCATGTTATGCGCCAAGCCACGGAGAAACTTGCGCTGGGGGTTCGTCAGAGTACCGGCCATTTCCAACACCCATGGTCGCACGCGCGATACAGTAATGGGTTACGTATGGCTAAACTCCGTGACCAGCTCCGTGGCGTCTTCGGCTTCCCGATCACGCCGTTCACCCCCGACCTCGCCGTCGACTACGCTGCGCTCGAAAAGAACGTCGCCCTCATGAGCGAACATCCTTTCTGCGCCATGGTCGCGGCCGGCGGTACCGGTGAACTCTACTCGCTCACCGTGGAAGAGGCGATCGAAGTCGTTCGCATCACCAAGAAGACCACCAAGATGCCCGTCGTGGGCGGCGTCGGTCTCAATGGACCCATCGCCTGCGCCATGGCCAAAGGCATGGAGAAAGCCGGAGCCGACGCGCTGCTCGTCCTCCCGCCTTCCTACATCAACGCGCCCGTTAATGGCCTCTTCGATTACTACGCGCAGATCGGCCAAGCCACCGGCCTACCCTTGAGCATCTACTCGCGCGACTGGGCCGTGTTCTCGCCCGATATGGTCGCCCGTCTGGCCGAGAAGGTTCCCACGCTCGACATCTGGAAGGACGGCCAGGGCAATGCCCGCGTCTATCAGCGCATCATGGCCAAGCTCGGCGATCGCCTCGCCTGGGTCGGCGGCCTCGGTGACGATTGCCTCCCCACGTATCTCGCTTGCGGCGTGCAGGCTTTCACATCCAGCATCTCGAACACCTCGCCCAAGCTCGCGCTCGAACTCGCCCAACTCGGCGGCCTCACCACCGGCCAGCCCGCGGACTTCGCCAAGATCACCCCCCTCATGAACCGCTTCGTTCATCCCATCTACGCCGTGCGCGAGCACGTCAAGGGCTACGAAGTCTCGGTCATGAAGTATGCCATGGACCTCCACGGCACCGGCGTCACCGGCGGCCCTGTCCGTCCCCCGCTCGAAAACGTGCGCCCCGAACACAAGCCCATCGTCGAAGCCATCGTCGCCGACTACAAGGCGGCAGGCTACTAACCAACCCGTGCGGCGGCGCCTCAAAAGACTCCTCACACCGCCGCTACTCATCCTCGCGACGGCCTTCTTCCTCGCTGAGGAGCTTCTCTGGCGCCTCGCCGCCGTCGTGGCTCTGCTCGGTAAGCTGCCGGTCTTCCGGCAGCTCGAGCAATGGCTGTCGCACCTGCCCCCGTACGGCGCCCTCGCCGTATTCGGACTCCCCGCGGTCCTGCTCGCCCCCATCAAGCTCCTCGCCCTCTACTGGCTCGCCGGCGGACATCCGGCCTTAGGCATCGGCGTCATCGCCCTCGCCAAAGTCGCCGGCACCGCGCTGGTAGCCCGCATCTACCAACTCACCCGCGCCAGCCTCCTCACCTTGAATTGGTTCGCCCGCGCCGAAGCCGCCGTTCTCCGCGTCCGCGCAGCGGCCTACGCGCTCTGGCTCAATACCTCACTCGGCCGCTGGCTCTCCACCCGCCTCCACAACTGGCGTGCCCGCACCCGCTCCTGGCTCGCCCGCCGCTTCCAAGCGGCGCGGCGCTGGCTTAGGCTGAAGCCGGCCGAGTAAACACGCGCTCATACACCGTCCCGCCCTTCACCTCCCGATGCCGCACACGCAGCCGGCACTGCTTGCCCTCGCGCGACACGGCCATGCTCAAATAGCCGCCCAATACGCGATGGAACTTGTGCCGCACCGGGTCGTAACCCGGCGTTCCACCCGCATGCAGATCGGACGCTGGCCCGCAGCCGAACTCATTCAACCCGGTCTCCGGATCCACGGAGTGATACTGCCAATGGCGATCGCCGCAGACGGAGATCACGTTGCCCTCGAAGTTCTGCCGCAGGAATTGCCGGATCTCATGGCTCTCGTGAGCGAAGCCCTGATTGGCGTGATTGTCGTTCTTCGTCTCCCGATCCGGCCCCACGATCGGATTCGGATTCACCACCACCTTCCAAACGGCGCGGCTCGCCTTCAACGAATCCATCAACCACTGCTTCTGCAGCGCCCCCCAAATCGACTTCGCCGGCCCATCGGGACTGTTGTTTGCCGACCGGTAATCGCGCGCTTCCGGCAGCCAGAACTCGACGTCGGTCCCCAGCTTCACCGTGCGGAACATCGGCGCGCCGGCGAGCGGCGCCGGCACCTGTTCGCGAAAGATCCGCTGACCTTGCGCAAACGAGAACGGCGCCATCTTCGCGTTCACCCGCCCGGGCCACGTATCGTCGGCAATCGTGTCGTGATCGTCCTTCTGCCAATACCCGCCCACGTTCCGCAAGCAGTTCACCAGCGTCGGCAGACTGTACATCCGCTCCCAGTGATAGCGCGCCACGCCTTCGCCGTTCACCACCGGATCCTCGTTGTCGTAGTAGACGTTATCGCCGCAGCTCAGCAGAAACTGCGGTTGATCCCGCTGAATGCTCTCGTAGATGTGGAAGCCATCCGCCCGATCCATGTGGCAATACATCTGGCAGCTCAGCAAGGCCACTTCGGCCGCCACCGTTGACGTCGCCGCCGGTAGCGTGCGGAACGCGCCGACCAGTTCACCATCCACTCGACCGCCTCGCGTCGCGCGGGTCTCAATGGCGTACGTATAGGCCGACCCCGGTTTCAGACCCGTCAACGTCACCTGCGCCACGTGCCCCGCCGCCTCATCCACGTCCAACCACGGCGTGGCTCCGCGCTTCGCGCCCCGATAGACCACGCGTACGTAGCCCGCTGCGCCCGGCACCGAGCCCTCCAGCGTGTCGAGCCGCGTTCCAGGCTCCAGCAGCAAGGCCCCCTTACCATCGGCCTTTCGGACCAACCCATTCGCCAGCCGCACTGACGAAGCCGTTCGCCGCATCCACACCCGCGCCGACTCCGGCGTCATCTCGCCGACCTTACATCCCGTCGCCTGATGCGTCTCCCCAGGCACCGCGGCGGCGTAAGCCGCGCCGCCCAACCCCATCGCCACCAGTTCCCGCCGGCTCAACACGCTCTTTCGCATCGCGTCTGCCAGCCTATCATTCGCCTCCGCTGCGATACGATAGCCCCACATGCGTTTCGCCCTCATCCTCTTGGCCGCCACCCTGGCCCACGCCGCCAACTATCAGGTCATTCCAGACCTGGTCTACAACCAGCACCAGCAGAAGCTCGACGCTCACGTCCCCGAAGGCAAAGGGCCCTTCCCCGCGATTATCCTCGTGCACGGCGGCGGCTGGACCGTCGGCCACAAGACCGTCAACTTCATCACGCCGCTGTTCCCGGTCCTCGAACAGACCGGCTTCGTCTGGTTCACCATCGACTACCGCCTCGCGCCCAAGGACCCGTACCCCGCCGCTCGCCTCGACGTCGAAGATGTCGTGCGCTGGGTGAAGAAGAACGCCAAGCAGTACAAGGTGAACCCCAACAAGATTGCCCTGATGGGCGAATCCGCCGGCGCCCATCTCGTCAACCTCGTCGGTGCCAAGAACGACGTGGGCGTCGCGGCCGTGGTCAGCTTCTACGGCCCCATCGACCTGGTGCGCTTCGCCCAGAGCCGCTTCGAGCACATCCCCATGACCGAGAACATGAAGTCCTTCTTCCGCATTGACGGCTACAACGACGCCGCCAAACCCATCCTCCGCGAAGCCTCACCGGACACCTACGTCAATCGGAAGACCCCGCCGTTCCTCGTGATTCACGGCACCAAAGACGAGCAGGTCCCTTACGAGCAAGCCACCATGCACGTGGACTTCTTCAAGAAGCGCGGTATTCCCGTCGAGCTCATCACGGTTCCCGACGGCGTCCACGGCGTCATGAACTGGGAAAAGGACGTGCGCTTCCACCTCTACAAACAGCCCATGATCGCCTGGCTGCAGAAGACGCTCTTAGTGGCACACTAGAAGTATTCCGATCACCAACCAACCCGCATACCGCCGGCTCCATTGGGCCGGCCTCGCTGAAGGCGTTTCGTTCCTCGTTCTGCTCGGCATTGCGATGCCGCTGAAGTACCTGGCCGGCCTACCGCAAGCCGTCCGCATTGTGGGCAGCCTGCACGGCCTGCTCTTTGTGGCCTACGTGCTTACGGTGCTGCTGGCAGCGCGGCGCTTCCAATGGTCCGCCTCCACCGTTCTCATGGCGCTCATCGCCGCCGTGCTGCCTTTTGGTCCGTTCTGGTTCGACGCTAAGATCCGTCGCGAACAGCGGCCATGATCAAGCCCCTCGTGCACCGTCTGCTTCGGCGCGCGGGGTTCGAGCTGTTCAACCGCCGCCGCTATCACGCGCACGACGGCGTCTTTACCAAACACCACGCCCGCTTTCTGACCGACCCCGCCTTCGCGGCGGCCTATCGGCGCGGCCTCGAAGCTACCCAAGGCGCGGACCCCGACTTCCCTTGGCGCGTCCATATTGCCCTCTGGGCCGCTGAACTGGCCTCGCGTGTCCCCGGCGCCTTCGTCGAATGCGGCGTCAACGCCGGCTTCCTGAGCTCGGCGATCCTCCACCACCTCGACCTCGGCCGCCGCCCCTACTATCTGCTCGACACCTTTGACGGCCCACCCGTGGAACAGTTCTCGGAGCGCGAAGTCGCCGAAGGCCGCGCCGAGCATGCGCGCGATGCCGAAGCCCGCGGCGCTTATGTGAAAGACCTCCAGCGCATCCGCGCCAACTTCGCCGCCTGGCCTAACGTCCGCATCATGCCCGGCCGCATCCCCGATACGCTCGCCTCAGTCGACGCCCCGCAGGTCGCCTTCCTCCACCTCGACCTGAACTGCGCCTTACCGGAGCGCGAAGCCTTGCGCTACTTCTGGCCGCGGCTTTCGCCGGGCGGCGTCGTCCTGCTGGACGACTATTGCTATCGCGGCCATGAGTCGCAGGGCGACGCCATTGACGAACTCGCTCGCGAGCTCTCCGCCCACGTCCTCGCCCTGCCCACCGGTCAAGGCCTCATCATGCGCCAATAAATTCGCGAACCGCCGGCTCCAGGCCGGGCGCGAACGCCACAACATTCGTCGAGTAGATGGTCGAGCCGCCATCCAGATTCAGGAAGCCCGCTCCGGCCTCTTCCAGGATGATCCGCGGACCCGCCATGTCCCACGGGGCCAACTTCGGCTCAATCCAGACTTCGGCGCGGCCGGAAGCCACCAGCATCGCGTCCAGGCAGCCGCCCAGGCTTCGCACGCCCCAGAACGTCGACGCCCACTCGAGCAGATTCTTGCCCAGCGGATGCTTGGACCAGCCGCCGAGCTGATTCGCGCAAAGCAACGCTTCGTTCTTGGCCTTCTTCGTCGAGGCATAGATCCGCGTATCGTCGCGATAAGCGCCCAGCCCCTTGGCCGCAAAATACAGGTTGCCCAGCAGCGGCATGTAGCAGACACCCGCCACCACTTCGCCATTCTCTTCCAGCCCGATCAGATGGCTCCACAACGGCAGCCCGCGGACAAAGTCGCGTGTCCCGTCGATGGGGTCGATGATCCAGCGCCGCCCAGTTTTGGTATCGCTCGCCGCGCCTTCTTCGCCCAGGAAGCCGTCGCCGGGAAAGGCTTCGCTAATCAGGCCGACGATCGCCTTTTCGCATTCGCGGTCCGCAATCGTCACCGGCGATTCGTCGGTCTTGCTCTCCATGTCGAAGCCCGTCATCTGAATCTTCAGCGCAATTTCGCTCGCCTTACGCGCAGCCTGGCGGGCCACAAAAAGCTCGTGCTCAAATTTCATCCTTTTTATAGTAGCCTTCAGGTGAATCATGAACGCTCGAACTGTCTACTCCGTCCTTGAAGAGACCGTAGCGCAGCGTGGCCCCGCGCCCGCCCTTCATCAGCCAGCCGGCGGCGGCCAATATACCGTTTACACCTGGACCCAATACCGGGCCGCGGTGATCGAAATCGCGCTCGGCCTCTCCGACCTGGGCGTTCGCAAGGGCGACATCGTCGCCATTCAAAGCGAGACCCGCGCCGAGTTCTATCTGGTCGACGTGGCGATCATGTCTATCGGGGCCATTTCCGCCGGCCTCTATGCCAGCTACCCGGCCGCCGACCAGGTGAAGAACCTGCGGGCCTGCGGCGCCCGCGTCCTGATCGTCGAGAACGCCAAGCAAATGGCCGCCCTCGCGCATGCCATGAAGGGCGATCCGCTCGACCTCGAGTTCATCCTCATCGAAGGCCAGGTGGAAGGCGCCCGCCGGTTGGAAGACGTCCGCACCGCCGGCCGGCAGATTCTGGAGGCGGACCCGGCCGCCTTCACCAAGCTCTCCTCGCAGGTTTCGCCCACCGACCCGGCCATTCTCTACCTCACCTCCGGCGCCACTGGCGAGCCCAAGATGGGCCTCGCCACGCATGCCTCCATCACGCTCAACCTCGACATGGGGCCCAAGGTCCTCTCCATCGGCCCCGATGACCGTGCCCTCGTCTTTCTCCCTTCGGCCCACATCGCCCAGCGCGTGGTGATGCAACTGCTGATGATGCGCATGGCCGTGCCGTGCTGGTTCTCGGAAAGCCTGGCGCGGATGCCCAACGAGTTGAAGACGGTGAAACCGACCTTCATCCTGGCCCCGCCGCGGGTGTGGGAGCGGATTCACGCCAGCATCAAAACCGAGATCAACAAGAAGAGCCCCTTCGCCCAGAAGCTCTTCTATGCCGCGCTCGGCCTGGGCTTGAAGGCCACCGAGTATCGCCAGAAGGGCGAGTCCGTCCCGGCTTGGCTCAGTGCGCCGCTGGGCTTGGCGGACAAAGTGATCTTCTCCAAGATCCGCGAGCGCCTCGGCGGTAGCCTCCAGGTGATCATCTCCGGGGCGGCGCCGCTGGGGCGCGATACCGCCCTCTTCTTCGATGCCGTCGGCATGCCGATCACCGAAGGCTATGGCCTCACCGAGGGCGGCGTGCTGACGCTGAATCCGGTGGGCGCCGAACGCTACGGCACGATCGGGAAGCCGCTCTCGGGAGTCGAGGTGAAGCTCGCCGAAGATGGCGAACTCCTGGTGAAGAGCCCGTCGCTGTTCGCCGGCTACTTCAACGACCCGGCCGCCACCGCCTCGATCATGCGGGACGGCTGGCTCGCCACCGGCGACATCGCCTCGATTGACGCGAACGGCTATATCGCCATCACCGGCCGCAAGAAGGAGATTCTCGCCTCATCGTCCGGCAAGAAGATTTACCCGGCCCGGGTGGAGGGGCGATTCAAGGGCGAAACGCTGATCAGCCAGATGGTTCTGGTAGGGGACCGCCAACCGTACGTCACCGCTCTGTTCACGATCAACCCCACCGTCGCGGAATCCATCGCCGGAGCCTCGCAGCCTTATAGCAAGTCCAAGGCGCTGGAGGACCATCTCCGCAAAGTCGTTAAGGCCGCTAATGTCTCACTGCCCGAATGGGAGCAGATCCGCAAGTTCCGCATCCTGGACCGCGACTTCTCGGTGGAGAGCGGCGAGCTCACGCCGACGATGAAAGTGCGCCGGCCGAAGGTTCTCGAGAACTTCAAGGACCAAATCGCGGAAATGTACCGCAAGGAAGACTAGGCCGTCCGGGCGTCGGAATCGACCACAGACATTTCCTGTGAAATCTCGGGTTTTCCACCGCTCCGCAGGGCTTTATCCACAAGGGTAGGGCATACACTCGACTTGTTACCTTCACGTGGGGGTAGCCAGTGCTCGGGTGAATGTGGGGAAGGTGCCCCCGCAAACGCATGCACCATCTATAGATAAACTCCTTGACTGACCACTAGATCTTGGGCCACCATCGTAGGGTTCAGACTTGTGCTCCTGGGAGTAGCCGGGTCCGAAAAAACCACACAAAAAACAAATCGAGGAACAATCAATGGGACAGTTGGCCGTCGCACTGAGTGCGAAGTTGAATACGCCGAAAAAGCCGTTACTGGTTGAGCAACGTACCGGCATTTCGTTCCCCCGCTATTTCACGGCCCGGCTTGAACACGGTCGGACTCCTTACGACGAAATTCAATGGGAGCGCCGCACCGCCTCCATCGGCAACGACAAAGGCGCGGTGATCTTCGAACAACGCGACGTCGAGATTCCCAAAGACTGGTCCCAGACGGCGACCAACATTGTTGCCTCCAAGTACTTCCACGGCAAGATGGGATCGCCCGAGCGCGAAACCAGTGTGAAGCAGCTCGTGCACCGCGTCGTCGACACCATTGCCGACTGGGGCATCGCCGACCGCTACTTCAAGTCGCTCGAAGATGCGGAGAACTTCCGCAGTGAGCTCGCGCACCTCATGCTCACCCAGAAGGCCTGCTTCAACTCGCCCGTGTGGTTCAACGTCGGCGTCCGCGGTGAGAAGCGCGGCTACGGTTGGTACTGGAATGAGCAAACCCAGTCGATCCACAAGCTCGACATCGACGACTCCCGCCCGCAGTGTTCCGCCTGCTTCATCGTTTCGGTAAAGGACTCCCTCGAGAGCATCCTCGATCTCGCGAAGACCGAAGGCATGCTGTTCAAGTGGGGCTCCGGCACCGGCTCCAACCTCTCGAGCCTGCGCGAAGAGAACGCCATCCTTTCCGGCGGCGGCCGCGCCTCTGGCCCGCTGAGCTTCATGAAGGGCTTCGATGCCTTCGCCGGCGTGATCAAGAGCGGCGGCAAGACGCGCCGCGCCGCCAAGATGGTGGTGCTGAACGCCGAGCATCCGGACATCGAAAACTTCATCTGGTGCAAAGCCAAAGAAGAGAAGAAGGCGCACACCCTCATCGAAAACGGCTACGACCCGTCGCTCGACGGCGAAGCTTACTCTTCGGTCTTCTTCCAAAACGCCAACAACTCCGTCCGCGCCAACGACGAGTTCATGCAGGCCTGCGAAAGCGACACGGACTTCTGGACGAAGTCCGTCGGTTCCGGTACGCCGGTGAAGCGCTTTAAGGCGCGCGAGCTGCTGCGCGAGATCGCCGATGCCACCTGGCGCTGCGGCGACCCCGGCATGCAGTTCGATACGACGATCAACCGCTGGCATACTTCCAAGAACACCGCGCGCATCAATGCGTCGAATCCCTGCAGCGAGTACATGTTCCTCGACGACTCGGCTTGCAACTTGTCCTCCTTGAACCTGATGAAGTTCCTCTCGCCGAACGCGGAGTTCGACGTCGAGGCCTTCCGCCACGCCGTCGACACCATGATCGTGGCGCAGGAGATTCTCGTCGATAACGCCTGCTACCCGACCGACCGTATTGCGCAGAACTCCCACGAGTTCCGTCCGCTCGGGTTGGGCTACGCCAACCTCGGCGCCATGCTGATGGCCATGGGCGTGCCGTATGACTCCGATCATGGCCGCGACCTGGCGGGCTCGATCACGGCCGTCATGTGCGGCCAGAGCTATCTGACTTCCGCCCGTATCGCCGATGCCGTGGGCCCGTGCCAGGGCTACGCGATCAACGAAGAGCCGTTCCTCGACGTGATCCGCATGCACCGCGATTCCTGCAAGCGCATCAACCCGGCCAACATTTCGCCCGAGCTCTACAAGGGCGCCTGGGAATGCTGGACCAACGCTTACGAACTGGGCCGGTCGGCGGGTTACCGCAACGCCCAAACCACGGTGATCGCACCGACGGGCACCATCGGCTTCATGATGGATTGCGACACCACCGGCATCGAGCCGGACCTCTCGCTGGTGAAGTACAAGAAGCTGGTGGGCGGCGGCGTGATCAAGATCGTCAACCAGACCGTGCCGCAAGCCCTGATCAAGATCGGCTACCGTCAGCCCCAGGCCGACGCGATCGTGAACCACATCGACGCCACCGGGACCATCGAAGGCGCGCCGCATGTGAAGGACGAGCACCTCGCGATTTTCGACACCTCCTTCCGCCCCGCCAATGGCAAGCGGTTCATTCACCACATGGGCCACGTGAAGATGATGGCCGCGGTGCAGCCGTTCATCTCGGGCGCCATCTCGAAGACGATCAACATGCCGGAAGAGTGCACCGTCGACGAGATCATGAACGCCTATCTCGAAAGCTGGCGCCTGGGCTTGAAGGCCGTGGCCATCTATCGCGACAACTCCAAGATGGCGCAGCCGCTCTCCTCCGGCTCCGGTAAGGGCGAGAAGAAGTCGAATGCCCCGGCTCCGGCGGCGGTGGCGGTGGTGCCCGCACCCCGCGTGGAAGAGAAGATCGTCTACAAGCCGATCCGCCGCAAGCTGCCGGACGAGCGCGCTTCGCTGACGCATAAGTTCTCGATCGCCGGCCACGAGGGCTACATCACGGTGGGCCTCTACGAGGACAACACGCCGGGCGAGATCTTTATCTCGATGGCCAAAGAAGGCTCCACCATCTCAGGCATCATGGACTCGTTCGCGACGGCCGTCTCCTACGGTCTGCAATACGGCGTGCCGCTGAAGTTCTACGTAGACAAGTTCAGCCACGTCCGCTTTGAACCCTCGGGCTGGACCAACAACCCGCAAGTTCAATACGCCAAGTCGATCATGGACTACATCTTCCGCTGGATGGGCGCCAAGTTCCTGGGCCCTGAGTATTCGGTGAGCGAGGCCGGCGATGCCGCGCTGCTGAAGCCCACCGAAACGGAAAACCAGCAGAAGCTCGAGTTCGAACCCGTCACCGCGGTGGCCGATTCGCCTGTGTGTCAGGTGTGCGGCTCGTTGATGACGCGCAACGGCTCCTGCTTCAAATGCGAAAACTGCGGCGGCACGAGCGGCTGCAGCTAATCCCCCGGCAAAAGCGACAGAGCGAAGGCCTCACCCTTACGGGTGGGGCCTTTTTGCGTCGGCGCTACGCCAGTACATCCCTCATCAACGGGTCCAACTCGTCCAGCCGTCGCCAGACTTCATGAGGCTTGACGTAACGAGACTTGTAGTTGGACATTCTCTGCCCGCCGCAACGCCATGAGGATTTTCGCCAGATTCGCGGCCGATGGATTGCCTGATGCCCCGAGCATCCGCATCAGGCTCTTCGCCGGAATCTGGGTCAGTCGCTCCAAGTTCGAAAAGCCGACCGTCGCATTGACATAGTCCCGCAGTACGGCTTTTCCGGTCTCCAGGTCACCATTCAGGTAAGTCTCTACCGCTTCGCGCAGGAGTGCCTGCCGAAACTTGGGCTCCCGTTGCGCGCGAAGTTGAATGGTCTCTTTGAAGTTATGCGTTAGGGGCATTTCTCTTCCTCCGCTTATAGTCCGTCCAACGCGCCTGCGACGTAGCCCCGCCCTTCCGCCATCGCCTGCATGGTAACACTTACGGCACCAACTCACGGACCGATCCGTGGGCGGCGCTTTTCAGTTGACAGCACCCCACCGGTTCACATACTGTCGGTTGTTTCATGTGGCAACAATCCTACACTCCGATCGCCGATAGTCTCGCCGCGTCCGCCCTCTTTGCCTGCCTGCCGATTGCCGTCCTCCTTTACTTATTGGGCGTGGCCCGGAAGCCCGCGTGGGTGGCCGCCCTGAGCGGCCTGGCCGCGGCCATTGTGGTGGCGCTCTTCGAGTACCAGATGCCGATGGGCCCGATGATCGGCGCGATTACTTATGGGGCGGCGTTCGGCCTCTTCCCGATCGGCTGGATTGTTTTTTGGGCCATCATTCTCTACCGCATCACGCTGGTGACCGGCAAATTCGAAATCCTCAAGGACTCGATCGGCTCGCTGACCGATGACCGCCGCCTGCAGGCGCTGCTGATCGCTTTCGCTTTCGGCGCCTTCATCGAAGGCGCAGCGGGCTTCGGGACGCCGGTGGCCGTCGCCGCCGGCATGTTAGCCGGGTTGGGTTTCTCTCCTTTCTACGCCGCCGGCATCTGCCTGCTGGCCAATACGGCGCCGGTCGCCTTCGGCTCGATTGGCATCCCGGTGATCACGCTTGCCGGCATCACGGGCCTGCCGCTGGCTGACCTCTCCGCCTGGGTGGGCCGCATTTGCGCACCCGTTTCGCTGTTCGTTCCCGCGTACCTGATCGCGGTGATGGGCGGCTGGCGCGCGCTGGTGGGCGTTTGGCCGGCCGTGGCGCTCTGCGGCGCCGCCTTCTCCGGGATGCAGTTCTACACTTCGAACTTCCTGGGGCCGACCTTGGTCGATATTCTGAGTTCGCTTTCGGCGCTCATCAGCCTGCTCCTGCTCTCGCGCGTTTGGAAGCCGACGGACGGCTTCGTTTTCTCGGAAACTACCCGGGCGTCGAGCGACACCAAGCGCCACCCGGCGGGCGACGTGTTCCTGGCCTGGTCGCCTTACCTGCTGCTGGTGATCTTCGTCTTCCTGTGGGGCGAAGAGACGATCAAGATCGATGGGCACAGCATCAAGTTCTATCTGAATCAGGTCTCGCAGACCTACCAGTGGCCGGGCTTGCACAACATGATTGAGCGCATGCCGCCAGTGATGGCGAAGCCGACGCCGTACGCCGCGGTATTCAACTTTAACTGGCTCTCGGCGGCCGGCACGGCCTGCATGCTGGCCGCGTTCGGCTCGGCAATCATTCTCCGCATCACGCTGAGCCAGTTGGCGGGCGTTTTCGCCACCACTTGCCAGCAACTGGCCAAGTCGATGCTCACGATCGCCAGCGTCCTGGGGCTCGCCTTCCTGATGAACTACTCGGGCGCCACCGGTTCGCTGGGGCTCGCCTTTGCCGCCACCGGCAAGATGTTTCCTTTCTTCTCCGCGCTGCTCGGCTGGCTGGGCGTTTTCCTGACGGGTTCGGACACTTCGGCGAATGCGCTGTTCGGCAACCTGCAGGTAGTGACGGCCGGCAAGCTGGGGCTGGACCCGGTGCTGATGGCGGCCTCCAATTCTTCGGGCGGCGTGATGGGCAAGATGATCAGCCTGCAATCGATTGCCGTCGCCGCGGCGGCCACCGGCATGAAGCCGGAAGACGAAAGCCGCCTGTTCCGCTTCACGCTGCGCCATTCGGTAATTCTCGCCACGGTCATCGGCCTGGTGGTGGTGGCCTATACGCTCGCCGGCTACTGACCCTTGCTAAGTTGGAAGCATGCTCGATGAACACGAGTTTCGCCGCCATTGCGACGACGCTCTCGCCGACCTTTTCAAGGCTCTGAACGACGCCACCGCCGACCATGATTTCGACCCGGACATGGTGAGCGGCGCACTGCAAATCGCGTTCGATGAGCCGCCCGGCAAGTTCGTCGTCAGCCCGCAAACGCCCGTGCGTCAGGTGTGGGTCTCCGCCCACTCCCGCAGCTTCAAATTCGATTGGAGCCCCGCGCAGCAGGCTTTCGTGCTGCCGGACACGGGCCAAACGCTGAAGCAGATGATCGCCCAGGCGATGTCGACGCACCTCGGCGAACCCGTCTCGCTTTAGGCGCCATGCCCGGCGTTTACCTCTCCTATCCTTTCTGTGCGCAGAAGTGCACTTACTGCAATTTCGCCTCCGGAGTGTTCCCGCGCGAGCTCGAGCCGCGCTACCTGGAGCGGCTGGAAGCGGAACTCCGCGCCACTGACTGGAACTGGCAGCCGGAGACCGTCTACTGGGGCGGTGGCACGCCCAGCCTGATGCCGCTGGACTGGCTGGCGCGGCTCCATCGGGCGATCCCGGGCCGCCCGTGGCGGGAAGCGACGATGGAGGCCGCGCCGGGCTCGCTCACCGACGAGCGCCTCGCTGGCTGGCGCGACGCCGGCATCACCCGCGTGAGCCTGGGCGTGCAATCTTTTGTGCAGACGGAGATCGCCCGCACGGGCCGCAAGCACACGGCGGCGATCGTGGAAGACGAAGTGCGCCGCCTGCGGGAAGCGGGGATCCCGGACTTCAACCTCGACCTGATCGCAGGCCTCGCCGGCCAGACCCGCGCCTCCTGGCAGGAGTCGCTCGATTGGGTGGCGCGGCTCAACCCGCCGCACGTCTCGGTCTACATCCTGGAGGTGGATGAGGACAGCCGGCTGGGGTCCGAAATGCTGCTGGGCGGCGTTCGCTATGGGGCCGCTGACGTTCCCTCCGAGGCTCTGATCGTGGAACTTTATGAGACGGCCGTGGCGCGGCTCCACCAACTCGGCATTGAACGCTACGAGATTTCAAACTTCGCGCGTCCGGGCCACGAGAGCCGCCACAACCTCAAGTATTGGCAACTCGAACCGTACCTCGGCTTCGGCGCCGACGCTCACTCGAACGACGCCGGTCTTCGCTGGCAAAACGTCGAAAAGCCTCAGGATTACATTGCGCTTGAGGACGCGCGGACGGCACAAGAAGCCGCCCAACCGGCGCAGGAACGTTTTTTTGTCGGCCTCCGCCTGCTGCAAGGCATCACGCCGACGACAGAGGAATGGCAGCACTGGGCAGCCCCGATCGCCGAGTTTGAAGCCGCCGGCTGGCTCGAGCGGCACGACGGCCGGCTGCGGCTGACGCCGGCGGGCGTGCTGGCTTCCAACGAGGTTTTTCAGGCTTTTCTTTAGAGCGCGGGCCGCCTTACGGCCCTTGGGTTCGCGCCGAACCCGAGAGGCGAGATCGTTTATTTTTAGCGAGATCGCCGGGTTTGTTTTCAATTTTTATATTTCTTTTTGAAGGCGGGGTCGACGAGGTGGTCGGGGGTGTCGAGGTCGACGGGGTGGGGGTTGCGCCAACCGCGGTGGGCGTTGACGGTGTCGGTGACGGCTTGGGAGACCTCGTCAAAGACGTCTTCGTGATGCTCGAGGACGCGGATGATGGCGTCGTTGATGAGCGGCCAGAGGTGGTCCTGGGGCGGAGAGAAAGTCGGGTGGCTTTTGACGAGGATGAGGCGGTGGTCGGGGTGCTTTTGTTTGAGCTCTTCTTCGTCGGCGCGGCGGCGGGCGTCACAAAGGGCTTTCCATTGGGCGGCGGGGAGCTGGGTCCAGGGGCGGCCGGCGTGGTGGTTGGGCACGGGGATCGAGTAGTAATCGATGTCGGTATAGGCAGTCATGACGGAGTCCTCCGAGCATGAGCGTAGCAGGGGTGGTCACATTTTCTGGGTGCGTTTTGGGGGATTGCTATTTGTTTGGTTCGAGTTACGGGGAAAGAATTGGTTGTGACGGCCGGTTTGTGACCCGGTTTCAGTGATCATCAAACTGGCGGCCTCAATCATGCGAAAGGCCCACCAGGCATCATCGTTTTTAGTGGCTCCGCCGATAAGCCTGCGGTGTCACCCCCACCGCCCGCCGAAACGCCCGGGTAAAGTTGGACGGTGAGGAAAAACAGCATCGCACGGCAATCTCCTCTAACGGCGCCTCGCTCCCCAGCAACAAACGCTTCGCCAAGTCCAACCGCATCTGGCTCAAGTACCGGTGCGGCGGCACCCCGACCCGGTTCCGGAACATGCGAATGAAATGAAAGGGACTCAAACACGCTGCCGCCGCCAGATCATCGATGCTGACGTCGTCCTCGAGATGCTGAGCCAAATAGTCCAAGACCCGCGCGAGTCGCCCGTCGTCCAACTGGTGGCGCAGATCCAGCCGCCGCGCCCCGGCCGGTCCCCCTTCGGCATACCTTTGCACCAGCCGCGCCGTCAGCGACAGCGCCAGCGTTTCCACCAGCACGCGGCCCGCCGAGGTGGGCGCCTGAAGTTCCGCCAGCATCGTCCAGCCGATCTCTCGAATCAGCGGGTCTGGCAGGTCCGCCAGGTAGCGGATCTGCCGGGGCGCGACCGCGGTGCCGCCCCGAAGTTGCGATAGCTCCGCGAACCGCGAGGAGGGCAAGTAGATATGCAGGCACTCGTGCCACTCGCTGAGGATGATCTCTTCTTCCCGCACCCCGGCGGGACAAGTCCAGATCGTCCCGGGGACCGCTCGCGTGCTCTGCCGCACTCCATTGCCCCGCCGCCCGACGACCACGGCCGGATGGCAGCGCGTGGCAATCCCGATCTCGGTTTGCAACAGGTCCACCGGCGGCAACTCTCCTGGCGGGTGGTATCTCAACTCCGCCGCGACGCCGGACCACGCGCACGATCGCGACGACTGCAGGATATCTTCCTTTCCGTACTTCCGCTCGCCGTGATCGTACAGTTCCATCCGCCCATCGTACGCGATCCGTCACTTTCGAAAAACCGCAATTGGAGAATCCGAATGAGCAATCCGGGAGCACGCGGCAGCCACGAAGGAGCGCTAGGCTGAGAGCATTCTCACTCAACCCATGCGCGCGATTCGGGTCCACGCCTTCGGCGGGGTGGAGGCCATGGTCTATGAGTTGCTGCCCCGCCCCGTGCCGGGTCCTGGCCAAGTCCTTATCCGGGTGGCGGCCGCTGGCGTCGGCCTTTGGGACTGCTGGGTGCGCTCTGGCCACAGCCTCCTGCCGCAGCCGCTCCCGCTCACACCGGGCGCGGACCTCTCCGGCACCATAGAAGAAGTAGGCTCCGGCGTTACCAACTTCCCAATGGGTGCCGACGTCTTCGGCGTCACCAACCCTCGTTTTGTCGGAGCCTATGCGGAATACGCGCTAGCGGAAGCCACGATGGTCGCCCGGCGGCCGCTCACTCTCAGCCACCTCGAAGCGGCCTCCGTGCCGGTCATCGGTTGCACCGCCCTCCAGATGCTTTTCGACGAGGCCGGGGTTCAGGCCGGGCAAACCGTCGTCGTTCTCGGCGGCGCCGGGAATGTAGGCGCCTACGCCGTCAAGCTGGCCCGCATCGCCGGCGCGAAAGTTATCGCTACCGGGCGCGCCCACCACCGGGAGCGCCTCGAGCGCTTGGGCGCCATCGCTATTGATTCGGACGCGCCCTTCCCGGCCGCACTCGTGGGCCAAGCCGATGCCGTGATCGATACGGTGGGCGGGGACGCACAGGCGCAAGGTTTCCAAGCGTTACGGGTTGGGGGCATACTCGTCTCGGCCGTCGCCCAGCCCGATCCTGGCGCGGCGGCCCGTCACCAGGTCCAGGCCCGCGTCATGCTGGTGAGGGTTACGGCCGCGAAACTCCAGCGTCTCGCCGATCTCTTGGCCGCCGGACAGTTGCAGGCGCACGTCGGCCAGGTGCTCAAACTCTCCGAGGCTCGGCTGGCGCACACGCTGCTTGAAGGCGGTAAAGCCCCGCCCGGTAAACTCGTCCTCACTCCAGATGGCTTCCCCGAGGCGTGCGCGGATGGTGACGCGAGGCCGCGCAGTTCCCCGACCGATGCTCTTTCACCTGAATCATTCAAGGAGTAGCTCCATGACCCAGATCCCGCCTGAACCGCTGGTTCCCGGCAACACCCTGATCACGGCCACACCCGAAGAAGGACGCGCGCTGGCCATCACGCTAGCCCGCCGCACCATCCACGCGATGCAGAAAGATCTCGAGGTGTTGAAAGCCGGCCGCGCCCAGTATGCCAGTGACTTCCACGGGCTGATCGCGGCTGGCCATGTCGTCGCGGTCGAGTTCGCCACCATCGCAGAGGCGAATCACTACTGGCGGTCCCCTGTGCATTCGGAAGGGGAAGCCTCGTGAGCACGGCCCACCAGGAGCGGCTCACCACTTCCGACGGCGTCGACATCTTCTTTCGCTACTGGCCGACGCCTGGAGCGGCGCGGGCCACGGTGGTGATCGTCCCGGGCTTTAATTCCCATAGCGGCTACTATCAGTGGGTCGCCGAACAGCTCACCGCCGCCGGACTCGCCGTCTTCGCCGTCGACCTAAGAGGGCGAGGCCAATCCGAAGGCGAGCGCTTCTACGTGGAGACTTTTGCGAGTTATGTCTCGGACATCGCGAGCTTGGTCGCTCTCGCGCAATCCCGACTGCCCAACCTGCCACTATTCGTCCTGGGCCACTCCGCCGGAGGCGTGGCCGGCTGTCTCTATGCCTTGGAAGAGGGCGCCCGACTCGCTGGCTTCATCTGCGAAAGCTTCGCCCACGAACTGCCCGCGCCGGACTTTGCGCTGGCCGTCATCAAAAGCTTTAGCCACTTGGCCCCGCACACCCACATCTTGCGCCTCAAGAATGAGGACTTCTCCCGCGATCCCGCCGTCGTCAGCGCCATGAATGCCGACCCGCTCATCGCCGGCGAATCGCAACCGACGCAGACGCTCGCCGCCTTGGTTCGGGCGGACGAGCAACTCAAGCAAAACTTCGCCCGTCTCACCTTGCCCTTGTTCATTCTGCACGGCACTGAGGATCGCGCGGCTAAGCCCGCGGGCAGCCAACACTTCTATGAGATGGCCGGGGCCACGGATAAAACCTTGAAGCTCTACGAGGGCAGCTTCCACGATCCCCTGAACGATTTGGACAAGACCAGGGTGATCGGCGATATTCTCTCCTGGATCGACGCGCACCTCACTTTCGCGGGTCACTAACTACCTTGATTTCAGGCATGAGAGTTCTCCCTGGGTTGGATGAGGGCAAGCCTTTAGGGCTTCAAGCAAGGCTGCTCCAGGAGGTTTTTTGTTGTTCCCCGATGGGCCCTCTCGATCTGTTCCCGCGGGGGTATCTCAACGGACGCCTGTGGGCTCGAAACTGATGTGGAGCCGCGTGCCGGTAGCGGCTACCTGGCTGAGGCGGAACTGGTGGTCGCCACTGAGCATCCAGACGATGCTGTGCCGGACTCGAACGTGGCGGCGACGAAAAGCCAGAGGATCAGGTAGGGAGGTGAAGGGACTAGCAGACTCGCCGCGTAGCTTGTGGTGGCTGGCGCCACCTGCCTGGGCTGCGGGTCCGATTGGTCTATAGCCTAGCCGACTGATGTGATCTGCACTGAGGGGCCTGAAATGGCTGTTGGGTCCGGCAAAAGCGATCGAGTCGGGCACTTTGGCGAAAGCAGTTTCTTGTTTGCACTCCGCGGTCAACTGGCGCGGAGGGCGTCGAACTGGGAAACGACGGTTGGAAGGATGGCGTTGGGGGCGGGCTTTCGCGGGCGTCCGAGCGGGCGGGGGCGTAGTTGGACAGCGTAGGCGCGTTCGAGATCTTCGATGAAGGAATCGGAACCGAGAGCCGCATCGTGACGCGTGGCGCGCCGGATGGCGGCGACTTCGCGGCGCGTGAGGGTGGTGAGGCTTTCGCGCCATTCGAGAGGGCTGGGCCAGCGCTGCCGGAAGTCTTCGGTATCGAGCCAGTCGGGTGGCGCTTCAAGTCCGAGATGAGCGCGTGCCGACGACCACCGGTAGGCCTCGGGCTGTTGGACGATGCGGGCGCGGACCGGATTCAGTTCGAGGTAGCGAAGGGCAGTTGCCCAGTGCGCAGCGTCGAGGACGCAGGAGAAGAAGCGGTCTTGCCAAAGGTGACCGCGGGTGCGCTGGGTGGCGTTGCGGTAGGTGGCGTAGTGGCCGTTGACGTCCATCATGAAGAGCGAGATGGCGTCAGGGCGGTCGCCGACGGCGATGAGGTGGAAGTGGTTGGTCATTACCGCGTATCCGGCGACGCGGACCTCGCGTTCGGCGCTGTAAGTATCCAAGAGGTGAAGGAAGAACTCGCGATCGGCGTCCGAGGTGAAGGTTCGTTGTCGATTGTTGCCGCGTTGGGTCAGGTGTAGCCAGTATCCGGGTGGGGCGAAGCGGAGTCTGCGAGCCAATTTGGGCCTCCCTTGAATAGTGGGTTTTGGCCGGGATTGTTCTCAGATATTTTTGCTGGATCTACGCGAGCCGGGAGAGGTTTGCGGTTTTCGATTCTGGCTAACTGGCTGATCGGGCGCGAGTTGGCGTCAAATCCTCTCCACCTCCGCGATGGCCCCGATTGCCCCGATGGCCCCGATTGCCCCTGGTCGCCTGGGGGAAGGGCGACCGGAAGGCGCTCGACGCTCTGGCTCCGCATGTCCAACGCGAATTGCATCGGCTGGCCGCGCACTACATGGCGGGCGAGCGGCCCGGCCACCTCCTGCAAACTACCGCGTTGGTGAATGAAGCTTACGTGAAGCTGGTGGCCTGGAAAGACGTCGAATGGCAGGACCGGGCTCATTTCTTCGGGATGGCCGCGAACATGATGCGCCGCGTGCTGGTGGATTATGCGCGCTCGAAGCAGGCGGCCAAGCGCGGCGGCGCGGCGCTCCAGGTTTCGTTGAGCGAAGTGGACAACGAGCCGCTGCCGCCGGACTCGGATCTGATCGGGGTGGATGCCGCCCTCGGAGAGCTGGAACGCATCGCGCCCCGGCAAAGCAAGGTCATCGAATTACGGTACTTCAGCGGGCTCAGTCTGGAGGAGACGGCGGAAGCTTTGAGCGTGTCGGTGGGTACCGTGCGGCGCGATTGGAGTCTGGCGCGGGCCTGGCTGTTCCGCGAACTCGCCAGAAAGGGCCCACGTCGACGATGACTCGGAGTTCGCCGGGTCTGGCGTGTGACGCTTTGGGTCTTAAGCTTTACGTTTTGCGCGGCCGCAGAGAGTCGTGCTGTGATCGCCGAGGTAGGCGGGAAAGACGAGAGGGTCCTGCAGGGACGTGAAGAGTCTAGCAGGCCCGTCGCGCTTTACTTGTATGTGCCGGACGACGTCAGCGCCGCTTGACCGCCAAAGCAAGCTCCTGTTGCTGCGACCATGATTCGTCTACACTGGCTCGAGAAAATGGTACTGCTGATGGTGGTTTCAGCTCTCCTGCCGATCTTGCTGACGTATGCGGCACGACGCGCCCAGCAAAAGCTCGAGCCTCCACTTTCTCGAGTGAGAATCGTGCTGTTCAGTGGCGGGCTCCTTCTAAGTGTCATCTCTGCGCTCACCATCGCCGCTTCGTCGCTCCAGCCGTTTCCTCTACTGGCAGACGGTCGCGGTGGCTACTCCGATGGGAGGAACCTTGCTCTTTCCTCGGTCGCGCTTCTTGCGCCACTGCCCGTCATTCCTCTGGCAACATTGGGACGCGGTGTGGCGCGCCTTCTGCTTCTGGGGAACGGGTGCCTGCTAGTGCTTCTGGGTTTTGCTGCATTTCTGTCTCGTGGCCACTGATGACAGCCTATCTTGGCAACCCCATTCGGGCCAGAAAACACGAACAGGATGCGTACCGGCCGCCATGCGTTCGAGGTAGCGAAGGGCGGTGGCCCAGTGCGCAGCGCCGAGCACGCAGGAGAAGAAGCGATCCTGCCAGATGTGGCCGCGGGTGCGCTGGGTGGCGTTGCGGTAGGTCGCGTAATGGCCGTTGACGTCCATCATGAAGAGGGAGATGGCGTCGGGGCGGTCGCCGACGGCGATCAGGTGGAAGTGGTTGGTCATCACCGCGTATCCGGCGAGGCGGACCTCGCGCTCGGCGCTGTAAGTATCCAAGAGTTGAAGAAAGAACTCGCGATCGGCACCCGAGGTGAAGGTTCGTTGTCGATTGTTGCCGCGTTGGGTCAGGTGTAGCCAGTATCCGGTCAGGGGCAGATCCCTTCCACCTCCGCGATGGCCCCGATTGCCCGTGGCACTATTCGTCCCCGGCACCATGCGTCATCCCGGCGCTCTGCCCGGCACCATGCGTCACGTATAATTCTCCTTTCATCCCTTGGACACACCTATGACTAAAACCCTGCAAGACGCCAGGAATCTGCATGCCAAAGAGCAAATTCTCCAATGTCTTTATCGGCTACCAAATAGGAATCGAGTGCTGTCTGCCTTGTCTCGAATTACGGCCGCGTACCTCAGGGATCCAGAACCCTGGGTCATCGGATACAGCGGCGGAAAGGACTCGACAGCTGTTGTTAAGCTTGTTTTCCAGAGCCTTCTCCGACTTCGGCATGCAAGGAAAGCGGTTACCGTCATTTATTGCGACACGGGCGTTGAATTGCCGATGGCCTCGGCGTTGGCGCGAAGAGCGTTGGGGGATTTAGAGCTAGAAGCTGCGAATTTCGGTTTGCCGATCGCCTCAAGGGTTCTCTATCCGCCTATGCATGAGCGATTCTTCGTGAAAGTGCTCGGGAGAGGGTATCCACCTCCAACTGACAAATTTCGCTGGTGTACAGACCGACTGCGCATTGATCCTGTCTCGCAATTTCTTCAATCGGCGGGAATGACAAATGCAACGGTTATTCTCGGCGTACGAGAGACGGAGAGTTCCACGAGATCTCTGACATTGATCGAAAACCGAACCGATGATCGATTCTGGACAGTTCAGCGCGGACAGCGGAGGCGGCTTTTCATGCCGATATTGGACTATTCAGCTCTTGACGTGTGGCAGGCCAACCTGATGTTGGATCTTCCGAAGTCGCTACGAGCGGAGGAAGTAGCCACGCTGTATAGAGATGCCTCTGGAGAGTGTCCCACCGTTCGCGAGGCAAAGGGCGCTCCCTGCGGCAAAGCAAGGTTCGGATGCTGGACATGCACCGTCGCCAAACATGGCACAACGTTAAAGAATCTCATATCCAACGGTCACGATAACCTGAAGCCGCTGCTTGAGTTTCGCCTTTGGCTGGAGAAGCACCGCGATAACCCTCGTTTTCGACGGAGTCGGCGCCGGAACGGAACGCCGGGTCCTGGGCCCATGACTTTGCCGTGGCGAAGAATTGCTCTCAAGAAGCTCTTGGAAACCCAACAACGCTCTGGCTTGCTTCTGATAGGCGAGGAAGAAATGATGGCGATACGACAGGAATGGAACGCCCATGACGCTTAGCGCGCTTGAATCTGGGAGAAGAATTGCTCCGTTTGCGATCAGCTTCGCTTGTACCCTTCCTTGGATCGTCGTCCGGGGAACGAGCCTGTCTGCATGTGCCTTGATCGTGTTGTTTGCGCTGATCGCTGCGTTCTTTTACATGATCCTTGACCTTCGTAGGTCGATGTGGCAACGGGAGAAGGATCGATACGTGAATGCACAGATTCGGCATAGTCTAATCACTCTAATTCCCGAAGACGTACAAGTCACAGTTGAGGAACGCACGGAACTCGTGAATTCGCGGATTCTCGGCGAGTTGGACGGAGTTTTCTGGAACGCGATCGAACAGGACCCGACTCTCCGTTCGCACAAAGAACATTTCTACGCCAATGGTTTGATGTACACGACGGCAATCGACGGATTCTATTTGTCTATCGTTTATGCTCTTTGCTATTTCATAATCTGGCCGGTTCTAGATGACTTCTGGCTTTTGATTAGTGGCAGCATTCTTCTATTGTTTGGCGGACTCTGCAGATGGACGGCTATACCTTCGCGAAGACAGCGTCACCTTGATCTATCTCTCGAACAACTCAGGCTTCTGAAAGAAGAGAAGGGAGACTTCATCGCTACTAAATTTCGACGAACTATCCTAGAGTGGCGCGCCAATGGAAGACTCTCTGGCGATGCTCAGTGGCTCCGCTCACCGAAACACACGATCTTCCGGAGAGAGGTTGCCGCCGGGTTCTCTTTGATTATTTGCGCAATTGTCTTAGCGATGGTTGGACGTGGTTGGTTCGGCCCTGGTCCAGGGGCCACACTTCCAACCGAGATTAAGTCCGGCTACATCCGCGATGGATCGCACAACAGATTCGCCGCCGTCGTTTTCGTCCATGGTATTTTTGGCACGAAGGAAGACACCTGGGTAGGCGTTCGAGGCAAACCCACTTTTCCCGAACTGTTGGCTGATGACGAGGCGCTTAAAGATAAAGTGGATGTCTTCGTGTTTGAATATTTCACTCCCAAGTTTGGGGCTGCACCGTCTATTGTGAGTCTGACGGAGCAGTTCCGAGGCGAACTGAATGATGGACGTGTTTTCGAGAGCCATCAGAGAGTTGCGTTCCTCGCACACAGCATGGGCGGTCTAGTGGTTCGCCAGTACCTCCTCCATCAACCAGCTCGAATTGACAAAGTACCAATGGTATTCTTTTACGCCACTCCTACCAATGGATCGGAAATGGCGACTATTGGGCAATTGGTCTCCGTCAATCCGCAGTTTCGCGGCATGAAGCCGATTGAGGGAAATGATCTACTGCAATCGATTCAAAGCGGATGGTTGAGTTCGAGCAAAGCTAAGTCGATAGCTTCTTACTGCGGCGTGGAGGAATTACCGACGTTCGGATTCATGATCGTGACGCGATCAAGCGCAACTTCGCTCTGTAGCGAGCCGCTCGACCCCTTTTCGGCCGATCACATTGGCATTGTCAAACCACAAGATCGCGAAGATCCGCGTTATACGCGCTTCCGTAGCGCCTTGCAGAAGGAGGTCCTTGCTACTGAGAGAGTGCCTGACGCCAAGGCGCCTGGCCTTCGCGGAGCAGAGCAAGAGACACCCACGCGTAGTGAAATTCCGACTGCCACTCCCCCCGCACACGAGCGGAGCTCACGTCCCGAGATTCTTTCTCTCAGAGAAGGGACGAGCGGCACGACCGCGGATGGCAATGTGATTCTCAGTGTCATCGGGGTTTCCTTTGAAGGAGATCCTCTCCGTCATAAAGTGACGTTCGCCGTAGGTAGGCCAGGGGGGAAAACCGTGACCTACTCGAAGCAAGATGTCGGTGTCTCTCTTAGAAGCACAAATATGGAAGTTCGGCTATCTGCAGCAAGCACTTTTGAAGCGACGTTTATGATTACCAAGATTGACACTCCCCAATTCCAAAGAGAAGGGCCCGCTGTGCGCAGACTGCAGTGATCGGTCAGATGCATCCACCGACTGGGAACTGAGGACCGATAGGATGAGCGCGTCGGCAAGCACGGCGTAGGCTGCTGGAGAAGGAGACGGGCATTAAGATGCAGGAAAGAAGCAAGCGCCCAGCGAGACGTATTGTCATCTGGACGCCGATGGCGAAATCCTCGCCGAAAGCAACGTGCAATTAATAGCGGTTGGACTGAAGCGGGCCTTCGGCCACCTCGCCCGGACCCGCATGGCCATCGAAACGGTGGAGGCGCACACGAAGCTGGTTAACCGGGTCCGCGCATTCGCGAAGCTCGTAGGCGTTCGTTGCCATGTGCCCCGGAAAGTCGTGCCCCGATGGCCTGAGCTGACTCGAACGCAGCGTGCCGTCAATCGTAAAGATCCGAGCGCGTCAACAAGACTGGCTGCGCGAGCCGTCCGTTGAAAATCTTCTTCACAGACTCGACCATTCCCGGTTTCCATGATTCAGCAGCCGTCGCAAATACAACTCGACGCGCGTGCAAGAGCTCAGCTAATCTTGCGTATTTACCGACTATTTTTTCGGAGGCCCCAGTTGTTTCAGCCAGATCAGGACCTTTTTTGGCCTCTCCGATCACCAGTGCCCCATCCCATACGGCACACAAGTCACTTTCTAACTGATGATGATGTTTGACAAATTCGAGTTCTGGCACGTGCACAAAGGGCTGACGCGACTTTCGCCTCATATGGTCAATGGCTAACGCTACTACGGCCCCATCATTCTTCAAAAATAGATAAACGATCTCATCCAATTTATAAAACACTTGTGGCGAACTAGGATTTCTCCAATTCTTAAGCGAAAGAATCTGTGCCCGGCTACAGCGCCTGCATCGAAATTCATCAGACATTTCAGCCAAACCGTACCAATCGACATTTTTGCATGAAGAGCATCCGAGAACGAACCCGCGATAGGCAACTCTCAAAGCGACTAACTCATCCAAGAACGCCACTGCCGATTCATGGTCACCACCCATCAGCTCGGTGGTCGCAGTGAGATCTAAGTATCGTCGCCCACCAGCGACCACACCTTTATTGAACACTCCCTTGCCACTTGGCGTATGATCAAGGAACTTCTCCAGGATTGATTTCTTGTCCGCTGATCTCAGTGCCTGAGCCAATAGAGAATTTTGTTTGTACTTTTCAGTTGAATCGCGATGGTAGATTCCTTTGTCCGACAGTTGACACGCGAATCCTTTCGATGCCGCGATTAGCTTGACGGCGGAGAGAAGATCAAATAGGGTAATCGTGGGCTTAGGGAGATTTGCCGCGAGATCACTGCCCACGACAAATCCATCTCCTGGACACGCATATGCAAGCATTCCGCGCGAGGGCCGAACCGATTTAGCTGTAGCACCATCCGGAAGTCCCAATAGCGTCTCGGCAATTCCCGGCAGAGCCGGGATTGGGGTTGAGAGCATCTTAACTTCAGAAACCCACCGATGCGTGTCCGCATAAACGTTCTTGAGACCATTGGGGAACGGACTGGTTATTGGCCCAGCCGAGTTCCCATCTGAAAACGTTAACACTTCAAGATGATTGGGACTGCCTTCGCAATAAACGGTGGCGGGCTCCTTGATGGAGCGCACGATGCCCTCGGCATCGTCCACTGGCCCTGTCAGAGTGAGCGCTGTACGCAAGGGTGTGATTCGCTGTTCCAGCAAATGTGTATCGGATGACGCACTGCATATCCGGACCTCCCCCGGCAGCATGGTACCCGGACCATCGAAAAATAAACTAGCGATGACTCGATGAAACTTCTGTGACTCATGCGATGTCAATCCTTCAATCCAAGCCTGCGGCAGCCACGCGGCCGGATGCCCGATGCGCCGCAAACAGTAAGCGAGACAAAAGTCGCTCAGTTCATCTCCAACGACGATAGCGAATCGGTGAGACGCCGCTCGGTTCTCGAGCATTGAGCCGTAGACAGCGGTGCCGATCATTGACATCGTGAACGGGGTACTGCGGTTCTCTACAAGGCGTCGCTTTCCTGATTCGATACTTAGCGCTTCCCCCATTGTCAGTGAAACGGGATCCGGCGCAATGGACTGAGATGTCAATGCTTGTGCCTGGGACGCAGAATACCGACCAGTGCAAGACGCACACCATACGTCCTGAACGAAGTCGGGGCGGACACCAATCGCAGTGACAGTATTGGGGTGCGTGATCTCTGCGATGACATCCGCAATTCTGGTCAATTCATCGGGAATGTATCCCGAGCGAATATAGCCAATATGCGATTCTAAATGAAAAGGCACAATGCGTTTGAGGATGTCGGCGATAAGTTCGCTTCCTAGCATAAAGGAATCAACTCGCCGTTCGCGCAGATTCTCTTCTAACCTCTGCCGGTCGTCATCACTGTTTGTCCCGTAGACTTGGATTTCCCGTTCAACGATCCTAGGAACGTGTTGAAAAATAACCTCCCCGTGGATCCGCAGTGTATTTAAGGGGGAGTTAGCATCGGAAGGTTGCCTTTGGCGTGGTCCCGAAGTCGCCCTCGACGAAGCCGCCAATCGGCGGTTAGACGCGTTTGCCCCTCATTCAGGCACACTTCTCCTGCAGGGTCTTGATGCGGAGAAGGTTGTAAGCGGCGGCCGTATAAGTAACCAGCCATCCGACCTTATCCAAGCCGCGCAGTTTGATCTTCTTGAGTCCGCCGGTTTGCTTCATCCAGCCGAAGGCTTTCTCCACCAGCCAGCGTTTACTCAAGCTCATTCCATAACCCTGGTGTCTGGTCGTGCGCCCATCGATCGCGCTACGGCGGTGCTTGTTGTTCTGCGCCACATGCGGTGTCACGCCCAGTTCCCTGAGCGTCTTGACGACGTCCTTCCGGTCGTAAGCTTTGTCAGCTCCGAGCGTGATTCGCTGGCCGGACCGGACGAGCTTGGCGGCCATCAAGATGGCGGCATCAGCCTCGCCGTGGCCGTCAGCCTGCGTGCTCATCACCTCGCGGATCAGGCCATGGCGATTCTCGATGACGAGGTGACCGAGGTAACTCAGTTTCGCTTCCTGTCCGCTGCTCTTCTTGTAAAGACGGGCTTCCGGATCAGTCTTGGATTCATGCGTATCGTTCTTGCGCTTCTCGCCATGAAAGTTGGATCCGTCTTTCGGCCTCGCCCCATCCTGGTCCTTGCGCTGAAAGCTCTTCTGGCTCGCCCAGGCTTCCAACAAGGTTCCGTCGACGGTGAAGTGTTCGTCCGACATATGGCCCGCGGCCAGTTCATTGACCCGCGCGAAGAACTGTTGCGCCACCTTTTCGTTCAGCAGCCGGTCGCGATTCTTGCTGAACACGGCGTGATTCCAAACCGGCTCGTCGATCTCCAGGCCAATGAACCAGCGAAACAGCAAGTTGTAATCCACCTGCTCCATCAACATACGTTCGCTGCGCACCGAATAAAAGATCTGCAGCAGCAACGCCCGCAACAACCGCTCCGGCGGAATCGATGGACGGCCGACTTGCGCGTACATCCTGGCGAACTCGCCATCCATGCTCCTCAAAAGACCGTCCACCAATTGACGGATCTTTCGCAGCGGATGATCCTGGGCGATGCGTTCTTCCAGACTCACGTAGCTGATCAGGGACGATTGTTGACTGTCGTTGCCGCGCATAAAACATAGATGCCCAACAACGCTCTGGCGTCACACCGACCGCGCGTTTTTCAACAAGTTCCTAGAGTACTCTGAGGGTTGAGCCAACTGAAGATCATTCAGCGTCTTTGCAAAATAGAAGACGTAGTCTGGAGAAAATTTCTCCAGAGCATCCCAGAATGGTGGCTGGATCGATTTGCCATCTGTCGGAACAATGAGGCTGTTCTGGCCTCCCCAAATTGAACTTAAGAACTCAATGACTCGGAGAGCGGTATTAGCCCAATCGCTATCGGAAGCATCGATAAGTACCGCTACCCGAGCGGGTCGAGCGCGCCGCTCAATCGTCTCCGAACGCAGTTGGCTTTGTTGCAAGCGATCCTTCCCTTCAATCGATTATGATACCCGGCATTAGGTGCGCAACTATAGATTGTCGGCACAGGAACATAGAATTGGCGATTGGTATGGTGCTTCCCGTCAATTCTACTTGAGCGCTCAAACAAACCCGATCTGGTCTGGTTAACGATAACCTGAGAGCATGACGATGCGCAACATCTCGGAAGCTAAGGAACAGCTGTCGGCCTTGATTTGATTGACGCGGTTCAGCGAGGTGCAGAGGTGATCATCGGCAAGGCCAGAACGCCTGTCGCATGCATCATTCCGTACCAAGAGGCCAAGGCTCCGCGCCATCCTGGCGCGGTAAAGGGCAGATTCGCATTACTGATGAATCGCGACGGAATGGGTACTAACCCCGGGATACTCGAGGCTTTCCACGAGATCGCCTATGGTTCACATTCTGCAACGTTGCCCGTGCTCGTGGCGGGGCGATTAAGTTAGCTGAAATGGGACATCCGACATCGATACGCGCACGCCGTGATAGCCATTCTTCCACAGCAGTTCGTTGACGCTCATCCTTGAAACGCCTGGATGGCGGCACGGACCAATCACCACCTCTCGAATGGGCAAATGACCGGCATTGTGCTTATCCGTAAACCGCTTCGGCAAGTGAGCCGACATGAGAGTTTGCCGCTGTTGGAACCTGAGATTTCGTTCGCCCCAGCCATACGACTCACACACCAAACGGCACTCCCGCTCATTCTTGAATGCTGGATCTTTGAGCATTGGCGCAAGGCCGGTGGCATCTTGCAGTTGCTCTTCGAGAAAGCCCTCCATTTGCTGGGTAAGATCCGGATCGCCCAAATCGAGGTCGATTTGTCTCGCGAACTCAAGAAGGCAGTCTAGAAGTTTTTCTCCTACGACCATAGCTGCTTTTTCGTGATCCTGCCGAGAATAGTTGACGCGAATCAACTGTGCATCGGCGTCGGAGATACCCTCAGCTGCGAAGCCGATAGCGTATCCATTTTCGCCGCCACCGTAGGCGCGCCACTGGCTAAGATCGTCCTTTTCCGCACTAAAGCATGTTACCCAAACATCCTTCAACGCCGATATGCCAAGGCCCGTCAGGCTTCCATAGGGAAGAACCTGAGGTATAACCTCGCGCTGTACATCGTCCTGAGCGATTGCTGCCATCCGGTCAATTAGCCAGTTCTCGACGCCATCACCCGGACGAGCACGCATCTTGGCAAATGAGTCTCGGAGCAACACTTCGCCGTAGCGTACCTCTGTACGATCATTGAGACACGCAACATGCGTAGCATACAGTTCGTGACTTTCGACGATACTAATCAAGGAGGCGCCCGACGTGTAGTGCCATAATATATCGTTCGGATCGACTGCCAAATTGAGAAACGAAAATTCCGACTTCGTAAAATCCCACAGAGAACGTCGAGGCTCTGGTCTGATGATCATAGGCGTTCCCCTTGGCTGTGCTCATTCATGGAAGTCGATCCCTCGCTCAATTCTATAGTTCCTCGCATTCCGAGGGATGGTGCCGTCCTGAATCGGCCCACTATCTCCTTTCCGAGGCATCCGGATATTATTTAATCTATTCTTTCCCTTGCCGTTATCGATGTGTCGTATTTTGAAGGGAAGGTCATACAGTCAGGTATGAACCGAAGACGTCGGCAACATGAGATAGCGCCACCGGTGTCCCGGAACCCTGGTGGGCCTTGGTGGCGCCGCCTCCTTCATTCCCGCAAGGCCCGACGCAAGAAACTGTCGCTCTCGACCACGCATGCGGTTCTGCGAAAATCACCGTATGAAGTCGAACCCGACCGCCACCCGGCGTGAAGTATTGGGAGCCACAGGAATGGCCGCCTTAACGAGCTTGGCCGGCAACATGGCACAGGCGCAGGAAACACGGCGGCCGCGGATCGCCGTTTGCGTCAGCTTTTGGGGCGGTCCGGGATCGCATGCGGACTGGATTCTCTGCAAGCTGATGGACGGCTACTGGTGGCAGGGCGCCCACACTCCGTCGAGGGTGGAGATCGTCTCCGCCTACATCCATCAGTTCGACACCAGCGGACTGGGCCAGAAAGTGTGCCAGGCGAAAAACATCCCCATTTACAAGACCGTGGGCGAAGCAGTCACGCTGGGCGGCAAGGAACTTGCCGTGGATGGCGTGGTCATCGTCGGGGAACATGGGAATTATCCCACCGACCTCAAGGGCCACTGGCTGCTGCCGCGCTGGTGGATGTATCAGCAGGTGGTGCGGGTGTTCGAGCAGAGCAAGCGCTCGGTACCAGTCTTCAATGACAAGCACCTCTCCTACAATTGGGACGACGCCAAGTGGATGTTCGACAAATCCCGGGAGTTGAACTTTCCTTTGACCGGCGGTTCCTCCATTCCGGTTTACTTCCGCAAGCCGGAGATCGAGCTCGCGATCGATACGCCCATCAAGAACTCGATCGTGGTGGGAGCCGCACCGGATGAGGGTGGCATCTTTCACTGTATCGACGTGTTGCAGTGCTTCGTGGAGCGCCGGAAGGGGGGCGAGACGGGCGTGAAGTCGGTGCAATCCATCCGTGGGGGACCGGAGACGTGGAAGTGGGTGGAACGGAATCCCTGGGCGGGCAAGCTGCTGGAGGCGGTGGCGGCGAAGTTCAGCTTCAAACCGGGCTTCTTTCAGGAGAATGCCCGGGCCAATGCGTGCATCGTCGAGTACAACGACGGGACCAAAGGGGCAGTGATTGACGGGCGCGGGGTAGGTTGGACTTATGCCGGCGAGATCGCGGGACAAACAGAGCCGACGATCATCTCGATGCTGGGCTGGCCCGGACCCTTTGCGCAATATCACGCCTCGAACGCGCAGCCGCATTGGATTACCGAAATGATGGTGACGAAGAAGGAGCCGTTCAACGCGGAACGCCTGCTGCTCTCGACCGGGATTACGAACCACTACATGGAGTCGAACTGGGAGAACGGACGTTTCTCCGCCGTCGGACGCCGCGTGGAGACGCCGGTGATGAACATCCGCTACCGTTCGACCCGCGGACCGCAGTTCAGCACCGGGGCTCGGCCACCGGACAACGCTCCGTATCTGCGGGGCTTCGAAAAGTAGGCGGCGGGCACGGGGTTTATCGCCAGCCAGGTATTGCAGGCACGATGGAGTCAGAAGCTATCCGCGATTCCCGTCCGGATGGCCGGCCATGTCGATACGTTCAGGTTCGATGGGCAAGTCGGTGGCACGCCAACCTGCGCGTATTGAGAACGCTTCCGGCGTAAACGCGAACCGCTGGAACCGATCCAAGTGCCTTCTCTTAAAGACGACCGCAAGCGGCATGGTTGATGTCGTCCACGCTGGGCGCTGGAACAAAACCAGTCCAGAACCAACTCAGCGCGTCGTCATCTTGGGCCAATATTCTTTCGGCGCGGATATAAGGCTGAGCATCTCTAGGAACCGCCATAGCGGTACGGCCCGGTCATGGAACAGATAGTCGCCAGGCGGGTAGGATTCGATTGGGAGACTGTAGTGCCACGCGGGAAGTCGTTCCTCCACAATCACCGAAAAAGTCGCGGAGATGCCCCGAATCATAAAGCCAGCAGACCGCGGATCATCCCAGTCTCCGTATGATTTAATGGCGTGGGCGCCGAAAGCCTCGCGCACCCCATCCAAGAGTTCTTCAATTCCTGCTGTCTTCCGGTTCATCGTAGTAGATTGATCGCATGGGTAAGTGGGCGGAGGTTCCCTGTGCATGCGCGAACCGAATTCCAGTGGAGGGCAGTGATCCAGACTTCGACCGCCCCCACCGACGGAAGCATCGGCTCAGTAAGCGGCAGCAACAGGAAGTCGAGGATTGGAAGCGCACCACGGAGAATATGTACAGATGCGGCCACCGGAATGGAATGGCCATCGAGCTTTGGCCGGGAGACATCATTGAACTTAGCCGATGTGTGGCAGAGAGCTTCGATGCGTGGATTCACCGAGAGATTTTCGCGAAGGTGGGAGACTTCCGCAGCTATGAGGGCGAACTGCTACGCCTCACGTCACAGGAAGCAAGGAACTGGCTCGCGGGACTGACGTTTCTGCAAGAACGTTGTTCTGGTCGGGCTGGCTTCGATCAAGATCCTCTTTCGAAAGTGCTCACCTGCGTCCTTATGAAAGAAGCGGCAAGCCAAGCGAATATGGGGATCGCGTTCAAGGGAGTAGAAGGAACTTTCGCGGCTGTCGGGCGCTTGAGGCCGGGAGCCGCGGAGTCGCAGCCGCCTACTTTCGAGGCGGCCCAGAACAAGATTGCTGAAGCTCTGCGGGATGCCATAAAGTTATGCCGGGCTAGCATGAACACCGGAACACCCCTTAGTTTTCATTGGTAGGCGGCAGTGGTGCAGGTCGATTTTGGGACGCTCAATTTTCCTAGCCGATCCTAGCAGAGCGCATTGCGCAATTTCGTGGTCAGCGCGCCAGAACTCTGTTCGGTTCCGATCCGCTCGCCGTGGCCGTGGCCCCGGTGGAGAAAGCGGGGAGGAGACGGCCTAGTTGAGAGACTTGCGCGTGAAGTCGGACTGCTGATGCGCCGGGGGACGGACATCTTCGTGCTTGATGTTCAGGCTCACGACAACCGCTACCCCGCGACCTGGCGTCGCTAACGGGCGGCGGGAGCAGCGGGGTCGTTTGGCGAGAAACGGCAGACGTCGGCGACGGAGACGTTGCCGCCGCAGAGGATCAGGACGACGTGGCTGCCGAGGCGGCCGCGGAGGCGCTCGGCGGCGGCGAGGGTGCAGGAGGCCGAGGGCTCCGGCAGCACTTTCACACGTTCGGCGAGATAAACCAGAGCCTCCACGGCTTCCGCATCCGGCACCACGGTGACGCCTTCGAGATATTGGCGGACCAGGGCGAGGGTGAGGGGTGACACCTCGGGGGCACCGAGGGTTTTGGCGATCGAGGTGATGGCCGGAAGCCGGACAGGATGGCCGGCAGCGAGCGCCTGGGACATGGCATCGGCACCAACGGTCTCTACACCCCAGATGCGGGTGGACGGGTTGGCGTGCTTGGCGACGAACCCGACGCCGCCGGCGAGTCCGCCGCCGCCGATGCTGACGACAAGGTCGGTGACCTGGGGCAGGTCCTCGAGAATTTCGAGCCCGACGGTGGCCTGGCCGGCGACCACGAGGGGATCGTCAAAGGGGTGAACGGCCACCGCCCCTTCGCGTTCCAGCCGGGCCATCTCGTCCAGGGCCAGCGCAATGTTGTCCACGAGGACCACTTCGCCGCCGTAGCCGCGTGTGGCGTCGACATAGTTGGGCGGGGTATTCGCCGGCATGAGGATGGTGGAGGGGAGGCCGAGTTGGGTGGCGGCGTAGGCGACGCCCTGGGCGTGATTGCCGCCACTGGCGGCGACGACGCGGCTACCGGCGGGGACGCCGGCCAGCATTTTATTGAAAGCGCCGCGCGGTTTGAAAGAGCCGGTTTTCTGGAAGAGTTCGAGCTTGAGATAGACACGGGTGCCCAAGCGGCGCGAGAGCGTCTCACTGGGGACCAGCGGCGTCCGGTGCACCCGGCCAGCGAGGCGGGCACGCGCCGAATGGACGTCGGAAAGGGTCATGACCGAGCTTAACCTGACTCATACTGAGAGGACGATGCCCATCGACCTTCGCAGCGACACCGTGACTAAGCCCACGCCCGAGATGCGCCAGGCGATGGCGCACGCCGAGGTCGGCGACGACGTTTACGGCGAGGACCCCACGGTGAATGAGCTCGAGCGGAGGGCCGCAGAGGTGGTGGGCAAGGAGGCAGCGCTGTTCGTCCCCACGGGCACGATGGGGAACACGATCGCGATCAAGCTCCACACGCATCACGGCCAGGAAGTGATCTGCGATTCGCGGGCGCATATTTTGAACTATGAGCTCTCGATGATGGCGTGGTTTGCGGGCTGTGTGGCGCGGGCGATTCCGACGGAGCACGGCATCCTGAGTTGGGCGCAGATTCAAGCGGAGATTCGGCCGGTGGGGCCGCATGCGGCGCCCACGGGGCTGATCGAGATCGAGAACACGCACAACATGGGCGGGGGCACGGTGTATCCGGTGGAGACGATCCGCGAGATCGGGCACGAGGCGCACCGTTTGGGCATTCCGGTGCATATGGATGGCGCGCGGGTGTTCCATGCGGCGGCGGCCGGCGGGGTGCCGGTGGCGGAGGTGGTGGCGCCGGTGGATACGGTGATGTTCTGCCTGTCGAAGGCGTTGGGCGCGCCGGCCGGTTCGATGCTGGCGGGGCCGCGGGAGCTTATCGACCAGGGACGCCTCTACCGGAAGCGATTGGGCGGCGGGATGCGGCAAGCCGGCATTCTGGCGGCGGCGGGCCTGATCGCGTTGAACGACATGCCGGCGCGGCTGCCCTCGGACCATGCCAATGCGCATTGGCTGGCGACGCACCTGGCGCAACTGCCGGGGGTGACGCTGAACGTGGGCCGGGTGGCGACCAATATTGTGATCGCCAATGTGGCCGGCACGGGGTGGCGGGCGCCCGATTTCAGCGCCGCGCTGCTGGAGCGGGGGGTGGTGGCGAACGCCATCAACGACCGCGACATTCGCCTGGTAACCCACTATGATGTTGATAGAGGGGCCTGTATGGCGGCTTTCGACATCATCCGTGAAGTTTGTCTCCACCCGCCCCATCGTCACGCCTGAGGAAGTCTTAGTTGACCCACGACAATCCGCTGCTGAATCGCGATTTCCGCATTCAGTTTGACCGTTTCCAGGCTGAGCAGGTGATGCCAGCCCTGAACACGCTGCTCGCCGAAGCCACCCAGACGATTGGAAATCTGGCGGCTGAAGCCGCCGAGCCCCGCACGTTTGAGAACACGCTGGCCGTGCTGGATCTGGCTACGGAGCAGTTGGAAGACACCATGTCGCTGGTGCGCCATCTGGAGGGCGTCGCCACGACGCCGGAACTACGCGCGGCCTACAATGCCGCCGAGCCAGTGGTGAGCGAGTTTCTCTCGTCGATTCCGCTGAACCCCGGCCTGTACAAGGCAGTGAAGGAAGTGGCGGCCGCACCGGAATCCGCGCACCTGGACCCCGTCCGGCAGCGCTTCCTGAAGAAGACCGTGGATGGCTTCCGCCGGCACGGCGCCGAACTCGACGACGACGGCAAGCGGCAGTTGCAGGAAGTGGAAGTAGAACTGACGCGGCTGACGACGAAGTACTCCGAGAATGTTTTAGACGCCACGAACGCCTTTGAGCACGTGATTACGGACGAAGCCAAACTGGCGGGCCTGCCGCCTTCGGCGATCGCGGCCGCGCGGCAGAGCGCGATGGCGAAGGGCCTGGAGGGCTGGCGCTTTACGCTGCAGGCGCCGAGCTATACGGCGATTCTGACGTACCTGGACGACGGGGCGGTCCGCGAGCTGTTCTACCGGGCCAGCATCCGGCGCGGCGCAGCGGAGCCTTACGACAATCGCGAACTGGTGGAGCGCATTCTGGATTTGCGCAAGAAGAAGGCTCATTTGCTGGGGTACTTCAACTTCGCCGACCTGGTGCTGGAAGAGCGCATGTCGAAGCGCGGCGCCCGCGCGCTCGAGTTCCTGCTGGAACTGGCCGCGCGCACGCAGGACCGCTTCGAGCAGGAGAACCGCGACCTGCATCAGTTCCGCTGCAAGCTGGAAGGCCACAACGCGCCCGAACCCGAACCGTGGGACGTGGCTTATTACGCGGAGAAACTGCGCCGCGAGCGTTACGACTTCGACGAAGAACAACTGCGTCCGTACTTCCCGCTGCCGCAAGTGGTGCGCGGCATGTTCAAGCTCACCGAGAGCCTTTTTGGCATTCAGGTGGTGGAGCGGCCCGGGGTGCCGGTGTGGCACTCGCAGGTGAATTGCTACGACATTCTGGATGGGAACGGCGCGCTGCTGGGCTCGTTCTACTCCGACTGGTATCCGCGCGAAACCAAGCGGGGCGGCGCGTGGATGGATGCGCTGCGCACGGGCAATCCGGCGACGCAAGGCGCGCAGCCGCACATCGGCATTATCTGCGGCAATCTCACCGAACCGATCGGGACGGACCCGGCGCTGCTGACGCACCGCGAAGTGGAGACCATCTTCCACGAGTTCGGCCACCTGCTGCACCATTGCCTGAGCCGGGTGGAGATCCGGTCGCTGGCCGGCACCAACGTCGCCTGGGACTTTGTGGAACTGCCTTCGCAGATCATGGAGAACTGGTGCTGGGAGAAGGAAGCGCTGGACCTGTTTGCCGCGCACTACCAGACCGGCGAACGCATTCCGGCCGAACTGCTGGCGAAGATGAAGCGGGCGCGCACGTTCCGCGCGGCCAACGCGCAGATGCGGCAATTGGGCTTCGGCATTGTGGACCTGCAACTGCACATCGACTTTGACGCGAAGAGCTATCGCGAGAAGACGGGCGGCGACGTGATCCAGTACGCGCGCGAGACCATGCAGCCGTACTCGCCGGCGACCTTCCCGCCGGACCACGCCACCATCTGCTCGTTCACGCATCTGTTTTCGAGCCCCGTGGCTTACGGCTCCGGTTACTACTCTTATAAGTGGGCGGAAGTGCTCGATGCGGATGCCTTCGGCCGCTTTAAGGAAGAAGGGGTGCTTAACCCCGCGGTGGGCCGGGCCTTCCGGGAGATGATTCTCGAGAAGGGCGACAGCGCCGATCCCGCCGATCTCTACCGCGCCTTCCGAGGCCGCGAACCTGACCAACACGCGCTGCTAGAACGCCAAGGGCTGCTGACCCTGCAAACGGACTGAACATGTTTCTCAAAATTCTTGGCCATCCGGTCTTCCAGAACCTGAACTATCATCTGCCGATGATCCTCGACCTGTCCCATCCGGTCGTGATGCTCGAAGGCGAGAACGGGTCCGGCAAGTCCACCTTGCTGCACTCGATTTATTACGCGTTGAAGGGCGAGCAGGTCCCCGGCTATATCTATCGCTGGGAGGGCACGGCGCCCACGCCGCCCAAGACGTTCCTGTTCGATGCCGAAGCGCACAATCCGCGGATGCAGCTCGATTTCTTCAAGGACGATCCGCGCATGTCGGAGTTTCTCCAGACGGCCAGCCATGGCCAGGTGATGCTCGCGATGTTCCAGGACAACTTCCCGGGTCTGCCGGACGGCACGGTGCTGCTGCTGGATGAGCCGGAGATGGCGCTTTCGCAGTCGAATCAGCGGCGCATTTTGAAGATGCTGTTCGAGTTGGTGGAGAAGAAGAACTTCCGCATCATCTGCGCGACGCATTCGCCGGTACTGATCAGCGCCCCGGAGACCTACGTCATCAACCTGGACCGGCACATTAACCGGAACGTGGCGGACATGACGATGGGCATCCAGGGCGGCAGCACGATTCAGTAGGCCGAGCTTACTCGGCCTTCAGGTTGCTGTGGCTCTTGCTGTAGGTGAAGTAGACGACCAGGCCGATTAACAGCCAAACGAACGCCGCGAGCTGCGTGGTGCGATCCAAGGCGATGATCATGGCGCCGCAGACGAGCATGCCGAGAATCGGGACGATGGGCACCAGGGGGGCGCGGAAGGGACGCTCGACGCGGGGGTCCGTTTTGCGGAGGATCATGACGCCGGCGCAGACCAGCACGAAGGCGAACAGCGTCCCGATGGACGTGAGGTCGCCGGTGATGTCGCCCGGGAGCAAGCCCGCGATCAGGCCAACAAAGACGAACAGAACCACGTTGGACTTATAGGGCGTCCGGAACTTCGGATGCAGCTCGGAGAAGATCTTGGGCAGCAGGCCGTCCTTGGCCATCGAGTAGAAGACCCGGCTCTGGCCTAAGAGCATGACGAGGATCACGGAAGAGAAGCCGGCGAGAATGGCGACGGTAATCAGCGTGGCCAGCCAGCCGTAGCCGGGCATATAGGTCTGAATGGCGAAGGCGACCGAGGCTTCTTTACCGGCGATCTTGAACTCTTTCCAGTTGGCCACGCCCGTCAGCACGTGGGCGAAGAGGATATAGAGCAGGGTGCAAACGGCCAGCGAGCCGAGGATGCCGAGCGGCATGTCCTTGGCGGGGTTCTTGGCTTCCTGCGCCGCGGTGGAGACGGCGTCAAAGCCGATGAAGGCGAAGAAGACGATGCCCGCGCCGCCCAGTACGCCGCCCCAGCCGTGGCGGAAGAGTCCTTCGTGGCCGGGAGTGCCTTCGGGAATCATGTAGGGGACGTGGTTGGCGGGGTTGATGAAGCTCCAGCCGAGGGCAATGAACAGCAGCACGATACCGACCTTGACGTAAACGATGACGGCGTTCACATTGGCGGATTCTTCGGTGCCTTTGATCAGCAGCAGGGTAAGCAGCAGCAGGATCACCAGGGCGGGAAAGTTCATGATGCCGTGGGTGCCATCGGCCGAGGTTTGGAGAAAGGAGTGACAGAAGGCGTAGGGGATGGCTCCGCCCAGGAGGTTATTGAGGTACTCGCTCCAGGCAATGGAGACGGTGGCGGCTCCGAGCGCGTATTCGAGCACCAGCGCCCAGCCGATCACCCAGGCGACGAACTCGCCCATGGTGGCGTAGGCGTAGGTGTAAGCGCTGCCGGCGATGGGGATCATGGCGGCGAACTCGGCGTAGCAGAGTCCGGCGAGCGCGCAACCGATGGCGGCCACGATGAAGGATAGGGTGACGGCCGCGCCGGAGGCTTCCGCAGCCGCGGCGGCTGTGCGGACAAACAGGCCGGCGCCGATGATGGCGCCAATGCCCAGCGCGACCAGCGCCTTGGCGTCCAAGGTCCGTTTGAGGCCCTTTTCTGAATCAGCGGCTTGCGACAACAGCCCGGCTAGCGACTTCTTCCGCGTCAAACTCATGCAAGGTCTCCTTTAGACAGTTCCACTATTAAATCACGCACTTCCAGCGCTGGCGGGCGATGATGAAGAAAAGATGAATACTGAGTACGAAGCCATCATCGTGGGTGGCGGGGCGGCAGGTCTGTTCTGCGCGGCGATGGCAATGCAACGAGGCCGGCGGACTTTGTTAGTGGAACACGGCGAGGCGGTGGGCCGCAAGATCCTGATCTCGGGCGGCGGGCGGGCGAATTTCACCAACCGCGAGACACGGCCGGAGAATTTTTTGAGCGAGAACGCGCACTTTGCCAAGTCGGCGCTGGCGCGCTACCGTCCGGCCGATTTTGTCGACCTGGTGAACCGGCATGGCATCGCGTGGCACGAGAAGAAGCTGGGCCAGTTGTTCTGCGACGGGTCCGCCAAACAGATTGTCGACTTGCTGCTGGCTGAGTGCGCCGGGGTCCGCATCCTGACCGGGACGCGCGTGGAGAGCGTGACGGCGGGTTTTCGGGTGCAGACCAGCGCGGGCGCGTTTGAAGCGCCGAAGCTGGTGGTGGCGACCGGCGGCCTCTCGATTCCGAAGATCGGCGCCACCGACTGGGGTCATCGGTTGGCTCGCCAGTTCGGCTTGCGCGTGGTGGAGCCGCGGCCGGCGCTGGTGCCGCTGACCTTCAACGCCGACGATGCCCGCACGTTCGAAGGGCTTTCCGGCGTGGCCACCGACGTGGTCGCTACCGCCGGCGGCGGCCCGGCGTTCGCCGAGCGGATGCTGGTGACGCATCGCGGCCTGTCTGGCCCGGCCATCCTGCAGGCGAGTTCGTACTGGCGGCCGGGGCAGGCGGTGGCGCTCAACCTGGCGCCGGGGCATGACCTCGAAGCCGAATTCCTCGAGCGCAAACGCTCGGGGGGCGCGCTGCTAGGCTTCCTGCCGCAACGGCTGGCGGACCGGTGGGCGGCGGTCCACCAGTTGACGCCGCCGCTTTCGCGGCTGAAGGACGTGGTGCTGAAGGATGCCGCACGCGGGCTCCAGCAATGGTCCTGGCAGCCGGCGGGCACCGAGGGTTACGCCAAGGCGGAGGTCACGGCCGGCGGCGTGGATACGAACGAGCTCTCGTCGAAAACGATGGAGGCGCGGCGGGTTCCGGGCCTCCACTTCATCGGCGAAGTGGTGGACGTGACGGGTCAACTGGGCGGTTACAACTTCCAATGGGCCTGGGCATCGGCGTTCGCGGCGGCGCAGGCGCTTTAAGTCGGAAGCGCGCACCACCGGTGGTCGCAGGGGGGTGAGCCAACCTGAACTTAGTCCCACTGGAAGGCGAAACAGTACCAAACGGCCCCGTTTCGAGGATTGAACTCCCCAAAGCCCTCTGATATCATGCCGCCACTTAGCTTTGCAGGGTAGTTTGCCGCTCGTTTGAATTTCAATCGAATTTCCTGGAGACCTTTATGGTGCGTGCTTTGGGTTGGGTTGCGTTGTTGGGGTGTCTGATGGGGTCCGCCGTGCAGGCGCAGACTCTTTATGGTTCGCTCACGGGGACGATTACCGATCCCACCGGAGCGGGGATTCCGAATGCCAAGATTGAGGCGCTGAATACGGCGACGGGGATCGTCAAGGCGACCGTCAGCGACGATCGCGGGGCGTTCCTGATGAGCGACCTGTTACAGGGGACTTACAAGCTCACCGTGGCGGCACCGGCTTTTGCCACATATACGGCCGAAGGCGTCGCGATCACCGTGAACAGCGTTCGCCGCATGGATATCGCGGTGTCGGTGACGCAGGTAAACGAAAGCGTGACGGTGGGCGCGAACGCCGTGGTGCTGCAATCCGATCGCGCGGACATCAACAATGTTCTGCGCTCGCAGCAGATCACGGATTTACCGTTGATCAACTCGCAGGGCCGCAATTTCCAGATTCTCTACAAGATTCTGCCGGGCTTTACGCCGCCGGTGGAGGTGCACTCGGAGTCCGGCAATCCGCAGCGCTCGATGGCGACGCAGGCGAACGGGATGCCGCAATCGTCGAACGCGACGAAGCTGGACGGGGCGACGATCAGTCATCCGTGGCTGCCGCGTCTGGTGGCGTATGTACCGTCGGTGGAGTCGGTGGAGACGGTGAACATCGTAAGTAACGCCTTTGACGCCGAGCAGGGCATGGCGGGAGGCGTGGCGACGAACGTGATCATCAAGAGCGGGACGAACGCCTTCCACGGCGCGGCTTGGGAGTTCGCGACGAATAGTAAGTTGAAGGCGCGGAATTACTTCTACTGTCTGTACTCGTGCACCGGCGACCCGGACCGGGCACCGAAGAACGTGCAGCATCAGTTCGGCGCCACTTATGGCGGGCCGATCGTGAAGAACAAGCTGTTTTTCTTCACCGGCTGGGAACGCACAACGCGCCGCCAGTTGGCCACGGCCCTGCGAACGGTGCCGACGGCGGCCATGCGAACGGGTGACTTTAACGGCACCGGGACCACGCTCTTTGACCCCACCACCGGCAATGCCAACGGCACGGGCCGCACGCCGTTCCCGAGCAATCGCATCCCCAGCAGCCAGATCGACCCGGCGTCCGCCTACATGATCAATCTGATTCCGGCGCCGAATCAGCCGGTGTTCCCGAATAACTACCTGGCCGTGGGTGGCTATCAGTTCCGGCGGGACAACGTCGACTTCAAGGTGAATTACAACAAGAGCGAGAGGCTGCAGATGTGGACGCGCTACAGCTTCTCGCCGACCCTCGCGTTTGACCCGCCTTCGCTGGGCGAAGCCGGCGGCGACGCCACCAACGGCGGGCAACCTGGGCGCGCGCCTGGCCTGACCCAGTCAGCGGCCGTCGGTGGCACTTACACCATCTCACCGCGCGTGATTCTGGACGCCGTGCTGGGCTATACGCGATTGCGCCTTTCGGCCGAGAACATCGACCTCGATAAGAACTATGGGCTCGACGTGCTGAAGATTCCGGGCACCAACGGCAGCGACCGCTTGCAGGGTGGCTATCCGCGCTTCACGTTTACGACTTTCTCGGCCATCGGTAATCCGAACGTCTCCAACCCATTCCTCTTCCGCGACAACCAGTACACGGCGAGCGCCAACATCGGCGTGATGCGGGGCAGCCATTCGATCCGCTTCGGCTTCGAATATAGCCGGTTCGACATTAACCACTTCCAACCGCAGGCCTCCAATGGTCCGCGCGGCGGGTTCAACTTCAACGGCGGCATTACGTCACTCAATGGCGGCGCCGCCACCACGCCTTACAACACCGTCGGCGACTTCCTTTTGGGGCTTCCCACCGTGATGGGCAAAGACGTGCAATACATGAATCCGGCCACCGTATTCATGCCCTCTTATGGCCTGTACATCCGCGATGCCTGGCAGGTAACCCGGAAGCTGACGATCGACTACGGCATCCGCTATGAGATCTATCCGATGGCGCGGCGCGACCATGGCGAGGCCGAGCGCTACGATCCTCAGACCGACAAGATCTATCGGGGCGGTTTCGACACCGGCCATGGCCAGTTTGCGCCGCGATTGGGCATCGCCTATCGGGCGAACGATAAGACCGTGATCCGCTTGGGCGGCGGCATTAGCGTGGATCCGAACACGTTCCGCTATCTGCGCGATGCGTATCCGGCAACGATTTCGACGCAATTCAACGGCGCGAGTAGCTTTCAGCCGGCAGGCTCATTGCGCACCGGCATCCCGGCGGTGCAGGGTCCGGACCTGAACCAGTCCGTCTTCACGCTGCCGGCGGCGGTGGGCACCACGACCTTCCCGCAGCGCTTCCATCGCGGCTATATCGAGAGCTGGAACCTCTCGCTGCAGCGCGACTTGGGACACAACGTCAACATCACCACGGCCATCGTGGGCAGCCGCGGCATCCGACAGACGTCGATCCAGAACATTAACGCGGCGGGGCCGAACGGCGGCACGGCGGGCCGGGCGCTCTCGCAGTTCGGACGAACGGCCGATGTGCGGCCTCTTCAATCCGTTCAACACGTCGGCCTACAACGGCTGGCAGACGAACGTCACGCGGCGGTTCAGCGGGTCAACGCTGGGCTTCTCTTACACGTGGTCGCGTTCTTTCGGATACACGGATGACACCGACGGCGGCCTGACCTTCAACTGGGTGCCCATGCTGCAGCGCAATCGCGCGGTGGCGGGCTTCGACCGCACGCACAACGCGCAGTTCTACGGCAACTATGAATTGCCGTTCGGCAAGGGCAAGAGCCTGGCCACCACCGGCGTGGCGAGTGCCCTGCTCGGCGGCTGGCAGATCAACTGGATCATGAGCCGCACGAGCGGACTCCCTTTCACGATTACGGCTGCGGGGCACTTCGTTGAATGCGCCGGGCAACACGCAGACGGCTGACCAAGTCCTCTCCACGGTCGACATTCTGGGCGGCCATGGCGTGGGCCAGCCCTACTTCAATCCGCGGGCGTTCGCTTCGGTGACGCAGCCGCGCTTCGGCAACGTCGGCCGCAATACGGTGCGCGGGCCGGGCGGTTTTCAACCTCGACGGCGGGCTGTTCCGTAAGTTTTCGATCAAGGAAGGGCTGGACCTGCAGTTCCGCGCCGAGTGCTTCGGCGTGACAAATACGCCGCAGTTCAATAACCCGTCCGGCACCAATGTCTCAAACAACGGCTTCGGCGAGATTACGGGCGCCGTGGGCGAGCGGCAGTTCCGGTTCGCCTTGCGGCTCAGCTTCTAGTTCGAAGAACACACCTGGAGGAGAGCGGTCCGCTGTTATAAGATCATCGAGGTCTTACCATGCGGATACCGGCTCTCCTCCTTTTTCTTACCTGCACGCTCCAAGCGCAGAACTCCGTCCAGCCTGGCCGGTTTCACGTCGAACATCCGACGTTGCTGAACCTCGGCTTTGAATGGCTGATCGAGGGCGATGCGAATCGCAATGCGACAGTGGAAGTGCGCTTCCGCAAGACGGGCACGTCCGAGTGGAAGCCTGCGCTGCCGTTGCTGCGCATCGGCGGCGAACGCGTCTTTCGCGAACGCGAAAGCATGACTTACACCGTGCCGCAGGGCTTTGCGGGCAGCATTCTGAATCTGGAGCCGGGTACCAGCTACGACTGCGAATTCACGATGCGGGATCCTGACGGCGTCACCGGGCAGGCGCAGCAGAAGGCCACCGTGACCACGCGGACCGAGCCGATGCCCTATAGCGGCGGGCGCGTGCTGCACGTCTATCCCGCCGACCATGAAGGCCCGAAGCAAGAGCCGAGCTTTATCGGTTTGAAGGCGGCATACTACGGCGAGGGGCGCGGCGACTGGACCGCGGTGCGGATGCGGAAGGCGCAGCCGGGCGATACGCTGCTGATTCACGCGGGGCTCTATCGTCCCGAGCGCCTGAACTACGTCGACCCGCTGAGCGCTCCATTTACGGGTTCCTGGTCGTTGTCGCTGAAGGGGACGGCCGAGAAGCCGATCACCATCAAGGGCGCCGGAGACGGCGAGGCGATCTTCGATGGCGCGGGTAACGCGAAGCTGTTCGACATGATCGCCAGCGCGCATCACATCATCGAAGGTCTAACGTTCCGCAATACAGAGATTGCGATCTTTGCCGGCGACAAGGAAGTGTTGGGCGCGACGAACCTCACCGTTAAGAACTGCCGCTTTGAGGACATCGGCGTGGGCGTGTGGACGGAGAACGCGGACTCGCGTGACTTCTACATTGCCGACAACTTATTCCTCGGCCGGGAGGATCAAATGCGGCTGATCGGCTGGAATCAGGCCGGCCAGCGTGCGGCGGGCATCTACCCGTCGCATCAGTTGCGCAGCTTCTTTGCCGTGAAGGTGTACGGACCCGGACATGTGATTGCGCACAATGCGGTGGCTTACTTCCATGACGCGATCTGTATCTCGACTTATGGACCGCCGGACGCTGACCCTGAACGGCGTGCCTCCTCCATCGACATCTACAACAACGACATTCACCTCTCGAACGACGACTTCATCGAGACCGACGGCGGCGCACACAACGTGCGCGTGTTTCGCAATCGCGGCGTGAATGCGGCGCACAACGGCTACAGTGCGCAGCCCTTCTTCGGCGGGCCGGTCTACTTTATGAATAACCTGCTGTATCACGTACCCGCGGGCGGCGCATTCAAGTTCAGCGCGGCCCCGGCCGGCATTCTGGCGTATCACAACACAATGATCACGGAGCAGGCGGCGCGCGAGGGTTACTCGAATACGCACTTCCGGAATAACCTATTCCTGGGGCGCAACACGAACCGCGGGGTGATGACTTGGGCCAACGCCACCAGCAGCTACAGCAGCGACTATAACGGCTTTCGGCCGAATCCGAATGTGGCGAAGCAATACTCGTGGCTGGCGCCGGCCGGCCCGGGCCAAGTGGCTCAGGGTTCGAAAGAAGATGCCTGGAAGTATTTTGCCACCCTCGCGGATTTTAGCCGGGCGACAGGTCAGGAGGCTCATGGCGTGGAGTTAGACTTCGACATCTTCGAGAAGCTCACGCCACCGGATCCGGCGCAGCGCTATCGCGTCTACCATTCGATGGACTTGAACTTCCGGCTGCGACCGGGGTCGAAGGCTGTGGATGCGGGCGTGGCGCTGCCGACGGTGAACGATGGCTTCACCGGACGCGCGCCCGACTTAGGCGCGCTCGAACTGGGCAAGCCGGAGCCACACTACGGCCCGCGCTGGATCACCTGGAAGCCTTTTTACCGGTAGGTTGCCTAAGCCCGCAGCGAGCGCAAAGGGATCACTGCCATTTCGGCGCTGTTGAGGTTCATGCCCTTCCGACCGGCATTGTTCGAGTAGCCAACATAGAGCGAGTCACCGTGTTCGGTAGCGTAAGGATACGAGAGATTGCCGCGCGGATTGGACTCGCCACCGCTCGCTGACTCGGCCCCGCGAATCAGAAAGACCTTACTGAAGTGCGTCGCGCCCGGCCGGCTTACCGCGATGGTGAGCGGCGCGCGGCGCTTGCCGCTATCGGCCGTCGTGGTGGCCACCAAGTAGCGTTGACCGTTACGCAGACGTCCGGCATAGGGCTTGGACGTGACCATCGGCAAGTTCGAAGACGCCATCGGGGTCCATTGGTGTCCGCCGTCTTCGCTCACCGAAACCAACGCTTGAGCTTCGTCGCCATAGCGCGCGATGTTCAGCACGCGATTGCCATCCACCAGAATGGTGGACTCGCCCCACATCTTGCGAACGGAAGCGGCGCGCGGGATGACGACATGGTCCCAACGCAACAGGTCGTCGCCGTGACTGATGGCGACCGATGCCGGTTCTCCATCGCCCACTTTAAAGCCGGCCATGATCCAATTGCCGTTGGCTAAGCGCAGAGGCTCCTGCATCGGCCAGAAGCCGCCGTCCACTACCAGGCCGCGCGGTTCCCAGGCTTGGGTAGCGTCATTCAGCAGATAGGCGCGCGCGTGCACTCGTTCGCGGCCATGGTAGAAGGCGCCCAGGAACGCCCACAGACGTCCCTGGTTGACGAAGAAGACGCCGTGGCTGACGGCGAGCCCTTGTTCTTTCTGGCCGGCGTCGATCGTGAAGACGGGTCCCCAGGTTCGGCCGCCATCGTTGCTCACGCGGCCCCGCGCCTCTTCGCCGGCCGTATTCTCCAGGGCTTTGTTGTGGCCAAAGGAGGCGTAGAGGCGATGGCGATGCCATTGCAGAGCCACGCCATGCAGGAAGCCGTAGCCGCCGTCGCGCTCGGGCTCATAGGGCTTGATGACGGAGAAGCGCACGCTGGCCAGCGGCGCGAGTTCGGATTGCTTGGGGACCGGCTGCGAAGGGTCCCAAAGCTCTGGCTTGATCTGCGCCGAAGCACCGGCAGCGAGCGCGCCGAGCAGAGTGCGGCGGGTAAGTAAGCAGGACATGGGTAGCTCCATCTTAGTTAGAAGGTGAGGCGCAAGCCGAGTTGGACCTGCCGGGCGCCGCCGGCGCTCGCGATGGTGCCGAAAGCGGCGCTGCCGCGCGCCCCGTTGGGCAAGCCGAAGTTGGGGCGATTGAGGATACTGAAGAACTCGCCGCGGAACTGGAGCTTCACACGTTCGCGGAAGGCGAAGTCCTTCAGCAGGGAAAGGTCGAGCCCCACGGAACCGGGGCCTTGCCCCACGCTGCGCGGCGAATTACCCAGGACGCCATCGCCCGGAAAGACGAAGGCAGCGGTATTGAACCATTGCGAGATGAGCTGGGCACGGGACCGATCGCCATCGAGTTGCCAGGCGCCCACCAGGTTCGGACGCTGAGAGGAGGAGAAAGCGTTCAGGCGGTTGGTTTGTTCCGTGACGCCGAAGGGCAGGCCGCTGCGCAGTTCGGAGATGAGGCCGAGGCTCCATCCGCCGAAAGCCGCATCGAGCACCGGTTGCGCCAGGTTGAGCGAGCGGCCACGGCCCACGGGAAGCTCGTACACCGCGCTCGACACCCAGCGATGCCGCAGATCGTTGCCGCTATAGGATTTGTCGAGATGGCGCGCGTAGTAACTCTGCGGACCGCCGCCGCCCGCATCGGCCGCCGATTGCACGTCGTCCAGGAACTTGGCCCAGGTGTAGTTGCTCAGCAGGTTCAAGCCACGCGAGAAACGCTTCTCGACCTTGAAATTGACGCCGTGATACGACGAGTTGCCCCAGTTCATGGCGCGCTGAGTGACGTTGGCGTACTGGGGGAACGGGCGAAGCGCCTGGTCCTGCCGCGCGCCGCGACGCTCGGGGCGAATCTCGTTGACGTTGGTGGCGCGGCCACTCACCCGATGCGAGAGGTTCGCCGTGTAAGCAGCTTCCACGAGAAAGCTGCCGGCCAACTGGCGCTGCACGCTGAAGTTGAGGTGATGCGCGTAGGTGGCCTTCAGATCGGGGTCGTAGAAGTCCGGCGAAACGCGCGGCGAACTGCCTACGGGCACGGCGCCGAAACCGGGGTTGGGCGATTCGGCGGGCGGCAGCGGTACGCCGGTACGCAGCAGAAACGCGGGCGTGATGCCGTTATCCGAAGACTGGAACTGGCGGACGTCACCGAAGCCGACCACGTTGGCCCGCGTGATGGAGTCGTCATAGATGGGGCCATACATCAGGCCATAGCCGCCGCGGAAGACGAGGCGATCGCCCAGCGGACGGTAAGCAAAGCCGAAGCGCGGGCCGAAGTTGTTGCGGTCGAAACGGTGAGCGTAGACGGACGTGCCGCCCACACCGGCGTAGGTGATGGCGCCGGGGGTGCCTGAAACCGGGTTGATCGCAAAGCGGTCAAAGCCGGTCTGCTGGTTGTTCTTTTCCGAGCGCGGCGTGTCCAGGTCCCAGCGCAGGCCGATGTTCAACGTGAGTCGCGAGTTGACCTTCCAATCGTCCTGAAGGTAGCCGGCGAAGTAGTTCATGCGGGCGCTGGTGAAGCCGGTATTGACCGCCGCCGTGTTCACCCAGCCCAGCAGCAGGGACGCGAGGCCGAAGCCGCGGCCGGTGGCGACGTCGTTGAAGTTGAAGGTACCGGCGCGCGAATCGCCCCAGAGGTCGGGCATCTCCGAGGAACGCCACTCGCCACCGAACTTCACCTGATGCGCGCCGTGGATCCAGGTGGTGGAGTTGATGATCTGGTGCTGAAAGCCGGGCCCGGCGAGCCGATACTGCCCGCCTTGGCCGATGGCGGTGAAGCCGGTGATGTTGAGGTTAGCCGTGCCATCCTGAGCGACACCGCGCAAGCCGACATCCGCATTGATGGTGCTGGGATAGAGCGAAGGATCTTCATTGGTGCGGCGGTTGTAGTTGTACCGGAGCTCATTGAAGAGCGAGGTGCTGACGTTGCGCACCCAGTTGCCCGTCACGTGGAACTGATCGGAGAGCTGATCGCCGACGGTGTCCGCGGCCGGGTTGGGATAGACGCGGCCCGGCTGCACGGGGCTGCGGAACTTGAGATAACGTCCGGAAATGCGATCGCGCGCGGAGAGTGAATGATCGAGCTTGAGGATGTAGCTATCGCCCGTGGTCCGGTTGACGGCGTTCTGTTGGAAGTTGCGATTGCCGCTGGGTGCGCCGGGGACGTTCGGCGTGGGATAGAGGCGGGCGAGCGCCGCGCCGACGGGATCGAGCCGTGAGGCGGGAATCATCTTGCCGGGGAAAGGCTGGCCGTTGGCGGGATCGAGGAGCGTGCCCGCCGTGGCGGAGAAGTCGCCGCGCACTTCCTGAGCCGTGGGCACGTTCAGAATGCGGGTGACGCCATCGCGCCGCCGCGTGCCCTCGTAAGAGAAGAAGAAGAACGTGCGGTCGCGGCGGATGGGGCCGCCCACCGTACCGCCAAAGACGTTATAGCGTAAGGGCGGCTTGGTGGCGGAGAAGAAGTTCCGCGCGTCAAAGGCATCGTTGCGCAGGAACTCATACAGCGAGCCATGGAACTGGTTGGTGCCGGACTTGGTGGTCATCGAGATGAAGCCGCCGGTGCTGCGTCCGAACTCAGCGGGATAGCCATTGGCCTGGATGCGGAACTCTTCCATCGCTTCGACGGGCGGCGCGACGCTGGCAATGCCCGTCACCAGCATCACGCCCTGCAGGTTGCCGCCATCCAACTGCCAGATCTGCTGACGGCCACGGCCGCCGGCGATGGAGAAGTTGGTGATGCCTTCCCAGGACGCTTCGCTACCGAAGGTGACGTTGCCCATTAGGCGAATCAGGCTGCCGATGCGGCGGCTGGCGAGCGGCATGTTGCGTATGGTGGCGTTCTCCACCAGCGTGCTGATGGCGGAAGAGTCGGCGGCCAGAAGCGGCGTCTCCGCCGAGACCACGACGGACTCGGCCACCGAGCCGATCTCCAGCCGCACGTCGAGCACCAGCGCCTGGCCCGTATCGAGCGTCAGGCCCTGGCGGACGAAGCGTTTGAAGCCCTTGGCTTCAACGAAGAGTTCGTAAGGTCCCGGCTGCAGGAAGGCCGCGGTAAAGAGACCTTCGTTGCCGGCCTGGACCTTGGTTTCAATGCCCGTAGCCGTGTTTTTCAAAGTGACGGAGGCGGCCGGGATGACGGCGCCGGCCGAGTCCGTCACCAGACCGGAGACGCGCGCGGTAGACGTTTGGCCAAGCGCGGCGAGAGCGAGGACGAGTAGACACACGACGACTCGACGAGGAGACATAGAGTTCCTTTCCAGGGGACTTCGAAGATGGAAGACGAGAGTTAGGCCGAAACGGCCGGAGCCAGAGCAGTCATCGCCGCGCGGATTCGCTCTTCCTGCGCCGCACTGCTGACGGGCATCGGCGGACGTGGCACGCCGCCGTCGCGTCCGAACACGCGCATGCCCGCGCGAACGTTGGCCGGAAGGTTCGGCGCATCGATGGCGTTCCACAGATGCAGCAGCTTCTTATGCAGGTCCAGCGCGGTGCGATCGTCACCGGCGGCCACCGCGTCCCACAAAGCCACACAAGCCTCCGGCGCGGCGCTCAAGATGGCCGCGACGGCGCCATCGGAGCCCAGACGGAACGACGGATACAGCAAGGCGTCGACGGCGGAGAGAATGCGGACGCGATCGCGAATGCCTGCCTCTTCGCTAAGCAAAAGCAGATCGGCCAGAGCCTTCATGTCGCTGGCGCTTTGCTTCACGCCAATGACGCCTTCCACGTCACGCAGGATGCGGACCAGCAGCGGCGGCAGGAGGTAGGACCACGGGACGACGTTGTAGATGATGACGGGAATGCCAGTGCGGTCGGCAATCGCGGCGAAATGGCGCACCATGGAGTCGTCGTCCGGCCGGAAGACGTAGTGCACCGGCGTCACCTGGAGCGCGGCCACGCCAAGGTCGGCGAGGGCGAGCGCCCGATCGATGGTGGATTGAGTGCTATCGGTGATGATGCCGGCGATGACAGGCACGCGGCCTTTCACTTCTTCCACGGTCCAGCCGACAATGCGGCGAGTCTCGTCGGTGGAGAGCGTGTGGCCTTCGCCGGTGCTCCCGCAAACGGCAAGCCCATGCACGCGGGCCTGTTCGACCATGTAGCGCACTTCGGCGCGGTGCGCGGCCTCGTCGATGCTGCCATCGGGGCGGAACGGGGTAACCAGAGGGGGGATGATGCCGCGAATCGATTGAGAGTTCATAATTGCTCCAAAAAAGCTTGAGGACGGATGGCGCGCGCCGCCGCGGTGACCTCTTTCACCAGTTCGCGCAGCGCGGCATCTTCCAGACGAACGCGAGGTCCGGAGACGCTGACCGCGCCGATGGCGCCGCGCAGCGTATCGACAAACGGGGCAGCGACACAATGCACGCCGGGTTCGTTCTCTTCGAGGTCCAGGGCGTAGCCGCGCTCGCGGATCAGATTCAGTTCCGCACGCAGCTTCGGCCAGGACGTGGTGGTGCGTTTGGTGAAGGGCGCCAGCCCGCGTTCGGCGATCGTGGCCTCGGCCTCATCCGGCGGCAAGGCGCTCAGGATGGCTTTGCCCAGGCTGGTGGAATGTAGCGGCCAGCGCGTGCCGATGTCGCCGCGCGTGTGCAACTGGAAGCTGGACTCGAAGGCGGCGAGAATCAGGACCTGGCCGGTGGAGAGAACGCCCAGCTTGACGGTTTCGCGCGACGTATCGGCCAGGCGGCGCAGGATCGGGCGCGCCTGGTTCAGCATCTCCGTGCTGCGCGAGAAGACAAAGCCCATCTCAATGGCGCGCGGGCCCAGACGATAGGTACGGTCTTCGCGGTCCTGCTGAACGAGGTCAAAGGACTGCAACGTCCGCAACAGATTGTGCGCCGTGCTCTTGGGCAGGTCGAGTTGCCGGGCGAGGTCCGAGAGCGACCAGCAGGGATTGGCCAGCGAAAACGCACTGAGCAACTCGAGCGCTTTGCGCACCGAGGAGACTTCGTAGTCCCGGGTGTTCAGCTTTGCTGACCGGCTAATGGCTTTGACGGTGGCCATGGATCAATGAGAGTATTCATCGCCGCGGCCAGAAGGGTCAAGCGTCGTTCAGCAGGGCCGAACACGATTCTAGCCGCGGAGATCGAGTCCGCGCATGGTGCCGGTGGAAGAGGCGAACTGGCTCGCGTCAAGCCCCATGCGCTGGATCATGCTGACGAAGAGATTGGGCAGGGGATAGTTGCGATTGACGTCGAAGGCCAAGTGTTGCCCATGCGCGAAGCCGCCGCCGGCCAGAATCACCGGCATGTTGGTGGTGGTGTGCTTGTTGGCGTCGCCGAAGTTGCTGCCGTAGAGGACTTGGGTGCGGTCCAGTAGTGAATGGTCCTGCTCGCGCGCCCCTTGCAGCTTGGTGAGCAGTTCGGAGAAGAGTTGCATGTGGCGGCGATCGATGGCTTCCAGCTGTTGAAGCTTGCTTTCGTTTTTGCCGTGATGCGAAAGGTTGTGATAACCGTCGGTGATCTTCACTTCGCCGAGATCGATGGCCGGCGAATTGGAGCTATCGAGGAAAAGCGTGATGAGGCGCGTAGAGTCGCTTTCAAAGGCGAGTTTGGCCATGTCGTACATCAGGGCCGTTTTCTCCATATAAGAGCGCATTTCGGGCGGATCGGTGGGAGCGGGCCGCGTCGTTTTCGGTTTCGGGCGGCGCTCCCATTCGCGCGCCAACACCAGCCGGCGCTCGAGTTCGCGCACGCCGGTGATGTACTGGTCCAGCCGTTCGCGATCGCGCGGCCCCAAGTCACGTTCGAGCCCCTGGGCATGCACCGCAACAGAGTCCATGATGCTTTGGCCCAGCTTCAGACGGGCGATCTGCTTTTCGATCTCGTCCGCCGAGCCTTGCAGAAAGAGCTTGCGATAGACGGCGGCGGCGCTCTCCTCGCTCGGAATCATCACGCCGGAGCCGGTAAACGACAGGCTGCGTTGGCCGCGATTGACGTTGACGCCCAAGGTGAGCGACGGGAAGCGCGTCAGGACGCCGACGTGGTCCGCCAGGTATTGGTCAAGCGAGATCGAGTTGCGGAAGCCGCCGTTGCCGGGATGCGGCGCGGCCGTGAGAAAGCAGACTTCCGAGGAGTGGCTGCCATCCACGTCCGGATGCGAAACGCCGCTGAAGACGGTGAACTGTTGCCGATGCGCGGCGAGCAATTCGAGATACGGCGAGGGCTGATAGCTGGCCCCGGCCTGCGGCGGAAAGAACTTGTCGGTCAGGAAGCCCAGGTTGTTGCAGATGGCGAACAACCGCCGCGGCGGCGGCGTGTCCGCGGCGAGGGCCGGCCGCATGGCATCGAGTAACGGCAAGGCGAGCGCCGCGCCGGTTCCGCGCAGGAAGCGGCGGCGGGGAAGTTGCTTGCGAGTGATGAAGTTCATGCGATGGCCTCTATTTGCTCAGGAATAATGGGCTCTGGACGATTTGTTCCACCAACGACGCGACGCCGTAGCGCGGCCCCGCGGCTTGCAGCAGACGTTCAATCTCTTCGCGTTCGGCAAAGCTAGGGGCGGTGCCAGTCGCGTAGGTCATCAGTTGGGTGATCAGGTTGCGGGCCAGCTTGCGTTCATCGCGCAGGAGCACCTGCTTGAAGTCGCGCACGTTGGCAAAGCTCTGGCCATTCAACTGGCCGCTGGCATCCACGGGGGGGCCCAGGCGATAGGTGAAGCGATGGCCGTTCTTGCCGAAACCGGCCACCGGCTCGCCCTGTTCGAGGGACCGGTAGCGCGGGCGGAAGGCGCCCACCACGTCGAAGCTTTCGAGGGCGAAGCCAGGCGGGTCAATCTTCTGATGACAACTGGCGCAGGCGGCGACGGAGCGATGCTTGTCGAGTTGCTGACGAATGGTGGTGGCGCCGCGAGTATCGGGCTCCACGGCCGGCACGCCGGGCGGCGGCGGTGGCGGCGGTTCGCCCAGAATGCGCTCCATCACCCAGGCACCCCGCAGCACGGGCGAAGTGGTGGTGCCGTTGGCGGTGATGGTGAGGATGCTGGCCTGCGTCAGCAAGCCGCCGCGGACACTATCGGCCGGCAGATTGACCAAGCGAAGATCGCTGCCGGCCACGGGCGGCAACCCGTAGTGCCGTGCGAGGTGCGAATTCAGCATGGCGAAGCGCGCGTCGACCAGCGTCGCAGCCGGCAGATTGCGGCGCAGCACGTGCTCGAAGAAGAGCTGCGTTTCGGCGCGGGCGGACTCGTTGAGCAAGTCGTCCAGGTAGGACTCGGGATAAAGCGTCTGGTCCGGCGTGGTGTCGCCCAAACGGCGCAGGTCCAGCCAATAGTCGAGGAAGGCGTTGACGAACTGCCGCGAGCGGGGATCCGCCAGCAGCCGTCGGGTTTGCCGCAGCACGGTGACGGGCTGCCGCAAGGCATCCTTGGTGGCCAGCGTACGCAGCTCATCGTCCGGCGGCGCGTTCCAAAGGAAATACGCCAGGCGGTTGGCGACAGCCCAGGAATTGAGCGGGCCCGGGCGCTCTTCGAGATACAGGAAGCCGGGCGAACACAGCACCGCCGTATAGCCGGCCACGAGCGCTTCCGAAAACGATTGGGGACCTCCGGCAGCCAGACGATCGCGGGCGATGGCCACGTACGGAGTGAGTTCGCCTTCGCGCACCGGGCGGCGATAGGCACGCGTGGCGAAGGCTTGCACCAGCCGCTCGAGATCCGCGGCATTGCCCGCGGGCTGCGGCAGCGAGCCATAGAGCCGCTGAGCGACGGCGCGCGCGGCGGGAGTGGCCAGAGGCCCTTCCACGTCCATCCAGCGATAGGCCACCCCAGGCATGCCGTCCGCCGTAGCATCGGGGCTCGCGATGAAACCGGGCCGCGAACGGAACAGACGCGAGGCATCGGGCAGGATCTGTTCGCCGGCGAGCAGATGCACGGTGAGTTCGTGGAAGCCGGGCTCCGGCGAGACATCGAAGGTGCCGAGCAAGCGCCGCTCGCGAGCCTGATTCTGCGCGTAGATAGTAACGGGTTCGGTGGTGCGGCCGCGCGAGGTGTGGTCACGATCCGGCCGCCAGGACATCTCCTTGCCGCCCGGAGCTTTCACCCAATGCGTGTGAATCCATAGGGAGAAGGCGTTGAAGCGAAGTTTGTAGACGCCACCCGCCGGAGCGGTGAAGCCGTCGAAGTGCATCTCGTTGCCGATGTACGTGCTGGCCGGCGTGGCGTAGCCTTCAAGATCGCGCACGGCAGGATTGGCTGGGCCGACGGTGATGGGCGCCTTGAGCGCGATCACTTCCGGTTGCGCGTCAAAGCCCAGGATCGGAATCGTCGCCCGCTCTGGATGACTGTTGAAGGGCGAATACTTCATCCGGTTGACGAGTCGCTTCTGGTCGCGCGCATAGTGACGACTGGTGGCAGGCGCCACCGGAGCCGCCGCCATCACGTCGCGCAACGCCTGTTCCGCGACTTCCATATAGCGCGACATCTGCACATGGGAGACGTCGAGCCCTTGGCCGCTCTTGTTGAAGCGATGGACGATGCCGTCCTCCGGCACCGAGTCCTTCAGTTGCAGCCAAGGCGCGGACAGCAGGTCACGCAGCGTGTTCTCGTACTCATAGCGATTCAGCCGGCGCAGGACGGCTCGGCCTTGCGCCGCAGTCTGACGGCGGCTCTGGGCGGTGAGTTCGGCGCTGAGTGCGGCGAGGAACGGCTGACGGTTGAAGCCGGGGGAAGCAGGCGGCATGCGGCCGTCGCGGACAGCGTCGTAGACGCGGACCCATTGGTTGTAGCGGTGGACGTCGCCGAGGTCGAACGAGAGCGACGTGAAGTCGAAACCGCCGGGGGCATGGGCGCCGCGATGACACGTGGCGCATTGTTGTTTCACAGCTGTATCGATCGCCGCCGGCGCGGCGGCATGACCGTACAGGGCAAAGGCGAACGGAGCGAGCAGGCGGACGGCATTCATGGCACGAGGTTCGCCCTCAGTTTATCTCGCAAGGAGTGGGCTAGAATCAGAGGCGTTTGTGACTCGGTCCGCCATTCCTGAGCTCGAGGTACAGTCTGCGCTTGATCGCGTAGCGGGGAGCGCCTCGTTCCGAAAGGCGCCCGTACTGCATGACCTCCTCCTTTATCTATGGCGCAATCGGGGCGCGGTGGTCTCCGAGTATGCGATCGGCACTGAAGTGCTGGGCCGCAAGACCGATTTCGACCCCAAGACGGATTCGGCCGTCCGCGTCCACATCTCGCGCCTGCGCACGCGCTTGAAGGAGTATTACGAATCGCCCGTGGGCGAGTTGGAGGTCGTGCGGCTGCAGATTCCGTCCGGCGAGTACCGGCTCGACTATCAGGTGGTGACGGCGGAACCGGCGGCAGCGGAGCCACCGCAGTCGTCGCGACGATGGTGGATCGCGTGTGCGGCGTTGGGCGTGCTCTCCGCGGGGCTCGCCTACGACAACTACCGGCTGCGGTCCCGGGCCGGCGCCGACGTCCCGCCCATCGACCGCTTCTGGCAACCGATGGTCACCAAGGGCAAGCCGGTGGCCATCATCGTGCCCGCGCCACTCTTTTTTCGCTGGGAGAATTCGCCACTGGTCGTGCGCGACTTCCGCGTCAACCGGCCGGACGACGGCAAGATGTCCGAACAACTGGAAAAACTCTTCCAGCTCTACGGCAAGCCGGAGACCAGTCATCTGTACACGGTGGCTTCAGATACGGTGGCGGCGTCGGCCGTCTCCCGGTATCTGGAGGACCGCGGCGTGCCGGCCAAAGTGCTCGACACACCGGCCGCCACCATGGACATGCTGGACTCCCAGGATGCGATCGTCTTCCTGGGCCCCGGCTCCAGCCATCAGGTCCCCAATGTAATGGACCGGCTGGGTTACGCCTTTGACCGTTCGCCCACGGGCACCGCCCGTGGCTTTGCCGACACCAAATCCGGCAAGCTCTATCCCACCAAAGTTCATTCGCCCCTGCGGACCACCGGGCACGGCGTGATCGCCATGCTACCAGGTAAGGCCCCCAACACGCGGCTGCTGGTGGTGGCTTCGGCCTTCAACCCGGCGCTCGCCACGCTCCTCACCAGCCAAACGGAGTTGGGAGTGCTGCGAGCGTTTCTGGACCAGCGGCAGGCCGGCGAATCATTCGAAGCGATCATTCAATACGAGGTCAGCGCCGAGCGCGTGCTCGATGCGAAGGCCGTCGACGCCCGCGCGCTAAGTCGCTGATTCCGCTACGTTACAGCAACGTTAAAGACGCTTATAAACTGCATTGCACTTGGCGCCGCTACCGCCCCCGTGGCTGAATACGCAAAGTGACGACCGCGCTGTCCCCACTCCTGAGCTTGGTTTGCCTGGCCCCCCTTTGGGCGGCCGATGACAACCTGATCGACCGTTGGATTGAGGCCAAGGCCAAGGCAGACCGCGTGCCCCTGGCCGCCGTCGCCTCGGATGCGGAGTTTCTCCGCCGCCTCTCACTCGACCTCACCGGCAAGTTGCCGGACGTGAAGACCGCTCGCGAGTTCCTGAAGAACGACGATCCGCAGAAGCGCGACAAGCTGATCGACTCTCTCTTCCCTCCCCTGCCGGTCACCGGCATGCGCTCCGTCAACCAGGCTCCCTTCCTCGACCGCTGGACGTATTTCTTCAGCGACCTCTTCCGCAACGGGCAGTTGCTCGAAGAGGGCATCAACACCCAATACGACTACATCTACAAAACCCTCACGCTGAACCTGCCCTACGACGAGTTCGTTCGCGACCTGATCACCGCCACCGCCGTCTCCACCTGGAGCGACGGCGCCGCCAACTTCATCGCCCGCAGCCACGTCTTCGAAGGCGACGGCTACATGATGAACCACGAGGACACGGCCGACGAGATCGCCATCAATACGACGAAGCTCTTTCTGGGCGTGAACGCCGAGTGTATCTCCTGCCACGATGGCGCTCATCATCTGGAGAAGGTGAATCTGTGGCTCAGCCAACGCCAGAGAGCGGAACTTTGGCGCCAAGCGAGCTTCTTCGGCAAGACGTACATTGCGCCCGTATTTGGCCGTTCGCCGCAGTTCATGGTGAAGGACACGGCCAAGGGCTATAGCCTCACCACGCGCAGTTCGCTGCGTCCGCCACGGAACCCGAAGGCGGACGTAACGCCGACCTTTCTGCTGGGCGGCGGCAAGATCGAGCCCGGCGAGCGCCCGCGCGAAGCTTATGCGCGCCTGATCACCGGCCATCCACAGTTCGCGCGCGCTACCGTGAATCTGTTTTGGGCCGAGTTGATGGGGCAAGGCATCGTCGACGGGCCGTTCGACTTTGACTTGGCGCGGCAGGATCCCAAGAACCCGCCCCCGGCGCCGTGGA
>CBDDIZ010000036.1:0-298571 GCA_965229305.1 Bryobacteraceae bacterium | reverse complement strand
GGCGAATCGTTTGCCGCTGGATGGGATCAATGTGTGGCCGGAACTGAGCAAGGGCAAGGTGCGGGAGCGGGAGAACGTCGTGTTTGCGATCGAGAATCCGAACGGGCCGACGCTGGCGCTTTATGACAAGGGCTGGAAGCTGATCCGGCCGGCGAAGGGGAAGGACGAGTTATACCGGACTTACGACGATCCGCGGGAAGAGAATAACCTGGCCGAGACAAACACGGCGAAGGTGGTGGAGTTAGCGCGGAAGTTAGAGCGGTGGCGGGCGGCGTATCCGGCCGAGGGGGTGCATTTCTCGACCGGACCCGGTAGTTTCAAATCGCCGGCGGCTTGGGCGGATTTGAATAAGTAAGTTACAGAGACGGGATCACGCGGACATTGAGGCGGGTGCCGTTGGGGCCGCGGTAGATGCGCTGGGTGGCTTTCTGAAAGTCCGTGGAGAGGGCTTTGGGAATCTCGAGAAACTTCTGCGGATTGCGGTCCGTGAGCGGGAACCAACTGCTCTGGATCTGAACCATTAGTTTATGGCCGCGCCGGAAGGTGTGATAGGCGTCCGGCATCTTGAATTCGAGGCGATCGGGCTTGCCGGGCTCGAAGGGGACGGCCTTTTCGAAGCTTTGGCGAAACTTACCGCGGAAGGGCTCGCCGCGGACTAACTGCTGGTAGCCGCCCATCTTGGTGGGGTTTTTGTCGATGAGCTCGGGATAGTCGTTGGGGTAGACGTCGATGAGCTTGACGACGAAGTCTGAGTCGGTGCCGGTGGTGGAGGCGAGTAAGCTGACTTCGATGGGGCCGGCGAGGGTGACGTCTTCCTTGAGAACGTCGGACTCGAAGGTGAGGACGTCGGGACGCTGGGAGGCAAAGCGCTGGTCTTCGGTCATGTAGCTGTTCAGCATGCCGAGTTGGGTGAAGCCTAAGTAGGGGACGGGCTTCATCGGGTCGCTCAAGTACTCGTCGTAGCCGGGGGCGGGTTCGGGTTGCCAACTGAGCTTGCCGCCGGCGCGGAGCCAGAGGCTGCGGGATTCGCCTTCGCGCGGCGGCCAAGCGTCGTGTTTCTGCCAGACGTTGCGACCGGTTTCAAAGACCCAGGCGCGCGGGAACTTCCCGTCGCCTTTGCCTTTGAGGTGGTATTCGAAGAAGGGAAACTCGATGTGTTCGCGGTAGTAAGCGGAGGTCTTGGAGGCGAAGTGGACATTCCCGACGCGATCGCCATCGCCGCGGGACCAACTGCCGTGGGTCCAGGGGCCCATCACGAGGGTGTTGGCGGAGGGCGGGGAATTGGCTTCCATAAAGGCGTGAGTGCGAAGGGGACCTTGTAAGTCCTCGGCATCGTACCAACCGCCGACCGTCAGCACGGCGGGCTTGATGGCCTTCAGATGCTGCCAGATGCCGCGGGCTTTCCAATAGTCGTTGTAAGTGGTGTTTTCCGTGTTCTCGCGCCAGTAGAGGCTGTCGTTCTTGAAGTACTTTTCGTTGGCGTTGGCGAGCGAGCCCATGCGGAGGTAGAAGTCGTAGCCGTCGGGGGTGCCGAACTGGAAGGGGACGCGGGGCGTGGGGGCGGCGGGGTCGCCTTTGCGTTCAACGAAGCCGTGATAGAAGCCGAAGTTGGCGGCGAGCATGAAGGCGCCGTTGTGATAAGAGTCATCGCCGAGGTAGTAGTCGGTGACGGGGGCTTGGGGGGAAGCGGCGACGAGGGCGGGGTGGGCGTCGATCATGCCGGCGGAGACATAGAAGCCGGGATAGGAGATGCCCCACATGCCGACTTTGCCGTTGTTGCCTTTGACGTTTTTGACGAGCCAGTCGATGGTGTCGTAGGTGTCGGAGCTCTCGTCGATTTCCTTGCCGGACTTATTCGGGCGATGGGGGCGGACCTCGTCCCACTTGCCTTCGGACAGGTAGCGGCCGCGGACGTCCTGGTACGCCACGATGTAGCCGGCTTTCTGGATATGGTCCGAGGGGCCGAGGGCGGGGCGGTATTGGTCGACGCCGTAGGGGGCGACGCTGTAGGGCGTGCGGTTGAGGAGAATGGGGTAGGTTTTGGACGAGTCTTTGGGGACGTAGACGGCGGTGAAGAGCTTGGCGCCGTCGCGCATGGGGATCTCGAATTCGTACTTGGTGTACTGCGAACGGACCAGGGCGGCGCCGGTGAGCGGCGCTTCCTTCGCAGGCTCCTGCGCAGCGAGCGAGAAGCACAGCAGGGAAGTGGCGATGAGAATCCTCATCGCCACAGGGTAACAGGACTTAAGCGTTCGGATAGACCCAAGGAGCGCGATAGGGGCGCTTCAGGAGTTTTTCCGCGGCTGGATCGCCGACGATGTGGCGGCCATCCCACTCGACGGAGCGACCGGCGCGCCAACTGACCATGCCGAGCAGGCTGGCGGCGGTGGCGCGGTAGCCGATTTCGATGTCACGAACGGGCTTGCGCTTGGCTTTGATGGACTGCATGAAGTCCGCCCAGAGCTCTTTGATGTTGTGGGCGTCGACGGTGTGGAGCTGCGGGTCGACGTGGATGGTCGGCTTCTTTTTGTCGAGGGGGTAGAAGGTCCAGCCATCACGCCAGCCGAGGTGGAAGGTGCCTTCGGTGCCATAGAAGTAAGCGCCGATGAGGGCGGGTTCGGTGGGATTGCCGCCGTAGTGGCGCTGTTCCCAGGTGCAGAGGAAGCTCTCGAACTGGAAGTTGACGGTTTGGGTGTCGGGCGCGTCGGTGTTGTCGTCGCGGACGTAGCGGCCGGCGGTGGAGAAGATCTTCTTGGGGTGGGTTTCTTCGGTCCACCAGAGGATCTGGTCGAGCCAGTGGACGCCCCAATCGCCGAGGGTGCCGTTGGCGAAGTCGAGGAACTGGCGGAAGCCGCGCGGATGGATGGCGGGGTTGAAGGGGCGCTTGGGCGCGGGGCCGAGCCAGAGGTCCCAGTCCATGCCGGGAGGCGGATCGGTGTCGGCGATGCGCTTGGAGTTGACGGCGTTAGCGTGGGCGAAGGTGCGGACGAGGCCGATTTTGCCGACCTTACCGGACTTGAGGAACTCCATGCCGGTGAGCGAGTGCGGGGAGACGCGGCGGTGGAGGCCGACTTGTACCAGACGGTCCGCATCGCGCGCGGCTTTGACCATGGCGTAGCCTTCGGCGACGGTGTGGCTGATCGGCTTTTCGACGTAGACGTGGGCGCCGGCTTTGACGGCGTCGATGGTGGGGAGGGCGTGCCAATGGTCCGGGGTGGCGACGATGGCGATGTCGGGGCGCTCTTTGGCGAGGAGTTCGCGATAGTCGCGATACTCGCGCGGCTTGTCGGAGGTGAGCTTGGCGAGCTCGGCCTGGGCGACTTTGATCTGGTTGGGGTCCGGGTCGGCGAGGGCGACGGCCGAGCATTCGCCGGAGGCAAGCGCTTCGCGGAGGATGTTCATGCCCCACCAGCCGGAGCCGATGAGGGCCGTTTTGTACTTGCGGCCCGGAGGCTGGGCGAGGAGCGGGGTGGCGAGTAAGAAGTCGCGACGTTGCATGTTTCGGGTTAGGCTCGCAGCTTCTTCATGGTGGCGAGGCAGCGCTCGGCGACTTCGAAGGGCGGCAGGTCGGCGCCTTCCTGTTCGACGAGGATGACTTCGAGGCCACCGACTTTCTCGCCGGCGGCGAGAATCTCTTTCCAAGGCGAGGAGCCTTCGCCGAGCAGGACACGGTAGCCCTTCTCCTTGCCCCAATCCTTGGCGTGGATGCTGCGGATGCGGCCTTTGTGCTTCTTGATGAAGGCGACCGGATCCTGGCCGACGCTGACGCAGGTGCCGACGTCGAGTTGGAGGATGAAGTCGGGGCCGGTGTTGGCGGCGAGGACTTCCATGGGGAGCTGTCCGTCGAGGGGTTGGAACTCGGCGGCGTGGTTGTGGAAGCCAGTGCGCATCTTGTGGGCCTTGAGCTTGACGCCGACGTCGTTGAGCTTGCCGGCCAGGGCTTTCCAGTCGTCGACGGTGGACATCTTGGCGCCGGCGCTCGATTGGATGAGCATGGTGCTGCCCAGGATCTGGTTGTATTCGATGGCTTTGGGGAGGTTCTCGAAGAGCGTCTTGCCGCTGTTGTGGGTGCTCAGGCATTTGAGGCCGACTGAGTCCATGGTTTTGCGGAGCTCTTTGACCTGGTCGAGAGGGTAATCGATGTAGGGGCCGAAGAACTCGACCACCTGATAGCCCATCTTGCCGATTTTGGCGACGGTGCCGATGGGGTCGGCTTTGAGTTCGTTGCGCACGGAGTAGAGTTCGATGCCGATGGGGATGTTGCGCCCTTTGGCCAGAAGAGCGGCCGGCAGGGCGGTGGCGAGAAGCGAACGGCGCGTGAGGTTCATGTCGATGCTCATTCTATCTGATGGGTTATTTGGACGGGATGGGGCCCATGGGCGGTCCGGATTCCATGGCTCGTTTCTCGTCGTAGTTGGGGTTTTCGTACGGGAGTTGGGCCTTGGTGTCGGCGAGCCAGGCAAAGAGCTTGCGGTGGAGGCGCTGGGTGCGGGCGGGTTCGCGGGCGGCCAGGTCGTTCTTTTCGCCGAGGTCGTCTTTGAGGTGGTAGAGCTCGGAGCGGGAGTCCTCGAAGAAGTGGATGAGTTTCCAATCGCCTTCGCGGATGGCGGCGGCGGGACGGCCAAGTTGGGGGCTGTAGTGCGGGTAATACCAGTAAAGGTCCTGGCGATCGAGCTTGCCGCCTTTGAGCAGCGGGACGAGCGAACGGCCGTCGGCGGGCGGCATTTTGGCGCCGGTGAGTTCGGCGATGGTGGCCGGGAAGTCGACGCTGTAGACCGGCGTGTCGCAGACGGTGCCGGGCTTGGTGAGGGCGGGGTAACGGATCAGGAGGGGGACGCGGATGCCGCCTTCGTAGACGTGGCCTTTGCCCGAACGTAAGGGCAGGTTCGAGGTGACGGGGCGGTTGCGCCATTCGCGGGAGGCGACGCCGCCGTTATCGGAGGTGAAGACGACGAGGGTGTCGTCGGCGAGGTTGAGTTCGTCGAGGGTGGCGAGGACGCGGCCGACGCTCGCATCCATGCTTTCGATCATAGCGGCGTACTCGGCGTAGTTCTGAGGCTCGGCGGGGTTGCTGCGGGCTTCGTACTTGCGGACGAGGTCCGGCTTGCCTTCGATGGGGGTGTGGACGGCGAAGTGGGCGAGGTAGAGGAAAAAGGGCTTCTCGCGATGGTCGCGGAGGAAGTCGACGGCAAGGTCATTGAGACGGTCGGTGAGGTAGTCGCCGTCTTTGCCTTCGAGTGGGATCTTGGGCTTCCACTTGGGGTAGAAGAAGCTGGAGGTGGAGCCGGCGGTGTCGCCGCCCGCGACGACGTCGAAGCCCTGGTCGCCGGGGAGGTAGCCGTCGGGGCCGAGGTGCCACTTGCCGATGCAGGCGGTCCGGTAGCCTTCGTCCTTCAGGGCTTCGGCGATGGTGCGCTCTTCGAGAGGCAGGGCGAGACGGACGGGAGGCGGCAGGACCTTGGAGAAGGGAAGGCGGTGCGCGCCCTGGAGGTGGGCGGTGAGGCGGAGCCGGGCCGGCCATTTGCCGGTCATGATGGCGGCGCGGGTGGGCGAGCAGACCGGATGGGCGGCGTAGCCGTTGGTGAATTTGAGCGAGTTCTGGGCAAGACGGTCGAGGTGAGGCGTCTGGTAGAACTTGCTGCCGTTGTAGCCGGTGTCGGCCCAGCCGTAGTCATCGATGAGGATGAAGACGATGTTGGGCTTTTTGCGTGACTGGGCCGCCGCAGCGGCAGTGGTGGCGAGGAAGGTGCGTCGGGTCATGGGAGTTAGAGGCGCGGGCGGGGCGGCTTCACGACGGTCCAGGCGTTGACGCCCTTGCGCTTAGCGGGGCGGCGGAAGACTTTGTCACCGGCGGTGACGTAGAGGTAGTCGAGGTTCGGGCCGCCGAAGGCGACGTTCGAGAGCGAGCCGGCTTGGGGCTTGTTCAGGATGGCGTTGACCCGGCCGGCGGGGTCGACGATCTGGACGCCGAGGTTCGAGGAGACGTAGAGGAAGCCTTCGGTGTCGGTGGCGAGTCCATCGGCGGAGGAGCGGTAGGTCTGGTCCTGAAGCTCGAGGCGGGAGAAGGGTTCGCCGTAGACGAGCGAGCCGTCGGCGGCGCGCTGGAAGCTCCAGATCCAACGATCCCAGGAGTCGGCGACGTTGACCATGCTTTGGTCCGGGGAGAGGACGATGCCGTTGGGGAAGCCGAGGCCTTCGTAGACGACACGCTTGTTGCGCTGAGCGTCGATGAACATGACGCGCTTGTTGTTGGGGTCGGTGTAGTAGATTTCGCCCTTGGCGGTGACGGCGAGGTCGTTGGCGTCGGCGCCGTCGGCGATGACGGTTTCGGTGCCGTCGGGGGCGAAGGCGACGATTTGTTTGGGTTCGCGACGGCAGGCGTAGAGCTTACCGTCGGGGCCGAAGTCGAGGCCGGAGACGAAGCCGGGCTTGTCTTTGAAGAGGCTGACTTTGCCGTCGACGGCGATTTTCCAGAGTTTGTCGCCGCGGGCGTCGGTGAAGAAGACGTTGCCTTCACGGTCGACGGCGGGGCCTTCGGTGAAGGTGTGGCCCTGGCTCACTTGCTCCCAGCCTTTGGTGGCGTCGATGTAGGGCTCGACGGGTCGGGTGCCCTTCCGGATCGGTTGGGCGGCGTCGCGCCAGAGCCACTTGAGGGCTTCGGGCAGGATCGCGGAGCCATGGATGCCGTTGTGGGCCTCGTTGCCGACGACCCAGGTGTGGTCGTAACCGGCGTAGGCGAGCGACATCTGAATGTCTTCGTTGGCGCGGAACCAGGAGCCGGCGTAAATGCTCTGGTCGTTGCGGCCGTCCTGGAGGAAGATGCGGAGGGGCTTGGGTTCGGTTTTGCGGATGAGGGAACTGAGGGTCTGGGCGCCGCGGAGGTTGGTGTAACTGCCGATGTAGCTCAGGACGCGGCGGAACTGGTCGGGGCGATTCCAGGCGGCGATGAGGGCGGCGGCGGCGCCGGAGGAGGAGCCGGCGAGGGCGCGGTCGTTGGGGTCCTTGGAGAGGTTGTACTTGGCGGCGACGGCGGGGAGAAGGTCGTCGACGAGGAAGCGAGCGTAACGGTCGGTCATGGCGTCGTACTCGAAGGAGCGGTGGAAGCGGTCCTGAGCGTCGGGCGAGGTGGCGGGGAGGACGCCGGGGTTGACGAAGATGCCGATCATGGGCGGGATGGCGCCTTGATGGATGAGGTTATCGAGGACAATGTGGGCGCGGAAGCGGCCGTTGTCGGTGATCCAGCCGCCGCCGTCCTGAACGATGAGGACAGGGGCGGGACGGTCCGCTTTGTATTGGGCGGGGACGTAGATCCAGTAGTCGCGGGTGACGCCGGGGTAGACTTTGCCGCCGAGGGAATATTTGGTGAGTTGGCCGACGGGGACGCCGGGGTGGCGGTCGTGATCGGGGGTGAGAGGATACTCCTGAGCACACAGGAGCGAGGCCAGCAAAGGCAAGAGGACGATACGCATCTGAAACATCGTATCGCTTTGACCGATGACGGTCATCGCCGGGAGGGGTGCAACCATCGGGCGGATGGAGCATCAAACGGGTTAGCATCAAGAAAGTGGGACATACGCGCAAAGTGACGCGCTGCCGGGCCCGCGCAATCTACTGAGGAGTTACCCCGAAACATGTTGGGAGTTGGTCAGCCGTTTCCGAAGTTTTCTTTGAAGGCTACCGTTAGCCTTGATAAGGACAAGGCGTTCGAGACGATTTCGCACGAGAATTATCCGGGCAAGTGGAAGGTTTATTTCTTCTGGCCCAAGGACTTTACGTTTGTTTGTCCGACGGAGATCGCGGCGTTTGGCAAGGCCAACGGCGACTTCAACGATCGTGACGCGCAAGTGTTGGGCGGCAGCACGGACTCGGAGTTCGTGCATCTGGCGTGGCGCACGCACCACGACGATCTGCGCAACCTGCCGTTCCCGATGCTCTCGGACATCAAGCACGAGTTGTCGAAGGAATTGGGCATCATCGATCCGAACGCGGGCGTGTGCCAGCGAGCGACGTTCATTGTCGATCCGCAGGGCGTGATCCGTTGGGTGTCGGTGAACGATCTGTCGGTGGGCCGGAATGTGGACGAAGTGATCCGCGTGCTGGATGCGCTGCAGACCGACGAACTGTGCCCGTGCAATTGGAAGAAGGGTGAAGCGACGCTGAGCTAAGCGCCGTTTTCAACGAGACGTGGGGCCGGCCGGAGAGGCCGGTCCTTTTTTTGGACTTTTTTATGACTTACGAAGCATTTTTGGAATCGATTCCTGACTACGCGAAAGATCTGAAGCTGAATCTGACGAGTTTGCTGAAGCAAACAGAGTTGAGCGAGCAGCAGGTTTGGGGGACGGTGGTGGCCGCGGCGATGGGCGCGCGGAACACGAAGCTGACCACGATTCTGCAGGCGGAAGCGGCGAAGCACGCGTCGCCGGAGACGATGGGCGCGGCGAAGACGGCGGCGGCGATCATGGGCATGAATAATGTGTATTACCGGTTCACGCACATGTTCCCGGACGATACGTATTCGTCCATTCCGGCTCGGCTGCGGATGAACGGCATCCGGACGCACGGTGGCGATCCGGTGGACTTTGAGCTCTACTGTACGGCGGTGTCGGCGATCAACAACTGCACGATGTGCGTGACGTCGCATGAGCGCGTGTTGCGCGAGAAGGGTGTGACGAAGGAGACGATTGCGGCCGCGATCCGGCTGGCGTCCGTGGTTCACGCGCTGGCGTTGGTTTACGACGCTGAAGCTTGAAGTGGTGGGGCTGAAGGGGGTCGAACCCTTACGTCCTTTCGAACGACAGAACCTAAATCTGTTGCGTCTGCCAATTTCGCCACAGCCCCAAGTTTCGAGTCTAGCAAAGGGGCGTTATTTGGTGCGCTTCTGGGCGAAGAGCCATTGGGGAAACGCGGGCTCGGCGTAGGCTTTGTCCCAGGAGTTATGGCCGACGCCGGGGTACTCGGTGTACTTAACGGTGACGCCCAAGGCTTGGAGCGCGGCGACCATGTTCCGTGATTCGGTGGGCGGGACGGTGGCGTCCGCGCCGCCGTGGAAGAGCCAGATGGGGAGCTTGGCGACTTTCTGGGCGACTCGTTCGTAGGGGTTGCCTTCGTTGTCGCCGGGCTGAGCGAAGCGCTGGAGGCGTTCCGGCACTTTGACCCCGCCGCAGACGATGGCGACGGCGGCCCAGCGCTGGGGCTCACGACTGGCGATGGCCCAGGAGCCGTAGCCGCCCATGGAGAGGCCGGTGAGGTAGGTGCGGTCGGGGTCGCCTTTGAATTCCTTGAGTGATTTATCGAGGGCCGCAAGCGCCATCTTGGACATCTTCGGTGTGGGCCACCAATCGTCGGTGCGGCATTGGGGCATGACGACGATGGCGGGGTAGCGATCGTCGAAGAGGCGGATGGCATGGCCGAGCCCGACGGCGGATTGCTTCAAGCCGTCCTGCCCACGTTCGCCGGCACCGTGAAGGAAAAGCACCACGGGAAGCTTGGCGGACTTGGTGTACGTGCGGGGCAGGTAGACGACGTAACGATACTCTTCGCCGTCGACGGTGACTTTGCGATTCAGAAAGCCAGTTTCGACGGCGGCGAAGGCGGACGAAGCGAGCAAAAAGGTGAGCAGGAGGCGCATGCGCCTGTCATTTTGACAGGTATTTGCGCCAGCCGCCGTAGGATGTAATTTCTGTGGCGCCCTCTAAGCCGGCGGGCTCGCAGATGAAGCCTTTGACGGTGGTGCCATCGTCGAGAACGAGGCTGCCAATGCCGAGCGGGGCGGGGATGAGGCCGACGAAGCTGCCGAAGGCCGTGGTGGGCATCGACCAGACTTCGACTTCGATGCCGGGGCCGGCGAAACCTGCTTCGCGGACGAGGCCCGGCTTGGGCGGCGTGGTGTTGGCGAGGGCGTAGAGGCGGTAGTTGGTTGCGGTCTTGCAGGTTTTCACGAGGCGGGCGCCCCGTTCGGTCAGTTGGCTGTTGAGGGGTTGGCCAGTCAGGTGGGCGCCGACGACGGCTACCTGGATGCAGCCGGTGTTATTTGTTTTGCCGGCGGCGAGGGCGAGCAGGGCCCGGTCGCTGAAGGCGGGTCCGATGAAGGTGACGCCGAAGGGGAGTCCGTTGGGGCGGAAGCCAGCGGGGACGGCGAGCGCGGCGAGGTCGAAGAGGTTGACGAAGTTAGTGTAGTAGCCGAGGTTGGTGTTGAGGCGGATGGGGTCGGCGTCGACGTCGGCAATCTTGTAGATGGTGCCGGTGGTGGGCAGGAACAGGACGTCCATCTTGCGCCACTCGGCTTCGGCGGCGCGCTTGAGCTCGTGGAGCTTGTAGAGGGCGCGATAGCTATCGACGGCGGTGTACTTGGTGGCGCCGTTGATGATGCTGCGGACGACCGGGTGCATCTGGTCGCCTTTCAGGTGGATGAACTCTTCCACGGCGGCGAGACGTTCGGCGACCCAGGGGCCCTGGTAAAGCAGGGCGGCGGCGTCGCGGAAGGGGGCATAGTCGATTTCGACGCGGGTGCCGCCTTGGGACTCGAGCTTGGCGATGGCGGCGTCGTAGAGCTTCTGCGCTTCGGTGTCGCCGAAGAATTGAAGCTGGTCCGCACGGGGGACGCCGAAGCGGAAGGCGCCGGTGGTGGCCCAGGGCGCGGGAGCGTCGACCATGGGGCGGGCGGACCAATCGGCGGGGTCGTAGTGGGCGGCGACGTCGAAGACGCGAGCGGCGAGGTCGAGCTCGCGGGTGAAGATGGAGACGGTGTCGAGACTGCGGCAGGCGGGGACGACGCCGGTCATCGAGAGGACGCCGCGGGTGGGCTTGAGGCCGATCAGGTTGTTGAAGGCGGCGGGGACACGTCCGGAGCCGGCGGTATCGGTGCCGAGGGAGAAGTCGACCTCTTGGTTCGCGACGGCGACGGCGGAACCGGAACTGGAGCCGCCGGAGACGTATTCCTGGTGGAAAATGCTGGAGCAGGCGCCGTAGGGGGAACGGACGCCGACGAGTCCGGTGGCGAACTGGTCGAGGTTGGTTTTGCCGAGGGCGACCGCGCCGGCGCCGGTGAGTTGGGCGACGACGTGGGCGGAGGCGGCGGGCGTGTAAGCGTAGGCGGGACAGCCGGCAGTGGTGGGCACGCCGGCGTAGTCGATGTTGTCCTTGATGGCGAAGGTGAGTCCCTTCAGCGGGCCGTCCTTGGCGGGCGGCGGGGTGATTTCCGTGATCCAGACCGGTGGCTGTTTCACTTGACCACCGCCAGGATCTGACCGGGCTGGACGAGGGCGCCAGGGGCGCAGCGGATTTCGACGACTTCGCCGGCGACCGGGGCCATGACGGCGACTTCCATTTTCATGGCTTCCAGAATGATGACGCGGTCGCCGAGGCCGGCGCGCTGGCCGGGTTCGAGGGCGACGTTCCAAACGCTGGCGGCGATGGGGGAACGGACGGCGGTGCAGCCTTCGGGCAGGGAATCGTCCGAGGGCGGCGGGGCGTCGTCGAGCTCCGGGGGGATGTACTCGCCCCAGCGGTCGCGCTCTTCGCGGAAGGCCTGTTCGCGCATGGCCTGGTAGGCGGCCGGCTTCCGGCTCGATGGAGGCGAGGAACTTCCGGTGGCCGGGCAGGCTGAAGGTGCCGGGCTCGATGCGGGGGGCGAACGAGGGGTCGGCCCGGAGTTCGAGGAGTTCCTGGGCGCTGACGGGGTAGAACTGGATGCGGTCGAAGAACTCGAGCAGCCAGGGTTGGGGCTCGCGGTAGGTGTTCCACATTTGGGTGGTCCGGCCGACGAACTGGTAGCCGCCGGGACCTTCCATGCCGTAGACGCACATGTAGGCGCCGCCGATGCCGACGGCGTTCTCCGGGGTCCACGTGCGGGCAGGGTTGTACTTGGTGGTGACGAGGCGATGGCGCGGGTCCACCGGAGTGGCGACGGGCGCGCCGAGGTAGACGTCGCCCAGGGCGAGGGTGAGCCAACTGGCGTTGTAGACGGTGCGGTAGACGTCGTCGACGGAGCCGAGTCCATTGATGCGGCGGATGAATTCGATGTTCCAGGGGCACCAGGGCGCGTCGGCGCGAACGCCTTGCATGTAGCGCTGGATGGCGTCGCGCGTGGAGGGGTCGTCCCAGGAGAGCGGCAGGTGCACGGTGCGCGACGGCATCGTTTCGATGGTGTGGGCCTGGGCGGCCTCGATCATCTCGAAGAGCTCTTCGCGGCGGAGCTTGCCGGTGTCGTAGTGGATCTGCAGCGAGCGGATGCCGGGAGTGAGGTCGATGATGCCGGGGTGCCGGAGTTGCTGTCGGAGCGAATGGGCCTTAAGCGAGAGCTCAAAGTCGAGTTTGTTGGCGCCGAATTCGACGAGGAGGTTGCGATCGCCATCGGCGCGAATGACGACGCCGGGCGATTTCTGGAGGATGGCCGGTTCGTCGTTTACGCGGATGAAGCGGATGGTGTCGCCGGCTTTCAACTGGCCCATCTTCCAGCGCTCGGCGGCGACGATGGTGGCTGGACAGACGAAGCCGCCGCAACTGGGGCCATCGGGGCCGAGGATGATGGGCATGTCGCCGGTGAAGTCGACGGTGCCCACGGCGTAAGCGTTGTCGTGGATGTTGGAGGGGTGGAGGCCGGCTTCGCCGCCGTCGGGGCGGGCCCACTTGGGCTTGGGGCCGATGAGGCGAACGCCGGTGCGGTCCGAGTTGTAATGGACGCGATAGTCGGTGGCGAAGAAGGTTTCGATGTCTTCGTCGGTGAAAAAGTCGGGGGCGCCGTGGGGGCCGTAGGTAACGCCGATTTGCCAATGGTTGGTGTAGGCGGGCGGATGAGCGCAGGGCTGCGGCTCGAGGGCGTCCTCGTTGCCGAAGCGGAGCAGGTCGCCGGTGCGGAGGAAGCGTCCGCCGAACTTGCCAAGGATGAAGGTGGACTTGGAGCCGAGGTAGGGCGGAACGTCGATGCCGCCACGGACGGCGAGGTAGGCGCGGGCGCCGGGTCCATGGACGGGTCCGAGGCGGAGGATGTCGCCGGCCTTGACGTTGATGGGCTTCCAGCGGGGGACGCCCATGTCGGCGCCGGAGAGGGCGATGACGGCGTCGTGGTGGAACTTGAGGGTGGGGCCGATGAGGGTGAGTTCGAGGCCAGCGGCATCGGCGGGATTGCCGACCATCTCGTTGGCGAGACGGAAGGAGAGGTCGTCCATGGGGCCCGAAGGTGGAACGCCGACGTGCCAGTAGCCGAGGCGGCCAGGGACGTCCTGCACGGTGGACTGGGTGCCGGGCTCGATGACTTCGATGGCGCGCGGGGTGTAATCGAAGGTCTTGAGGAAAGCGGTGGGGAAGCCACCGGCTTTGAAGGTGTCGCTCGCGACGACGGCGGCGAGGTACTCTAGATTGGTTTCGCTGCCAGCGAGCGTGGTGGCGGCGAGAGCGGTGGAGAGCTTGGAGACGGCTTCTTCGCGCGTGGGGGCGTAGACGATCAGTTTGGCGATGAGGGGGTCGTAGTAGGGCGGGACTTCGGTGCCGGGCTCGGCCCAGGTCTCAACGCGGACGTCCGGGGGCCAGTGGACGTGAGTGAGCAGGCCGGGGCTCGGGGCGAAGTCCTTGAGGGGGGACTCGGCATAGATGCGCACCTGGAGGGAGGCGCCGGAAGGCGCGACGGGACGGATGGGATTCTCGCCGGCGGCGAGGCGGACCATCCATTCGACGAGGTCCACGCCGGTGACCTCTTCGGTGACGCCGTGTTCGACCTGCAGGCGGGTGTTCACTTCAAGGAAGTAGAATTCCTCACGGTCGCTATCGTAGATGAACTCGACCGTACCGGCGTTGCGGTATTGAACAGCCTGCCCGAGGCGGACGGCGGCAGCGAAGAGGGCCTGGCGGGAGGCATCGGAAAGACCGGGCGCGGGGGTCTCTTCGATGACTTTCTGGTTGCGGCGCTGGGCGGAGCAATCGCGTTCGCCGAGGGCGACCACTTGACCCTGGCCATCGCCAAAGATCTGGACTTCGATGTGGCGGGCGCGCTCGACGAAGCGTTCGGCAAAGACGCCGGAGTCCTTGAAGCTGGCACTGCTGAGTCGCTGGACGGCGGCGAAGGCTTCTTCGAGTTCGTCGGCGGTGCGGCAAAGCCGCATGCCGATGCCGCCGCCGCCGGCGGTGGACTTGAGCATGAGCGGGAGGCCGACGGCGAGGGCATCGCGGGCGGAACTGAGCAGTCCGGTGCCGGGAAGCAGAGGAACGCCGTTGGCTTCGGCGAGTTCGCGGGCGCGGTGCTTGAGGCCGAAGTCGCGCATCTGTTGCGCGGTGGGTCCGATGAAGGCGAGGCCGGCGCGTTCGCAAGCTTCGGCGAAGTCGGCGTTCTCGCTCAGGAAGCCGTAGCCGGGATGGATGGCTTGGGCGCCGGTGCGGCGCGCCGCATCGAGGACGGCGTCGACATCGAGGTAGCCGCGGATGGCGCCGAGCGAGACGGCTTCATCGGCCTGGCGGACGTGCAGCGAATGCTGGTCCGCGTCGGAGTAGACAGCGACGCTTTGGATGCCGAGGCGGCGGAGGGTACGAATGATGCGGCAGGCGATGGCGCCGCGATTCGCAATCAGAACTTTGTTGAACATTTATCCCCAAATCATTAGTTTTACGGGAGTTGGATTGTAGGCATTGCAGGGGTTGTTGAGCTGTGGGCAGTTGGAAATGACGACGAGCGTGTCCATTTCGGCTTGCAGCTCAACGTACTTGCCGGGCTCCGAAATGCCGTCCTCGAAGGTGAGTTTGCCTTCAGGGGTGACCGGAACGTTCATGAAGAAGTTCACGTTGTGGGAGAGATCTCTTTTCTCGAGACCGTGTTGCAAGCCGTACTTGAGAAACGTTTGCCGGCAGGCGTGCATGTAACGTTTGCCGATGTCGTAGCGCACCATGTTGCTCTCCTGGGAACAGGCGCCGCCCAGGGTATCGTGGCGGCCGCAGGTGTCGTCGACGATGGTCATCAGGACGTTGCCGGAAGCGGAGAGGAGCTTCGAGCCGGTGGTGAGGTAGATGTTGCCCTGGGTGGCGATGGTGTTAACGGCGGAGTAATGGTCGCTGTGGTCGTGGGCGTTGTAGAAGAGCGTATCGACGGCCTGATTGCCCTCGAGGTCGACGATGCGGAGGTGCTGGCCTTTCTTGACGACTTCGGCCCAGCCGTCGCCGGCGAGGACGGTGACTTCGTAACTCATGCGCAGTACCTTTCGGTGAGGATAAAGCCGCGGCCGTTTTCGGGGCGGGAGACGCGGCAGGGGTCGTCGGCGCCGGGGAGAGGAACGCTCTTGACGGTGAGCTTGACCGGCTTAGGCGCGTAGTCGCCGCCGGGCTCGAGCGGGTGGTGATTGGCCGAGAGCAGAATGAGGACGGGCATTTCGGCGCGGAGTTCCACCGAGTCACCGGGTTGAGAGTTGCCGGGGATGTAGGTCATTTTTCCCGACAGATCCACTTGAACCTTGCTGAAGAGGTTGAGGGTGGGAGTGAGGTCGCGCGCGCCGAGCGAATACTTGGCCAGTTCGAGGATGAGGTGTTCGCGGGAGCCCTGAGTCCAGTCGTTGCGGAACTGCTGATAGGACTTCTCGCCGTACTTGGCGGCGATGTGCGCGGCGGTGAGGGTGCCGCCGATGGGGTCATGCCAGCCTACGGTGTCGTGCGTCATCGAGCAAAGGATGCGGCCCATGTCGGAATAAACGACGAAGCCGGCGGTGAGGCGGGCGATGTGCTGGGCCTTCAGGGTATCCGGCATGTTGTAGCGTTCGCCGGGGTCTTTCGGGTTGTAGAAGAGGCAACTGACGTTGGCGCCGCCCTGGAGGTCCGTGAAACGGATGGCCATGCCGCGATCGAGGACGTGGGACCAGGTCTGGCCGCCGCGCAGTTCCTCTTCCCAGAGGATGGTTTCGTTCATAGGTCTATGGTTATTGTCCGGTAATCTTGGGGGGGGCGAGCCGCCATACATTCTGCTGACGGAGGTTCGAGAGCCAGACGGCGCCGTGCGCAAAGAGGACAGCGTCGCCGCCGGGACCGGCGAACTGCTGAGTGACCTTGTCCGTTTTGGCGTCGATCCGGGTGAGCGGGATCTGGAAGACGGTGACCCAGACGGCGCCGCCGCCCGCGGAGATCTCGCCGCCGGTGCCGGGAATGCCGACCTGGATCGTGGCGATGGTCTTGCGGGTTTTGGGGTCGATTTTGGAGACGGTGCCGTCGCCTTGGTTCAGGGTCCAGACGTATCCTTCGCCGACGGTGAGGAAGCGGGGCTGAGGGCCGACCTCGATGGTGTCGGTGACCTTGTTGGTTTTGGGGTCAATGCGGGTGACGACTTTGCCTTTGCTGTTGGTGACCCAGACGGCGCCTTCGCCGAAGTCGGCGGTGTGGGAGCCTTCGGGGACGGGCACTTCGGCGACGACTTGATTGGTTTTGGGGTTGATGCGGGCGACTTTGTCGCCGGCACCGGTGGGCAGCCAGACTGCGTCCTTCGAACAGGCGATGCCGCCTTCGGAATTGGCCGGGCCGACCGGGATGGTGGCGATCACTTTGGCGGTTTTGGCGTCGACACGGGAGACCGTCTTATCGCCGCAGTTGGGGACCCAGAGGCTGCCGAAGCCATAAGCGATGCCACTGCAGGGACGCTTGCCGACGGTGACCGTTTCGGTGACGGTGTTGGTTTTGGCGTCGAGCTTGGAGATGGAGTCCTTGGGGCCATTGGAGACCCAGACGGCGTTGGGCGAGGACGTAGTCCAGTCAGGGACGCCGGGGACGGAAAAGGTCGCTTCGGGCTTCAGCACGTCCATCGGCTTCTGGACTTCTTTGATGCCGGGGCGCGTCGGACGGGGCGGCCGGCCCTTGGGCGGGGCGCCGGGTGGGGGAGCCTCCTGCGCAAAGGCAGCGAGGCAGACGAGAGCAAGCAGGTGCTTCATATAAGTTGTTCCTTGGCGGGGTCGGCGGCCGGAGCGGCGGCGAGACTCACCGAGACGAAGGCGATGGCGCTGAGCACGGGGGGCAGCAGCGTGTCGAGCCCGGCGAGATGGGCGGGGACGACGAAGTAACAGACGGCGCGGGCGAGCGTGCCGGTGACGATGCTGGCAATCGCGGCGCCTTGGGTGGCGCGCGCCCAATAGACGCCCAGGAAAAGCGGGATCACGCAGCCGGCAAAGACGATGTCGAAGGCGACGACCAGGAGCAGTCCGGGTTCGGGGCGCAGGTAAGCGATGAGGCCGGCGGCGAGCGCGGTCGGCAGAGCGAGCGCGCGGGAGAGGAAGAGCATTTTGCTATCGGAGATGGGGGCGGAGGTCCAGCGTTGCCAGACGTTGCGCGCCATCACGACAGCGATGACGAGCATGGCGCCGTTGGCCGTCGACATCGACGCGCCGAGGACGCCGACGAAGACCATGACGGCGATCCAGTAGGGGAGATATTGGCTGGCGAAGGCGGGGAGCACCATGCGCGGGTCGTCGACCTTGCCGACGGTGGCGATGGCGGCAAGACCGAGGAGGGAGGCGCAAAAGCCGATGATGAGGGTCCACACGCCGGCATAGTAGCAGCCGCGGCGGGCGGTGGACGGCGACTTGGCGGAGAAGACGCGTTCCATGAAGTCGAGCGCCATGGCGTTGCCGAAGGCGAGCGAGATGATGTTGGCCCAGTTGGCGAGTCCGCCGCCGGAGATCGTGGTGAGTTGGGTGAGGCTGAGCGTGGCGGCGGGTAAGGAATGTTGGATGGTTTCCCAACCGCGGGTCGCGAGGACGTAGACGGCGGCGGCGAGGAAGCCGACGATGGCGACGTGAATCTGGAAAAAGTCTGTCCAGATGGCGGCATGCAGTCCGCCGGCGATTGTGTACAAAAAGATCACTGAGGTGCCGAGCGCGAGGCAAGCGCCGTAATTCCAGCCGGTGACGACGGAGAGGATCCAACCGACGGCGGAGAGGTTGCCCGCGACCAGGACGATGAAGCAGACGATGGTGAGGAGGCTGGCGAGGGCTTCAGCAGTGCGGCCGTAGCGGCGGTAGAAGAACTCGGGCAGGGTCATCAGGTCCATGGAGTTCAGGGGACCAGCGAGGAAGCGGCCGACGATGAAGAGGCTGATGGCGAGTCCGATGGGGATCGCCGCGCCGGCCCAGAAACCGGTGGAAAAGGTGAGCGAAGTGTTGCCGAGCGTGGCATTGCCGTCGATGGCTTGCGCGGCGAGCGCGGTGCCGATAACGAGGAACGGCATGGACTTGCCGGCGACGGTGTACTGTTGGCTCGAGCCGCGAACCTTGGTGTAGGTGTAGAGCCCGATACACAGGGAGATCGCCATAAAGATGGCGACGGGCCAAATCATGTCTGTCAAAGCGGCGCTCCTCAAGGCTGATTTGCCAGAGACAGGGGCAGACCGCAGACAAGGCGGGGGTAAAACCGGAGTGTAGCGCGCTTCGACGGCGAAGCCCAATCGAAAAGTCGGATGTGGGCCATCATGCGTTTCATTTGACAAACGTGGCCAAGCGCCCTTATCTTGGGGCTATTCGAGGGAGTCTCAGTCCGGCTTGCCCTCACGCGCTTCTGCCTAGCGCATTCCTTGACGAAACATCCCACGACGGATACTCGCAGCTGATTTCGCGGCGTTCACTGCCTAAACGCCGCACAAACCAACTAGGAGAATCCCGTCGTGAAGACACTGTTCCGCGCTGGTGTAGCGCTACTTATTGGCCTCCTAACGGCCATTCCTTCATTCAGTCAATCCAGTTCGCTGCAGGGCGTCGTGACCGACGGCCAGGGTGCGGCGATTCCGGAAGTGGTGGTGACGATCGTCAACCAAAGCACGGCTGCCGCCCGCAAAGTGGTCTCGTCGGCGGCCGGCGCGTACTCTTTCGTACAGGTTCCTCCCGGCGTGTACAAGCTGGAAGCGCAGAAGCCGGGTTTCCGGACTTTGGCGCAGCAGGTGACGCTGCAGATCGACGTGCCGTCGACGCTGAATCTGGCACTGGAACTCGGCCAGGTGAGCGAGACGATCAACGTGACGGAAGAAGTGGTGGCCATCAATACGACCAACGCTTCGGTGGGCAATGCTTTCAACGAAGTGCAGGTGCGGCAACTGCCGCTGCAGACCCGCAACGTGGTGGAACTGCTCAGCCTGCAGCCTGGTGTGACGTCGAACGGCGAAGTACTGGGTGCGCGGCGCGATCAGAATAATGTGACGTTGGACGGCGTGGACGTAAACGACAACCAGAGCGCCGGCATGACGGCGGCGACGGGCAACGGTTCGCAGGGTCTGAATGCGGCGCTGCCGGTGCCGCTCGATTCGGTGCAGGAGTTCCGCGTGACGATCGCGGGGCAGGGAGCCGATCAGGGGCGCTCGGCCGGCGGCCAGGTGTCGCTGGTGACCAAGAGCGGTTCGAATCAGTGGCACGGGTCGCTGTATGAGTTTCATCGCAATAAGGTGACGGCGGCCAATGACTGGTTCTCGAACCGTTCCGGCCTGGCGCGCGAGAACCTGATCCGCAATCAGTATGGCGCGTCGTTCGGTGGCCGCATCATCCGCGATCGCGCGTTCTTCTTCCTAAACTGGGAAGAGCGCAAGGATCGTTCGGCGAGCGCGCAATCACGCAACGTGCCGACCGATACGCTGAAGGCGGGCATTGTGCAGTTCCGGACGTCTGCGGGCGTGCAGTCGTTGACGCCGGCCGAAGTGCGCGACCTCGATCCGCGCGGCTTGGGTTACAGCGAAGCAATGAAGGGGATTCTGTCGCAGTATCCTTCGCCGAACGATCTGCAGGCGGGTTCGGACCGCGGCTTGAACTTCGGTGTCTTCCGTTTCAACGCGCCGCTGACGCGCAACGATCGCGCCTATGTGGCGAAGACGGATTTTAACCTCGATAGCGCGGGTAAGCATACGCTGATGCTGCGCGGTACGCTCGGTAACAACTCGCGCGATCAGGTCTTGGCGCAGTTTCCGGGTCAGGACGCGGCGGCGAAGAATCTGGACAACTCGAAGGGTCTGGCGGCGCGGTACACGGCGGTGCTGAGCTCGAACGTCATCAACGTGTTCAGCTACGGCTTCACGCGGCTGGGTATTGCGCAGTCCGGCACGGCGGGCAACTCGCTGACTTTTGACGGCCTGTCGACGCTGCAGAACTTCACGCGCGGCTTCGGCCGCATCATTCCGACGACGAACCTGGTGAACGATACGACCTGGAACAAGGGCACCCATCAGATCCAGGCGGGCGTCAATTTCCGCCTGATTCAGAACGATCGCAACGCTTACACGAACTCGTTTGCGAGCTATTCGTTCGGCCGGAATACGCTGCAGGGTCTGGGCGCCGATATCACCGATGCTCTGACGGGCTTCATCCGCCAGCGTTCGGGTAACTCGGCGTTGACGCTGACCGAAACTCAGCCGGCGCAGCGGGCGTTGGGCGATCTCTACGGCTTGATCAATAGCTACAGTGCGACTTACAACTTCGGCGTGGACGGCAAGGCCATCCCCTTCGGCCAGCCTCTGGTGCGTAGCTTCGGCACGAAGGAATACGAGTTCTACTTACAGGACACGTGGAAGGCGCGCCGCGATCTGACGCTGACCTACGGCATTCGTTATGGCCTGTATCAGGTGCCGTACGAACGGAACGGAGTGCAGGTGGTGCCGACGACGGGCTTGGATGTTTACTTGGCCGAGCGCATCGGCGCATCGAACGCCGGTATTCCAGGCTCGGCGATGCCGAACGCTTCGCTGACCTACAAGCTGGCGGGTCCGGCGAATGGCGGCCAGGGTTGGTATAAGAAGGACACTAACAACTGGGCGCCGCGCTTCTCGTTCGCTTATGCTCCGGTGAGCGACAACCTGCTGGGCAAGGTGTTCGGCAAGGGCAGCGTGATTCGCGGCGGCGCGGCGGTGCTCTATGACCGCTTCGGCAGCGACATGGTGCTGAACTTCGACTCGTCCGGTTCGCCCGGTTTGGCGAGCCCGGTGACGCAGCCTTCGAACACCAACTTCACGACGTCGGCCCGCTATCCGAATCTGCCGACTCTGCCGGCGGCTCCGGCGGCCGTGTTCCCGTACACGCCGGCGACGATCGTTGGCGGGTTCGGTTCCTACTCGGGCGTGTTTCCGAACTTAGTGGCTCCTTACTCTTACCTGCTGAACCTGACTTATTCGCGGCCGGTGGCGGCGAAGATGGTGGTGGAAGTGGGTTACGTAGGCCGACTGGCTCACAAGTCGCTCACGAAGACGGACGTGTTCCAGCCGCTGACGCAGTTCAAGGATCCGAAGTCCGGCCAGACCTGGGCACAGGCGGCGGGCGTGCTGCGCGACGCTTTCGAGCGCGGGGTGACGCCGGCGCAGGTGCGGGCGAATCCGAGCTTGCTGCCGACGGTGCCGTTCATCGAGAACATCTTCGGCAAGGCCGCCAACCGCACCTTCCCGGGTAGCGCGACAGCGAACTACTTCTTCACCACTTATGGCACCTATGCCGGCAGTGACCTGGATGCGCTCAACGACATGGACCGCGAGCGGGTGAATGGCCAATGCATTTCGGTGTATGGCTGCAACACCTTTTTCGCGAACCAGAATGCTGGTAATATCGCCTGGACCAATGCAGGCAACTCCTCTTTCCATGGCGGCCAGTTGACGGTGCGCCGTCCGGTGACCAGTGGTTGGGGTTTCGACTTCAACTACACGCTGTCGCATTCGATCGATCTGACGTCGACGGCCGAATCGGCCGCGGGCGCCGGGACGACAGGCGTGCTGCAGGATACGTTCAATCCGAAGAGCTTCCGTGGTTCCTCGGACTTCGACATCCGGCACAACATCACGGCCAACGGCGTAGTGGAACTGCCCTTCGGCAAAGGCAAGTGGCTGATGGGCAGCGCTCCCGCGTGGCTCGATCAGGTGGTGGGCGGCTGGCAGGTGTCCACGTTGTGGCGCTTCCGCAGCGGGATGCCGACCACGATTGCCAACGGCGGGATCTATCCGACGAACTATCTGACCTCGGCGATTGCCGTACTCCGTCCCGGCGCGACGATGCCGGAGAACGGCAACGGCTTCAACCAGAACGGCAATCCGGCGATCTTCCGCTCGACGACGGCTCTTTCGAGCTTCATGGGGCAATATCCGGGGACGGCGGGCACGCGAGCCATTCTGCGGCTGGCGGGCATGTCGAACTTCGATATGTCGCTCGGCAAGTTCTTCAAGCTGCCGTGGGAAGGTCACCGGGTGCAGTTGCGCGCCGAGGCGTTCAACGCGTTCAACAACGTGAACTTCACCAACGCGAGCTTGAGTCTGGCGACGCCGTCGACCTTCGGTCAATTCACCGATGTGATGCCGGCGCGGGTGATGCAGTTCGCTTTGCGCTACGAATTCTAAATGGACATGCGTAGCCTACTTCTCATTCTGTCGGTAGCGGGGGCCCTGGCGGCTCCCGCGGTCGATCAACCGAAGAAAGCCAAGGAACCGAAGGCTCCGCCGGTGCCCAAGTATGGGGTGAAGGCGCCGGGGGTGCAGATTCCGATGGCCAGCTTGAAGTCCGAAGCGGAGGTGCCCCTCGAGGGCACCCCCGACTTCCTGCTTTTTACGGATACGATTTTGGTGGCCAACGGCGCGCAGAGCGCCGTGCAGCGCATCGACGCCAAGACGAACAAGACGACTGACCCCTGGAAGGGCTTCGATCAGCCTTGCGGGGGCCTGGTGTCCGCCTTCGGGAGTGTGTGGGTGCCCAACTGTGCGAAAGCTTTGCTTTCGCGCGTGGACGCCAAGACCGGTAAGGTGACCGCGACGGTGGACGTGGCGACGGCGAAGGTGCCAGCGGCGATCGCGGCGACCTCCGACAGCATTTGGCTCTTGTCGGACGAGCGGACGACCCTTTCGCGCATCGATCCGGGGACGAATGCCGTGGTGGCCGAGGTTCGCGTGGAGCCGGGCTGCACGGGGATGGCCTTCGCGGAAAATGCGCTGTGGCTGGCGTGTCCGTCGCTCGGCAAGGTGATTCGCATCGACCCGAAGACGAACTTGGCGGCCAAGCGGATTGAGGTGGCGGCGAAGCCGATCGCGATTGCCGCCGGGGAGGGGTCCATCTGGGTCCTTTGCCAGACCGACGGCAAGGTGGCGCGGATCGATCCGAAGACGGACAAAGTGACGACGACGATCGAACTGGGGATTCCGAACGCGGAAGGCTCGATTGCGTTCGGCGAAGGTTCTCTGTGGGTGTCGACGGCGGGTTTTCCGATCTCGCGGATTCATCCGGGGACGGACAAAGTGGTGCAGCAGTTCACGGGGGAAGGGGGCGGATGGCTGCAGGTTGGCTTGAAATCGGTGTGGCTTTCGGAGAAGAAGTCCGGGAAGGTGATTCGCTTCGATCCGAAGCGGATTGCGGCCACGCTGGCTGATTGAGCGCCCGTTGACGGGTGCGTTATTCTATTGCTGAACGGCAACGTCCGCCGCGGATCCGCGTGGTTCCAGCAGCACTTTTCGAGCGGTTTTACTTCTCTCGCTGGTCGATTGATCTGGGTTTCTCAAAGGATCTTATGCGTTGCGGTTCGATTGTTTACCTTTCTCTCCTTTCCGCCTGCACGGGCGCGATGCTGTTGGCGCAGCCGGCGAACTCACCCGAGTTCTTCGAGAACAAGATTCGGCCCATTCTGGCGAATAACTGCTATAGCTGCCATACCCAGACAGCCATGGGCGGTTTGCGGTTGGATGGTCCGGAAGGCTTAAAGAAGTCGGGCAAGCGCGGGCCGCTGCTGACGCCGGGCGATCCGGAGAAGAGCGCCCTGATCCTGGCGGTGCGGCAAACCGATCCGACCTTCAAGATGCCCATGGGGACGAAGCTGAAGGAGACGGAGATTGCCGATCTGACGGCGTGGGTGAAGGCGGGCGCGCTGTGGCCGAAGTCGGCGACGGTGGTAACGCAGAAGTCCGATGGGAAGTATGTGATCCGTCCCGAGGCGCGCGCGTTCTGGTCGTTTCAGCCGCTGAAGGAATTGCAGGCGCCCGCGACGAAGGATCCGAAGTGGGCGAGAACGACGATCGATAAGTTTGTGCTGGCGCGGCTGGAAAAAGAGGGTCTGAAGCCCGTGAAGACAGCTTCCCGACGGGATCTGATTCGCCGGGCATCGCTCGATCTGACCGGCCTGCCGCCGACATTCGAGGAGATTGCGGCTTTTGAGAAGGATCCGAGCCCCGATGCGTTTGCGAAGGTGGTGGATCGGTTGCTGGCGTCGCCGCATTATGGCGAACGCTGGGGGCGCGTGTGGCTGGATGTGGCGCGGTTCGGCGAGGATGACTATCGCAGCCTGGATCCGATGCGCCGCGGCTACAACCCGTATCCGAATGCGCATGCCTATCGCGATTGGGTGATTCAGGCGTTCCAGGACGATCTGCCGTACGACCAGTTTGTGAAGGCTCAGATTGCGGGCGATCTGCTGGATCCGAAGGTGCGGCATAAGACGCTGCCGGCGACGGGATTCCTGGGACTGGGTCCCTGGTATTACGACAACGGCTCGACGGAAGTGACTCGCGCGGATGAGCGGCACGATCGCGTGGACGCGGTGACTCGCGGCTTCCTCGGCCTGACGGTAGCCTGCGCGCGCTGCCACGACCATAAGTACGATCCGATTCCGGCGAAAGACTATTACTCCCTCGCCGGCGTTTTCGCGAATACGGTTTACGAGGAGTATCCGTTGGTGCCGAAGTCCGTGCGAGCGGAGTTCCAGAAGATCGAAGACCAGATCGATCAGAAGCAGAAGCTGATCGGCGAGATGCAGAATAACCTGAGCAGCCAGTTGTCGCAGTCGCTGGTGTTTCAGACCGCGAACTATCTGCAGGGCGTGTGGGAAGTGGCGGGTCCGCAGAAGAAAGAGTTCCCGACGGTGGTGGAAGCGCGGAAACTGGACTTTGAGTTACTCGACCGGTGGGTGAAGTACATGGAGAAGCCTACCGACAAGTACAAGAACAAAGAAGCCTGGCAAGCCATGATGAAGAAGGGCGGTACGGCGGCGGAGGCGAAGCGGCTGGCCGAGAAGTTCCAGGAAGAGATCGTCGCCGTGATGTTGACGCGCAACGAGCTCGCCGATGAGAACAAGGTGATCGCGGCGAAGGCGATGGATGGGACGAAGCCGAAGAAGCGCACCAATAAGCCGAGTAACTTCGTGACGAACGAAGACTTCTGCCCGGGTTGTAACTTGCGGCTGAAGCAGATGTCCGAAGCCGATACCAGCTTCTACACGGAAGTCTTCCAGCGGATGCTGGGCGAGGCGGAAGATCCGAACGCGATGATGGCGATGGGTAATCGCTTCGGTAAGCCGGGTGTGCTGATGTTCCGCGGCTGGGGCCTGGAGTCCCGCGTGGGTTCGGAGTCGCAGGCGCAACTGGCGGCGATTCGCAAGGATATTGAGGATTCGCGCAAGAAGCTTGAGCCGGGATTCCCGTACCTGCACGGCGTGAAGGATGCGGAGCAGCCGAAGAATCTGCCGTTCAACTTCCGCGGCGATCCATTCAATCTGGGCGAAGAGGTGCCGCGGCACTTCCTGTCCGTGCTCTCGAAGGATGAACCGACGCCGTTTGCCAAGGGCAGCGGCCGCCTGGAACTGGCCGAGGCGATTCTGCAGCAGCCGATCGCGATGCGGGTGATTGTGAATCGGATCTGGAAGGGGCACTTCGGCACCGGGATTGTCGACTCGCCGAGTAACTTCGGCATGACGGGTGAGCGGCCGACGAATCCGGAGTTACTCGAGTATCTGGCTTATACGTTCTCGAAGAATGGCCTTTCGATCAAGAAACTGCACCGCGAGATCATGCTGAGCTCGGTGTATCAGCTTTCCACCGAGAATGATCCGGTGGCATTTGCGAAGGATTCGGGCAATCGACTGTACTGGCGCGCGGACCGGAAGCGCATGGATGCGGAGCAGGTGCGGGACGCCGTGCTCTCGGTCGCGGGCGATCTCGATCGGGCGATCGGGGGGCCTTCGGCTGAACTGACGCCCTCGTTCAAACGCCGGACCGTTTATGGCAAGGTGAGCCGTTACAAGCTCGATGAGTACCTGCAGTTGTTTGACTTCCCGAGCCCGAATCTGAGCGCGGAAAAGCGCTTTGTGACGACGGTTCCGCTGCAGCGTTTGTTCCTGATGAACAGCGATTTTATGCAGGTGGAGGCTGAGGAGTTGGCGAAGCGCGTGGCGAATGAGCCGACCAGCCGGGCGCGGATTCGCAAGCTGCATCAGATCGCGTATGGCCGGGAGGCAACCGAAGAAGAGGTCGCGTTGGGGTTGGAGTACGTGAAGGCGGAGCCGATGTTGGAGTACGAGGAAGGGAAGAAGAAGGCTCCGGCGGAGGGTGGTCCGGGGATGCGGCGTGGGCGCGGCGGGCCGGGTGGTCCGGGCGGTCAGGCTCCGGGGCAGGCGGAAGGCGCGAAGCCTGAGATGCCAGAGGTTGCCGAAGCCGCGGCGGCGCCGGAAGGCGGCATGGGCATGGGGATGATGGGGGGGATGGGCGGACCGGGTGGCCGGCGCCCGGGCGGTCCGGCGGCGGCCGAAGTGAAGTACGAGCCGACCGTCTGGGGCCGCTACGCGAAAGTGCTGCTCAGTTCGAGCGAGTTCCTGTTCATCAATTAAGGAAATAGATATGTCGTCGCATCAGAAATCGACTCCTACTACTCGCCGCGAGGCGCTGCGCCGGGTTGGCAACGGCTTTGGCATGGCGGCTTTCGCCAGCATGTTGGGTAACTCTATTGCCCGCGCCGGTGGACTGGCTGGACCAGACGGGGCTACGGGCGCCATCAAGCTGGATCATCCGCAGCGCGTGAAGCGCGTCATCTTCCTCTTCATGAACGGTGGCCTTTCGACGATCGATAGCTTCGATCCGAAGCCCATGCTCGATAAGTACGATGGCAAACCGTTACCGGGCGCGCAGATCAAGACCGAACGCGGCACGGGCGAACTGATGCGGTCGCCGTTCACCTTCAAGAAACACGGGAAGAGCGGCATCGAGATCAGCGAACTTTGGCCGAACGTGGGCGAAGTGGCCGACGACATTTGCTTCATTCGCTCCGTCTACACCGAGATTCCAAACCATGAGCCTTCGTGCCTGATGATGAACACGGGCGCCAATCAGGCGGGGCGGCCGTCGCTCGGCGCGTGGATCACCTACGGGCTGGGGACGGAGAATCAGAACCTGCCGGGCTTTGTGGTGCTGTGTCCGGATGTGCCGACGACCGTGGGGCCGCCGCTGTGGAGCAATGGCTTCCTGCCGGCGATCAATCAGGGCACTTACATCTCGAGTAAGGTACAGGCGCCGCCGGAAGGCGAAGCGCCGATGGAAGTGGCCGAGAAGCCCAAGATGCCGGAGAAGAAGGATGCCAAGGAAGCTGAGAAGCCCAAGGAGATGGCGTCCAAGGATGAAAAGTCAGCGAAGGACGGAACAGCCGGCAAGGACGACAAAGACAAGAAGGTGGTGGTTGAGAAGTCGTTCGACCCCAAGAAGCTGATCAGCTACGTTAACAATCCGAAGTTTGAGCTGACCGAGCAGCGGCGTGAGCTGGATCTTTTGCAGAAGATCGAGAAGATCAAGAGCAAGCGCGAAGGCGACGATCCGCAGGTGGAAGCCGTGCTGAAGTCGATGGAAGTGGCCTACCGGATGCAGACCGAGGCTCCGGCGGTCTTCGACATTCGCAAAGAGACCGAAGCCACGCAAAAGCTGTATGGACCTGGCAGCACGGCGCGCGCCTGCTTGACCGGTGTGCGGCTGCTCGAGAAGGGCGTCCGCATGGTGCAGGTTTATTATGCCAAGGGCGATCCCTGGGACGCGCATGGCGACATCATGGCGCACAAGGTGAATGCGAAGAACTCGGACCAGCCGTTTGCGGCGGTGATCAAGGATCTGAAGTCGCGCGGCTTGTGGAACGACACGCTCGTGGTGTGCGGGTCGGAGTTCGGCCGCACCCCGGTGCGCGAAGTGGGTGGTGGCGGCGGCGCGATCAAGAAGGGCCGCGACCATAATCCGTTTGGCTTTACGATGTGGCTGGCGGGCGGCGCCATCAAGGGCGGCACGACGTATGGGGCCACCGATGACTTCGGCTTCAAGGCGATCGAGAAGCCGGTGCATGTCCACGACATTCACGCGACGATCCTGCACCTGATGGGGATCGATCATACGAAGCTCACCTATCGCTACTCCGGCCGCGACTTCCGCTTAACCGACGTGAGCGGCAATGTGCTGCACGACGTGATTGCGTAGGGCGCTCGCACGATCGGCTCGCGGCTTGCGAGAATAGAGGGATGGCCACGACCATCCAGAAGGCCTTGGACTGCGCGGAAGCCGCCCAACGGCGCGCGCAGTTGCTGGTGGATGTTTCGAAGGCGGCCAACGCTCACCTTGACCTCAACCACGTGCTCGATGCCTTGGCGCGTTCTTTGGCGCCAGTGGTGGAGTTCAATACCATCGCGGCCGACTTGGTGGACGGGCCGCGGCTGAAGCTGCACTCTCTTTTCCTCAAGAATTTTCCTCGCGTGGCGGGTGAATCGCTGACTTCGCATGTGGCCCGCTACCTGGGGGTGTCGACCGAGGAGGCAGGCCGCAAGCTGGCGGGCATGCCGTTCGAGGAGACGCGCCTCAGCATTTTGCCGCGCGATTCGGGACCGTACGTACGTGAGGATCTGCAACAGGGCGAGCGCTACGTGGAGGAGCAGATGTTCGTCGGCTACGGCGTGCGCAGCTACATCTGCCTGCCGATGTGGGAACGCGAACGGTTGCTGGGCGCGCTTTACTTCAACCTGCACGAGCAGCGGCAGTTCAACGAGCACGAAGTACAACTGATCGCCGACGCGGGCGAGATCATGACCATCGCCGTGACGAACGCGCTGGCCTACGAAGAGATCAAGTCGCTCAAGGAACGGCTGGAAGAAGAGAATCTGCTGCTGCAGGACGAGATCGTGCAGCGTTCGATGTATGAGGAGATTGTGGGTTCGTCATCGTCTTTGCTGGCGGTGCTGAAGTCGATTGACCGGGTGGCGCCAACGGACTCCACCGTGCTGATCACCGGCGAGACGGGGACGGGCAAGGAACTTCTGGCACGCGCCATTCATCGCCGATCGCCGCGAGCGTCGCGCGCGCTGGTGAAGGTGAATTGCGCGGCACTGCCCGCGGAGTTGATTGCCAGCGAGCTGTTCGGCCATGAGAAGGGCGCGTTTACCGGTGCGCTGCAGCAGCGCATTGGCCGGTTTGAGACGGCCGACGGCGGCACGATCTTTTTGGACGAGATCGGCGAACTGGCGCCGGACATGCAAGTGGCGTTGCTGCGGGTGCTGCAGGAGAAAGAGTTTGAACGCGTGGGGGGCAACGTCACGCGGCAGACGGACGTGCGGGTGATCGCAGCTACCAATCGAGATCTGGCGCGCGAAGTGGCGGCCGGTCGCTTTCGCAGCGACCTCTATTACCGACTCAACGTCTTTCCGCTGCATGCGCCGCCGCTGAGGGATCGCCGCGACGACATCTCTGTGCTGGTGGAGTACTTCGTGACGCGCTTTGCGCAGCGCATGGGCCGGCGGATTGTGCGGATCGATCGCGGCAATCTGGAATGCCTGCAGCGATACAGTTGGCCGGGGAACATTCGCGAGTTGCAGAACGTCATCGAGCGGGCGGTGATCTTGAGCGACGGCGAAGTGCTCCGGCTGGATGCGAGTTCTTTCCCAGCCGATGCGCCGTGCGGCGGCTCGGCGATGCTGGCGCCTCCGCTCGCCATGAACGGCCATGTGCCGGACGCGCGGGAGGAGATTGAACGCGTGCTGCGGGAGACCCGTGGCCGTATCTCCGGTGCGCGCGGGGCTGCGCAACGGCTCGGCGTGCCAGCTTCGACGCTCGAGTCACGGATTCGGGCGCTGGGGATCAACAAGCATCAATTCAAGAGTGGCGCTTAGATTGCATTGATCTGAGCAGGAAATGCTCAAGATCACGACTCTTGAAGAGACGCCCGAGCAACTGAGCCTCGGGCTGATCGGCGATTTAGGTGCGGCTGAACTGCCCGCGCTTGAAGCGGCCCTCGAAACGGCTTTGGGCGTCAACAAACGCATCGTGTTGAATATGCACGACGTTAAGTTGGTGGACCGCGTGGCCATGAAACAACTCTGCCAATGGAAGCAAGCTGGTCTGGTGGTGGCTCACTGCCCGAACTATGTCTCTTCCTGGATTCGGCAGGACTCCGGTATCGAATAGAATCTCGCGATTTCGCGAACGTCCAGTCGTTCGCGAATTCACGATGTCGCGAAAGCGAGAGAAACACAACTTACTCCGTATGAAACTGCAACTGACCCTCCTAGTGACCCTTGTTTTGATTCTTGCTGGCTGTCAGACGAAGGCCTCCGGCCCCCCGGCCGGGGCCATGCCTCCTTCGGCGGTGTCGTTTGTTACCGTGGTTCCGGAAAACGTCCCCATCTATCACGACTATGCGGCGCAGACCTTTGCGCGCGACCAGGTGGAAGTGCGTGGGCGCGTGGATGGCTATGTCGAGAAGCGCTTGTTCCAGGTCGGTTCGGATGTGGCAGCGGGGCAGCCGCTCTACATTCTGGACTTGCGTCCTTATGCGGCGGAGGTCGATAAGGCGCGCGGCGAGCTGGGTCAGAGCCAGGCGAATGAGGAGTTCGCGAAGCGGCAGGTGTTGTTACTGCAAGCCGAAGCCGACCTAACCCAGGCCAAAGCGAACTTAGTGAAGGCGCAACAGGATGTTCGCCGTTTTGAGCCGCTGGTGAAAGAACAAGCGGCTTCGCAGCAGGACTTAGACAACGCGATGGCCGCTTTGCAGGTGAACGAGGCGAACGTGAAGGCGAAGCAAGCCAACGTCGAGCAGATGCGGCTGACGACCAAAGCTCAGCAGGACACCTCGCGGGCTCAAGTAGCTTCCAGCCAGGCGACACTGCGATCGGCGGAGTTGAACCTGGAGTATGCGACCATCCGCGCGCCGATTAGCGGGCGGATTGGCGATAGCCTAGTGCAGATCGGCGGTCTGGTGACGAAGACGTCGCAACAGCCGCTCACGACGATTGTGCCGCTCGACACGATCTGGGTGCGGTTTCAGATGAGCGAGAGCGAGTATCTGGGCTACTTGAAGCGGCAGGAATCGCCGCAAACGATGAAGATTCCGCTCGAGTTAGTGCTGGCGGATAACTCCGTGCACCCGTTTCCTGGACAGATTCAGAACACGGTGAACACGGTAGATCCAAAGACGGGGACGCTGGAGATGCAGGCGACTTTCCCCAATCCGAAGCGCAGCATTTTGCCCGGTCAGTTCGGCCGGATCCGGATGCGCGTGGAGGATCGCGAGAACGCGATCCTGGTGCCGCAGCGTGCGGTACAGGAGTTGCAAGGCATGCAGTCGGTGATGGAAGTGGGCCCAGGGAACAAGGTCGTGGTGCGGAGCATCGTCACCGGCGAGCGAGTGGGCGACCGCACGGTGGTCCTGCAGGGCTTGAAGGAAGGTGAGCGGGTGATTGTGGAAGGCGTCCAGAAGGCGCGTCCGGGGTCAGTGGTGGCGCCGGAGCCCTACAAGCCGGCGGCGACGGGGAAGGGTAAGTAAGCCATGTCAAGGTTCTTTATTGACCGGCCCGTCTTCGCGATTGTCATCGCGATTGTGATCACCATTCTGGGGGGCGTGGCGATTCCGAACCTGCCCGTGGCCACTTATCCCGAAGTTGTGCCTCCGGTGGTGCAGATTGTCGCGACTTATCGAGGCGGCAACGCCCAGGATCTCGAAAAGACTGTGGCTCAGCCGATTGAACAGCAACTGACCGGCCTGGACGGGATGTTGTATTATTTCTCGCGCAGCTCGAACGACGGCGTGCTGACGATCGACGTGACCTACGAACTGGGCACGAACATCGATCTGGCGACGGTGAAGACGCAGAATAAAGTGAACCTGGCTTTGCCGTCACTACCGCCGGAGGTGCAGCGCGTCGGCGTCACCGTGAAAAAGGTATCGTCAGCGTTCCTGATGGCCATTGCGGTGACCGCGACCGACAACCGTTACGACTCGCTGTTTCTGAGTAACTACGCCACGATCAACATGCTGGATAAGATCGGCACGATCCCCGGCGTGGGCGATACGCGTCTGGCGGCCGTGCAGGACTACGGCATGCGTATCTGGATCAATCCGGACAAGATGGCGAAGCTCGGGCTCACGGCGACCGACGTCAGTCGGGCGGTGCAGGCGCAGAATCGACAGAACCCGGCGGGATCGATCGGCCAATCGCCCTCGCCGCGCGGCACGGACTTCCAGTATCCCGTCACGGCGAGCGGGCGTCTTTTGGACGCGCAGCAGTTCGGGGACATTATCTTGCGAGCTCAACCAGATGGGTCGTTCCTGCGCTTGCGAGACGTGGCGAGAGTGGAACTGGGAGCGCAGGACTACAAGTCTTTCAGTGCGCTTAGCGGGCGGCCCGCGGCGATCATCATCGCCTATCTGGCGCCCGGAGCGAACGCTGTGGATACGGCGAATCGCGTGCGGGCGTTCCTGGCTGAGGCCGAAAGAAACTTCCCGGCTGGCATTACTCACACCGTGAGCTACGACGCCACGAAGTTCGTGCGCGCGGCGATCGCTGACGTGGTGACGACGCTGTTTGAGGCGATTCTGTTGGTGATCATCGTGGTCTACATCTTCCTGCAGAGTTGGCGCGCCACGTTGATTCCTTTACTCACGGTGCCGGTGGCGGTGGTGGGTACGTTCGCGCTCTTCCCGATTCTGGGCTTCACGATTAACATGACCAGCATGTTTGGCTTGGTGTTGGCGATCGGCATTGTGGTGGACGACGCCATTGTGGTGGTGGAAGCGGTGCAGCATAACATCGATCACGGAATGTCGACCCGGGAGGCGACGATCAAGGCCATGCAGGAGGTCTCCGGGCCAGTGGTGGCGATCGCGTTCATTCTCAGCGCCGTGTTCATTCCCGTGGCGTTTCTTGGTGGCATTAGCGGCCAGATCTACCGGCAGTTCGCGTTGACGATCGCGGTCTCCGTGCTGATCTCCGCGTTTAGCGCGCTGACATTGAGTCCCGCGCTGTCGGCGATGTTACTGCGCCCGGGGTCAGCGTCGAGCGGGCCGTTAAGCGGGTTCTTCAAGCAGTTCAACCGGGCGTTCGATTGGACGACGAACAAGTATTTGGCGGGCGTGCGGGTGGTGACACGACGGACGCTGCTGGCCGCGGTGGCGCTCGCCGTTCTGTACTTCGGCGCGGGAACCCTCTTCAAGATCCTGCCCGGCGGGTTCCTGCCGGATGAGGATCAAGGCGTGATCTTCGTAGCGGTGCGACTGCCGGACGGTGCATCGCTGGACCGAACGAAGGTCGTAGTGGACAAGATTCAAAGCGCCGTACGCAAGATTCCGGGCGTGGAGAACACGACCGTCTTTGGCGGCCTGGACCTGACGACGCAAACCAACAACTCAAACGTGGCGACGATCATCCTCACGTTGACTCCGTGGGAGGAGCGCAAGACGCCGGACCTGCAGTTTGCGTCGATTCTCGGGAAGGTGAACGGGACGATTTTCCCAATGAAGGAAGCCTTCTCGTTCGGTTTCGGCTTGCCGCCGATTCTCGGTTTGGGTACGGCGGGCGGCTTCGAGTTCATGCTCGAGGATCGAGCCGGCGGCGACGTCGCGCAGTTGGCGGAGGCCGCGGATGCGGTGCTGGGCGGTGCGCAAGCGGAACCTGCCCTGGGCAATATCGCAAATACGTTCCGCGTGTCTGTGCCTGGCTATCGAGTGGAGTTGAACAACGACAAGACTCAAGCCCTGGGCATTCCGCCGACTGATGTCTACGACTCTCTGCAGACATTCCTTGGCGGACTCTACATTAACGACTTCAATCGCTTCGGACGTACGTGGCGCGTCGTGATGCAGGCGGAGCCCGACTTCCGGGATCGCGCCGAGAACGTGAATCGCTTCTATGTCCGTTCGGCGACCAACGAGATGGTGCCGCTGAGCACGCTGGTACAGATGAATGGCACCACGTCACCAGAGGTGATCTATCGTTATAACCGCTATCGTGTGGCGAAGCTAATCGGCGCCACCGCGCCGGGCTTCACCTCCGGGCAAGCGGTGGCGGCGATGGAGCGTTTGGCGAACGAACGCCTGCCGCAAGGCTTCGGGTACGAGTGGACAGGCACGGTGTTCCAGCAGAAGCTATCGGAAGGCAAGGAAGTCTATATCTTCGGCTTTGCGGCGATTCTGGTCTTCCTGTTTTTGGCCGCGCAGTACGAAAGCTGGATGATCCCGTTTGCCGTGATCCTGGCGGTGCCGTTGGGCATCTTTGGCGCGCTGGTGGGGATTCTGACGCGGTCCTATGCGTATGACGTCTACACGCAAATAGGCATTGTGACGCTGATCGGTTTGGCCTCAAAGAACGCCATTCTGATCGTGGAGTTTGCCAAGTTGAGGCGCGAAGAAGGCATGACGCCGTGCGCAGCGGCGCTGGAGGCGGCGAAGCTGCGGTTGCGGCCAATCATCATGACCTCGTTCGCGTTCATCCTCGGTGTGCTGCCGCTGGTGTACGCCACCGGAGCCGGCGCCTCATCGCGGCGAGCGTTGGGGACGACGGTGTTGGGCGGGATGTTAGCGGCGACGTTACTCGCCATCTTCTTCGTGCCCATGTTGTATGTCATCACGGAGAACTGGGCGACGAAGTGGCGGAAGCCGGCTGCGGACTTGGGTCCGCAAGAAGTAGGTGTGGCATGAGATTCCTGGCGAGTGGTTTGTTTCTATTGTTAGCGGGCTGCGCGATGGGGCCGAATTATCAGGCGCCGAAGGTCGCGGCTCCCACGCAGTACCGGGGCGACAATGGACCGGCGGATCCGGAGTCATTGGGCGATCGTAAGTGGGCGACGGTGTTTAGCGACGAAGTACTAACGGAGTTGGTGGAGACCGCGCTGAAGCAGAACTATGATCTGCGGATCGCCGCGGAGCGCGTGTTGCAAGCGCGTGCCCAACTGGGCGTAACGCATGCGGCGCAGTTTCCGAATCTGAACGGAAGTGCGTCCTTCAATGCCAATAAGATCTCCCAGATCGGGCAGAATCGTTTCCTGCCGCGAGGGACGAACATCGACGTGGCGTACAGCCAGATTGGCTTAGCGCTGAGTTGGGAGTTAGACATCTGGGGGCGCATCCGGCGGCTGAACGAAGCGGCGCGTGCCCAGTTTCTAGGGACTGAAGAGGCGCGTCGTGGGGTGATCGCGTCTCTGGTGGCCGATGTCACCGACAGCTATTTCACGCTGCGGGAACTCGACCTCGAACTCGAGATTGCGAAAAAGACACGAGGGATTGCGGAGAACGGCTTGCGGCTGACGCAGGTGCGTCTGGATCGCGGCGTGTCCACGGGACTGGACGTGCAGCAAGCTCAGCAATTGCTCCACACGGCCACGGCGCAGATCGCCGCGAGCGAGCGGGCAATCGCGCAGCAGGAGAATGCGCTGAGTGTTCTCCTGGGGCAGAATCCGGGAACGATCCGGCGCGGCAAGCCGCTGCAGGACCTGGTGGCGCCGGATCGGGTTCCACCCGGCTTGCCTTCCCAGTTGTTGACGCGGCGACCTGACATTCGCCAGGCAGAACAGACGCTGATTGCCGCGAACGCTCGCATTGGCGCGGCGCGGGCGGAGTTCTTCCCGCAGATTTCGCTGACGGGCTTTCTGGGTGGGCAGAGCCGGCCGCTCCACGAGATCTTCACGGCGCCGGCGCGTCAGTTCAGTATTGCGCCGTCGGCGGTGGCTCCGATTTTCAACGCCGGGCGGATCCGCTCCAATGTGAAGTACTCCGAAGCCGTGCAGCGTGAGATGCTCGTGGCCTACGAGAAGACAATTCAGACGGCCCTGCGGGAAGTGGCGGATTCGTTGGTGGGCTATCGCAAGACCACCGAGCAACGCGAGGAACAGTCATTGCTGGTGAAGGCTCTGAACGAAAGTAGCCGCCTTTCTAAGCTGCGTTATGAAGGCGGCTTAGATAACTACTTACAGGTGCTGGACGCGCAGCGTAACCAATTCCAGGGCGAACTGGCGCTGGCTCGTTTGCAGCGGGAGGAGTTACTCTCGGTCGTGCAGTTATACCGCGCCTTGGGCGGCGGCTGGCAGTAATCCATCGCCCTTTCGCGCGAGGGCGGCCGCCGCTTGATCGAGCTGTCCTGTTCGTTTTCGCGTAGGAGCAACGGCAGGCTAGCCGATGTTGGGAGTTTTGGAGGGCGTGGAACCGGTAGCAATGTCTTTTGATGCCGAGGGGGGACGCAAAAGATACAACACAATGAAAGCGACGAACGCGCCGGCCACCGAATCCACGAGGTAATGGTAACGGCCGTAGATGGTCGCGACGAAGATGCCGGCGGACACGATCGCGAGCGAGCCCCAAGCCCAACGGCGTTCCGGCATCAGGCGGTACACACCGACGGTTGAAGCAATGGCGCTCGAAACATGGCCGCTCGGAAAGACGCTGGTGTGGATGCCGTAGCCACCGCAGATGTACCAGTTGATCTGCCGGAAGATGGTTTGAAACTGTGGCACTAGATCGTCCGCGAAGACAGTGCGCGGCGGTTCTGACGGGAAGTACGGGAATAGGCCGTAGGTAAGCAGGCACGTGGCTAGCAGCGGGAAAGAGAGCGACTCAATTCGCTCCCGCGCATAGATGGTGCCCAGGGCGATAGCGGCGGGGACCATCAGATAAACGAGCAGATAGCAAAGTTCAAGAAAGCCAGGGACGAGCGGGCCGAAGGCTTCGAGGGCCGCTTTGGCACCCCAGTGATCCAGCACCAGCCGGTCCCACTGCACCCAGGCCGTCTCGAGCCGGATGTCGGTATGAGGCTGGGCGAGCCACCCCATTTCTTTGTAGGCGAGCAGAATCAGAGGAGCGGGCAGCCAATCGCGCAGACTCTCCGGGCCACGGCCGGTACTCAAAAAGATGAATAGCGCGCCCAGCAGCAGATTGACGCACCACACGCGCAGGCGGACCTCGCCGGCGAGTGGCAGCGCCGCCGCCAGGACGCTGACGTAGGCGAAGTAGAGCGACGCGGTGCGCTCGGAGTTGCGCAGCCGGCTCCACACGCCGGCCGCATCCGTCGTCCTGATCGCGGCGTACATTCTCTCTGTTAGATGGCGCCGGGCCAGGAAAATGTTTCAGCTTAATTACTGGGTAACGGCTTCGCGGAGCCGGACGGAACGGGCGGCGGTGGGATTGGTGAAGGTGAGGGCTAGAATCCCGCCGATGTCAGTGTAGGCTTCGTCGAGTTCCTCGTCTTCCACTTCGACATCGAAGCGCGTGTTCGGCTTGAGGCCCACCAGGAAGTAGTACAGCTTGTGCGCGGAGGCGCGCTCACCCGGCTCGAGGTCTTCCTTTTCCGGCTCCACCACAAACTTCATCGGACTTTGGGCGGAGAATAGCGACACGCCACCCACCTGGATCGGCGCCGTGTTGCCTTTCATGACCAGACGTTTGCGCTTGCCCTCTTCGAAGAACTGAATCTGGCCGTCGTAGTAGCAGAAGTAGGAGGCGTCGTCGTCCCAGGAGGAGCGGACGAAGAGGCGGCCGGAGCGCTTGTCGTGATACAGGTTGGGCAGGTGGTGGAAGGAGAGGCCCGGCTGGTATGGATTCGCCCAGAGGAACTCGTAGACGATGCCATAGGCGCCGCGCATCAGAAACTGATCCTGCAGCACCCAGCCTTGGATGAACTGATTCTCCAGCAGATTGCCGTCGTAGGCCACCATGGCGAGTTCGGCGGCGCGGGAGAGGGCGGCTTGGGCGAGGTCCGGTTCGCCGTCACTGGTGAAAAATGGCACGCGGAAGTCGTTCTCGGGCGAGGGGAACGGCGACGGGTAGTAGCTGAGGATTTGGAACAGCGGGAGTTCCTTGAAGTAGGCCCCCGCGTCATCCCGCAGGTCGATGTTCAGGTTGTCGCGGAGGACGTGGAGGAGTTCGAAAAGGGCGTAGGTCTCGGGGCGGGGCACCGAGCCGCCTTGGGCGAGCTTGGGGACGATGGTGCCGCGCCACCACTTCTCCACGAGTTCCTGGAGGGCCTTAGCGGTCGGCTGGCCGGGTTGGTCGGTGAGGGCGATGGCGGCCAGGGCGCGGTCGCGTGCGGCGCTCACCGAGGTCAGCGGGGCGGTGAGGGCGGGCTGGAGTTTGGTGACCAGTGCGGGTGTCAGGCCACACCAATCGGCGACCAGTGCGGCTTGGTGGATGTCCAGGGTGGGGAGGGCGGCCTGCGCGCGCTGGCAGGGTTCGGGGTTCTGCGTCACCTGGGAATAGAGGGCCAGCGAGAAGCCCGGCTCCGGCATGGTGGCCTTGCCGGCCATCAGCGTGTCAAATTGCTGCCAGCGGATGGATTGACGCTCTTTTTCGCGGCGGAGGAGGCGCAGACGCTTCGCGTTGAGGAAGATCCGGGGCGACTCGGTATAGACCTTATAGTCCTCTTCGGCAGCAGTACTAAGGGTGGGCCAGGCCGCCAACAGGATTAGCCCATATGCCCAATTCCGGTGCTGCATCGATTCCAGTGTGTCACATGGACACAGCTTTGTAGAACCCTGCCGCAGGCGAAGGGGTTACCGGGGAAGGGAAGGCACTTGTTTTCTTTGGCTTGACCTAGTGACAATTGTGGCATCCGTTTTGCTATGATGATGAGCGAATTGATGAAGTCACTCTAAAACCTGCCCTCTGTTGCAGCAGGCATTGTAGTGATCAGAGCGGACTCCATGACAGCGTGCTTGCGGGAGTTGGGTGAATGAAATTTCTCTTAACCGCTCGAAATCACTAATTGCAAGTTGCAACAGAGGGGATTTTTTTCCCTGAAGACAGGTGATGAGGCTGCCAATTCAAGGTTTTACGCTGGTACGGAGGTAAAGAAGTACTAGCAGCCGGGCAGGGCTCGGCGCAACGAACTCTCCGGGTTCCGGTTCAAGTCAGATCGTCAAGACGGCAGTGGGGACTCATAGGACGCGGGCCTCACTGGATGAAAACTGCGGTGAAAGTCGTAGTGCTTGGCGCGCTTTACGCCGGAATCTGAACGCCCAATCTCTTCGGGGCGGACCGCATCGGAGTGGGTAAACATCTACACAGGGCCCGCTCCGATGCGGCACTTTCTTTCCAAGTCGGAAAGTCGATTCTAGAATAGTACAACATTTTACAACCGTTGTGCTGAGTTATTTTGCCCCACCTTCTGTGTCAAGTCGACACGCTTCCCCACTCCGCCGGGTCCACATCCGCCACCGATTCGGAGAATGTCCACAGGTGGTGTCCCAGGTCTTCCACGCTGTATTGTCTTTCCCCATAGGGGTAGGTGGCCGGCACGCCGGCGACGTGAATCCCCGCCGCGAGTGTTCGCTGGTAGTGCGCATCGACATCAGCGACGCGGACCATGACGGAACCTCGGCCCGCCCCCTGAGCCACCACGACGGTGCCGGATTCGGCGTTCAACTGGGCCCGGTGGTCTCCGACGCGCAGACGGACGGTGAACCCGAAGACCCGGCAGAGCCACTCCACGGCCGCGCTGACGTCGGGATAAGCAAGCACCGGAATGACGCCCGAATCGGGCATGGAACGATTCTTGAGCATGAGGCTCCTCCCGCCGGTTTAAGATAACAGCATTCGTGACGTCCACCAGTGACTCGCTGATCCTGCGGAGCTATCCCTTTGGCGAGGCCGATCTTATCGTTTCTTACTTCACCCGCGACCTGGGCAAACTGCGCGGTGTGGCGAAGCGCGTGCGCAAGCCGAAGTCGCCTTACGGGGCGGCGCTCGAGCGCATGTCGCTCTCCCGGGTGAGCTACACGAAGCGAGAAAATCGGGATCTGACCTCCATCGTCAGCGCCGAGGTAATTTCCTCGCCGTTTGACCTCGCCTCCAGCTACGACGTCGCCCTGGTCCTCGACTACATCGCCGAAGTGGGCGAACACCTGCTTCAGCCCGAGGAATTGAACGAGCGCTACTTTCGCCTGCTGCTGGCGATGCTTGATCACCTCCGCGCCGCGGGCGAAGAGGCGGTCTGGTCCACGGTGATCTATTACTCCCTGTGGGCAGTGCGCCTGTCGGGGTTCCTGCCCGAACTGCGGATTCTGCCGGAATCGGCGGCGATTGCCGAGGAGATGCTCGCCACGCCGATCGCGAAGCTGGCGCCGCGCGAATGGCGGAAAGACACCGGGCGCGATCTGCGGCGCCTGCTGGTGCGCGAGATTGAGCAGCAGGTGGAACGGCGTCTGTTTACGGCGCCGATGCTCGAAAGTCTTCCGTAGTTGGCCGCCGCCTGGCGTCGCGCTGCAATTTCGATAAACTGCGTGCATGGCAGACCCGAAACCCTACGGCTTTAACACGCGAGCCCTTCATCACGGCTACACCGTCGACCCCACCACGAAGGCGCGGGCGGTGCCGATCTATCAAACGACTTCTTTCACCTTCGAGAACACCGAGGACGCCGCGCAGTTGTTTGCGCTGCAGAAGTTCGGCAACATCTACACGCGCATTATGAACCCCACCACCGCCGTGCTCGAAGAGCGCGTGGCGTCGCTCGAAGGGGGCGTAGCGGCCTTGGCGGTTTCCTCGGGTCAGGCGGCGCAGATGCTGGCGATCACGTCGCTGTGCCAAGCCGGCGACGAGGTAGTGGCGTCGTCGACGCTCTACGGCGGCACCTACACTCAGTTCGACGTCACCTTCCGCCGCATGGGCATCAACGTTACTTTCGTGGAGCCGGACGATCCGGAGAATTTCCGCAAGGCGATCACGCCCAAAACGAAATGCATTTACGGCGAGACGATTTCGAACCCGCGCGGCAACGTGCTCGACATCGCCAAGGTGGCGGCCATTGCGCACGAGAATAAGATTCCGCTCATCATCGACAACACGTTTGCCACGCCCTATCTGTGCCGGCCGATTGAGCATGGTGCCGACATCGTGGTGCATTCGCTCACCAAGTTCATCGGCGGCCACGGGACGTCGATCGGCGGCATCATCGTCGATGGCGGTAAGTTTGACTGGAAGTCCGGCAACTTCCCGCTGCTGAATGATCCTTCGCCCGCCTATCACGGCCTCAAGTTCTCCGAAGCCCTGGGGCCGATCGCCTACATCATCAAGATGCGCGTGGAAGGTCTGCGCGACCTGGGCCCGGCCCTTTCGCCGTTCAACTCGTTCCTCTTCCTGCAGGGCATCGAGACCTTGGGCATGCGTATGGACCGTCACGTGGCAAATGCGCTCGCCGTGGCCAAGTACCTCGAGTCGCATCCGGCGGTCGACTGGGTCGCTTATCCGTCCCTGCCGGGCAATCAATACAACGCCTTGGCTCAGAAGTACATGCCCAAAGGCGCCGGCGCCGTGTTCAGCTTTGGCATCAAGGGTGGTCTGGAAGCCGGGCGGAAGTTCATCGACTCTCTCCAGTTGTTTTCGCATCTGGCCAACGTGGGCGACGCGCGCAGCCTGGTGATCTATCCGGCTTTGACGACGCACCAGCAGTTGCCCGAAGCAGATCAACTGAAGGCCGGCGTGCGTCCGGAAATGATTCGGCTGTCGGTGGGCCTTGAGGATCTCGAGGACATCATCGCCGATCTGGATCAGGCGCTGAAGGCGTAAGCCGTTTAGGAGACGGGCAGGGGGAGCAGCTCCTCCTGCTCCTCCAGCATGCGCACGAACTCGCGGGCGGCCGGCGAGGTCTTGCGGCGGCGCGGGGTCAGGATGCCGAGGGGACGGCGGAGGCTGGGCGGGCCGAGCGGGATGGCGACCAGGCGGCCTTGCTGAATGTCGCTTTCGAGAATGGGGCGGGGCAGGATGCTGATCGCGTGGCCCAGGGCCAAGGCTTCCTTGATTAACGCGATATTGTCGAACTCCAGGGCGACGCGGACGTCGACCAACTGCGCGGCCAGGTAGTCATCAATCGCGCGGCGGATGGGGAGTTCCGGGTCGAAGGCGACGAATTCCAGGCCGTTCATCTCAAACGGCACCACTTCGCGGCGGCGGGCGAGCGGATGCCGGGGGCTCGCGGCTACCACCATCTCTTCCTCGCGCCACGGCGTGGCCTCAATGTCCGGTCCCGCTTCGGGATAGCTCACTAAGCCGACGTCAGCCTGGTCCGCTTCGAGCGCCGCGTAGATCCGCGACGGCGGATGATAGGCAATCGTCATTCGCGCGCCGGGACAGCGCTCGGCAAATTCAGTCTCCAAGCGTCCCATTTCACTCAGACCAACAGAATAGATGGAGGCGACGCGGACCAAGCCCTCGGTGCGCTGCTTCAGTTGGCTGAGTTCGCCGTCGAAGTCGGCTTTGCGGCGCAGCATGTCCCGCGCGAAGGCCAAAAAGAGGTCGCCGGCTTGGGTCAAGCCTAAAGGACGTGTGCTCCGATCCACCAAGGGTGTCCCAATAAGTCTTTCAATTTCTTGGATTTGCTGGCTAGCGGCCGACTGGCTCACTCCGTTTTCTTTGGCCGCTTTGGAGAAGCTGCGGCACAGGGCGAGATCGCGAAACAACTGCAACTGGGAGAGTGTCACGGGTCACCCGGATTATGACATTAGATCTTCTAATATTGCAAGGTTCAAAATATTGGAAATTGTGATATGTCTCTGCTATACTTTTCCAAATCCCGACGCCTCAGTGAAGGAGTGTAACGCCATGTCGAGTTCCCAGCCCCCGCAATCCCCTTACCAGGACTCGCCGTACCACCAAGGTAACGGCCTGCCTGAGCCCCAAGGGCTTTATCACCCCTCCCAGGAACGCGATGCTTGCGGCCTTGGCTTTGTGGCCAACATCCGCGGCGAAGCCTCGCACGACATCATCACCAAGGGCATTCAGGTTCTCGTCAATCTCACCCATCGCGGCGCTTCCGGCAGCGATCCGGACACTGGCGACGGCGCCGGCATTCTCATCCAGATTCCGCACAAGTTCTTCGCCAAGGAAGCCAAGCGCCTCGGGTTCTCCCTGCCTGGTGCTGGCGCCTACGGCGTCGGGATGGTCTTCTTCCCGGTAAACCGCCAACAGCGGTTGATCGTCGAGGGAATCATGGAGCGGACGATCCGCGACGAAGGGTTGGAGTTGCTCGGCTGGCGCGACACGCCGATCGATTCGGACGCCATCGGCCGCCTGGCGCGTGACTCGCAGCCGTATATCCAGCAAGTCTTCATCGGCCGCCCGGACGACATGGACGAAGACGCCTTCGAACGGCGCCTGTACGCCGTGCGCAAGCGTTGCGAAAACGAAGTCCGCTCGTCCGATATTCGCGACAAGAGCTTCTTTGCGGTGCCTTCGCTCTCCTGCCGCACGATCGTTTATAAGGGGCTCCTGCTCGCGCCGCAGATCGCGAACTTCTACAAGGAGCTGTCCGATCCGGACGTGGTGAGCGCGCTGTGCCTCGTGCACCAGCGTTTCTCCACCAATACCTTCCCCACTTGGCAACTCGCGCATCCGTTCCACTACCTGTGCCACAACGGCGAGATCAATACGATCAAGGGCAATCAGAACTGGATGACGGCCCGGCAGGCGACCCTGGCTGCCGATGGCTTCGGACGCGAATTGAAGGATCTATTCCCGATCATCACGCCCGGCGGTTCGGACTCCTGCGGGCTCGACAACGCGGTGGAGCTATTGACGTTGGCCGGCCGCGAATTGCCTCACGTGATGGCCATGCTGATTCCCGAGGCCTGGGACAGCGATTCGACGATGGACAAAGAGAAGCGCGCGTTTTACGAGTACCACGCTTCCCTAATGGAGCCCTGGGACGGTCCGGCGGCCGTAGCCTTCACCGATGGCCGCGTGGTGGGCGCGACGCTCGACCGCAACGGCTTGCGTCCGGCCCGTTATCTGGTGACGCATGACGGCTTGCTGATCATGGCCTCCGAAGCCGGCGTGCTGCCCGTGAAGCCGGAAGAGATTGCGATGCGGGGACGTCTGCAGCCCGGTAAGATGCTGCTGGTGGACCTGGCCCAGAAGCGCATCATTCCGGATGAGGAACTGAAGGCGCATCTGTCGAGCCGGCGTCCGTACGCCAAGTGGCTCGAAGAGAATCAGCTTTCGCTGAACCAGTTGCCCGCGCCCAGCCGCGTGCACACCACCGATCATCAGACGATCCTTGAGCGTCAACGCGCCTTCGGCTATACCGAAGAAGATCTGCGCTTGCTGATGCTGCCCATGGCGAGCGGCGGCGAAGAGCCGATCGGCAGCATGGGCACCGATACGCCGCTGGCCTGTCTGTCTGACCGCCCGCAGCCGCTCTTCAACTACTTCAAGCAACTGTTTGCACAAGTCACCAATCCGCCCATCGACCCGATTCGCGAAGAACTGGTGATGTCGCTGATCTCCTACGTGGGTCAGGAGCGCAACATCCTCGAAGAGACGCCGCAGCATTGCCACACGCTGCGCCTGGATCATCCGATTCTGACGAATTTCGATCTCGAACGGCTGCGGCGGGTGTCCTGGGGTGACTTCCTGGCGACCACCTTGCCCACGCTCTTCCGCGTCGATGGCGGCGAAGCCGAACTGAAGCGCGCGATCGAGGGCCTGTGCCGACGCGCGTCGCTGGCGATTCAGAACGGCTACTCAGTGCTGATTCTCTCCGACCGCGGCGTGGACTTCGAGTCTGCTCCGATTCCGTCGCTGCTGGCGCTGACGGCCGTGCACAATCATCTGGTGCGCGAAGGGACGCGTTCGCGAGTCGCGCTGGTCGTCGAGTCCGGCGAACCGCGCGAAGTGATGCACTATTGCCTGCTGATCGGCTACGGCGCCAGTGCGGTGAATCCATATTTGGCGATCGAAACGCTGGAAGACATGGCCGTGCGCGGTCAGTTGCCCGAAGGCGTGACCTTCGAGAAAGCGCTGGCCAATTACAAGAAGTCGATTCGCAAGGGACTGCTGAAAGTCTTCTCGAAGATGGGCATCTCCACGCTGCAAAGCTATCGCGGCGCGCAGATCTTCGAAGCGATCGGCTTGGATCGCGAGATGGTGGACCGTTACTTTACGGGCACGTCCTCGCGGTTGAGCGGCATCGGCCTCGACGTGTTGGCCCGCGAGGCGAAGATGAAGCACGACTATGCGTTCTTCACCCCGCTGACCGATAACGACACCGAACTCGATGTCGGCGGCAATTACCAATACCGGATTCGCGGTGAGTATCACATGCAGAATCCGCAGTCGGTGTCGAAGCTCCAGCATTCGGTGCGGCAGAACAGTTACAGCACTTACCAGGAGTTCGCGAATCTGGTGGACCACCAGAACGAGCAACTTTGCACGTTGCGTGGTCTGTTCCAGTTCAAACCCGGTAAGGCCTTGCCGCTCGAAGAAGTCGAGCCGGCGAAGAACATTGTCCGGCGGTTTGCGACTGGCGCGATGAGTTTCGGCTCGATCTCGAAAGAAGCCCACGAGACCATGGCAATTGCCATGAACCGCATCGGCGGGCGCTCGAATACGGGCGAGGGCGGGGAAGACGAAGAGCGCTACAACCTGTTACCGAACGGCGACTCGCGGCGCAGTTCGATCAAGCAGGTGGCGTCCGGCCGCTTCGGCGTCACGACGCACTACTTAGTCAATGCCGACGAGTTACAGATCAAAGTGGCGCAAGGCGCGAAACCAGGCGAGGGCGGCCAGTTGCCCGGGCACAAGGTGGACGAAACCATCGCCCGCGTGCGCTATGCCACTCCCGGCGTGGGCTTGATCTCCCCGCCGCCGCATCACGACATCTACTCGATTGAGGATCTGGCTCAGCTCATCTACGACTTGAAGAACGTGAACCCGGCTTCGCGGATCTCCGTGAAGCTGGTATCCGAAGTCGGCGTGGGCACGGTGGCCGCGGGCGTGGCGAAAGCGCACGCGGACGTCATCCTAATCTCGGGCGATTCGGGCGGCACGGGTGCATCACCGCTCACCTCGCTCAAGCATGCCGGCACGCCGTGGGAAATGGGCTTGGCGGAGACGCAGCAGGTGCTGGTGATGAACGACCTGCGCAGCCGCGTGATTCTTCAGGCCGACGGCAAGATGCAAACCGGGCGCGACGTGGCCATTGCCGCGCTCCTGGGCGCCGAAGAGTTCGGCTTCTCCACGATGCCCTTGATCGCCGCCGGCTGCATCATGATGCGCAAGTGCCATCTGAACACCTGTCCGGTGGGCATTGCGACGCAGGATCCGCGCTTGCGGGCTAAGTTCGACGGCACGCCGGAGCACGTGATCAACTACTTCTTCTTCGTGGCGGAGCACGTGCGCGAGATCATGGCGCAACTCGGTTTCCGCACCATGGATGAGATGATCGGCCGCGTGGACCGTCTGGAGATGCGCTCCGGCATCGACCACTGGAAGGCGAAGGGGCTCGATCTCAGTTCGCTGCTCTATAACCCGCCAGTGCCTTCGCGCGTGGCGCGGCGCTGCACGATCAAGCAGGATCATGGCCTGGATCAGGCGCTCGACTACAAGCTGATCGATTATGCCGCCGACGCCCTCGAATCGCAGACGCCGGTTGAGTTCCGGCTGCCGATTCGCAACGTCCACCGCACGGTGGGCGCGATGCTTTCGGGCGAGATTGCCCGCCGTCACGGCAGCGCGGGCTTGCCGCCGGATTGCATCAAGATCAACTTCACCGGCTCGGCCGGACAAAGCTTCGGTGCGTTTCTCGCCAAGGGCGTGACGCTGTTGCTGGAAGGCGAAGCCAACGACTATGTCGGCAAGGGTCTTTCGGGCGGCAAGATTGTCGTGTCGACGCCGAAGGTGGCGACGTTCAAGTCCGAAGAGAATATCCTGATCGGCAACGTCGCGTTGTATGGCGCCACCAGCGGTGAGGCCTTCTTCAACGGCCGCGCTGGCGAGCGCTTCTGTGTGCGTAACTCCGGAGCCACGGCGGTGGTGGAAGGCGTGGGCGACCACGGCTGCGAGTACATGACCAAGGGCCTCGCGATCATTCTCGGCGAAACGGGCCGTAACTTTGCCGCGGGTATGTCCGGCGGTCTGGCTTATGTGCTCGACGAATCGGGCGAGTTTGCCCGTTCGCGTTGTAACCGGGCGATGGTGGACCTCGATCCGCTAGAGGATCCGGCCGACATCCAGGCCGTGAAGAACCTGGTGGAGCGCCACGTGCAGCTCACCAATAGCCCGCGGGGTAAGTATGTGCTGGCGAACTGGGGTGACTTACTCAGTAAGTTCGTCAAAGTATTCCCGCACGAGTATAAACGCGTGCTGGGTGTTGCGAAAGCAAAGACCGTGGCGGCGAATCCGCCGGCGAAGCAGGAAAAGATGACGGAGGTGGCCCGTGGGTAAAATAACCGGATTCCTCGAGTATCAGCGGGAATCTCCCGCGCGGCGTCCGGTGACGGAACGCGTGAACGATTGGTTCGACATCTATCATCCGATGCCGCCGGAGAAGGTGCGGACGCAGGCCGCCCGCTGCATGGATTGCGGCGTGCCTTTCTGCCATACCGGCTGTCCGGTGAATAACCTGATTCCGGACTGGAACGATCTCGTGTTCAACGACCGTTGGCGCGACGCCATTCGCACGCTCCATGCGACGAATAACTTCCCCGAATTTACGGGAAGAATTTGTCCGGCCCCTTGCGAAGCGGCTTGCGTGCTCGGCATCAATGAGCCGGCCGTTGCCATCAAATCCGTCGAGAACGCGATCATCGAGCGCGCGTGGTCTGAAGGCTGGGTGAAGCCGGAACGTCCGGAGAAACGGACGGGCAAGCGCGTGGCCATCATCGGTTCGGGGCCCGCTGGCCTGGCCGCGGCCCAGCAGTTGAACCGCGCCGGTCATCACGTGACGGTGTTCGAAAAGCAGGACCGTATCGGCGGCTTGCTCCGTTACGGCATCCCGGACTTCAAGCTCGAAAAGCACGTGGTGGACCGCCGCATCGACCAGTTGGTCGCCGAAGGCATCGAGTTTGTGGTCAATGCCTGGATCGGCAAGACGCACACGATCGAGCAATTGCGGAAGGAATATCAGGCCGTACTGCTCGCCGTGGGCGCGGAGGCTCCGCGCGATGTCGAGATTCCCGGCCGCCAACTGAGCGGCGTGCATTGGGCAATGGACTATCTCACCCAGCAGAACAAGATTCTGGCCGGCGAGTCCGTTCCCGAGAACGAGCGCATCACCGCCGAGGGCAAACACGTCGTGATTCTGGGTGGCGGCGACACCGGCGCCGACTGTCTTGGTACGGCGCACCGCCAGAAGTGCAAAAGCGTAACGATGCTCCAGCACAATCAGCGCCCGCCCGAAACGCGCCATGAGTCGACCCCTTGGCCGGAGTGGCCCTTCCAACTGCGAGTGGAGGGCGCGCACGAAGAAGGTGGCTTGCGCGAGTTCGCCGTCCAGACACGGGCGTTCCTGGGCAATGCGGATGGCCGCGTGAATAAGCTCGAGTGCGTGCGCGTGGGTCCCAAGCCCCGCTTTGAGCCGGTGCCCGGTTCGGAACTGACGCTCGATGCGGATCTGGTGCTGATTGCGATCGGCTACACCGGCACCGTGCGTTCCGGCCTCATTGAGCAGTTGAAGGTGCAAACCACGCCGAAGGGCTTGGTCGCCACCGATGCCACCTACCAGAGCAGCGTGCCCGGTGTTTATGCCGCGGGCGATGCGCGTGTGGGTGCCACGCTGGTGGTGACGGCGATCGCCGAAGGCCGCAAGGCCGCGCACTTCATCGATAAAGCCCTGATGGGGTCTACGAAGCTTCCGACCTAGTTCCGTCGGATGACGCCGTAGTAGCGGGCCATCCAGTAGGGCAGCAGGAAGTCAATGCCGGCGGACTCAATAAAGCCGTCGCCGGCCGCGTACAACTGGAACGGGCTGCGTTGCCACAGAAAGTCCGTAGCCACCCGCATGTTCACGGGCAGGGCTCGGCAGGCGCGATTCTCGCCGCAGGCCGGAAAGTCACCACGCCGGTCGACGGCGAAGTCGCGCCGCGGCCGCTCGAGCCATTGCTGCAAGTAAAGAACCGTGCGAGCATCCCGCGACGCCTGCGGACCGTTGATGCCGCGGTCCACCAAGTCAAAGAAAGCATTGCCATGATCGTCTGTCGTCCGGCGGAAGATGTCGTACGCTGCTTCGTAGGAACGGCTGACCCACCAGTTCTCGCCACTCGTCATCAGGCTCCAAAAGGTGATGGCGGCCAGGTTGAATTTGAAATAGGACGTGTGACTGTCCAAAGCGTCAAAGGCGATTGGCGCGATCACCGCCGGCGCTGAGCCATTGGACATCAGCTTGTACTGCGTCTCAAAGCGTTTGGGATTCAGGCGACGTCCGAGCTTCAGCATCGCCAATTGCTGATCCGGCCGCGTGAGAAAGGTCGTTGAGATGTCGCCGTTCGGCATCTTCACCAGCCAGCTATGGCTCAGCAGATCGCTGAGCAGACGCGTCGTCAGCCAGCTTGTCTTGTCGCGGACATCCTGCACGTCCACCAGGTTCCACGCGGCGGTGAGGCCGAAGAACACGCCCATGTACTGGTCGCGCGACGTGTTGCCGATCCACAGCCACTGTTCGCCGTAGACGTTGCCGGTGAAGACGCCGTGGCGTCCTTCCTCTTCCACGATGCGCGGCGTGTGCGGCGAGTTGGCCGGCAGGGCGCAGCGCGCCAGGACATCCATGCCCGTGACATCGATTAACCGGCGGATGCCTTCGATCGCAAAGTTGACGCCTTCGAGTGCTTCGGGCGAACGGGTGACGGCGTAACGAAAGCTTTGCGCCGCGAGGTAATGGCCGGTCCAGATGGCGGAGTCGCCGCAGCGGGTGTAATGCGAGATCGCGTCGCTGTCCGGCGCTTCAAAGATCGGGTCCAGGATCGTGCCGTGCGGCGCGTGGCGCGCGCGCAGAGTGGCATCGATGGCGAGCGCAGTGGAATCGTCGAGAGGCGGCTGCGCCGGTAGGGAAATCGCGAGCGTCGCTAAGAGGACAAGTTTCAGCAAAAGGACCTCCAAGTGGACGCGGGAGGGCTGACTCCTCGATTTTATCGCTTCAGATTGCCGAAGACTTCCTGCAGCAAAGATGTTACACGGGCCGCGGGATTCGTCCGTATCTTCTTCTCTTCTTCGCCTAGCGTATAGAACAGTCCCTGCAAGGCCTTGGAAACTACGTATTGATCGAGATCGAACGCTTCCACCTTCATGAACGGGAACATCTTCAAGCGTCCGATGAACTCCTGGTAACGCCGCGTGACCCCGACTTCGGACATCGCCTTCTGAATCACTGGCCTAAAGCTTTCGGTGAGCTTCGCCGTTGTTTTCCCTTGAAAATAATCAGTTGCCGCCGTGTCCGAGCCGGTGAGGATCTGGCGTGCATCGTTGAAGGTGATTTCTTTGATCGCGCCCACGAAGATATCCCTGGCGAAAGGGGCGGCGGCTTCGGCCGCGCGGTTCATCGAGAGAATGAACTGGTCGATCACCGGCGACAGACCCGCCAAGCGCATCGCCTTCTCGGCATTTTTGAACTGTGGCGGCAACAGGATCCGCACCACTTCATTGCGGAAGTAACCATCCGGCTGGCCCAGAAACTTAACCGCGTTCGCGATGCCCACGCTCAGCGCTTCCTTCAGCCCCAGCACTGTGCGGTCCGGCTTTAGCCAACCCTTGAAGATTTTATCGAGTTGCGGAGCCAAAGCCACAAACAGGCGTCGCGTGGGCATGCTTTCATCTTATGCTTGCGGCCCATGTTAAACTCGGGTCCGATCCTATGAAACCAGCCCTGGAGCAAGTTTCGAAGCTGCAAAATCTCGATATGCGGATCCTGGAACTGAAGCGGGAAGTCGCTCAGTTGCCCAAGCAGATCGCCGAGATCGAGAAGCAGCTCGAAGCACATACAAAGAAACTTGACGCCGAGAAGGCGGTGCTGGCGGCCAACCAGCGCGAGCGGAAGCAGAAGGAACTGGACATCCAGACGGCGCAGCAAAAGATCTCAAAGCTCAAGGATCAAATGCTGCAGGCGAAGAACAATGAGCAGTACCGCGCGTTCCAGCACGAGATCGACTACGCCCAGAACGAAATCAGTGAGAGCGAGACGCGCATTCTACAACTGATGGAAGAGAGTGAGCCGCTCGAGAAGAACGTGAAGGCGGCTGAGGTGGCGTTGGGGGCCGAGCGCCAGCACGTCGACGAGCAGAAGCAAAAAGCGAAGGCGCAGACCGCCGCGGACGAGAAAGAGATCGCCCAGCGTGCCACGGAACTGCGTGCTTTGCTCACGGTAATGCCGCCCAACCTGAAACAAGCCTGCGAGCGGATTCGCAAAAAACACAACTCGCCGCAAGTGATGGCCGAGGTGGTGGACGGACGTTGCACCGCCTGCCGCATCGCCTTGCGGGCGCAGTACTTCCAGGATCTGAAAGTGAAGGACGAAGTTCTTTACTGCGAATCCTGCGGGCGGATTCTTTACTACAACCCACCCGTCCAAGTCGAAATGTCTTAGCGCGCCGTGCCGTAGATCTTCAGGCTGGCGGCCTTGACGATGCCCTTGGCGCCGTTGGCCACGCTGTCTGTCAGGCGCAACTCCCACGTGCCGCTGCTTGCTTCGCCCCAGTGGCGAACGCTAGTGAAGGTGTAAGCCGTAAAGTCCTGTGTGTCGTCATTCGGACGCCGCATGGCGACGCTCTTCATTCCCGAAGGCGAGGTGAGTTCGAAGCTCAGGTCGCCACGCAAAGGGTGCGTGACGGTGACCGTGAACTCGACGTGCTCCACCCGCAGATTGGAGTCCGGCAGAGCAAAGCGGATCGGCTCGCTTGTCCCCTCATCCGGCAGGGCCAGCTCCAGAGTTTGCTGAGCGGAGACGTCCGTGAGCGCCGGGAGACTCTTCCAGCCGTCGGCCGCTTCAAGCGCCTTGGCCACATTCAACACGCCAGCACCAAAGGAATGACTGAAAGCGAAGCCGCCCCCATTGGTGGCGAACGGGTCGCCGCCCTTGAGTCCGGTGCGCCGGGCCGTGGTCAGCAGAATCTCCTTGACGTCGCGGTAGTGAAGCCGCGGATTGCGCTCGAGTAACAAAGCTACGGCTCCCGACACTTGCGGCGCCGCGGCCGACGTGCCGTTGAACGAGTCCGTGTAGTTGATCGGCGCCTCGCTCGCGCCCGGCTCTTTCAACCGCGCGTTCGCTTCGGCGCCGGAGCGATTCGTGGTCCAGATCACGTCCGGTGGAAAGTACTCACCACCGTAGGCGGAGATGGCGACGTTCATGCCCTCTTCGCTGTAGGACGAAGGCTCGCCCGCTCGATTGATGGCCGCCACGGCAATCGCGAAACGCGAACTGGCATAAGCGTCGAAACTGGAGTTGTCGCCCTTCTTGCGGCCGTTGCCCGCCGACACCACGACCACCGTTCCTAAGCCGTCGCGGTTCTCGCGGGTCGCCTTCGCCAGCCCTGCCATGGCCAGCGGACCCTGCCGTCCCCCATCGACGCCGTCATCGCCCGGGCCCCAACTGTTGCTCGATACATGCACCGTGGTGCCTGCCGGCTGCCAGGCGAAGGCTTGGCCCTCCACTTCGTCGGTCACTGGTCCGGCGATCAGTCGCAGCCCCATCAGCCGCGCTTCGGGCGCGATGCCGGCCAACCCCTCGCTATTAAAGCCTCGTGCGGCGACAATGCCCGCGCACGCCGTGCCGTGATGATCTTCGATGAGCGCGGGCGTCGGGTCACTGGCTGGGCCGTCGTTGAAGTTGTGATGGTAGCCGGAGTCGAGCGGATAGGCGTTGTCCTTGAGGTCGACGTGCGAAACCTCCAAGCCGTCATCCACCACTGCAATATTCGTTCCCTTGCCGGTGACATAGTCCCAGGCCGCACCCAGATTCAGGCTGTCAGCCCCCAAGTGCCACTGCTTGGGGAAGAGCGGATCGTTGACCTCGCGCTGACGCGTCGTGGACATCGCCTGCTTGCGGAACCGCTGCCGGGCCACCAGCGGGCTCACCTCCCAACCTTGCGAGGCCATCCATTGCGCGGCGCGCTGGGCCTGTTTGGCATCCGGATAAGTCTCAATGGACCAGCCCGCCAGTGGTGCCGGCTCGACGGTGAGCGGGGCGAACGGACGCTTCTCGCGGCGGTCCGGATGGCGCACCAGGACCTTGGCTGTATACCAACGTTCCGCGCCTCGGAGACGCTCCGCGCGGTCCTCGGGCGACATCGCCTCAAGCCGCGCCGGAGCGGGCAGTGCAGCGGGGTCGTGAAACAGCAGGCGCTGCTGGCCGAGTACCGAAAGAAGCAGGAGGGAATGAAGCATGAAGGCCCAGAATAAGCCGAGCGCCCCTCCACTGAGTCGAGTAATAACGACTTACTGCGCGAGTTACTTTACCTACTCCGTTAGGCTAACGAATGGCCATGGTGACGCCCGGCTGCGAGTCCACGCCGCCGATCGTCACCACGACGGGTACGTTCGCCCCCGTGGGTGCGTTTGCCGGCACAGTGACATTCAGTTGCAGGAGTCCGGGCACCGAACCCACCGGCGAGACGGCTCCCACGACGCTCGCCGCCTGGCCGCCAATCGTCACGGTGGGCGCAGCCGTGGGCGTCACCGCCGGCGTCGCCGGAATCAGCGTGTCGGCGGCCGACGAAGTCGTGGCTCCGACGCCAGTGGCGTACAAGACAATCGTCTGTCCACGGACCGCGGCATTGGCGCTGCCGTTCATCGTGTAGTCGCTCGTAGCCGCGTTGTAGTTCAAAATAGCGCCTTGCCCCCGACCGGATGCGTCCACTGTGAATAGGCCCGGATTGGTGGCCGCCAAACTGATCGTCACCGGTTGGCTCGCCAGTCCGGCGTAACTCACCACCACATCGGCGGTCGTGCCCGAAACGGAGTAAGGCACAATTGCGCTCACTTGGCTCGCGCTCGTGTAGAGAATGGGCGCGGGCGTCCCGTTGACGGTGACCGACGTATTCGGTGTCGAGACGGGTAGGCTCGTCGGGATCTGCGGAGCCGGAACGCTCGGGTCGAACAGCGCGAGCGTTGACGGACCCAGACCCAGGCCGAAGAGCGTGATGATCTCGCCGGGCGAGGTGGTGCCTTGAAGAAAGCTTCCAGAGTTCACCACCGCCGTCACCTGCGGTTGCGACCCGTAGATCAAGAACTGTCCTTCGTTCGAAACCCCGCCTCCGGGCGTGGGCGTTGTCACCGTCATGCGCAGGATGCCGGGGTTCTGCAAGAAGGCGGAGGGAAGGGTCGCCAGCAGCGCGGTATCGCTCACCAGGATGGCCGCCAGATTGCCGGTGGTGCCAATCGAGGTCGGGGGTGCCGGAGAACCCGCCCGTGCTAGCGCTAAGGGCAAGGCCCGGCGGCAGGCCTGTCGCGGAGAACGTGATCGGGCTACTCGAGCCGACGGTGTTGACGGTGAGGCCAGAGGCATAAGCTGTGCCGACGGTCCCGGATGGCAGCACTGCCGACGGACCCACAATGCGCAGCGCCGTCGGCGCCGTGGACGGCAGCACCGTGAGCTTCATCGGCATCTGGGCTCGGGCGGAGAAGGGAAGCGCCGAGTCCGCCACCTCCAGCGTGAAATAGTAACTACCCGCGGCCGAAGTCACTCCCGACAGTTGATTGCCAGAGATACTCAGGCCCGGCGGTAGAGTGCCCAGCGCGCTCCAGGTGTAAGGCGGTGTCCCGCCGGCCGCGGCCAAGGTAATGGCCGTGTAGGCATTGCCCATGATCCCGCGCGGCAAAGGAGAGCCCATCGCGACACGCAAGCCTGTCGCTCCGCTGGCGTACACCGGAATATAGAAAGTCTCCGTGCTGCTGTTGGTGCCGTCGGTCGCCGTCACGACCGTCGCCGAGGTAAAGCCTGAAACTGCGGCGACCGACGTGGAGAAGAAGTTCGCGCCGGAAAGCGTCACCACGCTCGCCGGCGCTTGCTGCCCCACGCCCCCTGGCCAAGTGGCTGAGATTCTTGGCGCCGCAGCCTGCACCGTCAGCGTGACCGCCAACGTCAGCAACGGATTCGCCGCTGCCTTCGACTCGATCTTGATCGACGCGGTATAGACTTTCGGCGTGAGCCCCGTGGGATCGGCCGTCGCACTGATCGTGTTCAGTAAGCCAGCCAGCGTGATGTTGCCCGTGGGATTCACCTTCAGCCACGTACCCCCGGTGACCGATACGGTGGCGCCCGTTGCTCCGCCCGTGCTCGAAAGGATGAAGTTCGTCGTCAGCGCGACATTCCCCGCAATCGGCTCGCCCGTGATGTAGGAAAAGGACAGCGAGGCGGGAGAGACGGCCAGGGTCGGCGGCGGGGGCGACACCAGCAGCGTCACATTCACCGTCGCCGTGGGCGCCGGGCTGCCAGTGGTCCCTGTGAGCGTAACCGTCGCCGTGTAAGTTCCCGCGGCGAGCCCCGTGGGATTCACCTGCGCACTGATCGATTGCGGCGCGCGGCCCGTCGACGCCGAAAGTAGCAGCCAGGCGCCGTTATATGGCGCGGGGCCGGTCGTGGCGACGGTGAACGCCACGCCCGCCGGGGTGCTCTTCACCGCAATGGACTGGGCGGCGGGTAACTTGGCCGCATTGATCGTATGACTAAACGTCAGAGTGGCGTTATTGACGGAGAGTTGTGGCGTCGTCTGGCTCCAGGCCAGCGTGATCAAGCAAACGGTAAGCGCGAACAGACGAAGAAAAAACATAAGACTGCCTGCTCGTAGATCGGTCCCCCGCGACGTCTCAGTACCGGGCGGATTCACTACACCCGTCCCGCGCACCGGGGCATAGTTAAATGGGACGATGACTCGGCGTTCGTTCATTTCTCTAGCGGCGGTAGCAGCGACGGCGCAGCCTCGTCGGACAGTTGGCTTCGATGCGTACTCGGTGCGTGCCTATCGTTGGAAAGCGCTCGAACTCGTCGACTACGCGGCGCGCGTTGGCGCGGGCACCCTGCAACTCTCCAGTCTGGGCGACTTCGAAACGCTGGAGCCGGCCTATCTGGAAAAGGTCAAGCAGAACGCCGCGGCGAAGGGCGTCGAACTCGACGGCGGCATCGGGTCGATTTGCCCTCTGGCCGGTGGCTGGCGAGCCGCGGACGGTGATCCGGCGGCCTATCTCACCAAGGGCTTGCGGGTGGCCAAGGCGCTCGGCGCCAGCGCCATGCGTTGCTACCTCGGCAACATCGCGGACCGTCGCAAGCATCTCGCCGAGCCCCTGATGGACGCCGCGCTCCCGGGCCTGCGCGCCGTGCGGGCCTTAGCGCAAGACTTGGGCGTCAAGATCGCCATCGAAAATCACGGCGACCTCACGGCTCGCGAAACGCGCCAGCTCATCGAAGCTGCCGGAAAGGAGCACGTCGGTGCGTGCCTCGATATCGGCAACCCCATGTGGGTTCTCGAAGATCCGCTGCTCACGGTAGAGGTGCTAGCGCCCTACATTGCTTCCACGCATCTTCGCGATTCGGCCCTGTTCGCGCATCCGCGCGGAGCGGCCTTCCAATGGCTCGCCCTGGGCGATGGCACCATGCCGGTGAAGGCGATGTTCCAGAAGATTCGCGAGGCCGCTCCCCGCGCGCCGCTGCACCTCGAGATCATCACCGGCCGCCCGCCGCAAGTCCTGCCCTACTTCGAGGCGGACCACTGGAAAATGTTCGCCAAGACCCCGGCGGCCGACTTCGCCCGTTTCGTCAGCCTGGTGAAGAACGGCCGCCCCTACGAAGGGGGCATGATCATCGCCGACATTCCCGGTGGTCCGGCGGCCCCGAAAGAGTATCAGGATGCCTTGCGCTTGCAGCAGCGCCTGGACCTCGAACGCAGTCTGGCCTTCGCGAAAATCCTCGGCTAAGCTCGGCCCGTGCCTGATGCGAGACAATGGGCGCCAGCATGGAACCGATTCCCCGCGAGATCGCCAGCATCACTCGACCAGTGCCGGAATTGCTGCGGTATTACTTCCTGAAGGCGCTGGCCTCCACGCTCGGCTTTCCCATCACGATGCCGATGCTCTACTTCCGCTACCACACGATGCGCTATGCCTTCACCGACGAAGGCATTTCGATGAGCTGGGGCATCCTGTTCCGCCATCAGATCATGCTGAACTACTCCCGCATTCAAGACATCCACGTGCGTTCGAATGCGATTGAACGTTGGCTCGGCCTCGCGCAGATCGAGATTCAAACGGCCAGCGGGGCGAGCGCGGAGATGACGCTGGAAGGCCTCACCGATCCCGAGGCCATGCGCAACTTCCTTTACTCACGCATGCGCGGCGCCACCGACCAGAAGAAGCAGCGCACCACCGAAAGCGATCGGCTCACCGAAGTCCTCGAAGAAGTCGCCGCGGAACTGAAGGCCATACGGCTGACGCTGGAGGGCCGCAAGAGTGCTTGAATTCGCGTTGCTCCAGTGGCTAAAGGTACCGCCGATGCCGCAGGCACCGGACGGCTCGCCCGAGTCGATCCAGGTGTTTCGGGCGGGCAAGAACTACTATCGCTGGCGCGTGCTCATTTGGGGGCTGACGCATCTGGCCGTGGTGGCTGGCCTGGTGGCCGCGATCATCGCCTTTAACCTGTCCTTGCGCAAAGCCCCGCCAAAGGGACAAACCATCGCCCTGGTCATCGAAACTCTCGTCGTCTTCGCGATGAGTCTGTATCTGCCATTCACTTTTTTCCTGCAGCGCCTGGATTACCGCATGCGCTGGTACATCGTCACCGACCGCAGTTTGCGCATTCGGAGCGGCGTATGGTCCGTCGAAGAGCAGACCATGACGTTCGCCAACATTCAGGATCTGGCCGTCACGGCCGGTCCGTTGCAAGGCTTCCTCGGCTTGGCCGACGTCGAAGTCCGGAGCGCCGGGGGCGGTAAAGTGCGTTCCAAAGAAGGAGGCCTGATGCCGAGCCACGTCGCGCGCTTTGCCGGAGTCGATAACGCCGAAGCCCTGCGCGACCTGATTCTCGCTCGCCTGCGGCACTATCGCGACACCGGCTTGGGCGATCCCGATGCCGCACCGCACCCGTCGCACTCGCCTCAGATGGCGGCGGAAATGGTCCTGGCCGAAGCTCGTGCGCTGCGCGCCAGCTTGAAGTAAATCGTTACTCTGTGAACAGCAGTTGGCCGAAGCGGTCCGGATTGTGCGGATTCGGCCGGATGAGGCCCGAATCAGACCATTGCGACAGACGGCGGTTCGGCTCCGTGCCGTCCCAGCGATTCAGATTCGCGACCCAACGGTCGCCGGGCTTCGGGACCGGCTGTTCCGTCAAATCCGAAAACGAACGCCACGGAATCGCGACTTCCAGATTCCAGCCCTTGTCCTCATCCCCGGTAATGTTCAGCGTGCCCCGCACGGCGACGGCGAGTTGCACACCGCGTAAGTCATAGTTCTTTAGCAGCCGCGTGGGGAAGGCGTAGAAGTAGTCGTAAAGCGTCGCGTGCGCGTTCATCTCGAGCCCGAGATAGAAGTTCTTCGTACCGGGTGGCGCGATAAAGATTTCCACGGCGTCGTCTTTGTAGGTGGGGTCGTCCGGCTGCGTATGGACGGCCACAATGTCGGAGTCGTCGCACTCGTAGGCGACATAGAGATACTCGTTGTCCCAAGCGAGCTTCCCCGTCGTGCGCTGCTTCTTGCCGGTTTGGTCAGCCCACGGGAAGACGAAAGTGACGGGCTTGGCGGTCTGCCAAATCGCGTCGTCCAACTGGCCGTTGATGCGGGGCGCTGTGTTCGCGCGCGGTACTTCGTAAGTCGGGATCGGCGGCAGGTCGGGCCGCAGTTGTTGGGCCAGGAAAAGAATGGTGAGCCAGTTCATCAGGGGATCCTTCTAGCGGCCGAGCCAGCCGCCATCGACAGAATAGATACTGCCGTGCACATAGTCGGCGGCAGAAGAGGCGAGGAAGACGGCGACCCCGGCAAGGTCCTTCGGGGTGCCCCAGCGGCCGGCAGGAATTCGCCCCAGGATCGCCGTGGACCGTTCCGGATCGGCACGCAAAGCCGCCGTATTGTCCGTCTCGATGTAACCGGGCGCAATGCCATTAACGTTGACCCCGCGGGCGGCCCATTCGTTGGCGAACGCCTTCACCAGTGTGCCAATCGCCCCTTTGCTGGCCGCGTACCCCGGCACGGTGATGCCTCCCTGGAACGACAGCACGGACGCGACGAAGATTACTTTGCCCGACCCGCGCTCCACCATCCGGCGGCCAAGTTCGCGGGTCAGCAGGAACGGCGCCGTCAGGTTTACCCCCAGCACCTCATCCCAATACTCGTCGCGGTGCTGCGCGGCTGGCTCGCGCCGGATCAGGCCCGCGTTGTTCACCAGGATGTCGATCGGCGGCAAACGATCGATCAGGCGATAGAGCGCCGCCCGATCGCCCAGGTCGCAAGCCTCATCCGGAGGCGTCGCCTCCCGGCTCACGCCGATCACTTCGGCGCCGGCTTCGCGCAAGGCTTGTGCCATGCCGAAGCCGATGCCGCGGCTGGCGCCGGTCACCAGCGCGCGCTTGCCGTTCAGCCGGAACGAATCGAGGACGCCCATTTAGGCTTGACAGTCGATCAGAATCTTCATCACGTCGCCGCCGGTAGCCATTTGATCCAGCCCGCTGCGCAACTGATCGAGCGGCAGGACGTTGGTGATGAGCTCAGTTCCGGGGAAGGCGTTGGTAGCCACCAGCTGGATCGCTTCGGCGAAGTCCTCGCGCTGATACACGCGCGCGCCGAGCAAGCGCAACTCGCGCGCAAAGATCTTGTAGATGTCCACCGGCGCTGGCTTGGCAAACACGCCGACAATGACGATCCGTCCGCGGACCTTCGCGGCCTTCGTCATCATCTCCGCTCCGGCGGCCACCCCGGTCACTTCGAACACCACGTCCGCGCCCGCGCCCCCGGTCTCCTCCATCACGCGCTCCACCCAGCCTGGCTGGCGCGGATCGACGACCTCAAGGCCCAGGCGGCGCAGCATCGCGATGCGAAACGGGTTGATCTCGGTCACCAGGACGCGCGCGCCCTTATGCTTCGCCACCAGCGCGATCAGCGCCCCAATGGGACCCCCACCCAGCACGACGGCGTATTCGCCCGCCTGCAACTCACCGACCCGGATATCGTGGCACGCCACGGCCACCGGCTCGATCAGCGCGGCCTGCTTCATATCCATGTCTTTCGGCAGCGGGAACACCAGGTTCGCCGGCACCGTCCAGAGCGACTGCATCGCGCCGGGAGCCTCAATGCCAATCACCTTCAACTGATGGCAAACATGATAGTTCCCCGCCAGGCAGGCCGGACAGCCGCCGCAGGACATGATGGGCATCACCACCACGGGATCGCCCACGGCAAAGCCGCCGACGTCTGGTCCCAGCGCCGCCACCGTCCCGGATCCCTCGTGGCCGATCACCTCGGGCAGGCGAATCCGGTGATCGAGATCACCCAGGTAAACGTGGAGGTCCGTCCCGCAGATGCCGCAATGCGAAACGCGGACCTGGAGTTGGCCGGGGCCGGGCGGGACCGGCACGCAGGGACGGATGTCGATCTGGCGCGAGCCGCCGTAATAAGCTGCTTTCATCGCCAATAGTCTATCGAACAGGCGACAGGATCGGGATGGCGATCCATGTATGATGGGAGTTAACATACGATAATGCCTGTCTGCGCACGGGCGACGCTAGCAGTCGGACGCCGTCGAGCCCCGCAGCGCATGGATCACAAGGACTCTGCATGATTTTTCCCTCCACGCATGAAATGGCCCTCTTACTGGGGCTACTCGCCTTGTTATGTGGCGCCCTCTGGACAGCCACTTACAAGCTGAGCGGCAATTGGCGTTTCGAATTGTACTACTTCGATTTCGCCTTCGGTGCCGTGGTGGCGTCCCTGGTCGCCGGACTTACTTTCGGATCGATGGGGACCGACCTAAGTTTCTGGGACAACATCTCTCTCACCGCCGGCCGCCGCGCCATCGCCTTCGCTTTCGCCGCCGGCTGTATCTTCAATCTGGCAAATCTGCTGATTCTCGCCGGCTCCTCGATCGGCGGCATCGCCTTGACCTTCCCTTCGAGCTTCGCCGTAGCCTTGTTGGTAGAGTCGCTCTGGTCGCTGGTGCAACAGCGCTCGTTCAATTTCGTTTTCCTCGGCATCGGCTGGGCGCTCTTGGCGATCGTGATCTTGCTCTGCGTCGCCGCCGCGAAGCGAGTCGCCGCTCCCGCGCCGCTCGAGTTGACGGCGACTGCGGAACCAGTCCCGGCCTCCGACCCCGCCGGCCCGAAGTACTATCGCCGGCGTCGTGAGGAAAAGCAGGAGAGCGACGGTCAGGTCGCGACTTGGAAGGCCATTATGTTCGCCGTCATCGGCGGCGTCCTGTTGGGCTTCGTCCCCGGCGTGGGCGCTAGTGCGCAGCTGCCGGATATCGGTCTAGGCGCCTATGGCTTTGCCTTCGTCTTCACCATGGGCATCTTCGTCTCGACCTTTATCTTCAACCTCTACTTCATGAATCTGCCCGTGCAGGGACCCGCAGTCCAGTTCTTCCGCTACTTCCAGGGAAGCCTCAAAGTGCATCTCCTCGGGATGGTGGGTGGAATCCTCTTCGCCATCGGCGCCCTGGCCGCCGTGCTGATGGTCTCTGCGCCCCCGAAGGAACTGCCGGGTGAACTCGCCCAGTATCTCTTCACGCGTGGCGCGCCCCTGCTCATCGCCGCCCTCGGACTCTCCGTGTGGAAAGAGCTGGTGTCCTCCCCCACGGCGCGTGGCATGACAGGCATTGCGGCGGCCGTCTATCTCGCCGCCGTCGCTTTAATCGGATCTGCTCCGAAGGTCTAGTCGCTCTACTTCTGGCCGAAAAAAACGGCGAGCCAATTGAAAATCGTAGCCCCACTCGGGCGTAAAGGCGGGCCGAAGCCCGCCTTTCGAGTTATTCGGCCTTCTTGGCCGTGACATCCATGCTGCGCTCGCCGAACGACACTTGCAGCTTCATCTCGCTGCCGGTGACTTTCCCCTTGTACTGCTGGCGAATCTCGTTGCCGTTGAAGTTCCTCACCACCACCCAGGACACGTCATCTCCCGCAACCTTGCCTTCGGTGATCTCGGCGTCGCCGCGCATGCCCGAGACCGTGCCGGTCAGCTTGTCGCCGTCCGCTTTGAGATTCATCACCATTTCGCGCGTGTCGCCGTTGGGGGTTTGCATCTTCGCGACCCACTTGCCGGAAAGGTCGGCCGCGAGGGACGCGACGGCAAGAGTCGCCAAGCTGATCAGCAGGCGAAGTTTCATTTGTCTATCTCCTTATGGGTGTGGTCAAACACCCGTGTTCTCCAGGACGGCTTCCATCCTACGAGGGTTACCAGCATAACTCTCTGTAGATGTGTAAAGAAATCGCTTGATCTGTGCCATCGTGGAGAGATGAAACAGTACTGGGTTGGAGTGCTGCTGGTTTCGACGGCTTTCGCTGAGATCGACAGCCGCGTGGAGCACGGTTTCGCCGACTCCGGCGGCGTCAAGATTCACTACGCGGCAATGGGGCCCAAAGCTGGTCCAGTGGTCGTGATGGTGCACGGCTTCCCCGACTTCTGGTACACCTGGCGAGCCCAGATGGAAGCCCTCTCCGACGCCGGCTATCGTGCCGTCGCGATGGACCTCCGCGGCTACAATCTGAGCGGCCAGCCCACTGACCCCGCGGCCTACGACATGCGTCTGCTGGTCGGCGACGTCGTCGCCGTGATCCGCGCCCAAGGCCCCTCGCCCGCCATTCTGATGGCGCACGACTGGGGTGGCGCCATCGCTTGGCAGGTCGCCTTCAACGTGCCCCAAGTCGTCTCGAAGCTCATCATCGTGAACCTGCCGCATCCCCGTGGCTTGGCTCGAGAACTCGCCAACAATCCCGACCAGCAGAAAGCGAGTGAATACGCGCGGCGCTTCCAACAACCGGACTCACACGAGAAGTTGACGTCGGAGGCCCTCGCCCGCTGGGTGCGCGACCCGGAAGCGCGCAAGAAGTACGTCGAAGCCTTCTCCCGCTCGAGCCTCGACGGCATGATGAACTACTACCGCCGCAACTATCCGCGCGAACCGTATCGTGAGCCCACCGGTCCCGTCGTGAAGCCCCAATGCCCGGTGCTCCAGATTCACGGCTTGAAGGATACGGCGCTCTTGCCCGGCGCCCTGGCCGGCACGTGGGACTGGGTGGATGACTGGACGCTGGTGACGATCCCCGAGGCCAGTCACTTCGCGCAACAGGACGCGCCGGAAAAGGTGAACCGGGCTGTCCTCAGTTGGCTGAAGCGCTAGGTGGTCTAGAAGCGCAGCAGTCGCGAGCCTTCCTGCACCAGGTCTTCCACCTGCGGCAGGATAGCGTCTTCGAGCGACGGATGGTAAGCCACCCAGGTGTCTTTGGCGGCCACCCGGCCTACCGGCGCATCGAGGTCCGTGAAGAGTTCGTCGGCCATCCTGGCCGCGATCTCGGCGCCAAAGCCCCAGCTCTTGGTGTCTTCGTGCGCTACCATCACCCGGCTCGTCTTGCGGACGGACTCGGCAATCGCGGTCCAATCATAGGGCGAAAGCGAGCGCAGGTCGATCACTTCCACCGTGCGTCCGGGGAATTCTGCCTCCAGGCGCTGCGCGGCCTGCAGACTCTTCTGCACCAGCGCCCCGTAGGTAAGAATCGTAAGCGAGTCGCCAGCCTTCATCAGCCGCGCCTTGCCGAACGGAATCGTGTAGTCAGGTCCAGGGTGCGGCGCGCGATTGTACGGCTCGCGATAGAGTTTTTTGTGCTCGAGAAATAGCACCGGGTCATCGCAGCGAATCGCCGTGCGGAGCAAACCGCAGGCATCGAGCGAATTGGACGGCATCACCACCCGCAAACCGGGAATGTGGGTAAAGATGCTCTCGCCGTTCTGGCTGTGATACACGGCGCCGCCGGTGAGATAGCCGCCCGTCGCCACGCGGATCACCACCGGGCAACTGAAGCCGCCGTAGGAGCGCCAGCGGATCGTCGCGAGTTCGTCGCGGATCTGCATCATTGCCGGCCAGATGTAGTCGAAGAACTGAATCTCGGTGATCGGCTTCCAACCGCGCGTCGCCAGGCCAATCGCCCGGCCCATGATGCCTGCTTCCGCCAGCGTGGTGTTGAAGCAGCGATCGCTCCCAAAAACGCGCTGCAGGCCGAGCGTCGCCTTAAACACGCCGCCCTTGCCCTTCACCGTCGAAAGATTCTCTTCGCGGCTGCAATCGGCCACGTCTTCGCCGAACACCAACACCCGCGAATCGCGGCGCATTTCTTCGTGCAGCGTCAGGTTGATCTCGTCGACCATCGTCCGCGGCTCGCCGGAGAACACCGGCTCTGCCTCGAACTGGGCGCCCGTCGGATCCACCGTTTCCGAGTACAGATGCCGCAGGATCGTGTCCGTCGCCGGCGGTGGCTCGGCCTGAGCCCGGCGGCTGGTTTCGTCGAATTCCTGAAACAACTTTGCGCTGAGCCGATCCAGCTCTTCCTGGGTCGCCAGACCCTCGCCGATCAGATAGTCCACCATGCGCGGCAGCGGATCGCGCGCGGCTTCGTCAGCGCGCTCCTCGGCACTCTTGTAGAGCCGGTCGTCGTCCGAAAGCGAATGCGAATAAGGCCGCGTCACCGTCGCGTGGACCAGCGCCGGACCATTGCCCTGGCGCACCCACGCCGCAGCGGTGCTCATCGCTTCATAGCTCGCCACGAAGTCGCAGCCGTCCACTTCCAGCAGCAGCAGGTTCGGGAAGCTCTCGAGCAACTTGCTGATCTTGCCGCCGGGCGTTTGCCGCTCCACGGGCACCGAGATCGCCCAGCCGTTGTCCTCCACCAGGTAAAGCACGGGCAGCTTGTCGAGCGTCGCGATGTTGATCGATTCCCAGAACTCGCCTTCGCTGGTCGCGCCATCGCCGGTGCACACCAGCGTCACCTCATCGGTGCCGGCCAGCTTCGACGCATGCGCGCACCCGATTGCCTGCAGGAATTGCGTGCCCGTGGGCGACGAACCGGTGACAATGTGCTTGGCCGGGTCGGACCAGTGCGAGGGCATCTGGCGTCCGCCGGACGCCGCATCGCGCGCCGCGCCCACACCTTGGAGAAACATCTCTTCCGCCGTCACACCCAGCGCCAGGCACAGCGCGCGATCACGGTAGTAGGGGTAAAACCAATCGTGCCCGGCCTGCAAAGCCATGCCCGCGGCCGTTTGCGCTGCTTCATGACCCGCCGCGCTCACCTGGAAATAAATCTTGTTCTGCCGCTTCATCAGAATCTCGCGATCGTCGATCAAGCGCGAGCTGAGCATGTGGCGGTAAGCGGTGAGCAGTTGTTCGGAGGTGAGCGTGGAGGCCCGGAGGTCAGCCTCCGTTTCGACGCCTGCCATGGGGGCGCTCTTCGCAGATGCGGATCCGCGCTTGGTGCGGGTGAGAGCTGGCTGGGCCGCAATCGAGGATAAACGCATAGGACGGGCTCTCCAGATATCTTAGCCCAGGGCTGGCGAAGCAAGCCATCGTCGGGGCATTTTTGCATGTAAAGATGCGAAGCTTTCCGAGGCCGTCCGGTCTTCTGATAGAGTCTCAAATAGGTATACGAATGGCTACTGTGTCCGGCGCGGGTTTAGAAGGCATCATTGCCGCAGATTCTGAGATTTGTTATATCGATGGCGATGAGGGCGTCCTAGCCTATTACGGCTACTCGATCAATACGCTGGCGGAGAACGCCACGTTCGAAGAAGTGATTTTCCTCCTTTGGCATGGTCGTTTGCCGAAGGCCGACGAACTGGCTGAACTGAAAAACCAGTTGGTGGCGCATCGCGACCTCCCCGAAGGCGTGTCCGCGTTTCTCGCAACCGTCCCCCAGGGCAAACCGATGCACGTGCTCCGCACGGCCGTCTCGATGCTCGGCATCAGCGATCCCCAGGCCGACGAGATGACGCCCGAAGCCAATCTGCTCAAGGCGACTAAGCTCATGGCCAAAACGGCCACCATCGTCACGAGCTTCAACCGCTTGCGCAAGAGTGAGCCGGTGATCGCGAGCGATCCGTCGCTGGGCTTTGCCGCGAATTTCCTCTATACGTTGACCGGCAAGCGTCCTGACGCCGTGATGGAAAAGGCCTTCGACATTGCCTTGACCCTCCACGCCGACCACGAATTGAACGCGTCCACCTTTGCGAGCCGCGTGACCGCGGCGACGCTCTCCGACATCTACTCGGCCGCCACGGCCGGTATCTGCGCCCTCAAAGGACCGCTCCACGGCGGCGCCAACGAAGACGTGATCAAGTATCTGCTCGCCACCGGCACCAAGGAAAAGGCGCTCGAGTGGGTGAAGGAACGCCTCGCCAACAAGCAAAAGGTCGCGGGCTTCGGCCACCGCGTCTACAAGACCATTGACCCCCGCGCGATCCACTTGGCCCGTCTCTCCAAGGAAATCGGCGAACGCACCGGTCACGTGGACCTCTACGAGACCTCCACCGCCATCGCCGACTACATCAAGAACGCGAAGAATCTGAACGCCAACGTCGACTTCTTCTCGGCCTCCACCTACTACTCCCTCGGCATCCCGGCCGACCTCTTCACGCCGATTTTCGCCGTCAGCCGCATGTCCGGCTGGACCGCCCATACGCTGGAGCAGTACCGGAACAATCGCCTGATCCGCCCCCGCGCCGACTACAAGGGCAAGGAAGTCGGGCAGCCCTGGATCCCCATCGAGCAGCGTTAGCGGCCTGACGGTTATCCTGTAGGTTCATGCACGACCTCGGATATTTCCGTTCCCATCTTGATGCGGTTCTCGATCGGCTCGCGACGCGCGGGTTCTCGATGGACCGCGACCTGTTTCGCGATCTCGACACTCGCCGCCGTGCCGCTGTGACCGAGACCGAAACCCTGCGCGCCAAGCTGAACGCCGAGAGTCAGGAAATCGGCAAGCTCAAGAAGGCCGGCGGCGATACCGCCCTGCTGCAGGAAAACGTCCGCGCCGCCAAGGAGCGCATCGCTTCTCTCGAGGAAACCGTCAAGACGCTGGACGACGAGTTCCGCGGCATCCTGCAGGGCATTCCGAATCTGCCGCATGAGTCCGTGCCGCTGGGCAAGGACGAACACGACAACGTCGAGGTGCGTCGCGAAGGCACCATTCCCACCTTCAGCTTCCCCGCGCAACCGCATTGGGACTTGGGCCCCGCCTTGGGCATTCTCGATCTGGAACGGGCCACCAAAGTCACCGGCGCGCGTTTCGCTGTCTACTGGGGACTCGGCGCCCGCCTCGAGCGCGCCCTGGTCAGCTTCATGCTCGACGTCCACACTCGCGAGCACGGCTACACCGAAGTGCTGCCGCCTTTTCTCGTCAACTCCGCCAGCCTCTTCGGCACCGGCCAGTTACCCAAGTTCGCCGGCGACCTGTTCAAGTGCGAAGACACCGACTTCTGGCTCGCCCCGACGGCGGAAGTGCCGGTCACCAACCTCTATCGCGACGAGACGCTCGACGGCGATCTGCTGCCGGTGAAGCTATGTGCCTACACGCCTTGCTTCCGCAGCGAAGCCGGTAGCCATGGCCGCGACGTCCGCGGCATCATCCGCCAGCATCAGTTCCAGAAGGTCGAGCTCGTCAAGTTCGCACGCCCGGAGCAAAGCCAGGCCGAACTCGACGCGCTCACCAACGACGCGGAAAATATCCTGCGCAAGCTCGGCCTGCCCTTCCGCACGGTCGTCCTGTGCACCGGCGACATGGGTTTCTCCTCCGCCAAGACCTTCGACATCGAAGTCTGGCTCCCCGGTCAGAATGCGTACAAGGAGATCTCCTCCTGCTCGAGCTTCGACGCCTTCCAGGCCCGCCGCGCGGGCATCCGCATGCGCGCCGGCAAGAAGAACGAATTCCTGCACACGCTCAACGGCAGTGGCCTGGCCGTTGGCCGTACCTGGGTCGCGATCATCGAGAACTATCAGCAGGCCGATGGCACCGTCGTTGTGCCCGAAGTGCTCCGGCCGTATCTGCAGGCGGAAGTGATCACCAAGCGCGGCGACCTCGCTTAGCGCTCCTTACTGAATCAAGCCATTGCGCAGCGCGAAGCGAACCACATCGCCCGCGCTGTGCAGGTTCAGCTTTTCCATGATCCGGCCTCGGTGCGACTCCACGGTGTAGACGCTCAGCGTCAGAATCGTGGCGATCTCCTTGTTCGTCTTGCCCTCGGCGATCAGTTGCAGCACTTCGCGTTCGCGTGACGTGAGCAGGTCGATCGGATTCGAGACGTGCTTGCGATAGTCATCGAGCACCGCATCGGCTACGGCCGGACTCAGGTAGCCTTCGCCCTGCGCAATCGCCCGCACGGCGCCGATCAGCGCATCGTCATCGGCATCCTTCACCAGATACCCGCGGGCGCCCGCCCGCAGGATCTCGCGTACATACACGGCATCGCGGTGCATGCTGAGCGCGAGCACGCGCGTTCGCGGACAAAGCTCCGAGATGCGCCGGGTGCCCTCGATGCCGCTCAGCTCGGGCATCGAAACGTCCATCACCACGATGTCCGGCTGCAGCGACTGCGCCAACTCCACCGCTTCCCGGCCGTTCATCGCCTCGCCGATCACTACCATGTCCGGCTGCGAGGCCAGAATCATCCGAAACCCGCGGCGCACCACGGCATGGTCGTCAGCTAATAAGATGCGGATGGTTGTTCGCGTCGTGTTTGCCATGATCCTGCTCACTCGCTTTCTGCACGGGCGCTTCCACCCGCAAACGCAGGCCGCCGTTCTCTCGATTTTCCGTGATAAGTTCGCCGCCGATCCGGCGCGCCCGAGCGCGCATCCCCACCATGCCGATGCTACTCGACGCCTGGCTCCGCGGGCCTTCGGGGATGCCGCGCCCGTTATCTTCAATCGTCAGCACCACCCGCAGTCCCACGATGTTGAACGAGAGCCACGCCTTCTGCGCCTGCGAATGCCGCGCGATGTTGGTCAGTGCCTCCTGGGCGATGCGAAAGAGATGCGTCTCTAACTCGTCGCTCAGGCGGAACGTATTGAGTGACTGGTACACCACTTCGATTCCTGTTCGCTGCGTAAAGCGGGCAGCCAGCCAGCGCAGCCCGGCGTCCAAGCCGAAGTCATCGAGAATCACCGGCCGCAGCAACTGCGACAGTTCGCGCACTCCTTCCAGCACCTCGTCGAGCACTTGGACGCATTCGGCGCGTCGCGCTTCGTAATCCTTCACGTCCAGCCGCTTCATCATGCTCTTCAAACCCGTCAGCGATTGCCCGAGTTCGTCGTGCATTTCGTGCGAGAACCGCCGCGCCACCACTTCCTGATCCTGCAGCATGTTCCAGGACACGCGATCCAGCTCGAGCGTTTGCCAGGCCAGCTTCTCAAACGCCCGCTTCGTGGTCCACACCGTCAGCCCCGCGCAGCCGAGCGCTAACAGCAGGCAAATGCCCAACAACTCCTCGAGTTCGTCCAGTAACTCCTGGCTCTGCGACTCAATCCGCGACTCGAGCTCCGCCCCCCGGCCCGAACTGACGAAGTGTCCGCGCACCAGCTCCTGTGCATTCGTGTGGATCGACTTCGATCCTTGGTACCCGACGAACGCCGCCGCCACCACCAGCATGACCACCAGCGTGAAGCCAAGCGTCAAAATGCGGATCAGATTTCGTGGGGACATCAATGGCCGACCAGAGCTAGTTCCAGTTTAGCGGTCAGGCCGACAGGCGCGAGGTCAGGATCCACCGCAGCACCCCATACGGCACCGCGCCGAAGCCGTCCAAGTCGATGCGCACCAACATCCCCTTGCGGTAATCGAGGCGCAGGGCGGGGCACTGCAGCAGGTAGGCGGCCAGTTGACTGCACAGTGGTTCGTGGCTCGCCAGCAGCACACTGTCTTCGGCGCGATGCAGACGCAGTTCATCCCACACCTCGTCCGGACGCCCCATCGGCACTAACCCATCGGTCAGCAAGGTGGTGCGTTTGCCTGGCAGAATCTCATCGGCGAGCGCCGCGGTCTGTTTAGCGCGCAGAAACGGGCTCGAAAGGATCAGGCTGGGGCTCACTCCCGCCGCCGCCGCCCGCTTTAACGTCTGGCGAAGGCGCTTCTCGCCCTCGGGAACAAGGGCGCGCAGGTGGTCCGGTTGATTGGGTTGGCCGTCTTCAGCGATGCCGTGGCGGAGCAGATAGAGTTCCATGCAGTTTGCCTCCGCATTCTGGCATACTCAGGGGTTGCCGCTGACACCGTGGTCAACAATGCTAATGGCACAGGGGCTGGCGATGGCCGCCGCGGTCGCCATCGTGTTTTCGATCGCCGCCGCCCAGATCCTCGAAGCCGCCGCCTTATTGATGGCCTTGGTCGCCCGCCCCGTTTGGCGCTGGCCCTACCGCTGGCCCTTGGCCGCCTTCTTCATCGGCACCGTCATCGCCCTCGCCCTCTCCCCGGATCCGGCCGGCGGCTGGCCGCAGCTCAAGAAGTTCTACGTCTACCTGATGCTGCCCCTGCTCGCCACCCTGCTGGCCGGCGTCGCCGACGTGCGCAAACTGGGCCTCGCTCTTCTCGGCGCCGGCCTCCTCAGCGCCGCCTGGAGCTTCGTCCAGTTCGGCAAGCGCTGGCTTGAGGCGGAGTCGCTCGGCATTAGTTTTTACCGCCATTACGTCGCGCAGCGCACCACCGGCTTCATGAGCCACTGGCAAACCTTCGGCGGCCAGATGATGATGCTCCTGCTGGTGGCCCTCGCTTGGGTGCTGCTGGGGCCGGAGCGGCATCGCAAGTGGGCGCTCGGAGCCGTTGGCACCATCGGCGTCGCCCTGCTGCTGAATGAGACCCGAGGCAACTGGATCGGCGCCGCCGTCGGGATCGTCTACCTGGTGGCCCGCGTGAAGCCTAGGCTCATCTGGACTCTGCCAGTCCTCTTCGGCGCCCTGATGCTGGTGCCGCCCATCCGCGACCGGGCCGTCTCCATCGTCGTACCGCACGGCGAGGTGGACTCCAATCAGCACCGCTGGGTCACTTGGCGAACCGGCCTCGAGATGGTGCGCGCGCACCCCTGGTTCGGGATTGGTCCCGACTTGGTGAAGACGCAGTTCGACCGCTATGTCCCCGCCGACATCCATCGGCCCCTGCCCGAAGGCAACTACGGTCACCTGCACAACAACTACCTGCAGTACGCCGCTGACCGCGGCATCCCCACCGCGCTCTGCTTCTGCTGGCTACTGTGGGCGATGGTCCACGGCTGGTGGACCGCCGCCTCGGCAGCCACCGGCGAGCGCCGCGCCCTTCTCGAAGCCGGCATCGCCGTCTGGCTGGCTGTCGTGGTCAGCGGCTTTTTCGAATGGAACCTCTCCAACACGGAGATCCTCCATCTGTTCCTGGTGATCTCTGCGGGAGCGGCCGTTAGCCTTCGAAAGCCCGAATGAGCTGTTCCACTCGCCGCAGCATTTGATCGGCGTCCTGCCCCTGGATGTGATCCACCACGGCCACGCGAGCCCGAATCGAGATCATCGAGCCACCCACCTGATAGAGCCCGGCGAGCTGTTGCGCCAGGTCAGACGCGCCTTCCATCGCCGTGCGTTTATCGATCGCCAGGATCGCCGCAAAGTAGCCGTCGTACCAGCGGCCGGTAAAGGTATCCGGCCCCAGTAGCCGAGCCAGCCGGTCGGCGATCTGGTTCACCAGCGTCTGCGCCGTGTCCTGGCTGTTCGTGTTGATCGCTTCCTTCCAGTTGGTGATGCGAATCAGGTACAGCGAGAAGATCTCCTGGTTCTCGATCTTCGCTCGGATGCGCCGTTCGAAGGGCGCGCGATTGGCCAACGTCCCCGTCTGACTCTCGCGGCGGCCCGGCGTATCCAACCGCTTATGCAGCGTCCGGATCTCGTCCCGCAGTTGCACGATGATCGCCTGATTCTGCGCCTTCATCTGCTCGATGGTGTCCACCAGACTCTGCCTCACGGCATCGATCGCCGTGTGAATCTGCGTAATGTCCATCATGCGCCGAATCAGCGCCAGACGCTCCAGGTCAGTGCTCAGCAGCTTCTCCTGACTTTGGTCTTGTGTCGAAAAGCGCGTCACGTACTGCTGCATCGCATCGGCCGTGCTGGCCAAGTCGGTGCGCAGGTGCGAGATCTTCTTTTCGGCAGCTTCCCGGTAGCTGTGCAGCTCCAACTTCAACTGTGCTTCGGTGTCAGCGGCTAGTCGGCCCGCCAGCGTCCGCAGGCGAGCTTTATATTCATCGGTTTCCGGCGGATCGATGACGATCGCCTCATCGGCCAACATCGCAATGAGGCGTCCTAGCTGTTTGGGGTCGTGGGCGGCTCGGGAACCGTTGGTTTCCGCGGAGTCGACGTCCGACGCTTGATGCAATGAGACGGCCATTGGTACTCCTCATCGACCCACACCCGGTGAGTGTGAGCCTGCTAGACTGGCCGTGGAACGCTATGATCACTCGCCGTAACCTTCTTCTCACCGCCGCCGCCGCTGCTCAAGCCCCCGTCGCTTTCGCCGGGCGCAAACGAATCGATTACAGCCGCGTCAGCGCGGTGACTGACGAGTGCGCCAGTTCCGAAGAAGGAGCGGTGAAGTTTGCCCTCGCCCACGGACTCAAATGGGTGGAATTGCGCAGCATTCCCGGTCCCAATCCCAAGCCCAGCTACCACCTCGCCGAAGAGGCCACGCTGAAAAACTCCGCGAAACTGCTCAGTGACGCCGGCTTGAAAGTCTCTTTCCTCAACACCCCGCTCCTCAAGCACGGACTTCCCGGCACCGAAGTGGTCCGTAAGAATGAGACTCCCGATGCCCGTCAGAAGCGCGAAGCCCGGGACCAGGTGCTCTTTGACCGGCGGCTGGAGGATTTGCGCAAGGCCATCCGCGCCGCCCACATCCTGGGCGTCGACAAGGTGCGCGTCTTCAACTTCGTTCGCGTCGCTGAGCCCCGGAAGATCTATCCGCGCATCGCCGAAGTCATCAACGAGATGGCCAAGATCGCCGAGTCCGAACGCATTCACCTTCTCCTCGAAAACGAGAACTCCTGCAACAGCGTGAGCTGCGAAGAGACTGCCGAACAACTCAAGCTCATCCCGTCGAAGTTCGTGGGCATCAACTGGGATGCGATGAACGGCATGGGCCTGGACGAAAAGCCCTTCCCCACGGGCTACCAGAAGCTGCCGAAGAAGCGCATCTGGAACGTCCAGATCAAAGGCAAAACGCTCCTCGATTATCCCGAGCATCTCGACTGGAAGCAGATCTTCGCCGCGCTCGAGAAAGACGGTTACTCCGGCCAGGTGGGTCTCGAAACGCATATCTTCGGCCCTCAACTGTTCGATCACTCCCACACCTGCTTAGAGACGTTGAAGCGGATGTTCCAGGCGAGTTAGTTCCGTGCCACGCCCACTAATTATAATTTCTGGGTTATGTATCCTCGGCTTGTTATTAGCTGGAGCATTCTATATCCAGTGGGATGCTCACATGGAACTCACCGGGCGGGTAATGAAAGTTCGCACCCTGAATGCCGTTCCGGAAGCGACGATTGTTATACTCGATGTGCGTTTGACTAATACCTCCGGCTACACCTACGTCGTGGGGGAGACCAAAGTGGAGTTAGAGAACGCCAAGGGCGAGCGCACCGAAGGCGCACCCGTCGCCGAAATGGACGCCGACCGCCTGTTTGAAGGCTATCCGGTGCTGGGCGGACGCTTCAATCCCAACTTAAAAGCTCGCGATAAGTTGGCTCCTCATGTCACCACCGATCGTCAGTTCTCGGTCCACTTTCCCCTCCGTCAAAACGAAGTTGAGGCTCGAAAAAGGCTGGTGGTTACTGTCCGTGAGTTGGATGGTCTCGAAAGTCGCCTCGAAGAAGTCCGATAATTCGATTTAATCCCATTGAAATTACCTCAGCGCTCTGATAATGTCTTGCCCTAGCAGTAAGTGTCCGCTTACTTGGTAGCGGGAGGGTGTGATGAAAGAGTTGTCCGAGCTGGAGTACCAGCGTTTTTGGCGGCGGGTCCAGCAGATAGGCCTGAATGCGTATGAATCGCGATCCTATCTGGTGCTGGTGGGGCACCCGAAGTTTAAGGCGTTGGAGTTGGCGGCCCGTGCGCATGTGCCGCGTCAGAAGATCTACGAGGTCCTCGATTCTCTGGTGGAGAAGGGGTTCGCTCAAGTAATCCAGGAAAAGACGAAGCTGTTTTCGGCCGTGGAGCCGGAAATCGCCATCTCTCACTACCTTGCCCGCCGCTCCCAGGCGCTGGAGCGGGAACTACACGAGCAGTCGCGACTGGCGCTCGGCTTGGTCGATGACCTCAACTCCGCCTACTCGGAAGGGCAGGAAGGGAAAGGCGGTCTCGAACCCTTACGCATCGTCTCGGATCCCGGTCAGATCGCCGCGCACTACCGGCGCATGCTGAGCGAGGTGGGGCGTGAGTACCTGGAGTTCGTCGGGCCGCCGTATGCCATTGACCCGCTGGAGGACCAACTCCTCGCCGAAGCGCGCCAACGCGGGGTCTCCTGCCAAATCCTCGTGGCCGCCTCCGGCCCCGAGCAAAGCTTCCAGGAAAGGGTCGAGGCGTATCGGCAGCAGGGTGTCGAGGTCCGCACTCTGCCGACCTTGCCCATGAAGCTCGCGATTGTCGACGGGCGCAGCGGTCTCTTCGCCATGCTGGACCCCGTTGTCACCCGGCCCACCTGGACTGCCGTGGTCTTCGAGCACGCTGGCATGGCTGAGGCGATGACGAATCTCTTCCGCCAATACTGGCATCAGGCCGGCGGCGACACCGCACCACCTCCGATGTTGGCGGCAGTGGACGAAGTCTTCCAGAGCGCGGACCACGCCTAGCCTCGCAGCTCCCACGGAAAAGCAAAACGGCACCGCTTGCGCGGTGCCGTTTTGCCATCGAAGGACTGAATCTGCTTAGGCAGCCGTAACGAGCATCTCTTCCATGTCCTCGTTGCCCATTTCCTGATTGCGATCCGCCTGCTCCTGGCAGGAGATGCAATAGGGGGTCCACGGAACAGCGTTGAGACGCTTCGGCGAGATATCTTCCTCGCAGTGCAAGCACACCCCGAACGTCTCGTCCTCGATCCGGCGCAGCGCGCCGCGGACCTGGGCGAGCAGCTTCGATTCGCGGTCCAGATTGCGGATCGCGAGCTCACGCTCGGCAGCATGTTGCACTTCGTCGAGGGCGTCGGGGCTCTTTTCGATCACGATGCCATCGCGGTTGCGCACCACTTCGGACAACTCAGCCGCCTTGGCCTCGAGGATGTCCCGGAATTTATTGATTTCGCTCTTAGTCATGTCAAAACTCCTCTATCTTTTTTTGTTTTTGTTGTTTTCTCTCGTCCATCGTATAGACGCTGAATCAGGGGAAAGGTTGCAAACATTTTAGTGCTTGCCGCTCAGGTCTTCTGAGCACACCTTATCTATAGGCGTCACCGTCAGTGAGAGAGAATCCCTCTTTTGACACCCGGCTGAAACTGCGTCACCCAAGTTTTCAAGCAACCGTTGGTCACCGAATCCGGCTGACCCGGCGAAACATTCCCGAACCGCTCGGGACTCTTTTTCTTCGCCTCACCTTCGATTAGTGTCTGCTAGCTCGCAAGGCACCAAGTATCGTAGCACACTAGCCAAGCAATTTCATGGCCAATAATGAGGGGGCATACCGACTCATACGAGTTAGAAGCCCAAACGGATCGCCCAATGGTACTGCCCAGTCCGCCTAACCCAGTGATTATCGGCACTGTTAGCTTCCTCATTAGCCTTCCGACAACATTAGAACGACAAATCCCCGCAAAAGTTTCAGGCCCCAGAGAATTCTTTATATTTTTTCATTTTGTGTGTCATTTTCAAGCACACCCTGGGACAGATTGGCACCAGTTGACTCACCCGGTTCACTACCGGATCGCGATTTGACGCAAAATTAGCGAGTGCTCGCGATTTCGCTCACGATGAACGCGAGAAAACTCGAGCCGGAGGCTCATTTCTGGTGCTCCGACCAGACTTTTTGGTAGCGGAATCGACACAGCGACCGGCGCGTCCGCTTGGGAAAGGGTGACCGGCGGCAATTTTTGCCCGTTCGCCGTCACGGTAAGCACTTGTGGACCTTCGCGCACCACCGCCGCCGGCAAAAATCCGTTCAGCCAAAGCGCCTGCGACTCCGACTTCGGCGTGCCCATGCGGACTTCTGCTACAGCCCCCGCCCAACGAGCCCGGTTCGCGATTTCGTGCCACCCCGCGCCCAGCAGATCCGCGTAAGCCGTCTTGCCCAAGTCGATGAACCGAGGAAGGCCCCGAACCGGCACGCTCGCCTGTTCCATCTGGTAAGCGCGAGTTATATTGCGCAGCGGACCATTTCCCACCCGATACACCTGAATCGCCTCCCGATCCAGCAGGAAGCGGGTATCTTCCTCCGGGAAGACGAACGGCGTGAAGTCATCCCCGGCGATCGATCGGCTCAGCCGCCCCTCCGACCCCGGCGTCAGGTACACATCGAAGACGAGATACAGCCGGAACGGGTCATCCATCACTCCGTCCCAGAAGAGGGAATTGTCCACGTGCTCCAACAGGATGACGTCGTTGGGATGGAGCCGCCGCGCTTCCACGACGCCCCGGACCATCTGCTCCGTAGCCTGCGAGTGCGAGCTATACCACCCCACCGTCGTCGCGCCGACCTGCCAGCGGGCAAAGCCGAGGGCGGCCAACGGCAGCGCCACTAGCGGGGCCAGGAATCTCTGGTGCCGCAGCGCCTCGCTTAGCGCCGTAGCCAGAATCAGCGCCATGCCCACCGAAGCCGATGCCAGGTAATAGTCCGAGAAGTGATTGCGCAGCGGCAGCACCGGTAGCAGCAGCGCCACGAACCACACCAGCCCGAACAGTGCCAGCCGACCGTCCATCCGCTGACGAATGTAGTTCCAGGCACCCCATCCCAGGCTCGCCGCCCCCAACACCGTCAGGACCGGACTGCCCAGACGCTCCCAGATCACCGGCGCGCCCACCAATTCGACGTAGCGCCAGAAGCCGAGACCCCATTTCCAATAACGAAACAGACGGCGCGGGATGTCGAGGCCCCAGAAGAACTGATAGGTCGGGTCCTGGCGATTCTTGGGAATCACCCACAAGTGAATACCGACGAAGAGAAGGGTGGGAATGGCAAACGGCCATACTTCGCGCAGGCGGTCCCGCCGATAGAACCAGACGTAGGCCGCTACCAGCACCGGAAACATGATGTTGATCTCGAGCGCGCCAAAGCCCAGCAGGAAACTGATCCAGCACAACCACTTGCGCCGTTCGATGAAGCTGAGCAGAGCGGCCAGCAGGAAAAAGACCACCAGCAACTGGTTCCACGTCGACAGCCACGTCATGCTGACGAAGGTCCCTGGGTTAAGGATCCACAAGACGGGCGCCAAGCCCGCCGTTAGATAAGAGCCGCTCAGCCGCCAGGCGAGCCGCCCGAGTAGGGCGATGTTGGCCAGTTGGATCAGGAAAACGACGATCCGCATCGGCTCCGGATCATTGCCGAACCACGTGGAGAAGAGGAGAAAGAAGGCCCGCTCGCTCAGAAACCGGACGGTCCCCTGGGCCATCGGCTGGAAAAGCGCCGTGAGCAGCGTGGAGAAGTTGTGGACCGGCAGCCTCAGCCCCAGCCAAGCGAAGTCGTCTGCCCGGAACCACACGTCCCAAATCGGCCGGTACGCCAGAACGAGAACCAGGGCAGGGAGGAGAAAACTGGCGGCCTGCCGGGCGCGGAGACGGGAAGAACTCATGAAGAACGGGTGAAGTTACGGGCGGCGGCTAGTATCATAGAAGATCGTAGCAAGTTTCCCTCTGAGCGAGTTCTGAATTTGGCAATTTCCGGCCCCATGACGGTGTCTTCCGAGTACACGGTCGCCGACCAGCAGCGGATGACCAAGGCGAAGAACTACTTCTCCTGGCAATCCGACCTGTCGAAGGCGCAACTGGGGCGTCGTGTGCTGGAAGTGGGCTGTGGCCTCGGCAACTTCACCGAACGCCTCCTCGACCGGGAACTGGTGGTGGGAATCGACATCGATGCCAACTGCATCCGCCACCATCAGGAGCGCTTCGCCGCCCAGCCGCACATTCGGTCCCGCGTGATGGACGCGCACGACCCGGAGTTCCTGGCGTTGCGTGAAGAGCGCATCGACTCGATCGTTTGCCTCAATGTGCTCGAGCACATCGAGCGCGACGAGTTCGTCCTCAATCAGATGCAGCGGATTCTGCCGTCCGGCGGGGTGGTCGTCCTGATGATCCCGGCCTTCATGGCGCTCTACGGACCTATCGACCACCACCTGGGCCACTACCGTCGCTACACGCGCGCCGGCTTGGCCGAAACAGCGCGGCGCGCCGGCTTGCGCCCCCGTCTGCTGCACTACATGAATACCGTGGGCTTCTTCGGCTGGTGGCTGAATGCGAAGACCGGCCGGCAGGAGCAATCCGAAGGGCAGATCGCGACTTTCGACAACTACATCGTCCCGGTGATGTCGACGCTTGAACGTTGGGTGAAGCCGCCGTTCGGCCAGAGTTTGTTTGCCGTGCTCGAGAAGCCCTGATGCGAATCTCCATCATCATCCCGGTCTACAACGAAGTGAACATCCTGCCTGAGGTGTTGACGCGGGTGATGGCCGCTCCGCTGCCGCCGGGTTGCGAGAAGGAAATCATTGTGGTGGACGACGGTTCCACCGATGGCACCACGCAGATGCTCGCCGGATACCGGGACCTGGTGCTGGTGCATCACTCGGTGGTGAACTTCGGCAAAGGAGCGGCCACCCGCATCGGCATCGCCAAGGCCACCGGAGACGTGATCCTCGTGCAGGACGGCGACCTCGAGTATGACCCGCAAGATTATGTGAAGGTCCTTTCGCCGATCGTCGAAGGCCGCGCAGCCGTCGTCTACGGGTCGCGGTTCCTGGGCCGCTTCGAAGGGATGAAGTTCGCCAACTGGGTGGCCAATCGCCTGCTCACCCTCACGGCGAACGTCCTCTACGGCGCGCGGATCACTGATGAGGCCACGGCTTACAAGGCTTTCAAGACCTCCGCCATTCGCGGCGTCCGCTTGCGCTCGATGCGCTTCGAGTTCTGCCCCGAGGTGACCGCCAAGATGTGCCGGGCCGGCCACCGCATCCATGAAGTGCCGATCAGCTACAACCCACGCGGCATTCTGGAAGGGAAAAAGATTCGTTGGCAGGATGGCTTCCACGCCTTGTGGACGCTGGTGCGCTATCGCTTCGGTCCGTTGGAGACTGCGTCGGCGGGCACTTGGGAACTCGCGTCCGGGCCGGCGGTGCGCCGTCAAGGCGCCGGCGCCAACCACTGATGCGCCTCGCGTACGACTTGCCCCACTGGTGGGAGCGAACGCTTCCCCAACTCGCTCACACGGACCTCTCCGTCTGGCTGCTGCTGCGCTGGAGCCTGCAACTCCTGATGCCCACGCTGCTGCTTTTGCTGGTGGACTTCCTGGCAGGGGCGGTGATCTTGCGTCTGGTTCGCCGCCACACTCCCCTGCGTATGCCCGCGATGCTCGAGTTCGCGCTGACTTTGGGGCTCGGCAACGGCATCGGCGGGCTGCTGATGTTCGTGCTGGGAGTCACTCGCCTGCTGCGGCCGTGGGCCGTGATTGCCGCGGCGATCGGGACCGGCGTAGCCGCCGGCTGGTGGCTGTGGCGTGACGGCTGGCGCTGGCGGCGTCCGCGTGTCTCGAAACTGGCCCTCGTGCTGCTGGTGCTCTTTCTGCCGTTCCTCGTGCTGCAAGAACTCGACCTGCAAATGCCAGTGATCGAAGGCGACTCGATGCTCTATCACATGGCTTCGGCGCGCTGGTACTTGGACCATCACCGCTTGGCCTACCATCCGGGCATTCGCTTCAACGCCCAGCCGCAACAGACGGTGATGATCTATCTGCGCCAATGGATGGTGACCGGCGAGGAGACCGCGATTAAGCTCGCGAACTGGGAATACCTGCTGATGCTTGCCGCCACCGTGGCCGGCGGCGCGCGCCTGTTGGGCGGCGCGCGCTTGGCGCCACTGGCGGTGCTGTTCGTCCTCTGCTCCCCGGTCTTCTGCTGGACGGCCAAGGTGGAGATGGCCGACGTCGGTTTGTCGGCTTATCTAACGCTCGGTGTGGTGCTGTTGCTACGGGCTCTGCGCCAACCGAATTTGGCTTGGTGCGGTCTGGCAGGCGTGATGCTCGGCTTGGCTGGCGCGAGCAAGCTGCAGGGCCTGGTGACCGTGGCGGGCTTCCTGCTCACGTGGGTGCTGGTCGCCTGGTGGAGCCGGCTGGGAACTCCGCGCGACTTCCTGCGGGCCATGGTTGCCTTGGGCGCTGGGATCGCTGCGCCGGGCATCGGCTGGTGGCTGCGGTCGCTGTGGTACACCGGCAGTCCGGCGTATCCGTTCTTCTCCGGCAATCCGGAAGCGAAGGCGCTGCTCGCGGCGAGTGTGCGTTACGGCTTCGGGCACGACGGCCTCGCCCTCTTGCTGCTGCCCTGGCGGATGATCGTCGAGTCCCCTTTCATCTTCGCGGATTCCAACATCTTTGGGGTGCCGCTGCTGGTGCTCATCCTTGCCGGGCTGGCGGCCGTGATCCGCCAGCGTGGCCGCGCCTCATCTTTAGTGCTGGTGCTGCTCGGCGGCTTTCTCCTGTACTTCAGCTTCTGGTTCATCACCGGGCAGGTGACGCGCTACCTGGGGAGCCTGCTGCCCGTCATGGCGCTGCTGTTGGTGTCGGCCTTGGTGGCCCTGGGGATCCGGCGCGTGCGCTGGTGGGCGCTGCTTCCGGTGGTGCCGCTGGTGATGCTGTCAGCGGCGACGCCGAGCCGCGTGCTGCTCCACGGGGTTTGGCCGCCGGTCACCCTTCGGGAGCAGGAGCTGGTGCAGGTCACCGCGCTGCCATTTTATCGGTCCGTACGCTCGCTGAATCAGGTGGCCCGCCGCCGGGAACGGGTCTATCTGTGGTTCTGCGAGGACACGCGCTTCCACGTCCGCTCCACCAGCTATGGCGATTGGTTCGGCGACTACAACTTTGGCTGGTTGGGCGCGGGAGCCCAGACGACGCAGCAGATGCTCGACCGCCTGCGCGGCGCTGGCTTCCGCTACATCGTCGTCGACCGCGAGCGCGCCAAGGTCGGCGGTACGATTTATCGCAACGACTTCCTGCAAACCGCATTCGTCAAGGATGAAGGCTCCATGGGCGACGCCCAATTGATCATTCGTGACGGACGCTATCGAGTATTCAAGCTAGACTAACGTCCATGAGACTTCGTAACGCGGCCCTGTCGGCGTTGGTAATTCTGGCGGGATGTGTCAGTAAAGAAGAACGTGCCGAGCAGAAGGCGGCCCCCCTCCACATCGATCAGCTGATGCCGGATAAGACGATGGTCGGCGCGGGCTTTAACCTGCAAGCCAACCAGGAATCGGCTATGAGCATTGTGGGCACGAATTTGGGTGCCGGAAGCCGGATCAAGATTAACGGCGAGCCGCTTGAAACCACGGTCGGAGCCGACGGCAAGAGCGTGGCCGCGCTGGTTCCGCCGCGCTTCTATTCGAAGGAAGGCACCTTTGCCGTCTCCGTCGATACGCCCGACGGCCGCAGCTCGAATACGTTGCCGTTTGTCGTGCTGCCCAAGACGGGTCCGGCGCCCTCCATCACGCAACTGTTCCCGGATTCGACGACCGCCGGCACCGCCTTCAACGTGCAACCGAACGGCACCAGTGCCATGGGGTTGACCGGGGCGAACTTCCTGCCCGGCGCCCAGATTCAGTTGGACGGCGAACCGCAGACGACGAACTTCGGCGACATCGACAAGCTGGGCGCCACCATCCCGGCGAAGTTTTTCGCCAAGAAGGGCGTGGTGAAGGTGACGGTGAAGAATCAGGACGGCAAGGTCTCCGCGCCAGCGAACTTCGTCGTGAAGTAGTCAGGGCGCGCGGCGAATCCAGCCGAACGTGAAGCGCCACAGGAGCGCCGGCAAGCTGCGCATGTCTTCATGGAAGGCACGTTGACCATGCCCCACCAGGAACGTGCCTTCGCGCATCGCGTACCAGTTGAACAACGACGCCCACACGGTGATCGACGAGGCGATCAGGAGGCTGAGCCCCAAACGCGGGGTGCCTTGCCACCAGTGAACGAGGGCATCGAGCCCCTGATTGGTGGCTGGCAGCACCAACAGGACGGCCACCATGGAGACGCGGCGCGGCTCCACGCGGCTGAGTAGCTGGATCAGCGAGCCGAAGAAGCCGCTGGTCACGATGCGGTAAGCGAACTCGACCCCAACCGCCGTCCAGGCGGCGCGCGTTCCTGCGGAACGGTTGGTGAAAAAGAACACGATCGCTCGCAGAAACGCACTGAGCGCAGCCGCTTTCCAGTTCCATTGCCGCAGAAAGAGCTGGACCGGATGGTCGCGCACTGTGCGGATGGCTTCACTCAACGTCACGACTCATAGTAACCGCACTGGTTGTGCCGGCGGGCGGTTCGACAGTTTTCGACAGAATTCGACACTTCGACCGGTGTTCTAGACTTCGAAGGTCTGTTTGTGACTCCACGACCACAGCAGATGAATGAGAACCGCGCAGGCTCCCCAGACCTGCCAGTGCGACCAAATTCCGTCATCGATGGCAAATTTATGGCCGAGGCGAAGCTCGTAGAGAAGCCGCCAACCGGCCATCGTGTAACAGATCAACATCACCGGGCGGCACAAACCACTCACCAACGCGGCGGCCGAGCGGTCCGCCTGGCGCGACAGGCTCGGCCGGACGCCGCCCTTCATTCGAATTCGCACATGCATCGACCCTGGTTTTGCACGCCAAGCGCCAATGCGCTTGACGCTTGCGATACACTCAGCGGAGACCTATGAAACGCATTCAGACTGCTATGCTCGGCACCGGCTTTATGGGCACGGTGCACACGGAAAATGTCCGGCGCCTCGGCTACGTAGATGTGGTGGCGGTGGCCGGTAGTTCTCCCGAAAAAGCGGCGAAATTTGCCAAGGCGCACGACATTCCCCGGACCGGAACCTGGGAAGAACTTTGTCAGGATCCGACGATCGACGCCGTGCACATCTGTACGCCGAACGTGTTGCATTATCCCCAGGCCAAACTGGCCATGGAGAACGGCAAGCACGTCCTGTGCGAGAAGCCGTTGACGATGAATGTGTCCGAAGCCAAGACTCTGGTGGCCCTCGCGGCGAAGAAGGGCTTGGCGAATTGCATTCAGCACAATCTGCGCAACTATCCCCTGGTGCAGAATGCGAAGGAAATGATTGCCGCCGGGGACATCGGCGAAGTGCTGGTCGTGCAGGGCACCTACTCCCAGGACTGGCTGCTCTACGACACCGACTACAACTGGCGCATCGAGAAGGAACATAACGGCGTGCTGCGCGCCATGGGCGACATCGGTTCGCACTGGATGGATCAGATTCAGTTCCTGACGGGCTTGAAGATCACCGAGGTGTGCGCGGACCTGACGACGGTCCATACGACGCGCAAGAAGCCGAAGATGTCGATTCAGACCTTCGCGGGCAAGAAGCTCAAGCCGAGTGACTACGAAGCCGTGCCGATCGATACGGACGACTTCGGCATGGTGATGCTCAAGCTGGGCGACCGGGCGAAGGGCTGCTTCACGGTGAGCCAGGTTTCGGCGGGCAACAAGAACTCGTTCCGTTGGGAAGTCTATGGCACCAAGGGCGGCTTGTCCTGGAACCAGGAACGGCCGGACGAACTGTGGATCGGCCATCGCAATTCGCCGAACCAACTGATCGTGAAGGACGGCTCGCTGATGAAGCCGGCGGCGGCTGCCTACGCGGATCTGCCGGGCGGCCACAGCGAAGGTTACGACGACTCGCACAAGCAGATGTTCAAGCACTTCTATGCGCACGTGCTGAACCCGAAGGGCAAGGCGGACTATCCGACCTTTGCCGATGGTCTCCACGGGATGACGCTGCTGGCGGCGGTGCTGAAGAGCCATCAGAAGCGCGCCTGGGTTAAGCCGTGACGCGTCGCGGGTTGCTGGCTCAATCGGGCGCCGCGATGATGATGCAGGCCGCGGGCGGGCCGAAGGTCCGCGTGGGGTTGCTGGGATCGGGGCACAGTCATTTCGCGGGTAAGTTGAAGGCGATGCAGGCGTCGCCGGACTACGAAGTGGTGGGGATCGCCGAGGGCGACCCCGCCCGCAAGCCGCCGGCCGGCTTGACCGTGCTGACGGTGGACCAGTTACTCGGCGATCCGTCGATTCAGTTAGTGGTGGTGGAGTGTCGGGTGTGGGAGGCTTTGCCGTGGGGCAAGAAAGTCATCGACGCCGGCAAGCACTTACACCTCGAGAAGCCGCCCGGCAACGACTGGGCAGCGTTCCGCAGCCTGGTGGAAGCGGCGCGGCGCAAGCAGTTACTGTTGCAGACCGGTTACTTGTGGCGCTGGCATCAAGGTGTGGAAGCGGCGCTCGACGCGGCGAAGAAGGGGTGGCTGGGCGAAGTCTATCTGGTGCGGGGGACGATGAACGCGGACCGCGGGCCGGAAGAACGGGCTCTCGAAGCTCACTATCGGGGCGGCGGGATGTTTGAACTGAGCGGCCATCTGATTGACCGCGTGGTGGAGTTACTCGGCCGGCCAAAGACGATCAAGAGCTGGCTGCGGCACGATACGAGCGTGCCGGACAAACTCGCCGACAATACGTTGGCCGTGATGGAATTCGATCGCGCGCTCGCCGTGATTGCGCAGGCGGATAAGATGTCCGGCTCGAGCGATCACCGTTCGTTGGAGATTATCGGCACCGACGGAACCTTTATTGTTCATCCGGAGAGCGCGCCGCCGCGCATGAGGGTGAACTTACGCAAGGCCCAGGGTCCTTACCAGGCCGGTTGGCAGGATCTGACGCTGGCTCCGCAGCCTCGGTTCGTCGCGGATTTTGCTGAACTGGCCAAAGCCATCCAGACCAAGCAGCCGCTGCGTCATTCCTATGACCATGAGTTATTGCTGCACGAAACGTTGCTGCGGGCGGCGGGCGAAACCGTCTAAAGCGACTCCACCATCCGGCGGACGTCGCGCAAGGTTTTGAGCGCGTCCTTCACCGGGACATACTCCATGGCCACAAAGCCCTTGAAGCCCGCGTCCCGCAGGGCACGGAAGACGTTGGGGTGATGGATCTCGCCGGTGCCGGGTTCATGGCGCCCAGGGACATCGCCGACGTGGATGTGCGCGATCTGATCGATGTGTTGGCGGATGGTTTCGATGAGATTGCCGTCCATGATTTGGGCGTGATAGAGGTCGTAGAGTAACTTCACGTGCGGGCTGCCCACTTGACGGATGACGGCGAGCGCCTCGGGAATGTGGTTGAGGAAGTAGTCCGCGTGATTGTTGCCTTGGGGGTTCAAGGGCTCGACCTTGGCCAGGGTATTGATCGGCTCGACGATCATGGTGACGCCGCGCGGCGCCACCAGAGCGTGGGCGCGCTTGAGGCCTTCTACGATGCTTGCCAACTGCTGCTCGTGCGAGAGGTGCCGCACTTTGAAGCCGCTCAAGACGACGATCTGTTTGGTCTCAAAGCGCAAGGCCGCCTCCGTGGAGGCCGCGATCTCGGCCAGAAAGCCGGGCCGTTCGGCAGGATCGCAAAGCCCCATGCCCTTTGGGTTGACGCTTTTGTTGCCCACGATGCACGCGCACTCCAAGCCGACGCGGCGCTTGACGGCGTTGATCTGTTGCGGGTCCACCGCGCGCCAGTCGCCGAACTCGAAGCCCTGGTAGCCGGCCTCGGCCACCTTCTCGATTTGCTGGGCGAGCGAGAGGCCGGGGAACAGCGGTTCGACACGCACCGAAAGCCGTAACGGCAGGGAGCGCGCGGCGAAGGCGACGCACGGCAACGCGAGTGCGGTGCGGCGGCTGAGAGGGAGTGTTATATCATTGCGAAACCAGCCCATGCTTCATCGATTGTCTCCAATTCTGCTCCTGGCGGGATCTGTTTTTGCTGAGGTTCGCGTCGTTCGTTTCGCCGACAGCGTGCCGTTTCGGATGGGCGAAGTGACCTCGCGGCGGATCATTCATCCGGGCTTGGGGGCGAAGAAGACGACGCTGAATCTCTCGGTTTCGAAGCCCGGCAACGAGTTCGCGCAGCACGTGCACGACTATTCGGACGACACCATTCTGGTGTTGGACGGCGAGGTGAATCTGAAGCAAGGCGACACGCTGCGTTTGTTCAAGGCGGGCGAGTGCGCGTTTGTCCCCACCGGGCAGATTCACGGCACGGTGACGGCTGGAACGGGTGAAGCGACGATGATCAGCTTCCAGAATCCGCCGGACTTGATTCTCTATAGCGGTGCGCGGGATTCGAAGAAGTCCGGCATCGCGCCGAAGGGCCTGATTACGCCCGGCGCGGTGAAGTACGTGAACTTTCGCGCGAAGAACGGCGCCTTTACCGATGCCAAGCTCGGCTCGATGCGAGCTTCCGGGGTGCACCGCAAGCTGAAAGCCGGCGAGAAGTTGACGGCCACGGTGGTGGGTGACGGAGAGCAGGTTCTGTTTGTGTGGAAGGGCGGTCTGCAGGTTGCTGACGGTGCGCAGAAGTGGACGGCGGGTGAGCGCGATGCGGTGTTTGTGCAAGGTGCGGCGACGCTGACGGTGACGGCGTCCGCCGACAGCGAGATTATTCAGATTCAGGCTCCGGCCACCAAGAACTAAGCGAATGACGCGCCGAACTTTTGCGACGACTTCGATGGCGGCTTTGGCGGCGCCGTCGAAGATCCGCGCGGCCATGGTGGGCACCGGGCATGGTCATGCGGCGAGCAAGGTGAAAGCCTTGCTGAGCATGCCGGAGTACGACTTTGTCGGCGTGTGCCGTCCCGATCCCGAAGACCCGGCCGCGAGCGACGTCTTCGCCAAAGTGCCCACGCTCACTTACGCCGAGGTTCTGCGAGACCCGAGCGTGGAACTGATCGCGGTGGAAGGCGCCGATGCCGCGCAGAACCTGAACTGGGCGGCGGAAGGGATCGGGGCAGGGAAGTGGGTGCATCTCGATAAGCCGCCCGGGGCGAATTTGAAAGGCCTGCGCGACTTACTCGCCGAGGCGGCGAAGCGGAAGCGCGTGGTCCAGATGGGCTATCAGTGGCGCTATCATCCGGCGATGGAAGCCGCGATCGAAGCTGCGCGGCGAGGCTGGCTGGGGCGGGTGTATCGTTTTCGGGCCTCGATCGATAAGCCGATCGGTGCGGAGGAACGCGCGCATCTGGCCAAGTATCGCGGCGGAATGATGTTTTCCGAAGGCTGCCATCTAATCGATCGCGCCACCGCGTTGCTGGGCAAGCCTTCCAAGGTGACCGGCTTCGTGCGTCATCATGGGCAACTGGATGACGCGCTCGGCGACAATGCTCTGGCCGTGCTCGACTATCCCGCGGCGATCGCCGAAATTTCCATGGCGGGTTTCGACCCCGATGGCAACAATCACCGGTATGTGGAGATTCTCGGAACGAATGGTTCGGCGAAGGCTCAGCCGTTTGCGCCGGTGCGACTGCACGTGCAATTGAAAGAAGCGGCCGGTCCGTATCGGGCGGGCGAGCAAACGCTGGAACCGCCGAGCCCTCCTGGCTTGGCCTACACCCCTGACTTTGCCGAGATGGCGGCGGTCATCCGGAAACAAGCTGCGCCGACTTACAGCGCGGCTCACGACTTAATGACGCACGAAGTGTTACTTACCGCGTGCGGAATGCTCTAGGAGAAAGTATGTCCCCCTTAACTCGCCGAACGGCTTTGCAAGCGGCTTCGCTGGTTTCCCTTCAAGCGGTGCGTGGCAGCGCGCAGAATAGCGCCCTGCGAATCGGGCTGATTGGCGTCGGCAATCGCGGCAGTTACACTGGCACCTTGGTCAATAAGGCGCCGGGTGCGCGGGTGGTGGCCCTATGCGATGTCGACGACGCGCAGGTGGCCAAGGCCAAGGCGAAGATCGGCGTGCCCGACGCGAAGGCCTACAAAGACTATCGCGACTTGCTTTCCTCGAACGACATCGATGCCGTGCTGATCTCAACGCCAGTGTATTTGCATCCGGAGCATTTTGAGGCGGCCGTTAAGTCCGGTAAGCATATCTATATCGAGAAGCCCGCCGGGGTGGATGTGGCCGGCTGCAAGCGCGTGATGAAAGCTGCCGACAGCGCGGACCGCCGGATCAACATTTCCTTTGGCTTCCAGCAGCGCTACGGCGGCGTCTACGTTAAGGCGAAGCAGTTTCTGGAGAGCGGTTCGATCGGCAAGATCCGCGAGATTCACGGCGAGTTTCTCAAGTTCGCCTTCGTGGGCGATGAGCCGGCATTGCCGAAGCCGCGCAATGAGAAAGAGAAGCTGGAGCAGTGGAAACTGTGGCGCAGCACTTACGGCGAGATCATCGTAGAGACGTATGTCCATAACCTCGATGCCATCAATTGGTTTGTGGGGGCGCATCCGTTGAAGGCCGTTGGCACGGGCGGCCGGACCGTGGAGAAGCGGGGTGACCTGCTGGACCATCTGAGCGTGACTTACGACTATCCGAACAACGTCCAGATGACGTTTGCCGGTTCGCAGATGACGCCGAAGTTCTTCCGGTCGAACCGGGAGCGGTATATCTGCGATAAGGGCTTTCTCGAGACGGCGCGTGAATATTGGACTTACAACACTGGTGAGGGACCGGTCACCGAAAAGTCCGGACGCGACATCACAGCGGACGCGCTCGAAGCGTTCGTGAAGCGCGTGCAAGAAGGCAAGCCGGAGAACGTCGGCGTCCGCGCGGCGGAGAGTACGTTGACCTCGCTGCTCGGTCAGATGGCGATCGATGCGAAACGCGAAGTGACCTGGGAACAGATGATGAAGAGCGCCTAAAGCGCTCGCAGGTGGAAGCCGCCATCCACATGCAACACCTGGCCGGCGCAATAGTCCAGATGGCCGTCCGCGATGGCGCGGACGGCTTTCGCCACGTCCGTTCCTTCGCCCATACGGCGCTGCGGCAGCAAGCCGTTGGCGATCTTCTCTTCGTAAGTCTGCTCGACGGCGGCGATCATGTCGGTGCGGATGACGCCGGGTTGAATCTCAAAGACCAGGATGCCTTCCGGCGCCAAGCGCTGGGCGTAGACCTGCGCGCTCATGCTCAAACCGGCTTTCGAGACGCAATACTCGGCGCGATTGATGGAGACGGCGAAGGCGGAGATGGAGGAGACAAAGACGATGCGGCCAGGCGTGCGCGTGGCCACCATGTGCCGGGCGGCTAACTGGGTGAGAAAATGGGCGCCCTTCAGATTGACGCCGATGATTTCATCGAAGCTTTCTTCGCTGGCTTCAAGCACGTCGCGGCGCTCGCGCTGGGCCATGCCGGCGTTGTTGACCAGCAGGTCCAGGCGTCCGTAGGTGGCGAGGGTGAAGTCGAGGGCGGCTTGCCGGTCGGCGGGCTGGTAGACGTCGCACTGGACGATGGCGGCGCCGGTTTGAGCCGAGAGAGACTCAGCCGCATCGCGGCGGCCGCGATAGGTGGCGACGACGCGGTGGGTGCGGGAAAGGTCTTCGGCAATGGCGCGGCCGATGCCGCGGCTGGCGCCGGTGACGAGGGCGACGGGTCGGTTGGAGTCAGTCATTTCTTGCTTTGATTGAGAGCGGCCTGAATTTGTTCGGTGAGCGCGTTCGCGGAGAGCGGGCCAGCCACGATGAGTTGGCCGATGACCAAGGCGGGCGCGGCGTTTATGCCAAGCGTGGCGGCGCGCGCCGCGTCTTTCTCGAGGAGCGCGGCGACGCTGGGGTCACGCGCGGCATCGACGGCCTTGACCGGGTCGACGGCAAAGGTCCGAGCGAAGTTGGCGATCCAGTTGCCGAGAGCTTCGTCGGTGAGCTGAGTCTGGCTGGCCAGCACCTGCCGGCGGAACTCGAGGCCGAGCTTGGGATTCTGCTGGTCGAAGTAGCGCGCGGCCATCGCGGCGCGCCGAGCCCATTTGTGCAAAGGGCTAGGCAGGTCGCAGCGCTCAAAGGCAACCTGCGCGCCGAACGCGGGCAGGATCTTCGTGTCGAGCAGCAGGCGGAGTTGGGCGGACTTTGCGTCTTCGAGGTCTTCAAAGACGATCACGCGAACTCGACTTTGAGGGTTTCCTTCGATAGCTGCCGCGCGCAAGACAGCGATGGCGAACAGCAGCGAAGCGAGAAGGCGCATTAACTTCCATTATGCCTTTGCCGGCGAACGGCGCCAAAGACAGCGCACCAGGGAGGAATGACGATGGAGACGGTGCCGTGCGCCTGCGTCTGGCAGGCGAGGCGGATGAGCGGCCGGTCGGCGCTGGCGTTGGCGAAGCCGGAGTCCCAGTAGCCGTGATACTCCATGCGCTTGCGCTCGTAAGGAGTGACGGGTGAGAGATGCTCGTTGCCGCCTAAGACGCCAATCCAGCAAGTGCCGCAGGAACCGGAACGGCACTCGACGGGGATCGGCCCCATGTTCTCGAAGCAGCGATCGTCGGTGAGGTGATAGGGCCGTTGGTCCGTCGCGGCGGCGTTGGTGAGGTCCTGGGTGGGGTGCAGGGCGAAGGACGCGTCCGGCTGCTGTTCGTCAAAAATGATGCGTGGTGGGGATTGGCGCGACGTCCACCGCGCGAGCCAGCCGGTGCGACCGTCGCGGCGGCGTAACCAGTCGTCTGGAGTTTCGTGGGGTAACTTGTTGGCGGGCGGGTCCGTGGTGCGCATGGCGTCGGGTGCTTGACGCAGCGTCATGAGGGCGACGGCGGCGATGCCGAGCGTGAGGTCAGCGGGACTGCCGGCAGTTCGGGCGACGGAGGCAATGGTGTCGGCAAGCGTCGGCTGAGGGGTGGCCTGCAAGACCGCTTGCCGCACGGCCGGCCAATAGCGGTGCCCGTAGAGGAAGCGATGCGACGTGTGGACCTGATCGGCCAGGCGATAGCGTCCGCGCAGTTGATAGTGCGTCGGACGGGTGGCAAGCTCATCCATCAGCAGCGGGTACAGACTGAACCAGATCGGGGTGGCTGGGCGATCGACGGGGTGCAGTTGCGGTTGCAGGCTGGCGATCGTGGACGGCCATTCAGCATCCACGGTACGGAGGTAGGTTTCCATCATGTGCGCGATAATCGAGAGCGAATGAACCGGTGGGTCCTGTGCTTCTGTTATTGTCGCCTGCGGGCTGATGGCGCGAGAAAGAATGCGATTTTCGCGTGAGGTTGTCAGGCCGCTTTACCTGGCAGTCGCAGCCGAATGCGTTGGCCCTGTCCAAAGCGGAGCGGCGAGCGGCGGGACTGCCGCTGATCGACTTAACGATCTCAAACCCGACGCGGGCCGGGATCGCCTATCCGCCTGACTTACTGCAGCCACTCGTCGACCCGCGCACGCTCACCTATGAGCCGGAAGCCTTCGGCTTGCCGGCGGCGCGCGAAGCCGTGGCGGCCTACTATCGGGATCACGGAACCGACGTTTCGCCCGAGCGCATCGTGCTGACGGCCAGCACGAGCGAGGCGTATCACTATCTGTTCCAACTGCTGGCCGATCCCGGTGACGAGATTCTGATTCCGCGGCCGTCATATCCGTTGTTCGAGTATCTGGCGGGCTTGGACTGGGTGCGCACGCACGCCTATCGGCTAGGCCGCGAGATGCCGACCGATCTGGCGACGAATCGAACGCGGGGGGTGGTGGCGGTGCACCCGAATAATCCAACGGGCAAGTACCTGCGCGATGGAGCTGACGTCGCGGCCCGTTGCGAGGACTTGGGGATGGCTTTCCTGGTGGACGAAGTCTTTCTGGACTATCGCCTGCGTTCTGGTGGGATGGGGACACTGGCGAAGCTCGACGATCGCACCACGTTTGTCCTCAGCGGGCTTTCGAAGATTTGCGGACTGCCGCAGATGAAGCTGGGATGGATGGTGCTGCCCGCACGTCTCGAAGCGGAGGCGCGAGATCGTCTGGAACTGGTCGCCGATACGTACTTATCGGTGAGCGCGCCGGTGCAATGGGCCGCGGCGAGTTGGCTGGGCCGGCGGCAGGAGGTGCAGGCCGCGGTCCTGGAGCGGCTGCGGGCGAACTTGAGTCTGCTGGCGCGAAGCTTCCCAGGGATCGATGTGGAAGGCGGATGGACCGCGGTGGTTGAGCTTCCCAGTACGGTGGACGAAGAAGTCCTGGCTTTGCGACTCCTTCAAGAGGCAGGAGTGCTGGTGCAGCCGGGATATTTTTATGACTTCGACCCTGCGCCGCGGCTGGTGTTGAGTCTGCTCACGCCACTGGACGATATGGAGCGGGGAATCGCGGCGATTGCGGCGATGCTCGCGCAAGAAATCTCCTAGGTAAAGAAAAACTTTCGTTCTGGTCCTGCGCCCGTACCAGCTTCCTAAGGTTCCGCCTTGTGTTTTTGGCGCGGCGGGAGAGGCGCGAATGAGCTAAGTCTCGTTGGGTCAAGCGGTCAGGCGGAGAGTGAGAAAGTTACTTACTTAGTTGCCAGACCGTTTGAAGGCTGTCACCGGTGGGGGGCGGCGTTCTAGAACAGTACCTTCGTTCGATTGTTAAGGAACCCGGTAACCCGTAGGATTCTCGTTGAACCCTATGGTGAAGCAGTATTGGCGAACCTTAGCACTTTGCCTGGCGACGTTGGTCCTAGCGAGCAGTGCCTTGATCGGGGCGGATCAGCCGAGTCAATTCAGCTCGCGGACTCCGCGCTATCGCCTGCAGACCAGCGACGTGATCGAGATTCAGTTCAAGTTCACCCCTGAGTTCACGCAGACGGTGACGGTGCAGCCCGATGGCTTTGTCCCGTTGCAAGTGGCGGGGGAGCTCAAGCTGCAGGACATGACGCTGGAAGAAGCGCGTGCGGCGATTGCAGAGAAGTACCAGGGCATTCTGCATGAGCCGGTGATCATGCTGACGCTGAAAGAGTTCAACAAGCCTTTCATCATCGTGGGCGGGGAAGTGGCCAAGCCCGGCAAGCTGGACTTGCGCGGCGAAACCACCCTGACCGATGCGGTGACGATGGCGGGCGGTTTTACCCAGAACGCCAAGCAGGATCAGGTGTTGCTGTTCCGGCGAGTGAATCCCGAAACCGTGGAGGTGAAGCGGGTCAACGTGCGGGACATCATCGGCAAGGGACGGATGGACGAGGACATTCGTTTGATGCCGGGCGACGCGATCTACGCGGGCAAATCCAATATGGCGAAGTTGGATCGCTTTATGTCGGTGACCCGGTTGGGATTCTTCTTCCCGGTGAGCTACCGATAAGGAGGCATGATGGATCCGAATCAAGAATCTCGGTATTCCGGCGATCTCGGCCTCGAACGCATTAGTGACCGGCGGATAGGCGGCCTGCCCTCGAACGATCGGGTTCCCGAAGTGCTGACTCCGCTGGTGAATCGCATTCCAGCGCCGATGGTGACGCGCAACATGATGCGCCGCCAAGCGGACCGTGGCCTGAATCTGGCGACCATCCTCGCGCTCGTGCTGAAGCGCCGCGTGCTGGTGGCGTCACTCTTCGTCCTCTTCTTCGCGCCGGCCCTGGCGCTGATCCTGATGATGCCGAAGAAGTACGACGCCGAAGTGAAGTTGATCCTGAAGAAGAACCGCGCAGAGACGGCGACAGCCGGCGCGAACGCCGCGGCCAGTTCCGTGGGCGAAGCCGAAGTCGCGGCCGAGATCGAGTTGCTAAAGGGCCGTGAGCTATACGAGCAGGTGGCCCGCGAGACCGGCTTGGTGAAGGGCCGCGACCGGCGAGCGATGGCCGAGGCCGTGCGCGCGCTCGAGGGGTCGGTCAAGATCCAGCAGATCGGCAAGACCAATCTGATCAGTGTGAAAAACATGTCGTCATCGCCTGAGGTGGCGGCCAATGTGCCGAATCGTCTGGCCGAACTTTACCTGCGCAAGCACATCGCGGTGCACGGCAGCGGGGACGCGGCGAGCTTCTTCAATGAACGCACGGCGTACTATCAGGAGCAGTTGGAACGCGCGCAGAAGGCTTTGGCCCACTTCCGCCAGACGGGCGACGTCTCCCTGTTGAACGAACAGAAGCAAGCTTATCTCCGGCGCGCCACCGACCTGAAGGCTGCACTTGAGGAAGCGGAGAGCCAGAGCCGCGATGCCGAAGTTCGCCTGAAGGTATTAGCGCAGCAGCGCGGCGCACAGCCATTGCAGGTGGAGACTGGCAGCCGCACGACTCGGACGAGTGCACTGGCCGAGCGTTTGCGCGGAACGCTGCTGGAGTTACAGAACAAACGGAGCGATTTACTGACTAAGTACGATCCCCAGTATCGGCTGGTGAAGGAAGTGGATCAGCAGATCGCCGACACGCGAGCCGCCATTGAGCGCGAGTCGCAGCCGCAGTTGGCCGATACGTCGCAGGCGCCGAATCCGTTGCGGCAGTCGCTGGAGGCAGAGAGCCTGCGGTTGGAAAGTCAGGCGGCCGGTCTACGGGCGCGGCGCGAATTGTTGGCCAGCGACTTGAACGACTACCGGACGCGTCAGGCGCGTCTGGAAGAACTGACGGCGAATCACAACGACCTGGAACGTTCGGTGAAGCTGGCGGAAGAGAACTACCTGCTCTATCAGCGGAAGTTGGAGGAGGCGCGTTTGGGGGACGCGATGGATCAGCGGCAATTGCTGAACGTGGCGATTCTCGAGAAGGCGGAAGTTCCGGTGCTGCCGGCGCCGCAGCACAAGACGTACTTACTGCTGTTCGGCTTTTTCGCGGCGGCGTTTGGCTCCTTAGGTGGCGCATTTGTCACCGACTATCTGGAGCGAAATCTGCCGGCCAAAGCGCCGGTGGGCGGTCAGCGCGCGACAGACCGCGCGACGACGATGGACGCCAGTTCGCTGGCGGCGGCCGTGAACAGTCCGCAGTACTATCGCCGGCGCGACCCGGCACCCGCCATGAACGGGGCCACCGTGGTGGAAGTGGAGTCGCATCCCGTGTCGCTCTCTTCGGACGCGTGGAAGGAACTATTCGATCGTCGATCGCAGGAGATCAAGAATGGGACGCGGAGTTAACCGTCCATGAGTAAACGACAAGTAACCGTCGCTCAAGTGGCGCCCGCGGCCTGGCGAGTTCGCACGATTGCGTATCTGGCATGCCTGAGCGCGCTCTCTCTGGTCGCGGCGTTCTGGCTGCGTTTCGACCTTCAGCTAAACGAGCAGGATCTGCGTCAGTTGGCGGCGACACTCCCCTTGGTGATTGCATGCCGGCTGATTTCTTTCTACTATTTCCGGCTGGATCGGCGACCGTTGAGCACGGCAAGCTACGCGGATTTGTCGCCCATTGCGGGTTCCGTGGCGACCGGCACGGTCCTCTATGGCGCGCTGCTGGTGCTGTTGTTGCCGGAACTCGAGTTTCCGCGGTCGGTCTTGTTAGTGGATGCTCTGGTTTTGACGGCGTTGGTGTGTGGCCTTTATTCCTGGGCCCGACTGCTGGCCGAAGCGCGGCGGCGCCGGGGCTCGGGAGTGCGCCGCGTGCTGGTGATTGGCGATGGTCCGGCGGTGGTGGGCGTGCTGCGCGATGTGAAGGCGTCGCAGCGATGGCTACCGGTGGCGGTGCTAACGGCGGATCCGCAGCGCACGGGCACGGAGCTCTTGGGCGTGAGTGTGGCGGGAACGATTGGCGACCTCGGACGCGTGGCGCGCCAGACTGGCGCGGACCTGCTTTGTCTCGTGAATCCTGGGCTGGGGCGGCGGGGACTCATGGAACTGACGGCTCAGTGCCGGCGCGAGGGCCGCGACTATGTCTTGTTACGGAGCCGAAACTCGGTGCGCGAAAGTGCGCAGAGCTGGGTGGATGACGTTTCCATCGAGACGATTCTACAGCGCGAGGAAGTGCAGATCGACTTAACTGCGGTGGAGCGCTTCATTCAAGGTCGCCGCGTGCTGGTGACCGGCGCCGGCGGATCGATTGGTAGTGAGTTGTGCCGGCAGATTGCGAGCTTCCAACCGGAGTCGCTGTATCTGCTGGAGCGGTCGGAAAACAATCTGTTCTTTATCAATCGCGAGATTCGACAGCAATGTCCGCAATTGAAGGTGGTGCCGCTGCTGGTGGACATTACCGACCAGTTGACGCTCGAGAGAGAGTTTGAGGGGATTCGTCCGGAGATTGTGTTTCATGCCGCGGCCTTCAAGCACGTCGGCATGATGGAGGATCGTCCGCATGAGGCGATTCGCAATAACGTCATCGGGACGGCTAACGTGGCTCGCGCGGCGGCGCGCAGCGGAGCTGAGCGCTTTATCAACATCTCGACGGACAAGGCCGTGCGTCCCAAAAGCTACATGGGTTTGTCCAAGCGGCTGGCCGAGATGGCGGTGCAGGAGATGAACCAGAAGGCATCCACCAGCTTCGTGACGGTGCGCTTTGGCAACGTGGCCGGCAGCGCGGGCAGTGTGGTGCAACTGTTCCGTCAGCAGATTGAACAGGGCGGTCCGGTGACGGTGACGGATAAAGAGGCGAAGCGCTTCTTCATGTCGATTCCGGAGGCAGTGCGGCTGGTGCTGCAGGCAGCGGTGTTCGGCGAGTCCGGCGGCATCTTTGTACTCGAGATGGGCACGCCAGTGGTGATTCATGAGCTGGCGCGTACGATGATCTCGCTGGCCGGTTACCTGCCGGACGTCGACATTCCGATTGTCTATACGGGGCTCGGCGCCGCGGAGAAAATGACCGAGGAACTGCAAGATGACGATGAAGTGACCGAGGCCACCGGGCACGGCCGCATTCATATCATCCGCAAGACGCGTCCTTCGGGGCGCACCAGTATCCTCGCCAAAATTGAGTCTTGGCGCGAGTTACTGCGCGCCGGTGACCGCGAGGCCGTGCTGAGCGAACTGCCGGAAGTGTGGCCGGCCACGACCCAGGTCCGTGATCTGAACCTGACTGCGAAACGTGATTTGGTGAGCGCGGGAACCCGAGCGGTCTCGCGAGGAACTGGCGCTCGGCGCTAAAGGAATTGAACGATGAACATTCCCTTCTACAGACCGTCTGTTGGTGTTGAAGAACGAGAGGCCGTTCTGCGTGTCCTCGACTCCGGCTGGCTGACCACCGGTAAGGTGGCGCGTGAGTTCGAGGAGCGCTTTGCCGAGTATGTGGGGGCGCGTTTTGCGGTGGCGGTGAACTCATGCACGGCCGCGCTGCACTTGGCGCTCGAGGCTTATGGCATCCGCGAAGGCGACTTGGTGCTGGTGCCGACGATGACGTTTGCCGCCACGGCCGAGGTGGTTCGTTACTTCGGGGCGCATCCGGTGCTGGTGGATTGTGATCCGCACACGCTGCTGGTGAATCCGGACGCGATGGAAGCCGCGGCGATCAAAGCCAAGAACCAGGGCCGCCTGAAGGCGATGATTCCTATGCACTATGGCGGGCAGATGTGCGATATGGACCGCATGGCCGACATCGCCAAGCGTTACGGCATCTCCATGCTCGAAGACGCGGCGCATACCTTGCCGGCCTACTATCGCTCGCATTGCAACGCGCCTTGGCGCAGTGTAGGTGAGACGGCTCCCATGGCCTGCTTCTCTTTCTACGCGAATAAGTGCATCACGACGGGTGAAGGCGGCATGCTGACCACCAGCGACGAGAAGATCGCCGAGCGGGTGCGGATGATGTCGCTACATGGGCTTTCGAAGAACGCCTGGTCACGCTTTGAAGCCAAGGGCTCTTGGTATTACGAGATCGTGGAAGCCGGCTTCAAGTACAACCTGACGGACGTGGCAGCCGCGATTGGCTTGGCGCAGTTGGGAAAAGCGAACGACTTCTGGCGGGAGCGGCAAGCGATCGCGGCGCAATATCGGGAAATCCTGAGCGCGAGTGACGTGGTAGAGACGCATCCGGAATTGAACGATCGTCAATCGTCCTGGCACTTGTTCCCGATCAAGCTGAAGCTCGAAGCGATGTCGATCGACCGCGCGCAGTTCGTCGAGGAGATGAAGGCGGCGGGGATTACTTGCTCCGTGCATTGGATGCCGTTGCACTTACATCCTTATTACATGCGTCAGTATGGTTGCCGACCCGAAGACTGTCCGCAAGCGACGTCGGTTTGGCCGCGGCTGGTTTCGCTGCCCATCTTCCCGGGGATGACGAGTGAGGAAGTCAACTACGTGGCGGAGTCGGTTCTGTCCATTGCCGCCCGTCACGCTCGCCAGGCGGTGGGTGTCTAGTGCCTTGGTGGAAACGGGCGACGGACCTGGTTCTGGTCGGTGTCGCTCTGATCTTCCTGGGGCCTTTGATGCTCCTGTCCGCACTGTTGATTAAGTTGAGCTCGCGAGGGCCGGTGTTCTACGTGGCGCCGCGGATGGGGCTAGGGCGCCGTCCTTTTGGGCAACTGAAGTTTCGCACGATGCACGTGGGCGCCGATCGTCAGGGCGCTTTCACGGCGCACGCCGATCCACGGGTGTTCGCCGTGGGCCGCCTGCTCCGTCTTTTCAAGATTGATGAGCTACCGCAGGTCTTCAATATTCTGCGCGGCGAGATGTCGGTGGTGGGGCCTCGTCCCGAAGAGATTGCGACCGTCGAGCGCTGCTATTCGGCGGAGCAATTGAAGGTGTTGGACGTGCTGCCCGGCCTGACGGGGCTGCCGCAGGTCCGCTTCTTTCCGGAGCTGTCGGTGATCGATCCGGGTGGCATGAACCCGCAGGAACACTATCAGCGCGTGATTTTGCCCGTGCGCCTGGAGATGGATCTGGAGTACGTGCGGCGGCAGTCGTTTTTCTTTGACGCGGGCCTGATCCTGTGGACGATCTATCTGATCGTCGTTAAGGCGCCGATGCTGGCGCTGGGCATGAAGCAGCGTCGCGTCGAACTGCCGGCACTTGAGGGGAGCCGTTCCCAGGCATGACGGCGACGTTGCAAGCAGGTGCCGATAGCTTCCTCGCCGGAGCCCGGTTTGACGGGCTGCGCCGGGGATTGCTGGTGCTGGCTTGCGCCTTGTTTCCTGTCTCGAAGGTGGTCAACTCGGGCGGAAAGCTAATTAACTTTTCGGTGGCGGATGTCCTGTTGCCGGTGGCGATGTTGCTGTTGCTGTGGCGGTCCATGGCCGTGGGTGTTCGCTGGCCGGTGGCTTCGATCTTCTTCGCCAATATCGCCGTGCTGGCCGCGACGGCCTGGACGAATCTGAGCCTGACGGCGGACTACAAAAGCCCGCTCAGCGCGGTGGTGGAAGTGGCGAAGGCCTGCTCGCTGTGGCTCTATTTCTATGTCGCGGTGAACTTCATTGAAGAACGACGCGATGTCCTGTTGGCGCTCCGGGCCTGGGTGATGTCCAGCGCGGTGGTGGCCGCTTTGGGGGTGGCGGGCTCTCTCGTCTATCAGTACGCGGGTGTGGAGACGGTGTTTGCGCTGCAGTTTCGGGCTCAGGGGACGTTTGAAGACTCGAATCTATTCGCTGCGCATATCGGCTTGAGCTTCTTCCTGACGTTGCTCTATTGGTTCGCGCTGGATCGCCAAGTACGCTGGCCTTTGCTGGTGCTGCCGGTGCAGTTGCTCGCGATCCTTCTTTCTGCCTCACGCGGCAGCCTGATGGCGGTGGGTGCCGCGTTGCTGTCGCTCGCCTTCTTTTTCAGCCCGGCTCGCGTGAAATGGGCTTTGGGAATCGGCGTCTTCATGACGGGCTTGCTGGTGATGGCGTTGCCGAATCGCGATGAGTTGTTGGCGGGTAATCCGATTACCGCGAGACTGACCACGACCACCGTGGACCTGGACAATCCCGAAGCGAAGCAGCGCCGGGAACTTTGGGAGGCGGCTTGGCAAACCTGGCAGGCGAACCCCTGGCTGGGCGTCGGTCGCGGCAACTATGGCTTAGGGCTAGGTGGCGAGGCGCAGGCGATTGGTTTCGCGCACAACACTTACTTGGGCTTGCTGGCCGAGACGGGAATCTTCGGCTTTCTGACCTACTTGCTCGGCACGGCGCTGATCGCCTGGCCGGCGCTCTCGCTCGCCATGCAGCCGAGCCATGCTTCGGTGAGCCTGCTGGGGGCTGGGCTGATGGTGATTGCCTTGGCGGGCGTCACGATTAACATCGAGAACTATCGCGGCCTGTGGATGTTGCTCGGCCTGATGGAAGCTTATCGGCGAGTTGGGGTAAGTTCCGCGGAGGTACCTAATGCGGATGCTGCGTGATGCCCGGATGATGAGCGCCAGTGCGGCCATCGGGGTGGTGATGGCGGTGCTTCGCTCACTGCTCGTTCTGCGGATTCTAGGGCCCACGACGATGGGTATCTGGAAGACGGTCATGGTGATCTACATGACCGGCGAGTTCTTACGCCTGGGGATCTCGAAGGGGCTGGCCATGCGTCTGCCCGAGTTTGCCGGGCAGGGTAAGGATGACGAGATCGAACGCGACTTGCGTAGCGCCGGCGGCTATATTGTGCTGGCGGGCATTGTGTTCGCGGTGATCCTGGGGGTAGCAAGCCTATGGGCGACGGCCGACTATGCGCTGGCCCTCCAGTTGATGGCGGTTGTGATGCTGCTGGCGCAACCGCATCAGTATCTGCGCGAACTGGCGGCGGCGCGCCAACGGTTCGACGTCCGGGGACGGGAACTGATGCTGGCGGGTGTGGTCGACCTTCTCGGAGCGGTGGTGTTGAGTTACGCGTTCGGGCTGGCCGGCATTGGGCTGGCGACGATCCTGGGCATTGCGATTCCGGTGGCTTATTTGTGGCGCAGCCAGCCGGACGCTTTCCGCACGGGTCTTGAGGTAGCGCGGGTGAAGGCGCTGATTCAGGCCGGGATTCCGATCTCGCTGGCGGACTCGATGTTCGGGCTGTTGCGCTATCTGGATTTACTCTTGCTGACGCCGTTGATGGGGCCAACGTACGCCGGCTACTACGCTGTCAGCATGATGATCAACGAGTTCTCGGTGTTCGTGGCGAACTTCGGAGTCTCGCAGGTGATCAGCTCGCACTTACTGACCGAGTACGGGCGCGTCGGCTGTGTGAAGAGTGTGGTGGTTTTCTATGAGGTGCCGATCCGCCTGTTCAGCTATCTGTTGCCGCCCATCCTGGCGCTGGGCACGCTGTTTGTTGCTCCGACGGCGCGGCTGGTGCTGCCACAGTATACGGCGGGCATCGAGGCCGCTGAGATTACGGTGTGGAGCGTGTTCTTCGTGTCGATTCACTGCGCCGTGACGCCGTTCTTCCGGGCGGCGGGCCGGTTCGGAGTTGTATTGAAGCTGCTGCTGGTGATGCTGGGCTTGGCGGCGCTGGGTCAGTGGCTGGTGTTGAAGAACGGCGGCGATTTGCAGGCGGTGGCGTGGACGAGTCTTTCGGCGCTTGGTTTGTTGGTGAATGCGGAGCTCTATATCGCGCGCGAGGCGGCTGGCGAGAGAGTCGGCCAGATCGTGAGCTTTCTGGCCTCGATCAATTTGCCATTGCTGCTGATGGTGGCTCTCACCCAGGTGATGGAAGCCGCCGGGGTCGGATTGCTGACGCAAGCCGGCGTGGTCTTCGCGGTCTATGCGCCGGTGCTGGCGATCTACGAGTGGCGCTTCTCAATGTTACGGATGGTGAAACAAAATGGTTGAGTTAGAAGAGAAAGTCGTCGTCCGGGCGACTTCGCGCGCAGAGCGTCCCGGTGAACGGCTGGCCGAGTTACTTGAACGCCGGGGACGCCGGGTGATGGAGGGCGCCGGGGTTTGGTGGACCAGCGTCGACATTGGCAGCCGCTACTATACGAGCCTGCCGGATCAACTCACGGTCGAATGTGCTCGCGAAGAGGCGCAGGACATGTTGCGCCGGGCGGGCGGTTTGCTGGCTCGCTATCCGTCTAACGAGAAGGCCGCGCTGCCTTGCGGAGCCTACGTGATCCAGGATCGTGGCTACGCCCTGCAGAAGCTGCAGAAGCGAACGCGAAACTTTGTCCGCCGGGGGCTGGAGAGTTGCACGGTCCGGTTGGTGGAGCGGCAGGAACTGCTTACGCAGGGGATCGAACTGAATCTCGATACGATGGCGCGCCATCGGCGGAAGCGGCCGGAGTTCGGCGATCCGGCGGTATGGGCTCGGACGGTGGACGCGGTTTACCGTAGCCCTGGCTCGGAGTGCTGGGGCGCGTTTGTCGGTGACCGGATGGCGAGTTACGTGATGTGCTGCCGGGATGCGGGCTGGGAGCACTTATTGATCCAGATGTCGCGGGCGGAGTTACTGAAGAGTTATCCGAATCATGCGATTGACTACTTCCTGATCGAGCGCGCGATGGCGAATCCGGAGGTGGAGGGCGTGTGTTTGGGCTCGCTCCCGCTGCGGCCCAGCGAGGGGCTGCATAACTACAAGCTGCGCATGGGGTATGAGGTGTTGCCGCAGGGAGCGGCGCTGGCGATGCATCCGTTGATTGAGCCGCTGGCGAGGACGCGGCTGACGAGCGCGGTCGCACGGCGGGCGCTGCGCTGGCCGCAGTTGGCGGCGATGGCCGAATCAGTTGAGATTCTGGCGACCGGGGTGCGGGTGTCCGCGCTCGAAGACGAGAAGATGATTGCCCGAGAGCTGGCCGCCTGGGATGCGCGCCGCGGGGCGCGAGCGGATGAAGGAGAGGACAATGCTTAGTCAGCAGACGGGCCGGGGTTTGGCCCAATTCATGGCGGCTCGCGGCAAGCGAATTTGCGAGTCCCAGAGCGGGTTGTGGCACTCGACCGACGGCAAGATGCTGATGAGCCTGCCGTATCATCGGGCGTTGGACCCTGAGCAGGGCGAGATGGCGGATCTGTTGCGGCGCACGGGCTCGTTGGGCGTGCGCTTCCCGTCGATCACGCGGCAAGGCTCGCCGGGCGGCCTCTATGTGTGCCGCGAGAAGGGCTACAGCTTGAAGTGCGTGCAAGCGCGCATTCGAAGCAAGGTGCGACGCGGGCTCGAGCATTGCGAAGTGCGCGCCGTACAGGCTGACGAGTTACTGAGCCAAGGGTTGCGCTTGAACCAGGAGACGATGGCGCGACAGGGGCGTTACGACTCTGAGTTCGGCGAACTTGCGACGTTCAGCCGGCTGGTGCAGGCGATTGAAGTCTCGCGGCATATTGTGGCTTACGGATCGTTTGTTGAAGGTGCGCTGGCCGCTTATGCGGTGACTTACGAGGAAGACGGCTGGTTCCACATTCTTCATCAGATGTCCCGCGTGGATTGCCTGGAGCACTATCCTAACCATGCGTTGGCCTTTACCCTGACCGAGGCCGCGCTGGCGAAGCCCGAGATTGACGGCATGAGTTATGGGCTGAAGTCGCTGGTGAATACGGCTGGGCTCCATGACTTCAAGTTGCGGATGGGCTTTGAGTGCCTGTCGCAGAACATGGTGTGCGAGTTGCATCCGTGGGCTTCGGGGTTACTGACGAGCGGCGTCACGAATCAAGGGGTGCGGCTCGCCCGGAAGTGTTTCCCGCGTGATCAACGCCTGGAGCGGGCGCAAGCCGTCATTAGTTCGGCGCGCGCGGCTAAAGGTCTGGATCTCCATCTGCCCGCGCTGCCGACTTCGGCGGAGAGCGAAGCGGCCAATCAGGAAGAAACGGCATGAAGGCGTTGCAGGTCCTGGCCGGCGGCGCTTGGGGCGGCGGCAGCGTCGTGGTGCTTTCGATTGTCAAGTCGATGATTGCGCGTGGCGATAAGGTTTGGGTGGTGGCGCTCGATCCGGAGACCGAGCAACACTTTCGTGAGGCGGGGGCGATCCCGGTGGCGATTCCGGGCTGGCGCCGGGCGTTGACGCCGCTCGATGTGGTTCCGCTCTGGCATCTGTTCCAACTTTGCCGCCGCGAGAAGTTTGACTTGGTGGCGACGCATACGTCGAAGGGCGGGATGCTCGGCCGGTTGGCGGCCCGGATGGCCGGGGTGCCGAACATCGTGCACTACGTGCATGGTTTCGGTTTCCATCAGTTCACGCCGTGGCTGGTGAAGCAGGTCTATGTCGCGTTCGAGAAGATCGGGGCGGCTTGCGAAGATCTGATGATCACGGTGGGCGAGGAGCATCGGCAGATCGCGATGCAACTCGGCATCGAGAGCGGCGACCGCATTCGCACGATTCTGAATGGCATCGACATCTCGCGCTTCCTGGGGGTGGACCGGGTGGCGGCACGGCGGACGCTGGGTCTTTCGCGGGACGAGATCATCCTCGGCAGCGTGGGCCGGCTGGCGACGCAGAAGGGCTTCGAGTACATGATCGACGCGATGCCTGCCATCCTGGCGCGGCATCCGCAGGTGCGCCTGGTGCTGTCTGGCGAAGGCGAACTGGAAGAGGCCCTGAAGGCTCGAGCGGCGGAGCGCGGCGTGGCGGAGAAAGTGACGTTCCTCGGTTTCCGTCGCGACGTGCCGACACTGCTAGCGGCGTTCGACATCTTCGTCCATCCGTCACTGTGGGAAGGCTTGTCCATTTCGCTGATGGAGGCGATGGTGGCCGGGTGCCCGATCGTCTGCAGCCGGATTCCGGGCAACGTGGAGATGATTCGGCACGAGGAGACCGGGCGTTTTGCGGAGCCCGCGCAGCCGGCGAGCTTAGCCGAGCAGGTGTGCGCCATGCTCGACGATCGCGACGCGGCGGCGGAGTTGGGCTTGGCGGCGCGGCGCGATGGCATTGCCCGCTTCTCGGTGGAGCGCATGGTGACGGAGAATGTGGCGGCTTATGATTCGGTGGTCCGCCGCAAGACACCGTGGCTGCTCGATAGCCGGGAAACATTTGCCGGAGGACGTGTTTGAAGCATTGGTGGCTGTTTCTGTTGGCGACTTGTCTGGCCGCCGAAGTGGAGACGGGGACGCATTGGCCTACCGTCTCGGACTTCCCGCGCTTGAAGAGCCTGGGATACAGCTTTGTGGTGATGACCGTGGACGGCAATCCGTCCAATTGGGCCACCACGTTCGATGCCGCGGACCGCAACGGTCTGAAGCTGATTATTGGCGTCTACAACCCGCCCTATACCCTCTCGAATGGCGCGTGGACGATCTCGCCCACGGGGCAGAGCTTTATCCGTTACGCGCAGTCGCGCGCCAGCCTGGTGAAGGGGCTCTTCGTTTTCAACGAGCCCTACTGGGTGAATCCGTGGACTTACGAGAACAGCTTGTGTGGCCAGATCAGCGCGGCGGACTTGCGCACGCTGCGCACCGAGATTCGTAAGATCTGGCCGGAAGCGAAGATCTTTCACGACATCGGAGCGCCAGATTCCTGGGCGCCGGGCGGCGCCGTCTACAAGGATAATGCCTGTATCGCCAATAAGTACGCCGATCAGACCGGCGTGGCCGACTTGGTCGGCGTGTGGTTCTATCCGTTTGAGCGCAGCGGCTATCTGAAGGACCAAGGGCTGACCAATCTGCGCCGCTCGCTCGAATTTGTGAAGACGCGAATGAGCGCCGAAGCCGTGATCGACGGGCAGGCGTTCCGCTGCCGGAATTGCGGGGAGGCCAGCCGTTTTCCAACGGAGGCGGAGCTTAAGGACTGGAACTGCGCTCTGCGGGAGCTCCAGCCGAATGCGATCAGTTGGTACGTGTGGCGCCAGAGCATCTACGACGACTACTTGGCAAACTATCCGGCGCTGTGGCCGAGTACGAGTCCGTCGGCGTGCGGCGTGACGGTGGTGAAGACGCCATTTTTGGACAGCGTGGCGAGTGCGGCAACCTACGAGTCTGCGTTGCCGATGGCGCCGGGCTCGATCGTGGCGATCTTTGGCGAGGACTTCGCCGATGGCGTGAAGGTGGCGGGCGGCAATCAACTGCCGCGGGAACTCGACTCGACGTCGGTGCTGGTGAATGGCAATGCCTTGCCGCTTTACTTCATTGCGCCCACCCAGATCAATGCCTTCCTGCCGTTCGAGTTAGCGACCGGAGAGGCGGCCCTGCAGATCCGCCGGGGCGACCAGGTGAGCAATCAACTGACGCTGCGCGTGGCCGATCAGGCTCCCGGCGTTTTCACGCTGAACGAAGGCGGTTCCGGCCCGGCGGTGGCGGTGGATGCGCTCACGAATCAGGTGATCACCGAGCGCAATCCGATCGCCGCGGGCAGCTACGCTGTCATCTACACGACCGGTCTGGGGCGGCTGCGCCGGTCGCTGGCGGCGGGTGAGATTCCGAGCACGGCGAATGAGGCGATGGTGGCGCCGACGGTGACGCTGAACGGCGCCGCGGTAGCCGTGCTCTATGCCGGCGTGACGCCCGGCTATCTGGGGCTTTACCAGGTGAATATTCAAGTACCCTCCAACCTTCGTACTGGTACTTACTCACTGCTGATGACCCAGAACGGCGTCGCCAGTAATGCCACCACGCTGAGCGTCCGCTAAGCGCTTCATCCCCCTGTATTTGCAAGCATATCTGTGATATTATGCTCGCGTTCGACGGCGAGGTGTGTGCATGAAATTTGGCTGGCGTTCGGGCTTTATTCTGGTCTGCCTGAGCAGTGCATTTGCGGCGGAGGCAGAGCGCAAGGACTTCACTTTGGCGCAGAAGCGCTGGTGGGCGTTCCAGCCGATCCGCGAGCAGGCGCCGCCGCTGCCCAACCTGAGCCGCATCGATTCTTTCGTCCACGCCAAGCTCCAAGCGAAGGGCCTTGCCCCGAATCCGTCTGCCGACAAAGTGACGTTGCTGCGCCGGGCGACACTTGATCTGACGGGTGTGCCGCCGACGCCGGAAGAGACGCAGGCGTTTGTGGCGGACTCGTCGCCGCAGGCTTTCGCCAAAGTGGTCGATCGGCTGCTGGCTTCGTCCCGCTATGGCGAACGCTGGGGGCGGCATTGGCTTGACCTGGCTCGCTATGCGGATAGCGAGGGCTTTAAGGCCGATGAGACGCGGCCCAACATCTGGCGCTATCGCGACTATGTGATTCAGAGTCTGAACGCGGACAAACCCTATGACCGTTTTGTGCAAGAGCAGTTAGCGGGCGATGAGATGTTTCCGGGCGACCCGCAGGCGCTGGTGGCTACGGGCTTCAATCGCCATTTTCCGGACGAATATAACGCGCGCAATCTTTATCAGCGCCGGCAGGAGTTATTGAACGACATTACCGATGTAGTTGGTTCGACGTTCATGGGACTTACCTTTGGTTGTGCGCGCTGTCATGACCATAAGTTCGACCCGATTCTGCATAAGGACTACTACCGGCTGCAATCCTTCTTTGCCGGTTTGCACATCGACGATGCCGCGGTGCTCTCGTCGCAGCAGCAGCAAAGTGCTCACGAGAAGCAACTGAAGGTTTGGGAGACGGCGACGGCCGAGGTTCGCGCGGAGATCGGAGCCCTGCTGAAGGCGCAGCGGGAGTATCGCGTGAAAGAGAACTACGACAAGTTTCCCGAGGGCATTCAGCAGTCGGTGGATACCGATCCGGCCAAACGGACTCCGATGCAGTGGCAGATGTACTACAAGGCCATGCCGCAACTGACGTTTGACGACAAGGAAGTCGCGAAGGGCTTGAAGGGGGAGGCGAAGGCCACCTACGCCAAGCTCGAGGCGAAGTTGCGGACGTTCGATGCGCTGAAGCCCGCGGAGTTGCCGATCGCGATGACCATGGTGGAGGACGCGGCGGCGGTGCCGAAGACGCACATTCTGCGAGGCGGGGCTTACGATGCGGAAGAAGCGGAGGTGCAGCCGGGCTTTCTCTCGATCCTCGATGCGAGCGACATTTCCGTGACGCCGCCCATGGCGGGCAAGAGTGGACGCCGGACGGCGCTGGCCAAATGGCTGACGGACGCGAAGAATCCGTTGACGGCGCGCGTGATCGTCAATCGCGTTTGGCATTATCATTTCGGGCGCGGCCTGGTCGGAACGCCTTCAGACTTTGGCGTGATGGGGGAGCGTCCTTCGCACCGGGAATTGCTTGACGACCTGGCGTTCCGCTTCATGCGCGACGGCTGGAGCCTGAAGAAGCTGCACCGCGAGATCATGCTTTCGCAGACCTATCAGCAGAGTTCGGACACGGTGGCGGCTTCGGCGCAGGCGGATCCGGAGAACAAGCTGCTGTGGCGCTTTAATCGGCGGCGGTTGGAAGGAGAGTCGCTACGCGATTCCATGCTGACCGTGAGCGGTTTGTTGAATGCGAAGATGTACGGGCCGGGAGTGTTCCCGCCGTTGCCCGCGGGCGTGGAAACGCGCGGGGGGTGGAAGGCGAACGAGGCGCTCGACGAGGCGCGCCGGCGCAGTATCTACATCTTTGTGCGCCGCAATACGCGGTACCCGATGTTCGAGGCGTTCGATATGCCGGATACGCACGAAAGCTGTGCGCGGCGCAATCAGACGGTGACGCCGTCGCAGGCGCTGGAGCTGATGAACAGCGATCTGGTGTTGGATTGGTCCAAGGGCTTGGCGGCGCGCGTGCTGAACGATGCCGGTCTCTCGCGGGACGCGATGGTGGATCGAGCGTATCGTCTGGTGTATTCGCGGCCGGCGAGTGCGGAAGAGAAGACCCTGGCGCAGGAGTTCTTCACGCGTCATCAGAGCGTGCTGGAAGCGCGTCCCGGGTCGCTCACCTTGCCGGACAAACTGCCCGAGGGCGTGAAGCCCGTCGAGGCGGCGGTGCTGGTGGACCTTTGCCACGCGCTGCTGAACTCGAACGAATTTTTGTACATCAACTAGCCATGCTTGAACGATTGCAGCATCACTGGCCCGTGCGCTCCCGGCGCGAGTTCTTCACGGCGGCCGGTAGCGGCTTAGCTGGCTTGGCTCTTTCATCCTTGATGGCCGAAGTGGCACCGACGAAAGGCGACTTGCTCGCCGCGCATGCGCCGCATCATGCGCCCAAGGCGAAGAGCGTCATCTTCCTGTTCATGGAAGGCGGCCCCAGCCACATCGACCTTTTCGACCCCAAGCCGAAGCTGAAGGATTTGCACGGGCAGCCCATGCCCGCCTCCTACGGCAAGCTGATCACGGCCATGGGGACCGGCAACAACGCCATCATGGCGTCCAAGCGGGAGTTCAAGCAGCATGGTCAATCCGGCCTGTGGGTTTCGGACTGGTATCCGCACATCGCGCAGCACGCCGACGAACTCGCTGTCTTGCGCAGTTGCTGGGCGAATGGTTTGAACCATGTCGGCAGTGTTTGCCAGATGAATACCGGGGACATCCTGGCGGGGCGACCGTCGCTCGGCGCGTGGACCACTTACGGCCTGGGGGACAGCGAATCGCAACCTTCCTTCGTTCGTCGTGATGCAGGATGACAAAGAGCCTTTGGGCGGAACCAAGAACTGGAGCGCGGGCTTTCTGCCGGCGACTTTCCAGGGCACGCAGTTCCGCACGGGGGATACGCCGATTCTGAATCTGAAGCCCGGCGGCGGCGCCACCAGCGACCAGCAACTGAGCAAGTTGGCTTACCTGAAGCAGTTGAACGCGCGCTTCGGGGCAGGGAAGGAAGACGATTCCGAACTCGATGCCCGCGTGCGCTCGTTTGAACTCGCCTATCAGATGCAGGCGGCCGGCCCGGAGGCGGTGGATCTTTCGCAGGAGTCCGAGGCCACGCGGAAGCTCTATGGTATGGACGACCCGGCGACCTTGAATTACGGCCGCAACTGTCTGCAGGCGCGTCGGCTGGTGGAGCGCGGCGTGCGGTTCGTGGAACTGTACTGCGGCTCGGGCTCGGGGTGGGATGCGCATCAGAACATCGAAGCGAATCACGCCAAGTGGTGCCGGGCGTCGGACAAGCCGATCGCCGGTTTGCTGACCGGACCTGAAGGCTCGCGGCTTACTGGACGAGACGCTGGTGGTGTGGGGCGGCGAGTTCGGCCGCACGCCTTTCAACGAGAAGGGCGATGGCCGCGATCATAATCCGTGGGGCTTTACGATGTTCTTTGCCGGCGCCGGCATTAAGCCGGGGCAAGCCGTCGGGACCACCGACGAGATCGGGTTGCGCGCGGTGGAGCGTCCCGCGCATGTTCACGACATTCACGCGACCATCCTGCACCTGCTGGGGCTGGATCATATCCAATTGACTTACTTGCACAATGGGCGCGCCGAGCGTCCTACGATCGTCGGGGGCAGCCTCATCAAAGAACTGTTGGCCTGATGCACCATTGGATCTGCGTTACCTGCGGCACCCAGTATCCTGCTATGGCTGCGCCGCCGGCTTCGTGTCCGATCTGCCTGGATGAACGTCAGTATGTGGGCTTCGAGGGGCAGCAATGGCTGACCGATCTCGCTCATACGCACACCAATCGCATCTTCGAAGAAGGCCCCGGCGTTTGGGGCATTCACACGAATCCTAAGTTTGCGATTGGTCAGCGAGCGCTATTGATTCAGCACCCCGAAGGCAACGTGCTTTGGGATTGCGTCTCGTTGCTGGACCAGCCGACCATCGATCGCGTGTACGAACTGGGTGGCCTTTCGGCCATGGCGGTGTCGCATCCGCATTATTACTCGGCGATGGTGGATTGGGCGCGCGTGTTTGGCGTACCGGTGTATCTGCATGAGCGTGACCGCGAGCACGTGCAGCGGCCGGACCCGTCGCTGCGCTTCTGGGGCGGCGAGCAACACCGCCTGAACGATTGGGCCACGCTCCTGCGGCTGGGCGGGCACTTTGCCGGCTATCAGGTGTTGCACGATGCCCAGCGTGGGGCGCTGTTTGCGGGCGACTTGCCGCAGGTTTGTGCGGATCGCGAACATGTCAGCTTCATGTATAGCTATCCGAATTACCTGCCGCTTTCGGCGGGGACAGTGGAGCGGATTGCGGCCACGCTCGAGCCTTGGGAGTTCGACACACTGTATGGCGCGTGGCCCGGCTTCGTCATTCGTCCAGAAGCGCACCGCGTGGTGCAGCATTCGTCGCGGCGTTATCTGAAGGCGCTCGAGACCGAGCGCTAAGGCGCGAAATGGGTCGAGAGATAGTCCACGATGACGCGGACTTCGTCGTCCTTGGCGGTGGCTCCGCGGGCCAGCATGCTGTCCACCATGGCGGTCCAGGCCTTGCGATCGCGGCGTAAGCCAGTGACGGTAGCGACGTTGTGGCAGGTGCTTCCGCAGGTGCGCAAGACCAGGGCCTGACCGGGACCAGGCGGTAACACGCTGGGCCCTTGCTTCGCTGTCGCAATCGCGGGCGGGGTGCGCTTTGGGGCCGCGGAGATGGCGGGCGCCACTTGGTCACCCAGGGCGAACGCCATTAGGCTGTCGCTGGGCGTGCCGCCGAAGAAGCCGCCTCCGCCGGTCGCCATGATGGCCACATACTGCTTGCCGTTTTTGCCTTGATAGGTGATGGGAATCGTGTGGCCGTTGGCGTCGATGGGCTGGTCCCAAACGAGTTTGCCGGTGCGGGAATCGAAGGCGCGGAATCGGCTGTCGTTGGTGGCGCCGATGAAGACGAGTCCGCCGGCGGTGGCGATGCTGCCGCCGAGGTTCGGTGCGCCGGTGTCGCGCACGCCAAGGGCCTCGAGCTCCGGAAACGTACCGAGCGGCGAGCGCCACGCGATGTCGCCGGTCCGAGTGTCGACGGCGACTAACTCGCCAAAGGGCGGATTGGTGCAGGGCACGCGGGTGTCGCGATTCCAGAAGCGGGCGTATGCGCCGTAGGCCGAGGTGCGCACGTAAGTGACGGCGCCGGTCTTCGGATCCGTACGTTTCTCCATGTGTCCCCATTGCCCGAGGTTATTGACGTTGGTGAAGAGTAAGCCGAGCGAGGGGTCGTGGGAAACGCCGCCCCAGCCACCGCCGCCGAGCGTGCTGGGGAACATCAGGATATTGCGGTCCAGCGGCAGCGGCGTATAGAGTTCGGCGATGGTCATCTGGTTTTTCTCGAAGAGCTCGCGGCAGAAGGCGGCGTGCTCGGGCGTGCGGTTGTAGATCTCTTCCTTAGTGAAGGTGACGCGCGAGAGCGGCGGCGGCTTGAGCGGAAACGGCTGCGTGGGCGAGGTCTTTTCGCCGGGGACGGTAGTTTGCGGTACCGGCCGCTCCTCCATGCCGTAAAGGGGTTCGCCGGTGACGCGATTGAAGGCGAACAGGATGCCCATCTTGGTGATCTGCGCGACGGCGGGCACCGGTTTGCCGTTTCGCACAGCCTCGAAGAGGACGGGGGCAGCGGCGGGGTCGTAATCCCAGAGATCGTGATGCACCAGTTGCTGATGCCACTTCCGTTCGCCGGTCTTCACGTCGAGCGCCACCAGACTGTTGCCGTACAGACCGTCGCCATGCCGGTCCGCGCCATAGAAGTCCGCGGTGGGAGAGCCGAGCGGCACATATAGAATGCCGCGCGCGACGTCCAAGGTTAGAAAGCCCCAGGCATTGGTGCCGGAACGATTCTTCCAGCCATCCTTCGGCCAGGTGTCGTTACCGAACTCACCGGGGCGGGGAACCGTGTGGAAGGTCCAAACCAGCTTGCCGGTACGCGCATTCCAGGCGCGGATGTCGCCATAAGCCCCGAGGCTCGGCTGCCCTTCGCCATTCGCACTGCCGGTGATGATCAGATCGCCGTAGACGGTGGGCGGCGATTGCAGCGAGATCTTGGCATCGGCCAGATCGCCCAGCACGCCTTGGCGCAGATCGAGCAAGCCTTCGTTGGCGAAGCCGGTGGCGGGCTGGCCAGTCACCGCGTCGATGGCGATCATGCCGCCTTTCACCCCAGCGAACAGGCGCGCATGGGTGGTCTTGTCGCCGGGCCAATAGGCTAAACCGCGGAGGGCCACTTGGGTGGCCGGATGATGCCAGAGTTGCTTGCCGGTTTCGGGTTCGATGGCGAAGAGGCCGTTGGCGGCCACCAGATACATCGTGCCGCCGACCACGACAGGGATGCCTTCGGAGCCGGGCTGGCCGGTGTGAAAGGTCCAGGCCGGTTGGAGGCGCGCGACGTTCTTCGGGGTGATCTGCTTGAGTGGGGAGTAGCGGCGGGCGCCGGGGTCGTGCCCGAACATCGGCCAGTCCGTCTGCCCCAGCAGAGGCAAAGCGGCCACCAGAAAGAGGCAGAAGTAGGTCATGCGGTGCTACTCAATTTATCATTGGGGACGTGATGCGGTTTCTGTTTTTTGCTCTCCTGTGGACCGGTGCGATGTCCGCGCAATCGCTCGAAGCGTTCGTGGCGCAGACCGCCCCGCGCTTCACGCCGAAGGCGCGCCGCTTTCAGATCGGCCTGATTGGGGACCAACAGTACAACGCGCTGCAGGAGCGGAAGTTCCCGCGCGTCATCGACGCCATGAACCGCGAGAAGCTGCGCTTTGTGATTCACGACGGCGACATTAAAAGCGGAGCGAGCCGCTGCGACGATGCCACTTTTCAGAATCGTCTGGACGGCTTCAACCGCTCCGTGCATCCCTTCATCCTGACGCCCGGCGACAACGATTGGACGGACTGTGGACGCCCGGCCGCCGGTGGCTATGAAGCGAACGAGCGCCTCAGCCGCTTGCGCAGTATGTTCTATCCGCAGCCGACTCAGTCGCTGGGCCAGAAGAAACTGGCCCTGTTGCCGCAAAGTTCCGTGCCCGGCTTTGAGCCGTTTGTGGAGAACGCCATGTGGTCCGAAGGCGACGTGCTCTTTGCCACGCTCCACATTGTCGGCACGCACAACAACGTGGCGAAGCCTACCGAGTTCCGTCCGCGCAATGCCGCCAACCTGTTTTGGTTGAAGGCCGCCTTTGCCATTGCCAAGCAGCGCCGCTTTCGCGGCCTGATGCTGATCATGCAGGCCAACCCGGCCTTCGAAACGCGCCGCCGGCCGGCAGTGGATGGGTTTGGCGACATGCTCTCGGTGTTAGAGAAAGAAACGCTCGCTTTCTCCGGGCAGGTGGTTTTCGTCCACGGGGACAGTCATTACTTCCGCATCGATAAGCCGCTGGTGCCGGCCGGCCGCGATGGCGCGCGGCTGGAGAACTTCACGCGCGTGGAGACGTTCGGCCCCCCGGACGTGCACTGGGTGCGGGCGACGATCGACCCGGCCAATCCGCTGGTCTTTCTGTTCGAGCAGCGGATGGTGCCGGAAAACATTCTGCCGCGTTAGTGTGCGGAGATGCGCTGGGACGCGGTTTCTTCGACGATACGGCCGTCGAACAGGCGGATCGTCCGGTCGGCGTAGGTTTCATAGCGCGGATCGTGCGTCACCATGCAGATGGTGGCGCCTTGACGATGCAGGTCGCGCAGCAAGTCCATCACGGCTTCGCCGTTCTGGGAGTCGAGGTTACCCGTCGGTTCGTCAGCGAGGAGGATCGAAGGCTCGCCGCCCAAGGCGCGCGCCACGGCCACGCGCTGCTGTTGACCGCCCGAGAGCTGCGACGGATAGTGCTTCACCCGGTGTGACATGCCGACGCGCTCCAGCGCCTCATGCACGCGCTTCTTGCGTTCAGCCGAACCCATGCCGCGATAGGTGAGCGGCAACTCGACGTTCTCATACACGGTGAGGTCGCCGATCAGGTTGAAGGCCTGGAAAATAAAGCCGATCTCGCGATTGCGGATGCGGGCGCGTTCCGCTCATCTTCAGGCTTTGCACGGCGCGTGAGTTGAGTGTGTAAGTGCCGTTGGAGGGCGTGTCCAGCAGGCCCAGGATGGCCAACAAGGTCGACTTGCCGCAGCCCGAAGGACCGCCGATCGACAAGTACTCGCCTTTGAAAATCTCCAGGTGAATGCCCGCCAGAGCGTGCGTTTCCACTTCGTCCGTCAGGAAGACTTTGGTGACGCCTTCCAACTTAATCAACGGTTCGGCCATGTTTCGTTCCCCTCTGCTCTATCTTTCTAGTTCAGTCGAATTCTCTGGTGCGCATCCCAGTTCGACATGTCGGACAGGATGACGCGGTCGCCTACGGATAGGCCCTTCAATACTTCAATCTGGTTCACGGAGTCGCGCCCGAACTGCACTTGCACGCGGCGCGCTTCCTTGCCGTCGGGCGATAGTTTGAACAGGCCCACGGTGGAGTTCTTCTGGCCGAATACCGGGCGGCCGACATACAGGACGTCGGTCAGCTTCTCGAGTTCGATGTGTCCATCGACGCTGAGGTCGGGGCGGGCGCCGGCGGGCAACTCGCCTTCCAGGCGAACATCGACGGTCACCGTGCCGTTCACCACGGCCGGGTCAATGCGCATCACGCTACCGCTGACGATCCCGTTCCGCGTGTCGATCTGAGCGGGCTGGCCGACCGTGATGTCCTTGGCCTGCGTTTCCGCCACCTTCAACTCCGCCTTCAGCTTCCAGGGCTGTACGACGCGCGCGAGAATTGTGCCGGCGGTCACCTTCTGCCCGATTTCCACGGCCACCGTCTGCAGCACGCCGTTGGTGCCGGCGCGGACCTTCAACTGGTCCACCTGCAGCTTCTTCAGGTTGTAGGCGGCGCGGCGCTTCTCAATTTCTACCTTCTGCCCCTGCAATTGGGCCTCGATCATCTCGGCCATGTTGTTGAGCCGCTGCTGTTCGACGTCATAACGGTCACTTGTTTCGTCCGCGGTGGCTCTCGCCAGCTTGACGTTCATGTCCGCGGTCAGACCGTTCTTCGCGAGTTCGGACTCGCGGTCCGCCTTCAGCTTGGCTTGCACAAACTCGCTTTTCACCTGCGTCGCTTTGGCCTTCTGCTCCAGCCGCTGACTCTCTAAGCGCACCTTCAAGTCCGTGTAGGTCGCCTCGGCCGACTTCAACTGCCACTCGGCGTCCACCATCGAGAGTTGCAGTTCGGGATTCGACAGCTCGAGCAGCACCGTATCGGCGGTCACCTTCACACCGGGCAGGAAGTAGCGTTTTTCGACGCGGCCGTCCGATTGCGCCGGAACTTGCAGCACTTCTTCGGGCACCAAGGTCCCTAAACCGTGGACAATGCGGAGCATCGGGCCGCGTTTCACCGTGTCTGGCCACAGCGTGGCAGCTTCCACAGTGGGCGCCGCGGGCTCCAGCTTACCCAAAACGTATGTCGTCGAGCCGATCACTCCGAGACCTAATACGCTCAAAATGATCCGGCGGACCAATTTTTTCTTCGCAATGCCTTCGCGCGGTTTATCCATGGTGATTCTCCGGAGTCTAGCGCAAGGCACATGCCACATCAGACGATGAGCGGAATCAATTGGTTAGGCGAAAATCTGGCGGCGGGGGTGTCCGGTATTGGGACTGCCGTGTACGGAATCCAGGCAGCCGCCTGCGGCATCCAAACCACTTCATGCCCAACCGACTTGGCCTCGAAGCCAGCCCCTACCTCCTGCAACATGCCAATAACCCTGTCGACTGGTACCCCTGGGGCGAGGAGGCCTTCGCGAAAGCTCGCTCCGAAGACAAGCCGATCTTCCTCTCGATTGGCTATTCCACGTGTCATTGGTGCCACGTCATGGAGCACGAAAGTTTCGAGAGCCAGACGATCGCCGGGCTGCTGAACCAGCACTTCGTCCCCGTTAAGGTGGACCGCGAAGAGCGCCCTGACGTCGACCGCATCTACATGATGTTCGTCCAGGCCACCACCGGGAGCGGCGGTTGGCCGATGTCCGTGTTCCTGACGCCGGAGCTCAAGCCCTTCTTCGGCGGCACCTATTTCCCGCCCGAGAACCGCTACGGACGCCCGGGCTTTGCCACGATCCTAGAGCATCTCTCGACGGCTTGGGTGGCGGATCGCGCGCGGATTCTGGAAGCGGGCGAGTCCGTGCTCGCTGACCTGCGCAAGTACTCCACGGTGCGGGCGGCGGCGCCCACCGATCTTGACCCCGCCCAACTGAGCGAGACCCTCTTCCAGCAGCTGCGGCGCAGTTTCGACTCGCGCCTGGGCGGCTTTGGCAACGCGCCCAAGTTCCCGCGTCCGGTGGTCTACAACTTCCTGCTCCGCCATCATCACCTCACCGGTCAGGACGACGCACTCGAGATGGTGACCAAGACGCTGGACGAGATGGCGCGCGGCGGCATGAACGACCAGTTGGGCGGCGGCTTCCATCGCTACTCGGTGGACGCGCAATGGTTCGTCCCGCACTTCGAGAAGATGCTTTACGATCAGGCGCAACTTGCCATCAGTTATCTCGAGGCCTTCCAGATCACGGCCGAGCCCCGCTTCGCCGCGGTGGCGCGCACGATCTTCGATTACGTTCTGCGCGATATGACTGACCCGGGCGGCGGCTTCTACTCCGCTGAGGACGCCGACAGCGTCATCGACCCGGCTGACCCCAAACACAAAGGCGAAGGCGCCTTCTACATCTGGACGTACAGCGACCTGGTGGCGCGGCTCGGTGAGCAAACGGCGCATTGGTTCTCCTACCGTTATGGCTGCTCGCCGAACGGCAACGTCCACGAGGACCCGCACCAGGAGTTCACCGGCCGCAACATTCTCTACCAGTCACGCACGGTGGCTGAAACCGCGCAGCGCTTTGGCGTTGCCGAGGCTGACGTCGCCCGCGCGCTCGACGAGGCGCAGGCGAAACTGCTGGCCGAACGCGCCCACCGCGTCCGTCCGGGGCTCGACGACAAGGTGCTCACCGGATGGAACGGCATGATGATTTCGGCCTTTGCCAAGGCGGCCGTGGTGCTGGAAGAGCCGCGTTATCGACAGGCGGCGCAGAACGCGGCGGCGTTTGTGAAGGCTCAACTGCTGACCGGTGACGGCGTGCTGTTGCGGCGCTATCGTCAGGGCGACGCCGCCATTCCGGCCTTTCTCGACGACTACGCCTTTTACGCGCAGTCCCTGCTCGATCTCTACCAAGCCGACTTCGACTCCGCTCATCTGGCACTGGCCCGCCAACTGGCTGACGACATCATTGACCTCTTCGAAGACACCGAACACGGCGGCTTCTTCTCAACCACTGGCGACGACGCCGACCTCATCCTTCGCGTCAAGGACGACTACGACGGGGCCGAGCCCAGCGGCAACGCCATCGTCGCGCAGTTGCTGGTGAACCTTCACGCCGTGACGGCCGAGAATCGCTATCTCGAGGCCGCCGAGCGTCTCTTCCAGGCCTTCGCACCCCGGCTGACGCAGGCGCCGATGACGCTGCCTCAAATGCTGGTGGCGCTGCTGGCCGCGCGTACGCCGCATCAGCAGGTGGTCCTGGCCGGGCCCTTGGATGATGGCTTCCGGCGGATCAGCCAAACGGGCTTCGCGCCATTCCGCACCGTGCTGCGCGAGGCGGACGCGAGCCTGCCGATGCCGCCGCTCGAAGGGCGGCCGACGGCTTACGTCTGCCAGAATTTCGCTTGCGACCTGCCGGTGACCGACGCCGCGGCGCTTACGGCGCGGCTCGCGCCGGCGCGTGGTTAGTGCCGTCCTGCTAGACTGAGTTTTTCGCACTCGCGAACTGTTCTCAAGGAGATTGACATCATGGAACGTCCAGGTGGAACCACGTTTAAAGGCAATCCGCTCACGCTTGTCGGGCCGGAATTGAAAGTCGGGCAGCCGGCGCCTCAGTTTGAATTGGTGAGTGGAAGTCTCCAACCCGTCGACCTCGCCGCGACCGGCGACGGCGTCCGCGTTTTCAGTGTTGTGCCCAGTCTTGACACGCCGGTTTGCGACGCGCAGACCAAGCGCTTCAACGACGAAGCCGGTGCTTTCCCCGGCATCACCATGTACACCATCAGCATGGATCTGCCCTTTGCGCAGAACCGCTGGTGCACGGCCATGGGCGTGGACAAGGTGAAGATGCTCTCCGACCACAAGACGGGCAGCTTCGGCGAAGCCTACGGCACGCTGATCAAGGAATGGCGCATGGAATCGCGGGCGATCTTCGTGGTGGGTAAGGACAACACGATCAAGCACGTGGAGTATGTGAAGGAAGTCGCTGACCATCCGAATTACGATGCGGCGCTGGCGGCCGCCAAAGCGGCTCTCTAAGCCATCCAGATCCTCATGGAATCGACAGGAGCGGGCCTTCGGGTCCGCTCTTTTCGTTTTTAATTGGCTTTCCCCGCGGCATTCCGGTATGCTGAAACCGCCTCGGTTTTAGTTGTACAAATGTCACGTTTATTTATACTGAATTTATTCATTCCCACCACAATCCTCGCCCAAATCGTCTTTAACGGTAAAGTGCTGGACACCCAGGGAGGCGCGGTTCCCGGCGCCCGGGTGAGTGTCTATGCCAATGGCAGCCAGACCCCCGACGCCACGGCCGCCGATGCGCAAGGGCGCTTCCGTTTTGCCTCGCTCCCGAAGGGCAGTGCCGTTGTTCAGGTGGAAGCCAGCGGCTTTCGGAGCCTGTCGCGTTCGGTTCGCCTGGATGGTGCGGAATCGACCTTCACGCTCGATCTCGCTGGTTTGAGCGACACCATCGTCGTCACCGACTCCGGCGCGCCGCAGAGCATCGATCAGGCGGCCAAGGCCATCACGGTGGTGACGGCGGAAGAGATTGACGCTCGCAATGAGTTTTCGCTGGCTGAGATTGTACGCTCAACGCCGGGCGTCCAAGTCCGGAATACCGGTGGCCCCGGCCAACTCACCCAGATTCGTATTCGCGGCCTTCGCCCGGACGCGATGGCCATCCTGATCGATGGCTTCCGTTTCCGGGACCCGTCCACCACGCAGGGCGACGCAAGCTCGTTTGTCTCGAACTTGAACTTCGTCAACGCTTCGCGCGTGGAAGTGCTGCGCGGCTCCGGCTCGTCGCTCTACGGCAGCAACGCCGTCGGCGGCGCCGTCAACATGGTGACCGATGCGGGCGGCGGGCCGTTCCATGGTCAGCTTCAGGCGGAAGGCGGCGGGATGGGCTTCATGCGCGGGCGCGCCACCGTGGCGGGTGGCTGGCTCAACAACCGGCTGACCTATAGCGGCGGCCTCTCGCACATCAACGTGCTCTCCGGCGTCGACACGAACGACCGCATGCGGTCCACCGGCGGGCAAGCCTTCCTGCGGTACGATCTCACGCCGCGGCTGAAACTGACGGGCCGCTTCTACGGCTCCGACGACTTCGCCCAGAACAACGTCAGCCCATCCACTACGGGCATACCGGCGGCGAACTTCCCGGCCGACGGCATCATCCGCGGCATTCCGCTGCCCAACGACCAGGTCTTGAACCTGAACGCTGGCCTTCCCGTGAACTTCGGCAACGCGACCTACATCCCGGGCCGCGATGATCCCGACAATCGGCGCACGTCGCGTTTCTCGACTTCGGCCTTCCGCGCCGAGCAGGCTTGGTCGCGCGTCACGTTGCAGGCTAGCTATCAGCATCTGCAAACGGACCGCATCTTCGCTTCCGGGCCGGCGGGTGCTGGCTTCCAGCCGGTCGCCACCAGCATTACGAACCCCGGCGGCACCAGCGATGTGCTCGATGGCCGCGTTACTTTGCGCCCCATGCATCAGTACCAGTTCACCGCAGGCTACGAGTTTGAACGCGAGCGCTTCCTGGACCGCCAGAACAACGGCCTGCCGGCGCCGCGCGCCATCGTCACCCGGGGCGACATCCGGCAGCGCTCGCACGCCGCGTTCATGCAGCATCAGTTCTCGCTCTTGCAGGATCGCTTGCAGATCCTGCTTTCCGGCCGCGTGCAATCCTTCCAACTGGCCCGGCCGGTCTTTGAGCTGACCGGTACCGCGAACAACTACGCCACCGTGCCGCTGAACGCGCCGCCGCGGGCGCTGACTGGCGATGTCTCGGTTGGGTATCTGCTGCAACGCACCAATACGAAGCTGCGCGCGCACTTCGGCAACTCGTATCGCGCGGCGGCGCTTTATGAGCGTTTTGGCGGCGGCTTCTCGAATAACCCGGTCAATGGCGTCGTGAGCTTCACGCCCTACGGCGACCCGCGTCTGGCTCCGGATCGTTACAACGCCGTGGATTTCGGCTTCGATCAGTATCTATTGAACCAGCGGCTCCGCTTCAGTGCGACTTACTTCTATACCCGCATTCAACAGGTCACCGCCTTCGACTCGAGCGGCGTGATTCGTCCGGCCACGGACCCCTTCGGGCGCACGTCCGGCTACATCAACGGCGCGGGCGGCATCTCTCGCGGCGTCGAACTGGGAGCGGAGGCGCGCCCCACCCGGTCGCTGGTACTGAACGGCTCCTACACCTACACGAACGCCGTCAACGACCGTGACCTGCAGGTGCCGGGCTTCTGGCGCGCGCTCACCGTTCCGCGTCACACCGCGACGCTGGTGGCTTCGCAGCGGTTGGGCCGCCGAGCCGACGTCACCGTCGACCTGTTTCGCAGCTCCTCGCACTACATCTCGTTCTTTGCCGGTACCCGCTCGCGGCCTTTCATTCTGCCCGGCTTCACCAAGGCTGACTTAGTGGGAAGCTACAAGCTGTGGCAAACGGAGAATCGCACGTTGAAGGGCTATGTGAAGGTCGAGAACTTTTTGAATCGTCCGTATTATGAAAACGGTTGGCGCTCCGCGAAGGCCTGGGCGATCGCCGGTCTGTCTTATACCTTCAACTAAGTGTCTCGATTCGCTCTTTTCTTCGTCGCCGTTCTTGCTCAAGCCGAGCTGCGCATCGGCTTGATCGGCGACCAGACCGCGGCGGACAATCTGCCCGCGGCCTATCGCGTGCTGGCCGAGGGCGTCGAGGCGCTGAACGCCCGGCGGCCGCACTTAGTGCTCCATACCGGCGACTTACTCGAGAGCGTGAAATATCCCGGGCCCACGCCGGAAGACGAGTTTCGCCAGCAGTATGACCAAGCGACCGCGATCCTGCGCCGTTTGCAGGCGCCGTGGTTTTTGGCGGCCGGCGATCATGACGTCAACGCGCCTTACAATCAGCCCGACGAGACGCACAATCGCCAGCTCTTCCAAACCCTGTATCCGCCGGCTCGTGAGCATCTCTATCACAGCTTCGAGCATTCGGGCTATCACTTCATTGCGCTCAGTTCGCAAGAGCATCACAATACGGACCCACGCTGGGGCACCACCTTCCGCGCCCAACTCGGTGACGCCCAGATGAAGTGGCTGGCGGACGACCTCGAGCGTCATCGCCGAGCTAAGGGTATCGTGGTGTTTCTGCATCAGCCGCTCTGGTATCAATGGACAAATTGGGCGCCGGTGCATGAGCTGCTCCGCCGCTATCGAGTCCGCGCGGTTGTGGCGGGTCATTTCCATTACAACCAGGACGAAGGAGAACTGGACGGGATTCGCTATCTGGTGCTCGGCGCCACCGGCGGCATGACCAAGCATGGCAGCGCCGGGGCCGGGGACTATCACCATGTCAGTTTATTGCGCGTCAATGGCCGTCGCGTGGAGATTGAAGCCATCCCGCTCCGCCAGTCGCCGGCTCGCCGGTTCTCCAGCCGGCGTGATATGGATCGGGTGCAAGCCGTGGCGGTGAATCTGAGTAACTTGTATGCGGATGCCACTCTGGATACTTGCGCGGGTAAGTTCGACTTGCAGCTACGTTCGGTCGGCAATCCGCTCGACGTTCCGTTGCGGCTGACGGTGACAGCGACGTCGACGAACTATCTGCCCACCGCCAGCGACTATGATCGTTCGGTTTGTCTGGCTGGTCCGGGCTGTCTGCTGCCGCCGGGCCTGCTGATTCAGTCGTCGAATCACTCGAGCGTGGTCCCCGAGAAGACGCGCGCGGTTTGGACGGCGCAGTTGCCACGGCAGACTGCGGACGGCAAAGCGCCGCAACTCCGCCTCACCATTCGCGCGGACTTCGCCGGTGAACGCGAGCCGCTCTATCTTGAGCAGACCTTGAACGTGCGCCCCAACTGTCCGCTCAAGTGACTAAGTCTTGGGCTTGGTATGTTCCTTGGCGTCGTGCACGCGGCGGCGGAAGTCGCCTTGCATGCCGACGGCCAGCGACACCGTGGTGTCGCCGAAGCGTCCGCGCAGCTTATCCACCGCCGATAGCGCCTTCTGCCATTTCTCGTCCTGCGGCGCCGACAGCAAACTCATCTGGCCGCCCGATTCGCTGAAGTTCGAAACCTGCACGCCCAGCAGGCGCACCTTGCGGCCGAGACGCCAGTTGGTGCGGAACAGAGCACGGGCCTCGCGCACGATCTCGGTATCCAGTTGGGTGGGATGGTCCAGGCTGTGGGCTCGTGTGATGGTGGAGAAGTCGTCGTAGCGCAGCTTCAACTGCACGGTGCGCGCATAGAGGGCGTGGTCCCGTAAGCGTCGCGCCACCATCTCGCTCAGCTTAGCGATGGTGCTCTCGAGTAACTCGGCGGTCGCGGTGTCCTCAGTGTAAGTATGTTCGTGCGAGATCGACTTGGGTCCGCCATCCTCGCCGATCGCGGTGTCGTACCAGCCGCCGGCATCCTCGCCGCGCGCTTTTCCGGCCAGGGCCAAGCCCAGCTTGCCGAAGCGGCTGGTCAGCACGTCCTCATCGAGCGCGGCCAGATCGCCCACCTTGCGCACGCCCAGACGATTCAGGCTCTGCCCAGTGGCTTCTCCCACGCCCGGAATCCGATGAATGTCGAGCGGGGCGAGGAACGTCGCCTCCTGGCCGGGCAGGACGTGGAGAATGCCGTTGCGCTTAGCCTGGTCGGAAGCGATCTTCGCCACCAGCCGCGAGGCGGCCACGCCGATGGAGCAGTTCAACTGAGTCTGTTGCTGCACCGCTTCGTGCAGACGATGCGCCGCTTGCAAGGGCGGTCCGTGGAGGCGCTCGGTGCCGGACATGTCGAGGTAGGCTTCGTCGATGGAGGCCATCTCCACCAGGGGCGTGAAGCTGTCGAGTACAGTGCGCACCTTCGCTGACCACTCCGTGTAGCGTTCGCGATGGCCGCTCAGGAAGATGGCGTGCGGGCAAAGCTTCGCAGCCTGCCGCAGGGGCATGGCCGAATGTACGCCGAATTTGCGCGCTTCATAGGAGGCGGCCGACACGACGCCGCGTTCATGAGCCTGGCCACCCACGACGACGGCTTTGCCTTTGAGCGACGGGTCATACAACTCTTCCACCGACACGAAAAACGCATCCATGTCGACGTGGAAGATAGTCGCCATCACTGCAGATCGTAGCTGAACTTGACGTCGATCGTCTTGGGCGGGTAGCAGGTGGTGGCGTTGCAGCCCTGGTAGCGCAGCTTGCCGGTGATGAAGCCGGCTCCCACGGGCGCGGTGGCCGGCACGGTGAATTTGCTCGAGATCTCAAAGGCCCCGTCAAACACGGCGATCGGCTTGGGGCTGAACTCGGACTTCTCTTGCTTGGCCGCCGGAAAATCGATGCTCTTCACTTCGAACGGCGCGGCCTGCCAGGTGAGCCGCAGCGGGATCAGATACTCGTCGAGCGGCGCGTTCGAGTTCACATGGAACCCCGGCGCCACTTTCAGGCCGAGCTTGGCGGTCACCGTCGAGCCACGCTTCACGGTGGCTCGCTCGGGCGGCGTCACCGTCAGAATCGCGGGGGCTTGGGCCGCGTTAGCGGCCAGCGAGCTCAAGAGGAGCAGCAGCGGCGCGTTTTTGTTGCAGAAGTTCTTGAATGTCTTTTTCATATTCACTCTTGCTCACTAAGCCCACATGCGTCCTGGCAATGCGGCCATCGCGGTCGAGGATAAACGTGGTCGGTAAGGACTCCACGCCGCCATACAAATTTGCAACGGAGTCGTCACCCATCACCACCCGATAGTTCACCTTCTTGGTGTCGAGGTAGGGCTTCACGGCTTCCCAGCCTTCGTCGTCCATCGCCACGCCGACTACGGCGAAGCCCTGGTCCTTCAGGCGCTGTTCAAAGTCGATGAACCAGGGAATCTCAATCTTGCACGGGCCGCACCAGGTGGCCCAGAAGTTCAGCAGCACCACCTTGCCCTTGTAGTCCGAGAGCCTCACCGGTTGGCCGTTCGAGTCCTTCAGGGCGAACTCCGGGGCCTTCTTGCGCTGCGATTCGGGCTTCACTGGGGCGCCGGCCTTCGTGGTCGCCACGCAACCTACCAGGGCCACGAGCAAAGGTGCCAATAAAAGCGCGCGCATAGTCGTAGTATATCGAGCCATTACAGAGGAAGCTGCCTTTCAGAAATCAGATGCGCCAACCACGCCCGGCGATGCCGCCGATACGGCGACGGCAGCGTATATTCCGGATGCCGCCGGCGATCGGAGAAATACCACGCCGCCGAATCGCAAAAACTCTCGCACACATACTCGCGCCAACGCCGGCTGCGCGTTCGCGCGTCGGCTTTGCTTAACGCCTGTTTCCGCCACTCGGCGGACCAGCCTAGCTCGCCCGGTTGCGCCAACTGCTGCCGCACCAAGTCTTCCCAACTGCGCCGGCTGTCGTTGTCGAGCCTGCGCCACACAAAGTGAAAGAGCTCATGCGTCAGGATCCGGACCAATTCGGGGGCGTCCCTCAGCAACTCCGTGTCGAGCACGATCCGCCGTTCCCGCAGAAAAGACCCCGCATGAACCGCAGCGCCGGCCGCGCCGCCGGAGACCAGTTTGCCCCGCGTCGCTTTTAGCTCCGGCTCAAACGAAATCCGCACGCCTTATTTGATCGTCGGCTTGAAGTAGTCTTCCCGCAGAAATTCCACCTTGGACTTCTTCGACTCCTCGGTGAACCATTCGCGGAACTTGCCGCCCCGCACATCGGCCGAAATGGCATCGCGGACGTCGGCGAGAGCCTGCACCGTATAGTCTTCGCACAGAAACAGATAGTAACCGTTGTCATGGCGGACTGGCGTGCTGAACTCGCCTTTCTTCAACGCGAAGATGACGTTCTTGATGGCGTCCGGAATCGCGTCGGCCTTGGTGAGCAAGCCCAGGCTACCGTCCTGTTCCTTCAGTTGCTCCGAGTGCGCCTTCACCAGTTGGATGAAGTCGCCGCCGCTCTTGAGCTTCTGGTAGATTTCGTCGGCTTTGGCTTTGGCATCCGCTTCGCGGGTACCCTGGGCGGGCGGAGCGGCGAAGGAGATGTAGATCATGCGCACCTTCGCGGTGGTGTACTTGTCGGCGTTTTTCTTGTAGGCCGCTTCAATCTCGGCGTCGGTGGCCTGAATGGCGTTCTGCTTCTTCTGCTGAATAAAGTCGCCCATCATGCGGCTGCGTTCGAAGCGGTAACGATATTTGAAGCGCGGATCTGCCAGCACGTTTTCTTTATCCGCCAGTTGCGCCATGTATTCCAGGATGGCCAACTGACGCAGGAACTCCTGCGGATTGGTCTGGTAGATCATCTGCCGGTCCTGGGGCAGGGCATCGATGTACTCTTCGAGGTCGGCGCGCGTCCAGGTTTGGCCGTTGATCGTGGCCACCACGTCGGTTAACTTGGGCGCGGGCTTCTCGGCGGGTTTTTCGGCGGGCTTAGCCGACTGCGCCCACAGGGCAACGCTCAACATGAGCGGTAAGGCAAACAATTTCATGCGGTAACTCCAGTGTAGCGGCAGCGCGCGTCACTTGCTTTGGACGGACGGGACGCGATTTGGTTGCCGATAGAGGAAGGCCGGCCGCGGCAGTCGCTCGGCCCGCGTGCCGGGCGGCGGCGTATTCAGCGTCAATTCGGCCTCGAGAATCTCCCGGTCCAGCAGATAGACCGCCAGCGTATTCTCGATCTCCATCATCAGCAGCGGCGAGAGGAAGCTGAAGTCTGCATTGCGGTAGAAACGGCTGAGATGCCGGTAGAGCTCGCGCCCGAACAGCCGGACGTCGTTCCGGTGCGAATGGCCGTCGGCCAAGTCCATGAACGCGGTGATGAGCTTCTCCTCGTGCATCAGCAAACGGAGCAACGGCTGCGCGTCGAAGGCGTTGTCCTTGATGACGTGAATCAGTTGCCGCAGGTGGAATTCGTCGCGCGAATCGGGACGATGGTGGGTCACCGCCAGGAGGTTCGGAACCCACGCTTTCAGCCGGGGCAGGCTGGAGCGCAGTAACGCCGGAATCGTATCCGGGCACAGCCGGTCAAAGGCGTAGGTCTGCCGCGAGATCGGTTTAAAGGTGCGCGATGAGGCGTAAATCATCAGCGGCCACAGCAGGTCACGATCCTCCCAATTGGCCGGGACCGAGAGCCACAGATACGGCAGCCAGGCGCGCAGAGTCTGCTGCAGCGTGAGCGATACCGCCCGCAGCATCTTACGGCGATGCGGCGTTCGCGGCATGCTGGTGGCACGGTCCCATAGCAGGGGACTCGCCTGGGGCAGGCGGACCTGGATGCTCACCAGGCTCTCGGCGACCGGCGTCTCCAGTGGCAGGCCGTAGCGCTGGCGCACGTTGGTGAGGAACGGGTTCTCGCGGGGAAAGTCGACGAACCGCGTATCGACGAATTGGCTCGGATTCATGGCTGGTCCCAGTCTATCGGCGAGCCACCAAATCAAGAGCCGCCGGCGGCGGGTGCGGCGGCGGCTAAGTGTCTTCTAAAACAAACGGATACGGCGATGTGCGCGCATTCGCAATTCGTTGTGAACGCCTTTAGCCGTGCAGCCAACGCATCGTCCAGGCCGCCGCCCAGATCCAGGTGACGCCCGCCGTCAGGTTGTAGACGAACCGCCGCCAGTGGTTGGCCCGGCTATCGGCTCCCAGCAACGCCGTGCACGCCGCAATCACGACCAAGCCCGCTAGCGTGAAGATCAAATGCGGATTCATGCCTTCTCCTTCCCGGCGGCGTCGCTGAGCGCCAGCAGATTCACCAACCCCGCCATCGCTAGCAGCTTGGTGCCGTATTCATGATCGATGCCGGCAAGAAAGCTCTGCGAGTAGCCGGCCCAGGAGAGCAGGAAGTAAGGAAGGCCGGCCAGCACCTTCACCATTGCCCCACCGAGAAACATCACCCGGGCCGTTCCGTCAACGCCCTGCAATTCGGCTGTGCTGGGCATGGCGTTCGAGCCCTGCAGGTACCAGCCACTGGCCACCAGCGTCAGCACCATCGCGCCGAAAGCCAGTGCCTTCCCGCGGTGTCCCTGACGCCAATGCGCCGCGCCGGGCACCAGCCAACCCAAAGCCAACGTGATTGGATTCACGGCGCCACCTCCTGCGCGGCCATCGACTTGGGGACGGAAAACGTCCGCTCCCAGCGCGTCTTGGTGAAGAAGTTCATGGCGAGGTCCGCTAGGTGCTTTAGTTCCCAATCGGTGGGATAGTTCTCGCCCGCGTCGTAGGACCAGTAAACCAGGGCCGGCTTGCCCACAATGTTCTTGCGCGGCACCAGACCCCAATAGCGGCTATCGGACGAATTATTGCGATTGTCGCCCATGGCGAAATACATGCCCTCGGGCACCACCAGTTCCCCGTTCTTCACGTGGTGAGTCAGCATGTCCAGGCCGCGCGGTGAGACGCTGGCCGCCTCGGCGCCGGCCGGGAAGCTATCGCGGAACGTGTCCGGGGGCCGGGGCACGAACTGCGTATAGGGCTCCACCAGACGCTTGCCGTTGCGGATCACCTGGCCGTTTTCAAGATGCAGCCGATCGCCGGGCAGCCCGATCACCCGCTTGACGTAGAACGTCCGCGGATCTTCGGGGTAGAGAAAGACGATGATGTCGCCGCGCTCCACCGGCCGGTACGGCAGGATGGCTGACGGCTGTTCGGAGGCGTAAGCCAGACGGTCCACCAGCACATGATCCCCCACCAGGATCGTGCTTTCCATGGAGCCGCTGGGCACCACAAAGGCGTGCAAAAGACTCGTGGTGCCGAAGGTGATCACTAGGAAGGTGAGCGACCAGTCAGCGAGAAAGCCCCGTGGGCGCTCGCGACGTCCTTCGGTCCAGATTTGGCGCAGATGTTGCCACATGTCAGCCTTTACGGCGACCGGGCGTCCGATGTTCCGTCAGATTTTAGGCGGCGCGCCAGCCGGCGTTCAGCCGGTTCCGCAACTCCTGGCGGACTTTGGCGTATTCGGGTTGATCGACCACGTTGACGGTCTCCTGCGGGTCGGCGACGTAGTCGTATAACTCGTCCACGCGGAAGGTCTTGGCGGGGTCCATCGCGCGCCAAACCGTGTAGCGGTGCCGCTCGGTTCGGATGGTGTAGCCCATCACCGTGCCCACGCCTTCCACGTTGCGCGGAAACTGGCTGAAGGCGGCCGACTTCACCTTCTTCGCGGCATTATCGAGAATCGGCGACAGGTTGCGGCCTTCGAGATCCTTAGGCGTGGCGATGCCAGCCAAGTGGCCCAGCGTCGGGTAAAGGTCGACCAACTCGGCCAGGCCATCGGCCCGCACTCCGCGTTGCTTTTGCTTCGGCGAGGACACAATCAGCGTCGTCCGGACGGCCTTTTCGAAGTTCGAGTGCTTATTCCACAGGCCATGGTTGCCCAACTGCCAGCCGTTGTCGCCGCAGACGACGACAATGGTGTTGTCGCGCAGACCATTGCGGTCGAGCGCTTTCATTACCCGGCCCACCTGAGCATCCGAATAGCTGATCCCCGCATAGTAGGCGCGGATCACTTCAATGGCTTTCGCCTCGGGGATCGGCCCCTTCTCCGGAATGTCTTTGTAGCTGCGCAGCACGGGATTGTCGTGCAATGCCACCGGCGGCACTTTGGCCGGCGGCGGGGCATAATCCACCAACTCGAACTTGCGCTTCTTGTAAATGTCGAAGTAGCGCTTCGGCACTACGAGCGGTAGATGCGGCTTCTGGAAGCCGATCGCCATGAAGAAGGTCTGATCCTTCAGGAAGTTGAGCGCCTGAATGGCGTTCACCGCCGTTTGCCCGTCCGGCAGCGCATCGTCGGAGACGTCGCGCGACTCCCAACTCGGCCCCAACTCCTCGCGGCTGCGCCGCAACAGGGCGTTCTTCCAACCGCGCGCCTCCAGATTCTCGCGGAACTTGCGCGCGCGCGCCGAATTTTCCGGCGAATTCCACGGGCTGCCGTTCGGGAACCACGCCGGAATCGACCACGACTCGTAGTCGTTCAGGCCGTTGTGGAAAACGCGCCCAAAGGCGGTGGTGACGTAGCCCGCCTGGCGAAACGCCTGGGGCAGCGTGACCGCGTTCGGCAGGTGGCGGCGGAAGTGAGTTTGCGTGTCGAAGATGCGCGTGGTGTCCGGACGTCGGCCGGTAAAGAACGACGAGCGCGATTGGCTGGCGCTCGCAAACTGGCAGTAGGCGCGCGTAAAGGCGGTGCCGCGGCTGGCCAGCGCATCCAGGTGAGGCGTCTGCGCGATGAGATGGCCGTAGCATCCCAGGTCCGGCCGCAGGTCGGACATGGTGATCAACAGCACATTGAGTCGCGGCGTCGCCGCGCTGGCAACAGAGGCAGCGAGTGAAACGCCAAGTAACTGGCGGCGATCCATGGTCCTTTTAGTTTAATCTCCCGTCGCTTTGGCTAAAGCGCCGACCGAATCCTTGGCGGCTTTGCGGTTCGGCAGCATCAGGATGGCCACCGCCCCGATCGCCGATAGCAGGAAGACGAATTTCAGGGCCGCGGGGTAACCGCCTTGCTCCTGCATTTTTGAAACAATCCACGGGAACCACGTCTGGCCGATGGTATCGGTCGGCAGAATGATCGCCATCACGCGGGCCAGGGAATTGACGCCGAACTTCTCAGCAGCCATCAGCGGGATCAGCATGTAGTCGGCGCCCATGCCGAAGCCGAACAACACGGCAAAGACGTAGACGATCTCGGGATTCGAGGGCGAAACGGTGGTGACGAGCGGGATGGTACCGGCCACCAGCAGGTAGGTCACCGACATCACGACTTTCTTCGAGAAGCGGTCCGCCAGGTAGCCCATCACGATCCGGCCGGCAATGGAGGAGAACAGAATCACCAGCAGCGCGTTGCTGAAGAGCGTATCGAGCACCTTGGGATCCTTGAAGCCCTGGTCCTGGAAGATGAATTTCATGTGCTGATTGATCGAGCCGATCGACCCGATCGAGCAGGCACTGCCCACCAGCAAGAGCCAGAACGCCGGTTCCCGGATGATGGCGTCCCAACGCGCCGGGGCTGCTTTCGTTTCGGCGTGCGCTTGGTCCGCGCCGTCGGGGAAAAGGCCCAAATCCGAGGGACGGTCCTTGATGAGGAACAGCGAAATCGGCCAGATCAGCAGCAGCAGCCCGCCGATCGTCAGCAGCGCGTTTTGGAAGCCGAGCGCTTCAGTCAGCGGTTGCGCGATGTACTTGGACGACACGCCGCCAAATACACCCACGCCCAGGTACACCACCGCCATAGCCTTGCCCCGCTGGTTCTTGAACCAGTTGGCCGTCAGCACCTGATGCGCGATGGGGCCAGAGAAGATGTAGCCCACCATGTAGAGCACCCACAGCGCGTTGTACACGAGCAGGGAATTGCCCATCGTTCCGAAGCCCAGGAACGCTAAGGCCGAGCACGTGGAGCCGATCAGCAGCATCTTGCGCGGCTGGAAACGATGCACCAGCAGCGGACCCACCCACAGTGTCACCAGCGCCGCAATCGGAAAGCCGAACGTAATGTCCGACCGCGACCAGCCAAACGCCTTCGTGTAGTACGTGTAGAAGAACGGCATGCCGTAGTAGGGAATGCCCACGGCGAGCCCGAAGGTGAAAAATGCGTAGATGGTGATCCACCACCCGTGGAAAAGGGGCTTCTGCTGCATATTGAAGCCATATTATGTCATGCCGCCCCGCCGCGTCAGCCGCGACATGACCAAGTATTAATTCGCGTCGCGATAGGCCGGCTTGTGACGGAGCTTGGTGGCCACGTCGCGCGCCCGCACTTCGAGCGTGTGCACGTTGCCATCGGCCTGTTCCCGGCCCGGAGAAAACGACAGCGTATACTGCGTGCGCAGCTCTTCTTCCAGCCGCCGGAACTGGGCGTCGAGCGACTCGTCCTCCAGCACCCGGCCACCCGTCTCGATCGCCACCTTGCGCATCTTCCGAGCCAGTCGGCCGGATTCGATCCGGTCCACGATCAGACCGCCCAGACCGCCGCCGCGGACTCCCCGCATGCCGCGCCCGCCACGCATCGTGCTTTGCGTCTTCAGCCAGTACACCATTGTGTCGGCCGTCTGCAGCCCCTCCGTGACTTCGGCCGCGTCCACATGGCTGTTGGTGTCCTCGCCATCGGTGATCACCAGCAGCGCCTTCCTGCCTTCGCGCCCGGCCAACTTACGGCGGAGCACCTGGCTCAACGTGTCATAGATCGGCGACCCACCGCGTGAGCTCCAAACCTGGCCCTCGAACTGGTCCTCCCAGCCGCCGACCGAGGCTTCGATCTCCCGCATCGAACTCGTATCGTCCTGCACCAGGCGGATGCCTTCGCCGAAGGTCACGATAAAGACCCGGTCCTGCGGCTTCAGCACCTGCCGCAGAAAGTTGAGCGCCTCGCGGCGGTTTTGCCGGAAAAGACCACGCTGACTGCCGCTCAAGTCGACAACGATGCCTAACGTCAGCGGCAGGTCGCGGTCTCGTGAAAAATGCGTGATGTTCCGCCGCGCGCCGTCCTCGTAAACTTCGACGTCGTTTTGGGTCAGGTTGGAGACGGCGCCTCCGTGATTGCCGGTCGCCGAAAACGTCACGTTCACCTCGCGCGTCTCGGCGCGGAAGATCACGGTGTCGCCATTGGTCTCCGGAGGCGGCCCGGCGGTCACCGGCGGTGTGATGGTCCCGGTCCCGGCAGCTGGCGAGGTCGGGGCGATCGGCTCACGCGGACTTTCGGCCTCGAGGGGCGGAGGAGTCGTCTTCGGAGCTTCGCCCACCCGGCGCCAACCGGTCCCGCTGGACGCCGCCGGTGCGGGCTCCGATGCCTTTAAGGGCTCCGATGCCGGTGCCGTGGGCTCGGTCTTGGCGGTGGTCGCTGGCGGCTTCGCCGGCTCACCGACTTTTCGCCACTGCCCCCATGACAGCGAACCGCCCAACAGCAGAGTGACAGCGAGAATTCCGGAACGCATGGTCATGGCGACCCTCCGTTGGCTTGACGTAACCGTTGCGCGGCGCGTTCCGCAAATCGTTAACGGCTCAGGTTGACTAACCCTGCGTCTCGCTCGGAGTTGCTCCCGACGGATGCAACAGGCATCGGACCCGGTGCCGCACCCAGTTTGCAAAGCGCTTCGGCAGATGCGACGAGCCGGGCAAGCGGAAGAAGAACGCCAGATAATCCGGGAAGCCGGCCAGCCGCCGTGGCAGCGACCAATCCTGCACGCCCCGGAAATAGACCTGATAATTAGAGATCAACGTCACCCAAGGACTATGCAACCGCTGCGGCAGCAAGTGCCGGCGATATTCCAGCTGCGTGAAGCGACCTACCGGCTCCCGCTCCAGACGCCATAGGATGGACCGTGGCACCGGCACCTCGAAGGTCTCATGCAGGTAGTGCATCGCGTCCCGCACCGGCGAAACGACGTCATGCTGACAGGCAACATCCACCAGTTGCTCCCACGAAATCTTGGTCGAGCGGATCGTCATGACGGCATCGCACACCCAGCGCACGGGCGAAATGGCGTTTCCCTCGAGACCGTGGACGAGCGTATGGAGCAACTGCAAGGTCGGCGGCAACACCCGCGTCTGGGCGCCGTCGAACTCCAGGGGCCATGCTTCCTTCCAGAACAAAGCGTCGGCCGCCTCGGAGCGCGCATGGTAGAGCAGATGCCAGTGCAAATCCACGCGCCGATCGGTGCGATTCACCAATTCGATCGCGTGTCGATATCGCTGATGCTTAGGCGTCAGATACAGATCGTGCCCCAGCGTCGACGACCATCCTTTGCTCCCCAGCAATTGCAATGCTCGATTGGCGTCGGCCGACGGCACCAGCAAATCCAGGTCGCGCATCGGCCGCGCGCCGCGATCGCGATACACCGCCAGCGACAGGGCGCCGCCCTTCAGCAACATCGTCGGGATGCCCGCTTCTTGCAGGTCGCGCGCCACCCCGGCGATCTCGTGGAACAGCAATTGATTCTTGCACCACGCCATCCGGTGGATGCCCTTCAGCCGTCCCATGATCGGGGCGTCGTAGCCGAAAGAATGCAAATGCCGGTACACCTGAGGCAGCAGGCGAAACGACCCTTCATCCAAGTGGTCGAGGCCCTGCTCTTCGTAATAGCGTTCCCAGGCGGCGATCGCTTGTTCACGGTTGCCCAGCGCGGCCTGGAGCAGCAACTCCTGCTCCGGCGTCGGCCAGCAAACGCTCGAGCGAATCAACTCATCCATGGGCCGTCTCGCTTTCCGCCGCGCGCAACACTTCCACCTGACCGTCTCGCATTTCGTAAGCCCGGTCCGCCAGCGCAATCAATTCCGGATCGTGGCTGATAAGAATGACTGTGGGCCGCTTCGCCAGTCGCCGCAGATTCGCCACCAACAGCGACACCGTTTCGGCATCCAGATGATTCGTGGGCTCGTCGAGAATCAGTACCTTCGGCTGCCGCACCAGAGCCCTCGCCAGCGCCAACCGCTGCCGCTGACCACCGGAAAGCCGCACGCCGTCCTCGCCGATGGTCGCTTCGTAGCCCTCGGGCAGTTGGTCGATGAACGCTTGCGCCCCGCTCAATTCCGCCGCCTCGCGGATCGCCGCCTCGTCATACTGGCCCCCGTAGGCGATGTTCGCCGCGATGGTTCCATCCACCAAAGTCGGATGCTGGGGGACCACGCCAAAATGTTTCCTCAGGGCTGTCACGTCGAGCGCATCGTAAGCCCGCCGATCCGCCAGCACCTCACCCGCGGCCGGCCGGTAGAAGCCGCACAGCAGATGCAGTACGGTGCTTTTGCCCGAGCCGTTCTTGCCGGCCAGCGCGACAATCTCGCCCGGCGCGAACTCGAGCGAGACCTCTCGCAGGATGGTTCGGTCGCCGTAAGCGAAGTCGACCTTCTGCAGAGCGAGATGTCCCTGAAAATCCAACGGTCCTCCCTGGTTTCGATAGACCGGCTTGCCCTTCACTTCGAGCAGTTGCAGCAAGCTGTCGAGCGCTCGGCGGCCAGTGATCACCTGCGGCACCGCGGCCAGTCCGCTGGCCAGCCAACTCCGCATCAGCCCCATCGTCACATAGTAGGCAATCAAGGCTCCCAACGTCATCTGCCCGCGCGCCACCGTATATCCGCCCGCCAGCAGAATGCCGATGCTGGCCAGCGTCACAATCTGATTCTGCAGGAGGCCATGCGCTGTCTCGTACCACGCCATGCGCCGGCTGCTGTCGCGCACCGCCTCAATAAACCCGAACTGCCGCCTGCGCTCGGCGTCCTCGGCCGTTTGCCAGCGGATCAGGTCCGCTGACTTCAGCAGGAACATCACGCCGCCGCTGAAGCGGTCATAGTCGCGGCGAAACGTCTGATAGTTGGTGCGCAGTGGCGCGCCCAGCTTCCGATGGAACGCGTAGAGCACGGGCCCGGCCAGCACCAGCATCAGCGTCAGCCAGCCGTTCAGATAGGCCAGGGCCAGGGTCAGGCCGGTCGTCACCATCGCCGCCGGCATGATCTGCGCCACCAGCGCATTGCTCATCACGTCCAGCCGCTCGGTATCGATCACCACCTGCGAATGCAACACCGCCGTTTCAGCATGGTCGTAGGTCGCGCGCGGTAACGTGAGGAGTTGATTCACGAGCTTTTCGCGCAGCCCGGCCACCACCCTCTTGGTGAGCCGTAAGGTCGCCGAACGGATCCAAAGCCCGACGACTGCCCCGGCGATGCTGGTTCCCACCAGCCAGGCGCCGTCGCGCACCAGCGCGTCCACCTGGCCCGAGGGGATCGTCGTGTCGAAGATCCGGGCGACCAGATACACCATGGGGAGCACCAACCCAAACTGCAACCCGCAAGCCAACAGCACCAGCGCCAGTACGGCCGCTTGCGGCCGATACAACCTCAGATACCAGCGCCAGGGGGCACTCATCCGGTGACCATCCCTCGTCGCCGGTCCAGCGCCGCTTTGGCCACCCGCGCAAAATGCGCTTGATGTTGCCGTTCTCGCACGCCTGTATTTTCGCCGTGAATGCGCCGCCGCAGCAAGACCTCGTCGATGATCCCGCCGCGCAGACCTACTTCTTGCGCTCGCGCGTACCAGTCGATGAACTCGCCCACCCGATATTGCGACTCAAACTCGCCCACGCGCGCAAAGCTCGCCCGACGAATCAGCATCGTCCCGGCGAAGATCCCCCGCATCGGCGCGCCCACCAGTTTCTCCGGCTCGTCCTGCCGGAACTGCGTCACCCACGTAAATACCATGTCGGACTGCGGGTTCGCTCCGAACCATTCCATCTGCCGTTGCAGCTTCTCCGGCAGCCAGAGATCGTCGGCGTCCAGGAAGGCGACCAGTTCGCCGGTGGTCTCGCGCATGCCTCGATTCCGTGTCGGCCCGATGCCGCGGTTCTCCTGCCGGATTACGCGCACCCCCGCATAGCGACTGGCCACCGCCGCCGTCTCGTCGACCGACCCATCGTCGATCACCACGATCTCCCCTGCCGGATAGGTCTGCGCCCGCACGCTCTCGATGGCTTCGCCCACGAACCGGGCAGCGTTATAGGCGGGAATGATCACGCTTAAAGACACGTCGACTGCTCCTTCTGCTTCTTCATCGCTGCCAGTTCCCGCATTCGCAAAATCGAGCGACGCGCCAGTTGCACGTACTCCGGATGCTGCTGCGCCACCTGATGCGACTCGTTCTGATCGTGTACCCGATGCCGCATCACGACGTCTTCCGTGGTCACGTGCGGCAGTTGCAGGTCCTTCATGCGGAAGAACCAGTCCACGTCGCTCGCAAAATGGTGCGTCTCGTCGAAGGTCCCCACTCGCTCGATCGCCTGCTTGCGCACCAGGATGCACCCCAGGTTGTAGCCCGCCTGACTCGGCCCAATCAGTTCCTCCTTGAGCCAACTCGGCCGCTCGATCCCCGGTTCCAACTCGATCCGTTGCCGCCCCATCACCAGTTCGATCTCCGGACGCTGCTGCAGCAGGCGCACCTGCGCCTTGAGGCTTCCCTCCGTTCGCCGATCGTCCTGATCGAGGAAGCTGACCAATTCGCCTTTCGCTTCCCGCACGCCGTGATTGCGGGCCGAGGCCACGCCGCCATTCTTCTGTTCGATGAGCCGCACGCTCGGATAGCGCGCCACCACCGTCGTCGTCCCATCGGTGGAGCCGTCGTTCACCACGATGATCTCGAGCGGGTCGTAGCTTTGGTTGAGCAGGCTATCTATGGCTTGCGCAATAAAGCGCTCGCCGTTATAGGCGGGGATAATCACGCTCACCAGCGGCGGCCGCTTCTCATCCAAATCCCGCCAATGGCCGAGGTCTTTCTTCCCGGTCTCCCGCCGCCGCTCGATCGACTTGCGCAGCGCCTCCAGCACCTGCAGCCGCTTCAAGCCCGCGCCGCGCGTCATGTTGCCGCCGTGCAGCCGGTAGATCAGCATCACGTCTTCCAGAATCTTCAGCCGCAAGCTCGCTTCGCGCGCCCGCAGGAACCAGTCCTGGTCTTCGCTGCAGCGCATGGAGGCATCGAAGCCCCCCACACGGTCAAACGCCCGCCGCCGGTAGAGGCCACATCCCAGGTGGACATTTGCCGTCGTCCGGTCGGCCCCTTCGAAGCGGATGGGCATCTCGAGCGCATCCTCGAGCGAGTGATACTGCACGCGGCCCAGGACGACGTCGAGCGCGGGATCCTCTTCGAGCTTCGCTCTCTGCCGCTCCAGTTTGCCTGCCGGCCACAAGTCGTCGACGTCGAGAAACGCGATCAACTCACCCTGCGCGAGCTTTAGTCCGTGATTGCGGGCCGCGGCCGGTCCCTGATTGGTCTGGCGGTGATACTGGACCTCCGGATGCGCCGCCGCGATCGCCGCCGTCCCATCCGTCGACCCGTCATCCACCAGGATCACCTCGAGGCGCGGATCTTCCTGGGCTCGTATGGTCGCCAGCGCCTCTTCGAGGAACCGCTCCCCGTTCCAAACCGGCAGAATGACACTAATCAGCGGCGCCATGGGTTCCTTTCAGCAAATCGGCGATCAGGCGTGGGATCTGCGGCAGATCTGTGCCGGCTCGCAGTTGATACGTCGGCACCTGGCGCGCCAGACCGCTCACCTTACGCATCACCCCGTGACTATCGCCCAGCAGTTGGAGGATGGTGGTCGGTGCAATCGCCAGCGCCCCGGCCATCGGGGTCGTCTTCACCAGAGTGGAATCTCGCAAACCGGTGACGCAGGGAATCAGAATGGCGCGAATCGCCAGTTGACGCACCAGTTGGCCGCCGTGGCTCCCGCCCAGAAACAGCAACGCCTTCTCTTCGTCGAGCCGGTCCGCATTCGCCACCAGACTTTGCAGCCGGGGAAAGCGATGCAGATTGTCAGGTACCAGCTTCGCGGTTCCGTAGAGGCTGTGGACCTTCGGCGCCTCACCCGTTTCGAGCAGGACATAGTCGTCGCCGGCATACTGCAGCCCGCCTTCCAGACAGGCGAGCGTCGACGTCGACTTGCCTGAACCGCCGCGCCCGACGATCAGCACCCCCTCACCATCGGTCCCCACCGCTCCGGCATGGATCGGCTGGAACTCCTGATGCGCGCTCCAGCGATGAATCACGCTGCGGAGCGGGAAACTGCGCTCCCAATAAGGAATGGCGCGCCACGTGGGTGTCCAGTAGATCGACTCGCCAGCCACCACATCGTAGAGGTGGAGGATGTCGACGCCCTGCTGAAAGACGGCGAAGAAGTCGTCGTTGTTCGACCCTTCGATTTCGCCCCGCGGACCGTAGCCGTCCTGCCCCCAGGGCGGGGCCGGCATCGGGACCCCGGTCGATTCCGAGTCGAACAGACGCACGCGAACCGCGTGGGCTTGCTCCGGCACGGCCAGATGCTCGAGCGCCGGGGATAGCAACTCGAACAGGGCCGATCCGGCAAACTCCAGCCGCCAGACGCGATCTCCGATGGAATAATGACGAACGATTGGTTTGAGCGCGGCACGCTCAAACGCCCGGACCGCCTCGGGAAAAAACGCCGAGGCAGGGCAGACCACAACTTCCTGCATGCTTGGCTTAAGCTTGGCCGTTTGCCTTCAAGGGCCAGCCCGATTCGTCCACGTCGTGGATCGGGTCCAGCAACAGCAGGTCCTGCATGTCCGTGAATTTGCCCAGCTTCGGGGCAGAGTAGGGGAGCCGGTTGGCCGACGGCGCCACCGCTTTCACCCGCGGCGCCGTCTCGCTCGGGTGTACCAGCTTCTCGCTTACCAGCTCCTGCAGAAACTCGCGCAGGTCCTCCCGGACGGTCGCCTGTTCTGCCGCATAACGTGACGCCAGAAGTTGCTCCAACTCTGACGTCGTCGATCCTTCTTCAATCGCCGACCAAACCTCGCCGGCAGTCCCTTCCAGACTGTAATAGTTGCCGGTCTCCAAATGGACGACCACGACTTCCTGTCCAAAGGACTCGCGCACGACATTCGGGCCGCCGATCGCATACATCTGTTCCATTCAGCCTCCGAAATGAAGTAAATCTTAATTATTTATCTTAAGACACTTCAAGGCGGCACGGAAGCCGGGTGGTGCTCAGGTGCAAAATGTCAATAGTTTACGGCGAAGTTGAGAGTACCGGTGTGGCCAATCGTCCTGCATGGCCTGTTACCAGTCGGAGTAGTTGGACCCATCCAACGACTTCTTGTCGGACCCCGATCGCACGTCGAAAATCCCAGGCTCCGTTTGGCTGACGCTCGACAGCGCGTCCTCCATGATGATCTTCCAAGACTGATTCGACTTCGTGATCGGATCGATCGGAATTTCCCGCAAGTAGCCTTGGTCCACCAACTCCTGCAGCGTCTGCGGACCCTTCTGCTTGTCGTAGGTATATTCGTCGATCATCGTGCGCAGCGTGAACAGATTGCTGCGCAACACCGTCTCATTGGCGCGGATCAAGGACTTCTGATACGTCGGAATGGCGATCGAGACCAGAATGCCGATGATGGTCAGCACGATCATCAGCTCGATGATCGTGAAGCCCCGCCGCTTACCATTCCGCATAGGGCGTTCCATCGGATCCTTTCTCCGTGCTCTTGCTGTAGACATCAAAAACGTTCTGCCCGCCCCACGAATTGCTCTTGGGGTCGTCGCGCGTGCTGCGCATCCCCCATTCCATCTTTCCAGTCATCGGATCCTTCGGCAGCCGCCGCAGAAAGCGAATCTTCTTATCGACGGCGCCCTGTGCCTTCACGCCTTCCACCAGCACTTCCAACTTCTCGGGATAATTGTCCGTGTCGATCTTCTGCGTGCCCAACTGATTCTGGTCGGCCATGTCCTTGTATTTATCGATCGCCGTCCGAATCTCGCGCAGGGCGTAACGCAGATCGCGCTCGCGCTCGCGCCGGATCTTGTAGCGCGTCAGCGGGACCGACATCGCCGTCAGCGTCGCGAGAATGGTGAACGCCACAATCAGTTCCACCAGCGTTAGTCCACGCCGGCTTCCCCATCGTCGTTTCCGTTCGCTCCTCGTCGTCAGATCCATGGCATTACTGGGGCTGAATCGTCAGAGACAGCTGCGGCTTGCTCACCTGAACTGCCTCCCGCTTCGAGTTCTCAAGCCGCAACTCGTCGAGCGAAATCGTCGTTGAGCCTTGGCCCACCGCCAGGAACGTCAGTGTCACCAGCGATCCGCCGCCGTTCACGCCGCCGGCGCCCGGCAACCGGCTCATCCGGATCGAGCCTGAAGCAACGTCCTTGGCGAAGTCCACTTCGCCGGCCATCAGGCCGCCTTGGGCCACGTCCACCAGCCGCAGCACCTTCTGGTCGTAGTGCACGCGCATTGGCGCGGCCACCAGATCCTGCGCTCCGGCCATCTGTACCACCACACTCACCGTGCCGCCCACCTTCGGGGCCATCGACGGCGTCGTCATGAAGATCTGCGCCTGGCCACCCGGCTGGGCGACGCTTCCCGACGGCAGCGCCGGATTCGGCGCGCCCGCCGGCGGGGTCAACGCCTGCGGCAACTGCGGCTGACCCGGCTGCTGCGGCGCCGTTTGCGGCGGCGTCTGGGGGGCCAACTGAATCGGAGATTGCGGCGGAATCTGTCCTTGCCCGGGAGTCGCCGGGGCCCCACCCTGAGGAGCCGGGGCTAGCGGAGCCGGACCCAGCGGAGCGGCCGGAGCCTTCGGTTCCTCGCGTACCGGCTTCGGCGCAAAGCTCACCTTCACCACCTGATCGTTACCCGCGGCGATGCCCCGCATATTGACGTCGTTCACGTCCGAAGCGCGCACAATCCGCGGCACCAGCGCAATCAGCAACTCGCTGCGATTGTCTTCCTTACCTTCCGTGCTCGTCAGCCAGCGCAAGCCGGGCACGTTCGCCAAACCTGGAATGCCTACGATCGCCCGCGTATTCTGCAAGGTCGTCAAGCCGCCGAGCAACGTCACTTCGCCTTCTTTCACGCGTACGTCTTCGTTCACGCGCCGCGTACCGATCACCGGCTGCTTCAGGCCGCCCACATCGATGTTGTCGCGAATGTTCGAAACTTCGATTTCGATGTGCATCGTCACTTCTTCGCCGCCATGGATCTTCGGCGTCAGGTCGATGTTCACGCCGACGTCGGCGAACTGGAACTGCGTACTCACCAGCGGGCTGACGCCCACCGCGCCGACACCGGGCTGAAAGCTGCCCGTCGCATAGGGATATTTGTCACCGATCTTCAGCGTCACCTTCTGGTTGTCCAGCGTACGCACGCTCGGATTCTGCAGCACGCGCGTCTGCCGGTCGTTCATCACCGCGTTCAGCAGCATGCCGGGCATCGTCACCGAATAGTCATTGGTAGAAATCTTGCCCACGCGAGCCAGCGAGATCGCCGTGCTGGCCGCAGTGGTCGTGGTGGTCCCGGTGCCCGTGCCGGTTCCGGTATCGGTGCCGCCCTGCAGAATCGGGTTGCGGGGCGTAAAGTTGATGCCGGTCTTGATGCCCGCCGCGCCGGCCGTCGCAATGGCCGCGGCCAGATCGCGCGTCTTCACGCGATTGGCTTCCATCACCAGAACGTCGATCACCACTTCGGACTTGGGCTTGTCCAGATCGAGGATCACCTTCTGCGCCAGATTGATCTGGTCCACCGACCCGCGAATCGTCATCGCCATCTGCCCGTTGTAGGTCAGCAGGCGGCGAATGTCGGTCACCGTGCGGATCACGGTCGCGATTTCCTGGAGTTCCTGCGGCGTCGTCACGTTCTGCAGATAAAACGTCTTCACCACCTGCTCTTCGTAGTCGCGGCGCTTGGTGACGTTGTCCTGCGTGACAAAAACCGAGTTCGACGTCAGCGGCTTCCAATACGCCTTGGTCATCACCGCCAGATTGTCGAAGGCCTCTTCGATCGAGATGTTGTTCGCTTCGTAGGAGAAGTTCCGCTGCGACTGCTGAATGAAGTCCTGGTCGAACATGACGTTGATGCCGGCGAGTTTGCCCAGGGTTTCCCAAAGCACCTTCACCGGCTGATTGTTCATCTTCAGGTTGTTCACCCGCGCGCTACTCGGCTTCAGGTCCGGCACGCCCTGCATGGTGGCCACCTTGTCCTCCATGTCCTTGCGCGCCTGCTGACCCGGCGTCAGCCCCCGCTCTTCGGGTGGCGACTCTTTGCCCTGGCCTTCCTTCTTCTCCTTCTCGCGCTTGATCATCTCGTAGGTGCGCCGCAGATCTTGCTCGGCAATCGACGAACCCGGGTCCATCGTAAAAGCCTTCTGGAACTCGGCGATCGCCTCTTCGAGCTTGCCCTGTTGACGCAGCTTCTGGCCCGCGTCCACGTGACCTTGCGCCGCCTGGAAGCGCGCCCGCCGCGTCGCCAACTGGTACCCCTGGTCCGCGGGGTCCATCTGCAGCGCCTGCTCAAACAGCTTCAGCGCCAGGTCATACTCGCGCCGGGCTTCGGCCGCCTGCCCGTCCTTCAACAGCTTTTCCGACTTGCGATTGCGGGCCTCCAGCGGTGCGAGGACTAAGAGGAATACCAGGAGAAGACTCAGGGATTCCTGTAAATGCTTGAGTATAGGCATCTTAAGTGACGTATGCTAAAATCTTGAAAGATCGCGCGGGTCGATTTTACGCCCACGCTTTCCTGCTACAAGCACTTGACGCCTGACATCGGGATCTCGTGCAAGAGGAAATGTAAGCTCTTGAAAGCGCCGACCGGAATCAAGATCATCGCCGACAACCGCCGTGCTGGCTACGAGTACCAGTTGCTCGATCGCTTCGAAGCCGGCATCGTCCTCACCGGCACCGAAGTGAAGGCCGCCCGCACCGGGCGCGTGCAGATCGCTGACGCCTACGCCGAGGTGGTGGACAACGAAGCCTGGCTCCAGAACGCCCACATTAGCGAGTATTCCCACGGCAATTTCTCCAACCACATCCCCGTCCATAAGCGGAAGCTCCTGCTCCACCGCAAAGAAATCGAAAAACTCCACACCCAAACCCGCGAAAAGGGACTCACCCTCATTCCGACCAAAATGTACCTAAAGGATGGGCGCATTAAAGTCGAAGTTGCCGTGGGTAAAGGAAAAAAACTGCACGACAAGCGCGCCTCCGAGCGCCAGCGCGAACAAGAGGCCGAGGCGCGTGCCGCGGTTTCCGCTCGCCGCCGTTAACTGATAGAACCGAAAAGGCCCAACGAAGCTAAACCGCTAAAGAGATTGAACGATGGAAACCAAGATCGCCTTTACCCCCTACGAGTCCGTCGAAACCGATGCCCTGGTCCTGCTTGCTTTTGAGCAGGCCGCCCAGGCCCATCCCTGGATCGCCGAACTGGTCAAGTCCGGCGAGTTCACCGGCAAATTGCTGGACTCGGTGATTCTGCACCACCCCAACGGCATCAGCGCCCGGCGTTTGGTTGCGGTCGGCGGTGGCAAAAGCGATCGCTTTACCCCGGCCGAAATGCGACAGGTCGCCGGATCCATCGTCCGCCTGTTGAAGGCCAAGAAGATGCGCCGCGTCGCCCTGGTGCTCAGCGAAGCCTTCCAATACCCGGAATACGTCTCGGCCGCCGTCGGGGGCGCCATCCTCGGCGCCTGGGAAGCGGACCTTCACAAGTCGAAGAAAGAGCCCAACGGCATCGACGAATTCACCCTCGTCTGCCCGGGCGGCGAAACCGAACTCGCCGACTCCTTCACCCGCGGCCAGGTGATTGCCACCGCGCAGAACTTCGCGCGCGACCTTTCGAACGAGCCGCCGAACCTCCTCACGCCCACCGCGCTCGCCCGCCGCGCCGCGCAGATGGCCGCCGAAACCGGCCTGGGCTGCGACATTCTCGATCAGGACCGCATGCGGCAACTCGGCATGGGTGCCCTGCTCGGCGTCGCTCAGGGTAGCGCCGAGCCCCCGTACCTGATCGTCCTCACCTACACGCCGCCCGTGAATTCCTCCGGCGTCCACCTCGGCCTGGTCGGTAAGGCCGTGACGTTCGATACCGGCGGCATCTCCATCAAACCGTCCGACAAGATGGACCTCATGAAGTTCGACATGTGCGGCGGCGCCGCCACCTTGGGCGCCATGCAGGCCATCGCCAGCCTCAAGCCCTCCATCGCCGTCACCGCCTACATCCCCACGGTCGAGAACATGCCGGGCGGCAAGGCCCAGCGCCCCGGCGACATCGTCACCAGCCTTTCGGGCAAGACCATCGAGATCCTGAACACCGATGCCGAAGGCCGCCTGATCATGGCCGACGCGATCACCTACGCCAAACGTCAGGGTGCTACGCACCTCATCGATGCCTCCACGCTTACCGGCGCCATTGTCGTCGCCTTAGGCGGCATCAACTCTGGTGTCTTCTCGAATAACGAGCCCTTCCAGCGCCGCCTGCTCGACTCGGCCCGCATTCAGGGCGAGAAAATGTGGCCCATGCCCATGGACGACGAGTACAAAGAGTCGCTCAAGAGCGCCTCGGCCGACATCCCCAACATCGGCTCGCGCGGTGGCGGCTCGATCACCGCGGCCAAGTTCCTCGAAGAATTCGTCGAAGAGACTCCCTGGATTCACCTCGACATCGCCGGCACTGCCTGGACCGAAGAGGCGAAGCCGTATTTGGCGAAGGGCCCCACCGGCGTGGCCCTCCGCACCTTCGTTCATCTCGCCCAGAACTGGGAGTAGCTTACCGGTAGAACGGCTGCCACGTCAGCCAGCGCGGTCCCCACTTCGGCAACGGTTGTCCCGTCTCGAGCGCTCCTAAATCGGGCGCTCGCCCGGCGAAGCCTTCGTTCACCGTCGGAATCACCACGCCCGCGTCCACGGCCTTGCTGCCCGGCTTCAACTGAAAGTTCAAGTCCATCGCGTGATACACCGCATGCCGCTTCGACGGATCCGGCGGCGTCATCCGCTCGAAGATATCGAAATCGACTTCGATCCCGTGCGCTTCCTGACCCGTCGCCGCCTTGAACTCCGCCAGCGTCGCGAAATTCTTCCAGTCGCCTGCCTTTGGTTCATACCAACGCTGCCCCTTCGCCGGACCCAGCCACTGATACTGCGCCGTCACATTTTTATTCGGCCGGAACCCGTTGTAATCCGTGCTGTAAGCATCCGTCGCGTTCGCCCACGCCATAATGCCGCGATCCGGAGTATCCCGGCCCAGGAACAGATTATTGCGCCAATGCATGTTCGACGACGGATCCTTGATCACGCACTCGCCGATGATCGTGTTGTGGAACACATACAGCCCCGCGGGCTTCGCCGAGAACTTGAACGCCACGCCGCTCGGCACGTGATACAGGATGTTCCGGATAAAGTACACCGGCCCGCCGAACACCGGCTGCGAGCTGTAACCGCCATGCGCCGCATTCACGCCGCGATTATTGAACACGCGCACGTTATGCACGCCGCCGTCGGTCTCCACAAAGTCGTCGCCTAACATGTGGAAGTCGTTGTTGTAGATATCGATCGAGGACGCCCGCCGGTGCGGATCCTTCTCCGGCGGCCCGTAAGTCGAAATGCCGATCGCGTCGTGGAAGTAAGCAATGGCATTGTGCGCAATCACATGACCCGGCCCATACACCTTCACCGCGTAGTAACTCGTCAGCAGATGCGACCCGTACGGCCCCGCGCTCGCCCACAGCGGACCCGTCCACCCCACCAAACGAAAGCGGTCATCCCGGCCCAGGAACAAGTTATCGACGATGTAGAAGTCGCTCGAGCCGGCAAACTCCGTCCACACCCCGAACCCGACATTCTCAAAACGGCAATTCTTCACCGTCAGCGCCACCGCGCCGATCACTTCCTTCTGCCCGGCCAGAATCCCCACGTCCGTATTTCGAAACGTCAGCCCGTCGAAAATATGATGCGCCGAGGCGGAGACGTCGAACAAAGCATGATTGCCCGCGCCATCGAAGATCACTTCGCCGTCACCGGCCGCCTTGATCGTAATCGGCAGCTCTTTGGTCCCCTTCAGCGTCAGCGACGCTGTCCCGTCGAAGGGCGTCATCATCGGGTCGACGTAGTTGAAGCGTTCCGGCCGGTAGAGGCCCACGTGCACCAGAATCGTATCGCCCGGTCGCGCGCGCCGCTCCCACACCACGCTCCAATCGCCCAGGCCTGCGCCATAGTAGGCTTGCAGCACACTCGTGAAGGCCGGTTCGATCTTGGGCCCCTGATAGTCCGGCGCGTAGACATGCAGCGTGCGCCCTTCGCGCGAGGCCTTTGGTTCGGTGCGCGTCGTCACCTTCACCGTATGCTCCGCCTGCCCGGTCACCCCGTCGGGGTCGGTCATCTTGAACTGACACTCGTATTCAGTGCCCGGCTTCAAGTTGAAGATGCTGCCGGCGAAGGCGTCGGGGACCGTGTAATCGAGATTCTCGCGCCGCCGATAGATGTTCTCACCGCCGATCCGCAGCAGCGGCATACCCGCTTTCCAGGCCGTTTCGCCCACCGTCCGGTATTGCACCGAGACCGTGGCATTGCGATTCACATCGCCTTGAATCGACCATTCAAAACCCAAATTCAACAGCGTCGGATGTTCGACGGTAAACGTGCCGGCCTGCGTCGCATTCTGCGCGAACGCACTTGCGGCGGCCAACAAGACAAGGACGGGAGTCTTTAGAGCCATAGATGCTGGCCCATTATATTCGATAGACTAGCGAACGCCTTATGCGCCTCATCCTCCTGCTTTCGCTTGTTTGTCTTGCCTCGGCCCAGCCTCCGGCGCGCGTCGTTTCGCCCGAAGTCAGCGCCGATCACCGGGTCACTTTCCGCCTCCGCGCGCCACAGGCCAAAGAAGTTCTCGTCGATCGCGAAACGGCCACGCGCGTGCCGATGCTCAAAGGCGACGATGGCGTCTGGACGCTCACCACCGACGCGCTCGCCCCCGACATCTACGGCTACCGCTTCGTCGTCGATGGCCTCGCCGTCATGGATCCCGTCAACCCGATGATGAAGACCAACCTGCTCGGCGCCACTAGCGCCGTGCACGTACGCGGCAACGAAAGCTGGGACCCCCGCGACGTTCCCCACGGGGCGCTCACCGAGCACTTCTACGAATCCAAGATCGCCGGTGACCGGCGCAGTTTCTTCGTCTACACGCCGCCCGGCTACGATGCTCGCGCCGGCAAAAAGTATCCCGTCCTCTATCTGCTGCATGGCTTCAGCGACGGCTCCGACGGCTGGAGCACCGTCGGCCGCGCGCACGTCATTCTCGATAACCTGATCGCCGATCGCAAGGCCGTTCCCATGCTCGTTGTGATGCCGCTCGGTTATGGCGAACCCGCCATCCTCGGCCCCGGCCCGCGCACGCCCGACATGGGCCGCCGCAACGTCACGAAGCACAAAGAGACGCTGCTTCAAGAGGTTATTCCGCAAGTCGAAAAGGCCTATCGCGTCCAGGCGCGCCCGGCCGATCGCGCCATCGCCGGCCTCTCGATGGGTGGCGGCGAAAGTCTCTACTCCGGCCTCACTGCGCCGCATGCCTTCGCTTACGTGGCCAGTTTCTCCGGCGCCGTCCCCGAAGCCAGCATGCTCGAAGGCCTCGACGACTCACTGAACAAGAAACTCAAGCTGCTCTGGATTGCCTGCGGCAAAGACGACTTCCTCATCAAGCGCAACCGCGAGTTCATTGACCTGCTGAAGTCCAAAAACATCACCAACACCTGGAACGAAACCGCCGGCGCGCACACTTGGCCCGTCTGGCGTCGCAACCTCACCGAACTGGCGCCGCTTTTGTTTCGCTAACCCTTAGTACTGAAACCAATGCCGCGTAGTACGCCGAAAGTAGTAAGGACGTTGGCGCTGCTCCCGCCATTCCTTACAATGAAGAACGTCATGATCACCCGCGATGATGGGGTCGACCAGGGCGAGCCGTTGTGCCCGCCCCCCAGCGAATGCCCGCTCGAACAATTGGACCGTGAACGCCGCGACCGTGCCGACGAGGTGCTCGCCGCGCTCGACCAGGAGTTCGCCCAAGCCTTCCGCAGCACGCCGGCGCCGGTAGCTACCGGCCCTGAGCCTTGGTGCGGTTTCCTCGACCTCTCTCTGCTTTAGCGCCGCGGATTCATCACGATGCCCAGGATGCGGTCCTTGGGCATGCGCGCCGTGGCCAGTTGCGCTTCGGCAAAGGTCGTCTCGCCCGGCCGCACCACCAGCACGCTCGCGTCGGCGATGTGCGACAGCACTTCCGCATCGGAGGTCGTCGCAAACGCCGGACCGTCCAGAATCACCCAATCGAAGCACTGCCGCCAATGCTCCATCAGCGCCGGCAGCTTCTGCAGATCCGCCGTGTCGATCGCCGTGGCGCCCCCCGCCCCCAGCGTCATCACGAACAGATTCGTCTCCGGCACCCGATGCAGCATCGTCCACCATGCCTGATTCGCCGCGCGTCGCGGACCCTGCAACGCCTCCGTTAGCCCCGGCATCGGCGACACCTCCAGCGAACGATGCAAGCTCGGCGCATGCGTATTCACGTCCACCAGCAGCACCTGCGCGTCGGACACAGCCAGCGCCGCCGCCAGGTTCGTTGCGATGAAGCTCCGGCCGTCCTCGGCTTCGGGACTCAGCACGCTCACCACCTGCAACGCCGCCTGCCGCAAGCTCCAGTTCCGCTGCTCCAGACACAAGCGCGTGCGCAACGCCCGGAACTGCTCCAGATACTCGGTCCGGCACCGCGGATTCAGCACCGCAAACGTCCGCTGGCACGCCACCGGATCGAGTGCCGGCGGCTCATAATGGTCGTTGTCCTTGGCCGGCTCCTCCGGCGCCTGTGCTACTTCCGGCGAGCCGGTCTCCACCTCCGGCTCCGTTATGGGCTCTGGCACTGACTCCGGCGTCGCCTCGACGGCCATGCCGTCCAAACGGCCCGCCAATAGGAGCAGGTTCTCGGCAAACGCATCCGCCAGCGCCGGGTCAATCGCCGGCGGCTCGGGCGCGAAAGTGGCGTTCATCTCCACCACGACTTCCTGCTTCTCCATCAATTCACCTCAAACTGCTTCAGCGCCCCCGGCCAATCGCCGCGGCGCACATGACTCAGCAGTCGTGCCACCTTCAGATCCTGCGGACGCGCCACCGCCATCTCTTCCAAAATGGCCGTCGCGTTGCGTCCCATGCCCATCGCCACGTAAATGTAAGCGAGCGTATCGTTCACTTCGCGGCTGGTCGGCAGGGTCCGCTTCGCCTGCTCGGCATACTGCAACGCCGAAGGCAGATCCTTGCCGCTCCTGGCGATCACGTAGGCCAGGTTGTTCAGCACCAGCGGATGATTGCGATCGCGCCGCAGCGCTTCCTGATAAGCCTGCTGGGCTTCCGCTAGCTTGCCGCGCTGCGACAGCAGTGCGCCGTGCAGCAGCCACGGGCGCGGATCGTCCGGCTTCGCTTCCTGCAGCCGTTGGAACTCCTGCGACGCTTCCGCATTCTTGCCCAACAAGGCCAAGGCGCCCGCCAGACCCATGCGGTACGCATCGCTCTTCGGCGATTTCGCCAGCAGCCCCGCGTAGAGCCCGCGCGCTGTTTCCGGGTCGCCGTGGCGCAACGTCATGTTCGCCTGTGCCTCGGCCACCGCCGCCTGCTCCGGCCAGCGCTTCACCGCTTTGCCCAAATTCTGGATGGCCGTCGCCGTCTCGCCGCGCACCGCCGACAGCTCCGCCGCCAGCAGTGACGGGCGATAGTCTTCCGGAGATGTCTCTTCGGCGGCGCGAATGGCCGCATCCACGGACTTCCGCGCTTCATCCAGCTTCTGCTGGCTGATCTGCGCGCGCGCCAGCGTCATCCACGCGTCTACGTTGTTCGGATCCTGCGCCACCACTTGGCGCAACCCGTTCTCCGCTTCGCCCGGCTTCTGCCCTGCCAGATTCGCCTTGGCGGCCATCAGCAAGGCCGGCGTAAACGTGGGGCTCCGTTGCAACAGTGCTCGCATCCGGTTCTGCGCCATGCTCACGCGGCCATTCATCAGGTCAGCTTCGGCTAAAGCCACCCAGCCCGGTGCATAGTTCGGATCGAGCATCACGCACTTTTCAAAATGCTGACCCGCCCGTTCGAGCTCCCCCGCCTGCAGATACGCCCGGCCCAGATGAAACCGCACAAACGGCGAGTTGGGCATCTTGGCCAGAATACTCTCGAGCCGCGTCCGCGCCTGATTGCGCGCGGTCGCCAGTGGCGCTTCCAGGTCCATCGCCGAGCGATACGCCTGCAGCAGCGGATCGTCGGGCGACCGAGAGAGTTCATCGCTGATGAACTGCCGCGCCACGCCCACGCCTTGTTTGATGGCCAGCAGATCCGCCACCCGGCCCGCGTAAGCGCTCCGGTTCGCCCGATCCTGCTCAAGCCCCTGCTGATACCAGTGCTTCGCGCGGTCCGCATTGCCCCGATGCAGCCAGAAGTCGCCCAGATCGGCGTACGCAAACGCCGTCTTCGCATGTTCGTTGGCCAGCTCATCGGTCTCCCGCATGGCGCGTTCATGTTCGCCGTTCGCAAAGTCGTGCGCGGCCAATTGCAAGCCGAACGCCACCGTATGCAGGTGCGCGTACTTCGCGTCCAACACTTCGCGCGCCGCCGCCACCTGACGGCGATCCATCAACTGCAGATACAGCAGGTCGTAGCCCGGCGTGTACTGCGGATGGACTTCGATCAGGTCGCGCAGACGCTGCTCGGCCTCTTCCGCCGCGCCGGTCTGATAAAGCGTCGCCGCCAACTGACTCTTCAGCGCCGCTGCGCCTTCCGACGTCGGGTCCGACAACTGCCCGATCGCCTTTTCCATCAGCACAACGGCCTCGCCCGTCAGGTTTCGTTCAATCAGCACCTGCGCCATCAGACGGTGGCCCGCCGGATTCTTGGGCCAGCGGTCGCTGAGCCGGCGCGCAATCTCTTCCACTTCGCGCAACAGGGCCGTCGGCCGGCCCGGATCGCTGAAGTAGATTTCGTAACTCAAGTCACCTAGCCGCACATGCAGATCCAGGCGGTTCGGCCAGGCTTCGGCCGCTCGGATCAGGTGCTCCCGCGCTTGTCCGGCGGAGCCTTCCTTCAATAGAATCAAGCCCAGTTCGTAGTGGGCCTCGGGGTAACGCGGGTCGATTTGCAGAGCCTTCTTCAGCAGGATCACCGCTGTGGCCGTGTCGCCCTTCTTCAGCGTTTCCGCCGCGCGTTTCGTCAAGGACTCTTTCGTATCTCGCTGACACGCCGTTAGCAGCAAAAGGAGCATCGTCAGGGCGGTGGTCGCCGCGGCTCCTACGGGACGTCGTTTTTTAGCACTCATGAGTAAAGGGGTGGCGCGAGGCATCTCGGCCAGGATCGGAAAATCTCCCAACAGCGCGACGTGCTCCGCCGTGCGAATGCGCGGCCGTCGCAAATAGCTTTCGAGCGACCAGCAATAGCCGGCCATCAAACCCGTCAAGGCACCGAAGCCCAGCTTGATGGGCCAGTTCGGCATTTCCGGGGTGGATGGCGCGGACGCCGGTTCAATCAACTCCACCGTCTCGCCCTGCCCGCGGCGTTCCATGTCCGAAGCGATCTGCGACTCGCGCTGCTTGCGCAGCAGATCCGCGTAATGATCCTTCAGCATGGAGTACTCGCGCTGGATCACGATGCGGTCCATCTCCTGCGAACTGTCCGGCAGGTAGCGCGTTCGCAGCGCGGCCACCTGGGCCGCCAGTTCGCGCTCGTCTTTCTCCAGCCGCTTCACCGTCAATTCGTAAGCACGCCATTCCGCTCTTACGCGGCCCAACTGATTCTGCAATTCATCCCGCCGCATTTCCACCTGCGCGCGAGATTCATTCTTCTCGAGACTGCGCAGACCCTCTTCCGCCGCTCGTAGCGCATTCTCGGCCAAGGTCCGTTCCGGATAGCCCACGGCATAGCGCATCCGCATTTCTTCCGCGCGCGCCCGGATCGTGGCCACCTGCGACCGGTGATGCTCCATGGCCACTGTCGATACTTGCACGTCTCCTTCCTTCCGCTGACCCAGCATCTCCACCTGCGCTTCGAGCGCCCCCAGCATCGACCGGCGCAGATCGCGCTCCACCACCATGTTGTTCAACTGGTGCTGCATGTCCGTGTGCCGCCGCGACATGTCGTGCAACTGCCCCGTCTTGATGACTCCCCGATAGCTTTTGTCGGTGTCGTTTGGGTCTTCCAGGCCGGCCAGCCGCTCTTCGATCTCGCCCATCTGCTCGAGCACTGCCTTCACCTGCTGCTGCAGAAACTCCGTCGTCCCTAACGACTGGTCCCCGCGATAGCGCCGGTTCTCCTCGTACACCAGCTCCACCACCCGCTGCACCACCTTCTGCGCGATCTCCGGCTGGGCATAGCGGAACGTGATCACCATCGTCGGGATGGTCGTCCGCTGCTGCTCGTTGACATCCGTCACCACCCGGCGAATGGTCAGGTCTTCCTGAAACTTGCTCACCAGGTCGGCAATGGGAAAGAACCGCCGGCGTTCCGGATAGAGTCCGAACCGCTCGATCAGTTTGGTCGCCGTCAGCCGGCTTCCCACCAATTGCGCCAGCGCAAACACGCGCTGGTCCACCTGCATGGCGACATTCGGGTGCACGTACCGGTCCGCCAGTTGCGGCGGAATGAAGCGGACTTCCGCCCGCGAGACGTAGGTGTCCGGGTTGAAGTGCAGGTACGCCACGGCCAGCCCCAGGCCGAGCAGGGTCAGAAAGGTGATCCGTTTCCAGTAATGGCGCACCACCCAGCGGGCATCATCCAGCCAGGCCGCCTCCATCCAGGCATTCAACGCGAAGCCGCGCTTCGGTGTGCCGCGGCTCATCGCGGAAGCCTCTTGTTTGCGAGTACGAGCGAGTTCACAAATAGCCTTCAGGGAATAGACCTATGTCCCCTGTAGGCCGAGTATAGAAATTGGCCTAGACCTATTCCTATCCCCCACTAGTACTAAGGCCACCCTTAGAACCGTACTGCTGTACTACCTTAGATAAGCCCCCCCAACTTGTTGGGGAATCAGCTTAAGAAGTTACTTCGAGATCCCACCCGAAGCCCGGCCGCTCGTGGGCCTGCGTATAGATCCCCTCCGGACCGCGCGTGATCCGATACGTCTCTTCCCACACCTGATACGCCGCCTTCGGACCGCCGGGCGGCGGCATGAACAACTCCGCCCACGGCGCATTCACATGGGACTGGATCCAGTGCGTCGCCCCGTTCAGCCCGCCGCCGTGCGGAATCACCGGGATGTCGTACGCCGCCGCCATGTTGCCGATCTTGATCAGTTCCGTCAGGCCGCCGCACCAGTTGATGTCCGGCTGCCAGATCGACGCGCCGTTGGCCTCCATCAAATAGCGGAAGCCGTACCGGCCATACTCGTGTTCGCCGGTGGCAATGCGGGTTGATTTGATGGTTGTATTGAGGCGGCCAAAGCCAGCATAATCATGCGGTTGCAGGACTTCTTCCATCCAGTAGATGCGGTAGGGCGCCATCATCTCGGCCATCTCGATCGTGTAGCGCTCGGTCCACGCCATCCAGCAATCCAGCATGATCTCGCCGTCCGGTCCCAGGACGTTTCGCGCCCGCTTCACCAACTCGAGGTTCTTCTTCATCCCCTCGCGCCCGTCGGCCGGACCATGCGGAATCGCCAGCTTCATCATCCTGAAGCCCGCTTCGGCGTGCTGCTCGATGTCATTACCAGTGCAATAGGCCGGAATGCGCGGCTTCACACTGCCGCCGATCAGCTTATAGACGGGCTGGTTGAGTGCCTTGCCGATCAGGTCCCACACCGCCAGGTCGACGCCCGCAATCGCGTTCATCGTTACCCCCATGCGTCCGTAAGACATGGTGGATCGCCAGCAGGTATCCCAGATCCGCTCGTAGTCGAACGGGTCGCGTCCCATGATCAGCTTCGCCAGGTGTCCGGTCACCACCGGCCCGCCGCCGGGGCCGCCGTTGCCGTAGCCCTTCAGTCCTTTGTCCGTGGTCAACTCGACGGTGAACCCCGACACGCCGCCCGGGTCCGGGTTGAAGAGCGAGCGCGTCGCCTTGTACTCCGGATAAATCGACATCGGGTTCGCCACTTCGACGCCCTGCGTCGACCAGGCGCCCGGCGCCGGCGTAAAGTCCGGGATCGGCTTCCGCGGTCGCGTTTTCACCAGTTTCACGCCGGTGATCTTCAGGTCACTCTTCTCGCTCTGCCAGGCGAAGGCAGGCGCGGTCACCGCCGGGATCGCTCCCAGCATCGTGCTCAACATGGTGCGACGGTTCATGGATTAGCATCATATTACATGCCCGAAGCTCTCCTCGAAACGAACTTGGCCGGTTGGCCTGCGCCCAAACGCGGTAAAGTTCGCGACGTTTATCCCGTGGGGCAGGACCATCTGCTCATCGTCACCACGGACCGGATTTCCGCCTTCGATTGCGTCCTCGCTACCGGCATTCCCGGCAAAGGCCGCGTCCTCACCCAAATGTCGCTCTTCTGGTTCGATCTCCTGCGCGACCTGGTGCCGAACCACCTGGTGAGCGCCGACGTCCACGACGTTCCTGGCCTCTCCGCCGCCGATTGCGACCTCCTTGAGGGCCGCATTATGTACGCCCACAAGTGCGCCATGATCGACGTCGAGTGCGTCGCCCGCGGCTACCTGGTCGGCAGCGGCTGGAAGGATTATCAGCGCACCGGCGCCATCTGCGGCATTCCGCTCCCCGCCGGACTGCTCGACGGCAGCCGCCTGCCCGAGCCCATCTTCACCCCAGCCACCAAAGCCGCCACCGGCCACGACGAGAACGTCTCCTACGAGCACGTCGTCTCGAGCATTGGTCCGGAACTTGCTGCCCGGCTGCGCGACCTCACCCTCGCCATCTACTCGCGCGCTGCCGCCTACGCGGAAGGGAAGGGCATCATCCTCGCCGATACGAAGTTCGAGTTCGGCTTCATCGGCGACCAACTCACCTTGGCGGATGAAGTCCTCACGCCCGATTCTTCCCGCTTCTGGCCGCGCGACTCCTGGGCCCCCGGCGGTCCGCAAGTCTCTTTCGACAAGCAGTTCGTCCGCAACTACCTCGAGACGCTCGATTGGAACAAGCAGTATCCGGCGCCCGCCCTCCCGGCCGACGTCGCCGAACGAACCGGCGAAAAGTATCGCGAAGCCTACCGGATCCTCACCGGTAAGAATCTATGAACTGGCTCGACATCATCCTGTTCCTGCTGTTCGTCATCTCGATGGCCTCCGGCGCCATGAAAGGGCTGACACGCATCGTCCTGGGCCTGGTCGCCACCTTGCTGGGGATGGTGCTCGCCGTCTGGTTCTACGGCAGCGCTGCCCAATACTTCCTGCCTTACGTGAATTCGGAGACGATCGCGAACTTTTGCGGCTTCGTCTCGATCCTGCTGGGCGTCTCGCTGCTCGGGTCGCTGATCAGCAAGGTGGTCGCTTATTTCTTCCAAGCCGTCGGGCTTGGTTGGCTCGACCGTTTGCTGGGTGCGGGCTTCGGCTTTCTCCGCGCCAGTCTGATTGCCATGGGCCTGATTGTCGGGTTGGTCTCTTTCGCGCCCAACCCGCCGTCCCATGCGGTCCTCAACAGCCGGCTCGCCCCGTACGTGATCGAGGCCGCCCGCGTCCTGGTGGCGATCTCGCCCGCCGAAGTCAGCGGCCGTTTCCAGACCAGCTACCGCGAACTCCGCGCGCGTTGGAAGAAAGCCGTCTCGTCGTGACGCCTGACACCTTGGCGGCGAGCCTTGTTGGATGACGATTGACCTGTCGTGGTATGCGGCGTCCCTGATCTACCTGCGGAGTGGGGATCCGGCGATTTTCGGAAGTAAGCTCGTTGTCCAGGACGACCTGATCGTTCTTCGCTCGGGATCGCGAGAGGAAGCTTTGAATGAATGTCTGCAGTTGGGGCAGATCGGGGCCGCGGTCGCCAGACAGCTCCTCGGCGACGCTTCTTTGGTGCATGCGCGGCAACTGGCGATCGGAGACGAATGCACTTTTCTTGGAGTCCGAATGATTACGCGCCTGGAGGGTATGCCACGGCATGAGCAGGAGATCGAGAGGGTCGCAAAGACGACGTCGATCGATCAAGTGAATCAGGTGGCGGAAAATCCGGTGAGCCTGCGCGGGTTGATGATCGCGGGTCCCGCCTATGGCGCGGCACAAGCGGCGGTCAACGATCGCCTTCTTTTGCAAAGCCAGCTTTACGCCGGAATCCAGGTCTTCGCCGGTAGCGCGGGGACCACTAACGACATTCCGGTGGTCGAAAGAACCGTATTGGTCCGAGCCACTTCCCCAGCGCTTGCCGTTGACGCGCTGGTCGCGCAGGTGACTCACTCTCCTCTGAAGGACCATCGGTTTGTCGGCCTTGCCGATCTTGGCTTGGCCACTCACGATCCCGTTTCGTCCGGTGCTGAGCTGCTTTCGAGTATCTACGAGGTTCCAGCGGCCGAGGTATCTTCGTTTATCGCCTCGCTCATTCAAGCGCCGCGCTAAACTCAGGAAAGATGGCGCGGTTTCTCGTCCCTTTCCTGTGCGCCTTTCTCGCCTACGCTGACTCATGGCTGGACGTGCCCTACGTCCGGCAGGTGAAGGCCGGCTGCGGCGCCGCGGCGATCGCCATGGTGGTGCAGTATTGGGCGATTCGGAATCCAGAGTTGAAGGACGCCGCTGCCGAGACGGACCGCATTGACGATCTGCTGCCCGCCAGCCGGCGTGGCATTCGGGGCAACGCCCTCAAGGCGTACCTGACGGCGCGTGGCTTTGACGCCTATGTCTTCGACGGTGAACTGAAGGATCTTCGCCATCACTTCGAGAAAGGCCGCCCCGTGGTGGTCTGCCTCGGACTCTCGGGGTCGAAAGGACCGCTGCACTATGCGGTCGTGGTTGGCTTGGACGACGAGGCGGTCTGGCTCAATGACTCTGCGCGCGGCAAGCTGGTGCGCGACCCTCTCGATCGTTTCGAAGCTGCTTGGAAGCTGAGCGGCAACTGGTCTCTGCTGGCGGTCCCGCGCGCTCGATGAACCTGTTTCTGTTCCTGCTCTTGTGCGCCGATGCCGACGACACTTTGAAGCGAGCCGTGTCGCTGGCTGCGGCGAATCAGCTCGCGGAAGCCGAACGTGTGTTGCGCGAAGGTCGGACAGCCCATCCAAAAGATGCCCGCTTCGAGGTTGAACTGGCCGGCATCGCCTGGCGGCAGAAGCATCCAGACGAAGCCAAGAGCCATCTGCGTCAGGCGCTGCGCCTGGACCCAGCCAATGCCTACGCGAGCGAGTTTCTGGGCACGGTCTACCTGCTCGACGGCAATCCGTTCGCGGCGGTGAAGTACCTGAACCGGCTGCGCCGCCCCGTGCTCGGCCAAGTGGCTCTCGCCCCGGATCCCCCCTTGCGGGCCGAACTGGTCAACCGCCTGGTCGACGCCTCGTCCGGCCAATTGCTCACCATGCGGCGCCTCTCCCAAACCGAGCACAACCTGGCCCGGCTGCGGCTGTTTCCGGAACCCCGCTACGAACTGGCGCCCCGTGGCAACACCTACGACTTCACTGTGCGCGCCCCGGCGGCCGGTTCGCCGATCAGCGGCGTCCTTGGCCGGCTCCTGCCCATCGTGCGTGGGTTGCCCTATCAGCAACTCAACTTCGACTTCCTCAACCTCGGCCAGCGCGCGATCAGCTTCACTTCGCTGGGCCGCTGGGATCCCGACAAAAGGCGGATCGCTGCCACCTATCGCGTTCCCGGTTTGCGTAGCGCCTATTCGCTTTGGGCGGACCTGCGGGACGAACGCTGGAACCTGCCCTCGCAAACGGACGTCGGCGTCCGCAGTGCGACCCTCGGCGGGCAAGTGGAGTTCGAACTGGGCAACGGCGCCGTCTGGACTCCCGGCCTGATTCTGTCGCGGCACACCTTTCGCCGCAGTCCCTTCGCCAACGCCACCCTCGCCGAGATCCGCAACCGCTTCGATCTGCCGCGCTGGCGCTGGCCCGAACGCCGCGTGACGGTGGATACGTCACTCACGGCGCGCGCCGGCAGTGTCTTCTCCGGCGGACGCTCCCGTCTGCTGGGTGCGGAGTTCGACTCGACTTTACGCTGGCTGCCGCAAGCCAAGGATGACGCTTATCAGGTCAAGGCAAGACTCCGCGGCGCGGCGCTCACCGGTCAGTTGCCGGTCGACGCGCTCTACATGACCGCCATCGAGCGCGACAACGATGTGTGGTTGCGGGGACATGCGGGCACGCGGGATGGCCGCAAAGGCAATGCGCCGATGGGGACGCGCTATGGGGTGCTGCAAACCGGGGCCAGCCGGAGGGTGTTCAAGATGCCCTTTGTGCGTGTCGACGCGGGGCCGTTCTTCGATGTGGGGAATGTGGGGGGCGGGGCAGGATGGGGGTCGCGCGGGTTTCTCTACGACACGGGCGTACAAGCCGAAGTCACCGCGCTGGGAGGCTTCCGGGTTTCCTTCGTGTATGGCCGCGACTTGCGTGGCGGCCATCACGTTTTCTACGCCACGGCGATTCTACGCTAGCGGCACGGCGTCGGGCTGCGGGGCGGGGCGCGCCTCGGCCACCACGGCCACCACAATCAGGATCACCACAATCAAACCAATCAGCGCCAGAATGCCGACGATGATGCCGCCTTCGACGTCCTTTTCGGAGGCGCGGGCACGGTCGGAGAGGCGCGCCAGTTCCGAGTCATCGAGCGTCGCCACGGCGGCGCGCATTTGGTCCGGGCTCACCTTGGATTTGGCGAGAGCCGCCGCCGCGGCCGGGTAGGAAAGCACGCGCTGAATGTCTTCGATGTTCTTGGCTCGTTCGGTCGTGACGCTCTGAAGCTGGCCTTGCAGCTCTTTCATCGGCAGGATGTGCTCGGGCGTCGTCGCCGCCTGCGCGGAGAAGACTCCGAACACTACAGGCGCCATGAAAGTAGCTAGCCACCGCTGAATGGATCGTTTCATTTTTCCTCTATTTGTGAACAGAAGTTCTGTTCACCTAAAGACCCTTCAGCAGGAGTTTCGTATCAAAGAATTTTCGGGCGTTCAGGCGCCCAGCAACCAGTTGGTGAACTCGCCTTCGCCATGCACGTCCGTGAGGCGCTGATCGCGGCCCTGATAGCGCCAGGTGAGCTTGGTGTGATCGACGCCCATCAGGCGCAGAATGCTCGCGTTGACATCGTGTACGGACTTGCGTTCTTCCACCGCGCGCAGACCGAACTCGTCGGTGGCGCCGAGTGACCGGCCACCCTTGATGCCCGCGCCCGCCATCCACATGCTGTAGCCGTAGGGATGATGATCGCGGCCATTCTTGCCTTCGGCCAACGGGGTGCGGCCGAACTCGGAATTCCACACCACGAGCGTGCTGTCGAGCAGACCGCGCGAGTGCAGATCGGTGAGCAAAGCGGCGATCGGCTGATCGGACTTCTTGGCCATCTTCTCGTGCGAACCGAGTAAGTCGTTGTGGGCGTCGTCCCAGTCGTCGCCCAGATTCGTGCCGAAAAAGAGCTGGACGAAGCGCACGCCGCGCTCCACCATGCGGCGGGCCAGCAGGCACTTGCGGCCGAAGTCAGCGGTCATTGGTTCGTCGAGGCCATAGAGTTTGCGCGTGGCCGCCGACTCGGTGGAGATGTCCACCGCGCCGGGCGCCTCGGACTGCATGCGATACGCCAACTCGTAAGCCTTGATGCGCGCGTCGAGCGTCGTGTCGTCCTCGCGCGACGCATAATGGCTGCGGTTCAAATCGTTCACCAGCGAGAGCGTTTCCTTCTGCGCATCGCTGGTGATGCCTTCGGGCGTGGCCAGATTCAGCACGGGACTTTGGCCCGCGCGGAACATCGTGCCCTGATGCGTCGCCGGCAGAAAGCCGGACCCATAAGCGCCCGCGCCGGACTTCATCGCGCCATCGGACATCACGACATACGACGGCAGATTCTTGTTCTCGCTGCCTAAGCCATAAACCGTCCACGACCCCACCGACGGACGCCCGGGGAACTGCGAACCGGTGCAGCTCAAGAACATGGCCGGCGCATGGTCAAACGCGTCGCCGTAGCAGGAGCGCACCACGGCCATCTTGTCGGCGTGCTGGCCGAGGTTCGGGAACAGGGAAGAGAACTGCAGGCCGGACTGGCCGTAGTGCGGAAACTCCCACGGCGAACCGCGCATCAGCGCCTTGCGGAAGTCGATGCGCGCCGTCACCAGGCCAGCCGCAAAGCTCGGTGGAATCGTCTTGCCGTTCTGCTGGGTCAGGATCGGCTTCGGGTCAAACGTATCCACGTGGCTGACGCCGCCGTGGTTGAAGATGTAGATGATGTTCTGCGCCCGCGCGGTGGCTTGGGCCTGCGCCTGCGTCATCCCGGCCAGCGCCATGCCGGCGAAGCCTTTGCCCACTCGTTGAATCAGGTCGCGTCGATTCATGTCTCTACTCCACATACAAAAATTCGTTCAGGTTGAAGAGCCCGCGGGCTAACTCCGTGAGTGCCGCGGTGCGGCTGCCGAGCGACTTCGTTTGCTGCTCGATAAACCGGTTTGACCGCTCCACTTCGAACGGCGCCGGATCCCGGCCAAACAAGCGGTGCCAGGCGGCCTTCACCGCGTCGGGTTCGCTTTCGATTCGCTTAGCGAGGATGGTGGCCTGCGCCAGAGTAAAGCGGCCGTTGAGTAACGAGAGCGATTGGGGCGCCGTAGTCGAAGAGTCGCGGCGAGAGCAGCTTAATACGCCTTCCGGCTGATCGAAGGCTTCGAGTAACGGCATGCGGAAGTTACGGCGGGCGATCATGTAGAGCGTGCGGCGATCATGTTCGCGCTGATCGTCAGTAACGATCCAGGCGTTGTTCAACGGCTGCGACATGCCATAGAGCTCTTCAGTAGCCAACTGCGGCACCACCGGACGTCCGCCCATCTTCAAGTTCAGCGCGCCGGAACTGGCCAGGATCGCGTCGCGAACTTCTTCGGCTTCCAGACGCCGCCGCGTGAAGTGCGAGAGCAGCGTGTTCTCCGGGTCAATCTCCAACGCCTTGGGCGACGGCTTCGCCGCCTGCTGGTAAGCTGCCGAGTTCATCATCAGCCGGTGCATGGCTTTGATGGAATACTTCTGCGCGATGAACTCGGTGGCGAGCCAATCGAGTAACTCGCGATGGGAGGCGGTGGCGCGCGTGCCAAAGTCCGAGGGCGTATTGACGATGCCGCGCCCGAAGTGGAACTGCCAAATGCGGTTCACCATCACCCGAGCCGTCAGCGGATTCTCGGAAGAGGCGATCCATTCGGCTAGACCTTCGCGGCGATGCGTCGTTTCCGCCGTGATCGGGGGAGCGGGGATGTCGCCGCCGCCCAGGGCCGTCGGGAAGCCGGCGTTGACTTCGTCGCCGAAAGCGCCCGCCTTGGTGGGCACGTAAGTGCGCGGACTCTCGCGACCCACATCGGTGAGGCCGGGCGAGAAGGGACCGGGCGCGAAGTTCCGATACATCGAAACCAGGCGCTTCTCGATCTTCTCGAGCTTCTCCTGTTCGTCCTTACTTAGCTGGGCGTAGACCTGTTCGTCTTTCGGCTCCACCTGCTTCTGGAACTGGTCGGTAATCTTCTTCTGCTCGAGCGTCTTCAGATCGTCGGGTGTTTCAAAAGCCTTGATCACTTCAGGCGAGAGCTTATGAATCTCGGCGTCGCGCAAGCGCTTGCGATGCGGATCGAGCATGGCCGACATCTGCGAGCCTAACTCCTGCAGGCGGAAGGTGCGCGTGTTCTCGGCTAAGTCATAGCCGCGCGCGTTGTTGTAGTGCAGGAAGATGCGCGTTTTTAGAAACGGCGTAAAGACGGCTTGCAGACGGTAATAGTCGCGCTGCGGAATGGGGTCGAACTTATGGTCATGGCAGCGGGCGCAGCCGACGGTGAGTCCGAGAAAGACGCCGGCGGTGGTGTCGGTAAAGTCGGTCAGCGATTCGACGCGATTCTCTTTCTCCTGCTTATAGAGCATGTCGCGGTTGGTGCCGACGGTGTAGAAGCCGGTGCCCTGGTGCGCTTCGGGCTCTTCGGGATAGATCTCGTCGCCGGCGATGGTCTCGCGGATGAAACGGTCGTAGGGCTTGTCGTCGTTGAAGCTCTTCACGACATAGTCGCGGTAGCGCCAGGAATAAAGCAGATACGGATCCTGTTCAAAGCCGGAGGTGTCGCCGTAACGGGCCAGATCGAGCCAGTGCTTGCCCCACTTTTCGCCATAGCGAGGCGAATCGAGTAAGCGGTCAATGAGTTTGGCGTAGGCATCGGGACGCTGGTCGGCGAGGAAGGCTTGGACTTCGGCATCCGAAGGCGGCAGCCCATGCAGGTCAAAGGTGGCGCGGCGAATCAGCGTGAGTTTGTCGGCCCGCGGGGCGCGCGCGAGGCCTTTTTCCTTGAGCTTCGCGTCGATGAACTGGTCGATGTTCTCGCCCGGCGGCCGCACCGGCTTCTGGAAGGCCCACCAAGTCGACGCTGCTTTCGCGGGAGCACCTTGGGCGGGCCAGACGGCGCCGGCGGCCAACCAAGTGGAAAGCAGTTTGGTCTCGTCGGCGCTGAGCTTGCCGGTGGGCGGCATTTTGACTTTGCCGGTGTAGGCAATCGCCGCGAGGACGCGATCCCGGTGCGCCAGCAGGTCCGCCGTGGAGGCGAGCTTCACGTTCGCCATTTGCATCTGCTGGTTATGGCATTGCTGGCATTTCGAGGCGAGCACCGCGACGGCGTCCGCGTTCGGATCGGCAGAGGCGAAACCCGCCAGAAATAAGATGCAGATCAATAGGCGCATTTTGAGATATGCCGAGATTACATCACAAAATACAGCGGGGAGGAATCCCCCGGCCACCCGTTCGCACAGACGTTCCGGAGCGAACCCAATTTTGGACTTCGCCGTTGGCGGTGAAGGACTTACAAGCCCACTTCGAGCTTAGCGCACGCGCCCAAATTTCCGCCGGTAGAACGACGTCAAAGAGGTGCGAAAGTGTCGCTGAATCAATCTTTTAGCCTTACACGCGAACTGCCGTGACTCAGCGCAAATGGGCGAGACGAGCCTCGATGGCGCGGAGGCGGGCAAGGATCTCGGCGCTGTGGTCCGCTTCTTTCTCCTTGGGGATGACGCCGAAGGTGCCGGCTGGTTCAAGCACCATCCGTTCCACGTCGTCCAGACCCGCGATCCCCTGCCGGTGCGCGACGGCTCGCAACTCGGCGACCGTCAGGACTTCGCGCTTGCGGGCTTCCTGCACGATTTCGCCTTTATCGATCAGCACGGTGGGACGGCCTTCCACCACTTCCTGGAGACGCGGATGACGGAACAGGAAACGAACGGTGAAGTAATTGGCGCCGAGCAGGCCGAGGGCGCCGATGAACCCGCCGGTGACCGAGTTATCGTCGCCGATGATGGCGTTCTGCAAGGTGTTCGAGAGGCAGAGGACGACGATGAGGTCGAAGGGATTCAACTGGGCGAACTCACGCTTGCCGAAAAGGCGAACCAGCAAGACCAACCCGAAGTAGACGATCACCGGGCGCGTCAGTTTTTCGATCCAGGGCAACGTGAGTACGAACATGTCCGACAGGGTGTGCATAAGGCCAATGCTATCGTCATTGATAAACATGGTGACCATCGAGGAGATCCGGCAGGCCCGCGAACGCATCCAGGATTCGATTTTCGTTTCGCCCTGCGCTTATTCGGAGAACTTTTCCCGCGTGGCGCGCAATACGGTGTACTTCAAGCTCGAGAACCTGCAGATGACCGGTTCGTTTAAAGAGCGCGGGGCGTTGAACAAGCTGCTGCAACTGACGGACGAGGAGCGCCGCCGCGGCGTGATCTGCGCCTCGGCCGGCAATCACGCCCAGGGCGTGGCGTACCATGCCACCCGGCTCGGCATCCGCGCGACGATCGTGATGCCGCTGGCGGCTCCGCTGACTAAGGTGACGGCCACGCGGCAGTACGGCGGCGAAGTGAAGCTGCACGGCGCGAACTACGACGAAGCCTATCAGGAGGCTTTGCGCATCGCCGAGACCGACGGTCTCACCTACATCCACGCCTTCAACGACGACGCGATCATTGCCGGGCAGGGCACCATCGGCCTGGAACTCGTGGAGCAAGTGCCGGATCTCGAAGCCGTGGTCATCCCGGTGGGCGGCGGCGGCCTGTTGGGCGGCATCGCCGTGGCGGTGAAGGCCTTGCTGCCGCGCGTCCGCGTGGTGGGCGTCCAGACGGCACGTTTCGCTTCGATGCGAGCGGCGCTACGGGCGCACGAACCGGTGACCTTGCCGCCCGCCACCACCATTGCCGATGGCATCGGCGTGCGCCGCGTGGGCGAAAGGAATCTCGAAATCGCCAGCCAGTTGATGGACGAGTACGTGACGGTGGAAGAGGAAGAGATCGCCAGCGCGATCCTGATGCTGCTGGAGCGCGAAAAGACCGTCGCCGAGGGCGCGGGCGCCGCTGGCGTGGCGGCGTTGATCGAGCACAAGACGAGTCTGGTGGGCCGCCGCATCGCCTGCCTGGTGTGCGGCGGCAACATCGACCCCATCTTCCTGACCCGGATCGTGGAGCGCGGGCTGGTGAAAGACGGCCGCCTGGTACGGCTGCGTCTGCAAGCGGCGGACTACCCCGGCGTGCTGCATGCCGTCACCGGCGTCTTCGCTCGCCTGCGCGTCAACGTGATCCACATCGAGCACGATCGCGCTTACTTCGGCGTGCGGCTGGGTCATACGGTGATGGACTTTACGCTCGAAACACGCGGCGCCGATCACGTGGAGGAGTTGCTCGAAAGTCTCACCGCGGCTGGTTACTCCTTCGAACGCATTCTTTAGGCCACTGCGGAGGAACAGTAAGTAAATTCACACGACGCTCCCTCCCCAACGCGCTAGAATTGCGGGTACGAACCACCATCCCCCGGTGAAGGAGAGACGATATGGATCGTTTGGAGGCCCTGAAGGCCAAGTACGCCAAGGTGACGGCGTTTGCGAAGGCGAACAACGTACGCATTGACCATCTGCACTTGGAGGGCGACAAGCTTTTCCTGCAGGGCGTCGCGCCTAGCGAGAAGTATAAGAATCGCGTGTGGGACGTCATCAAGGAAGTCGACCCGATGTACGGCGACCTCACGGTGGATCTCGGCGTCGATTCCAGCATTCCCGAGCCCATCAAGACCTATACCGTCAAGGCCGGCGACTCCCTTTGGAAGATCGCTCAGGACGAGTTGGGCAATGGCACGCTGTACCCCAAGATCATTGCCGCTAATTCGTCGAAGCTGAAGGACGAAAAGTCGGTGATTCATCCGGGCGACGTCCTGGTGATGCCCGAGCTGTAGTTCGCGTCATCAAACCGGAGGGCAGGCTTCGGCTCTGCCCTCATTTAGTTTTGTTCATTTGATCTGTTGCCGGACCGCACGACTGTGTTATTCTCACGTGCTTGCCGTCCTTGAGTGCATTTTTTCCGGCCTACAACGATGCGCCCTCTCTCCCGGAGTTGATCGGCCGCACGTTCTCGGTGCTGGAACAACACTTCGATGACTTCGAGGTCATCGTGGTGAATGATGGAAGCCAGGATCAGACCGGGGAAGTACTGGCCAGTCTAGCCTCGCAATACGGACCTCGCCTGCGCGTGATCACCCATCCGGAGAACCGCGGCTACGGCGGCGCGCTGCGCACGGGTTTTGAGTCGGCGACCAAGGAATACGTTTTCTACACCGATGGCGACGGTCAGTATGATGTTCGCGAGCTGCCCAAACTGTGGGCGCTGATGCGAGCCGAGGTGGGTCTGGTGAACGGCTACAAGCTGGAGCGCAACGACCCCTGGCACCGCATCTTCATTGGCAAAACGTACAACCAGTTCGCCCGCCTGCTGTTCGGCATCCGCATTCGCGACATCGATTGCGACTTCCGCCTGATGCGCCGCGAACTGGTGCAGCGCATCCGCCTGACCTCCACCAGCGGCACCATCTGCGTGGAGTTGGTGAAGAAGATCGAGCTCACCGGCTGTGGCGTGGCGGAGGTGGGCGTCCATCACTATCCGCGGCTGCACGGGCGCTCGCAGTTCTTTCGCTTAAAGAGCCTGGCGACGACGCTGATGCAACTTATCCGCCTGTGGTTCCGGACGGTGGTGCGAGGACGCTGATGCGGTGGCCCGTCGTCAATCTGCGGCCCGCCATCGATGCCACGCGCCCCGCCTGGCAGGCCGAACTGGACGCGATGTTTGCGCGTGGGCAGTTCATTTTGGGGCCGGGCTTGGAAGCGTTTGAGCAGGAGTACGCCGCCTCGCTACAAGCCGGATTCGCCGTCGGCGTGGCGAATGGCACTGATGCCTTGAGCCTCTGCTTGCGGGCCGAAGGCGTCACGGGAGAAGTGATCACCACGGCGCTGTCTGCGCCCTTCACCGGCATTGCGATCACCAGTGCCGGGGCCCGCATCAGGTTTGCCGACGTCGACCCGGAGACGCTGCTGATCGACCCGGACGACCTGGGGAATCGCGTGACCAAACGCACGGCCGCGCTGGTGCCCGTTCATCTTTACGGCCAGCCTTGCGCGATCGCCCGCATCGCTCAACTGGGCAAGTTGGTGGTGCAGGACGCCTGCCAGGCCCACGGCGCCACCGTCGAGGGCCGTCCGCTCACGTCTTTCTCGGACTACGTGGCGTACAGCTTTTACCCCACCAAGAACCTGGGCGCCTTGGGCGACGGCGGCGCCATTGTCACCAATCGCCGCGCGGTAGCCACGCGGCTGCGCCGTCTGCGCGACGGGGGACGCCGGGGCGGGCAAGTGAGCTATGAGACCGGCATCAACTCGCGGCTCGACGAAATGCAGTGCTGCTATCTGCGGGCTTTTCTGCCGCACTTGGCTGAGTGGAACGCCCATCGCCGCCGCATCGCCGCAATCTATGACGAGATGCTGGCAGATTGCCGCGGCGTGCGGTTGCTGAAGCGCAGTGCGGACTCGGTCTGTCACCTCTACGTGCTCCGCGCCAAACGGCGCACGCGGTTGCGCGAGTTCCTGGCGAAGGCCGGCATCGGCACCGGCATACACTATCCGGTGCCGCTCCATCTGCACCCGGCGTTTGCCGACGCGGGCCAGAAGCGCGGTTCGTTGCCGCATGCCGAAAAGGCGTGCGCGGAGATCGTGTCGCTGCCGCTGTGGCCTTATTTGCCCGAAAGTGGCGCCCGGGAGGTTGCGGAACAAATCCGCGCGTTTTACGCTGGCTAGGGGGTGTGATGGGGTATTCGGGTAAGCGGGTCATTGTGACCGGCGGGACGGGGTTCATTGGCAGCAATCTGACGCTGCGTTTGGTGCGCGAAGGCGCGCATGTCACGGTGGTGGATCCGTGTGTGCCAGGCTGCGGCGGCGACGTCCGCAACCTGAGCGACGTGCTTGATCGCGTGCGCATCCTGGGCGTGGACATTGCCCAACCGGCGGTGTTCGAAGGCGCCATCCGTGAAGCGGACGTGATCTTCAATCTCGCGGGCGAGATCAGCCACCTTCACAGCATGCTGAACCCGGAACGTGATCTGCAGTTGAACACCACGGCGCATCTGCGCTTTCTGCAAGCCTGTGCCGATTGGCATCCCGGTGTGCGAGTGGTGTTTGCGGGGACGCGGCAGGTGTACGGCGTGCCGGAGTATCTGCCGGTGGATGAGGATCATCCGATCAATCCGGTGGATTTCAACGGCGTTCATAAGTACGCCGCCACGATGTATCACCTGATGCTGAGCCGCATGGGCTTGCTCGATGCGTGTGTACTACGCCTCACCAACGTCTATGGTCCGCGCATGGCGCTGACGGTGCCCGGCCAGGGCTTTCTGAGCGCCTATCTGCGCAAACTGCAGATGGGGGAGCCGCTCGAAGTCTACGGCGACGGCACGCAACTGCGCGACCCGCTCTTTGTGGACGATGCGGTGGAGGCGTTTTTGATGGTGGGCGAAGTGCAGCCGCTACCGTCGCGCAGTTACAACATCGGTGGTCCTGAGGCGCTGTCGCTGCTCGAGATCACGCGCCTGGCCTGTGAAGCCGGCGGCCAGCCGGAGCCGACGCTCCGGCCCTTCCCGGCGGAGCGGGCTTCGATTGACATTGGCAGCTATCGCGCCGATTCGTCACGCATCCGCGCCGAACTGGGTTGGACGCCCAAGGTTTCTTTTGTCGACGGCTTCCCTCGGGCGCTCGGCTTTTATCGACGGCAGGCCGCGGCGCAATGAACTCAGCGCGACCGGCGGCGCCGGAGATGAACGACGCCGAGTTCGCCAATATCCAGGCTCTCGAGGAGGGCTTGTGGTGGTTTCGCGGGCAGCGGCAGATTCTGAATCGTCTGTTGGATGGCACCCGCGTCGACGGACTCGCCTTGGAAGCCGGCTGCGGTACCGGCTATCAGTCGCGCGAATTGACACGCCGTTACGGCTGGCGGATGGTGCCGCTCGATCTTAGTGCGGAGGGACTGCGCCATGGCCGGCGCCTCGGGGTTAGCGATCTGGTGCAGGGCGATCTTCAGCGCCTTCCCTTCGCCGACGCTTCTTTTGGCGGCGTGCTTTCGCTCGACGTGATCGTGCACTTCCCTCCTGGCGAAGAGGGGCTCGCCTTTCGGGAACTCGCTCGCGTGCTGCAGCCCGGCGGGCTCTTTGTCGTGCGAGTCTCCGCCCTCAACGTGCTGCGCAGCCGGCATTCGATCTTTACTCATGAGAAGCAGCTCTTCACGGCCGGCCACTTGTCGCGCTGCGCCGCGGATGCGGGCATCGAAGTGCTGCGCGTCACGTACGCCAATTCGTTTCTCGTCCCGGTGGCGCTGTTCAAGTTTCGCGTCTGGGAACCCTTGACGCGGGCCGAGCCTTCTAGCGGCGTGGCTCCGCTCCCCCGCTGGCTGGATCGTTGCTTTGGCGGTCTGCTGAATTTGGAGTCGCGGCTGATCGGCGCTGGGGTGAACCTGCCGGTGGGGCAGAGCGTGCTGTTGATGGGCCGTAAGCGACTTTAGTCCGGTCGTGGTGTTTCAATTGAAGTTGATGCAGCGGTTGTGGGCCTGTTTCTGGATCCTGCTGGGCACCGGCCATGCGCAGACCTTGACGGGTCCGTCGCGCGTCCTGGTGGGTGATCCGGTGTTTCTACGTTTGGCGAACGGCACGACGCCGGTGGCGGGCGTGACGGTGCAGGTGACGGCACCGGCGCGCGAATTGGGCACGGTGCTCAACGCCGTGAACTTTCGCGAGTCTGCCGGCGGACGCGTGCTCGGCGTGGTGTATCGGGGCGAGCGCGTGCTGTTGAAGGGCCAAACTGGCGACGGGTGGTGCGAAGTGATCGTCGCCTACGGTGCCACCGGCTACGTGGCGTGCGACTATCTGGAGCGCGAGCCGTTCGGCCAGCCGCTGGGCGTCACCGACCTGGATGGCCGCGTCGTGATTCTGAATCTCTCACTGGTGCCCGGCCCGATCACGGTTTCCGCGGGTTCCGCCAGTTTCACGCTGACGGTGGCCCCGGCTTTGGACGACGTCACCACGGTGCTCGCGCCCGGCATCACGCATCGCGTGCGCCGTTGGGTGCGGGAGGGCGAAGGCTTCTTCGCCATGCAGATCGTGGAGGTGGATCCTGCCGAGCCGAATGTCTTCATCCTTCCGGTGCGTGCTCGCGATGCGGCCACTGGCCGCGCGACTACCAGTTCAATGTCGTCCCGCTACGGCGCGATCGCCGCGGTGAACGGCGGCCCCTTTGCGGCCGATGGCGCTTCCACCGCGGGCTACCGGTTGAATGGGCAAACGCTGGCCACGGTGGCGACGCCGCGGACTTCTCTGCTGCGCTGTGCCGATGGCTCGCTCCAGGTGGACTTGGGCACGCTTGCTGGCGCCTGCGCTCCGCAGGACATCGTGGGCGGTGGGCCGCGCCTGGTGACCGGCGGTCGCGTCGATTTGGGGACGGACACGATGGGCAACGAAGGCATCCGCGCGCCGCGCACCGCCGTCGCCCTCACGCAGCGCGGCACCTATCTTTTCGTCACGCTCGATGGGCGGCAAGCGCTGAGCGCAGGCCTGCGCGCCGACGAGTTTGCCGCGGAGTTAGTGGCGCTGGGGGCGGCGCGCGCCGTGGCGCTGGATGGCGGCGCTTCCACCACGATGGTGGTGGACGACACCGTTCGTAACTCGCCGTCCGATGGCGCGGAACGCCAAGTCAGCGATGCGGTGCTGGTGTGCAGCGTGCACGACCTCGAAAGTCTGCGCCACCTGATGGACCGCGTGGCGCTCGATCCGGGGCAGGTGGCGGCCACGGCGATCGAGCCCCTCTATCAGCGCCTGGACAACGCCGGGGCTGCCTTCGCGGCCGACGAGTTGGAGACGGTGCGCGTCGAGATGGAAGCGCTGCGGGCCGAGATCCAGAAGCGCTCGGGCGGGGAACTGACGGTCGCCGCGGCCCGTGTGCTGACGGAAGCGGCGAACGCCTATCTGCGGTTGCTGCCGGGTATTCAGCAGGCTCTTTCGCGGAGACGATAGAACCCGAGGTACGTTCTTGTGGCGACCGTTCGCTAGTCTAGAGTGATGGACGTTTTCGTTGCCGGTGGCGGCATGATTCTGCAGGATCAGATCCTGCCCTCCCTTTATCAACTGCAGCGCTTGGGCCAAGTGGGCTCAATCACCATCTGCGCCCGGAATGCTGCGACGCTCGAAGCCTTGCGCGAGACGCGCAAGATTCGGCGGGCTTTTCCCGCGTCGTCGTTTCGCGCCGTGGTGGGTAGCTTCACCGAGGCGATGCGCGGACTGACGGCGGGGAATCTGGTGGTGGTGGCGCTGCCCGACAACTTGCACTTCGCGGCTGTGATGCAGGCTCTGAGCCAAGGCTGCCACGTGCTCTGCGTGAAGCCTCTGGTGCTGACGGTTGCCGAAAGCGAACAGATCGAAGCCGAGGCCAAAGCGCGCGGGCTGGTGGTGGCGATTGAGTATCACAAGCGTCTGGACGATCGTTCGTTGATGGCGCGTGAGCGCTATCGCCAAGGTCTGTTTGGCGACTTCAAGCTTGGCACGGCCGTCCTGTTCGAGAAATGGTATTACCGGCATTCGAACTTTCAGAACTGGTTTACGAAGGAAAATTCGGACGCCTTTACTTACATCGGTTGCCACTATGTCGACTTAGTCGCGTTCATTACCGGGTTAGAGCCGGTCGCCGTGAGTGTGCATGGCATCGCGGATCAGTTCCCCAACGGCAATGAAGGCTGGCTTTGGACGGACGCGCGCGTCCTGTGGAGCAACGGCGCCTGTCTGAACGTCCAGAACGCGCTGGGCTTTCCCGATGCGGGGCCCGGCACCAACACGCAAGGCATTACGATGTACTGCGCCGGTGGCGAGGCCGGTGCGATGCTCAAGCATTCGGATCAGTATCGCGGTCTGGAGTACTGCTACACTTCCGTGCCCGCCGGCGACGGCGCCACGCAATATACCGAGCCCAGCCCGGATTACTTCCAGTACGTCGACTTAGGGACCGAAGGTTGGGTGCCGGTGGGCTACGGTTATCGCTCGATCGACTTTATCGTTCGCCAAGTGCGCGCCGTGCGTCAGCAGCCGCACTTACTCCCGGAGATCGAGGCCGCGGGTATCCTGGCGACGCCGGGCAATAGTCGTTACAACGAACGGATCATCGAAGCTGCTCGAATCTCGATTGCTGAGAACGGACGTCTCGTCGAAGCCAGGTAACCATCTTCTCTGAGCATTGTTTTGCGGGGTTCAAATCATGCGGTGCCGGTGGCCACCATTTGAACTCCGCTGCCGGGCAGTGCGACCTTCCTCCAAAAGTTACTTTCTGATCAGCGCTAACGTGGCGGCAATGCCCAGGCCAAATGCGGCGGTGTCGATGACTGACCCATGTCTGGTTACCACTTCTACGTACGCACTATTCTGACTCCACAGAATTTCTTTGGTGATCAGGCTGCTCATGAGTGCCGCTATCACGCAGACTGCGCCCGTCCGATTGATCGCGTACCATCGCTCGCTGCTCTCAAAGGCTGACCCGAAGCGAAACCCATAGAGACCGTTCGGCCGAATCAACTTCATGGCCAATGGTAGACAGCCCAGAATTATGATCAGCGCGACTTTGTTCCGCACAAGAAACTGGGTCATGCACAGATCGTCGTTAGGCCTTCTGCCGCATGATCCAGCGCAGGGCATTCTGCTGTAAGCGAATGTACGTGGGATGCCACAGGACGCTGAGCATGTGGCCGGGTGACATGTAGCAGACGCGGCCCTTGCCATAGTCGTAGGACCAACCGCCCGGGGCGGTGGCGCTGCCCTGGTAAATGAGTCCCTCTTCGTTCACCGTCTGCAGAAACTGTAACTTAGGATCTTTGTCGTAAGTCATGTAGTGCTGCTCGTCGGTGACGACGAAGTCCGTGACGCCTTGAGTAATGGGGTGATCCGGGTTGGTGACCTTCACCTTGAAGGTGCGAATGGGCGGGTGACCGGTGTAAGCCGCGCCGAGCACGTGGCGGAAGTCCGGATCCGTGACGCCGACGTGAGTCGTGTTGTGCAGGAATAGCGCGGAGCCGCCGTTCTCGACAAACTGACGGACGGCCTTGCCTTGGTGCGGCTTCATCCAAAAGGCCGGCTGCGCCTTGGCCGTGGGCACGGGCGGATCGAACGTCAGTTTCGGACGGCCGGTGGCCACCCAGGCTGCGTTCGTACTTTCGTCGCCGCCATAGCCGTCCGGCCAGATCATGCCGTCGCGCAGAATGATGAGGACTTTGTAGCCATCGAGCGTTTCCGCATTCAACAGAGGTGTCTCGTCGGTGAAGTCGACGGAGACGCCCATCTGTTTGGCGACGGTCCGCGTCAGGGCGGTGCGGATGTAGTCGGAGTTGTGATAGCGATCGCCGATGAGGGCGAAGGCGGTCGCTTTCTTGGCTCCCTTGGCCGGAAACGGCGAGAGGGCGGTGGCCGTGAGGGCGGCCAGGGTAGAACGGCGCGTGAGATGAGTCATGGTTTTTTACTGCGGACGGACAAGGTCAACTCGACGGGTGTTGTCGCGGGAGACACCGACGATCAGGAATTCGAGCGGCTGCGAGCCGGTGTTGTCAAACGAGTGTAACTCGCCCAACTGAATCGGGATCGCATCGCCAGAGCGGATCGCGGCAGTTTCATTGGCGACCTGCGCGCGACCTTCGCCCTTGATGACGTAATAGAATTCGGCCACTTCGCGATGCAGATGGGGACTCGCACTACCACCGGGCGGCACCACCAGATGATCGACATAGGCCCACGGACTTGTGAATACCGAAGGTTCGAGGGCCCTTCGGTATTGGCCGCCCATGTTCTGCACCGTCTTCAGTAAGGCTTGATCGAGCCGCATGGTCATGAAGACCGGGATCGGATCGAGCGCTACATCCACGCGCGGATCGCCCAGATCGAAAGCGTCATAGGTATTCTTCATCGCCGAGACGTTGATGTTCATCCACTCCACCGGCTTATCCGTGGGGTTGTAAATGGCGTGCGAATGACCCATGCGGCAGGGAGCGCCGGCCGGCCCCTTGACCAGCGACGTGCGGCCATCGATGGTGAACTGCGCTTCGCCATCGAAGATCACGAACATCTCTTCGCACTGATTGTGGAAGTGCGCGCCGATGCCGCTCTTCGGCTGAATCACGCCGCGGTGCAAAAAGAATAAGTTGGTGTCGAGGGTGTGCCCGTCGAACAGCCCCATATACTTCAGTTCGCCGGCTCCGCCATGCACGGACTTCGCCGTGCGGTACTTCGACGGATCCGTATGCGCGATGCGCTGGGCTAACGGTTGGCGCGCCACCAGGGGCGCCAGCAGCAGAAGCACAACCAGGTACTTCATTGGGGCCTCCTAGGCGATGTCGAACAGGAGCACGTTGTAGTTTTTATGCACCAGCGTCTTTTCGATGGTGGGCCACACCTGCTGATGAATGTCCGAGGCCACCCACTTCTGACGTAACTCCTCGCTCTGATAGATCAGGCAAAAGCGATAGTTCACTCCCGCCGGAGCCTTGCCGGCCAGCGTGCTCCGCAGCTTGAGCAGCTTCACATCGACATAGCCATTTTGCTTGGCGGCCGCCGGCTTGAAGATCGACTCAAAGTTCTTGAGCATCTCCTTTTCCTTGGCCGGGTCCACCGTGAGATCCACTTCGAGTTGAATGGGCTTGCCGGCCGCGCTGGCGGGAAGAGCTCCCAGCGCCAGGAGGGCGGCCAGCGTGCGCCGGCGAGGAAGCGACGGGGTTGACGAATTTTTCACGCGAACCATGTTGTCACAGTTGCGCGCGTTTTGGGGAACGATTTAGAGCGTGCTCAGCAGCTTGGCAAGCAGGGCGGTGCGATCGGCGATGCGGTCGATCAGAATGCTCTCGTGTGGCGCATGCGCGCCGGCACCGACGGCGCCCAAGCCGTCCAGCGTGGGCACACCGAGCGCGGCCGTGAAGTTGCCATCGGAGCCGCCGCCCGTGGACGATTCGTCCACCTCCACACCCAGTTCGCGTGCTAGTTTCTTCGCTTGCGCAAACAACTCCGCAATGGCTCGCGTGCGCTCCATCGGCGGACGATTCAAGCCGCCGGTGATCGTGATTTGGCAACGGCGGTTCACCGGCTTGAGCGTCCGCAGCCGGCGATCGAGCTTGTCGAAATCGCGCAGACGCACCACGCGCACATCGACCTCGGCGCCCGCCTCCGCGGCAATCACATTGCTCCGCGTGCCCCCGTGAATCACGCCGGGGTTGACCGTGGTGCCACGCGCGAGATCGGTGAACGCCGCGATCCGTTGCAACTGATGCGCCAGTTCGACGATGGCGCTGGCGCCTTGCGCAAAGTCGACGCCGGCGTGCGCCGCGTGGCCGGTGATGGTGACGTGGTAGCGGCCGATGCCTTTGCGCGCCGTCTTGAGCTTGCCCTCGAGCCCGGTGCCTGGTTCGAGCACCAGCACGGCTTGGGCGCCCGCCGCGGTCTTTTCGGTCAACGGCCGTGACGACGGACTGCCCACTTCTTCTTCGGACACCAGCAAAAGCTTGACGGAGCGGCGTACGGGAATCTGCAGGGCACGCAACGTGCGCACCGCGAAGACAAAGAAAGCGAGGCCTGCCTTCATGTCGAGCACGCCCGGCCCCCAGTAGCGTCCTTCCGCCTCGCGCCACGGCATCTGCTGCAGAATGCCCAGCGGATAAACGGTGTCCGTATGGCCCAGGCCGAGCACGAGCCCTTCCTTGCGCTTGCCGGGCAGGGCGAAGTCGCAGAGCAGATGCTTGCCGTAGCGGCCGCCGGCGAATGACTTCACCTTGGCGATGTCGGCCACCGAGTCCGCAAACAGGTCGGCGCAGCGGTTCACTGCCGCGGCATCGTCGCTCGGTGACTCACACTCCACCAACTGCCGCAGGAAGGCAACCAGAGCCGGTTGCTGGGCTTGAACGTGGGCGAGGATCGGGTCCATGGAAATTTACGCGAGAGGATCGGAGAGGCGCAGCGGCGTGCGCGAAACGAACGGCTCGCCATAACGCGCGCCGATCATGTCGCCGTAAAAGCGAGCCTGCGAGTGCAGGCGATCGCGCTGCGCGGCCGCGTCGGCCGGCGCATAGCACTCGAGGGCGGCGACCTTGCGCTCGAACTGGGCGGTGATGTCGATGACGAATGTCGGCGCGACGGTCGTGTAGAGGCTCGCGTGAAAGACGCGCTCCGGCCGATGCGCGGGCGTCTCGGCATCGAGACCCTGCAGGCCGGCCAGCACGCAAGCTTGTTCGGCCATCTCGCAGGTGGCGCCATGATCGGGATGCTCGGCGTGCCAGTAAGGCACCACGACGAGCCGCGGCTGCAGTCGGCGGATCTCGCCGGCGACGGTCATGCGGCCGGGCAGGGAATTCTCCACGCGGCCATCGGGATAGTGCAGGTTGCCGCGCCACTTGAGCAGCAATGGCGCAGCAGCGGCGGTGGCTTGGTCGAAGAGCACTTCCGGCTTCTTAGCGCGCGTCACATCGCCAGGCGTGAGGTCCAGCACACCGGTGCGGTAGCCGAGTTCGGCGAGCTTGACGAGCGTGCCGCCGGCGGTCTGCTCGGCGTCGCCGGGATGCGCGCAAAGCACCAGGAGGTCGATTTGCGGGACGGGGTCCTGATAGTTACTGGGAAGGTGCAGGTTCATGTTTACCAACGGAGTTCGCCGCGGCGCCAATAAGGGTCGTGCGAGGGCAGCAGTTTCATCAGGACCAAGCCGGTCACGAAGCCGCCGACATGCGCGAAGAACGCGACGCCGCCGCTCTGCGACGAACTCTCGGCGAGCGAACCGACGCCCGAGAAGAATTGCAGGACGAACCAGTAGACGAGGATCAGATAGGCGGGCAGTTCCTGCGTGAAGAAGAAGACGAACAGCGGAATCAGCGTGAGGATGCGCGCGTGCGGGAACTTTAGCAGATAGGCGCCCATCACGCCGGCGATGGCGCCGCTGGCGCCGATGTTGGGGATCGTGGTGTTGGGGTCAGCGGCGATTTGCACCAGGGAGCCGGCGATGCCCGAGGCGAGGTAAAGGAACAGATACTTGGCGCGGCCCAGCACGTCCTCCACATTGTCGCCGTAGATCCAAAGGAACCACATGTTGCCGATCAGGTGCATGAAGCCGCCGTGCAGAAACATCGACGTGATCAGGTCGCGCAGTTGCAGGCGCGCGGGGATCACCGCGTAGTGCCGGATGAAATGGTCCAGCTCGAGATCGGGCAGGGTGAGTTGATGGACGAAAACCAGGACATTGATCGCAATGATGCCCAGCGTCACCAGCGGAGTGGTTCGCGAGGGAATCGAATCGCGAAGTGGGATCATGCCGAAACCCGGGCGTAGTCCGCGTTGATGCGGCGTTCGGCCCGGCCCATCAGCGCTTTCGCCTCGTCGAGCGTGGCGAGCTTACCGCGCGCGCCGAGCGCGGTGCAGTTGAGCGCCGCCAGAGCGTTCGAGAGATCGAGCGCCTCTTTGATCGGCAGACCTTGCAGCACGGCATAGCAAAACGCGCCGTGGAAGATGTCGCCCGCGCCGGTGGTGTCCGTGCAGTTCACCACGTAGGCCGGCGAATAGTAAAACTTGCCATCGAGCCGGGCCAGGGACCCCTGCGCGCCCAACGTCATTGCCGCCACCGGCAGCTTGAACTCGTTCTGAATCGTCGCGAGGGCCTTCAACGGGTCGGATTGGCCGGTCCACTGCACCGGGAACTCGGAACTGGTCACCAAGTAATCCACGTGCTGCAGCACGCGGTCAAAGCCGTGGTAGACGGTATCGATGTCGATCGTCACCGGAATGCCGTTGGCCCGCGCAATTTCGGCTGCGCGCGCCACCGCCGGCGTATCGTGTCCGTCGATGTGGAGCAGCCGCGCCGAGGTGATCTTCTCCGGCGTGATCGTCTCCGGCGTCAGCGCCAGACACTCTTCACGCCGCCAGAGCACGGTGCGTTCGCCGGTGGATTGGTCAATCAGGATGTAAGCCGTCTGATTCGGACAGTTCTGCCGGACTTCCACATCCGAGATGTCGATGCCGCTATCCCGCAGGCTATCCATCTGAACGCGGCCGCGCTCGTCGTCGCCGCAGGTGCCGATGTACTTGACGCGCAGGCCGAGCCGCGCGCAGCACACCATGGCGCTGGCTACCTGCCCACCGGGCGAGAGAACTTCACGGGTAAACGGGACCTTTCCGGCGTAAGCGGGAAAGCGGTCCAGGAGGATCAGGGTATCGGTGGCGTTTAGACCAACGCCGACCACGTCGAACAATTTCTCAACGGACATGCGACGCGTTTAGCGTAGCATTCTGACGGGGTCTTAAGGGGAATTCGGGTTCTCGCTATGATGGCCAACGACTTGTTCCACCGTCGCGATCAGCCGTTCCGGGTTGATGGGCTTGCTGAGGTAGTCGTCCATGCCGGCTGAGAGGCAGCGTTCGCGGTCGGTGGTCATCGCATGCGCCGTCAGCGCGACGATCGGAGTATGCCCGCCGGCTTCCATGCGCCGGATGGCGCGCGTTGCCTCGATGCCGTCCATTTCGGGCATCTGCAGATCCATCAGGATCACGTCGACGGCTTCCTTCTGGAAGAGGTCGACGGCTTGGCGCCCGGTATCGGCCAGGAAAACCGCGTGGCCGCGCGACTCGAGAATCTTGGCCGCCACGCGCTGATTCACCTTGTTGTCTTCGGCGAGCAGCACGCGCAAGAGCCGCGCGACCGGCGCGAAGTCGTGCCGCGCGGGAGCCGGCGCCGTTCCGGGAGCAGGCGCCAAGCGGACTGTGAAGTGGAAGCGGCTGCCCAAGCCGGGCTCGCTCTCCACCCAGATCCGGCCGCCCATCAGTTCCACCAGGCGCACGCAGATCGCCAGGCCTAAGCCGGTGCCGCCGAATTGACGGGTCATGGACCCGTCCGCCTGCCGGAACGCTTCGAAGATGACCCCCTGCTTGTCGCGCGGGATGCCGATGCCGGTGTCCTCCACCGTGAAGCGCAGCACCACATCGGCGGGCGTTTGGCTTTCCAGCTTCACCTGCAGCTTCACATGGCCCTGCTGCGTAAACTTCACGGCGTTGCCGGCCAGGTTCAGCAGAATCTGGCGCAAGCGGCCTTCGTCGCCCAGCAAATGGCCGGGCACGGCGGGGTCGATTTCGCAGGAGAGCTGGAGCCGCTTCTGCGCCGCACTGAAGGCGACGATCGACAGCACGCCGTCGAGCGACGAGGCCAGGTTGAAGTTCGCCGGCACGATTTCGAGGTGCCCGGCTTCGATCTTCGAGAAGTCGAGAATGTCGTTGAGCAGGGTCAGCAGGGCGTCGGCTGAATGTTTCACCGTCTCGAGGTAATCGCGTTGCTCGGGATCCACGCGCGTCCCCAGCAGCAGCGTCGTCATGCCGATGATGCCGTTCATCGGCGTGCGGATCTCGTGGCTCATGTTGGCCAGGAATTCGCTCTTCAGCCGGCTAGTTTCGAGCGTCCGGTCCAGCAGCGTCTCAGTTTCCTTCAGCAGAGTTTCCACGCGGAGCTTCGCTTCGGCCAATTCGAGCGTGCGCTCGCTCACTTTGCGTTCCAGCCGCTGGCGGTCGATCTCCAGTCGCCGCATGCGGAACCGCCACAGCGATCGGACGAACCACAGCAGCAGCACCGTGGCCAGGATGCGGAACCACCACGTCTGATAGACCGGCGGCTCTATGCGGAACGAGAACGTGCGCGGCGACGATTGCCACTCGCCACCGGGCGGACGCGCCATCACCTCGAAGCGATAGTCGCCGGGCGGCAGCGGCGAAAGCGTTAGTTCGCGCTGTTCGGTCTCATGCCAGTTTTCGTCGCTCCCCACCAGCCGGTAGCGGAACTGCAGGCTGTTTTCGAGCTGATAGCTCAGCGAACTGTAGATCAACTGGAGCGAGTTGCGGCCCAGCTTCACCGACGTGATCTCCACCGGCGGCACGCTGCGAATCGGCGCGTCGCCGGTGGCGGTGTAGTGGGCCAAGCCCCGGCTGGTGCCGATCCAAACACTGCCGTCGGTGTCGGCCAGGAACGCGTCGGTCGTTGTGTCGTTCCACACCAAGCCCGTCGTCCGGTCCATGTGCCGGAAGCGGCGCCCATAGCTGCCCTCTTCGGTCAGGACCTCGACGCCCGTGTCGCTGCCGTTCCACAGATCGCCGCGCAGGTCGAAGCCGATGAAATATGACTGGTCGGATTGCAGGCCGTTCGAGCGGTCGAAGTGATCGACGCGCAACCGGCTGCCGTCGGGCGAGATGCGCGAAATGCCCGCGCCGGTGCGATACCCGAGCCACAGATCGCCGTTCGGCCCTTCGGCCAGATGGCTGAGCGCGTCCTGCCGCAAGCCGTCCTTGGTTTGGTAGCGCAGCCACTGGCCGTCGCGGCGGCGATAAAGGCCGCGATAACTGGCCACCCAGATTTCGCCCGCCTTGGTTTCCACCACCTTCATCACGGCCCGCTGACGCTTTTCCTGATCGTCCGCCGGCAACGCTACCGGCTCCACTTCGCTGGCGCCGGGGGCCAGAGTGAAGAGGCCCTGATTGGTGCCCACCCACAGGATGCCCTTGGAATCCACCGTGACGCTCCAAGGGATCACATTCGGCAGCGCCACCCGCGACTTGCGCGTGCCGTTGGGCGCCAGCAAAAGCAATTGTGGGCTGTCCGGAGCCACCCACAGATTGCCGTCGCGATCGCGCGCCAGACTCTTTACGACGTCGATGCCCGGCAACGCGATCGTCCGCCAAGCCCAGCGTTCATCAGCGTAGGTGCCATAGCTCAGCCCGCTGCCGGTGGCGACCCAGATGCCTTCGTGCCGGTTGCCGACGATGTCGTAGACGATGTCGCCCGCCAGCCCCTCGCTTTCGGTGAAGCTTTCCCACTCCTGATAGCCCAGCCAGCGGAGCACGCCGCCGCCGGTGATGCCGATCCAGATCGAGCCTTCGCGGTCCTCGGTCACCGCCGCCACTTCGTTCAGCGGCAAACCATTGCGCTTGCCCACGGTCCGCCAGCGATTGCCCGCGCCTTGCCCCGGCTTGCGAATAGCCACGCCGTAGTTGGTCGGCACCAGCAGTTGTCCGCGACGATCGACAGCCAGAGAAGGGAAGTTCGCGCCGGTAGCCTTCACTTGGGTGTCGGGCGGCTCAAAGCGGTACGCGCCCGGCTTCAACTCGATCAGCAACCGCCGGCTGCGCACCCACAAGGATCCGTTCTTCGGCCGCGCGAAGCTCACCCAGCGATCTTCCGGCACGCCGCGCGATGCCCCATAAACGGCCACCTGCCCACTGGCGAAACGGCAGATCGACTTGCCGCAGCCATACCAAACGGCGCCGTCGGCGTCCGTGTAGGCGCTGGTGGCGAAACGATCGAAAGTCTTCTCTTTTGGCGGCGGAGTGCGCTCGAAGCGATAACGGTCGCCTTGCCGGGTCCCCATCACCAGACCCATCGCCGTGGCGAGGTATACCCGCCCCTGCGAGTCGCTGCTGATGCCGCGGGGCGAAACTCCGGTCACAAGCGGATCGACGATCGTGGCGAACTTCGAGCCGTTGCGCACGGCCACCTTGCCATCGATCGCCACCACCCAGAGCCGTCCCGGCTCGCTCTCATGCAAGCCGCCGATGAACTCGCCGGGCAGGCCGTCCTCGGAGGTGAACTTGCGAAAGCGATAGCCGTCATAGCGATACAGCCCATTCGGACTCGCCACCCACATGAAGCCGGCGGCATCCTGTTGAATCGCTAACGGAACCTGATTATCGAGACCCTGCTCGGGGCCGTACTGCTTGAACGCATAGCGCTGCGCGAACCCGGGGGAAGCCCACAGGCCGACAGTCGCGAGTACGAACAGGTGCCGAATCCGCATCGAGGGACGCCAAAAAGGCCACACGTAGCCTCAGGAGTTACTCGGCGGTTCTAAGCGTTTTGTGCAGACTGGGAATAGGGAAAAATCACCCTAGTACGTAAGTGTCCGGAGTATGAGCGGACCACGCTAAGTGCTTGCGATTCAAACAATCAGCGTGGTCCGTTTCAAATTGGCACTAGCCCGTGGCGGGCGGGGGTACTAGGATTTGCCGGAGAGCGCCTCAACCGGCACGTACACCTGTCCGCCGGACTCGCGGAATTCGGCCGACTTCTCCGCCAGACCCGCCGCCGCCAGGTCGCGCACTTCCTGCGTCAGCTTCATCGAGCAGAACTTCGGCCCGCACATCGAGCAGAAATGGGCCACCTTGGCGCCTTCGGCCGGTAGCGTTTCGTCGTGATACTTCAGGGCGGTATCGGGATCGAGTGCGAGGTGGAACTGGTCCCGCCACCGGAAGTCGAAGCGCGCGCGGCTGAGGGCGTCGTCGCGCTTCTGCGCCGCCGGATGTCCCTTGGCGAGGTCCGCCGAGTGCGCGGCGATCTTGTAGGCGATCACGCCCTGCTTCACGTCTTCGCGATCCGGCAGGCCCAGATGCTCCTTCGGCGTGACGTAGCACAGCATGGCCGTGCCGAACCAGCCGATCATGGCCGCGCCGATGGCGCTGGTGATGTGGTCATAGCCGGGGGCGATGTCGGTCGCCAGCGGTCCCAGGGTGTAGAACGGCGCTTCCTTGCAGATCTGCATCTGCAGGTCGACATTCTCTTTGATCTTGTGCATCGGCACGTGGCCGGGCCCTTCGATCATCACCTGCACGTCCCGTTCCCAGGCCCGCGTCGTCAACTCGCCCAACGTCTCAAGCTCGGCAAACTGCGCCGCGTCGTTCGCGTCGGCGATCGACCCCGGCCGCAGACCGTCACCCAGCGAAATGCTGACGTCATACGCGCGGCAAATCTCGAGAATGTCGTCGAAGTGCGTGTACAGGAAGTTCTCTTTGTGGTGCGCCAGACACCACTTCGCCAGAATCGACCCGCCGCGCGACACAATACCCGTGATACGGTTCACCGTGAGCGGAATGTAGGAGAGCCGCACGCCGGCATGGATCGTGAAATAGTCCACGCCCTGTTCGCACTGTTCGATCAGCGTGTCGCGGTAGAGTTCCCAGGTCAGGTCTTCGGCCTTGCCGTTGCACTTCTCGAGCGCCTGATAGATCGGCACCGTGCCGATCGGCACCGGCGAGTTGCGCATGATCCATTCGCGCGTTTCGTGGATGTTGGCGCCGGTGGACAGGTCCATCACCGTATCGGCGCCCCAACGGATCGCCCACACCAGCTTGTCCACTTCTTCGGCCACTGACGAACTCACCGCCGAGTTGCCGATGTTCGCATTGATCTTCACCAGGAAGTTGCGGCCGATGATCATCGGCTCGGTTTCCGGATGATTGATGTTGGCCGGCAGGATGGCGCGTCCGCGCGCGATTTCGTCGCGGACGAACTCCGCTGTGATCTTGCCGTTCGGGTCGCCCAGGTTCTCCCGGAGCGCGACGTATTCCATCTCCGGCGTGATGATGCCCGCCCGCGCGTAAGCCATCTGGCTCACGGCGCCGTCGATTGGCTTGCGATTCGCAATCCACTTCTTGCGCAACGGCGGCAGACCGCGCGCGAGATCAATCTCCGCTTCCGGGTCCGTGTAGGGGCCGGAGGTGTCATAAACCGTCAGCGGCGCCTCGCTGGACAATTCGATTTGGCGCATCGCGACCTGGAACGGTCCGCGATGGACTTTCTTTGACGCCGGCAGCGGGCCGGTGGTCACTTCCTGCGGGGCGACTAACTGTGTACTCATGTCGATCTCCAAGAGCGGTCGAATTTGGAGATCCGGGCGGATGGGGGACCTATCCCTTCGCCGGAATAACCCGGATCAGGTTCGATGGGTCGCTGCGTTGCCTCTTGCGAAGCCGTCAGCCTCTCAGCCCCCTAGCGGGGCTCCCCTCGGCCTTCCTCAACGGTAGCAGAAGACGAGGACCAGGGACGGAGGTTCCTGCACCCTAGTCCCCTCGGAGGAGGAGGGAGCAGATCATCCGCCGCCGACTTGGCCGTCCACCTCGCCAAATGGGCCGAAAATCAAACCGCAGCACCACGCGCCCTGAAACTTACGTACGGTTTGTTCCTGGAACTTCTTGAGGAATAACGGCGAACGCGTTTTTCCCCTTCAACTGCCAACCGCCGCCTTCTATCCCCAACTTACCTCCCCGTTTAGACATGTATAGGGACTCAGAAGGCTTCGGGTTCTAGGAGTTTTGCCTGAGAATCAGGCCAGATGTTTCTCCGATTCTGCCTCTCTCTCCTGAGCCTTTCCTGGACGCTGGGCGCCGCCCAGTACATCGTGGAAATGGTGCCAGTCGGCAAGAGTCGGGGAGCGTCGGCCGACGCTGCGCATACTTTGGCGCGCCGTGGCGCGAAGGTCCTGGAAGTGACCCGCGCCACGCTTCCGGCAGTCATCGTCGAGCTCGACGACGCCGACGTCTACGCCGTCGCCACCGATCCTTCGGTGAAGCGCCTGCACCCCATCGTCACCTACCGTCCGACGGCGGACGTCGTCGAAGACACCCAGGCCGTCACCCAGCTCTGGCAGACTCTCGGTGGCCGCGAGCACGCCGGCGCCGGCATCAAGATCGGCATCCTCGACACCGGCATCGACGTCACCCACCCCGGCTTCAACGCCGATGGCTTGACGGCTCCCGACGGCTACCCCCGCGTCGACACCGCCAAGAACCAGCGCTACACCAGCGCCAAGGTGATCGTCGCTCGCAGCTATGAGCGCTTCAACGCTCGCACCTTCGGCAACGACGCGGGTGATTACTACGGCCATGGCACCGCCACGGCGATGATCTCTGCCGGGATTCAGCACGATAACCCTGGCGGCTCCCGCTTCTCCGGCATGGCCCCGGCGGCTTATCTCGGCAACTACAAAGTAATGGGCGACGATGCTCAGGCCACTTCGGCCGGCATCCTCAAAGCCATCGACGACGCCGTCGCCGATGGCATGGACGTCATCAATCTCAGCCTCGGCACGGGCTTCGCGCCCCGCCCGGAAGATGACGTCATCGTCCAGGCTCTCGAGCGCGCCATCGACCAGGGCGTGATCGTGGTGGTGGCCGCGGGCAACGCGGGGCCGGGCTTGAACTCGATTTCGAGCCCCGGCACCGCGCCCCGCGCCATCACGGTGGGTTCCCACACCGCCCGCGACGGCGCCATGGCCTCCTTCTCCGGCCGCGGCCCCAATCTGGGCGCCGGACTCAAGCCGGAAATTCTCGCCGTCGGCGACCAGTTCTTCACGGCTGACACGCTGCAGCGCGCCGGGTCCACCGGTTACCGTCCGATGATGGGCACCAGCCTCTCGGCCCCCATCGCCGCCGGCACCGCCGCCATTCTTAAGGCGGCTCGCCCCGGCCTGACCGTTATGCAATATCGCTCGTTGCTGATTAACTCCGCCACCGCCGTGCCGTTCCGCGTCATCGAAGCCGGGGCGGGGAAGCTGGAAGCGGCCCATGCCCTAGCCGCCACGATGGTCGCCCAGCCGGCCGCGCTGAAGTTCACTGGCAGCACGCTCGACATCACCTTTGAGCCGGTGGCCGGCGCCGCGGGCATCTGCACGGTGAACGTCGACGCCAAGGGCGCCGCGCCGTCGCTTTCGTCGACCCAGTTCACCGCCGACGCCCCCGTCACGCTTCAGGTCACCGACCCCGGCGCCGCTGGCGAAGGCTATCTCGGTGTGCACTGCGAAGGCGCCGCGCAGGATCTGCGCATTCCTTACTGGCGCGCGGACTCCGCCCAAGCCGCCGACTCCATCACCACCATCGAACTCCCCAAGTCCGCCCCTCGCGGCTCTGTCATCGAATTCGGCGTCCGCGTCGTCGACGCGCAAGGCCTCATCGTCGATGGCGCCTGGCCCCAAGTGAGCATCGCTGGCGGCTCCGTCACTCGCTCGGGCTGGAGCCAGACTGCCCCCGGTCTCTACGCCGTTCAGGTGAAAGTGCAAAGCGACGTCACCGTCCGCCTGCGCTCCGGTGCGGCGGCGCAAGAGGCACTTGTCCGCGCCTATTGATATATTGGCAAATACATGTCATTCAATCTAAACATCCGCCCCTCGGGCAGCGGACTTGACTTTCTCGCCTTGGGCGCCCTGATTCACCGGCTCGATCCCGGCATCATCCCCTTCCGCAAGGCGACCTCTTGCGCGATCCACGTCAGTGGCGGCGAGTTCAACGTGGCGGCCAATCTCTCCGATTGCTTCGGCCTGAAGACCGGCGTCGCCAGCGCCATGGTCGATTACCCGATCGGCGCCCTGGTGCAGGAGCGCGTGAAGGCCATGGGCGTTACGCCCTTCTATAAGCATTTCAAGAACGACGAAGTGCGCGGCCCCAACATCGCCACCGTCTATAGCGACCAGGGCCACGGCGTGCGCCCTCCCGTCGTGTTCTACAACCGCGCCAACGAAGCCGCCGCGCTGCTCAAGCCGGGCGATTTCGATTGGGCCTCCATCTTCGCGGGCGGCATTCGCTGGTTCCATTCGGGCGGCATCTTCGCCGCGCTCTCGGAGACGACTTCGGAAGTCATGATCGAAGGCATGAAGGCTGCTAAGGCTGCCGGAGCCATCGTCTCGCTCGACCTCAACTACCGCGCGAAGCTCTGGAACTCCGTCGGTGGCCATGCGCGCGCCCTCGAAGTGATCGGCCGCATCGTGGAGAACGTCGACGTGCTCGTCGGCAACGAAGAGGACCTCCAACTCGGCCTCGGCATCCCCGGACCCGAAGTCGAATCCAAGAGCAAGCTCGACCCGTCGGCCTTCTTCGGCATGATCGACGTCGTCGCCAAGAAGCACCCGAACATCAAGGTCGTCGCCACCACGCTCCGCGAAGTGCATTCCACCAATCGCCACAGCTGGAGCGCCGTGGTTTGGGCCAACGGCCAGACCTACCAGGCCCCCACCGCCGAACTCGACGTCATCGACCGCGTGGGCGGCGGCGACGGCTTTGCCGCCGGCCTCTTCTACGGCATTCTCACCGGCATGAGCCCGGCCGAAGCCCTGAATTATGGCTGGGCGCACGGTGCGTTGCTCACCACATTCCCCGGCGACACCACCATGGCCACCCTCAAGCAAGTTTCTGACTTTGCCAAGGGCGGATCCGCTCGCGTTCAGCGCTAAAGTTTGGTATAGTTCTATTGAGGCCGTGAGCTTGGCTCACGGCCTTCCTTGCGTCCCTATCGTCTAGCCCGGCCTAGGACACCGCCCTTTCACGGCGATAACGCGGGTTCGAATCCCGCTGGGGACGCCATCATTTCTCGAAAGCCCCTCCACCGAGGGGCTTTTCGCTTTTGGCAGTCCGCCTATCGCACCTGCGGAAAGCCCAAATCCACTTGGCTCGTCCCCGGATTCGGCCAACGGCTGGTCACCACCTTGGACCGCGTGTAGAACTGCACGCCCTCCGGTCCGTACATGTGCAAATCGCCAAACAGCGACGCCTTCCAGCCGCCGAAACTGTAATACGCCACCGGCACCGGAATCGGCACATTGATGCCCACCATGCCGATCTCCACATCGAACTGGAATTGCCGCGCCGCCCCGCCATCGCGCGTGAAGATCGCCACGCCATTGCCGAACGGATTCGCATTGATCAAATCGAGCGCCTCGGCATACGTTTCCACGCGCACCACGCTCAGCACTGGCCCGAAGATCTCGTCCCGATAGCAGCTCATGTGCGGCTTCACCTGGTCAATCAGCGAAGCGCCTAGAAAGAAGCCCGGCCGGGCGGTCGCCGGATCCTGCCGGCCATCCACCACCAGTTTGGCGCCTTCGGCCGCGGCGCCCGCCACGTAGGACGCCACCTTGTCGCGATGTTCCCGTGTGATCAGCGGGCCCATTTCGGCCCCGGGCTCCGTCCCGCCGCCGACCTTGATCTTGGCCATGCGCTCCTGGATCGCCGCAATCAGCGGGTCGGCCACCGCCCCCACCGCCACCACCGCGGAGATGGCCATGCAACGCTCGCCCGCCGACCCGTAAGCCGCCGAGATCGCCGCGTCGGCCGCCATCGCCAGGTCGGCATCCGGCAGCACCAGCATGTGATTCTTCGCCCCGCCCAACGCCTGCACGCGCTTCCCCTGCCGCGTCCCCGCCTCATAGATCGCCTTAGCGACGGGCGTGGACCCCACAAAGCTGATCGCCCGCACGTCGGGATGCTCCAGCAGCCGGTCCACCGCCACTTTGTCTCCCTGCAGCACGCTGAACACGCCCGCCGGCAACCCCGCCTGCTGCAGTAACTCCGCGAGGAACAAGCTCACCGAAGGATCCTTCTCCGACGGCTTCAGGATGAACGCATTGCCGCAGGCGATCGCATTGCCGAACATCCACATCGGCACCATGGCCGGGAAGTTGAACGGCGTGATCCCCGCCACCACGCCCAGCGGCTGCCGGATCTGGTAAACGTCGATGTCGCGGCTTGCCTGTTCCGAGAAGCTGCCCTTCAGCAGGTTCGGCATGCCGCAGGCGAACTCGATGTTCTCGAGCCCGCGTGCCACCTCGCCCAGCGCATCGGCGACCGTCTTGCCATGCTCGGCCGTCACCATCTCGGCGATGCGGCGACGGTTGGCGTCGATCAGGTCGCGCAGCTTGAACATCACTTCGGCGCGGCGGGAGAGCGGCGTGGCGCGCCACTCCGCAAACGCCGCTTTGGCGGCCGCCACGCAGGCATCCACTTCCTCCACGCTCGCCAGATCCACCTTGGCTTGAGCCTCTCCGGTGGCCGGATTCCACACCGTGGCCGACCGGCCCGACGTGGAGGGTGCCAATTGCCCGCCGATCCAATGGCTAACGGTCTTCAACTCAGGTGTCGTACTGACCATGTCTTATCTCCGCTCGAGAATCCAGGCCGCGGTGCGCTCCGCCAGGTCGGCATAAGCTTCCACCGCCATCGCCAAATGTTCTTCCCGCGTATTCTCAATTTTGTTGTGGCTGATGCCGCCCAACGATTGCACAAACATCATCACCGCCGGAATGCCGGCACGCGCCACCTCCGCCGCGTCATGCAGCGGACCCGACGGCAGCCGATGCGTGCGTCCCGCCACCTTCGCCGTCGCCGCTTCGCACAGCGCAATCAGCTCTGGATGAAACGGCACCGGCTCAATATTCCAAATGCGGGACCATTCCGTCGTGCACCCTTCCTCGGCCGCAAAGCGCTCACTTGCCTCGCGCGCCTCCGCGTACATTTGGGCCAGCACGTCCGCATCCAGATCGCGCTGATCGAGCGTCGTTTCGCAACGCCCCACCACCGCTGTCACAATGCCCGGTAACGTCTTCACGCTGCCCATCGTACACACCGCGTCCGGATGCCGCCCCGCAATCGTCCGAATCTCGAGCGCCAGCTTCGCCGCGGCCGCCAGCGCATCGCGCCGCACCGCCATCGGCGTCGACCCGGAATGCGCCTCCTGACCATGGAACGTGATCGCATGCCGCTCCACGCCCTTCGTCCCGAGCACCACGCCCAGCGGCAAGTCCAGCTTCTCCAGCACCGGACCTTGCTCGATATGCAACTCCAGATACGCCGCCGCGTTCTCCTGCTCGCGCTCGGCTTCGGCCAAGCGATCGACCTCCACGCCGCACCGTCGCAGCGCCTCTTCCAGCCGGATGCCGTCTTTATCCGTCCGTCCGCGATCGGCGCTGATCGAATGCGTTCCGGCAAAGGCCGACGAACCCAGCAGGCTCCGCCCAAAGCGCGCGCCTTCTTCATCGGCGAAATCCACTAGCCGAATCGTCACCGGCGGGCGCCCCAGCTCGGCAAAGCCGCGCAAAGTCTCGAGCGCCGTCAGCACGCCCAAGCAGCCGTCCAACCAGCCGCCATTCGGCACCGAATCCAGATGACTGCCGAGCAGCAACGCCTTCGGTGACTTGCCCGCCAGCGTGATCCAGCGATTGCCGGCGGCGTCGTAGTGGTCCTCCACCGGCAGCCCGCTCAGCTTGCTGCTGAACCATTCGCGCGAGCGCAGCCACCCGTCGGTCCAGGCCACTCGCTGAGCGCCATGCTCATCGCCCGTCAGGTCGCGAAGCTCTTTCAGCTCCGCCAATACGCGTTGTGGTTTGACATTCACAGTTTTAGAAATAAGCCGGCTCTCGCCGCAGAAACTGGCCGCGCGTGCGGTCGCCGACGAACTGGCCGTGGCTCACCTGCACTTTGCCGCGCACGGTCACCACCTCCGGTCGGCCTTCCACTTCGAAGCCTTGAAAGCCACTATAGTCGCAGTTGGTGTGATGCGTCTTGGCGGAAATCGTATCGTGATACTTCGGGTTGAAGATCACCAGGTCGGCATCGCTGCCCGGCGCAATCGTCCCTTTACGCGGAAACAGTCCGAAAAGTTGCGCCGCGCGCGTGCTGGCGGCGTCCACAAACCGATGCAGGTCCAGCGTCCCGCGCTTCACGCCGTAGGTGTAGAGCAACGCCGGCCGCTCTTCGATGCCCGGAATGCCGTTCGGAATCTGCGTGAAGGCCTCCGCCCCCAACAGCTTCTGCGTCGTATCGAACGGACAATGATCGGTGCCCACGGTGTCGATCATCCCCGCCGCCAGCGCATCCCACAGCACTTTCTGATTCCGCCAGTCCCGCAGTGGTGGCGACATCACGTATTTCATCCCCTCCACGCCCGGCCGCTCGGCATAAGTCTTGTCGAGTAGCAGATGCGGGATCACCGTCTCCACCCACAACCGCGTGCCGCGCCGCTTTGCTGCCAGCGCCGCCTCCAGCGCTCCCGCGCACGAGAGATGCACCACGTAACCCGCGGCGCCAGTATTCTCGAGGAACGTCCCGAAGCGATGGGTCCCCTCCGCTTCCACGGACTCCGGCCGGCTCGGCTCATGCCATTGCGGCCCCGTCTTCTTCGCCGCCAGTAACTCCTGTTGCAACCGCCCCACTAACTCCGCATTCTCGCAATGCGCCGTCACGATCACGCCGAGCTTCTTCGCCAGCCTCAACGTCTGATACATCTCGCCGTCATCCACGCCGAAGAAGTTCTTGTACGCCAGAAAGATCTTGAACGACGCCACGCCGTCCGCCACAATCTCCCGTAACTCGCCCGGCGTATTTTCCTCGAACTTCGTCACCGACATGTGGAACGAGTAATCGCAGGCGCTCGAACCCGCCGCCTTGGACTTCCACCGCTGATAACCCTCGAGCAGATCGTCATGCCGCGACGGACAGCACATTTCGATGTAAGTGGTCGTCCCGCCCATCAACGCCGCCACGCTTCCCGTCTCGTGCGTGTCCTTGGCGAAGGTCGCCATAAAGGGCAGATACAGATGCACGTGCGGATCGATGAAGCCGGGAAACACCAGCTTGCCCGTCGCGTCGATCACCTCGGTCCCCGGCGGCACGTCCAAGTTCCGGCCGATCCTCGTGATCGTCTCGTCCTCCACGTAAATATCGCTCACCCCGCGCGAACTCGCGGTGACGATATCGCCGTTGCGAATCAGAAGTGGCATCTCTCTAGTAGAGCCCAATCAGCGCCGGATAGCTGGCCCGGATCCGGTCACGCAGTTCGGCAAAGGTCATGCGTCCCAGGGGCTGCGCGCTCGCCGGATCCGCCACACAAAGCTTTTTCGCGATAGTCCCCACCGTCAGCCGCTCGCATTCACCGGGCCGCACTGCCTCCACCGCTGCCTCATCGCCATAGAGCAACTTGCCGCCGACCCACACCATCTGCACATCGGCCAGCTCATTCTTCAGCAAGCTCTGGCTCGGATGGCGCGCCCGCTTCCGCAGCACGGTGAGATCGGCCTTCTTCCCTGGTTCCAAAGTCCCTAAATACTTGTCCAGCGCCAGGCCCCGCGCCGGCCGGCTCGTGATCATCGGCAGCCAATCCTCCCGCCTCACCACCTTGTGCATCGTCTCGCGATTCACCCTCTCGGCGACCTTCAACTCGGCCAGCAGGTCATGGCTGCCCGATGGGCTCCAGTCCACGCCCAGTGACACTTCCACGCCCGCGCGGATCGCGGCCTCCACGTCCATCGACTTCCCGTATAGCGCCAGGTTGCTCTGCGGCGACCACACCAGCTTCGCCCCCGCCGCTGCCATCCGCTTAAACTCCGCCGGCCCAAACGCCGTCCCATGAATGATGAGCGTCTCGGGCCGCAGCAGTCCTTTCTGCGCGAGAACATCAAGCTCCTGCCGCGTATATTCATCCACGCCCTCGCCCAGATGAATCGCCAGCGCGCGGGTCACCTTCCAGTCAATCGCCAAACTGAACAGGCGAACATCGGGAATGTACTGCACCACGTGCGTCTTGGGCAGCGGCAGGTCATGCATCCCGTCCGCGTTCCGCACCAGGCCCGAAGTGCACGCATAATCGCGCCCCGTGCCTTGGATCGTCGTCACGCCGCTCACCAGTTGATGAATCTCGGCATACCGCACGGCCTCGCACCAACCCTGCTCTGTCTCGAAGTACTTCCGCACCGGCGCCATAAACGCCAGATGGTCCGGATCCTTCTGCCACTCATAACGTTGCGGATACTTCTTGGTGTTGTTCCACACTGGCGCGATATTCGACGCCATGTGCTGGTGCGCGTCGATGAAGCCTGGATAAATCAAGCCATCCTTCACCGGCACGCGCACTGCGCCCGCCGGCGCGTCGCACCGGCCTACGCACTCGATCGTGTCGCCTTTCACTACCATCTTGCCCTTCACCACGCGTTGAGGTGTGACAAAGGTTCCTTCAATGACGTAGACGGCTGCGTCTGCCGCCGTGCCGATGGCCGCGGCTCCCAGGACCACGGCCACCAGCTTCGCAATGTGTAAATGCGTTCTCATAACTAGAAGCGATAAATCAAAGCAAACTGCAGAATGCGCGGGCCGTTGTTTTGCCCCACCACCAGGAACGAGCCAAACCCGCCCACTCCATTATTGGGAATCAGATAACAGGTCTGCTCGGCCGCGCTGCCGTTGCCACAGTTGGGCCCCAGCGGACGATACTGCGTTTGGTTCACGCCCTGACCCGAGTTCCCCGATTGCACATAGTAATTCGGATGATTCATCGAATTGAACGCCGTCGCCCGGAAGCTGAGCTTGTGGCCCTCCGCAATGCGGAACGCGCGCTCCACACTCAGATCCACGCCGCCGGACCAAGGACCCTCAAAGGCATTCAGCCCAAAATTCGGACTCGGCCCCGACGAGGCAATGCCTTGGCCGTAGTTGAAGGCCGAGTCATTCAGATTGCGTCCGCCGGCGCAGGTCGCCAGCGTGGTGCCCACGCACCCGGCCGTCAGCAAGCCCGTATAAGGACGCCCGGAACCATACTGCGTCGTCGTGCTCAGCGTCCAATCGCCCAGCAGCGCCTTGCGCATCCCGGAGCCCTTGTACTGGCTCTGATAAACCGCGCCAATCACCACTCGATGCCGCTGATCCACCAGCGCCAGCGCCTTCGTATTGCTGAAATCGAACTGATTGTTGAAGTCTACGCCGTTCGACACGATGTTCTTCGCGAACGTATAGGACAACATGCCGCTCAACCCGTTGCGCATCTGCTGCCGGAAGGAAACGAAGCCCGACGTATAGTTATTATTCCCCGGACTGATCAGCGCCTTGATTTGCCCCACTGCTGGATTGATCGCCCCCTGTTGGAAGCGCCCCGCATCCAGATTCGGCAGCGACACCGTGTTTGTCCCGGAGCAGGGAACCACCGTCGTCCCGGGCGGGCACACCACGTACTGCGTCGTGCCCGTGGGTTGCCGCAAGTTCAGGTCGTAGTAACTTGACGAAACCAGATGTGAACCATGCACCCAGGTGCCGCCCACGGTCATCGTCATCGCCTGCGTCAGTTGCTGCTCGATCTGCAGGCTGGCCTGAATCGTCGACGGATTGCGCATCCCCGGATCGATCACGTTCACGTTCGGTGACGCCGCAAACAGCGGTGACGTCGCCGGCAGCGTGTTCGGGAACACCACGCCCTGCGCGTTCGGCGCGAGCGCACTGTTGTAGGGCAGCGACAGGCTGGAGCGCAAGCTGGCCAAGCCGTTCGTGGTCGTCGCATTGATGTAATTCTGCGCCGTCAGGAACGCGCGGAACATGCCGGCGCCGCCTCGAATCACCGTGCGCGGCCGGACATTGTAAGCAAAGCCCACGCGCGGCGCCCACCGGTTGAAGTCGTTGTTGTACTTACCGGTCAACGGCACCGCCGGATTCAGCGGCGGCTGCGGATAGATCTGGAAGTCCTGCCGGAAGCCCAGCGTAAAGGTCAGCTTGGAGGTCGCCTTGAAGCTGTCCCCGACGTAGAAGGCGTAGGTCGGAAACTTCACGCGAATCAACGGCTGCCCCGAGTTCTGAGTGTACAGACTGTAGACGCCCAGGGCAAAGTTCGTCAGGTTCGAAAACGTGTAAGTACCGTTGTAACCACTGAGGGAGAGCGACACAATGCTATCCCGGCTGATATCGGCTCCGAAGTCGAACGAATGGCGACCACGGTTCAGGCTGACACGGTCACTGAAGGACCACTCATACTCCCGTAAATCCGAAGGCGCCGAGTTCCCGATCGTGAACGTTGAAGGCACCGTCAGCCGTACCGAAGGCTGAAACCCCGCGGGCGCCAGCCCGGAAGGCGAAGTGATCTGCTGATCGCGCGTATAACTGAAATGTAAGTCATTCAGCAGCGATGGCCCAAACGAGTGCACCCAATGAACGAGCGCCGAATGATCGCGCACGTCGTTGTTCGAGAGCGACTGAATCCCCGTCGCCGGCACCGGGTTCGACGTAATCGTGCCGCCGGGAGAAGTGAACGTGTTGTAGTTATAGTGAAACGACAATTGATCCTGCTGCGTCGCCAGCAGGTCCACCTTCTGGAAGAACACCAGATCATCCTGCCGTCGTTGCCGGATCCCGAGGTTCCCGCGAATCTGGCCCAGCGCATTCGACACCTGCTGTAAGTAGAACGGATTCGCCGGGTCGGCCGCCGTCAAGCCACTCGGCACCGGATAGCCGTTGGGCGTCGGTAATGCCGTTCCCGCCGGCAGCCCGAAGTTGGTCACCCCCACCGCCGACTGCGCCGGATTCAGCACGGAGATCGGATTCTTGCGCCGCTGCTGCTCATAGTCAAAGAAGAAGAACATTCGGTTCTTGGCGATCGGCCCGCCGATCCCCGCCCCAAACTGCTGCCGCACGTCCAGGGCCTTCGCCACGCCCGCCGCCTTCGACACCGCGTCCGTCGCGCCTGTCCCCGTATTGCGATTGAAGTAGAAGGCATGCCCGTGAAGAGTATTCGTTCCGGACTTCGTCACCGTATTCACAAAACCCGTCGACGCCCCGCCGTAGGTGGGCGAATACGGATTCAGCGACACCTGAAACTCCTGAACGGACTCCGCTCCGAACAAGTAAGGAATCCGTGTCAGCCCGCGCTGGCTCCCCCAGTAACGGCTTGTGGCGTTGGCGCCATCTACCGCAAACGCATTCGATGCGTTCGAGTTCGCATAATTCGAGAACGCCCCGCCCGTTGACCCGGCGAACGTCACGTCGCCAAACTGGCCATCGGTCGTCGCGTTCGGCGTCAACAGCACGAAGTCCGTAAAGTTCCTCCGCAGCGACGGTAGGTTCTCCACCATCGCGCTCTCAATCGTCGAACTGATATGCGCCTCGCTCTTGTTCAACACCTCCGCGTCGGCGGATACGGTCACCTGCTGATTTAGCCCGCCGACCTCCATCTTCAGATTCAACGTCGTCGTCTGCCCGATTGAGGCCGCCACGTTCGTGATCTCGAGCGCCTTGAACCCGGAAGCGGAAGCCGCTAGATGATAAATGCCCACCGGCAGGGCGGAGAAGGCGAAGTAGCCATTTTCGGACGAGCGAGTCACCTGCTTGAAGCCCGTCGCGACATTCGTGATGACGATATCGGTCCCCGCCACCGCCGCGTCGCCGGTGTCGCGCACCCACCCACTCACCACACCCGTGGAGACGGAGCTTTGCGCCCCCAGTAGGAAGGGGAGCAGCATCACGGCCAAAACTCGAGCACACCACTGATCAGGTTGAAACACGACAGACACACCTTTCCGGCTCGAAGCACCAAGCCAGTCCTCGAACATGGGTCGTACAGCGACGAGTCTCAAAAGACACGCCGAGAATGGAGCGCCGCAACGTTGCGTGAATGCCGAACTGGGGAAGTCAAGATGGTGGTCGCGAAGCTCAGTGAAACAGGGAGCGTTGGCGAACCAATAACTTAGTAAGTGACTTTATCCGCTACGGGGGGAGCCACCGTTACCGGCGTCATCAATCCCCAATACGCGCCAAGCGAAACAAAGAAGCCAACGAACCACGCATAGTCGTAGAGCCAGCGCAAGGGCGGAATCACCAGCCCCATTAACGCCACGGCCACTCCCGCCACTAACGCGATCAACGCTCGCCAGTTGATGCCGTTCGAGAACTCGTATAGGCCGCCCCGCCGATACAGATCGTCCACTTCGAGCGACTGCTTGCGGACGAGGTAGAAGTCCGCCGCCATCACGCCCGCCACCGGACCCAGCATCGCCGAATAGCCCACCAGCCAGCCGAACACATAGGCGTTCGCGCTCGCCAGCAGTTTCCACGGCATCATCAACAAGCCGATCACCCCCGTGATCAAGCCACCCGTCCGAAACGAAATGCGGCTCGGCGCTAAGTTCGCAAAGTCGTTCGCCGGCGAGACAACGTTTGCTGCCACGTTCGTGTTCAGCGTCGCGATCAACAGCGCAATTAAAGCGACAAACGCAATCACCGGTTGCTGGAACCGCGCAATCAGGGCCACCGGATCCCAGATCTGCTCGCCGAAGATCACCGTCGAGGCCGACGTTGCTGCCACTCCGATAAAGGCTACTGCGGTCATGGCCGGCGGCAGGCCGATCGCCTGACCCAGGATCTGCGCTCGCTGCGATTTCGCATATCTTGTAAAGTCTGGAATGTTAAGCGCCACCGTCGCCCAGAAACCTACCATGCCGGTGAGCGAAGGCACGAAAAAGGCGAAGAACTCGGACGACGTGGCGAACTTACTCGGTTGACTCAACACCGGACCCAGTCCGCCCGCCTTGCTTGTCACCCAAACCAGCAGCGCCATTCCCATCGCCATCATGAACGGCGCACCCACCGCATCCAGCTTCTTGATCACTTCGATGCCGCGCCACACGACGTACATATTGAGGCTCCAGAAAGCCAGAAAACAAACCCAGTCTGTCAGCGGATCGCGCGCCCAAGGCCATACGATCTTGGCCATCGTCGCGATGGCCTGTCCGCCGATCCAGGTCTGAATCCCAAACCATCCGCACGCCACCAGTGCCCGCAGCACGGCGGGAATATTCGCGCCCTTCACGCCAAATGATGAGCGCACCAGCACCGGAAATGGAATGCCGTACTTGGTGCCCGCGCGCGCGTTCAGTATCATCGGTCCCAGCACAATCAGGTTGCCGAGAAAGATCGTGCCCACCGCCTGCCACCAGTTCATTCCTCCGGCGATTAAGCCGGACGCGAGCATATAAGTAGGAATGCAGACGGACATCGCCACCCAGAGCGAAGCGTAAGAGTACACGCCCCAGGTTCGTTTCTCGGGCGGCACCGGCGCCAGATCTTCGCTATAGAGAGTGGGATCGTGATGCATGCCGTCCCTAACTGACCTCCACTGGTTTCGCTGCGCGCTCCGCCCAGCTCTCCGCGGCTAATCCGGTGTCCACGCGCCTCATCGTGATGCAACCATCCACCGGACACACGAGTGAGCACAAGTTACAGCCGACGCATTCGCTTTCATCCACTACCGGTACGCGTCGCGATGGCGTTTGTGCATAGGGCACTTTGGCCTGATCAGCCTTCGCCACGGGCGAGTGGACGATGGTCCGTACGGAAGCCGCTTCGAGCGCCGCCGGCGTCACATGCACCGGCAGACCGTCGCGCTCAACGTGGATACATTGATGCGCCCCATCCCAGCAGGCGACGTAACAAAGGTCGCAGCCAATGCAGCGGTCGCGGTCGATCGACGCCACGATCTTGTAATTGAGATTCAGGTCCTTCCAGTCCCGCACGCGCGGTACGGACAAGCCCCGAAAATCCTCAATCGTCCGGAAACCCTTCGTGTCCATCCACTGCGACAGACCGTCGCACAGGTCCTCTACGATGCGGAATCCGTGATGCATCGCAGCAGTGCAAACCTGCACCGTGCCGCAACCCAGCAGAATGAACTCCGCGGCATCGCGCCAAGTCGCCGCGCCGCCGATACCCGACAGCGGAAGTGCCGCCTCCGGGTCCGCCGAGATCTGTTGCACCATATGCAGCGCGATCGGCTTCACTGCCGGTCCGCAGTAACCGCCATGGCTCGAGGCGCCGTCCACCTTGGGCCGCGGCGTAAAATCGTCGAGATCGATTCCCGTGATCGAGTTAATCGTGTTGATCGCTGAAAGCGCATCCGCGCCACCGCGCTTCGCTGCTCGCGCCGACGCCCGAATGTCCGTAATGTTTGGCGTCAGCTTCACGATCACCGGCGTCCGCGCCACCTCCTTCACCCATTCGGTGATCATGCACGCATACTCCGGCACCTGCCCCACGGCGCTGCCCATGCCCCGTTCACTCATCCCGTGCGGACAGCCAAAGTTCAACTCGAGCCCATCGGCACCCGCGTCCTCACTCCGCCGGACGATGTCGTGCCAGGTTTCCCGCTTTGCTTCCACCATCAGCGATGCAATCACGGCGTGACCTGGATAACGCTTCTTCACTTCGGTGATCTCGCGCAGATTCGTCTCGATCGGCCGGTCCGAAATCAGCTCAATGTTATTGAAGCCCATGATCCGCTGGCCTTGCCAATGGATGGCCGAGTAGCGTGAGCTCACATTGACGATCGGCTCGCCGATCGTCTTCCACACCGCGCCGCCCCAGCCGGCATCGAACGCGCGCATGATCTGCTCACCGCAGTTCGTCGGTGGGCCCGAGGCCAACCAGAACGGATTCGGGCAGCGAATGCCCGCAAAGTTCACGCTCAGATCAGCCAAGCTTCACCTCCATCGCGCGCACGATTCCCAGTGCCGCGCGCTTGCCGTCCGCCACCGCATCCACCACTTCGCCGCCGCCGCTTACGCAGTCGCCGCCGGCGAAATACTTCGGATGGGACGTCGCCCCCGTCGCGGGATTGATGCGCACCTTTCCTTGCTCTAACTCCACGCCACACGCGCGGAACAGTTCCACCAGCTTACTTTGCCCCATCGCCGTGATCACCGTGTCGGCCGCCACCACAAACTCTGACCCCACCTCCGGCTCCGGCTGCGGCCGTCCCGACGCGTCCACGCGCCCCAGCCTCACTCGCCGAAACTCGATGCCCTGCATCCGCAGCGCCACCGGTTCCGCTTGAAACAGAAACGCTATGCCCTCGTGGCGCGCGTGCTCGATCTCGAACGCAAAGGCCGGCATCTCTCGTTCGCCGCGCCGGTAGACCAGCGTCACCCTCTCCGCGCCCAGACGCTTCGCTGCGCAGGCCGCGTCGATTGCGGTATTGCCGCCGCCCAGCACCACCACGCGGGGCCCGATCGGCAGTGGCTCCCGGCTCTTGTAGGCCTCGATATAGTCGAGCGCATCGAACACCTGCGGACCGCCCGGACAAGGCTTCAGCGGATTCGCCCCCGCCCCCAAGCCCGCACCGATAAAGATCGCCGCAAAGTTCGCTTCTAACTCGGCCAGCGTTACGTCCGTTCCCACCGCTTGGCCGGTCACGATGTCCACGTCCAGTGACCTCACATAGTCCACCTCGCGCCGCGCATCCTGCACCGCGAGCTTGTACTCCGCCACGCCGTGGACATTCAAGCCTCCCGCTTGCGTCCGCCCTTCATACACCGTCACCGCCACTCCTTGCCGCCGTAACTCCACCGCGCAAGCCAGTGACGCCGGCCCCCCGCCGATACACGCTACCCGATACGGCTTCGCCTCCGCGGGTATACTGGCAGGCACTGCGCCCGCGGCGTAGAAGTCTTCCATCGCGTGACGCTGCAGTCTGCCGATCGCGATCGGCCTCTCGCCCCGGGCATGCATCACGCACGAACCCTCGCACAGCACATCCACCGGACACACCCGCGAACAACTCAGCGCGAGCGCGTTTGCTTCCAGAATGCGCAGCGCCGAGCCCCGCAGATTGCCTGTCGCAATCTTCTTGATGAAGCCGGGCACGTCGATATGCGTCGGGCACGCCGTCATGCAAGGCGCGTCGAAGCACCGCAAACAGCGGTTCGCTTCCACCACGGCCGCCTGCGCCGTGTAGCTGGCCTCCAACTCGACAAACGCCTCCGCCACCGCATCGACGCTCATACCAGAATCTCCTTGATCACGCGGCCCTCCACATCCGTCAACCGATAGTCCCGTCCGTCGTGCCGATAGGTCAGCCGCGTATGATCCAGCCCTAACTGGTTCAGGATCGTCGCGTGAAAGTCGTGCACATGGCATTGGTCCTTCGCGATCTCGTAGCCGTAGTCATCACTCTCGCCGTAGACGAAGCCCGGCTTCACACCGCCGCCGGCTAACCACGACGAGTAGCAATTCGCCCAATGCGCGCGTCCAGCCATCTCGGGAAGTGTATCGCCTGGCTTGCGGCCGAATTCGGTCGTCCACACCACCAAGGTTTCGTCCAACATACCCCGCGACTTCAGATCGCGGATCAAACCAGCGATTGCCTGGTCCACGTTCTTCGCCAGCGGCACGTGGGTCTGCATATCGGCGTGCGCGTCCCAGTTCACCAATTGCAGGCTGCCGATATCGATCAGTTCGATGAAGCGCACGCCGCGCTCCGCCAGCCGGCGCGCCATCAGGCATTGCCAGCCGAACCCCGTCCGCGTTTCCCGCGTGATGCCATAGAGCTTGAGCGTCGCCTCGGACTCTTTCGAAAGATCGAACGCCTCCGGCGCTTCCTTCTGCATGCCAAACGCCGTTTCAAACGTCTTGATGCGGCCGGCCAAGCGGCTGTCCATCGCATGCCGAGCCAGATGACTTTGGTTGAAGGCGTTTACCAGTCCCAGCTTCAGATCCTGAATCTGTTCCTCGTTGCGCCGAGTCAGGTTGGGCACTGGCTCCGCGCCAGGAATTACGCGCACTCCTTGATAGGTGGCCGGCAGGAACACCGAATCCCATACCAAGCTGCCCGAGTAAGGCATCTCCGGCGCCAGGACCATGAAGGCCGGCAGATTCTGGTTCACGGTGCCCAAGCCATAAGTCACCCACGAACCAAAGCTAGGGCGGGGAAAGCGAATCGACCCGCCATGCAAAGCCATCGCTGCTTCGGTATGGTTCGGGAAGTCCGTCTTCATCGAGCGGATCAGGCACACCTCGTCCATAATCGTCCGCATGTGCGGAAACAGGTCGCTCACCATCGTACCCGTCGCCGGGTTGGGTGCAAACTTCCAGCGCGGGCCGGATAAGTAATCCTTCCGATACTTCTTCCCGTGGTCGGCGATCAGCTTGGGCTTGTGGTCGAACGTATCCACGTGCGACGTGCCTCCGCTCATATAGAGCATGATCACGCGCTTGGCTTTGCCCGGAAAGTGGCCGGGCTTCGGCGCTAATGGATTCGGCGCGTCCTGAGCCAGCAACTCGGACAGCATTCCCGGCAGCAGCAGGCTCCCGCCGGCGAGGGACCGCAACAGATGACGTCTTTCCATGACCGTGGGCTGCATATCTAAGCTACTCCAGATACAAGAACTCGTTGGTGGCGAACATCGCTTCCGCCAGAGCCGCGGTTACTTTGCGCTGCGCCAAGGTAAGCGAAGCCCCTTGGGTCGTGAATCTTGCCAACGCCTGTTCGCGGAACGTTCGCGTCTGCTCCATCTCCCAGACCGTGGCCGGTCGATTCAGGATGAGCCGAAACAGCCGGTCAGTCTGTACCTCGGGCGACGGATACTCCTTCACCAATACGCTGGCCAGCGCCGCGGCGGACTTCGCCGGTAGCTCCCCATTCATGAAAAACAGCGCCTGCAGCGACGTCGCATTCGCCGTCCGTTGCGCCGTACTATTGTTCGGATCCGGTGCGTCGAACAAGCCTAAGTACGGATGCTGCCGAATCCGCTGCGTCATCAGATACACGCTGCGGCGGTTCGTCGGATACACGGCCTCAAACGGCACGTGCCCCGAGTAATTCCATTCGGAGGGAGCCGGAAACGGATGCGCGCCGGCCACCGTCGTATCGAGCGTCCCGCTGACGGCCAGCATGGCGTCTCTCAGTTGCTCCGCGTCCAAACGCCGCCGGTTCTGCCGTGAGAGATAGACGTTATCCGGATCGAGCTTCACGCTCTCGGCATCACCGCCAGTGGCGAGCCGATAGGTCCGCGAGAGCAGAATCTCCCGATGCAGCCGCTTCACGGACCAGCCGCCTTCCACGAAACGGCTGGCGAGATAGTCGAGTAACTCAGGATGGCTGGGAGCCATGCCGCGCGTGCCGAAGTCATTCGGCGTGGGCACCAGGCCCTTGCCGAAGTGCCCCTGCCACACCCGGTTCACGAACACGCGCGCCGTCAGCGGATTGTCGCCGCTCGCGATCCAATTGGCCAACTGCAAGCGACCGCTGCCCTTCTCGCTCGCCGGTAGCTGCTGTCCGCCCAGCACCTGTAGGAATCCCCGCGGCACTTCCTCGGTCGGCGTCTTCGGATCGCCGTTCAGTAGCACCGCGGCATCGCCCGCCGGTCCCTCCGCCACCGCGTAGGCCCGCTCGAACTTCGGCTCCTTCTTGTACAAGTCCATGCGCCGCGCTTCGAGCGCCGGCAGGATGTCATCAAAGTAGGGCAGCCGGTGCACGGCCTCAATCGCCTTCGCCACCGGTGCCAACTGCGCCTGGAAGTCGAGATACTCCTGACTCTGCGTCGCCTTCGGATCCCGATAAACAAAGTCGCGCTCCCAACGCACCGGCTCCGAACCTGGTTGCGCAAAACGCGTACTGTTCAGAATGCCGTAGATGGCATAGTAGTCTCGCGTCGGAATCGGATCGAACTTATGATCGTGGCAACGCGCGCAAGCTAGGCTGGTGCCGAGAAACGCGTAGCCCAAGTTATCCACCGCGTCCGCCACCACCCCGTTCATGCCCGCATCGCCGCGTCGCGCGATGGCTAGATACCCGGTAGCGATGGTCTGCTTCCAATGCTCCGGCTCGGACTTCGCCGGCAGTAAGTCACCCGCCAACTGCTCGCGGATGAACTGGTCGTACGGCTTATCCTCCGCCCAGGCCTCGATCACCCAATCGCGATACTTATGTGCGTCCGGCACCGGATAGTCCGCGCCGTTGCCCGCTGTGTCCGCATACCGGACAACGTCCAGCCAAAATCTACCCCATCGTTCGGCGTAAGCCTGGCTGGCGAGCAGACGATCAATCAACGCCTCGTACGCCGCCGGCGATGCGTCGTCCACGAACTGCTGAATCTGCTCGGGCGTAGGCGGTAGACCGGTCAGGCCGAACGTCACGCGCCGGATCAGCGTCAGCTTGTCTGCGTCGGGCCCGGGCTTCAGCTTTTTCTGTTCCATGCGGGCCAGCGTGAATCGGTCGATTTCGCCCCGCGGCCAAATCCGCGCGGCCACCTCCGGCAGCACCGGCTTCACCACCTTGCGATAGGACCAGAAGTTACGTTCACGCTCGCCCACGGTCCGGCCGCTGCTCGTCGTCGCGGATGCCGGCCACGGTGCCCCGTCGCGAATCCATTGCTCGAACGCGCGAATCTCAGTTGCCGCTAATTGACCCGGAGGCGGCATCTTCAGTTCATCGCGATAATGCAGCGCGCGTACCAGCAGACTGCTCTCCGGCGCACCCGGCACAATGGCCGGCCCATGCGCGCCACCCTTGATCAGTGCGTCCCGCGAATCCAGGCGCAGCCCGCCGGCTTGTCCTTTGGTGTGGCACCCATAGCAGCTGCGAATCAGCACCGGGCGAATGTGGGTCTCGAAGTACTCTTCGGCGGGCGTGGCCGCCTGCAGTCCGGACAGCGTGAAGGTGAGGGCGAGCGTGGCGCCGAGTCGGCCGCGGGAGCGCTTCTTTGGCTGCATCCGTGTTCACCTCTATCTCGCGCGGACTCCCATCCAGGGACGTCCGGGTTGGTTCCAAACGAGGGAAGCGAAGCCGTCAGGGGCTAAACCAGGAATTCGTTGAGGACCGCCCTCAACTTGAGGATGAGTCTACATGTCAAATACAAGGTTGTCAATAATGCCCAGGCCGATTTTCCGCCCGCTGTCCAGATTCACGAGAAACTGGGCCCCAGGAGAGTCATTGACAAACTTGCAAATCAAATCTAAGGTTATGAAACAAGCCATGGACTCTCACCGTTCTGTCTCCGCTATCACCAGCCGCCACACCTTTGGGACTTGGCGGATGCAAAAGGGTTGGTCTCCTCTCCATATCGTCGATGCCGAAGGCTGCTACTTCGTGGACGCCGCCGGTAAACGCTACCTCGATCTTGCTGCTCAGTTGATGTGTGTCTCGCTGGGCCACAAGAACGAAGCGGTCATTCAGGCCATCGAACGCCAAGCGCGTCAATTGCCGTACATCGCGCCCGGCTATGCCACTGACGTGAGGGCGGAACTGGCTGAACTCCTGCTGGGGGTTTTGCCGGACGGGCTGGAAAAATTCTTCTTTACGACTTCGGGGACCGATGCCAACGAGGCCGCGTTTAAGATTGCGCGGATGGTTACGGGGAGATCCAAGGTGATCTCAAGGTACCAATCCTACCATGGCTCAACTTCGGCTTCGATCTCTGCCACTGGCGACCCGCGTCGTTGGGCGACGCAGCCGCAGGGGCGCCATCCGGGCTTCATCTTTGCTCCGGAAGCGAACTGTTTTCGCTGCCCGCTCGGCCACACCTACCCTGCTTGCCAGGTCGCTTGCGTCAACTACATTGAGCACATGATCGAGAACGAACAGGACATCGCCGCTGTCTTGATCGAGCCAGTGGTCGGCACCAACGGCGTGCTGCTTCCCCCCGGTGACTACCTCCCTCGCCTGCGTGACCTTTGCGATCGCCATGGCGTCCTGCTGATTGCCGACGAAGTGATGAGCGGCTGGGGCCGTTGTGGCGAGTGGTTCGCCGTCGACCATTGGAACGTCAAGCCAGACATCCTGGTCACCGCCAAAGGCATCTCCAGTGCCTACACCCCTGTTGGCTTGTGCGCTGTCTCCGGTCGTGTCGCGGCTTACTTCGACGATCACTACTTCGCCCACGGCCACACTTACGAGGCGCACCCGCTCGGTCTCGCCGCCGCTGTCGCCACCATTCGCGAGATGCAGCGACTCAACCTGGTGGAGCGCGCCCGTACGATGGGCGCTTATCTCGGCGAACGTCTTCGCGAGCTCGCCGTGCGCCATCCCTCCATCGGCGAAGTGCGCGGCATGGGCCTCTTCTGGGCGCTTGACCTCGTGCAGGACCAAGCCACCCGCCGCCCGTTCAACACCAAAGCCGACAAGATCGCCGGCAAGCCGCTCGTCGTTGACCGCGTCGCGGCCCACATGATGCAGCAAGGCGTCACACTCCAACCCTGGATTAGTCATCTGGTCATCGCGCCCCCGCTGATCATCAGCGAAGCCGAGATCGACCAGGCTATCGCCGCGCTCGACCAGTCGCTCCTCCTTGCCGATGAGTTAACCACCGCTTACCAGGTCGCTGACGCCCTACCCAAGTAACAGCCGCCCGGGTCACCTATAGTAAGATGGCCCATGGCCGACTCGCGCAAACCGGAACGGGGCCGTAAGACCGTTAAGAAGGCTGTTCCCGCTTCCCGCACGTCCGGCGGGAAGGCCGGGCTCTTATCCGTGGGACAGACGGCACGCGTGCTGGGCATTAGTCCTTCCACGCTTCGCGTTTGGGAAAGTGTCGGCTTGGTCACCGCCGCGCGGAGCAACGGCCGCTTCCGTCTTTACACGCCGGAAATGCTGGAAGTGCTCAAGCGCATTAAGTATCTTCGCGACGTCAAGCAACTCAGCGTCCCTGGCATTAAAGAAGTGCTCGACTCGGAGGAGAACGCCGCACCCCGACCCGCGCCCGACAATCCGGACCGTCCCAACCTTGCCCCCAAGCTCCGCCGCCTGCGCGAGCAATGCGGCCTCAGCATCACCGAAGCGGCGCGAGCCTCTAAGATCTCCGCCGGCTTTCTTTCGGCCATCGAACTCTCTCGCGCCCATCCCTCCGTGGCGACCTTGCAACGGCTGGCCGCGGCCTACGGCACCAACGTTCTCGAGCTCTACGACCTGCCCAAGCGCGCCAACCGTCTGGTCCGACCGAAAGAGCGCCGCGCCCTCGAAACCGAAAGCGGCGTGCGCATGGAAGTCCTTGCCTTTGGTACCGCCATGTTGCAATGCATGCTCTTCCGCGTCCCCGCCGGCACCGGCAGTGACGGCGCTTACTCGCACGCTGGCGAAGAGTTCATTTACTTACTAACTGGTTCGCTCGAGGTCTGGCTCGACGAAATCGAGTGTTACTCCATGTCGCCGGGCGATAGTCTCTGGTTCGATAGCAGCAGCGGCCACCGCTTTCTGAATCCCAGTTCGGAAGAGGCCGTGCTTCTCTGGGTGAATACGCCGCCGACTTTTTAGTTCAGCTTCTCGTGGCAGGTGGCGCAGTCGTTGGAAGCCTTGTTCTTCGCATGGCAGCTCATGCAAGCGCCCATGTTCGTCTCGACTTCTTTCTTCAATACGTCGCGTTCGCCCACCGGCCCGTGGCAGGTTTCGCACTTCGCGCCCGCGTCCACATGCAGCTTATGGCTGAAGAAAACGAAGCCCGGGATCTGATACACGCGGATCCACGGCACGGCTTTCTTCTCTTTGTGAAACTCGGTGAGCTTCTGGATGTGCGGTGATTCCTTCTTCACGGCGATGTGGCAGGACATGCACTTCTTCGTCTCGGGAATCGTGGCCTGCTCGCCCGGCGCCGGCATCGTGTGGCACTCGTTGCACTTCAGCAACGCCGTTTCCGTGTGCGTCTTATGGGAGAAGGGCAGCGGCTGGTCGGCCGCCATCATCAGCAACAACAGCCAGTTCATAGCGCCTTCGTCCGCAGTTGTTCCGCCAGATACTCGCCGGCGCGCATGGAGAGCGCCAGAATGGTCAGCGTCGGGTTTTGCGCGCCCCCCGACACAAAACAGGAGCCATCGGTGACGAACAGGTTCTTCACGTCGTGCGCCTGATTGTGCGCGTTCAGCACGCTCGTCTTCGGATCGCTGCCCATGCGGCACGTCCCCAGTTCATGGATACTCTCGCCCGGCGGCACCATCTGCCAGTGCTTCGTCAGCACCTCGAAGCCGGCGGACTTGCAGAGTTCTTCCATCGTGTTGGCCGCATCCTTGGCCATGTTGAACTCGTTGTCGGTGTACTTCTGATGGATGTGCAGCACCGGAATGCCCCACGCGTCTTTCACCGTCTTGTTGATCCGCACAAAGTGCTCTTTGCGCGGCAGCACTTCGCCCATGGTCGTCATGCCGAAGCCCGCGCCGCGTAATTCAGCGAGTTGCTTCCACATCGCTTCGCCATAGCTCGGCAGCAACTGCGGACCCGGCGTGCCGCCCGAACCGAAGTCCAGCGCGTAGCCGCGGATAAAGTCCTTGCTCTTTTCTTTCAGATTGCGGAACCGCACGATGTAGCCGCCGCCGCCCATCAGCCCGCGCGGCGCATTGCCACCCTTGGCTTCGGGCACGATCGCCTGCACCGTGTTCTTCACGTAGAACTGGTCGAACAGATAGTGGCCCAACACGCCGCTCGAGTTCGCAATGCCGCTGTTCAGCAGCAGGCGCGTGGTCTCCAGGCACGAAGCGCCCGTCCACAGCGCGCGTCCCACGCTCACGTAGTATTCGCGCTTCGAGATGCGATCCACGAAGTGCACGCCGGCCGCCTTGCCGGTGTTCTTGTCGAGCACGATTTCACGCACCACGGCGTTCGGCACAATCTGCAGCTTGCCGGTGGCCATCGCCTCGGGCAGCAGCAGGTTCAGCGAACTCGCGAGCGTTCCCTGCGAACGGCGCTGCTTGGTCGTCGGGATATTCGCCCGCTTGCAAGCCGCCTCGAAGCGCTTCACCGATTCCGAGTCGCGCGTCTCATCCGGCGTCACGTTGCCGTCGGGCAATTGCGGAAAACCTTCCATGCGCCCGGAGACGTGGAACAGCGGTTCGCACTTCGAGTAGTACGGCGCCAGGTCCGAATACTGAATCGGCCAGTTGTCGCCGAAGCCGTCGTGGTCCTTGCACTTGAACTCGTAGTCGGAGAGCCGCCAACTGGCACGGCCCCACAGCAGCGTCTTGCCGCCCATCATCCGCACGCGCACCCAGTAGTAGGGGTCGCCGGGGTCGTAGGTGTAAGGATTGTCCTTCTCGTCCGCCCACGCGTTGGCGCTGAATTCGTTCGCCTGCGTCACGTGCGGAAAGCGTCCCGGCTCACCCATGCCGCGATACGGCATGTCGTAGGTGTTCCGAATCACGCGATTCTTTTCGAGATCGACGAACGGGCCGGCGTCCAGCATCAGGCACTTGACGCCGAGCTTGGTGAGGGTATACGCCGCCATGCCGCCGGACGCACCGGAACCGATAATGAGGACGTCGTGGTCTGACTTCGTAAACATGCTCTGAAAGTCTGACTTTATCATGGCCGCCGAATCCACCCGCCGCTGGCCGCTATGATGAGGGGTTGCTTGAGAGTCTGCAAATCCTGGTCGCGGCCCTTTTTGTCCTCCTGGCCTGCCTGGGTTTGGGCCGGTTCGTCATGGCCTGGGGACGGCTGAAGTGCCTTCGTGGCGAGGCGTGGGCCCTGAGTCTCCTGTTGGGAGCGGCGCTACTGTCCACCGTCATTCTGGGGTGCGGCGTCGCCGGATGGCTGCAACGGCCCGTCCTCTTCGCGCTGCTTCTCAGCGCCACCGTCGCCCCGGCTTTCGCCCCCGCGCTGATCGCCGGACGGACGCGCCCGCCCGGTTGGCTCACCATGGCGGTCACGGTGGCCTACGCGCTCGTCTATCTGGTGCATGCCTGGGCGCCAGAAATCAGTCCGGACGGCATGGCCTACCATGTCGCGCTGCCCGCTCAGTATCTTCGCGAAGGCATCATTCGCTTCCTGCCGGCCAGCTTGTATGCGCAGCTTTCGCAAGGCGTCGAAATGCTCTATGTGCCGGCGTTCGCCTTCGGCCTCCACTCGGCCACGGCGCTGGTGCATCTCACGTTCCTCTTCGCCTTGCTCGCTCTCCTGCGGACCTACGCGCAGCGCCAAGGCCTTCCCTCGTCTGTCGGCTTGCTGGTGCTCGCCAGCCCCGTGGTCGGCATCGACGCCTCCAGTGCCTACAACGACCTCGCCGTTGCCGCCGTCATCTTCGGCGTTTTCTGGCTCATGGAGCGCTGGCGCGACGAGCAAGACGACCGGCTGTTGCTCTTCGCTGGCCTCCTCGCTGGCTTCGCTTTCGCCATCAAGTACACGGCCTTCCTGGCCGTGCCCTATGCGCTGTTCTGCCTGGGCCGCCGCTTTACCATCCCGCGCCTCCTCCGTCTCGCCGCGCCCGCCATGCTGATCGCCGGGCCGTGGCTGCTCAAGAATTGGATCTTTGTCCACAACCCTGTCGCCCCGTTCGCCAACCACTGGTTCCCGAACGACGTTTTTGACCCGCTGCTCGAGCGGGCCTATCGCGAATACCTCGGCTGGAACCCGGAGCAGCCTCCGCTCTTCGCCATCCCGGGCCACGTCCTGAACGGGGGCTTCCGCCTGGGCGGTTTGCTGGGGCCGGTCTTCTGGCTCGCGCCCCTGGTGCTGGTCTCGCGTTGGCGCTTGGCCCTGCCGGCGGTGCTCTTCAACCTGCCTTTCGCCGCCAACCTGGGCACGCGCTTTCTGATTCCCGGCTTGCCGTTCGTCGCCCTGGGGATGGCGACCGTCCTCGCTCGCGGACGCTTCCTGTGGCCGGCGGTCCTCACGCTGCATGCATTGCTGGGCTGGTACCCCGCCACCCATCGCTTCGCCGACACCTACGCTTGGCACATCAAGGACTTTCCCTGGCGCGCGGCCTTGCGCCTCGAGACCGAGGGTGACTACATCCGCCGCCGGGTGAGCGAGTATCCGATCTTCCCTTCGCTCCAGCACTTGCCCGGCGGCGTCCTCACTTACGCCCAGTTTGCCGACAGCTACGCCTCGAGCGAAATGATCACGGGCACGCTCTCGCGCCGGGCATTGGAACTGCGGGAGATGCTGGTGCAGGCGGCTTCGCCCGGCACGCAGCCGCACGAGGGCTGGCAGTTCTGGTTTCCGCAGCAACGCCTCCGCGGGGTGCGACTCCGCGAGACCGGCGCCGCGGAGAGCTTGACGGCCACCGAGCTCTCGCTCTATCACCTGTTGGAGCTTGCCCGCCCCGCCGGCCTCCAGGTGCGCACTGAGCCCGCCTCGATCGAAGCTCGCTTCCTCATCGACGGCAATCCTGCTACGCGCTGGCGCGGCGATCAGGACCCGGCCCGCCGCGCGGCGATCGTCGCCACCTGGCCGGAACCGGTCCTGCTGAGCCGCCTCGTCCTCCCGGACTCTCCCGCTGTCCCGCTCGAAGTGGAGGGCTTGGGCGAAGACGGCCAGTGGCGTGAGTTGAGCGTCAAGGCGGTCCGTACCTGGTTCCCGCGCGTCGATACCCGTCGCGCCGCCACGCGCGCTTTGCGTGAACAGGGCATTCGCTGGGTGCTGCTGAATCGCGATGATGCCGGCCGCGCGGAGATGCAGGCCGAACCCTCCGCTTGGGGTGTCCGGCTGGCTGCCCAGGGGGGCGGCCAGTGGCTGTTCGAGTTGCTCGACACCGCGAAAAGTGTCGAAAAGTGACGAATCTGTCTAGTCCGGCGGACGGTGCCAACGTCCCTGGCCGGTAATCAGCCGGGCACCGCGCTGGAACGTTAAATAGTTGAAACCCCAGCGGATAAACACCAGGATGCGCGCCTGGAACTCCACGATGTACATCAGGTGGACGAACAGCCAGAGCAGCCAGGCGAAGAAACCGGAAAACTTCAGCTTGCCGAACTTCTCGAAGTAGGCAATCGCCGCGGACCGGCCGATCACCGCCAGCGACCCTTTGTCGAAATAGCGGAAGGGCGGCGGGGCGGCCGACTTCGCCAGGCGCGCCTGGATCACCGCGGCCGCGTATTTGCCCTGTTGCATCGCCGTGGGCGCCACGCCGGGCAGCGGCACGCCGTCCTGCGTCATGGAGGCCAGATCGCCCACCACGAAGATCTCCGGATGCTGGCCCACCGTGAGGTCCGGATTCACCAGCACGCGGCCACCCTTGTCGAGCGGCGCCCCGGCCTGGTCTCCCAGGATCTTGCCGAAAGGCGACGCCTTCACGCCTGCGCCCCACAGCACGGTCTTAGCGGCCAGGCGTTCTTCGCCGTTCGGGGTCCGAATCGTCACGCCGTCGGCGTCCACGCCAATCACGCGGACCTTGTTGCGGGTGCGCACGCCAAGCTTGATCAACGATCGCTCAGCCGCCTGAGACAAGCTTTCCGGATAGTTCGAAAGGATGCGGTCACCGCCATCGAGCAGCAGGATGCGCGCGTCTTCGGAACGAATGTTGTCGAACTCGTTGCGCATCGTGTCGTTGGCCATCTCGCCGAGGGCACCGGAGAGCTCGACGCCCGTAGGCCCGCCGCCCACCACGATGAAGGTCAGCCACGCCTGGCGCTGAACGGGATCGGGTTCCCGCTCGGCTTCCTCGAAGGCGAAGAGCATCTTGTGCCGCATCCGGGTGGCGTCTTCAACGGTCTTGAGCCCCGGGGCGAACTCCTCCCATTGGTCGTTGCCGAAGTAAGAGCTTTGCGAGCCGGTGGCGACGATCAGGGTGTCGTAGGGCAGGGGACCGCAATCGGACAGGATCAACTGACGGTTCACCGCATCGAGCCCCGTGGCCTCGTCGAGCAGCACGCGGCTGTTCACCTGGTCGCGCAGGACCGTACGCAGCGGCGCGGCGATTTCGCCGGGCGAAAGTGAGCCGGTGGCCACCTGGTAGAGCAAGGGCTGAAACAGATGGAAGTTACGGCGGTCGACGAGCGTGAGGTCGATGTCGGCCTTCTTCAAGGCTTGCGCGGCATACAACCCGCCGAACCCGCCGCCGAGAATCACCACTCGATGACGCATATTACATACTCCGACGATTCTCGAGCGATTTGGACATGGTCACTTCGTCGGCGAACTCCAGGTCGCTGCCGACGGGAATCCCCATGGCGATCCGGCTGACGTTCACGCCGAGCGGCTTCAACAAGCGGGAGAGGTAGACGGCCGTGGCTTCGCCTTCCACCGTGGGATTGGTGGCGATGATCACTTCGTTGACGTCGGTGAGCCGTTCGAGCAGACCTTTGATCTGCAACTGGTCCGGACCCACGCCGCGCAACGGCGAGATGGAACCGTGCAGCACATGGTAGACGCCATGGAACGCGCGCGTGGTCTCGATCGGCAGGATGTTGTGCGGCTCCTCCACCACGCAGATCGAGGTGGCGTCGCGATGCGGATCGCGGCAGAAGTTACAGAACTCGGCGTCCGAGATGTTGCCGCAGCGCGCACACAGGCCGAGCTTGTCCTTCACGTCGAGCACGGCTTGCGCGAGTCGCTCGGCGTCGTCGCGACCGCCACGGAGGACGTGGAAGGCGAGCCGTTGCGCGGACTTCTGCCCGATACCGGGCAGGCGTTTGAATTCCTGGATGAGCCGCGCCAGCGGTTCGGCGAAATCAGGCATGGTGCCGGTCCTTAGAACAGGCCCGGGGGCAAGCCCATGCCGCCCAGCATGCCACTCATCTTGCTCTGGGCCTGGGCGTCCACCTGCGCGGCGGCTTCATTCACCGCGGCCGTCACCATGTCGGCCAACATCTCCACATCGGAAGCGGCTTCGGGGTTGATCGTCACCCCCAGCACCTTCTTGTGGCCGTCCATCTTGACGGAAACCATGCCGCCACCGGCGCTGGCCTCAACGCGAATTTGCGCCACTTCCTCCTGCAGTTTGGCCTGCATGAGTTGGGCTTGCTTCATCATGTTCTGCATGTTGCCGGGCATTTTCATGGAGTTCACCTTCTAGTAATCGCTGAGATCGCGGACTTGGCGCACTTCGGAGTTCGGGAACAGATCGAGTACGTGTTTGACTTCGGGGTTGGCGCGGGCACGGGCTTCCGCCTCGCTTTCCGCATTGGCGGGCCGCGCGGCTTTCACCACGCCGCTATTCACCGGCTCACCGATCACGATTTTCACTTTCGCCGGACGGCCTAACACCTTGGTGAGGGCGTTGCCCAGATCGGGACCCTTGACGCTTAACGAGTAAGCCTTGGGAGTGGTGACGACGATCTCGCCGTTCACCTCTTCGAGAGACGAATTCTCCACGGCGTCGGCGGTGTACTGCGAGCCCATCTCCACCAGTAGGGCATGCACGCGCTGCTGCAGGGATTCATCGTTGGCGGGCTTCGCCGCGACGGGCGGGGCGGGCGCGGCAACCGGAGGCGGCGGTGGCGGGGGGGCGGCCGGCGGTTGAGCTTGGGGTTGGGGTTGGGGGCGGGGCGTCGGCAGGGGCGGCAGGACGACCGGCGGCGCTTCCACCTGCGCCGGCGCGGGTGCCGCAACAATCGCCGGAGCCGAAGAGCGAACGGGCGCGGGCGGGGCAGATGGCGCTTTGCCCGGAAGGCCGCCACTGGACGCCGGCGCCGCGCCGCCGAGGCTCGCAATCACTTGTTCGATGGAGGCCAAGCGGCCGGCCTGCACCAGCCGGACCAACCCGAGTTCCAGGTGCAGACGAGGCTGCAAGGACGCCTGCAGGTCCTTGAAGAGGTCCAGCGTGAGTTGCAGATAGCGGGTGAGATCTTCCTGGGAGAACGTCGCGGCAACGGCGCCGAAGCGCTCGCGCTCGGAGGGCGAGGCGCCAATCAGACGCGTGTCCTGCCCGGCGACTTTGGCCACCAGCAGGTTGCGGAAGTACCGCGACAATTCGCGGCAGAAATGTTGCAGGCTCTGGCCGGTGCGTTCGAGCTCGGCCACGATCTCGAGCATCGCGCTCGAGTCGCCCGCGGCGAGTGCGGCGGTGACTTTGCCCAGGGCTTCGAGAGAGAAACGCCCGAGCAACTGGCGCACTTCGCTGCCGCGAATCTGCCGGCCGCAGGCGGCGATGGCCTGATCGAGCGCGGAAAGCGAATCGCGGACGCTGCCCTCGCCGGCTTGCGCGATCACGGCCAGCGCTTCGTCATCCGCTTCGACGTTTTCGAGCGCGCAGATCTCGCGCATGCGCGCCACCAGGGCGTCGAAATCAACCGACCGGAAAGTGAACTGTTGGCAGCGCGACGCAATGGTGACGGGAATCTTGTGGGACTCCGTGGTGCACATTACAAACACCACCCACTCGGGCGGCTCTTCGAGCGTCTTCAGCAGGGCGTTGAAGGCTTCGGTGGTGATTTGGTGCGCTTCGTCGACGATGAAGACTTTGTAGCGGTCGCGCGCCGGGCGGAACCGGACGTTCTCACGCAGCTCGCGCATTTCGTTGATGCCGCGATTGGAGGCCGCGTCGATCTCGATCACGTCCATCGAACTGCCTAGGGTCACTTCGCGGCAACTGGCGCACGTGCCGCAGGGGGTGACGGTGGGGCCTTGTTCACAATTCAGGCAGCGGGCCAGAATGCGGGCGACGGTGGTTTTGCCGGTGCCGCGCTGCCCGGCGAAGATGTAGCCGTGGGCGATGCGCTGTTGCCCAATCGCATTCTCAATCGTGGTGCGGACCGCTTCCTGACCAATAAGCGCTTCGAAGCCTTGTGGCCGGTACTTGCGAGCGATGACTTGGTAGGCTTTTTGTTCTGACACGGGAAGATGCGGCGGCGTTATGCCAAACCCCGGGTGATCCGCGGCACACAGCCGAACCCACTACCGTTGCTTCCTTCCGGACCTGGCGGGGTTCGCGGGCAGACCATTGCACGAAGCCCGGGGCCTGACAAGCACCTAGTTTAGCATCTTCATCCCGAGCATCACCGCCGCGCCGGCAAGAATCATCCACAACGTATCCCACCGGTAACGAATGAACAGGAAGGCCGAAGCGGCGACCAAGAGCAGGGGGACGACGCCCTGCGCCGCGTCCTGCGCCAGGGGGACGATCGCGGTGAGCGACAGCCCCGCGCTGGCGAGCATCACCGCATTCAGGACGCGCCGCACCGCGGGCGTGTGAGCGTGCCGGCCGAGCCAGTGCAACAACGGCAGGATCAGCAGCGCCGGTGTCACCAGGGCCAGCCAGGCCGCGGTAGCGCCGCGCCAGCCGTCGAGAGTTTGCCCGACGCTGACCACATAGCTGCCCTTGGGCCCCGGCGTGACGCGGCCGACGACGACGGCGGTGTTCAACTGCCGGTCCGTCAGTTGGCCGGTGGCGACGAACTCCTCGCGCAAGACGGGCAACGCGGTCATGCCGCTGAAGGAACTAAGCGTCGCCTGGAGGAAGAGCAGGTAGAGGTGCAGAAAGCGGGTCATGCGTCGCTCCAGAGATAGCCGAGCCCGGCACAGAGGGCGAGCACCCAGATCGGCGAAAGCACCAGGCCGAGCGCGAAGCCAGCGACCAGGATCACCAGGCCGCGCACGAGCGGCCCTTGCTGCAGATAGGGCTGCGCAAGAGTCCATAGGGAGCCCAGGCTGAGCCCGACGGAGACGGCGATCGCCCCGTGGACGAGGCTGGGTCCGCCGGGCCAGGCGAGCACGCGGTCCATGCCGAGCGTGAGCAGGGCGGTGACGACGGAGCTGGGCACCGAGGCGAGCAGCAGACAGACGATGGCGCCCGGCCAGCCGCGGATCAGATAGCCGATGGCCGAGCAGCAGGCAAAGAGATTGGTGCCGGGGGTGATGCGGCTGAGGGTGTAGGCGAGGGCGAAGTCGGCGTCGCTGATCCAACGGTGCTCGTCCACCACCTGCCGGCGCAAGGCCGCGGTGGTGGGGTTTCCACCGCCGAAGGTGAGCGTCCCCGCCCGGAGCACGACGCGAGCCAAGTCGCCCAGATACACTGAAGTTTTCATGCTCAAGACCATCATCTTCGATCTCGGCAACGTCATTGTGCCGTTGGATTTTCCGGCAGGCTATCAGGCTTGGGCCGAAGCGACGAAGCTCGAGCCGGAGGAAGTCCAGCGACGGATTGCGTCCGTCGACCACTACCGGGCGTACGAGGCGGGCGAACTTTCCACGCCTCGTTTTCAGTCGGCGATGGAAGAACTGATGGGGCTGCAGTTGCCCGAGTCGCAGTTCATGAACCTGTGGAGCAGCATCTTCGCCGAACCGACGCTGATCGACCCGGACCTCCTGCTGAAGTTGAAGCAGCGCCATCGCCTCGTGATGCTCTCGAACACGAACGACCTGCACTTTCGCTACATCCGCCGTCATTATCCGGCTGTCGAGCTTTTCGACGAATATGTGTTGTCATACGAGGTCGGTGCGATGAAGCCGGACACGCCGATCTATCAGGCGGCGGTGAAGGCGGCGCGTTGTGAGCCAGGCGAATGCTTCTTTACGGACGATCTGCCGGCGAACATTGAAGCGGCCCGCGCGCATGGGTTGGAGGCTGAGGTCTTCGTCGGCGAGGCGGCGCTGCGCGAGCATTTGGCCGCGCGCGGGGTCGTGGGATTGTAGGCTGTGGATAAAACACAGACGGCCTGAAGTGTTTGGTGAAAAGACTGTGTCGGACCAAAAAATAAATCGTTTCGTTTGATGGTGCTAGCGGGAAATTCCGATTTACCTGGCTGCGTGTCGCCGCAAGCGTCGTAGGCATAAATCTTGAAAAATCAGATAGTTCCCAGATAGTGGTTCGCGCAAATTCTGACCGTGAGTACGAAAACTAGAGTAGAATCAATCTCTTGAAGAAGAAGACCTCGCCGGCCGCCCCCAAGACGCTCGAGAGAATCATCTCGAAGATGGGCCTTGGCTCGCGGACAGAAGCGCGTTCCTGGATCGGCGCCGGACGCGTGAAAGTGAACGGCCGCGTGGTCCAGAATCCGGATCATTGGGTGGATGCCGATCGCGACAAAGTCCTGCTGGATGGCAAGCCGCTTCGCCAGAAGACCTTTCGCTACCTGCTGCTGAACAAGCCCACGGGCTTCATCACCACGTACAAGGACCCCGAGGGCCGCCCGACCGTCTACGACCTGCTGATCGGCGTGACCGACTTCGTCTCCCCCGTCGGCCGGCTCGACCTCGATACCAGCGGGCTCCTGCTGCTGACCAACGACACGCAGCTCGCCGAGTTCCTCACCAATCCGAAGTCGCATGTGCCGAAGACTTACCTGGTGAAGGCGGCCACCAAGCTCACCGATGAGCAGTTGGACAAGCTGCGTAAGGGTGTGGATTTGGACGACGGCCCGACGCGGCCGGCTCAGGTGGTGCGGGTGCGCGATTCGGCCACCAAGAGCTTCATCGAGATCACGATCACCGAAGGGCGGAACCGGCAGGTGCGCCGGATGCTCGAGGCGGTGGAGAGCTTTGTGCTGAAGTTGGTGCGGGTCCGCATTGGGGCGCTCGAGGTGGGCGGACTGCCGCTGGGCGAGTGGCGGAACCTGACGGCGGCCGAGGTCCAATCGCTGCGGGAACCCAGCCGTTAGGATGGGAGCATGCGGCTCTTCATTTTGGGTTTTGCCCTTGGCGCGCTGGCGGCCTTCGGGCAGGACACGCTGACGATTACGCCGGAGGTGTTGACGCAGTGCAATGCCTCCGGACTGACGACGGCGCGTTTGGCGTGGCGGACTTTGCAAGCGGCAGTGCAGGTGCGGATTGGGTCCGAAAGCGGTCCGGCGATGACCGGCTTTGAGCCCGGCGTAGGCACAGTGCTGACGGGCGATTGGGTGGGCGATGGACTGGTGTTCGTCCTGGTGAATCCGAATGGCCGCGAAGTGGCTCGCGCCGCGGCGGTGGTGCGCTGCCAGCAGACGAGCGCGAACCTCAACACGCAACTGGCGACGCAATCGTATTGGCCGCTGGAAGTGGGGAATCGCTGGGTCTATCGCTGGAGTGACCGTCTGCAGACCGCCAACTATCTGCGGCGTTGGGTGGATCGCACCGTGCTGCAAGGCGGCGAGACCTGGTACGTCATCCAGGAGCAGGCGGCTCCTGGCGCGGCCGTCAGCGAGAGTCTTTGGCGCACCGATGAACAAGGCCGGATCTACCGTCCGGAGGGACTCTTTCTGGACCCGAACAGCCCTGCCGATTCGCGGGCGGCGGCCTCGATCCAGCAGCGGAATCTGACAGTGAACAGTCCGGTGGGGCCAATTGCGAACGCCTTGAGCTATACAGCGTCGGTTGGCGCGTTGCTGCAGGAGCGCGGGACGCTGGCGCGCGGCGTGGGGCTGGTGGCGCGTGAGCAGAATTTGATTGCGGGGTCTTCAGGAGGCTTTGCCACCGGGTTGGAACTGGTGGAGGCGGTGATTGCGGGCAAAGTCCGTTTCAGTTCGCCGGCCTTCGGGTTTGAAGTGGCGCCGGAATTTCTGGTGATGGATCTCACCGGGCGGCAAGTTCGGAATTGCGCGCTGCCTTGCTACTTCGCCGCTTGCGGACTCGGTGGCGGACGTCCAGATCCGCCCGGCACCTATAAGCCATGCATGTTCACGCGCTTGAAGCTCACCAGCCCCGCCGCGCGCACTGTTCGTCTGGAGTTGCTGGGCGGGGCGGAAGAGCCGCTCTTTTCGGTGGACCGGCCCCTGGATGGGACGCCCCAGGAGCAACTCTGGTTTGAGCGCATTCCTCTTTATCAAGGCGAGAGCCAGTTGCTGCCACCTGGTACCTATCGTCTGCGCGCGACTGTCAAGTCTGAGAGAGGCGACACGCTTCAAACGGGGACAACGGCGTTACGTATCGACTAATTCGGCAGACTGCGATATCTTGAGGGAAGTGGCCCTAAAGAAAGCGACGTCCGACCCCGATCCGAAAGCTCCTCTGCTGAAGTGTGCCGTTTGCGGCTCACCCTGCACGCCGGTGAGCTATGTGCAACCGGGTTCCGACGAGCAGTTGTGCTGGGTGTGCCGGCGCTTGAAGATCAGCGCTTGGCGCGACTCGGACGTTCAGCCGCAGTCCGCGCAGGAATAGCGTTAGCTGACGCGCGGTTCTACCAGCAGTTGGTTGACCACGCTCTTGACGCCCTTCACCTTCTTGGTGAGCTTTTCGGCACGCTGCTTGAAGCTTTCCTTGTCGACGCGCCCTTTCAGGGTGACGACGCCATCTTTCACCTGGACGTCGAAGCCACCGCCACGGACATCCGGATCGCTCGCCAGCTTCAAGCGCACCTGATCGTAAATGGTGTCGTCGTTCACCGGCGCCTTTTGCGCCAGAGCGACCGGGATCAGCACAGCAAGAAACATTCGGCGTTGCATTTGCTCCTAGTTTAACGCGGCGATCCGTTACGATGAGTCCTGTGACGTGGTTTTTGCTGCTGGCGCTGGCCGCCGACTTTACCCGGTTCGAAGCGGTGATGGGACCATTACCGCCGCGGCTGACGACGCCGCCGGTGGTGGAGGTGCTGGGCGAGACGACCCTGGAAGGCGGGCTGGTGCGTCGGCAGATTGTCTTTGTGGCGCGCGATGGCGATCGCGTGCCGGCGTATCTGTTTGTGCCGGCGGTTAAGGGCAAAGCGAAGCGTCCCGCGATGCTGTGCCTGCATCAGACGACGCGGATTGGCAAGGGCGAGCCGGCCGGGGTGGGCGGCAAGCCGGATCTGTTCTATGCACTCGAACTCGCCCGCCGCGGGTATGTGACCCTGGCGCCGGACTATCCCAACTTCGGCGACTATCAGTTCGACCCCTATGCCCATGGGTATGCGAGCGCCACGATGAAAGGCATCACCAATCATCAGCGAGCGCTCGACGTGCTGGCCGCGATGCCCGAGGTGGATGGGCGGCGGCTGGGAGTGATTGGTCATTCGCTGGGCGGCCACAATTCGCTGTTCCTGGCGGCTTTCGATCCGCGGGTGAAGGTGGCGGTGACCAGTTGCGGCTTCACGGCCTTTGCCCGCTACTACGGCGGCGATCTGACGGGTTGGAGCCACAAGGGCTACATGCCGCGCATCGCCAGCGAGTATGGCAAGAGCCCGGCGAAGATGCCGTTTGACTTCTCCGATCTGTTTCTGGCGATCGCGCCGCGCGCCGTCTTCGTCAACGCGCCGTTGCATGATTCGAACTTCGATGTGACCGGGGTGCGCGAGACGGTGGCGCGGGTGGAGAAGCGCTTTCGGAAGGGCGCGCTGGAGGTGGCTTATCCCGATCGCGGGCACGAGTTTCCGGCGGAGGTCCGCGAGCAGGCCTATCGCTTCATCGACCGCCACTTGCTAAGATGAAGATGTCCCACCACAGGAGGGGGCGAAACGGCTTCGACGGGAATGTGACGTTTTGAAGAGGCGTGTCGGGTTCCGAGCTCCCGTAAAACGATCGGAAAACCATAACTGCCAACACGCAGTTTGCATACGCTGCCTAATTAACTAGGTAGCCGCTACCCGGTGGGGTGCTCCTCACCTGCCGGAGTGGCGTCATTCTGAGGAGATCGGCCAAAGGCTTCTGTTCGTAGCCGGCGGCTTAAATCAATCGGACTGGACGGTTGTCATCTTGCCGGTTCTAAGGCAGTCGTCGAGATTTAGAATGCGGATACACACGTAGGCTCTTCAGGGCGGACTTTTTCGGACGCGGGTTCAACTCCCGCCGCCTCCACCAACCCTCCACTGCGTCTCGGCGATGATCATGATGAGACAAGCCGACTATCATGCGCCGGCCGAGCGCTTCCTAGCGGATTGTCCCAACGCAATTATCGGGGCGCTGACCGCTAATGCCGTCAGCAATGTTGACTTGTCGCAGCGCAATGCTTGGCTATCGATTATCCAAGGATTGAAGGACGTGGTGTCACAAGTCGGTGAATCCTACGTCTTTCTGGAGTTTACGATTCCACGGATGGGACGCCGCGTCGATGCGGTTCTGTTGTTTCGCGGGTGTGTTTTCGTGATTGAGTACAAGGTTGGATCAGCCAACTTTTCGACCAGCAGTCTTGATCAAGTGGTTGGCTATGCGCTTGATCTGAAGAATTTCCATGAGCCGAGTCACGCCTTACCAATTGTCCCGATTCTTGTCGCTACATCACGAGGGATGACTGTAGAGCCACGTTGCGTGTGGGGGGCTGATCAAGTTGCAGAGCCCATGCTATCCAACGGCACCGATTTGGCGCGTGTCATTGTCCATTCGGCGAACAGCGTTGTCGGTTCTCCGCTTGATCCCGCCTCTCGGGCGAATGGTCGCTATCGGCCCACGCCGACGATTGTCGAGGCGGCTCAAGCGCTGTACCGAAATCATCGGGTGGAGGAAATTACCCGAAATGAGGCTGGCAAAGACAATCTTTCGAAGACGGCCACCTGCGTCGCCGAAGTAATTCAAGCATCTAAAAGCGAGCGGCGCAAGAGCATTTGTTTTGTCACGGGTGTGCCCGGTTCGGGAAAGACCCTGGCCGGCTTGAACATCGCCTGTGATCGCAATCGCCTGGCGGAAGACGAATACGCTGTCTTCCTTTCTGGAAACGGGCCGCTCGTTAGGGTCCTACGTGCGGCGCTCAGTCGTGATCGCAAGGTGCGGTTCGAGGGCGCTGCGAACCCTGCGCGAGGGCATGAGCATCGAAGTGTCGAGCGGTTTATCCAGAATATCCACCACTTTCGGGATGCCAACTTACATTCGACGACTGCTCCGGTTGAGAAAGTCGTGATTTTTGACGAGGCGCAGCGAGCTTGGAATGTGCAGAAGGCGATGCAGTTCATGCGAAGCAAGCGAAACTACGCCTCCTTTGACATGTCGGAACCCGAATTTCTGCTGTCCGTAATGGACCGGCACACCGACTGGTGCACCGTGATATGCCTCGTTGGTCACGGGCAAGAGATCAATACCGGCGAAGCAGGCCTGAATGAGTGGTTGAAGGCGCTGGTAAATAGATTCTCCCAATGGCAAGTCTACCTCTCCGACCGGCTGACTGACGATCCTCTGCGCTACGGCGTTCGCCAGTTGCCGCAGAATGTTCGGCCGGACGGACGCCTCCATTTGGCGACCGCGATTCGCTCCTTTCGGTCCGAGCTCGTCTCTTCATTTGTCTCCGCCATGATTGAGGGGGAGTCCGAACAGGCGGCCTCACTCGCTGCGAATCTAGGTGGCTTTGAGTTTCACCTAACTCGAGACTTAGCCGTTGCGCGCGACTGGCTACGTCGTCGGCGCCGCGGGACCGAGCGTTCTGGATTATTGGCGTTCTCCAATGGCGTTCGCTTGAAGCCAGCGGGGATTTATGTCAAAGCGGAAATAGAGCCCGTCGATTGGTTTCTCGCGGACCGTCTCGACGTTCGTTCCTCGGACTATCTTGAGGATGTTGCAACAGAGTTTGATGTGCAGGGTCTCGAATTAGATTGGGCTGCCGTTTGTCTCGATGCCAATATCCGTTTCACTGCCGACGGCACGCTGAAACCGATGCTTTTTAGGGGAACCCGGTGGCAAGAAGTCAATGATCTTGATCGGCGCCAGTACATTCTGAATGCTCATCGAGTACTACTTACCCGCGCAAGGCAGGGCACAATCATCTTTATTCCGCACGGTGACTTAACCGATGCCACGCGACATCCCAGTTGGTATGACTCACTTGCGGACTATTTTATTCATTGCGGCGTTCAACCGATCTAACGCTGCCCTCACCATAGCGGCGCAACCATCTGCGCGTTCTGGCGATCCAATTCCGCGCGAAGCCGGCGGGCGATGTCGGGCTCCTGAGGGAGGCGATTGCGGGTTTCTGCGGGGTCGTCGGCCAGGTGGAAGAGCTCGAAGTCGCCGCGGACTTGGCGGACGAGTTTCCAGTCGCCCTCGCGGAGAGCGATGCTTTGGCCATAGCGCCAGAACAGCGTGCGATGGGGCGGGCCGCTGGAGCCGTTGAGGAAGGGAAGCAGGTTCACGCCATCGAGATTCCCGGGGAGGGGGCGGCCGGCGGCGGCCAAGGCGGTGGGGACAATGTCGAGCGAGATCACCGGCCGGTCTTCCGTGCGACCGCCCGCGATCTGTCCCCTCCACTGCATGACGAACGGCACGCGGATCCCGCCTTCATAGAGCTGGCCCTTGCCGCCGCGCAGGGGTGCGTTGGACGAGGTAAGCTCCTGCGTGGGGCCGCCATTGTCGCTCAGGAAGAAGATGAGCGTATCGCGTTCGAGGTTCACTTCGCGTAGCTTGCCGAGTAACTTGCCGACGGCCTGGTCCATGGATCTCAGCATGGCCGCGAACAAGCGACGCTGCTCATCGCGAATGCCCTCGAACTCCTTCAGCAGCGGGACCGGCGCTTGCATCGGGCTATGGATCGCGTTGAACGCGAGATACAGGCAGAAGGGCTGGGCCTGATGACGATCGACGAACGAGACAGCCTCGCGCGCGAAGGCGTCGGTCAGGTATTCTTTTTCGGCCACGGGATCGGTGCCACGCAAGAGGGGATTGTTGTCGTCATAAGACGGCTCGCTGGTCCGCAAGCGAGTGAGCGCGCCGCGATAGGGCGGGGGATAGTAAAAGTGCCCTTCGTGGAGGAAGCCAAAGAACTCGTCGAAGCCGCGCCGCTGGGGCTGCTTTTCGGGGGCGGTGCCCAAGTGCCACTTACCGACTAGGCCGGTGGCGTAGCCGGCCTCTTTCAGATGTTCCGCCAAAGTGCGTTCGGTGAGCGGGAGTCCGACGGCCGGGTTGAGGTTTGTCTTGCCGACGGAGTTCATCTCGTGCCCGAAGCGGGTCTGGTAACGGCCGGTCATCAGGCCGGCGCGCGACGGACAACAGACGGGCGCCGAGACATAGCCTTGCGTGAAGCGGACGCCATTCGCCGCGAGCGAATCCAGGTGGGGCGTGGGAATCTCGCGATTGCCTTGGAGGCCGAGTTCGCCGTAACCCAAGTCATCGGCGAGCAGCAGGATGATGTTGGGCGGCCGGCGGGTTTGGGCGGTGGCGGCGGCACAAGCTCCCAGGAACGCGCGGCGGGTAAACATCTTAGACATTGGTGAGGAAGTTGAGCTTGCCGGTGGAGTCGCCCAGGTGGTTCGTGGGGACGCCCATGGCGTCGAGCAGCGAGAGATGCAGGTTGGCCATGGGGGTCTCGTCGGGGAAGATGACGTGACGGCCGCCGCGGAGATTGCCACCGGCCTTACCGGCGATGACAGTGGGACACTTCCCGTGGTCATGACGATTGGGGTCGCCCATCGAAGCGCCGTAGACGAGCGCGGCGTGATCAAGCACCGAACCCGTGCCTTCCTTCATTCCTTTGAGCCGGCCGACTAAGTAGGCGAATTGTTCGAGGTGATAGACCTCGATCTTCAGCAGTTTCTCAATCAGGTCGGCGCGGCCGCCGTGGTGTGAAATCGAGTGGTGCGCTTCGGGCACGCCGCATTCGGCATAAGTTCGCAGGCCGCCCTCGCGCGCCATCATGAACGTGACGACGCGAGTGAGGTCGGTTTGAAAGGCAATCGCGACCAAGTCGAATAAGAGGCGCGCATGTTCCGCGTAGTCGGCGGGAATGCCGGACGGCTTGGCCAGCCCTTCGGGCAAGGGGACCTGACCGGCGGTACTGAGGCGCTGCTCCACCTCGCGGATCGATGTGAGATACTCGTCCAACTTACGACGGTCGGCGGCGCCTAACTTACCTTGAAGAGTCTGGGTTTGCGCGAGCGTGAGATCGAGAATGCTCTGCCGGTAGGCTCGACGATTCTCGCGTTCGGCGGGATTGGCGCTGATGTCCATTTCGCCGAACAGCCGCTCAAACAACAGTCGCGGGTTCATCTCCGGCGGCAGCGGCTGAGTTTCGGACTTCCAGGAAATGGCCTGATAGGCGCAACTGTAGCTATCGCACTCGCCCGCCTGGCGGCTATCTTCGCAAGTCAACTCCAGCGAGGCGAAGCCGGTGCGGCCGGCGAGCGACCGGGCCGCGATCTGGTCCACGGAAATACCGGCACGGATGTCGGCGCCTTGCGTCTTTTGGGGATGGGCGCCGGTCAGGTAACTCGAAGCGGCCCGCGCGTGATCGCCGTTGCCGTCGCCGAGGGCGCGGCCCGGGTTGTCGCCCAGTCCGGTGAGGATGGTGAGGTCGCTACGGTAGGGGGCGAGCGGACGCAGAATGCGGCGCAATTCAAAGTCAGTGCCCGCAGTGGCCGGCGTCCACTCGTTCATCATCATGCCGGTGGGCGCGTAGACGTACATCAGGCGCACGGGGACATCGGGCGTGGTAACAAAGGCCGGCAGCATCGCTTCGAGAAAGGGCAGGGAAATGGCGGTGCCGGCTCCTCGCAGCAAAGCGCGGCGCGAAAGGGGTTTTATCATGGCGCACTCCTCTGGGCACGTCTCATCTGGAACGGAACACTCTCGATCACGGCGGCGATCAGTTCCGAGAACCGATAACCATTCTGCTCCACGCGCTGGGCGATGCGCAGGACGGCGGGACGGTCATACGGTTCAAGACCGCGGCCCAGCGCATAAGTGAGCAGTTTTTCGGAAAGGGCACGGGCGAAACGCGGTGCGTCCGCCTTGAGAATCGCCTTCAGTTCGGTGGCGTTCTGAAACGACTTTCCGTTGGGGAGGACGCCGCTGGTGTCGAGCGGCAGGCCATTCTCCGAAGTGCGCCAGCGACCGATGGCGTCGTAATTCTCCAGCCCGAAGCCGATGGGGTCCATGCGCGCGTGGCAACCGGCGCATTGCGGCGACTGGCGATGCTGTTCGAGTTGCTGCCGGAAGGAAGCGGCGGTGCTGAGCTTCTTCTCGTCCAACTGCGGCACGTCCGGGGGAGGAGGGGGTGGGGGCTTGTTGAGCAGGTTCTCAAGCACCCATTTGCCGCGAATGACGGGCGAGGTCCGCGTGGGGTAGGAGGAGACGGCGAGGACGCTAGCGTGGGTCAGGACGCCGCTGCGATCGGTTCCCGCCAGCGAGTGGCGCCGAAACTCCCGGCCGGTGACGCCAGGGATGCCGTAGAACTTAGCCAAGCGCTCATTTAAATAAGTAAAAGGCGCATCGAGTAAGTCGAGGATACTGCGGTCTTCCTGGACGAGGGCGGCGAAGAAGCGTTCCGTCTCCTGACGCATGGCGTCGCGCAGTTCGGAGTCGAACTCGGGAAACTTCTTCGGATCCGGTTTGAGTGCTTCGAGATTACGGGTTTGCAGCCATTGCGCGCTGAAGTTCTCAGCCAGGGCTTGCGACCGCGCATCGGCCATCATCCGGCGGACCTGGGCGGGTAAGTTGGCGCGCAGTCGTCCTTTCTCCGCCAGGGAGAGTAACTCGTCGTCCGGCATGCTGCTCCACAGGAAGTAAGAGAGCCGGGAAGCCAACTCTAGCTCGGTCACCCGCCGCGGTTGCGGACCCGCCGGATCGTGCTCGGTCCGGAAGAGAAAGTGGGGCGACATGAGGATGGCTTCGATCGCGACGCGTACGGCCTCTTCGGTGGTTGCGCCGCGGGAGCGGGCGAAGTCCGCCAGGGCGATCAGGCTTTCCACTTCCTGCTTCTCCACGGGCCGGCGATAGGCGCGGCGCGCGAGCGTGCTGAGGGTGCGGCGTATACAGGTTGGCGAATGCTGGCCGACAGCGTGGCCGCAGGGGAAGATGCGGCGATAGCTTTCGGTCTCTTCGGGTTTCGCTTGCGCGAAGGGTCCGTGCACTTGGATGTATTCGGGATACGGCTTGGCCCCTTTGTGGGTGGCGGGGATTTCGATTTCGGCCTCGATCAAGTGGGGGCCTTGCGCGATTCGGATGTGCTGGGCCTCAATGCCGCGATCCATTTCGGTGTAAATGCGAATGGGCTGGTCCAGGACTAACTGGCGATCGAGATATAAGCGGCCCCGCATGGCGAAGCCGGCGGGCATGCCCTGGAACCAGGCGGTGCGTAGCGTGTACTCGCCGTCTACGGGAAAGTCATGGAGCGTTTGAATATGGAGCTGATTGCGTTGGCCGAGCGCTTCGGCCATGTAACGAGCGGCGATCACTTTCTCCGGCTGGCCGCTGGGGAGTGCGGCGCGCGCCAGACGCTCGGCGGCTTTCAGATACTTCTCCGTCAGCAGCGGCGAGAGTGTGAGGGCGTCGCCAATGTTGTCGAAGCCATAGCCGAAAGGATCGACCGGAAACTCGTCGGCCGCGCGTAGCTTGACGCCGAGCAGATCCTGCACGGTGCGGTTGTACTCGTAGCGATTCAAGCGATGCGCGGTGAGGCGGCCGGGGTCAGGTGGGGTGCGGCGGTCCTGTTGCGCATAGTACTTTTCGACCGAGGCGATGAAGGCCGCTGCCTCGGCTGCCGGCGGCTTGCGCACGCCCGGTGGTGGCATCTCTCCCCCGCGGACTTTGTCGATCATCTTTTCCCAGGTCTCGCGATCCTGCGGACCGGGCGCCATCTTCAAGCCGCCGGCTGCGGCCGCACCGCTGTGGCAGCCCGCGCAGTAGGTCTTAACGAAGGGCTTGACGTTCGCGTCGAACGGCGCGGGCGCCGCCCAGAGAGCCAAGGTTGCGAGATGGCAGACGTAGCGCATGCTCCTCTCTACGATACTGCGTGGGCACCCTGCCATGGTTCTCGGCCATCGCGCCTGGGCGTTATGGCCCTTGGATTGCTCCATGAAGTGTCATGCTGACTGAAGCTGCCGCTGTGGCCCCAACTGTGTCGACCTTTACCTCGTCCTCGTCCGGAGTCGATCTCGAAATTGGATTTGAGTTGACGTATCAATGCGCTCAGGAGACGCCCATGATCCTCATGGTGAACGTCCACGAGTCGCGCGCTTCTGACCTTGTCGTGACCGAACGCATCACGACGGAACCTGTTGTGCCACAAGCCGTTTACCTCGATCAGTTCGGCAACTGGTGCCGCCGGATCGTCGCGCCTCCGGGCCGCATCACGATCAGCGGCAGCGGGATCATTCGCGATAGCGGTCACTTGGATCCCTATGTTCCGGAGGCGCGGCAGCACGCCGTGCAGGATTTGCCTGCCGATACGCTGATGTACCTGCTGGGCAGCAGATATTGCGAGACGGATAGCCTTTCGCAACTCGCTTGGCAGCTGTTCGGGAACACGCCGCCGGGGTGGGCCCGCGTGCAGGCCATCTGCGACTACTTCCAACAGCAGATCACCTTCAACTACCTGACGGCGCGCCCCACCCGCACGGCGAACGATGCACTTAGGGAGTGCACGGGGGTCTGCCGCGACTTTGCGCATCTGGTGATCACGTTCTGCCGGTGCCTGAACATCCCGGCCCGCTACTGTACCGGTTATTTGAGCGACATCGGCCTACCGCCGCCGTACGCCATGATGGACTTCGCCGCCTGGATTGAGGTGTACCTCGATGGCGCCTGGCGCACGTTTGACCCGCGCAACAACGAGCGTCGACGGGGACGCATTCTGATGGCACGTGGCCGCGATGCCGCGGATGTCGCCATTGCCACGACCTTCGGCCCGGCGCTGCTCGAGAGCTTCAAAGTGGTGACCAATGAGTTGCCCGCGCCTGGGGCGAACCTGCTCCCCTACGAATAAATACGGCGCTTGTGGTAGCCTTGCGGCATGCGGAAGCTCAGTATTGTTGCTACGCTCACTTCTACGGTCTGGTTGTCCATGGCGGCGACTGCGTCTTCGGTGCCCGACTCACTGCGGAGTTACCTTGACTTGTCGCCTAGCCAGGCGCAGCGCATCGCCGAACACAACCAGCAGTTCCTGACCGCGAAGAGTCTACTGGAGGCGCGCCGGCTCAGGCTCTTTCATCAACTACATCAGGTCCCGCCGGTCTTTACGTCGGACCCCGAGTTGCGCGCGTCGCGAGAACGGGAAGTTACCGGTTTTCGCGAACAAATCGGCCTACTGGATGATGACTTGCTCACCAGGCAGCGGGCGGTTGTGCGGGAGTTACAAGGTCTCTTGACAAACGTCCAGCGCGAGAGGCTCGATGCCTTGCGCACGACCTTGTTTTCAGACCCGCGGCGCTGCGAGGCGATGCGGGTGAACTTACTGCCCATGCCGCGCGCGCAGGTGGCGGGGTACCGGTTGGCCTTGGCCAAGTCCATTGGTTCTTGCGCCGTCTTCTCCGAGGCGGCTCATTAACGCTTGCGTTCCACCAACTCCGCCAGTCCGCGGTTTCTCCTCTGGTTGATTGCGATTGCCTTCTTCATGGAATCGCTCGACACGACGATCCTGAATACCGCGGTGCCGTCGATTGCCGCCGCATTGAAGGTGTCGCCGCTGAGCTTAAAGTCGGTGCTGGCGAGTTACATGTTGAGTCTCGCCGTCTTCATTCCGATCAGCGGCTGGATGGCCGATCGCTTTGGGACGCGCACCGTCTTTGGCTCCGCCATCGGCGTCTTCACGCTTGGCTCGTTGCTGTGCGGGCTGGCGACCAATTTACCGATGCTGATCTTCTGCCGCCTGCTGCAGGGCTGCGGTGGCGCCATGATGGTACCGGTGGGGCGGCTGACGCTGGTGCGCGCGTTTCCGAAGTCCGAGTTACTCGAGGCGATGAGCTTCGTGGCCATTCCCGGCCTGATCGGGCCATTGTTAGGCCCGTTAGTCGGGGGCGCCGTGGTGCATTATTCGCACTGGCGCGTCATTTTCTTCATCAACATTCCCATCGGCTTGCTTGGTCTGCTGCTGGTGCACCGCTACCTCCCCGACTATCGTCAGGCGACGCGGACGCCGCTTGACTCTATCGGGCTCGTGCTATTCGGCGGCGGGATCGCGCTGCTTTCGTACGTCCTCGAGGTCTTCGGCGAACACACTTTGAGCGGCACGGAAATGACCTTGCTGGTAGCGCTTTCGCTGACGCTGCTGCTGACGTATCGCGTCCACGCCCGGGGGGTGGCGGTGCCATTGCTAAATACCACCCTCTTCGATATTCGTACGTTTCGGGCCGCCGTCTTCGGAGGCTTCGTGACGCGTCTGGGCGCGGGCGGCGTGGCGTTTCTCCTGCCGATGCTCTACCAACTCGGGTTGGGCTTGACCCCGATCCAGTCGGGTCTGCTGGTGATGCCGCAGGCCCTCATGGCGATGGGTGTGAAGACGCTGGCGCGCCGCATCCTGGCTCGGTACAGCTATCGCGCCGTGCTGGTGTCGAACACGGTGCTGCTCGGCCTGATGATCGTCAGCTTCTCGCTGATCGCGCCGGGCACGCCGATGGCTCTGGTGATTGCGCTCAGTTGTCTGTTCGGGGCCGTCAGTTCGCTGCAATACAGCAGTCTGAATTCGCTGGTGTTCGCGGACGTGCCCGAATCGGTGGCCAGCGGAGCGAGCTCCATCTCCAGCACGGTGCAGCAGCTTTCGTTGAGCTTTGGCATTGCCATCGCCTCGGCGCTCGCCTCGTTATTCATTCCGGCGGGCCTGCGGAGCGTCCCCCTGCAGATTGCCGGCGGGGTTCACCAGGCGTTTCTGATCATGGGGGCGCTCACCGTGCTTTCGGTAGCCGCTTTCTGGGAACTGCGCCGGACCGACGGCGGCGCCGTGCTGGAGCCCGAACGGATGCCGGAGTAAGGGGGTATTTAGAAGTCGGCCGTCAGCACGATCCGATAGCGGGCCTTGCCTTCCTGCAAATGTCGCAGTGCCTCGTTGACCTTGCTCATCGGATAGTACTCCACCTGCGGCGCGATCTGGTGCCGAGCGGCGAAGTCCAGCATGGCGGCCATCGCCGAAGGCGATCCCGTCGGCGATCCCGACAGATGATGCTGGCCGAAGATCATCGGAATCGCCTGCATGGGCAGCGGTTCGCGCACCGCGCCCACCACGTGCAGGGTGCCGTTCGGCGCGAGTGTGGCCATCAGCGCGGACCAATCCATCGGGACGTTCACCGTGCTCAGCACCACGTCAAGCGTGCCGGCGATCGCCTTGAGGCCCGCCGCGTCGCGGCTCGCCACCACGTCGTGCGCGCCGAGTTGCCGCGCCTCATCTGCCTTAGCCAAGCTCGACGTGAAGGCCGTCACATGGCATCCCCAGGCGCGCGCAAACTTCAGCGCCATATGGCCCAGTCCGCCAATGCCCACCACGCCCACGCGGGCCGTGGGCTTTACACCGAGAAGCATCAACGGGTTGAACACCGTGATGCCGCCGCAAAGCAAAGGGCCGGCGGCCTGGGCGTCCAGACCTTCGGGAATCGGGAGCACCCAGGGCCATTGCGCGCGCACACGCTCGGCAAAGCCGCCGTAGTGCCCGACAGCGGTGGGCTGCGCCTGGGCGCAAAGGTTCTGCTGCCCGCCGATGCATTGCCGGCAGTGCATGCAGCTTTGCGCGTTCCATCCCACACCGACGCGCTGACCCACCGAGAGGCCCTTGGCATTGCTGCCTAGCGCCACCACTCGCCCAATCACTTCATGCCCCGCCACCAGCGGATAGGCGGACATGCCCCAGTCGTCGTGAATCAGGGAGAGATCCGAATGGCAGAGACCGCAGGTCTCGACCGCAACTTCTACGTCGTCGGCCCCGAGCGGGCCCGGGTCGAACGTAAATGGCTCCAGCGAAGCTCCGGTCGACAGAGCGGCCCACGCACGAATCGTGTTCATATACTCCAGGATACGGATTTCGCCGGCAATCGGACGAGCCCGGTGCGCCGGGCGAGATAGACTGAACGGCACTGGATCTTCGTTCTATGCGATTCGCTCTCCTCGCACTCTGCTTCTCTCTGCGCGTCCAGGCTTGTTCCTGTGCGGCCACGCCGTCGGTCAGCGAGGCGTGGGCCAACGCGGACGCCGTGGTTTTGGCCGAAGTTGTGCGGACCGAAGGCGTGGAACGGTTGCGGCCCCAGACGGCTTGGCTTTCGGTGAAAGAGTCGTTTAAGGGGCCGCAGGCGGGTGCGGAGATGGTGTTTCGCACGCCGGGCGACCTCTGCTCTCCGCGGTTCAAGCCGGGCAGCCGTGCCGTTTTTTACGCTCACCGCGACGGCGAGATGTGGGAGGTGTATCGCTGCGGACGCTCCACCGGGTTCACCGCCGAAGACCTGCTGTATCTTCGCCGGCTACCGCAAGCGGCGGCGGGCGGACGGCTCTCGGGCACCGTCGTACTCGACGATCCGGACCCGACGCGACCTCGGCGCACCACGCCGCTGGCCGGAATCGCCGTCTCGATCGCGGGCGACGGCGCCACGCGCGGAGCGGTGACCAACGACGACGGAGTCTATGAGGTGGAGGGGCTGCCGCCGGGCCTTTATACGGTAACTCCAAAGTTGCCTCCCGGGCTCAAGCTGGCCGTGGCCTTGCGGTCCGGCCGCGGGAGTGATGCGGAGCAAGGGACAAGCGTCGTGCTGGGCGAACGGTCCACGGCGGGGATGGGATTCTTGCTCCGCGAGGATCGACGTCTCACCGGGCGGGTCCTGGGGCCCGATGGCCGGGCGCTGCGCGACGCTTGCGTGACTCTCGAAACCTGGGAGGGGCAGGCCTATCCGTTCGCCACGCATCGCACGGACAGTGCCGGTGCCTACACCTTATCGGACGTGCCGCGCGGGAGATACCGCCTGGTGGTGAATCGCGAGAATCGGCCGACGGGCGCCATGCCGTTCCCGGCCACTTACTATCCCGGCGTGACCGATCGTGCTGCAGCCCGCGTGATTACCGTGGACGCGGAGCCTCTACAAGCTGGCCTCGATGTGCGCATTCAGCAGTTGCAGCCACGCACGGTCTTTGCCGGCCAACTGCAATTTCGGGATGGGGTGCCCATCGCCGGCGCTACCATCGAATTGACGCAGAATGGCGTGGGTCTCGCGCAGACGTCCAGTAGCCCCACGGGAAGTTTTGCGATCGCGTCGCTGACCGGCAGCGGCAAGGCCGAACTGCGCGCCACCGTACTGGCGGGGCCGGACGCGCTAGCCGCGTGCCCGCATTGGCAATCCTACGCTTATGCCGATGCGATGACCTCGAACGGCGTGCTGCTGTCGCTTGATGCGCCGCAGGAGGGCATCTATCTCACCGTCAATGTGTCGTCTTGCCGCGGCCGGCAGCCGGGGCGGTAGGCGTGTTGATCAACGTCCGCGGCGGGAGAACCACCAGGCTCCCAATGCCAAGCCCGCGCCGAAAGCGAGCGCCAGGCCGCGCACGTTGGGGAAGGGAATGAAGCGTGTGCCATCCTCGGTGATCTCGAGCGCGCCGGCCGGATAGGCCCGCACGCCTCCGCCGCCCCCTCCGCCTTCGCCGTGTCCCCAATCGGCTGCGCCGTCTGCGTCGTCCCTGTGCCGGCGAGGTCCTTGACCCGAGCCAAAGCCGCCGCCGAAGCCGTAAGCGACCCGAGCCACCGGCACCACGGTCCGCCCCGGCTCTCGAATCGGCTCGCCGAACACGGACTGCACTGTGGCTGTCGCCCCCAACGTCTCACTCAACTGCTTGAGCATTTCCTGATTGGCCATCGCTCTCTCCTTGATTCGTTTCGCTGGGACGACCGGGGCCGCAGCGTTCGCCCTAGTATGCCCGAATCGTAGCAGCGGGGGCAGCACAGCCGCGCCGATGTGGCCCTCGACGTGCTCTTGGAGTCGCCCGTATGCGCTTCACCGTCGCTTTCTTCCTGATGCTGCCCACCCTTTCTGCCCAAGAGGACGATTCAGTGGATCGTAAGAAGTGGGTGCTGAACCAGACGCTGGGCCCCGCCAGTCTCGCGGGGGGCGTGTTCAGTTCCGGCCTTTCCACGTGGCGCGATAAGCCCGTGGAGTACAACACCAATTGGAGCGGCTTTGGCCAACGCTATGGGATGCGTCTTACCGGTGTGGCGACGCAGAACGTGATGGAAGCGGGTTTGGGCGCGGCGATCGGCGAAGACCCGCGGTATCGCAAGAGTTCCGGCTCCTTCAAAACTCGCCTCATGAGCACGCTGCGGCAAACGGCAATGGTGCAGCGTCCGGACGGTACTTATCGGCCTGCCTATGCGAGATATGCCGCCATCAGCGGCAGTAATTTCCTGTCGAACACCTGGCGCGCCGGCAGCGAAGCGACTGTATCCGGCGCCGTTCTCCGCATCGGCTATGGCTTCCTTGGCCGCTTGGCGGGTAAACGCCTTCAGCGAATTTGGCGGCGATGCCTGGAATCGTCTGCGGCGGCGATAGCCGCCGCTCGCCTGACGAGTACTGTTTTTACTCCACTTACTTGACTTCACTGCCGCGCGCGAATTACTCTACTCCCTGAGGCCACTCCTATGCTCAACCATCATCACTTCATGATTGAGCTTTGCGCCCGCCCCCTGGCTTAGCGCAAAGCTAAGCTTAATTTCTCTCTCCCGTCTCTCTTTCCGCGTTTTCTCTTCCCCAAAAAATCAAAGGAATTGTCATGGTCGCCAGACTGCAGGCGGGCTCCGCGTCCGCCGGTGTGACCAGCCGTTTCTCGCCGCCCGGAGCCGATCTATTGGCTTTCGTGCGGGCGCATGCGGACTGGATTGAAGAAGAATTGGGTGCGCCGGTGGGCGACTTAGTCGCCTTATCGACGAACTTTCCGTTGCACGTCCTTGCGCTCGATCAAGTGCTCGCTGGCCAGTTATGGAAGAACCGCGAGTTCGATTGGGACCTCGTGCGTGCCGACGTACTCGGCGTACGCTTCGGCGGCGAGTTGCCGCAGATTACGCTCGACCCCCTCGACCTCCGCGGCTCGTCCGACGCCTGTTGGCGCGGCCGGTTGCGGAATGGCCTGGTGTTTCTGCGCCTGCGCCACTTGCGCTTCGCCATCGTTCTCTGTCTTTACGACGTCGTCGAAGCCAAAGGTTATAGCGGCTTCGCGGCCGGCCATCAGCAAATTGTGCTCGTGCATCCGGATGATACGGCGCCGTTTTTGCGCATGTTATTCGCCTGGACCACGCGCGGGCGCAAGCGCGTCCGGGTTTTCGGCGGAGATGACTTTTTTCTCCAGCCTGAGGCGCACTCCTGGGATGACGTGCTGCTGGACCCCCAGCTCACCGCCTTGGTGAGACGCGACTTCGAACACTTCCTCGCCCGGCGGGCCTGGTTCGCCTCGCGCCGCGTCCCCTGGCGGCGCGGGTACTTACTCCACGGCCCGCCGGGGAACGGCAAAACGAGCGTCGTCCGCGCCATGGCCGCCCATGCGGAAGTGAGCGCGTTCACGATTAACTTCGCGAGTAACTATGTGGACGACGCAACGGTCTCGCAGTTATTCGCCGAGGCGGCTCGTCACACGCCGGGCCTGGTGATTCTCGAAGAGCTTGATCGGGCGTTTCTGCCGGATCAGAAGAGCGATTGCACCTTGCCGCACTTACTCAACGCGCTCGACGGCGTGGGCAATGCCGAGGGCCTCATCGTTGTCGCTTCCGCGAATCATCCCGAGGATCTTGACGCCGCCATTCTCAAGCGCCCTGGCCGGTTTGACCGGGTGGTCCATTTCGGGCCGCCCTCGGCCGAACTCCGGCAGCGCTATCTGGAACGGCAATGTCCGGAGCTGGTTCCGGCTGAACTGGCTCCCGTGGCGTCTGCTACCGAGCGTCTGAGCTTTGCTCAGTTGCGGGAGGTATGGCTGCTGGCGAATCAGTTGAGTTACGAGGCTGGCGAGGACTTGGGCTCGGGTCATCTCGAACGAGCTCTCTCGCAGTTGCGGGTGGAGCAGTCCGGGCTGGGCCGTACCGGGCGGGTGGGGTTCTGACGCGTCCCAGGACTCCGCCCAGACGCATCGCGCGCTGGCGTCTTGCCTCCCGCTCGAATTCGGGCCATGCTGTGAACGGGTATCGTATGAAAGTTGCTAAACGTGCCACGCGCCGAGGTCAGGCCCTACGGATGAAGCGGCGCGCCCTCCGCACCATGCGTCGCTGGGCGGGACAACGGCCGCTCACCGTCGACCCGCGCGACCTCGGCAAAAATGTCTCCACGCACTGCCGGCCTTGCGCCTGCTGGATGTGCCAAGCGCAAGGCAAAGAGGTACCCAGCCGGCGCGAACGCGCCTTTTACGACCCGGAGTTCCCCGAATGACGCCTAGCGAAAAAGTCGCTCATGACATGGCCCGCGCGCTCCACGAGCAGAATGAACTGGACCGTCGGAACCAAGGGCCGCCGGAGCCCAATCCCTTCCACGGGGCCGGCTTCGGGACCCTCGGCGACTACGCCGTCTTTGCGGGGATGGTCGGCGCCATCATCGGGGCCATCACGGGCGGCGTCGGCGGCGCGATCGTCTGGGCCGTGATGCTGTTCGCCCTTGTCCGCCTGCCGGGCTTCCTCCTCGGCCGCTCTGGCGTCGATCGCGGCGCCGTCTTTCGGGGGATGGTGCTCGGCGCGGTGGTGGGCGCCATCTGCGGACTGCTGTTCGCCCTGGGCCGCGATGTGATCCTCGGCATTGATGTTCCTGCGGAGAAGGCCTTCAACATCATCGTCAACTTCGCCTTTTTCGGCGCCGCCGGTTTGGGTGCCTATCGCCTATACCGCCGTTAGTTCCGGTCTTCCTGTTGCTTTCCCAATAGAGTCTCGCTACTATTGGGGAACCCAATGAAGAACAAGGCTGACGTCCAACAGGGCACGCTCGCCCTCATGGTGCTCAAGACGCTTGAGATGCTCGGGCCCCTCCATGGCTACGGCATCTCCCGCCGCATCTCGCAAATCAGCGGCGATCAGCTTTTCGTCAACCAGGGGACTCTCTACCCGCTCCTCCTGCGCCTGGAGCAAGAGGGGGCGATCGCTTCGGATTGGGGCGTCTCAGAAAATAACCGGAAGGCTCGCTTCTACCAGATCACCGCCGCCGGACGCCGCGCTCTTCTAGCTGAGAAACAGCAATGGGAGCAGACGGCGGCCATCATCGATCGCTTCTTCACCGTCGCGCCGGAGGAACTCGCTTGAAGTTGCTGCACCGCCTTCTCGGACTCGTGCGCCAAGACGACCGCCGCCTCGATCATGAAGTGGCCCAGCATCTGGAAATGGCCACCGAGGACTACGTGCGGGCCGGGTTGCCCCTGCACGAAGCTCGCCGCCAAGCGCGTCTCGACTTTGGTCCTGTCGAGGCCACCAAGGAGGCCTATCGCGACCAGAGCTCCTGGCCTTGGCTCGAATCCTGGCTCGCTGACCTGCGCTTCGGGTGGCGCCAACTCTGGAAGCACCGCATCGCCAGCGCCACCGCCATTCTCTCGTTGGGGCTCGCGACCGGGTCCTGTCTGGCTGCCTTTCGCCTCGTGGACGCGCTTCTTTGGCGCCCCCTGCCCATTGCGCATCCCGAGCGCCTCTACTCGCTCAATCGCCTTGGGGTTGGGTTCAATGGCCAGCCCAGCGACTTCAACGCCTGGGCTTATCCCGCCTTCGAACTGATGCGTGCTTCGATCGCCGGCGAGGGAGAGTTGCTCGCCGTTTCCTACACCGAACGCTCGGACATCACCTATCGCTCGGACCACGAGATGGAAAAAGCGAACGTCCAGTTCGTCTCCGGCCGTCTGTTTGCGGCCTTTGGCTTGCACCCGGCCTTGGGTACGTTCTTCAACGAGGCCACGCGCAGCCCGCACGTCGTTCTTTCTCACGACTATTGGACTCGGCGTTTCGGCCAAAATCCCGCGGTGCTGGGCCGCACGCTCCAACTTCGCGACCGCAGTTATACGATCTCGGGCGTCGCGACCCCGGGCTTCACCGGCACCGAACCCGGCACCGTCATTGACTTTTTTCTGCCGGCTCCCCTGCATCCCTCCGCGCCCCGCCAGGACTCCACTTGGCACCGAGCCCTCTTGCTGATCAATCCCGGAGCGAACCTCGAGACCGTTCGCCAGAAGCTGTACGCCACGTCCATCGCCTTTGAGCGCGAGCGGATGCGAACCTTTGACACGCAGGTCCGGCAGCGGCTGGAACGCGTCGATCAGTCGCTGGCTCTCGTCCCGGCGGCCGCCGGCATTTCGAGCTTGCAGAAGGATTACCAGCGCGCGCTCACCATCCTGAGCATCATGGTGGGGCTGGTTCTCTTGGTTGCTTGTGCGAACGTGGCCAACCTGCGCCTGGTGCAAGCTGCGGCGCGCGCTCGCGAACTGGCCCTGCGGGTGTCGCTCGGGGCGGGCCGTGGCCGTCTGCTGCAGTTGCTGCTGGTGGAGACCGGCCTGGTCGCCCTGCTGGCCACCGCGGCGGGTATGCTCTTCTCCTGGTGGGCCGCCCCGTTTGTCATCAGCCAGATTAAGCCCGGCGATAACCCGATTCGCCTCGTCATCACGACGGATGCGCGCGTCGTTTGTTTTACCCTCCTCCTCACGCTGGCGGTGATGCTGCTGTTCGGCGCGCTGCCGGTGTTCCGCACGTCGTCGATCCGGCCGGTGGCCGCCTTGAAGGGCGGGGAAGTCCCCGCCGCCCGCGGCCGTACCATGCACCTGCTGATTGCCGCTCAAGTCGCCCTCTGTTTTATCGTCATCTTCGCCGCCGGCTTGTTTGCCTCCACCCTGCAGAATCTCTCGCGCCGGCCCCTCGGCTTCCGGCCTGACCGCTTGGTCACTTACGAAGCCATCGCTCGCCAGCCCCTGTCAGCGCCTCGCTGGAGCGAGGTGACGCAGCAACTTGCCACCGTACCCGGCGTGAACGGCGTCGCTTTGGCCAGTTGGCCTCTGCTGCGGGGTTCGGCGATGAATAACTTCGTTTCCGTGGACGGCCAGCCGCCCCATCCGGTACTGGCTTACTTCCTGCACGTCTCTTCGGGTTGGCTCGACACCATGCAGATGCCCCTGCTGGCCGGCCGTAACTTGCGGGCCGGCGAGCCAGACGTCGCGTTGGTGAACGAGACGTTCGCCCGCCAGTACTTCGGTAGCCCGCCCGGTTCGACTGAGCCTTTCTCGATCCAGCGTCCCCTCGAACGTACCTTCCAGGCCCGCTCGCTGAATTACACGATCGTCGGGGTGGTCCAGGATGCGCCTTATCGCAGCCTGCGCGAGCCCACCCTGCCGGTGGCGTTTCTTCCGTTCCCGGACAAACCGCTGCGCGAAGCGACATTCGTGATTGCGACCAGCCGCGACAACTTACGCCCGGAGTTCGCTCGCCTGGCCCCGGACCTGCGCATCAGCAATGTCCGCACGCAGGCGGACTTCGTCCGCGCCCAGACCGTCCGCGAGCGCCTTCTTGCTATCCTGGCTCTCTTCTTTGCCGCGGTCGGCATCCTGCTCTCCGCCGTCGGCCTCTACGGAGTCTTGGATTACGCCGTCCTCCAACGCCGGCGCGAGATTGGGATTCGACTCGCCATCGGCGCCAGCGCCCCCCGCATCGCGCGTCTGGTCACCAGGCCCCTGGCTCTCGCGGTCGGCACCGGCGTGCTGCTGGGCGCCTTCGCCGCGTTGATGACCAGCACGTACCTCGAAGCGCTGCTCTACGGCGTGAAGCCGGATGAACCGCAGCGGCTCTGCTTACCGTTCGCCGTGATCCTTGTTGCGGCCTTGCTCGCGAGCCTCGTCCCCATCCTGCGCGCCCTGCAGACGGATCCGCTGGCCTCCCTTCGGGCAGACTGAGGACAGCTTTCCGGTGACGCTGGCGATCGTCAGAGGGGGCTCAGCCGCCCCGAGTTCGAGCCCCGCGCCGCTAAGTGCCGGGCGGGGGAGGGCACAGCAGGTTGTCGATCAGCCGCGTATTGCCGAGCCATACGGCCGTCACCGCGCGCACGGGTCCGGTCACCCGTTCCACCGGACGAAGTGACGCCGGATCCACCAACTCGAAGTACTCTACCCGCAGCTGTGGCTCTTCCGCCAGCACGGCCAGTCCGGCTTGCTGGGCCGCTTCGGGAGTATTGCCCGCCGCGATGAGCGCCGCCACGGCTTGCAGACTGCGATAGATCGCCGGCGCCGTCGCGCGTTCCTCGGGACTCAGCCGCACGTTGCGCGAACTCATCGCCAGCCCGTCCGGCTCGCGCACCGTGGGCACCGGCACCACCGTGCAGGCGAAGTCCAGATCGGCCACCATGCGCGCGATCACGGCCAATTGCTGCGCATCTTTCTCGCCGAAGTAGGCGCGGTCCGGCTGGACGATGTTGAACAGCTTGGCCACCACTGTCGCCACGCCGCGAAAATGGCCGGGCCGGTAAGCGCCGCACAAGCCCTCGCTCAACTCACTGACCTCGACGAACGTCACCTGCGGCTGCGGATACATCTCCTCGGCACTGGGCACGAAGATCGCGTCGGTGCCCAACCGCTCGCAATACGTCCGGTCAGCTTCGAGCGTCCTGGGATACAACGCGAAATCGTCCGCCCGGTTGAACTGGATCGGGTTCACGAAGATACTCGCGATCACGAAGCCGGTCTCTGCCCGGGCGTGGCGCAGTAACTCGCCATGGCCTTCGTGCAGCGCGCCCATCGTGGGCACCAGGCCGATCGTCTGGCCCGCGCCACGCGCCTGCGCCACTCTCTCGCGAGTGGCGGCAATCGTTTCCAATAGCAAAGCACTCATGCCTTCTTCGCCACCGACACCGCCGGAAAACGCCCCGTCCTTACTTCGTCGACGTATTCGCCCGCGGCCTTCACCACGGCCGAGCCCAGGTCGGCGTACTGCTTCACAAACGGCGGTACAAACTCGCCGAACAGCCCGAACGCGTCGTAACTCACCAGCACTTGGCCGTCGCACTCCGGCCCCGCGCCAATCCCGATCGTGGGCACTCGCAGCGACGCCGTCACCTGCTTGGCGAAAGCGGCCGGAATACACTCCAGCACCACCGCAAACGCGCCCGCCTGCTCCAGTGCCTTCACATCCGCCAGCAGCGTCTGCTGCTCGGTTTCGCTGGTGGCGGCTCGCCGAAAACCACCCGTTTGATGCACCGCTTGCGGCATCAGGCCCACGTGGCCCATCACCGGGATGCCGGCCTCCACCAGCCGCGCGATGGTCTCCGCCACTGCGCGGCCGCCCTCCAGCTTCACCGCCGCCGCTCCGCCTTCCTGCAGCAGACGGCCCGCATTGCGCATCGCATCGCCCCAGCCCGTTTGGTGCGACAGAAACGGCATGTCCGCCACCACCAGGGCCCGGGTGGCGCCGCGCGCCACCGCGCGAGTGTGATGCAGCATTGCGTCCATCGTCACCGGCAGAGTGGTTTCGTACCCTTGCACCACCATGCCCAGCGAATCGCCTACCAGCAGCACATCCATGCCGGCGCGATCCAGCAGGCGCGCGAAGGTGAAGTCGTAAGCCGTCATCATGGCGATCTTCGGACCGTTGATCTTGCGTTGGAGAAGGTCCGGCACTCGGATCTTCGCGTCATTCTTGGTCATACGTTGTTGAGTAGTTCTTCCAGTTCGGCGGCCCGTTCGGCGGAGAGTCCGCGCCGGCGCGCCAGGTCGAGCGTCTGGACGCCGGCCGCGCGATACAGTTGGCCGACCCGCGCCGGTGCCGTTTCGAGGGCCGCCAGATGCAGCGCCACGGTGCCCACGTCGCCGCGCTCAATCGGACCCGTCAGCGCTGCCACCGGCCCTCGCGCCAGCGCGTTTTCCATGGCCGCCCGCGCTAGCGGGGCCAGCATCTGCAAAGCGTCCTCGCGCGGCGCGCCTGTCGCTCTCGCCATCAGATCGCTTGCCGCATCCAGCAGCGCGATCGAATAGTTGCTCGCCATCACGGCCGCCGCATGATACAGCGGGCGCTGCCCCGCCAACAGACTCACCGCCTGGCCCCCCAGCCGTTCGGCAAGTTCGCGAGCCCAAGCCGTCGCCGTCGCATCCCCGGCAATGGCGAAGCTCGTGCCGATGAAGCTGGCCCCGCCGTCCGCGACGGTCTGCAAGGGGTGAAACGTTCCGCAGGCCCACCCGCGCGCTTCGAGCGGCGCAAAGTCTTCCAGGTCCCGCGCGCCGCTGGTGTGCAGGGCCACTCCGCCCGGGCCGGCGGCCGTCGCCAGGGTGGCGATCGTCTCCCCCAGCGCGCCGTCCGTCACCGCAATCAGCAGCCGCTGGGCCCGGCGCGGCAGGTCGACGAGTTCGCAAGTGGCGATGGGCTCCGGCGAGGCTTCCGTCTTACCGGCGGCGATGAAGTCGGCCGCCGCCCGCGCATGTTCCGGATGGCGGCTGGCGACGCAGATGATGCACTCGCCCTGCTGCCGCAGCCGCCGTCCTAGCGCCTGAGCCACTCTGCCGGATCCCGCAATTCCGATGGGAGCCTGGCAATGAGACAGCGGGGTCAAGACGCCCTCATTGTATCGTGGCGGCGATGAGCGGCTGCCGCTAAAACTGAATCGCGTAAATCTGCCGGCTGTCCCGATTCAACGTCCGCAGCGGTCGCCCGTCCAGCCCCACGCCCATCCAGTGAGCGAAGCCGCCCCACTCTTCGGGCTTGAACTCCGTCACCACCTCAAACCGGTTGCTGTCCACCCGATAGCGAAACACCGACTCGCCCATCCGCCCGTAGATCGCCTGGCTGTCCGGCGTCCAGTTCGGCCAGGAGATTCCCGGACCCTCCACGCGCTGCCAGCGCTGCTCCTTGACGTGAAACAGCATCATTTGATGCGGCGCCGCATACCGGAACCCGGCAATGATCTTCCCGTCCGGCGACCGCCGCGGCGACACCACCCCATCCGAACCTGGCAGCTTCGTCACCTTTCCGGTCTTGATGTCCGCCACGCGAATATACATCTGCTCGAACTGATTGGCCACGTCGTAAAGAATGCTCTGTCCATCGGGTGACCAGGTCGGATAGCGCTGCGAGCCCGGCTCCTGCGGCGCCACCAGGCGGGGCGACCCGCCGTCGGCCTCGATGAGGTACAGCCGCACCGGCTGGTCCGCCCCCTGCCGCGCCCCAAAGACAATCTGCTTCCCATCGGGTGACCACTGCGGAAAAGACACATTCAACGGCTGACTGGTGAGCTGGATCGGCCGGCTGCCATCCGCTTGTCTCACCCACAACGCTCGCTGCGGGTAGGTCACGTAGGTCATCCGTTGACGATCCGGCGAATAGTCCACTGACTCGATGGAAAGCCCCTCCAGCAACGGCGCCCAAGTGCCGGACCGCTCGTCGAAGCGTTGCAACTCACCCAGCCGGTCCGTGCCAATCGTATGGAACCGCTCGCCGCCTCTCAAACGAAACTGCGGATCCAGCTCCAACGTGTCTTCCGACAAGCGGCTCAGCCGATCGTCCACCGGCAGCGGCGACCAGGCTTCCATCCGTCCCCAAATTGCGCCTTGGCTGCCAAAGAGCGCCAGGCCGCCCTTTCGCCACCACCCCTCCGCCGTCAGGCTCTCTCCTTTCCAATTCGAGATCACCTTCCGCAGACCCTCGCCATCCACTCTCACCTCCCAAGGGACGCCGTGGCCGGACAGCAGATTGTGCCGCGAGAAGCGAATCAGCGTTCCATCCGGCGACCAGCAAACCGAGTCCAGAAAGCTGTCCTTGAGCTCGAGGAGGCGCCGCGCTTGGGCGCCGTCGCTCTGCGCCACCCACAACTCGGTGCGCGTGGCGTAGGCGATCAGCTTTTCGCCCGAGGGTGCGTAGGCCGCGGATGCCGCGACCGCATTCCCCAGCCGTCTCGCCGCGCCGTCTGCCACCCGCAGGCTCCACAGCGGCAGCAGTCGCTCGCGGCTGAAGGCCGGGGCGGCGCCGATCAGCAGTTCCTGCGAATCGGGCGACAGATCGTGCAGTACAAACGAGGGGGCCGGCGGCGTGATGGAAAGGCGAACCGGATGCCCGCCGCCTACCGGCACCTGCGCCAAAAACTGTTCGCCGTCGTAAGCCGCGGCGAAATAGATCCGGGTCCCGTCACTTAAAGCCGGCGCAAACTTCACATAGTTGTCGTTGGTCAACTTGCGCCATTTGGCTTGCGGCACCGGCGGCCGGAACAACACGCTGATGGCCACCCCCAGCCCGCCGCATAACGCCACGGCTGCCAATCCCCACAGGACGAACCGCCACCGCCGCGCCGTCGCCGGTGGCTCGCTCGACGGCGCTTCCGCCGGCGCTTCGATCGTCCCCACGAAGCGATACCCCCGGCCTGGCAACGTCTCAATCAGCCGCGCACTCGCCGCCCGATCGTTCAGCGTGTCGCGCAGCTTGCTCACCGCGCGGTTCAGGCCTTGCTCGAAGTCGCCTGCCGCCTCCCCCGGCCAAAGCTCTTCCTGCAGTTCGGCTCGGCTCACCAACTCGCCCGGCCGGGCCAGTAAAGCCGCCAGAATCCGAAACGGTTGCTCGGCCAGCCGGAGCTTTACGCCATGCTTTTTGAGCTCCCGGGTCGCCAGATCGAGCTCGAACGCCGCAAAACGCACGTTACGCGGCCGGGAAACGTCAGGTGTGGGCGACGAGGGAGACATGGAGAGATCGCAGGATGTTCTGATCTGGCAATATCTTAGCAGAGGAGATAGTTTCTACTGCGTAAGGAGCCAGGGATCATGGCCATTTGCCGGCCTTTGCCGCAGGATGGGGCCACCGGATGAGTGAAAACTCACTGGTTGCCTGCGGCGCGGCTCTTGTCCCCCTTGAGTCGCGCCTTGGCCTCTCCGGCCAAAACTCCCCTCACTACTCCTGCCGCATGGCCAGCACTGGGTCCACCCGCATCGCGCGCCGCGCCGGCAGCAGCACTGCCACCAGCGCCACCGCCAGCAGCGTCGCCGATACCGTGGCGTAGATCACCGGATCGGCCGCATCCACCCCGTACACCTGTGCTTGCAAAGATCGCGTGAGGACCAGCGCGGCCGCCACGCCCACCGCCAGCCCGCTGAGCGTCAGCGTCAGCCCCTTGCGCATCACCAGGCCGAGAAGATTGCTCGGCGCCGCCCCCAACGCCAGCCGTACCCCGAACTCCGCCTGCCGCTGATTCACCGCGTAGGCCAGAATGCCGTACAACCCGATCGCCGCCAAGCCGAGGGCCAGCGCCGCCAAGCACGTCAGCACGTAGGCGACATACCGCCGCACGCTAAAGGAGCGGTCCACCAGCGACTGCAGCGTTCGAATCTTCCACATGGGTTGGTCCCGATCCACTGACCAGATGGCCCGCTGCGTCGTCTTCGTCATCGCCGCCGGCTCCCCCCACGTCTTCACCGCCAAAGTCGCGAAGGGGAACGGATGCTGGGCGTAGGGCAGGTAGAGTTGCGCCGGGTCCGGTTCGTTCAGCGACCCCGTGCTTCGTATCGCCCACCACACCCACCACCGTCAACAACTGCCTCCCCTGGTCCCCTGCCGGAAACTGAATCTGCCGGCCCAGCGGGTTCTCCCCCGGCCAGAAGCGCTGCGCGAACGCCTGGTTGACGATCGCCACCGCTGGCGAGGCCGCGGTATCGGTGGCGCCAAAGTCGCGCCCGGTTCGCACCGGAATGCTGAGTGTCTCGAAGTACCCGGGCGACACCGGATTCCACTGCACCTCGAGCGGTGCCTCGGGCGGCGGCGCCGGGCGGTCCGGAAACGTGATGCTCGCCTCGTTTGAGTTGCCGCTGAAGGGCAGCCCGCCCACCAGCGCCGCCGACTTCACTCCCGGCAACGCCGCCACCCGCGCCAATACTTCCTGATGGAAACGGGTCTGCTGGCCAGCCTGCGGATAGCGGGTCCGCGGAACGCGATACTCCATCGTCAGCACCTTTTCGCCGTCGAACCCCGGCCGCACAGACGCTAGGTTCGCCGCACTCTTCACCATCAGGCCCGAAGCAATCAGCAGCACCAGGGCCGCCGCCACCTGCCCGGCCGCCAGCCAGTTGCGGAACTGGCCCGCCGCCGTGCCGGCGCCCCGCTGCCGCAGGGCGTTCGCGCTCGCGCGCCGCGCCATCAGCGCCGGAGCCAGCCCGAACAGCAGGCCCGTCGCGAGCGACGCTGCCCCCAAAAAGGCCAGCACCGTGCCGTTGATCTGCAGTTCCACCGCGCCCACCAGATCGCCACAATAGGCGATCAGCAATTGCATCCCGCCGTACGCCAGCGCCAGCCCCAGCGCCCCGCCCAGCGTGGAAAGCAACGCGCACTCGGTCAGCAACTGGCGCACCAGCCGTCCGCCGCTGGCGCCCACCGACGTGCGAATCGCCATTTCCTGTTGCCGCCCCGCCGCCTTCGTCAGCATTAAGCCGGCCAGATTGGCGCAGCCCAGCAGGAGAATCCCCAGCACCGCGCCGGCCAATACGGAGACCGTGGCCCGCGCGCCTCCCTGCGCGAACTCCTGCGCCGATTGCAGCCCGATGCCCCGGTCGCGATTGCTGGCCGGGAACTGCTCGGCCAACCTCTGGGCAATCGCCCCCAACTCCTCGCGAGCTTGTTCCAGCGTCGCGTTCTCCGCCAGCCGCGCCACGCCGCTCACGGCGCCCCGGCCGCGCTCCCGCGAGTAGTTCGGATAGGCTGGCAGCGGCAGCCAGACCTCGGCCATCGTCCACCGCGGACGATAACTGGCCGGCATTACGCCGATCACCACGTACGGCTCCCCGTTCAGGGTCAGCCGGCGGCCCAGGATCTGCCGATCCCCGCCGAAGCGATTCTGCCAAACCGCCGCACTCAGCAGGCAGACGCGCGGCCCGCCTGGGCGTCCTTCCTCGGGGGAGAAATCGCGCCCCAGGTTCGGTTGCACCCCCAGCAGCGAGAAGTAGTTCGCCGACACAAAGCCGCCAATCAGCCGCCCGGGCTCGTCCACGCCGGTCAGATTCACGCTCTGCGTCTGTTCCGCCGCCAGCCCCGCCAGCGACTTGGCCTCTCTCAACTCGTCGAAGTCGCTCAGCGGAATCTCCCCCTGATTCGTTTGCCGTCCCGTCCCCCTCACCATCACCACGCGCGCCGGGTCGGCCACCGGGAGCGGACGCAGCAGCAGCGCCTCCAGGACGCTAAAAATCGTGCCGTTGGCCCCAATCACCAAGCCGAGCGTCAGCACCGCCGCCGCCGTAAACGCCGGCTCGTGGCGCAGCCGGCGCCACCCGTAGCGCAGATCCTGCGCGATCGCTTCGAGCCCGGCCCACACGTGGAACTCCCGCGCCTCCTCCTGCAGGCGCGTCACATTGCCGAACCGCCGGCGCGCCTCCCGCTGCGCCTCGCGCGCCGTCATTCCCCCGGCTTCCAGTTCCTCGGCCCTCATGGCGAGATGAGCCGCCATCTCATCGTCCAGGTCCTGCTGCAGGCTCCTCTTGCGCAGGCCTCTCAGCTTCAAGCGCCACATGCCAGCACCCGCGCCACGGCTTGAATCAATTCGCTCCACCGCGCCTCTTCCGCCTCGAGTTGCCGGCGTCCCGCCGGAGTCAGGCTGTACGACTTCACCCGCCGGTTATTCGCCGAAATGCTCCACTCGGACTCAATCCAACCCAGTCCCTCAATCCGGTGCAGCGCCGGATAGAGCGAACCCTCCTCCACCCTCAGCACCTCCTCCGACACCTGCTGGATATGCGTCGCAATCGCATACCCGTGCAGCGGAGCGCGCAGCCCCAGGGTTTTCAGAATCAGCAAGTCGAGTGTGCCCTGCAATTGATCGGTTTTTAGACTTCTAGGCATAGAGGACTATGCCAAACATACAGCCGGGTGTCCCCCGAGTCAAGCAGCAATCTCGCCCGCCGGGAGATCTCCCTCTAGCTTGAAATCTCGCCATTGGCCCCGATGTGTCCCCTCCCGCCGAGGTCTGCCTCGGTCCCCATCTCGCACCACCGCGCTGAAGTTTCCTTCACGTTTCTCCTCCCACCTCGCTTATAGTTGAGCTACTCGGAGGCCTATGAGAACGTGGTGTATTCTTTGGTGCACGGTTGCGACGCTCGGTGCGTTTCAGACCGTTCAGTCTCCCCGCTCTCCCTACGAGCGTCGATGGAGCGCTGAGGCGGCCATCCGCGGTCGCTTCCTCTCTCCCGACGGCGCCCCCGTCGCCGGTGTGCTCGTGCAAGCCCAAGATGTTTCGGCCGTCAGCGACGCGACGGGCCGTTTCATCCTCACCCAGCTGCCGAAGTCCACCACGGGGCTCCTCTTCGAGCCTCCCGAGCCTTGGATGCGCGGTGAGGTGGCGGCTGAAGTAGTCACCGGGGCAACTACCGATGTCGGCGATGTCACCCTCCAATCCGGCGCCACGATTCACGTCGAAGTGATCGCCACTCCGAACGCCCGTCTGGCCTTCGACCCGAGACAACTGCAACTCTCTTTGTCCTCGTTGCCAGCCTTTTACCCCGGTCTCCGGGCCACCTTCAGTGGCGTAAGGCCAGGTGACCATACCTTGTACGTCTCCGCCGGGGAGGGACCCTTGGTGATTCGTGAATTGTTGTATACCGCCACCATTCAAGTCCGCCCCGGAGTGTCGAACCAGCATTTCCGCATACGCCTCCTTGGCCCGGCTTTTCCGCGTCGCTCCAACATTCAAAACGTAGAAGTGACCACCTTCGAAGGCCCGGAACTCACCCCTGCTCCGGAGAGGTTCGTCAACCTCCGCGTGCTCGCCCCGGACGGACAGCCACTCTCCGGGGCTCTCAGTCAATGGCAAGAGAAGCAAATATGACACGAAAAGAGGAACCACGGCCCGGTGTGGATTCCACGTCGATGGTGGCGTTGTGACTCGCGGCGATCCAACTGGCCAGCGACAAGCCTAACCCCGATCCGGGCGCCGAACGTGACCTGTCCGCCTGGAAGAATCTGTCAAAGATTCTCGGTAGATCGTTCGTGTTGATGCCAACTCCCGTATCTTCGACTGCAATAGCAACGCTGCCTCTATCGAGTGGAAGCACTTTCAGGTCAACGTGGCCAGGGCTGGGAGTAAACTTCAGCGCGTTGTCGATAAGAATCAGCAGCAGCCTTCGGAGAGAGGCTGGATGTCCCAACACGGGCATCGGTAGGTTGGGCGTCGAAGCCGCGAATTCAATTTTTCGCGCCTCCGCTTGGGCCCCCATTACCTGATGGACCTCGCGCACCAGGACAGAGAGATCCACAACTTCGAAAGACGAGCGGATTTGCTCCCCTTCTGACCGGGCGAGCGCCAAAAGGTTTTCGACCAAGTCGGACATCTCCACAGACTGTTCCCGAATATTCTGGAGAGCCTGGCGGTAATCCGCCGGCTCCCGCTCGTGTCGCAAGGCCAGATCCGCGGTTGTCCGGATTACGGCTATCGGCGTGCGCAGTTCGTGGGAGGCGTCGGCCGTGAATTGCTTCAACCGCAGCGCCGAGTCCTCGAGCCGACCAAGCATCTCGTTCCATGCCTCGCAAAGCCTGTAGAGTTCGTCGCGACCCGACGGCAAGGGCAGGCGGTTCGCGAGGCTGCTGAGACTGACTGCCCGCGCCGCCCTCGTCAGGTCATCCACGGGTTGCAGGGTTCTCCTGCTCAGCCACCAACCGCCGGCCACGGAAAGCGCCAGGAAAGCGGGTGTCAGCATGGCCAAGAGCTTTGCCAACTGCCACAAAGTCGTGTCGGCTTCCTCATAGGTGCGCCAAAGCCGGAGTCGGTAACCGCGACCCTCGATACTCGTTGGCTGGTCGATCAATCGGGCGCGCCGCCCTTGCACCATCGCGATTCGGCTGCCATCCGCGGTGACCGGGTCGATTGGAATTGGAGGACGCGACAGGAGGAGCCGGCCACCGGCAGTGAACAATTGCACGCCACTACCACGCGGGAGGCCGGTTGAGAACTCTCGGGCTTCTTCAAGAACAGCGGCTTCATCAGTCCCCTTTAACTCCAGATGCAGGAATCGATCCAAGCCCTCGGCCTGCGTGCTCAGCCATCGTTGAATCTCCGAATCCAGGATCTGCCGGGCGCCGATCCAGATCACACAAGCGAATCCGAGCAAGCCCACGGCAAAAACGGAAGCGTGCCAGACAATCAGGCGATGGCGAATCGACGTCACTGCGGAATGTCCTTCACCTCGAAACAATAGCCGATGCCGCGTACCGTCTGGATCAGGCTTTGCCCGGGGATGAGATCGATCTTGGATCGCAAGAGCCGCATGAACGCGTCCAGAGTATTGCTTTCCACGCTGCGATCCCACCCCCACACTTCCTCGAGAATCGCCTCTCTGGAAACCACCTGCCCCTTGCGCCGCAAGAGCAGTTCCAGAAGTGCATACTCGGTCTTGGAGAGAATTACGGCCTGCCCCAGCACACTCACCGCGCGGCTGGCGGTATGCACTTCGACCGGCCCTGCCCGCAAAACCACCTCCATGGTCGCTGGTCCTCGCCGTATTGCCGCACGCACTCTCGCGCAAAAAACCTCGAAATCAAATGGCTTCGTCAGATAGTCATCCGCGCCGAGATTCAAGCCTTGAATCAAGTCCTGATTGGTGTCGCGAGCGGTCAACATCAGAATCGGTGTACGTACTTTCTCCCGGCGTAGCCGCGTCGCCAGTTCGAATCCACCCATACCGGGCAGCATCACGTCGAGCACGATCAGATCAAACTGCGTAGTGGAGGCGATCGAGTAACCATCCGTCCCGGTGTGCGCGGCCATCACCATATATCCCTCCTCGGTCAAGCCCTTCTCGAGCAAACTGGCCATCCGTCGATCATCCTCGATTACCAACACCGTCATGGCACAAACCTCATGCCTTATTCTTGTTCAGCGCAATCCGGCTGTACAGGACTGGCATTACGACAAGGTTCAGAAGAGTGGAAGTGAGCAGGCCTCCCAGGATGATAATCGCCATCGGATGTTCAATCTCCTGGCCAGGCTTGTTGCCCGCCAGAGCGATTGGCAGGAGCGCGAGGGCCGTCGCCAGCCCGGTCATCAAGATGGGAGAGAGCCGCTCCACAGAACCGCGAACGATCAGCGATCGCCCCGGTGCTTCGCCCTCTTCGTGTTCCAAGTGACGGTAGTGACTCACCAGCATGATTCCGTTTCTCGCGGCAATGCCAACCACGGTAACGAAGCCGACCAGAGAACCGAGGGAGAGAATCCCTCCGGATGCAAAGGCCATCACGACCCCACCAACGAGGGCAAACGGAAGACTTAAGAAGACCAGACCCGCCAGACGAACCGACTGGAAATCCGAGTGGAGAATCAGGAAGATGCCTAACAGGGCCACGCCGCCGAGGATCAACAGCCTTTCGCGCGCTTGCTGGCGAGCGGCATACTCTCCGAGGAATTCTGGATGATAGCCCTGGGGGAAAGATACTCCGCGCACCTTCGCTTCAATCTCCCTCGCCACACTTCCCAGATCGCGCCCCTTGACGTTGCAGCTCACATCGATGCGGCGCGACGTATTTTCATGCTGAATCACATTGGGCGCCGGAACAATCCGAAAGTCGGCAACATCGCTCAGCGGGATGTTGGCCCCGGAAGGGGTATCGATTCGCAGCGATCGTAACGCTTCGGGGTCCGCACGGATTCCCGGCTCACTCCAGATGGTGATGTCAAAGATCTTTTGGTCTTCGTAGATTTCGCCCGCCTTGATTCCGCGCAGAAGTGCGACAGCCGCCCTGCGCACCTCACCAGAAGTCAGCCCAAACCGCGCCGCCGCCTCCTGCTTCATCGCAATCTCCACTTGCGGTACCAATACCTGCGGCTCAACTTGAAGGTTGGTGATGCCTGGTACGTCCTTGATCGCAGCCGCCACGATCTGAGACTGTTGCTGCAGCGTTTCGACGCCAGGACCAAAGATACGGATGACGATCGCTCCACTGCCGCCGCTGAGCACTTCCTTAATGCGCTCCTTCAAGTAAGTCAGGAGATCGCGGTAGAGGCCTGGATAGCCGTCGACCACGCTCTGGATGCGAGCGATGGTGCTTTCATACGGTACCTTCGGGTCAAGGCTGATCCAGAGCTCGGTGAAGTTTGGTCCCACCACTTCATCCGCAACCTCGGCGCGGCCAATATGCGATCCAAAGTTGCGGACCCCGGGGATCGCGCGCAGCTCTTTGCTGGCGCGTATGGTGATGCGCCGCATCGCATCAAGCGATGTTCCCGGCTTTTCCACCCAATGCATCAGGAAGTCGTACTCGCGGAAGTGTGGCAGAAAATCCTCACCCAAGAACGGTAGCGACATCGCACTCAGCACAAGCACCGCGACCGTTGAAACAAACACCGTCCGCGGGCGATCGAGCAACCAGACCACCGATCCTTCGTAACGGAGCTTGAGCCAGCGGATCAATGGCGACTCGCGGCGATCGAGCGAACTGCCTGGCAGCAGCAGTAGGGCCATCGCCGGAGTGACCGTCAGGGCGACTCCCAGCGACGCCAATACTGCCAGAACATAGCTGAGTGCCAACGGCCGGAAGAACGATCCGGCCAATCCATCCAGGAAGAGCACCGGCAGAAACACCAGGGCCACAATGACGCTGGCATACACGACAGCGCTGCGCACTTCGAGGGACGCATCGAGCACAACGCGAAACGCCGGTTGCGGTGACGCGCTGGCCCGGTTCAACCGCAGCCGCCTCACAATGTTCTCGACGTCGATAATCGCGTCGTCCACCACTTCGCCCAATGCGATCGCTAGACCCGCAAGCACCATGGTGTTGATCGTCTGCCCGGTATAGTAGATCACCAGCGCCGCCGAGATGAGAGAAAGCGGCAGCGCCGTCAAGCTGATCAGCGCCGTACGCCACTCATAGAGAAAGAAGACGAGAACGACGATCACCATAATGGCCCCGTAGAGCAGGGCGCGGTTCAGATTGTCCAGCGACATCTCGATGAAGGTCGCCGGACGAAAGATGGTGGGGTCGATTTCCACGTCGCGTAAGCCGGGCTTCAACGCCGCCAGGGCGGCCTCAACGCCTCTCGTGACGTCAAGGGTGTTGCCTGTCGGTTGCTTTTCAACGATAAGAAGGATGCCGGGCACATCATTGATCACCGCGTCGCCAATGGGTTGCGGAAAGCCTTCGGTCACCCGGGCGACGTCCTTCACGAGAATCGCAGAGCCGTTGCGAAACGCCACCGGAATTCGGCCGATCTGTTCAATGTTCGTGATCGCGGGCTGATGCGTTACGGCCAGTCGCTGATTAGGTGTGTCGACGAACCCGCCCGCCGCCGGCGTGGCGGCGTCCCTGGTCGCGAGGGTGACCGTGTCGAGAGTGATCCTCAGATCACGCAGCCGCTCCGGATCGACGAGCACCTGGAACTGCCGGTCCCGCTGGCCCCAGATGGCAACGTTCGCCACTCCGGGCACCGCCATGAGCCGGGGCCGCATGGTCCAGCGCGCCAGGGTGCTGAGCTCTACCTGGCTCAGTTTGTTGGAGGTGAGGCCGATCTTCATGACACGGCTGGTGGAGGAAAGTGGCGACAGAATCACGGGCGGACGAGAGACGGCCGGAAGCTGTGGCGTTACGATCGCCAGTCGCTCCTGTACCAACTGCCTGGAACGCATCAGGTCTGTGCCAGTCTCGAAGATCAATACGACAGACGAAAGCCCTAGAACGCTCTTCGAGCGGAGCGTTTTCAGCCCTATGACACCGTTCACAGCGTTCTCGATCGGAGTTGAGACGAGATTCTCGACCTCTGTCGTGGAAAGGCCGGGGGCCTCCGTCTGGATTTCGACCAGGGGCGGCGCAAACTCTGGAAATACGTCCAGCGGCGAGCGGCGTATCACGGAGAGACCGCCGGCCATCAATAGGCCGGCCGCAGCCATTACCGCGACGCGAAGATGAAGGGACGAAGCGATCAGCCAGCGCATCATGGCTATTTCCCCGCTCCAAACTCAACACCCCATAGCTCGGCTGCGCCCTCCACCAAAATGGGTGTCCCCGGCTTGGGACCTGAAGCCAGATAGGCCGTTCCGCTTGTGGTGTGATGGATCTGAACGCGGCGCCGGATATAGCGGCGATTCGCCGCCTGCTCATAGATCCAACTGCCGCCCTGGATGTCATAGACGACCGCAGAATAGGGCACGGCGCTGTATATGGTGGTGGCGCTGCTCCCGATGGATACTGCGACTCGCTCTCCCGGTTTCCAGGCGTGGGTACCAGCGGGAGCTTCATAGTAGAAATCCACAGTTGCCGCCAGCGGATCCCCGGTTGGTGGCGCTGCTACCGGTCGGGCAGCGCCGACGGGATTTCCAGAGAGAGTCTCGACGCTCACCGGCCTGCCCGGCGAAAACATCGCGGCTTCACCGGCGTAAATGGGGACACGAAGCCAAAGAGTCTGCAGGTCAGCGATCTCGAACAACGGAGCGCCGCCATTGACGGGCTGGCCCGGACCCGCCAACACTTGCCGGATCATGCCATCACGCGGTGCCCGAACTCTGACCGTGACGTCTCCTTCAAGGGGCGCACGCTTGATCTGATCGAGCCGAGCTTGTGCCGCTTCGAGAGCCGACTTGGCGAGATCCAGTTCATTCCGCGCATCTTCTTGCGCCCGAACCGTGCCCACCTCATCCTTCAGCATCTTCTCTGCGCGGGCTTGACGGAGCTTGGCGGTTTCAACGCGAGTCCTCGCCTGTTCGACGTCGGCTTGGGCGGTTACCCGCAGGTCGCGCGGGAGAGGGAGTAACGGCGTGATCTCAAACAAGACTTGGTCTCGCTTCACGGCGGACCCAGGGGCGGGTGGTTGAAACGAAGTGAGGATCGTGCCCGCAATTGGGGCGGAGACGATCAGACTGTTGCCGGGAGGAACGACGACATCGGCAGTGAATCGCCGGATCTCGGCGGCCCCGCCGGACCTCACTGGGACGACGCGAACACCCAGACGCGACTCCGCTTCGGCAGTCAAGGTCACCGACGCCAAATCCCCTTCTTTTAAGAGTGGCCCGGCAACCTTGGCGGGCGACTCAGTTTTAACAGGCGCAACCGGTTGCGCGGGACCGCAGCTTGTCAACAGCAATAGTACGGCGGCAGCCGTCGAGAGCAGCCAGTGTTTCCTCATATCTTTTTCCCTATGGATCGCTCCAACTCCGCCCGTGCTCTGGCCAGGGCGGCTTCCGCCTCCCGTTCGCGCAAAATGGCGTCGAACTTCTGCCGCGTGGTCTCCAATACGTTCAAGTACGATGCATCACCATTTCGATACGCCGTTTCCGTTTGCAGGATGGCCTGCTCCACGACGGGCTTCAACCCGGTCCGCAGCATGTCCAGAGACTTTTGGGCTTGCTCCATTCGTGCGAACGCGTCTCGCACTTCGCCTTCAACCTGGTCGCGCAGAGCAACGTATCGCCAGGCCGATTGAATGACTTCCGCCTCCGCGCGAGCAATTTGTCCCTGGTTTCGATTGAATAAAGGAATCTCAAGCGTTAGTCCAGGACCCGCGCGAAGTGCTTGCGGAGAACCGGATTCCTTGACGCTGAGCATCGGCATCACCATGTTGAAAACGCGACGACGCTGCCATTTCGCGCGGTAGGTGCTCGCTTCAATCGCGAGTTCGGCGGCTCGAAGATCCGGACGGGAGGCGAATGCCGTCTGCACCAATTCCCCGTTTGCAGGAAAGCTCGGCCATTCCGCCAATCCCGCTGCCGACACGGCCTGCGAGGAATCGCGAAGACCCATCAATATCCGCAACCGAACCTGGGCGATTTCGATGTCGCCGTCAGCGCGTTTGGCCAACTCGCCCGCCGAGCGGGCATCGGCCCAAGCTAGGCTCACCTCCAGCCCACTTGCGTCACCGGCTTCCTTCCGGCGTTCGGTGAGCTTCGCAATTCTCTCGCGGACTATGGCGGATTCCCGCAGTGTCTCGGCTCTTCGTTCAGCTAACCAGAGATCGGCATGGGCGGTCTTAACGTCGCGTACCAGGTTCACGCCATTCTGTACAAGTCCGGTGGCGATTGCATCGAGGTTCTGTGTGGCGGCCAACACTCGTTTCTTGCGTTGCCAGAGATCCTCAATCGGCCAATTCAACAAGAACTCAAAAGGCTTCGCCCCGACCGGAATCAGATTCTGGAAGTTCGGATTCTTCAGCAGCCCCGCGTCTAGCAGGTCCGCCTGCGCGATCCCCACTGCCGCCAGGTTCGCTTCCAGTGCGGAGTTGTTCCAAAGCGCGATGGCCACGGCGTCGTCCACGCGCAGCGGGTCGGAGAGACTAACGCCAGGTGGAAGGCTAAAGGATCTCCTTGGCTCTGGCGAAGGAATAGGAATCGTCGAGCCGGCGCGCGGCTGAATCTCCTGGCTGATGACTTGTCGGCCCTTGTTATCGGCTGCCCAAAGTTCGCCCGACACGAGGCATGCAAGTATTGCGAATTGGCGCATGGGAATAGCATGGCGGATCAAACTGAAAACTCTCTGAAATTGGAGATGGCTAAAGATGATCGGGCTAACTACGACCGATGATGACCGGGGCTGATGATGACCGGCACCAGGAAGACGATAGGCATTGACGAAGGAATAGGCCATGTCCGGCACCCGGCAGCAGACGCCCATGGGGGACCGCCGACGCAAGCGAGGGCACCGACCGCCCCCAAGGCCCGTTCGTAGCGAATTGTCCATCGACTGCAACGCTAGCTCGCCATCACCTCATCCACCCGGCCACGCGTCAAGAGCCCCAGCCCGAAACTCAGATGCCCGCCCGCCTCACGACCTTTGCCGGAACCAACCCTATCCGCCCCGGCCGATTCCACATCGCTCCGACTGCACCAGTTGGCACGCCGCCGCTACCTTTTCCCGCCTCCACCGGAGCCTGCAAAATGCCCCCGGCCCACCTCGCCTAATGCACCAGCTTCGACTCGACATCGCGTACCGTCACCACGCCCAAAATGCCCAGCACCACTAGTCGCGCCCGGTCCGTCTGGCGGTCCGGACGCCGCAGCCACTCCTCGAATTGCCGATCCGTTCGGAAATAGGCCTGCGCCCCGATCTCCACCACGTACGAAACCGGCGCCACCTCGCGTTCATTCGCATAGCGCCGGCGTGCCTTGGCGATGGCCTCATAGAGCGTTTCCGCCCGTACCTCCAGCGTCGCTTCTGACTTTCCCGCACGCAGGTATCGCACAAAGCACTGCCGAGCCATGCCCTCTAGTCTAGCATGATCTTCTCCTTATCTTCGCCTAAAAAGCTGCGTTCGGCGGCCGAATTCTGCGTCACCAGAAAAAGCGTTCACCACGTTTTCAAAAATCTTATCTCCCATCCCCTCAGTCACTTGACCCTCGCCTCCACCCCGGGACCGTAGGCCTCGCCTGCTAACGTCAAACCGGGTAAACCAACATGCTTCGCTGCCACACCGTCCGCGCCACTGACGTCGTCTCCCGCTATGGCCTCGACCCCGACACCCCCGCCGCCGACTACGACATCCGCCTGGTCCCCGCCCACGACCCCGCCTACATTCCCCCCGACGCCGAAGCCTGGCCCCTCTACTACCGCGTCGCCCTCGACGCCCTCCAAGCCTTCCCCGGCGCCTACGACGCTGTCCGCGAAGCTGTCTCCGAACTCTGCCGCCAAATCCAGGGCCGCCGCGCTCTGCCGCCCCGTATCCTCCAGCGAAGTTTCTCGCTCCAGGACGCCCCCGCCCCGACTTACTAACTCGCCTCAGAAAGGACGCCCCAACATGCCCTCCCAAGCCCGCCTCGATGCCAATCGCCGCAACGCGCTCCACTCCACCGGACCCCGCACCGCCGCCGGCAAAGCCCGCTCCGCCCAGAATGCGCTCAAGCACGGCCTCGCCTCGCTCTCTCCCGATAACTTCCTCGCCATCGAAGACCGCGCGGCCTTCGACCAGTTACTCGCCAGTTACTGCCGCACTTACTCGCCCGCCCACGCCGATGAACTCGACTTACTCACTGAAGCTGTCTTCTGTAAGTGGCGTCAGCAGCGCCTCTGGACTGTCGAAGCCCAAGGCCTCGAACTCGCCATCGCCGAACACCAATACGACCTCCAAAAGCGTTTCCCCAAAGCCGGCCCCGCCGCCCACCTCGCCGCCGCCGTCACCCGCACCGCCGAATCTACCCAACTCCTCCGCCGCTACGAAGCCCAACTCGCCCGCCAGTACCACCGCAATCTGAAACTTCTCCGCGAACTCCAGGCCTCCCGCCTCGACCTCGAACCCACCCTCGACGCTCCCGAACCGGAATCCGAGCCCGCACCCGAACCGGCCTCCCCAACTTCGGCGCCAAACGAACCCAACGCCGCGTCCACTCAATCCCCCTCGGTTCCCGAGCCTACGCCTGTCGAAGCCCGAAAGACACCGAACGAACCCAAGCCCTCGCCATCGAAACCGCTGCAGCCCAAACGCCCCGCTGCCTAGCGTTGGCCGGGCATGCTCTTAACGTTCTTTACCTTGGCTTTACCAAGATTTGGGACGGCCCCTCAGGGCGATGCTCTATCTTGAGAGGTGATCATCATGGAGTTCGATCAAATACGTCGCCGCGGATGGCTCTCCGTCAGCCTGGTCGCCTTGCTGGGCGTGCTCGGTTTGGTGATGGCTGTTCTGCAATACCGCTGGACTGGAGAACTCAGCCGCGCCGAAGAGCAGCGCCTGCGCTTCGCGCTCGACCAATCGCTGGACCGCCTTCGCGACGACCTCAACCGCGAACTTGCCGAAACGCTGCGCACGCTACAACCGAGTGCCGCCGAGTTCGACGCCCAACCCGCCGAAGCTGCCTACGCAGCGCGCTACGCGCGTTGGAAGGCCCAGAATTCCGATGATCAACTGATCGAAGCCATGGGCCTCGCCGTCCCGGAGCAGGGCGAAGCTGCCTTTCGCCGTTTCGATCCCGGCACCGGGACCTTCGCCGCTGCCGCGTGGCCCGAGAAATGGGCCGGCCTGCGCGATCAACTCGCCGCCCGTGTGCGCGGCGAGCGCGTCGCACCCGATGGCGACTCGCGTTCCCCTTTGCTGGTGGAACTCCCCCATTTTGGCCCCTCCGGTGCGCGCCCCGGTCCCGGTCCTGGCGCGCAGTTCGCCGCGCTGGCCGAACAGGATTGGTTGATTGTCGAGTTCAACGCCGCCTACCTGCGCGCGACCCTGCTGCCTCGCCTGTTGGCCCGGCATTTAACGCCGATGGGTGCCGAACCGTACCAGATCGATGTCTACGCCGCCAACGGCGAATCCGTTTACCGCGCCGGGTTGCGGGAAGGGGAGACGTTACGGGGCCGGGCCCAGACTTCGGTTCGCCTGCTGGAGGTTTCGCGCCCCATGATGAACCGAGGGATTGGCCCGCGGGGTGATCAGCGCCCGGGCGGCGGCTTCGGGCCCCGTCTTGAACCCGGCCGCTCGCCTGACCGCTCGCCCGGCCGCCCGCCGGAAATGCGCCGGGCGGAAAACGGTGGACCGCGCGGCCCGTCTTTCGGTGACCCGCCCCGTGCTTTCGGAGGCCCGTCCCGCGCTTTCGAGGGCCCGCCGCGGCCCGATGGCGAACGGGGGCGGGGAAGTTGGGAGATGTTCGTCAACCCGCCCGGCGGCTCGCTCCAGGCTCTGGTGGACCGGACGCGTTGGCGCAATCTGGCCCTCGCCCTCACCTTGCTGGTCCTGATTGTGGCTACCTCGCTGGTGCTGGTCCGCTCTGCGCGTCAATCGCAGCAACTGGCTGAGCTGCAGATGAACTTCGTCTCGAGCGTCTCCCATGAGCTGCGCACTCCGCTCACCGTCATTCGCACCGCCGCCTTCAATCTGCGCGGGCGCGTGGCCGCCAAGCCCGATCAGGTGGAACGCTACGGTAAGCTGATTCAGGAGCAAAGCGAGAAGTTGGGCGGGTTGGTGGAGCAGGTCTTACGCTACGCCAGTTCGCGGGCTGGCCAGATCATTCACGAACGGGAGGCGGTGGTCATCGACGACGTCATCGAAGGGGGCATCCGCTCGAGCCAATTGGCGCTCGAAACCTCTCCCTATCAGCTCGAAAAGCACATCGCCCCGGGTTTACCCCTGGTGTTGGCCGATGAGCGCGCCCTGCAGCACGTCGTCCAGAACCTGCTCGACAACGCCGTCAAATATGGCACCGAGAGCAGCAACTGGATTGGCCTCACTGTCGCGCCGGCGGGGGACTTTGTCGAGATTCGCGTGGCCGACCGCGGCCCCGGCATTCCCGCCGACGAACAGTCGATGATCTTCGAACCCTTCTTCCGTGGCCGCCGCGCCATTGCCGATCAGGTGCATGGCACTGGCTTGGGCTTGAACCTGGTCCGCAAAATTGTCGAAGCCCATGGCGGCACCATCCGTGTCCAGAATCACGCTCCGCAAGGTTCTGAGTTCATCGTGCGCCTGCCTGTGGCGCCTCCGGAGATGCAAGATGAGTTCGCGCATACTGCTGGTTGAAGACAACCCGGGTCTGGTGCTCACCGTGTCGGACCTGCTCGCCACTGACGGTCATGACGTCATCACCGAACAGGATGGGGAAGCCGGTCTCGCGCGCGGTTCGTCCGAAGACTTCGACCTCATCATCCTCGACGTCATGCTGCCGCGGAAGAACGGCTTCGACGTCTGCCGTGAACTGCGTCAGCGCGGCATCGATACCGGCATCCTGATGCTCACCGCCAAGACCCAGGTGGTCGATCGGGTGGTGGGCCTCAAGCTCGGCGCCGACGACTATCTCGCCAAGCCCTTTGACCCCACTGAACTCTTAGCGCGCGTGGAAGCGCTCTTGCGGCGCGTGAAGAAGGATCATCGCATCCCCGTTCACTCGTTCGTCTTTGGCGAAGTCTCGGTGGATTTTGAAACCGGGGAAGTGACGCGCGCCGGCACCTCCGTCGCTCTGGCGAGCAAGGAATTGCGCCTGCTCCGCTATCTCGTCGATCAGCGGGGGCGCGTGGTGCCGCGCGAAGAACTGCTCAAGAACGTTTGGGAATATCAGACCGACGTTTCGTCGCGAACCGTGGATGTGCACGTCGCCTGGCTGCGCCAAAAGCTGGAGGAGAATCCCCAGAATCCCCGGCACATCCACACGATTCGCGGCAAAGGCTATCGCTTTCTGGCCGACTAAGGCCAGATCTCTAAGGCCAGATCCCTAAGGCCAGATACCTAAGGCCAGATACCTAAGGCCTGTTCCCGCCGGGCGCTCCCCGGCTCGTCTGCAGCGCGTCGTATTTCGTCTTCTGCTCGGCCGTGAGCAGCGCGTAGAACTTCGCCGAAGCCTTCGCCTGGATCGCCGTCAGTTGACCGTCGATCACCCCGATCGCCGCCGACAGGCGATCGAGCTCAGCGTCGGAGGCGTTCGCCTTCACCGCCGTGTTCAGCGCCGTGCGCGCCGCCGTCAACGTGCCGCGCGCCGTTTCGGACGCCGTCTCCGCCGCGTCGAAGATGGTCTTCGCCTGCGTCTTCTGCGCGTCGGTCAAGCTCAGGTAGCCGGCCAAAAAGTCCAAAGAATTCCCGCGGCCTCGCGGGCCCTGGGCGGCCATCGGTAAAGCCGCGATCAACATCAGCGCGGCCGGAATGATTCGTCTGTTCATCATGCGTGGTGAACCTCCTGGTGCAATAAACGCGGCCCACGCTGTCCCGTTGCGAAGTCGTTGGTAAAGAATCCTTTACCGGCTTTCCGCCCGCAACATGTAGCCCGCCCGCGGCACCGTTACGATGTAGCTGGGGACGCTCGGGTCGTCTTCCAGCTTCCGCCGCAAAGTGGCGATGTGCACATCGACGGTGCGGGTGCTGGCCGAGCGATAGCCCCAAACCTCCTCCAGCAGTTCACTGCGGGAGATCGCGCAGCCTCGCCGCGCGAACAGGTATTGCAGCAACAGCAGCTCCTTCGTGGTCAACTCGATCGGCTGCCGGTTCTTCGTCACCCGCGCCCGCAGCAGGTCCACTTCGATCGGCCCCAGATGGCACGACGAACTGATGGACACCCAGCGCGACCGGCGCATCAGCGCCTGGATGCGGGCCAGCAGTTCCACCGGCTCGAAGGGCTTCGTCAGGTAGTCGTCGGCGCCCACCTGCAGCGAAGCCACCTTGTGTTGCATGCTGCTCCACGCCGTCAGCACCAGAATGGGCACCGTCACCCCGCGGGCGCGCAACTGCCGGCAGACTTCGATGCCGTTCTGCCCCGGCAGGCCCAGATCGAGTAGCACCAGGTCGAAGCCGCCCTCGGCCGCCAGCTTCGCCGCTTCCACCCCATCACCCACTCTCGCGAGCCAGAACCCTTCGGTCACCAGCAGGTCCGTCAGCACCGAAGCCAACTGCGCGTCATCCTCCGCCAACAGGATTCGCCCTTTGAATAGATCGTCCACAACTCTATGGACGCGCGCCATTTATCACCCGCGCGTTAAGCCCGCGACAACTCTTGATTAAGAAGGTTAAGCCTGGGCCTCCTCCGACAACCTTCCGCCCCCCAGCGGTCGTCCAATGGTCAACGGAACCCGTGATGCGTAAACCTTTCTCTCTCCCCACCCATCTTGTACACTCCCGCCGCAGCCCGGAAGCCTGGTTTCCGCTCGGCATCGGCCTGGGAGTTCTGCTTGCGGTGGGCATCCTGGCCAACTCGGTGAGCAACTACTTCCTCGTCTCCCAGCGCATCCAGGTCGACCAACTGCGGCGCGACATTGCCGACCAGGTCGCCAAGCTCGACGCCGACCTCCAGACCTCGAGCAACTTCACCCAATTGCCGCAACTGCTGCAGCAGGCGCAAACGCGCGCCGGCGGCCGCCTCGCCTGGATCGAACTGCGCAACACGGACGATGAAGTGCTCGCCCGCACCGGCCTGCGGGTCTCTCGCTCTTTCAGCGCCGCGAAGATCCGGGCCCAGATGCGCGCCCGCCAGGCGACCTTCACCACGCGTCAGACTCCGCAGGGCGCCATGGTCGTTGAAGCCTTCGTCCTCCGCCTGCCCGATGTCCGCCGAGCCACGAACGAACCGCGCATCCAGCCCGCCTCCTACCAGCCTGCTGCCTTTCAGGTGAACCCCGGTCCCCGGCCCCTCGCCGTCATGGAGATTGGCGCCCCACTCGATGCGGCCGATGCCCGCCTCTGGCCCTTGCGCCGCAACCTCCTGATCAACTGCACCGGAGCGCTCGTGCTACTCGGCGTGCTGCTGCTGATCCGCGCGCGCTTCCGCTCTTATCTCGCCGGTCAGCGGCTGGAGCAGCAGGTCGAACTCGCGCGCCGGGTTCAGCAGGACCTGCTGCCCACCCCTCAGGACGCTTCCGCTACCTTCCAACTCGCCGCCGACTACGTGCCCGCCGCGCACTTGGGCGGTGACTTCTACGACGTCTTCCCCGTGGCCGGCCAGCAGGGCGCCGGGGCCGCCTTCGTCCTCGGCGACGTGGCGGGCAAAGGCCTCCCCGCCGCATTGCTCACCGGCGTCATCCACGGCGCCGTCCGCTCGAGCGCGTGGACCGAAAGCGCTCGCCAGCATCGCCAAGCCACCGAACAGTTGAACACGCTGCTTGGCGAACGCGCCTCCTCCGAGCGCTTCGCGAGTCTCTTCTGGGGCTACTGCGAAGCCGGCACTCTGCGCTACATCAACGCCGGGCATCTCGCACCACTGCTGGTTCGCGCCAACCGTCCCGTGACGATTCGGCTGGATGAAGGCGGGCCGGTGCTGGGCTTACTGCGCGGCGCCCAGTATGAAGTCGGTCGTGTGGAACTTGAGGTCGGCGACCTGATCGTTGTCTACTCCGATGGCCTGGTGGAAGCGGCCAACGCGCTCGGCGAGCAGTTCGGCGAAGAGCGCGTGGAAGCACTCGTGCAGAAGTATCGTCACCTCGATCCTGCCGAAGTGCGCAACCGCCTTCTGCAAGCCGCGGCCGGCTTCACCGGCGGCACCGCGCTGGAAGATGATCGGACGCTGCTGGTGCTGCGCTACACCGGCGTGCCAGCGACGTCCTCGACGCTCGGCGAGCGCGAAACCTTACACGCCTAAGTTGTTGGCGGGAACCGCTCAGTCCTTCGAAGCGGTTTCCGCCGGGTGCTTGCGCAACTCGAACTTGGCGACGGCTTCGCGATGCACCTCGTCCGGTCCGTCCACGATGCGCAGCGTGCGGGCGTTGGCCCACTGCCAGGCGAGTTCAGCATCTTGCGACACGCCGAGTGCGCCATGCGCCTGGATCGCCCGGTCCAACACCGCCAGGCAGACCCGCGGCGCCACCACCTTGATCATCGCGATCTCCGCGCGCGCCGCCTTGTTGCCCACCGTGTCCATCATGTAGGCGGCCTTCAGCGTCAGCAGCCGCGCCTGTTCGATCTCCATGCGGGAGTTGGCGATGTCAGCCAGTATCGTGCCTTGCTCCGCGAGCTTCTTGCCGAACGCCACGCGGCTCTCCACGCGTCGGCACATCGTCTCGAGCGCGCGTTCCGCCACACCGATCGCCCGCATGCAGTGATGAATGCGCCCCGGCCCCAGGCGCCCTTGCGCGATCTCGAAGCCGCGCCCTTCGCCGAGCAGCAGGTTCTCCGCCGGCACGCGGACCCGGTCATAGTGAATCTGCGCGTGGCCATGCGGCGCATGGTCGTAGCCGAACACGTGCAGCATCCGCTCGATCTTCACGCCCGGCGTATCGAGCGGCACCAGGATCATGCTCTGTTGCCGGTGCCGCTCGGCCGTCGGATCTGTCTTGCCCATTACAATAGCGATCTTGCAGCGCGGGTCGCCGGCGCCTGAACTCCACCACTTCCGGCCGTCGACGATGTAGTGGTCGCCATCGCGCAGAATGTTCAAGCGGATGTTGGTGGCGTCCGAACTGGCGACGTCCGGCTCGGTCATCGAAAAGCACGAACGAATCTCGCCCTCGAGCAACGGCCGCAGCCAGCGTTGCTTGTGCTCTTCGGTACCGTAGCGTTCGAGCACTTCCATGTTGCCCGTATCGGGCGCCGAGCAGTTGAATACCTCCGGCCCCATGGCCGAGCGGCCCATGATTTCGCACAGCGGCGCATACTCGGTGTTGGTCAACCCTGCCCCATGGCTGCTCTGCGGCAGGAACAGATTCCACAGCCCCGCCGCGCGCGCCTTGGGCTTCAGCGCCTCGATGATCGGCACCGTCTTCCAGCGGTCGCCCGTATTCACCTGGTCCCAGTAGAGCGGCTCGTTCGGATAAACGTGCTCCTCCATGAACTGCGTCAGACGGGAACGGAGTTCCTCCACCTTGGGAGAGAAGGCGAAATGCATGAGATCAATCGTCGCAGATCGTTAGCGGAACGTGTGCAGCCGCGGATCGGGCAGATGGCCGACGCTGTTGAAGTTGAACATCGACAGGTCGCCCGGGCGATGCCGGACGGTCGAGATGGACGTGTTCATCAGCGATCCGGCCAGGCGCATGGCGCCGCGCGGTTCCAGCCCCAGTACGCGCGACATGGCGATGCCCACCGGCGTGGCGGAGGTGAATACCATCACGTTTCCGCGTCCGGCCTGGTTCACCAGCCGGTCAAAAGCGCCGCCGATGCGGCCTTGAAATTCGATCCACGTTTCCGTGGACTTCACCGGATAACGGCCGTCCATCCAGCACTTGATGATCGCGATGTCCCCCGGCGTCCATTTGCGATGCACCGGGTGCGACGCATCGGCCATCACCAGTTCCATCTGCGCATGATGCTCGCGGAACTCTTCGTCCTCTTCGGCCAGCAGCGGGGCGACCTCGCGGTACACGGCGTCCAGGTCGAACTCGCTCCACTCCGGGTCGATCTCGATCGACGGCATGGCCAAGCCGGCCGCGCGGAACATCGTCTCCACAATGCGCGCGGTCTCCTGCTGGCGCTTCAGTCCTCCGGCAATCACGCGCGTCAGTTCCAGCTTCTGCGTGTGCAGATGCTTACCCAGGCGGCGGGCTTGATCCACTCCGGTTTCACTCAGCGTGTCGTAGTCCAGCCGGGTTCCGGCCTGGGCGTGACGCACCAGATAGAGCCAACTCAATTCGACTTCTCCAAATGGCGGTGCGCCAACGCTGCCAGACGACGAACCGACTCGCCAAAGCGGCCGAACCGTTCATCGTGCGTTTGCCCCCGCACGTACCTTACGTAGATCTGCTGCAGAATGACAGCGATCTTCATTAACCCCAGGGTCTCATGCCAGGCGACGTGCCGCAGATCGCGCCCGGTGCCCAGGGCGTAGCGCTCGATGAAACCCTCGCGCGTCAGCCAACCGGAAGGCAACTGCCCCTGCACCTCATGCGCGCCGCCCACCTGCCAGTAGGCGAGCGCCATGCCGAGGTCAGCCAACGGATCGCCGATCGTGGTCATCTCCCAGTCGAGTACCGCTTCCACCTCCGGCTTATCGGCAGAAAAGAGCAAGTTGTCGAGCTTGTAGTCGTTGTGCACCACGCTCGGCGGGCCGGACTCGGGGATGGTCTGGTTCAGGTAGGCCACCACCGCATCGAGTTCCGGCAGCGGCTCCAGCTTGGCGCGCTCCCAGCGCTCCGTCCAGCCGAGCACCTGGCGCCTGACAAAACCTTCCGGCTTGCCGATCTCCGGAAACGGCGGCTGCGTCACGTCGATGGCGTGCAACTCGGTGAGCGTGTCCACCATCGCCGTACTCATCGCCGCGCCCTCGCCCGCGATCTCGCTGGCATGACGGAACGTGCGTCCGAAGCGCCGCTCCATGACGTAGAAGGTCGCGCCGATCACCGCGGCATCCTCGCAGCAAAGCAGCGCGCGCGGCGCCTTCGGGAACACCGGCGAGAGCGCCCGCAGCACCCGGTATTCGCGCGCCATGTCATGGGCCTTCGGCGGCACCGGACCCAGCGGCGCCCGCCGCAGCACATACTCGCTGCCCGGCGTCACCAGCCGGTAAGTGAGATTCGAATGTCCCCCGGCGAACTGATCGATCTGCAAACCCCCGGTAAAACCTTCCAGGTGCTCCCGCAGATACGCTTCCAGCGCCGGCCCCGGTAGTTCTTCCCCTGGCCGAACTCGAATGGTTTCAGGCACGAATCGTCGAGGGTATCATAGGGCGTTGATGGAGCACATCCGCTACGATCGCGCCGGGGCGCTGGCAATTCTCACGCTGCAAAGTGGCAAGGTCAACGCGCTCACCGACGCACTGGTCGGCGAATTGCTCGGCGCCGTGGACCAAGCCGCGGCCGATCCGGACGTGCGTGCCGTCGTGCTGGCGAGCGACCGGCCCCGCTTCTTCTCGCCTGGCTTCGACGTCAACGAGGTCTTCGCCTATGACCCACCCCGCACCGCCGCCTTCCTCAATCGCTTCGCTCTGCTGATGGATCATCTGCAGTGGATGCCCAAGCCCACCGTCGCCGCCTTGAGCGGGCATACCTACGCCGGCGGCGCCTTGCTCGCCTTGTGTGCCGACTTCCGCGTGATGGCCGATAGCCCCACCTATGGCTTCGCGGTCACCGAGATCAATATCGGCGTCCGCCTGCCGATGAGCGTTTTCCTCCTGCTCGCCTCAGCGGCCGGCATCCCGCTCGCGCGCCGCGCGTTCCTCACCGGCGAGCCGATCCGGCCGGCCGAGGGCCTAACTGCCGGCCTGTTCCATGCGCTGCATCCGGAGGGCGAAGTGCGCGCTCAAGCGGTCGCCCTAGCCGAGTTGCTGGCGGCGAAGCCTCCCGCAACCTATGCGTCGATCAAGGAGAAGTCCTTGCTCGCGGCCGGCCTCGCTCGCTTTGACCCTGCCTCGAACTGGATCGATGCCGACGCCTGGTTTACTCCCGAGGCCGAAGAGATGAAACGCCAACTGCGCGAGAAGCTGCGCGGATAGAAGGAATGCCGATGAAACGCCTGCTCTGGTTTCTGCCGCTGCTGCTGTGGGCGGCCGAGGAGAAACTCTCGCCCGCCGCCACTGCCTGGTGGGCGCACATCCAATACCTGGCGAGCGATCGGCTGGAGGGACGCGCCTCCGGTTCGCCCGGCCATCGTCTGGCGGCCGATTATGTGGCGCAGCAGTTCCGGGCTGCGGGCTTAAAGCCGCTGCTGCCCGGCGGCTATCTACAACCGGTGGACTTCCGCTCGCGGGTGCTGGTGGAAGTGCAATCGATGGCCGAGATCGGCGGCGCCGCGCTCACCTTCGGGCCGGACTTCATCATGGGCAAGCTGGGAGAGTCTGGGTCGCTGGTGGAGGCCGAGGTCGTGTTTATCGGCTACGGCTTGCACCTGCCCGAAGCCGGCCACGATGACCTGGCGGGCATCGACTTGAGGGGCAAGGTCGCGTTCTTCTTGTCGGGTGCGCCGAGGAAGATTCCCGGCGCTCTCGCTGCCCATGGCCAAAGCACAGCCGAACGTTGGGTAGCGTTGCGTGCCGCCGGCGCCGTCGGCACCATCACCTTCGCCAACCCGCGGACGAGCGACGTGCCCTGGGCGCGCGCCATGGAGATGCGCCACTTGCCTTCGCTGCAACTGACGGTGCCCGAACTGCAGGATGGAGCCGGCAGCCGGATATCGCTGACTCTAAGTCCGGCCGGCGCGGCCAAGGTCCTGGAGGGCAGCGGTCATACGGTGGAAGAACTGCTGGCCGCCGCGGATGCGGATCGGGCCTTGCCGAAATTCACGCTGCCCAAACGGCTGCGCGCCAAGGCCGTCTTCGACGAGAAGCGGATCGCCTCGCAAAACGTGGCCGGGGTGAAGCCGGGTAGCGACCCAACGCTGAAGAACGAGTACGTGGTGCTCTCGGCGCATCTCGATCATTTGGGGAAAGGCTTCAACGGCGCCATGGATAATGCTTCCGGCGTCGCCTCGCTGATCGAGATTGCGAAAGGTCTCAAGACGCAGAAGACCAAGCGGAGCGTGATCGTCGTGGCGGTGACGGGCGAGGAGAACGGCCTGTTGGGTTCGCGCTACTTTGCGGCGCGGCCGCCGGTCCCAAAGCGTCAGTTGATTGCGGACTACAACATGGACATGTTCCTGCCGCTGGTGCCGCTGAAGGGGATTATGTTGCTGGGCTTGGAAGAGTCCGACCTGGGGGATCGCTTCCGCGCGGTGAGCCCGGTGCCGGTGGTGGCTGATCGCGAGCCGCTGCGCCGCCGCTTCATCCGCAGCGATCAGTACAGCTTCATCCGCCAGGGCGTGCCATCGCTCGCCTTCAAGTTCGACGCGGTGTCGGGGACGCCGGAGGATCAGGTGATGAAGGAGTGGACGCGCGACCGTTATCACGGCCGTTTGGACGATCTCTCGCAGCCCGTGGAAAAGGAAGCGGCGGTGCAGTTCGTGCGGATTCTGCAAGCGGCCATCATCGATACGGCGAATCATCCGCAACGTCCGGAGTGGAAAGCGAATAGCTTTTTCCGGCGCTTCGTGCAGAATTAGTTTGTTACGAATCCTTTACAAAACGTTACCCACGGCAGCATGGGGTGCCTTTAGATTAAAGGTAAATGAACCGCAGGTCTTTTCTCGCTGCCTCCGCGGCTGCCCCTTGGGCGCTACGCGGACAAACGTCGATCGCCGCTCCCGCTGCTCATCCGCTTTTTGAGAAGGATGAGATTCACGAAATCCGGCTCCGCGCGCAAGCGGACTGGTTTACGGTGATGCGCGCGAACAAGGAATCAAACCCTGACGAGCCTTATATTCAGGCCTCTTTTCAGTGGCGCGATGTGAAGTATGACGTGGTGGGGATTCGTTTTAAGGGCAATAGCTCTTATAGCGGCGCGAGTAACTCGCGCAAGAAACCGGTCCGCATCAAATTCAACGAATTTACCAAGGGCCAGAAGTTACAAGGCATGGGCGGTATCAATTTCAACAACTGTTGGAACGATCCGTCGTTTGTGCGCGAAAAAGTTTACAACGAGGTGGCGGCGGCCGTCGGGCTGCGGGTGCCACGCTCTTCGTTCGCCAAGCTCTATATCAATGATGAGTATCTGGGGCTTTATGGCTTGGGAGAGTTGATCAACGGAGACTTTCTCACGAGCCGCTTTCCGGGAGACAGCGCCGGTAATTTGTACCAGGGCGATCCGCGGGGCACTCTGGAGGACTTAGGGGACGATCCGGCGAAGTATAAGACGGAGTACGAGAAAGAATCCAACGAAGATGCCGACGACTGGTCGGACATCATGAAGCTGTCGCAGGTGCTCTCGCGAACGTCGGCGGCGCAGTTGCCGGCGGAATTGGCGAAGCTGGTGGACCTCGATAGTGTGATGCGATCGTTTGCCCTCGACAGCCTGACGGTGAACCTCGACAACTACTACGGCATGGCCCACAACTACTTCCTGTATCGCCGGCCGAGCGACGGGCGCTTCGTCTTTCTGCCGTGGGATCCGAGCTTGGCCTTTGGGGCGCTCTCGCAAGGTTTGACGCAGCAGCAAATGGTGGAACTGCCGTTGACGTGGACGCGTGCTTCGGCGAGTCCGGGAGGGTTCCCCGGCGGGGGCATGGGTCCGGGGGGCGGTATGCCTCCGGGCGGCGTTCCTCCGGGTGGCGGGTTCCCGGGTGGCGGCTTCCCGGGCGGTGGAATGGGTCCCGGGGGCGGGGCCGGCGACGCCTTGGCGAGTTCGACGGCGCGACCGCTGGCGACCAAGATCTTCGAGGTGCCCGAGCTCAAGAAGCAGTATCTGCGGACGTACCTCTCGATGCTGAACGGACCCTACCGTCCGCTCGACATCATTGACCGCATGCACAAGCTGCGCGACATGATCTATTCGGCGGTGGAAGCCGATACGCAGAAGTTGGTGACGAATGGCGCAGTACGACAACGCGATGTGGTCGGCGGCAACGACGGCGGCGCCGGGAGGCGGCGCCGGAGGTCCGGGAGGTCCGGGCGGCGGCGCGAATTTGCCCGGAGGAACGCCGGGGGCGGCGTTGTTCTGTGCGCAGCGCGCGCTCTATCTCTACGACGAGGTGCCGCGGCAGGTGATTGCCAACGGGGCGTAGGTTGGGCGAGATTTTGGGGTAGAGGGGGCGAAAACGGCAACTCTGCCCCAAGATCTTGTTATAGTTTCGGGAGGGCCCCAACAAGGACCCCATTGACTTTCCCTTTTTCTTCGCCCACAATGGCGGGTATGGCCCTCACCCGCCGCCAAAAAGAAGTCCTCGAATACATCGCCAAGTTCCTTCAGGAGAATGGCTACTCCCCCAGCTATGAGGAAATCGCTCAGGGGTTGGAACTGGCCTCGCTGGCCACCGTGCACAAGCATCTGCAGGCTCTCGAATTGAAGGGTTATCTGCGCCGCGGCTTCAATCAAAGCCGTTCGGTGGAGATCGCCGACAAGTACATCGACGAGCAACGGCGCATGTTGTCGATGGGGCCGGCCCGAGCGGAAACGGTGGAGACGCGCGCGTTCTCGGTGCCGTTGTTGGGCCGGATTGCGGCCGGCGCACCGGTGGAAACCTATGCCGGGCAGGCGCAACTGAACTTCAAAGACTTCGCCGGCGATTCGGACACCTACGCGCTGGAAGTGCGCGGCGAGAGCATGATCGACGATCACATCTGCAGCGGCGACTACGTGCTGGTTTCGAAGACCGATCAGGCTCGAGACGGCGAGATCGTCGTGGCGCTGGTGGATGGCGCCGAGACCACCCTCAAGCGTTTATATCGTGAAGGCGAGATTACGCGCCTGCAGCCGGCCAACGCCACCATGGAGCCGATCCGCGTGCCCGCGGCGAGCGTCCAGGTGCAGGGCAAAGTGCTCGCGGTGTTGCGTAAGTACTAACTCCGTAAATCGTTCGTTTGTTCGGAAGCCGCGTTGACGACCAGCGTCAACGCGGCTTTTGCTTTGTCGGATCCCGACAAAAAACTCCTCAAGTTCGCCCGACTTCACCGATAAGGGAGCAAGAGAGAAGTTTGCTCTCTGCAGAGGAGTTCCTAAAAACGATATGAACAAACGAAATCATTGTCTTGGATTGTTGATGGTGGGATTGCTGGCGCTGCCGGCGGTCTCGATGGCCGACGTACGGATCAGCCACAACGACGCGATCAAAAATGCCACCCGTCACCCGAACCCCGAGTATGCGGCGATGGCGAAGCAGATGCGGATTCAGGGCGAAGTGGAAGTGGAAATCCGGATCACCGAAAGCGGCGATGTGGATAACGTGAAGGTGGTGACCGGTAACCCCCTACTGACTTCGTCGGTGGTGAAGGCCGTGAAGGATTGGAAGTTCACGCCGTTCCAGGACGGCGGCAAAGCTTCGCCGGCCGTGGCGAACCTGCGCTTTAACTTCAAACAGTAGCCTGGTAGCGAGTGCAAACGACAATCGCCGAGGGCGGCTCAACGCAGGGCCGCCCCCGGAGCAGGGTGAGACAGGATTCAACAGGGAGGTTGGAGAACCGCGATGAAAGCATCAGCCAGCAAGAAACTCATGGGCAGTGTGACGCTGTTGGTGGGGTTGGCGCTCGTAATGGGATGTGGCTCGCTGGCAGTCAACTATTCACTCGGCCGTCAGTTGGACCTGGCCGTCAACGACATGGCGCGGGCGCAAATGGTCGCCGCGCAGATCAGCAGCGAAGCGACGGAAATGGTGGCCTCCGAACGAGGGTTAGCCTTCGCGATGATGCTGCAGCAGAACGGACAATCCGAGACGATGCGCAGCCGCTTTGCGCGCAGCGACGACAAGATTCGGGAGCTGATGCGGGAGTTCGAGTCCGCCCGGCAGGCGATGTCGTCGACGAACGATCTCTCGCGCGTGAACTCGAATTACGAATCGGCGCGCGGTCATCATGCGGAGTTAGTCCGGTTGATGGGCGAGCAGAAGATGGATCAGGCGATCGCGCTGTTGAACGAGAAACTCCTGCCGGAACTGTCGCAGATGAGCGAAGAAGCCAAGCGCGTGGTGGAGCGGCAGCGCCGCGAGATGACCGCGCTGAAGGACTCGGCGGCAACGACGCGCGCCGGCAGTTTCTGGTCGATCGTCGGGCTGAATGTGTTCTGCCTGATCGTCGGCGTGGTGGTGTTCTTCACGGTGCGCGGCGTTAACACGGCGCTGCGGCAGATGGTTTCGCAGTTGAGCGAAGGGGCCCGGCAACTGGGCGGCACCTCGGCGGAAGTCTCCTCGCACAGCCTGACGCTTTCCAAAGCTGCCTCTGAACAGGCGGCGTCGCTCGAAGAGACCTCAGCCTCCACTGAAGAGATTCACTCGATGACGCGCAGCAACGCGGCCAATTCGAAGGAAGCCGCGGCGCGGATGCAGGAAGCCACGGCCCGAGTGGAAGAAGCCAATCGCGCGCTCGACCAGATGGTGGTTTCGATGACCGAGATCAGTAACTCGTCGAACAAGATCTCGAAGATCATCAAGGTGATTGACGAGATTGCGTTCCAGACGAATATCCTCGCGCTGAACGCGGCGGTGGAGGCGGCCCGCGCGGGCGAAGCCGGCATGGGCTTTGCCGTGGTGGCCGACGAAGTGCGGAACCTTTCGCAGCGCTCGGCGCAGGCGGCCAAGGACACGACGCAGTTGATCGAAGAGTCGATCACGACGTCGAACGAAGGCAAGGCCAAGCTCGATGAAGTGGCCCGGGCGTCGCACGCGGTGAATGCGCTGGTGAAGACGGTAACTTCGCTGGTGCAGGAAGTGCGTTTGGGCAGCGAAGAGCAGGAACGCGGTACCGACCAGATCGCCAAGTCGATTGCGCAGATGGAACGCGTCACCCAGCAGGTGGCGGCCAATGCCGAAGAGGGTGCGGCCGCTGGCGAGCAACTGAAGGAACACGCCGAAGGTGTGGAACGGATCGTGCGTTCGCTGCAATCGCTGGTGGGGACGACGGAGGAGGAACTGGCGACGCCGCCTTCGCCCCGTCGCGAAGAAGCGGCGCACCGCAAGCCGGCTCTGGCGCCGGAGCGGGTGGCTGTGAGCGCCGCGCGGTCAAAGTTCGAACGGTCTTCGTCCACCGCGGTGCTCGACGATCCGTTCCCCATGGATGGCGATTTCAAGGAATTCTAGACGTCCGTCCTTCGCTTGAATGGCCCAGGGGAGCAATCCTCTGGGCCTTCGGTTTTTAGGAGCAAGGGCAGAGCGGCTACGATGGCTAAAGGCGCTTCCGCCGACATCTCATGCATTTCAAAACCTTGGCCATCCACGCGGGCCACCGGCCCGACGAACATCTGGGCGCGGTGATGCCGCCGATTTACCAGAGCTCGACGTTTCTCTTCAAGGATGTGGCACAGCCGGGTCCATATGACTATTCGCGCAGCGGCAACCCCACACGGCGGGCGCTGGAGGACTGCCTGGCGGCACTCGAAGGCGGCGTCCGAGGCTTTGCTTTTGCGACTGGAATGGCGGCCGAAACCACGGCGCTGATGTTGCTCGGCGCAGGCGACCGCGTCATTGTGCATAGCGACATTTATGGCGGCACTTACCGGCTGCTGGAGTCAGTGGTGCGGAAGCACGGCGTGACGGTGACTTACGTCGACTTACGCGACCTTGACGCCTTGCGCTCGGCGCTTGCGATGCCGGCCGCGGCGGTGTGGATCGAGACGCCCACCAATCCGCTGATGAACCTGATCGACCTGGCCGCGGTGGCCGAGATGGCGCGGCCGCACGGGGCGCTTACCATTTGCGACAACACGTTTCTGTCGCCCTACTTTCAGCGTCCGCTCGACTTCGGCATCGACCTGGTGCTGCATTCGACGACCAAGTATCTGAACGGACATTCGGACGTGGTGGGCGGGGCTCTGATCGCGCGCGAGGAGGCGTTGGCGGCGCGTATCGGCGAGTTGCAGAACACGCTGGGCACCTGCGCCGGGCCACAGGACTGCTACCTGGTGATGCGTGGCATCAAGACGCTCGCGGTGCGCATGGAAGAGCATCATCGCAATGCGCTGGCACTGGCGCAGTGGCTCGAGGGGCATCCGGCGGTGGCGCAGGTGCTCCATCCAGGGCTGCCCTCGCACCCGCAGTATGAACTGGCACAGCGCCAGATGACGGGTTGCGGCGGCACGTTCTCGTTCCGCGTGCGAGGCGGGGAAGCGGTGCTGCATCGCCTCTTGCGCGGCGTGAAAGTGTTTCTGCTGGCGGAGTCTTTGGGCGGCGTTGAGTCATTGATCGACCATCCGGCGACGATGACGCATGCCAGTGTGCCGGCGGACGTGCGCCTGCAGATGGGCATTGACGACGATCTGATTCGACTTTCGGTGGGACTCGAGCATCTCGACGACCTGAAGGCGGATCTGGCGCAGGCGCTCGCTTAGTCGGCGAGCGAACGGTAGAGTTCCGGCCGGCGGAAGCGGTAAAGATACTCGGGCTCGGCGCGAGCGTCGCGCAGCGTAGCGGCCGCGAGGTTGGCCAGCAGCAGGGGGCCGGCGCCTTCGGCGAGCACCTCGCCGCGTGGGCCAAGAATCATCGAGCCGCCGTCGAAGCGTTGGCTGAGTCCGGCGGCGGTGACGGTGCCTGAGTAGTTGCAGGCCAGTCCGAAGACGCCATTTTCGGCGCAGCGCGCTTGGAGGGCGTGGCGGGCCCAGGCATGCCAGCCGATGGGAGGGTCCGCGGCGAAGGGAAACAGGACGATCTCCACTTGCTGCACGGCCAGCAGGCGGGTGGACTCCGGCAGGAGGGCATCGAAGCAGATGTTGGCGCCCACGCGGCCGAGAGCCGTGTCCGCAACGGCGGGCACGTCGCCGCCGTTGTAGAAGGGCATTTCGAACATCGGGACGTGCATCTTGCGCCAAGCGGATTGCTGGCCGTCCGGATGGGCGAGCACGTGGGTGTTGAAGAGGCGGTTGCCGGCGTCCTCGAGTAAGCCGGCGGCGACGAAGAGTCCGTGCTCCTGGGCTATCTGCCGGAGGGCTTGGGTGGCGTGGCCTTCGAGCGGCTCGGCGTACTGTCGAGCCAAGCGCAAGGCTTCGCGGAGCCAGGGTTCGTGAGGACCGGTGGGATGGTTGGGCAGAAAGCCCGTCAGCGAGAGTTCGGGGAAGAGGACCAACTCGGCGCCTTCCTGCTTCGCTTGCCGGCAGTGATTGGCTAACTGGTGAAGGTTGCGGCTGGTTTCGCCGGGTGCGCCCCCGAAGTTCATTGCCGCGACTCGAACGGAATCTTGCATGAGTCTCCTAAAACTGAAAATAGACGAACGGGATGGCCTGGTCATAGACGCCGAATAACTCGAGCAGCAGACCACAAAGAGCGAAGCCACCGACATAGAGCCAAGGGGAGCAATCGGCCAAGCGGTGGGAGAGGGCGAAGCGCTCTTCGGCGATGGCCATCAGGACGGTGACGCCGGCCAGGCCCCATTGCCAAGCGTTCAATAAACTCGTGCCGCCGGTACCGGTGAATAGTTCGGTGAGGACATAGCGGCTGATGCCCCAACTGGGGGAGCGGAAGAAGATCCAGCCGATTTGGACCAGAGCGAAGGTCAGCGGGACGCGCCACCAGCGCGACCGCGTGAGGCCGGTAGCTCGTTCGAGCGCGAGCAGTAAGCCGTGGTAGCCGCCCCAGACGATGAAGTTCCAACTGGCGCCGTGCCATAGGCCGCCGAGTAACATGGTGAGGAGTAAGTTCCGGTACGTGAGCCAAGCTCCGTGGCGACTTCCGCCGAGGGGGATGTAGAGGTAGTCGCGCAGCCAGGAGGAGAGTGAGATGTGCCAGCGGCGCCAGAACTCGGTGATGGAGCCGGCCAGATAAGGCCGGCGGAAGTTCTCGGGGAAGTGGAAGCCGAGTAACTTGGCCATGCCGATGGCCATGTCTGTGTAGCCGGAAAAGTCAAAGAAGATTTGCAGGCCAAAGGCAAGGGTGCCGGTGAGGGCGGGCCAGAGTCCGGGGGCGGGATTGCTAAAGTAGGGGTCGGCGACTTGCGCAAAGCGATCGGCAAAGGCCATCTTCTTGGTGAGGCCGAGGAGGATCAGCCAGGCGCCGAGGCGGAGGTCTTCACCAGTGGGTGGCTGCCAGGCGAGTAAGTCACGGAAGAAGTCGCGGGCACGGACGATGGGGCCGGCAACTAACTGCGGGAAAAAGGCAATGAAGAGGGCGTAATCCGGGAGCGAGCGGATGGCGGCCTGCTCGCCGCGGTAGACGTCGACGACGTAGGAGATACTCTGGAAGGTATGAAAGCTGATGCCGAGGGGAAGAACGATGTCAAAGACGTGAACGGGCTGGCCGGCGAGAGAGAAGTAAATGCCGGCAAAAAAGTTGGTGTATTTGAAGTAAGCCAGGAAGCCGAGATTGGCGGCGAGGCCGATCCATAAAGCGCGACGGGAGCGTCCGCTGCGCTCGATCCAGAGGGCGCAGTAATAGTCGACGAGGGTCAGTGTGCCAAGCAGTAAGAGGAACTTGGGGTTCCAACTGGCGTAGAAGTAATAACTGGCGAGGAGCAGAAACCAATGCCGCGCCTTGGGCCAAGGCAGGGTATAGAACACCAGCAGGACGACGGCGAAGAAGGCGAAGAACTGGTGGGTGTGGAAGAGCATCAGCGCGGAGGGCCAATCAACTGGTGGACTTCGTCGACCAGCATTTTCGAGAAGGCGTGGGCGCCGGGGCGGTTCAGGTGGAGGGGATCTTTGAAATAGTCGGGGCGTTCGAGCGGGCGGTAGCGGGCGGGGTCGCCGAGGTGGACTTGCGGGTTTCGGGCGAACTGGCGAAGCGAACTGCGCGGATCGGGTGGCAGGTCGGTGGGGGAGCCGAGGGGACCACGCGGGAGACGCACAAAGATAATCTGGGTAGGAGAGCCGCGATAGTGGTCGACGATGCGGCCGACCCATTCGCGATGAAAAGCCCGTTTGCGGCCGGTATCTTCGCCGGGGCCGCGGAAGAGTATCTCGTAGAAGATTTTCCGGTAACTCGGATCCATGGTGGGCGGGTAAGTAATTTGGCGGGTGACCCAATTCATCTCGAGGCCGGCGAGCGAGCGTTCTTCATCGTCGTAGTCGTAAGTCCAGGCGGACCAGCCACGGCGATTGAGTTCGACGAGCCGGAGGCGCTCGCGGGGATGGAGGAGGAAGTCCTGCACGTCGGCTTGCAGGGTGATGCCGCGGAAGAGGCCGCCGCGGAGGGCTGCCCACTGGAAGGGTGAGGTGCGGTGGCTGAGGGCAAAGTGGGGTAAGTCGGTGAGGCGTAAGTGACCGATGATGTAATGCAGGCTGCGCGGGTCATCGGCATAGTCGACCAGGGTGTCCTGATCTTCGAAGTCGTCGAAGCCGAGGACGACGGCGCTGTAACGGCGAGCTGTGGGGTCGAGCTCGCGGAGCATGTAATACCAAGTGCGGGCGTTGGTGCCAGCCAGGCCAGCGTGGCGAAAGATATAACCGGACTCGTGTGTGAAGTGATTGGCGATGCGCGGTAAGTAGGCGAAGCGCGAGTCGCCGAAGGTTACGACGAGGCGGCCCGGATAGCGCTGATACTCGCGTTCGGTACGGAGCCGGGCTTCGAAGACTCCGGTGGTGGATTCGTAGGGAAGCCAGTCCAGGTAAAGGCGAGTGCGAAACAGAGCCGCGTCCAGCGCGAAGGTGCCCAGCATCCCGGCCAGGATCGTGAGCACCGCGGCGGGGCGTGTGATCAGCATGCGTTCAGTCTGCCAAACTGGCAAAGACCTTGAACCATTTGTAACGCTTGCCAACCTTGATACGGTATCCAATCCCAAGCTGAACTCGTTGAGTAGGGCTTGAGACGCGAATGGGGGCATTGCTGTGGTCTTGTAGCAGACTCACTGCCTGCGACTTAATTAGCTTGTCGGCTTCTGTGATCGAATTGCAGAACTTACACTGTACGAGAATACGGTTCGTACGCAAGCTGTCTGGTGAGAATTTCTCGAGGGTCTCGTAGGCGGGCCAGCCGCCCCAGGCGGCTTCGACGGTGGCGGCTTCCTGCGCGCCGTGGAAGTCCTTGACGAGGCGCGAGGCGAGGTCCTTTTTGTACCGCTGCGGGTCGCCCGCTTGCTGCATGGCGGCGATCTCTTCCAGGGAGACGTCGGTGAGCAGTTCGTAGTAACGCCAGACGAGCGTGTCGGCCATGTTCATCAGCTTGCGGAACATGTCGGCCGCCGGTTCGGTGACGCCGACGTAGTTGTTCTTGGACTTGGACATCTTCTCGACGCCATCGAGGCCTTCGAGAATGGGAACGGTGGCGATGATCTGCGGGACTTTGCCGTAGTCGCGCATGATGTCGCGCCCGACGAGGAGGTTGAACTTCTGGTCGGTGCCACCCATTTCGACGTCGCATTCGAGCGCGACCGAGTCGTAGGCCTGCGAGAGGGGGTAGAGAAACTCGTGGACGGAGATGGGCGTTTGCGCGGCGTAACGCTTGGAGAAGTCGTCGCGTTCGAGGAGGCGGGCGACGGTGTACTTGGAGCAAAGGCGGACGACGTCCTCGAAGCTCATGGGCGCGAGCCAGTCCGAGTTGTAGCGGACTTCGGTGAGGTCGGGATCGAGGATCTTGAAGACTTGCTGTTTGTAGGTTTCGGCGTTGGCGTTCAACTGCTCGCGGGTGAGCGGCGGGCGGGTGGCGTTGCGGCCGGTGGGGTCGCCGATGAGGCCGGTCATGTCGCCGATGAGAAAGATGACCTGATGGCCGAGGTCCTGGAAGTGCTTCATTTTGCGGAGCAGGACGGTGTGGCCGAGGTGGAGGTCCGGGGCGGTGGGGTCGAAACCGGCTTTGACGCGCAGCTTCTTCCCGCTGGCGAGGCGCTGACGGAGTTCTTCTTCGGGAATGAGTTCGGCCAGCCCTTTCTTGAGGTAGGCCATTTGATCGACGGTAGACACTAGCTACTAGTCTAAGGCTTCCGTTGTGGAATGCCGATCTCCCCAGGGATGACCCCTGTCCCCGTGAGCGTGCGCACCTGGGTGCTGCTGGTGCTCGGCTGCCTGCCCTCGGCCTGGTTGGCCTGGACCTATCGCGACCTGCCGCGGATCGGGGAACTGCACGACGACGGCATCTATCTGATCTCGGCGAAGTCGCTGACCGACGGGGGCGGCTACCGGATTCTGAGCCTGCCGGAGGAGCCGGCCCAGACCAAGTATCCGCCGCTGTATCCGCTGTACCTTTCCACCCTGTGGCGCTGGGGACCGGCGTTTCCGGCCATGCTGCCGTGGGCGATGCTGCTGCAATGGGTGTTCATCCCGTTGATGCTGGTGCTGGCGGCGTTTTACTACCGGCGTCATGACCTGGCACCCGCGCTGGCGGCTTTGCTGGGGTTCAACGCCTACGTGCTGGCGTTCGGGACGAGCCTATTCACCGAGATTCCTTTTACGGCGCTGTTGCTGGCGTGTCTGTTGACGGGCGAGGCGGGCTGGGCGTTGATGGCGGGGGCGATCGCCGGGGCGGCCTATCTGACGCGGACCGCGGCGATGCCGCTGCTGGTGGCGATGCCGCTATTTTACTGGCTGAAGGGCGATCGGCGCGGGGCGCTGCGGTTTGCCGCGGGGATGCTGCCGGCGATGATCGGCTGGACGTGGTGGACGCAAGTCCACCGGACGCCGTCGCAGGATCTGGTGCAGATCGAGTCGACCAACTATCTGGCGTATCAGTTCATGAACGTCACCTGGGAGACGCTGCCACTGGTGCTCTGGAAGAACCTGGACCAGTTTCTCTTCGGTATCGGGGCGTTCGTGATGCCGAAGACGGAGTTGGGCTTCTTCAGCAAGATTGCGACGATTGTGGCCGGTCTGTTTGTGCTCTCCGGCATCGCGCGGCTGTATCGTGAGGGGCAGATGCGCGCGTATATCTACTACGCGGCGTTCTCGTCGGCGATTCTACTGGTTTGGCATTTTCCGCCCAACGAGCGCTTCACGCTGCCGCTATTGCCCTTGTGCTTGGCCGGGGCCATCGTCGAAGCGCGGCATCTGCTGGCAATGGTCCGCCGCGTGATGGGTGAGCCGAAGCTCGATCAGAAGATCGCCGCGGGGCTGATTGCGACGGCGGCGGCGGTGGCCATGGCGGTCAGCATCTGGAAGCACGCCGAGTCAGGCTTCGTGCTGATTCCGACCGGCTATGAGCAGGGGCGGGCCGATCTGGCGGAGCGGCGGAAAGCCTACACCTGGATGGGGCAGAACTTGCCGCCAGCCGCGCGCGTGGTGGCTTACGATGACCCGACGTTGTATTTGTTCACGGGACGTTATTCGATGCATCGCGTGATCCCGACGTCGTATTGGTACCGCGAGGATCAGACGGCGACGGTGCAGTTCTTCAAGGAGATCGATCGCTACGCCGGAGAGCGCGGCTTCCAGTATCTGTATGTCCACGCTAACGACTTTCGCCGGGACTTAGGAGAGGAAGAAAAGACGGCGGCCCTAAAGGCGATGCAGCAGCATCCTGGGCTGCATCGCGTTTTCCAGACCGAACACGGAACGCTTTACGAGCTGGCGGACCGGCGCTTGACGGCCCACACCAGGTAGATGCCGCTGAAGACCAGGGCCAGGGACGATGGCTCGGGCGTTTCCAGACCGGCGTTGGCCTGAATCCACGCCAAGTGCGAGGAGATGCGGGTCATGCCGTTGTATTCGCCGTAGGCACCGGTGGGTTGTCCACTGACCGAGGCGCTGAACGACGTAATGCCGGCTACCTTACCGTCGAGGAAGCTGGGACCGCCGGAGTCGCCGGGGGCGACAGTGACTTCGAGCGGGACGCCGGAGCCGGGACCGTCGAAGTCGGCGACGAGAATGTCGGGGCGGTTCGGATACGGGTTGAAGCCGACAAAGAGCGAGTCCCAGGTGTTGTGGCCGACGCGCATGGCGACGCCAAAGCCGAGCGTGCTACCGGCGGCGGCGCCGTTGGAGGCTTGAGAACCCCAGCCGGCCACCTGATACACGCGGCCGACTTCGTCGGTGCTGTTATAGAGTTCGGAGATCGTCACCCAGGAGGCCAAGGGCGAAGTGAGATAGACCAAGGCGAGGTCGACGCCGGTGCCGAGGTCGCCGGTCCAGCCGGGGTTGACCAGGAAGGTGGAGCCGGTGAAGTCGCCCGAGTTGGACCCGGAGTCGGTAAACGAAGCGGTGACGCCGGTCGCCGTGCCGATGCAGTGGGCCGAGGTGAGCACCACGGTCGGCGAGATGGCCACTCCCGAGCAGAGGACACCGGTGGAAAAGGCGAGACGTGCGACGCCGGACTGCGCGGCGGTCGGGGCGTGTCCGCTGGCGGTGATGTCGCCGGCCGACCCCAGCGTGGGGGTGAGGTCCAGAGTGCTGGCGGTCAACAGACCGGCCCAAAGGGGGAAGAGGAGAGTTATGCGCTTCATGTTTCCTTCCAATGCCTAATTCGCGCGCCGGCGATAAATGGCGACGTCGTCCTGTTGGTCGACCAGTTGCCAGGCCGGATTGCCGGACAGGGACTGGGCGAGGGGGCTGGCGGTGGTCATCATCACGGTGTCCACCCGATATTTGTCGAGGTTCTGTTCGGAGTGCGGCGCCCCGTTGACGAGCGCGAGATACTCTTCGCTCATCCGCCGGCCGTAATAGTCGGTGCGGCCATCGAAGAACACCTGTTGCCGCGGATAGTTCCGGTAAATCAGATAGTCGCCCCAAGCGTCGAGCGTGAACAGGCGGGACTGCTCGAGCAGGGTGCGATGCTTGGCGATCAGCCCGACGGGGAACTTACCGGCGGGAAAGTCGTCCGGATAGGCGAGGCCGAAGCCGGTGAAGACCATCAGTGCGAGCAGGACGGGCACCAGCAGACTCGACCGCTGCAGATTGGGGACATGCTCCTGGCCAATCGCCGCGAGGGCCGCCCAGACCGAGCGCCGGCCGCCGCGCTGTGCGAGGAGTTGCATGCCGTCGGAGAGCATGGCGGCAATCGGGCCGGCCACCAGCGCCGCATAAATCGGCACATGACGCACGGAGAGCAGGGAAGCGTGCGCCCAGGCGGCGATCAGGAGAGCCCAACTCCAATTTCCTTGCCAGGCGAGACGGGCGGCGGCGACGATGCCGGCAAACAGCAGACATTCGAAGTACACGCCAGACGCGGTCTCGAGCACCGGCGGCTGGAACTCCTGCACCATCTTACGGATCCAGTCGGCTCGCAGGTACTCGGCCATGTGCAGGTGGAGCCGGTAGCCGTACGGGTTGGCGAGCGACGCTGCCAGGCAGCCGGCGAGCAGCAGGGCGCGGCGCTGGGCTTGCCGGAAGTCGCGCTCGAGCAGGGCGCCGGCGGTGAGAACGGCGAGCGTGATGATGAGCCCGGCGAAGCCGCCGTGCAGATTGACCCAGAGGGCCGTGAGCGGGATTAGCCACCAGATGCGGCGGTCCGGGAAGAGGGGATTGGCCAGACGGTCCTGCCGGAGGATCTCAAAGGCCACGGTCAGAAACAGGATCGTGAAGATGTGGGGGCGGGCCAGGAAGTGGACCGAGCCGGCGCCGATGACCGCATGCAGGACAAAGATGGAGGCCAGGGCGTTCGCCCCGGTAGCGACCATCGAGCGCAGCACCAGCCAGCAGCAGAACGCAAGGGTGGCGGCCGAGAAAAGGATGATCCATTTCAGTCCGCCGGCCCGGAAAAGTAAGGCGAAGAGAATGTCCGCGAGCCATTCCCAGGCGAACCAATCGCCGCCGGGTTTGGAGAAAGAAAACGCATCCTGGTACGGCAAGTGGCCAGTGTCTAGTATCTGTTCGCCAGTTCTAATGTGGAATCCGGCGGCGGCATCAGAGAGCAGGCCGTTGGGAGCGCCGGAATTTGTGAACAAAAGTAGCCAAAACAGTAAGGCAACGAACAAGAGATCCGATAAAGAAGGCAGAAACCAACGCCGTAAGCCCAGGGGCGATTGAAGGGCGAAGGTGGGAGCGGCGGGTGCTGAGTGACTCATCTCACTGGACTTAGGCGCAAATCGGCGGATTGGCGGCGGATCTTTAGCCGGCAAAAGCCGGGGGCTTAGTACGAGAACCGGGGATGGACCAGAAACCCTAGGGGGGATTGCCCAAAAACCTAGGAAAAACCCTAATTTTTCGTAAGCGCTGATCGGTTTACATTCGACTCATCCGAACAAAACTTCCTCTGAAGGAGGGGAGCTTGATGAAGAACGTCATGAATCTTGTGTGGCAACTGCGGATTTGGAAAGACACCCGCGGCCAGGATCTGATCGAATACGCGCTCATGGCCGGCTTTGTTGCCGTGGCCGCTGGCGCCATTATGCCGAACGTGGCGACTAGCATCAGCACGATCTTTTCGAAGGTCGGCAGCGTGATGACGGCGTCGTCCGGTACCGGCTCGTAGTTTGACCCACGGGCTGTAGTCAGGCCCGGTTCGTTCGTCTGATTCGCTCCAGACGAGTGAAAAACCCGAATCACCCAACTGTTTTAAGGAAAACCAAATGAAGAACGTCATGAAACTTGTGTGGCAGCTGCGGATCTGGAAGGACACCCGTGGTCAGGACTTGATCGAATACGCGTTGATGGCCGGCTTTGTGGCCGTGGCCGCCGGCGCGATCATGCCGAACGTGGCGACCAGCATCAGCACGATCTTTTCGAAGGTCGGCAGCGTGATGACCGCGTCCTCCGGCACCGGCTCCTAATGAGTTGCGCGGGCGTCGCCGTCGGCAGTAGCCCGCAGTCCGGCAGTTAAGAAAAAGAACAAGAAATCAGTTAAGGAGAAACAAACATGAAGAACGTCATGAAACTTGTGTGGCAGCTGCGGATCTGGAAGGACACCCGCGGTCAGGACCTGATCGAATACGCGTTGATGGCCGGCTTTGTGGCCGTCGCCGCCGGCGCCATCATGCCGAACGTCGCGACCAGCATCAGCACGATCTTTTCGAAGGTCGGCAGCGTGATGACGGGCGCCTCCGGTACAGGCTCCTAAGCATCGATCGCGGACGAGCCCGTGGTCCAGGTGGGCCGGGCTCGTCCGCCTCCATCATTCATCTCAAAGGAAACTCGTGCGGTACCTGCTTGAACTGAATAACCTCCTCCTGCGCGCCAAGATCTGGAAAGACCAGCGCGGTCAGGATTTGATTGAATATGCTCTGATGGCTGGATTTGTGGCGGTAGCGGCCGGCGCCATTATGCCGAACGTTTCCACCTCGATCAGCACGATCTTTTCGAAGGTCGGTAGTGTGATGACCCGGGCTTCGTCGACCGGTTCGTAAAGTCTGTTTCGCTACTGGGCCGAGTTGCGGTCGGCCCATTCCCCTCAACCTGCCAAGCCTGGCAAGCCTCCCAACGTTCCACTCATCTTGACCGCCCGGACGATGGCCTGAGCCACCGCTTCCGACGCCGCCACCCCCAAAGCGTCCAGATCCGCCTTCCCCTTCGAGCCGATCGGCGCCAGGGCGAAGACAATATCGCCGTCGATGCGGGTGTACGCGGGCGAGACCGTCCGCGAAAGTCCGGCATGAGCGAGTTGCGCCAGCCGATTGGCCTGCAGCTTGTCAAGCGCGGCGTTCGTCGCCACCGCCACCAGCGTCGTATTGGCGGGGACCGGCGGCGCCAGAACTCCGCGTTTGAGCTCGCGCGTGGTGTCCAGAAACTCCCGCGACTTCGGGTTGACGCGCGCGCCAGCCAGGATGCGGTTGGTGAGCGGATCGCGGACGTCGCCCCAGGCGTTCACTGCCGCGATGGCCGACACCAGCACGCCCCGGTAGGTTCCGTCGAGCGGGACCGTCGCGGTGCCGATGCCGGACTTCATGGCTTGCGCGAGTCCGTGGACTTTGCCGACCGAGGCGCCGGTGCCGGCGCCGACATTGCCTTCGGCGACCGGTCCGTCGGTGGCGGCCGCGGCGGCCATCATGCCCATCTCGCGCGTCGGCCGGGCGTTCGCTTTGCCGAGACCGAGGTCGAAGAGAATCGCCGCAGGCACGATCGGAACCTTGGCGACGCGCGTGTCGAAGCCGACGCCTTTCTGCTCGAGGAAACGGCGGACGCCGCTGGCGGACTCGAGGCCGAAGGCGCTACCGCCGGAAAGCACCAGGCCGTGCACGCGATCAGTGACATGCATCGGGTTCAGGGTGTCGATCTCTTGCGTACCGGTGGCGTAGCCGCGAATTTCGACACCGCAGGCGGCGCCCCCTTCGCAGAGGATGACGGTACAACCGGTCAGGCCCTCGAGGTCGGTGGCATGGCCGACCTTCACACCGGGAATGTCCGTTAAGCCCTTCGCCACGCCCACAGCTTAACAGATTGAGGGATCAGGGCTTGGCTATGCTAGCATCGTCTTAACTTCCCTTGTTTGAGCTCTTCAAAGGTCCCGTAGCTACCCTCCAGGAATTTTGCTTCCTGGCCGGCAAAGCACTCGCCAACCTCTTCCGCGCGCCTCATTATTGGGACGACGTGCTGACGCAGATGGACCGGATTGGCGTGGGCAGTCTGCCCATCATCGCGCTCACCGGCGCCTTCTCCGGCGCCGTGATGGCCCTGCAGATGTCGAAGGCGCTCGATACCTATGGCGCGTCGAGCCAAGTGGGGCAGATTGTGTCGATTACGCTGGTGGCGCAGTTGGGCCCCGTGCTGACGTCGCTGCTGGTGGCCGGCCGCAACGCCTCGGGCATTGCGAGCGAACTCGGCTCGATGAAGGTGACCGAACAGATCGACGCGATGCGCGCCCTGGGCACGGACCCGGTCCAGAAGCTGGTAACGCCGCGCATGCTGGCGATGACGCTGATGCTGCCGCTGCTGACGATCATTGCCGATTTTGTCGGCATGATTGGCGGCTGGCTGGTGGCGTTGGGCTTGATCGGCACCACCAGCGCCATGTATTGGACGGGCGTCCACAGCATTCTCGAATACGATGACGTGATGCAGGGGCTGATCAAGCCGTTCTTCAACGGCTTCGTCATTTCGCTGGTGGGCTGTTACTACGGCATCTCCACCACGGGCGGCACGCAGGGCGTCGGCCGGGCGACCACGCAGGCTGTGGTGGTGAGCTCGGTGTGGGTCTTCATCATCAATCTGTTCCTCACGCAGATCTTTGTGAACCTGTAATGGCGGCTCCCGACTCCATTCTGCAATTCGAGAACGTCTCGGTGAGTTTCGACGGAGTGAACGTGCTCGACCGGGTGAGCTTCCGGTTGCTGGCGGGGGAGACGCGCGTGATTCTGGGCGCGGCCGGGGCGGGGAAGACGGTGTTGCTGAAGACGGCGTTGGGCCTGATCCATCCCGACGAAGGGCGCATCCTGTTGTTCAATCAGGAAATTACCAATCTGAAGGAGCGCGAGCTGTTCGCCATTCGCTCCAAGGTGGGAATGCTCTTTCAGGAAAGCGCTCTATTTGACTCGATGACGATTGCCGAAAACGTCGCCTATCCGCTGCTGAATCAGGCTGGCTCGACGGTCGATGCCGAAGACGTGCTGCCACGCGTCGAAGCCATCCTGAGCGACGTTGAGCTGGGGCATACGCTCGACAAAGTGCCCAGCGAGCTCTCGGGGGGCATGCGCCGCCGCGTCGGCATCGCGCGCGCCAATGTCACCAATCCGAGCCTGGTGTTCTACGACTCGCCCACCGCCGGGCTTGACCCCATTACGGCCAACAACATCATGGCGCTGGTGATCAAGCAGCGCGACCAGCGCAACACTGCTACCGTCATCGTCTCGCATCGCTTGCAGGACGGAGCCCTGATGGCGAACTATCACTACAATCCGCGGAGCGGCAAGATCGAGCGCTTTCAGCCGAGCGCGGTGACCAACCAGCGGACGCAGTTCATGGTGATGCAGAAGGGCGCCATCGTGTTCGAAGGCACGCAGGAGGAGCTCCACGCTTCCCGCGACCCCTATGTGGGAAAATTTGTAATGCAGGCGCAAACCGCCTGAGGGCCGGCTGCAAAGGAATGATCCGGAAGAAGATATGGCACTAACCGCAAAAAACCAGAGCTGGACTCAGCTACGGGTGGGCCTGACGGCCATCTTCGCTCTCGCCATGCTCGGCGTGCTGATTTTCTTCATGACCAGCAACAAGAGTTTCTTCGCGCGACAGACGAAGCTTTACACCTACTTCGTGAGCTCGGGCGGCATCTCGGCCGGTCAGCCGGTGCGCTTAAACGGCATCCTGGCGGGCAAAGTTGACAATGTTGAACTTTCGGGCGACAAGCGACCTGAGCGTACCGTTCGGATCACCATGCTCGTCGATAACGACATGATGAAGGAGATCCCCGTGGATTCCACGGCGCAGGTGGGCAGCGAGAACCTGCTTTCCGGCCGTTACCTGGCGATCCTACGCGGCAACAGCAAGACGCTGATCGCGCCCGACGGCGAGATCCAGAGCAAGGTGCAGCCCGAAATCGACGACATGAAGACGCAGGGCTTGCAGATGCTCGAAAGCGCGAACTCGATTCTGTCGAAGATCGAAGGCATTATCAAGCAGGTGGAAGTCGGCAACGGCACCATCGGTAAGTTGCTGGTGGATGAGACGCTCTATAACAAGGCGCTCTCGATTGTGGGCGAGATCGACCGCCTCACCAAAGCGATCAACACGGGCCAGGGCCTGATTGGCAAGATGGTTTACGACGAGTCGATGTATACGGACCTGCGCCGCACGCTGGGCCGCGTGGACAATCTGGTGGCCGACATCCAGGACGGCAAAGGCACGGCGGGCAAACTGCTGCGCGATCAGGCGCTTTATGACGAGATGCGGGGGACGATCGTCGACGTCCGCAAGACGATCGAGCTGATCAATTCGGGCAAGGGAACCGCGGGCAAACTGCTGAACTCCGACGAACTGCACAACCAGTTGGTGACGAGCATGAAGAAGCTCGATACGACGATCGACAAGATCAATTCCGGCCAAGGCACGATCGGCCAACTGCTGGTCAATGCGTCGCTGTATGACAACCTGAACGGCACAGCCCGCGAGATGCAGGGCCTGATGAAAGACTTCCGGGCGAATCCGAAGAAGTTCCTGCGGATCAAACTGGGACTGTTCTGAAGACGCTGATTGTGAATGCCGATGACTTCGGGTTCACGCGCGACGTGAACGAAGGCATCGTCCATTGCCACACGCATGGGATCCTGACGGCGACCACGCTGATGGCCAATGGCGACGCGTTCGAACATGCGGTGGCGCTGGCCCGCGAGCATCCTACGCTTGACGTCGGCTGCCATCTGGTGCTGATTGGCGGCTGTTCGCTGCTCTCCACGCGACGCTTTCCGGCGTCGATTCCGGACCTGATGAAGGAACTGGCGCGCGGACGGATCAAGCCTTATGCGGAACTGCGCGCGCAGATCGAGCGGATCCGGAATGCGGGGCTCCAGCCGCGGCATCTCGATACGCACAAGCACACGCATCTGCTGCCGCCGGTGCTCGATGCGGTGGGACGTTTGAGCAAGGAATACGACATTCCTTGGGTGCGGCGTCCGTTTGATCTGCCGGCGGACGAGAACGTGAGCTGGAAGCGGCGGATGGTCGCCAAACTGATCGGGATGCTGCGGATGACCCGTTTCGACGCGGTGCTCAAGCCCTATGCCACTCGCAGCACCGATCACTTCACCGGCTTCGCGCTAACCGGCTATCTCAACGTGGAGCGGCTCCTGACGCTGCTACCGACCTTGCCTGACGGCACCACGGAACTGATGGTGCATCCAGCGTTTCTGGGCGCGGAACTGCAAGCCGCGCCGACGCGCCTGAAGCGCAGCCGTCTGGTGGAGCTTGAAGCCCTCACCGACCCGGGCGTGCGCGAGTCGCTCGAGCAGTTGGGCATTCGGCTCAGCGGTTACCGGACTCTGCCCTAGTCCTGGTTTCATCGCTTTCGCGCCGGTGGCGAAGTTTCCTCTCTCAGCGACTCGGTGAAATGGGGTTTTGGTTGCTATAGTGAGGGTTCCGCATGTCCACTGATGGTGCTTCTGTTCCGCTGAAAAAAACGGCACTCAATGCCTTGCATCGCTCGCTTGGGGCCAAGATGGTGGACTTCGGCGGGTGGGACATGCCCGTGCAGTACTCGGGCCTGGTGGATGAGCACCATGCGGTGCGCAAAGCCGTCGGACTGTTCGATGTCAGCCACATGGGCGAGATCGACATCCGCGGTCCGCAGGCGCTCGACCTGGTCGATCACATCTCCTCGAATTGGGCAGCGAAGCTCAAGACGGGTCAGATCCACTACTCCGGCCTGCTGTATGAGACCGGCGGCTTTGTCGACGATATCCTGGTGCACAAGGTCGCCGATGATCATTTCTTCATCTGCGTCAACGCGAGCAATCAGGAAAAAGACTACGCCCACATCGTCGAGCAGAATCGCTTCGACGCATCGGTGGAGCTGTCTTCTGACCGTTACGCGCAACTCGCCATCCAAGGTCCGCGCGCGCTCCAGACGCTGCAGAAGCTGACGGCGACCGACCTTGGGTCGATCAAATATTACTGGTTCACGGACGGCGAAGTGGCCGGCACGCCGGGGCGCATCGCGCGCACGGGCTACACCGGCGAAGACGGCTTCGAGATCTACGTGGCGCCCGAAGAAGCGGAACGCATCTGGCGCGCGGTGACCGAAGCGGGCGAAGAGTTCGGCTTGAAACCGGCCGGTCTGGGCGCGCGCAACACTCTGCGTTTAGAGGCGAAGATGGCGCTCTACGGTCACGAGATCGACGCGAGCCTCACGCCGCTTGAAGCGGACCTTGCCTGGATCGTGAAGTTCGACAAGCCGGACTTCGTCGGCAAGGCTGCTCTGGTGGCGCAAAAGGAACGTGGGATTACGCGCAAGCTCGCGGGTTTTGAGATGGTGGGCCGCGGCATTGGGCGCGACGGCTATGAAGTGCAGATCGGCGGCAGCAAGGCCGGCTGGGTCACTTCCGGCAGTCCGTCGCCGACACTTTCGGCTCCAGGCGCGCCCAAAAATATTGGATTATGTTATTTGCCAACCGAACAGGCGCGCGTGGGCACGGAGTTTGAAGTTCTGGTGCGGAACCAGCCCACTGCCGCCGTCGTGGTGGCCACGCCGTTCTACAAGAGAGGCCAAGCTTAGGATTCATGTATCCGGACAATTACGCATATACCAAAGAACACGAGTGGGTGAGTGTGGCCGACGGGATCGGGACGATTGGCATTACCCACCATGCGCAAAAGGAGTTGGGCGACATCGTTTATGTCGACCTGCCGAAGATCGGGCTCGCGCTCACCGCGCACGGCACCTTCGGATCGGTGGAAAGCGTGAAGGCTGTTTCGGACATCTATTCGCCCGTGTCCGGCGAAGTTTTGGAAGTCAATTCCGTGCTGGCGACCCAGCCGGAAAAGTTGAATGAAGACCCGCATGGCCAAGCCTGGTTGGTGAAGGTGAAGCTCAGCTCTCCCGACGAAGTGAAGGGTTTGATGAGCGCCGCGGATTATCAAAAATACATCGGCGAGTAGCTCGTGGCCGGCGTGTCGGGTTGGTGCGCCGCTACTCGTGTGTTCAATTTCGAGATGAGGTTATCGTTTGAGGTATCTGCCTAAGTCGGACTCCGAGCGCCAGGAGATGATGGCGGTGATTGGGATCCAGTCGCTGGACGAGTTGCATGCGCACTTGCCGGCCGACGCTGTCTTGAAACGGCCGCTGGAGATTGCTCCCGGCGTGTCCGAGTACGAGATTGTCGACTACTTCAAAGCCCGCGCGGGTGAATGCGCCAGCGGCTACGCCTCGTTTCTGGGCGCGGGAGTGTACTCGCACTTCCGCCCGGTGATGTGCGACGTGGTGGCGTCTCGCGGCGAGTTCCTTACGTCCTACACGCCGTATCAGGCGGAGATGGCGCAGGGCACGCTGATGACGATCTTCGAGTTTCAGACGATGATCTGCCAGCTCACCGGCATGGACGTCGCCAACGCCTCGATGTACGACGGCTCGACGGCGGTGCCCGAGGCGGCCATGATGGCCTGCCGCATCACCGGCCGCGACAAGGTGGTGGTGGCGCGGAACGTTCATCCGGAGTATCGCCAGGTGCTCGACACGTATTTGAAGCGCCAGGGCTTGCCGGTGGAAACCAGCGCCTATGACGCCAAGCGTGGCACGGTAGATCTGGACGACTTGGCCAAGCACGTGGATTCGCACACCGCGGCCGTCATTGTGCAGTCGCCCAACTTCTTCGGCGGCGTGGAACATGCGGCCGCCATCGCCGAGATTGCGCATAAGGCCGGCGCGCTGCTGGTGTGGGTGTTCACCGAAGCCGTCTCGCTCGGTCTGCTTGAGCCGGCTACCGAAGCCGACATTGTCTGCGGCGAACTGCAGAGCTTTGCGATCTCGCCGAGTTACGGTGGTCCGTTCGCCGGCGTGATCGCCACCAAGGAAAAGTACCTGCGGCAGATCCCGGGCCGCCTGGTGGGCGAAACGCGCGACTCCGAGGGCCGGCGCGCCTTCTGCCTCACGCTTTCCACGCGCGAACAGCACATCCGGCGCGAGAAGGCGACCTCGAACATCTGCACGAATCAGGCGCTGATTGCGCTGATGGCGACGGTTTTCATGAGCGTCTACGGCAAGCAGGGCTTGCGCGATCTGGCGCTGCAGAATCTCTCGAAGGCGCATTACCTCGGCTCGCAATTGCCGCTGCGATTCGAAGGTCCTTACTTCAACGAATTCGTCGCGCGGGCGAAAGGCACTCCGGCGGCGCAAAGCACCGCGTTGCGCGAACACAAGATCGTGGGCGGGCTGGCGCTGGGTGACTTCTATCCGGAACTGGCCGATTGCGCTTTGTGGTGCGTCACCGAAATGAACAAGAAGGCGGACATGGATCGCGTGGTGGAGGTGTGCCGATGAGCGCTACGGGCAAGACAGTCCAGATCATGAGCCAGAACGAAGGCTTGCTCTTCGAGTCCAGTTCACCGGGCAAAGTCGGCTACCAACTGCCACCGCTCGACGTGCCCGCGGTCGATCCGAAGGTGCTGGGCGCCGGCAATGCGCGTACCGAGATCGAAGGCTTTCCCGAAGTCAGCGAGGTGGAAGTGATCCGTCACTTCTCGCGGCTCTCCACCTGGAACTACGGCATCGACCTCGGCTTGTTCCCGCTCGGCTCCTGCACGATGAAGTACAACCCGCGTGTGAACGAACTGGTGGCGCGCACCGAAGGTCTGGCGTGGGCGCATCCCTACCAGCCTGACGATCTGTCGCAAGGGGCGATGGAAGTGGTGGCGGCGCTCGAGCGCGCGATCAGCGAAATCACCGGCATGGAATGCGTCACGCTGCAGCCCGCCGCGGGCGCGCATGGCGAGATGACGGGCCTGTTGCTGATTCGGTCGTATCTCGAGAAGCAGGGCAACCCGCGCAAGATCGTCCTGGTGCCGGACTCGGCGCACGGCACGAATCCCGCGACGGCGGCGATGGTCGGTTACGAGGTCCGCACGCTGAAGTCGAACGACCAGGGCATGGTGGATCCGGCCACGCTCGAAGCGGCGATGAACGACGAGGTGGCCGCCTTCATGGTCACCAACCCGAACACCGTCGGCGTTTTCGAAGAGAACATCACGCAGATTGCCCGCATTGTGCACGAAAAAGGCGGGCAGGTGTACATGGACGGCGCCAACATGAACGCGCTGGTGGGCATTGCCCGGCCCGGCGACTTCGGCATGGACGTCATGCATCTGAACCTGCACAAGACGATGTCGACGCCGCATGGCGGCGGTGGTCCTGGCGCCGGCGCGGTGGCGGCGCGCGCGCATCTGGAGCCGTTTCTGCCCACGCCGCGCCTCAAACATGCCGACGGCTCCTGGCACTGGGATTACGATCGCCCCGATACGATCGGAAAAGTGCGCGCCTTCTATGGTAATTTCGGGGTGCTGGTGCGGGCCCTGGCTTACATCATGGCTCACGGCGGCCCGGGACTCCGGAACGCCACCATCGATGCTTTGCTGAACGCGAACTATCTGCGGAAGCGGCTGGAATCGCACTTCGACCTCCCCTATCAGTCGCCCTCGATGCACGAAGTGGTTTTCAGCCACTCGCGGCAGGAGAAGCGCGGCGTGAAGACGATGGACATCGCCAAGCGTTTGATCGACTATGGCTTCCATCCCTACACCACCGCTTTCCCGATGATCGTCCCCGGCGCCATGATGATTGAGCCGACCGAGACGGAGCCGAAGCAGGAACTGGATCTGTTCGTCGACGCCATGATCGCCATCGCCAAGGAAATCGAAGCCGACCCGGCCTTTGTGCTGAAGGCGCCCTACAACACGCGCGTCAGCCGCGTGGACGAAACGCTCGCGGCCCGCAAGCCGATTCTGCGCTGGCGGCCGCCTTCGCCCCAAAGCCGTGCCGCGGACTAAACTCGCTCAACTGCTGGTCATTCTCGTGGTCGCGATCGCTACCCGAGTCTTATTTCTCGACCATCCGGTGCAGGGCGACGATTATTACTATCTGGCCGGCGCCATGCACGGCCAGATTGAACCGCTGCATCCCACGCACGCCCACTACGTCTTTCAAGGCCGCGAAGTGGACATGCGGGGGCATCCCCATCCGCCGCTCAACGCCTGGATTCTGACGGCCATTCTGGCGGCGACCGGCGACATCCACGAAGTCACCTTCCACCTCTGCTACCTTTTGCTTTCGTTGATGGTGGCCTTCAGTATGCGCGCGCTCGCATTGCGCTATTCGCCCCATCCCATCTGGACCACGCTGCTGGTGCTGGTATCGCCGGCCTTCGTGGTGGCCGGCAATTCGTTCGAGTCCGATCTGCCGTTTTTCGCCTGCTTCCTCACCGGGATCACGGCTTTCATCTACCGGAAGCTCTGGCTCGCCATCCCGATGCTGGCCTGCGCCGGACTCGCGGCTTATCAGTGCGTGGCCATCGTGCCGATTCTCTGGCTCTATCTGTGGATCAAGCATCGCCATTGGCGCGCCGGCTGGATCATCGCCTGCACGCCCGTCTTCGCGCTGGTGCTCTGGCAGATCTTCGAACGCCTCACCGGCGGAGCGTTTCCGGTGCTGGTGGCGATGGGCTACTTCAAGGAATACGACCTGCAGCGGGCCTCCTCCAAGCTCCGCAATGCCATCGCCCTCACCGGCCATCTGTTCTTCGTCATCGGACCGTTTCTGACGGGCACCGTCGTCGGCACGCTCTGGATGCAGCGCCGCCGTTGGGACCGCACCAACGTTTTCCTCGCCGGCTGGATCGCGGTCTTCTTCACCTGCGGCGTCGTCCTGTTCTTCGCGGGTTCGGCGCGCTATCTGCTGCCCATCCTGCCGCCGATGGCCATTCTGGCCTCGCGCGTGATCCAGCAAAAGCGCTGGCTCGCCGTCGGCATCGGCTTACAGGCAGTCGTCGCGATGGGGCTGGCGATGGCGAACTATGAGCACTGGAAGGGCTACCAGGAGTTTGTGGGCCGCTTCCGCCAGGAGTTCGCCACGCGACGCGTCTGGGTGAACGGCGAATGGGGCTTGCGCTATTACGCTGAGGCGATGGGCGCCCTGCCCATGCGGCTGGGTCAGCCGGTGCAGCCGGGCGACCTGATCATCTCCACTAAGCTGGGCTTCCCGATTCCTTACAGCACCGGCGGCGGCACGCTCGCGCCGTTTGCCGAAGAGAAGATCACGCCGCAATCGCCTTTCCGGCTGGTGGGGCTCGACGTGAACTCGGCCTGGTCTACGGCAGATCTGGGCCTGCTGCCTTTCGACCTTTCCACGTCCACCGTCGACATTGTTCGCGCTGATCTGGTGGTGGAGAAGCTGCCCACGCTTTCGTTTGTCGCGATGGGCGCGCCGCAGGCGGAAAGCCACATCGTGAGCGGCATCTATCAGCTCGAAACCGGCCTCTTCCGCTGGATGGGCGAGCAGGGCTCGGTCTATCTGAAGTCGAATGGCGAAAGCGCCCCGCTCGAGGTGAAACTCTATATTCCGGACCCGGCGCCGGCGCGTCAGGTGATCGTCGAGGTAGACGGCAAAGAGGTCGATCGCCAGAAATACGACCGCCCCGGTCTCTACGATCTGCGCACGCCGCCCATCACCTGGCCGCGCGGCAAGGCGCTGGTAACGATTAAGGTCGACAAGACGTTCACCTCGCCCGGCGACACCCGCCGCCTGGGCATTATTCTGCAGGAAGTCGGCTTCCGCGTCAGGGGGCAGTAGCCGGCTTGACGGCCGTCACCAGACGGACGCAGTGCGCCTCGCTGTCGCCGACATAAACCTTGCCCTGGCGATCGACGAAGATGCCGTGCGGACGCGCTGTGGCGCATTGCAAAGCGTTGCCATCCGGACCATCGCCCCGCTGACCCGTGCCCAGCACCGTCTGCAGCACGCCCGTCTTCAGATCCACGCGGCGGATCGTATGCGACTCGGTGTCGGTAAAGTACAGGCCGCCGTCCGGCGACCAAGCTACGCCCTTCGGACCATTGAGCGCCGCCTTCAGCGCCGGTTGCGGCGTGGCGTCGTAGCCCTTGGCGCCGCTGCCCGCCAGATGGGTCAGCTTGCCGCTGGACGCCTCCACGCGATAAAGCTGATTGCCTTCGCGCAAGGCAAGGTAGAGGTTGCCCGCGGGGTCGAAGTCGATCGCGCGCGGACCATTCAACGGCGTTTGCGGCGAGAAGGCCGCTCCGTTCGGGGTCGGCAGCTTCTCGCCCGTGCCGGCAATCGTCTCGATGCGTCCGGCGGCCAGGTCAAGGCGGCGTACGCGGTTGTTGCCGATGTCGCACACCACCAGGCGTCCTTGCAGATCGAAGGCGATGGAGTGCGGTTGACGGAACTGGGCTTGGGCGGCCGGGCCGCCGTCGCCGGCGAAACCGGGCTCGGGCCTGCCGGCCACCGTGCTGATCACGCCGGTCTTCTTGTCCACGCGCCGGATCAGATGGTTCTTCATCTCGACGAAGAACAGATTGCCGGCTTTGTCGAAGCGCACTTCGTAAGGCTCAAACAGCAGCGCCGCCGTCGCCGGACCGCCGTCGCCGGCGTAGCCGCTTTTGCCGGGCGTCCCGGCCACGATGGTCAGCTTCTTGGTCTTTAGATCCAACCGCGAGACGACATGGCGGTCAATCTCGCAGATGTAGAGCGCCTTGTCGGGGCCCACCACCAAGCCATACGGATTGCGCGTTTCACGCGTGAGCGTGGTGACCGTCTGCGCCGATAGGGTGCCGAGCAGCGAGCCAAGCACCAACAGCCTGTTCCACATCATTCGAATCGATCGCCTCCATGCTTGCGGCTCGGATGACCTTCACCGCCGGTCCGCGCGGCGCCCACACTTCCGGACGAGTGGCAAAGAAAAGCGCCACCGTGGGAGTGCCCACCGCCGCAGCCAGATGGGAGATACCCGAATCATTGCCAATATACACGCGCGCCGAGGCCAGCCACTCGGCCAGGCTCGCTAAATCTTCAAAACGCCGCGCCCCGTCCAACCGTTCCTCGGGCCCGGCCGAATACTCCGCCGGCAACGGGAGCTTCAAACTACGAAACTGCTCGAGCGGCCAGTTTTTACGCGCGCCGCCGGAAAATGGGTGAATGGCGATGAAGTCGCGCTTGGGGGCGGTGATTGGCAGACGCGGCACGGCGGGTTCGGCGCCGCCGTGGGGCCGGATGAGGAAGTCCGCCGCGTGGACCTCGCCTTGAGGATCGGGCAGCGCGGGGAAGAAGCGGAAAGGCAGGCCCAGCCGGTAGACAGCCGCCTGAAAGGACTCGCGATTGGTCCCGTACCAACTGACGATGTCGTCGAACTGGCGCAGCCGGTCCACCAGACCGGCGGGCGGCTGCACGCACGGTACGCCCAATTGATCGAGCCCCACGCGCGCAATCGACTGCACGCGGTCCACGCCGTGCACCAGCGGCTGCACCGCCGTCGGCACCCAGACCTCCGTCTCGTCCGCACGCAAATGCTCGATCGCGGGCAACGCCACCAGGCAGTCGCCGATCGCTCCGGGGCGAATGATGAGCCGCTTAACCGCCACTCGCCAGCCTGAAGCTGCCAAATTCGCGCAGCGCGATCACGGTGAGCCCAAGCCCGATCAACGTCATCACCGCCGCCGAGCCGATCGCGACGTAGTGGAACGTATGCGAGTGGCCCGTGTCGGCCGGTAGCCAGCGCTTGGCGTAGACGACGATGAGTCCCACCGCGGTCAGAATGCCGGCCATCCCCAGGCTGAAAGCCACCAGCAGGGCGAGACCCAGGGGGAGCCGGCCGACGGCGAGCGCTCCTAAGAGCAACACGAGCGAGGCCGGGCAGGGAACCAGTCCCCCGGAGATGCCCAACGCGAGCAGACTGCTCATGGTCACCTGGCTGGGCGGCTCATGCGAGTGCCCCTCATGCTCATGGTCATGCCCGTGATGATGATGATGATGCCCGTGGTGCCGGAACGCGGCGACGCGCTGCCACAGCAGCCACATGCCGAACACCACGATCGTCACGGCGGACGCCACGCTCAAATACGGAAACATCTGCTCCACCGGCACCGACCGTGAGACGGCCAGCACGATCACGCCAAGCACAAAGACGGTAAAGGTGTGCGTAAACGTCGTGATCGCCCCCAGGTAAACCGCATGCTGCCAGTTCCCGCGCGACCCCACCAGATAGGCGGCGACGAGCGTCTTGCCATGGCCGGGCTCGAGCGCATGGAAGGCGCCCATCGCCAAGGCGATGCCGAAGGCCGTCAGCAGCATCGAGAACGGCAACTCCTCCTGACGCATCAGGCGAGAGAGAAAGTCCGCGCGGCCCAGTTCGGAGAAGTCTTCGGCGCGCCGGGCGTCCACTTGCGGCGCGGGCGGCTGGGCAAGCGGAATCACCTTGGTCTCCACTTTGGCGTCGGTCTGGCTAGGCCGGAAGACGAAGCGCGCGCGGAGGTCGTGGGGTACTTTGAGGAGCGGGTCCAACGGATAGTTGGTGAGCGTGCGGCTCAGATTCTTGTTGGGCGTTTGGCTCGATTCGAGCAGATCGACGCCGTCGGCGCGCACGGTGATCTCCTTCCAGCCCGGACGGCCGCGGAAGTTCGGATCTTCGTACTCGAGCTCGGTGAGGTCGCCGGGCAGCTTCAACGTCGCGACGATCAGCATGGTGCTCATGCCCCCAGCGCCGATGCCCGGAAACGGCGAGGTCTCCTCGTGGAAGGGCGTCACCGGCTTGCCGTGAGAGCGAAACTTGAGGGCCGAGACCCACTCGCGCATGGCCCGGTCCGTGGACTCGCCCGCCTTCCATCGCTCTTCCAGCTTCAGGCTGGGGATTTCGGCGAAATCCACCGCATACGTCACCGTGATGCCGTCCGGCCGCAGCAGGAACCCGGCATACTGGCAAATCGAAAAATTGCCTAACGGATGAGCAAAAGCGGTAAGGCCGCAAAAGATCAGGAGCGATAGCCGCCGCTTCATTACAATGAATTGTACGTCGATGCCCAGGAAGACGGTAATTACAGCCAGCGATGTCCCTTTGGGCGGCCCTTTGACGGTCGCCGTGGGGAGCATTATTACGATGGAAGCACGGGACTTAGCGGCCCGGCGAGGCATCGTGATCCGTGAAGTGGCTCCGGCCGACGTCCCCCAGCTGCGCGACCCTCAGCAGACCGTCGCCGTCGGTTCGGACCACGGTGGCTTCGCCATGAAAGAAGCCCTCAAGCCGCTGCTCGAATCGCTCGGGCTCGCCATCCAGGATCTGGGCGTGCACGCGCCCCAACCGGCCGACTATCCGGACATCGCCTTGGCCGTCGCGGAAGCGGTGGCCGGCGGCGCGGCCACGCGCGGGATCATCGTCGATGGCGCGGGCATCGGCTCCGCCATGGCCGCGAACAAAGTCCCCGGCATTCGCGCCGCGCTATGCTATGACCGGGCCAGCGCCAAGAACAGCCGTGAGCACAATCACGCCAACGTCCTGACGCTCGGCGGACGTCTGCTCACCGAATCGCAGGCCGAAGACGTCGTCCGCACCTGGATCGCCACACCGTACGGCGGCGGCCGCCATCAAGGCCGCATCGACAAGATCACCCAAATCGAACGGCGCTACAGTAAGTGAACACCGCCATGACTGCCCAAGAACTTGACCAACTGGTCGCCGAAATCGGCGAGGCGATCCTCGCGCGCGTCCAGGGCCGCGGCGGCAAATCCGAAGGGCTCGGCGTCCCGGATCTCATCTGCCCTGGCTGCACGCAGCGCTGCGTGCAAACCTGCCAGTCGAAAACCAAACAGATCGTCGCCTGCGGGGCGGACCGGGTTTCCGCCGGCGCCAAAGTCACCCAGGTGGATGCGGCCCTCGCCGCGATGATCGACCACACGCTGCTCAAACCGGATGCCACGAAGCCCGAAATCGTCAAAGTCTGCGCCGAAGCCAAAAAGTTCGGCTTTGCCAGCGTTTGCGTGAACCCCTACTGGGTGCCCGTCGTGGCTGCCGAACTGGCCGGCACGGCCGTGAAAACCTGCACCGTGATCGGCTTCCCGCTCGGCGCGAACACGACGGAAGTGAAGGTCCGCGAGACGGAGATCGCTTTGCGGTCCGGCGCGCAGGAGATCGACATGGTGATGAATGTCGGCGCGCTGCGTTCGGGGGACTCGGAAACCGTGAAGCTCGATATCGCTGCCGTGGTCGCCGTCGCCCATCGCGCCGGAGCCATCGTCAAAGTGATTCTCGAAACGGCCTTTCTGGATGACAACCAGAAGGCCACCGCCTGCGCGCTCGCCAAGCTCGCCCAGGCCGACTTCGTCAAGACGTCCACGGGCTTCGGACCGTCCGGCGCCACAGCTCATGACATTGCCCTGATGCGGTCGATCGTCGGTCCTGACATGGGCGTGAAGGCGTCAGGTGGCGTGCGCACCACCGAGGACGCCCGCCGCATGACCGCGGCCGGAGCCACGCGCATCGGCGCCAGCGCCAGCGTCAAAATCGTAGGCGCGGAAGGATCGGGCGGTGGCAGTTACTAGACCTCCCGAGCGAGTGCGCTTTGAAGAGCGCGCCGACCTGCTCGACTTCCTGCTTGAAATCTCGTCGCTCG
>CBDDIZ010000035.1:0-286106 GCA_965229305.1 Bryobacteraceae bacterium | reverse complement strand
AGCCACGGCAACGCCTGCTCGCGCCGCAAAGCGTGCCGCTCTTCCGCCGTCAACGCCGAACGCTTCGCCTCACGATCCACGCAGAATAACGCGTCCATGCGAGTGACCATGGCGAGCGACGCCGCATCGTCCTTATTCACCTTCACCGCATCTACAAACTTACGCCGCGCGTGCGCCCAGCAACCTACATGGATCAAGCCCTCGCCGCCCACGCCGTCGTAAGCCGCATAGCCATCGGTTTGTAAGATGCCTGCCCAATCACCCAGAAACTTCTGCGGACCTTCCCGTCCGCGCCCCAACTGAAACTCGAAGACTGTCGCGCCGCCCGGCGCGCCATACTGCCATAAGTAAGCTTGATGATCCGAGCCGCTCTTGTCGTTGAGCTGCACCGGCACAGTCGTCTCATCGGCCTGTAAATAGGGCTCCCGGAGCAGTTCCACGCGCATCGCCTCCACGACCGGAGCGAGTAACTCGCCCACGCGCAGCACCCAGCCATCCAGCGTAGCGCGCGAGATCTCGACGCCTGCTTCGCGCTCGAACATGGCTTCCTGCCGGTAGAGCGGTAAGTGGTCGCAGTACTTGGCCACCACCGTGTCGATCACTACCCGATCGCTCGCCAAGCCTTTCTCCACGATGCGCGGCGCTAACTCCGTCATCCGCACCGTTACACACTTGGTGCAGGCCCGCTTCTCGCGCCTGGTGACTCGCACGAACCAATGCGCCGGTTCGCGATCCAGCACCTCGCTCACGTCATGGCCGATGACTTTGGTTTCGCCTCCGCAACAAACGCATTGCGCCGCACACGGCAGCGTCTCCTCCACCCGCGCCAACGTCTCCGGCAAAGGTCTTCTGCCGGGATGCGGTTTTCGCTCGCGCGGCTGATACGGCGGACGCGCCGCTTCGGCCGTGACTTCATCCTGCGTCACGCCGGGCTCTTCCTCGAGCAGGTTCAGTTGCAGGTCGCTCAGCGTCTCGCTCTTCGGACCGTACTTCTCGATCAGATGCCGCCGCCAGCGCTCTTCCAGTTGCTGGATTTTCATGCGCGACCAAGCCAACTCTTGCTCCAAGTTCGCGATGCGGGCTTGCGGATCCATGCGGGAAAATCAATAGTACGCGATGTCCGGAAAATGTTCCAGCATCATTTTCACGCTACTTTGTTCCGAAACCATTTTCGGGGCTGGGTGTTTTTCCAGTCGAGTCCATTCAGCAGCATCGCCAACTCTTCGGCTCGTAGCGTTACGCTCGCGCCAGCCGCTTCCGGCCAGCGAAAACGGCCCTTTTCCAGCCGTTTTGCGCAGATCCAGAGTCCGCTCCCATCCCAGATCAGCGCCTTGATGCGGGTCCGCGGCTTGTTGGTGAAGAGGAACAGATGGCCGCTGAGCGGGTCGTGTTGCAGGCAGTCGCGCACCAGGCCGTGGAGCCCGTCGAAGCCTTTCCGCATGTCAACCGCGGCGGCGCCTAAGTAAATCTTCGTCGCGGGACCCAGCCCGAACATCACGCTTGTTCGGCGGCGCGGATCAAGCTGGCGAGTCCTTCACTTGCGCATTCGATGCGGCGGCCGTTGGCGAGCACCAACGCATAGCTGGGGTGGTCGTCGATCACTCGCACCGGCACCAACTGCGGCCTGTTGGCCAACTCGCGCCGCCAGTAGTCCAACGTCGTCACCGCCAGTCCGTGTTCCGCGCAGAACGCCCGCCGCGGCAGTCCGCTCGCTTCGTACTCCGCCACCATCGCCCGCATCTGCTCCGCCCGCCTGCTCATGCCTTAGCTTCCCGCTGGCACGCTCCCCTCGCAAGATGGGTTCGCCGCTCGCTTACGATCGAACTGACATAGAGTCACTTGGGCAATGAGATAATGCATTTCCGCAAGTGGGATAGCTCTAACGCGTAGGACTGCGCTTTCGATGACGGCGGCCTAGAAAGACGCCGTCCGGAAGAGGCGGCCGTTGGCGCCAACGTCACTCAACTCCCGGACGATTTCGCCCGCAGCGAGTTCGATTCGCTTACCGTCCGCACCGACAGGCATCTCTGACTCGATCACGCTGAAGATGCACTGCACGCCGGTCTCGGCGGAGAACTCGTGAAGTAGGGACAACATCTCGACCTTCTTGCGGTCGTCCATCGTCTCCAAGATTCCGTCGTGGTAGACGAAGCGGAAGAACGAATGCCTTGAATACGCTTTTAGCACTGCCAGATCAAACAAGATGCAGAGAAATCGCTTGTAAGTGCTTCCATCCGATTGGCTCGACGTCCCAGTATCGACAGCGGCCGGATCCGCCGTATGCTCCGGGTCGATGTTTCCCGATGCATTGGTACGCAGGTAGACACTCCCGCGAAGATTGAGAACCTTGTGAACCATGCGCGCGAATTCGTTGTTGATCCTCCGCTGGATCTCGGTGCCGGCGTTTACCTCGGCTTCAATCTCTTCGACGAGCCGGGCTCTTTCCTGCATCTTCGCGCGATGGTTTTTCTCCGCTTCCAACAGTTCTTCGAGACGGCGGATCTGCTGAACCCTCTGTTCCAGGTCGGCGCGCTGGTTGACCTGCTCCTTCTGAAGAGATTTGAACTTCCTAAAGGTGTCGTGTTCTTGAAGGATCTCGTAGCACTTGGCGCGGCGGTCATCGATCTCGGTCTTCTTCCGCGTAAGATCGTTGCGTTCTTTCTCAAGATCCTTGATCTGCTTGCGAAGGAATCTGCTGCGTTCGGTCGTGATGGTGCGATTGAACTGAACTAGATCCTTGTAGTCTTTGGCCAGTTGCGGCGCGAAGTAGACCTGGGCTTCGTCGAAAACCTTTTTGATGTGGTCGGGATCGAAAATGACCTCCCGCTGAATCGCCGTCCGCATCTGGGCGATGTCGTAGTCGAGATTGGTCAACCGGTCGTTGAGTTCGGCATCCTCGGATTCGAGATCTTCCGCCAGTTCCTTGCTGATCCGGATCTCCTCTTGAGCGAACTTGAAGCGATCAATGCGGCCCTCAGTTTCACTGAGAACCTGTTGTCGCGTGGAAACTTCCATTCGCAATTCGTTCAAGTTCTTGGTGCGCGTGCGCGGGATTGACTGTTGGATTTCATCGACCTTGGCTTTCAGGTTGGCCACTTCCTCATCGAGCGAGTACTTCTGCATGATGCGCTCGGGATCGAGACCAAAGACCTTTGCGAGGTATGGCTTCCATGTTTTGTCGGCGCCTGCTGCGGTCTTGTCCAGCTGGAATAATTGGCGGTAATCGGCCTGGGTGCGGAGGAAATATCCAACACCGCTGCGGTACGTGAACGGTTTGATCGACTCCAGCCCGAGGTATCCGTCCAAGAGCTGTACCGCGCGCTCCAGCGCAACATCCGTATGGTCCCAGCCCTTGTGCATGCCGCCGTTGGTGGCGATGTTGCCGAGTCGTTTGAGGTGCGATTTGAACGCGATCTTAGTCGGCTCCTTGACGCCGCGGCGAATGGTGACGAACTTGCCGGTCGTTGTTTGAAGCTCCAGATAGAAATACCAGTCCGCAAACATGAGACTGTGTTTGTGCAGAAAATGGACGCGGTTCGGAGTGGGGTTGATGTCCTTCAGGAGGAGGAAGTCAATCAGATCCACCAGTAGCGTCTTGCCGAGGTTATGGCTGTCCTTCTTCGTATCCTTCGGCTTCTTCACTCGGGCGAAGATCGCACTGGGCTTGTTATCCGCAATCCCATTGAATTCGATCGGCGGGAAAATCCGATGGTTGTTGCTGTAGATCTGGGAGAGTTTCATGGCGCGTGCGTCTCCAGATATTCAAACGTGTCGTTCTGGGGATGGTAGTGGACCTTGCCGATCACGTAGAGAAAGCTGACGGTCGGGCCGAACATCAGGCGGATGTCTTCCGCGTCCTTTACCCCCACACGTCGCTCAAGGTGCAAGTAGAGCTGTTCGTACGTGACGCTACGGTACCGCTGCAAGTATCCCAGCGCGAGTGCCGAGAGATTCAGCACCGATGTATTAAGCTTTAGGTGCTTGTGCGGGGTCAACATTCTGGCCTATCTCACAGGTCGAATACATGTAGTCGATGAATGTTCGCACCCATCGACGTTTTCCCTTGAGCCGCTCATCGCTGGCGATGAACTCGTCACGGATCTGATCCATAGCTTCCTCAAGAGAAGTGACGGTCTTGGCAGCTAGCATTCCGCGTAGCCGGCCACGGAGGTCATCGGCGGTGTCGCGGTACAACAGCAGATCCTTTTCGTTGCGCGGATTCTCCAGAAAAAGACGGATATTCTCGAATTGCGGCATGGTGTGCCGCTGCATGTCGGCGAAGTACCCTTCCGAGATTCCGTTAAGGCGGTTTTTATCCTCCAATCCCAAGTGTCTCAAGCTTTCGACTCGCGGATTTGCGTTCGTCTTCTTCATGAACTTGGCGAAATCGTGGATGATCTCGATCAAGTCGTCGCGGTTGAAACGAAGTGGATTGCGAATGTCCTGCTCGTACTGGTCCCAAACCTCTGGATGCGCGCGCAGGAGCGTAGTAATTTCGCCCTGGGCAAGCAGCCAAGCGTTGGCCACACCGGAGATCTTCGTGAACTTCACACGGAAAGCAACGTCCTCTTCCACAGGTTTGGCCCGGTTGGTGAAGACCATGTAGTGCGACAACTCCTGGTCGGCAGCCAACTTCTTCACCTTTGTGGATTCCCTCCGCATCAGCTTCTTGAAGTCTTCATGCGAACAACACGCGTCGGCCTTCTGCGTGTGTTTGCACTGAAGTACGTATTGGCCTCTTTCCGGCGCGGACACGCTCGGCCACGCGTTGGGAGTTCCATCGAAGCGCGCGTCTCTGCCGCCGTCCGGCCCCGGCTTGAAGTGGCCGATGGATGCGCCGAGAACGCGGAACCCGATGTCGCGAACCAGATCCTCAAAGTCCTGCCAGAGCATCTGGTGAAGGGGGAACTGCCTTGGTCGTCTTAGGTTTACCGAGAGCGCCAAGCGCACTTCCTCCTCTCCGTGAAATTAGGCAAGCTTACATCTTACGAATTCTCGGCAAGACCTGCCGTCGCAACATTTAACCACGCTTTTGTTCTGGCTCGTTGGGTGGGGGCGTGCATTCAGCGGAAACCAAATCCCGACGCCTCCCCAAGCCTAAGGAAATCCGTGACAGCAGCACTGAGCTGTCAATCCGGCGGCGGCAACCGTTCATGGCCGCGAAGTGCAGATCCTTACCGGCCGTGACGGCTGGCGATGACGGGCGATGGGGTGAAGAGGACCGCCACCAGAAAAGATGTAGGATCTTCCGCTTGAGGCGTGGCCGGTGGATGTGACGATGGCGGGCTAGGGTCGAAGTCGATGGATAATTCATGGCGGGTGGGGGAGGTTGGAACTCTCGCTTGCATTCGCGGTCGCCTCGTTTGTGCCTCTTTCCGGGGGTCGGTCATCGGCTGCTCGATAGCAGCCTTGGTATGGGGAGAAAGGCGTGCCGCGTTCGTCGTATCAATCGTCGGTTTATGACGATCGCACTCGCCCGGCTATGTAGGGTTCGAGTTCCTTCTCGAAGCGTGAGATGAGCGTCTCGCGGACAATCAACCCGGTCTGCGCTAGGTGAATGACATCGAGGATGTCCCGGTCGTTGCTCCGCTCCAACTTCGTCAGCGCGAGATCGTGCGGTTCGAGCGCCCACAGGCGGAGGTTCGGCCAGAGGGGAAAGACGCGGACCAGGCGGCTCTCGTAGTCTTCCGGGTAGTTGGCGACGCCGACGTGGTCGATGTAGACTCGGTGCTTCTTCTGGAGTGGCGAACCCTTGCCCGCCGACGCGACGACGCGTTCGGCAGCTTCGTGAGGAATGACGGTGAGTACGTCCAGGTCAGCCGTCTCTCGCGCGAACCCATACTGCTGGCTAACGACGAATCCCCCGATACAGTGGAAGGCGGCGGGTCGGTCGAGCGCAGCATCGAGGTCCGTCAAGAACGAAAGCCACGGCTCGGAGGGACGCCGCTCCGCCGAAAGATCATGCGGCATTGTGAACGTCCTCCGCTTGCAGCCTCGTCAACACGTTCCAATGCGCGGCTAGCGGGGTTCGATTCGCACGCATCCATTCGCGCGTTGCCGCCGGCATGGAATCCCAACAGAGAGTGTCCTCACGAAGCAGGCGCGCCCGGTCGAGTTCGCGGACGGCCAACAGTCCGTCGGGCGAATCGACTCCGGCTGCCTGCAATAAAAAGCCCAAGCGGTTTTGCAGATTCTGAAGTTTGGCTTGGCGCACCATCGGGCTGAAGTCGAGCTGATCCTTGAAGGCCGTCACCAGCCAGGGAAGGGCCTCAACCACGCGCGCGTCGGCATCCGGCTGTGCCAGGACCGCCATCAGCAGAGCATCCGCCGGAACTTTGCGCCGAGACTTCTCAACGTGAGCAAATCCCGGATAGCCTAGCCCACTCAACTGAGCGCGAAAGAGATCGTCCGAAGTCTGTTTCTCGCCTTGAGCGCTCTCGGCCTTCATCCGCTTCCGCAGTGCTGCCGTCAATGGCCGCGCTCCCTTTTCGAGAAGCGACAAGTAGGGCTGAGAGACACCAAGCAATGACGCCGCAGCCACCTGCGTTAGCCCCTTCCGCTTTCGCCACCGCCACACGTCCGCCATATGCCCTCATGGCCAGGGTAGCATGTAATATTACAAAACGAGCGAAGAAGGCCGGAGCACGCCATATTGACGCACTAGCTTTTTTTCGCCGAGGCTGAGGATCTGAGGATCCCCGCACAGCCGACGCGGACCGGCACCATGCGAGGCCGCTCGCCACTGTAGGCGGGCAAGTAAGTGTCCAGCGACCTGAACGGCACTCCCGGGGGTCGCTTAACAAAAAGTGCCAGCGTACTCGCCAATGCTTCCCGGCAGCGCGACTCAGCAGTACCCGTCACGGAGAAGAGCCCCCACCGTCAGCGACGCCCCAAAGCCAGCCCGCCGTCGGGAGTTACACCCGGCGGCTCCAACTGCCGATCCGGACGAAGCCGCGCAAACAGCACCCCGCAGAGCACCAACATCACGGAGAACGGAAGCAGAGGAAAGTTATACGCCTCCGGCTCGGACATGCCACGCCCGACCACCCACTTGACGACATGCCCGAAAGCGACCGACGAGAAGAACCCGGCCATCTGTCCGGCCATATTCATCGAGCCACCCAGGGCGCCCGCGTACTTGCGGCCGATATCCAGCACCACGGCCCACGCCACCGGCAGCATCGCGTCCATGCAGAAGTAGCCCACCGAGAGCAGCAGGAGAGCGTCGAGGCGCTCGCTCACCAGCCGTGACCCCGCCATGCAGCAGCCCGACAGCACCATGCCAGCGGCGCCCACCGTGCAGCGCCCAATGCGCAAACCGTAACGGCGGGCCAGGCTGTCGCTCAGCCAGCCGCCGGCCAGGTTGCCGCAAGCGCCGAACACAAAGGGCATCCAGCCATAACTCTTCAAATCGGCATCGGTGAAACCGCGTCCATAGCGCAGGTAGTCGGTCAGCCAGCCGAGATAGAAGAAGGAGCCCCAGCTGTAACAGTGATACATGGCGAGCAAGGTCCAGAAGTTCGAGCTGCGCAGCGCGACCCGCCAAGGCAGACCGTGATGCAGCTGAGCCGCTGCGTGCTGATAGCCGATCTCCTCGATCTCCGCCTGTGGCACTCCCGGCATCTCGCGCGGGTCGTCGCGAAACCAGAAATACCAGGCGGCTACCCAGACGGCGCCCGCCACCCCGCACAGGACGAACGTGCCGCGCCAATGGAAGCGATCAGCCAGCAGCAGGACGATGATCGGCGTCACCGCGCCCCCCAGCCGGCTGGCCATCAGGACAATCCCCGTGGCGCGCGCTCGCTCGGCCAGCGGAAACCAACGCGCCAGCGTCGCCGCGATGTTGGGATACGCCCCCGCTTCTCCGGCGCCGAACAGAAAGCGGCAAGTAATCAGCGTCGTAAAGCTATTCGCGGCGCCCGTGGCGACGGTGAACAGCGACCACCACAGCACGATGCGCGAAAGCGTCGCGCGGGAGCCCCACCGATCGCCCATTGCCCCGCTCGGAATCTCAAAGAGCGCATACGCCAGCGCGAACGCTCCAATGATCCAGCCCCAGGCGTCGAGATCGATGCCCAGATCCTGTCGCATCCGGCTGCCCAAGGTTCCGATCGAAACCCGGTCGATGTAGGTAATCATCGAGAGCACGAAGAGGAACGCCAGAACCCGATAGCGATATTTCATGCGGCTCCGATTATAGCGGCCCTGCCCTCACGCGCGGCCGATCGCCGGCAAGAAAACTGCCCCCGCTCCGAGACATCCTGCCATAGCCTAAGGGCCGGCGCTTGAGACGCTACGCCATGTCACCGCTCCGCCCCCCGGACGACATAAAATACTGGTGATTAGGCACCAAAAATGTTCGGCCACGTCAAAAAGATGGCCGAAAGAGAGGACCCATGCTAAACGACGAGAACCGGGCCGGAATCGAGGCCGAACTGAAGTGGAGTTCGTGGGCGCCCATTCTGCTCCTGCTCGCGCTGGCGGTGCTGTTGGTCGTCTTCCAAACCCCGTCCCCCCTCGCCCCTGCCTCCGGTGCCGCGGCCCCCATGAGCGGCAAAAGCGCGCGGTAGCGCCGGCACGCTCACGCCCTGCCCCTGCTCCCGCCCGATGCGGCGCATGCCTGCGTCACGGCTACCATCGCTTCCGCTCCTTCTCTAGCGCTTCTACTCACCGCCCGTAAACTGGAAGCGCAGCGGCGGGGCGGCCTGCTGGGGGGCGGCCTGCGGCGGGATCTCCCGTTCGATCTCGGCCACTTGTTGACGCACCAACTCCGCATCCGCCGCACGCGGTGCCAGTTTCAGATAGCGCTTCAGACTCGCGGCTGCCTCCAGCGGTTCGTGCTTCTGCGCCAGCACCAACCCGAGAACATGTGAGAGTTTGGGAATCCGATCGTCGGTGTCGAGCTTAAGACCCTCCCGCGCCGCCCGTTCCGCCGTAGGCAGATCGTGCAGGTTGACCGCGGCCACCGCGCGGTAGAAGTACGCGGCGGGAAAGTCGTAAGGGTTCAGTTGAATCACGCGCTGAGCGGCTTCCGCGGTCAGTTTCCATTCGCCCGCCAGCGCGTGCAGCCCCGCCATCTGTAGTTGAGGCCGGATGTACTTCGGATCGGCCTCCAGCGACCGCCGATAAGCCTCGCGCGCCTCCTCCAGCCGGTTGGCCCGCTCGTAGAGCACCCCCAGGTCATACCAGGCCGCCGCGTAACTCGCATAAGCGGCCACCGCCCGTTCCAGTTGGCCCATCGCCTCCTCCGGCTTGTTGCCACGCTGAAGTTTCAATGCCTTCTGGTAAGCTTGCCGCGCGCCTTTCGGCGCTTTCAACGACGTGACGCTCGTGGTGAGCCCCTCCACGCTGGCCCGGCGATGCAGCAGGATGATGCCCACCTCCGGATTGTCGAGCGCGCGATGCCCGGAAAGGCTCACCGCTTCCGAAACGTAGCCCGCCAGCGCCGCGCGCAGCGAACAACCCACCAGATCGCGTTCGCTCGCGTGGACGTTATGCGCCGTTCCGAAAGCGCCGTCATTCGACATGCCGTCGCTCGCATCCGTCGTCAGCGTGCTGCGGCCCAGTTCAAAACTGAACCGCCCCCTTCGATCCGTATAGCCTTCAGGCTTGGAGCGCCCGTTACAAACCCGCTCGATCACCACCGCCACGCTCGGCGCGCTGCCATCGTCCAGCATCACGCGGCCCGAGAGAAACACCGACCCGCCTCGGGGTGGAGCGCCGCTCAAGCCCGGGGCGTTCACCCCGCGCGGCAGGCGCCCCGGAGCTTCGCGCTCCGCTCCGTTGGTGGGCAGCGGCGCTTGCCCCGGTAGGCCGAGCGCAACCACGGTCGCCGCCACCAAGAGTCGGATGAACTTTTGGATCATCGGGATCGCTCCTCGCCGAAATTATGCCACGCCGGCCCGGCATCCGCCGCACCGAAGCACCTTCTGCGCGGTCGCACCATTACCCGCGTGCAGAGAATGCCGTCCCCCCGTGCCCCCCCACCGACCATCCCCCGCCCCGACAATCACTTAGCGAATGGCCCTCCAAATGCTCCCGATTGCCCGGAGATAAAACGCCCATGTCCTTCCCGATCTACCTCGCAGGTTTCCTGATCATGATTGCCGGCCTGATCTACGGGGCCACCCTCCTTCACGTCAGCACTCAGTGGATCGTCGTTGGCACCCTGGTGCTCATCGGCTTGGCTGTCGTCAAAGGCGTGTCCACCACGCGCGCCAAGGACCCCTCCTAAAGGCCCAAAATCCCCCCACCTGTGGGACAATCTCGGCAGCCCATGCTGCGATCCGCCCTTTTCCTGTTTCTTACTCTTGGCGTGTTCACCACCGCGCACGCGGCGCCCGAGCCCTTGGTCCTCATCCCGCACCTCGTCGATGGCGACCTTTGGAAGACCACGCTGAAGTTCACCAACCTGGGCACGCGCAACGTGAACATGATCGCTTCTTTCTATCGGGACGATGCGGTCGAACTGCAGCTTCCCATCCGGGCCAACGCCGACTTCACGGCGCGCAACGCCGCCAACCTCGTCTTCACCCTCACGCCCGGCCAAACCGTCATCGTCGAAACCCCCGGCACCGCCGCCGCCCTCACCTCCGGTTGGGGCGTCGCCTACCAAACCCAAACCGATTGTTGTCCCGAGCCCATGGCGGCCATGGCCATCTACACGCAGCGCATCCCGGGCGGCCAGGATCAGGAAGCCACCGTGGCCCTCCACGCGCCCCTCCGCGGCAACTTCGCCATGCCCTTCGACAACACCGCCTTCGTCACTGGCTTGGCCATCCTCAACCAGAACGATGCCACCCTCTCGCTCATCGCCCGCATCCACGACCGCACCGGCAAAGTCGTCGACCAGCAAACCCTCTTAATGCCCAAGTACAGCCACGTCGCCTTCGCCTTGCCCTCCCTCTGGCGCTCCACTGCCGGCATCAGCGGTTGGATCGAGTTCATCAACCCCGGCTTCGGCACCAGCGCCTTCGGCTTACGCTTCAACGGCGCTGCCTTCACCACCTTCACCCCGTTTCCCATGAATCCTTAAGGCGCGGTCATCTCTTTCAGGCGCCGTAGGATCATCCCGCTCCGCGCCTGACTCGCGGCATCGGGCAGCAGATAGTCGGGCAGCGCATCGATCAAACCTCCCGCTAACAATTGCGTAATCTCGAACCTCAGAAAGTCACGCAGGACCTGATTCTCGCGCCGCACTTCGTCAGCAATCGACGCGCGCCCGTCCACTACATAGAGCAGATCTTCCAGGTCATGGCTTCCCCAGCAACTTCCTCCGCCCCGGTCCTTGAATGCCTCGAGCTTTGTGGCCAGAAAGTGCGGCGCGTTAATCACCTGGATCGTCAAGCCCGGACGTAGTGGGTAAACCATCGAGGTCTTCATCGCCTCCGGGCACCAGCGATTCGAGAACCCGAGCACCCCTGCGTCGAGAGGCATCAGGTCAAGAACCGTCCCCGCCTGGAGCCATCGGCAAACCGGTGCACCTTCACTCTTGTCCTCCCAGAAGCCCAGCTCTCGAAGCCGCTCGCCCAATTTGGTGTACTCCCGATAAGAAGTGATTTCGGCCACCACGTCCACGTCGATCGTTGGACGGGGCGGTCCAGCTCCGGGGTCATTCACCAGAACGCTGGTCACCGCCCCACCCACGAACACCAGTTCCGTCAGCAGGGGATCCAATAAGCGCGCGGCCCGAATGAGTTGGTCCAGGTTCGATTCAGGCATGGGCACCTCGCAAGCGACGATGCAATTCGGCTTCGGCAATCTTGCGTTCTCGCGCCCGCCCGTCGCGGAGGGCGTCAACCAGCACCAGCAACTCGTAGAACGGCTCGTCCTGCGGCGCCGCCCGCGGTGCGCTCTTGTAAAGCGGAGCCAGCGAAAATCCACGTTGCGAACCTTCGGCGCAGGGCCAAACCGGAATGGGGTCACCAGTCGCCGCCAAGAGGCCCTTCAGCGGGGCAGCGCCGTAGCCGGTTGCAATGCCCCTCGTTAGCTCTCCATGCTCCGCCGGGAACGCGTACTTCAGCCCGTGAGTCAGAAATTCTTCGAGCGCCGGAAGATTGGGACGATCCCCCAATTCCGGCCCATGCAACAATCCGCTGGCGCGAGCCCGAACGACGCTGGCATGTACCTCCGAAGGACTCATCACCAGTTGCCCAGCCAGTTGGGAATAGGACGGCCGCTTCAAGCCGCCAGCCACGATCTTGAGCACCACGTAAACGTCTTGCGGCTTGAGTGCCATAATTTCATTCTATATTCGCGAATCGCGAATAGCGAACGAAACCTGATGTGACGTCAAAGATCCGCAGCCCTACGCATTTTCGCAGAGGCAAAAGGGGGCCTGTCCCCAGGCCCGTTCACCGCAAATCATTTCCTCGTAACCCCAACCGAACAAAAGCAAAACCAACCAAAGCCACCCAGGAGATACAGCCGCCCCTGCTACTCTCATGCTCGGAGAACTCCGTCATGACTCGTTACACTGACTTCGACTACGATTCGCTTCCCGTCCCGGACTTCAGTTCCGGACGCCACTGGGTCCTTCTAACTGACGCCGAACTGGAAAAGCGGCGCGAAGCACGCCGCCGCGCGTACGAAGAAGAGCTCCAGGCCAACCACCCGGACCACCGTGTGGTCCTCGTCAAAAGCAAACCCACTGACTCGCCCACCCAGGAGCACATGTGGCCCCTGATCAACGACGCCATCAACGCCGTTCTCGAAGAAGACCACCCGGCCGCCTTCGATCAGATCTGCGAACTCGTCGACGACATCGTCGCCTCCCACCGCGGGTGGCGCAACCCCCGCCCCGTCAGCCTGGACACGCCGCGTCACCTCACTCACTTCGCCCGCAACCTGAAAAATCACCAGCCGGAAAAATAAAAGTTAGAAAACAAACCCGGCGATCTCGTTCAAAACAAACGAACTCGCCTCTCAGGTTCTCGGGGGAACCCAAGCGTTTTTCCGGACCCTCGCGGCCTTGGCCGCCCTGCTGTTTTCCTCGTACACCGTCTTAGTTCGCCCGCGCGAGTGGCCGTTCCGACGCCAGTCTGTCCAGCCCGCTCCGCCAGATCTTTGCCATCAGAATCGTCAGTCATTTCCGCGCTACCCTCAGCGGCGCCGACGGGACTCCAACTCCGGCGCCGCCCCCGGGTGGGATCCTCCCCCGCGTGCTCGAAGAGGAACGGAAATGAAATATGGGAAACAAACCCGGCGATCTCGTTCAAAACAAACGCGACCAGATCCCCCAGAACCCAACAACCTGACCAACCAAGAGACAGGCCGATGTGGACCAATGCTCACCGTCAGTTTCGCGGGTACCATACGCGCCACCTGGCTGTAGCACCCGAGGTGTGCGCCGCCGCGCTTCGCCTCAGCTTGACGCCGAACTAAGCAATAATCTGGTGGATCGGCTCGCCGTAGTCGATCTCGAGACGCTTCCGGCCCGGTACTTCCAGCTTCCGCGGATCCAGCCCCAACTGGTGCATCACCGTCGCGTGGATGTCCGTCACGTAGTGCCGATCCTCCACCGCATGGAAGCCGATCTCGTCGGTCGCCCCGTTCACCACCCCGCCCTTGATGCCGCCGCCGGCCATCCACACCGAAAATCCGTAAGGATGATGATCGCGCCCGTTGGTGCCTTCGGCGCCCGGCGTCCGGCCGAACTCGGTCGCAAACACCACCAGCGTATCGTCCAGCAAACCCCGCTGCTTCAGATCCTGCAACAAGCCCGCGATCGGCTTGTCCACCTGCATCGCCAGTTCGGAGTGGCCCTTCTTCAGGTTCGTGTGCGAATCCCACTTACCCGCCCCGCCGTTGTGGCCGTGGAACACCTGGATAAACCGCACCCCGGACTCCGCCAGCCGCCGCGCCGCCAGGCACGTCTCCCCGAACGGCTTCGTCACTTCCTGGTCCAGCCCGTACAGCTTCCGCGTCTCTTCCGTCTCCACGCCCAACTTCATCACCTCGGGCACCGCGGCCTGCATCCGGTACGCCAACTCATACGACTTGATCCGCGCCTGCAGCGCCGCATCGTCCGGATACGCCACCGCCGCCAACTGGTTGAAGTCCCGAATCAGATCGAATTGCCGCCGCTGCTCCGCCGCCCCGAGCGCGGGCTTCGCATACGGCAGCGGCGCTTCCGGCTTCACTTCCAGTCGCACGCCCCCATGCTCCGGCCCCAGGTACGACGCTCCGTGCGCCCCCGGCCCGCCGCAGCACGACGCAATCGGATCGCCCAGCACCACAAAACTCGGCAGGTTCTCGTTCAACGACCCCAGCCCGTAATGCACCCACGACCCGATCGTCGGGAACTGCCCCTCCAGCGCATGCCGCCCCGTATGGAACTGCATCTGCGCCCCGTGGTCGTTATCGGTCGTCCACATCGACCGCACCACCGCAATATCGTCAATGCGCGACCCGATATGCGGGAACCAGTCGCTCACTTCAATCCCGCTCTGCCCCCGCTTCTGATAACCCACCTGCAGCGGATACAGCCGTGACAATGGCTTCCGCACCCCTGCCACAAACTCGCGCAGGTTCTTCTTCACCAGCGGGTTCTCGAGCGTATGCGCATGCGGCGTATCGCCGATGCTCCGCCCCGCGTACTTGTTGATCTCCGGCTTCGGGTCGAACGACTCCACGTGGCTCACGCCGCCGATCATGAACAGCCAGATCACCCGCTTCGCCTTGGCGGGCCGCACCGGGTCCGCACTCAGCATCGCGTTCATCGCCAAACCGCTAAAGCCCAGTCCGAGAGAGTGAAGAAATTGGCGTCGTTGCATATCGTTGGTCGCTACCGGATCGTCACGAAGTCGTGATGGTTGAAAAGCACTTGGATAAAGTTGCTGCGAGCCTGCGCCTGGTCCACCGTGCTATCGAGGAAAGTCGCCGCCAGCTTGCGTTCCTGCTCGCTCGGCACCCGTCCCAGCACCCGCAGAAACGCGTCCCGCACAAAGTCCGGACCCGTCAACCGCGGCGCCAGCACCTTCGCCTGCTCCAGGCTCAATTCGCTATTCGCCAGCGCTAGCGCCTGCTGCGGCACCACGCTCTCGTTCCGCAAATAGCATTCCGTCGGATTCGGATTGTCGAAGATCGTCAGAAACTCCATCTGCGCGTCCGGCGTATGCCGGAAATACAAGCTGCGCCGGTGCGACGCGAAGCCCTTCGTCGGATCGATGTCCGGACCGCCCCGCGCCAAATCCAGCTCACCCGACACCGCCAGCACACTGTCGCGCACCGCTTCTGCTTCCAGCCGCCGCGGATTCATCCGCCACAGCAGCACATTCTCCGGATCGATCTTCTGGTTCGGATGCGGCGTCATGCCCGCCGTCGATTGCATCCGGTAGGTGTCGCTCGTCACCATCAGCCGGTGCATCGCCTTCATGCTCCACTTCTGGCTCATGAACTCCGTCGCCAGCCAGTCGAGCAGTTCCGGATTGGTCGGCGCCTTGCCGTTCTTGCCGAAATCGAACACCGAGGGCACCAGCGGCATCCCAAAATGCCGCGCCCACATATGGTTCATCGCCACGCGCGCCGTCAGCGGATTCTCCGTCGCCGTGATCCAGCGCGCCAGCGCCGTGCGCCGGCCCGTGCTCCGCGTCGGATACTCCTTGCCGATCGGCGTGTAGCCGTTCGCCGGCAGCGTCAGCGCCGTAGTCGCCGCCGCCAGCTTCGCCGTCGCCGCGGCGACCTTTTTCTCATCCGCCTTGCCGGTCTTCGGATCGGGCTTCTCGATCGCCTCGGAAAGCTCCAGTTGCGCCCGCCGCACGCGCTCGCGTCCGCGCAGCACGCCGGCCTTTCGCTCCAGTTCGCGCGCCGTCGCCGCCAGGTCCTCGTACTTCGGATCCGGCGGATCGCCGAACTTCGCGTTCTCCGCGACAATGCGCGCTTCCAGCGCCGGTAGTTCCGCCCGCGCCGCTTCCAGCGTCAGCTTCGCCAACTCCGCCGGTTCACCGGGCTTCGCGTCCATCAACTCGCGCTCGGCCTTCTCGATCGCCGCCCGCGCCTCGCGCCGCAAATCGTCATGCACGCTCTTCCGCTGATCCGGATACCAGGCCTCGAGCGGCAACGCCACCGGCTCCATCTTGCCCAACGTCCCGCCCAGGCTCTTCGGCACGGCCGGCGTCAGCACGTTCGCCTTATCCGGATTCTGGATGTTGCCCCGCACGTACAAATACGTCGGGCGGTCGGCCCCCGCGTCATAGATCCGCGAGAGTCCGTCCTTCTCTAAATCCGGCTCGCCCGGCACGCGATCGATCCGCACTTCGTACGGTTCAAAGAACGCCCGCATCCGGTAATACTCTTCCTGCGCAAACGGATCGTACTTGTGGTCATGGCAGCGCGCGCACTTCACGGTCACGCCCATAAAGGCGAACATCGTGTGATCCACCGCGTCTTGCATCCACCCGTCGCGGTCGAACTTCGAATAGTTCCGCGCCAGAAAGCCCGTCGCCCGCAGCGTGTCCGGATCCGCCGGCGCCACTTCATCGCCCGCCAGCATCTCCAGAATCATCCGGTCATAGGTCTTGTCCTTGTTCAAGGACTCCACAATCCAATCACGCCACCGCCAGATGTACTTGTGGCTGTTGCGCACCTCGGCGTTGTAGCCATACCAGTCGCTATACCGCCAGATGTCCATCCAATGGCGGCCCCAGCGCTCGCCATACCGGCGATCGGCCAGCAGCCGGTCCACCACCGCTTCATAGCTCGCGGGGTCCTTCACGAAAGCTTCCACTTCGGCCGGCGTGGGCGGCACGCCCACCAGATCCAGATACACCCGGCGCAACAACGTCTGCGGCTCGGCCGCCGGCATCGCCGTCAAGCCCTTCGCTTCGCGCCGCGCCGCCACAAACGCATCGATCGGATTCTTCGTCGGCTTGGGTGGCGTCGGCCGCACCGGCTTCAAAAACGACCAGTGCGTCACCTTCGGTGCCACCGGCGTCGCCGACGACAAACGCGCCTCCCAAGGCGCCCCCTCGTTGATCCAGGCCCCGATCACCGCCAGTTCGGCTTCGCTGAACTTCGCCCCGAACTTCGGCATCGCCGGCTTCGCCGTCTGCGCGATCACCTGGTAAAGAAAGCTCTCCTTCGCGTTGCCCGGCACCAGGCCCGGCCCGCGGTCGCCTCCGCGAATCGCCGTCTCGCGCTTCGATAAGTCGAGCCCCGATTGCTTGTTCGCCGGGTTATGGCAGCCCAGACAGCGCGTCTCGATCAGCTTCATCCCCGACGGCCCCGGAACCTGCGGTGTCGAAACCTGCTGCGCCTGCGCCATCGCCGCCATCGCGCACCACCACGCCAGCGCTCTAAACGATGCCACGAATCACCTCGCCCTGAATCTCCGTCAGCCGCTCGCGCCGGCCTTGATGCAGATAGCTCAGCGCGTCCTGGTTCAAGCCCAACTGATGCAAAATCGTCGTGTGAATGTCGCGCAGATGATGCGGATTCTCCGTGGCATAGAGGCCCACGTCATCGGTCGCCCCTTCCACCACGCCACCCTTCACGCCGCCGCCGGCCATCCACATCGTAAAGCCCGTATTGTTGTGGTCGCGGCCCTTGCCGCCCTGCGCCTCCGGTGTCCGGCCGAACTCGCCGCCCCACACCACCAGCGTCGACTCCAGCAGCCCGCGCTGCTTCAGATCCTTCAACAACGCCGCAATCGGCTGGTCCACGCGCGCCGCCATCCGCAGATGATTCTCTTCGATGTCGTCGTGCGCGTCCCACTGCGAAATCGCCGGACCGCCCGAGACCACCGTCACGCAGCGCACGCCCTTCTCCACCAGCCGCCGCGCCATCAAACAGCGCCGGCCAAAGTCGTCCGTAATCGCGTTGCCTAAGCCATAGCTTTCTTGGATGTGCTGCGCTTCATTCGAAAGATCGAACACCGCCGGCGCCTCGGTCTGCATGCGGAACGCCAGGTCGTACGTCGAGAGCCGCGCCGAAAACTCATCGTCGTCCGGCCGCATCGTCGCCTCATCCAGTTCCTTGATGAAGTTCAGCGTGTTCTTCCGCTGCGCGAGCGTCACGCCTTCGGGCATCTCCAGATTCAACACCGGCTTCTTGCCGCCGCGAAATACATTGGGCTGATATACCGCCGGCAGGAATCCATTCGAATACACCGGCTGCCCCGCCTCGATCGTTCCGTACGGGTCCGGCATCACCACGTAACCCGGCAGCGACTGGCTCTCCGAACCCAAGCCATACAGCGCCCAGGCGCCCATGCTCGGGAACCCCGGAATCACCCGCCCCGTGAACAGTTGATACTGCGCCGACGAGTGAATAAACGCATCCGCCGTGCAGGACCGGATCACCGCCAGGTCATCGGCGCACTGCGCCGTATGCGGCAACAGATCCGACACCCACAGCCCACTCTGCCCGTATTGCTTGAACGTCCGCTTCGTCCCCAGCAGCTTCGGCGTCCCATTGATGAACTGCCGCTTCGCCGGCCGGAACGACGGCGGTAACGGCTCCCCGTTCAGCTTGTTCAACAGCGGCTTCGGATCGAACGTCTCCATCTGGCTGGGCCCGCCCGCCATGAAGAGAAAGATCACCGACTTCGCCTTCGCCGGCGCATGCGGCCGCTTCGCCGCCAGCGGATTCACCGCCTCGGCGTGCAGCATCGCCCCCAACGCTAAACTGCCAAAACCGCAGAAAGCGTCAGTGAGAAATTCCCGTCGGTTGCGAGTGGGCTTCGAATGGCTCATGGAACGTAGATAAAGTCGTTGGCCGCAAACAGAGCCAAAGTGAATTCACGCAACGGATTCTTGGCCAAAAACCGCTGCGCGGCCAGCCGCTCTTTGGCGACCGGCGGCCGATTGAACACCAACGCAAACGCCACCTCGATCCGCTGCGCCGCCGGCAGTTTCTCCAGCCGCTCCGCCAGCGCCACTGACGCCTGCCGCGTCACCGGACCGTTCAATAACTCTAACGCCTGCGGTGCATGCGTACTGCTCTCCCGTCGCGCGCAACTCAACAAAGTGTCCGGAGAATCGAACACTTCCATAAACGGCATCCGCATGTTGCGCTTCTGGAACAGATAAATGCTCCGGCGGTTATGCTGCTTCACGTCCGGCGTCACCGCCCACTGGTCCGGCTTGTACAGCAGGTTCACCAGTTCCTTCTCAATCGGCGGGATCACGCTCGGCCCGAACCGCTCCGGATTCAACAACCCGGCCGCGCTCAACATGGCATCGCGCATCTCTTCGGCTTCCAGACGACGCCGCGTAAAGTTCCACAAATACCGGTTGTTCGGGTCCTTCTCCCGTGCCGCCGCGCTCGGCGCCACCGACGCCTGCCGGTAAGCGTTGCTCAGCACCATCATCCGGTGCATCGGCTTCAACTTAAAGCCGCCCGCCACGAACTGATTCGCCAGCCAATCGAGCAACTCCGGATGCGTCGGGCGCGAGCCCATCCGGCCAAAGTCGTTCGGCGTGGCCACAATGCCCGCCCCGAAGTGGCTCGCCCACAAACGGTTCACCATCACTCGCGAAGGCAGCGGATTCTCGGGTGACATCATCCACTTGGCCAGCTTCAACCGCGGCTGCGGGATCGCGTCGCCCCATTCCGGCGTATCGTCCGGCAGCAGGATGCCCAGCGGACGCATGCCCACCTTCTGCTGCGGCGCATCGCTCGAACCGCGCATCAGCACGTGAATCGGCTGGTACAGCTTCGGATCGTCGCGCACCGTTTTCAGCTCCGGCAGCGGCTCCGGCACCTGCTTCTCCTTCACGCCGATCACCTGTTCGATCGCCGCCTTCTCCGTCGGCCCCGCTTCCTTCAGCTTCTTCTTCAGCTCGGCCAGTTCCTTGTTGATCGCCGCGGTCCGCTCTTTCCACGCCGCCTTCTCGCTCTCGCTCGAAAGCGGAATGTCATGCTGCTCGGTCGTCGCAAAAAAGCTCTGCATCCGGTAGTAGTCGGTGTGCCGGATCGGGTCGAACTTGTGGTCGTGGCACCGTGCGCAGCCCAGGGTGACGCCCAAAAACGCCGATCCCACCACGTTGGTCATCTCGGTCAGGATTTCGTTGCGGATGTAGGCCTTGTCCTGGTTACCCGCGTTCCTCCGATACGGCCCCAGGCGATTGAAGCTCGCCGCCACCTGCAGTTCCTTGCTCGCCGGCTCCATCTCATCGCCGGCCAATTGCTCGATCACGAACTGGTCGTACGGCTTATCCTCCGCCAGTGACCGGATCACGTAATCGCGATACTGCCAGGCTTCGGTGCGGTGCGTGTCGTATTCGAACCCGTCGCTCTCGGCAAAGCGCACCACATCGAGCCAATGCCGGGCCTGCCGCTCGGCATACTCGGGCGAGGCCAGCAGCCGGTCCACCAGCTTCTCGTACGCATCCGGGGCGCGGTCCGCCAGAAATGCCTTCACGGCCTCAGGCGAAGGGGGCAATCCCGTTAGATCGAAGTAGATTCGCCGCACCAGCGCCAGCTTGCTCGCGGGCGGAGCAGGGTTGAGCCCTTGGGACTGCAGCTTCTGCAGTACGAAGGCATCAATCGGCTGGACCGCCCAAGCCTTCGCCACCGGATCGGTGAACTGCGGAATCTCGGGAGTCGTCCGGGGACGGAATGACCAGTGACGGCGCTCCGCCGCACTATACTTGCCCAACGAACCATCGGCGGCCATTAGCAGCGCCACGCCAATAGCCATGCTGGCCATCAGAAAAGGGAACCTGAATCTCATGCGCAACTCGAATCCTTAGGGTCTGCCGAACGCGTACATGGTTCCTGGTGCATGTCACGCCGTCACATTCGGCGCCGCCCTGCTGTCCGCTCTCGGTGGTCGGTGCCGGCGAACTTCGCCAAGCGCCGCCCCGGGCTATGGACGTCCCAAATTTCAACCTAACACAGCTCGGCCCGCCTGCCTCCCGGAATCGTTTCTCCCTTCCGTTTTTGCCCCTCCCCCGCGTACCGGAACCACTCCCCGCGCGTTGACTGTCGACAATTGGGAGCCTCTGGTACATCAGACGCGTTCGCAAAGAATTCCTCTCGAAATGCCGCCAGGAATGAGTTAGCCTATGCCTGAGGGCCTTGTCGCCTGTTGGCAACAGACGGCAAGCTCAGGCGCCCCTATGCGTCACTGGATCGCTTGGCCATCATCCTTTTCCGAAGCGAGGTCCTTCATGTCGATTCCTACTCCCCAATTAGCGAGGACGTCTTCCCTCTGACGTTTCGTTCCATGCGCCTGTTTGCCGTACTCCCGTTCCTGGCCGTTTCGCTCTGCGCGGCCGATACCACCGAATTCTTTGAAAAACGCGTGCGCCCCGTGCTGGCCAAGCAGTGCTATGCCTGCCATACCAAGTCCGCCATGGGCGGCCTCCGCGTCGATTCCCGCGAAGCCCTGCTGCAAGGCGGTAAAAGTGGCCCGGCTCTGGTCGTTGGCGCACCTCAGGACAGCCTGATGATGGCCGCCATCGAGCATCGCCACGCCCGGCTCAAAATGCCCCCCTCAGCCAAGCTCTCTCCCGAAGAGATTGCCGACCTCAAGCAGTGGATCACCGCGGGCGCCATCTTCCCCGTCAACTCGGCCCACGCCAAGCAGCCGGACCCCAAATCCTTCTGGTCCCTGCAGCCGGTGAAAGTCGTCCCGCCGCCGGCCGTGCGCCAAGTCGCCTGGCCCCGCCGCGACCTCGACAAATTCCTCCTCGCCCGCATCGAAGCTGCCGGCCTCACCCCCGCCCCTCCCGCCGACCGCCGCACCCTGATCCGCCGCGCCACCTTCGACCTCACCGGCCTACCGCCCACGCCGGCCGAAACCGCCGACTTCCTCGCCGACAAGTCCCCCGACGCTTTCGCCAAAGTCGTCGACCGGCTCCTTGCCTCGCCCCACTATGGCGAACGCTGGGCCCGCTTCTGGCTCGATCTCGCCCGCTATTCCGACGGCCAGCAGGGCGCCCGCGACGACGATCCCTACCCGAATGCCTTCCGCTATCGCGATTGGGTGGTGGAAGCTTTCAATAAGGACCTCCCCTACGATCAGTTCCTGAAGGCTCAAATCGCCGCCGACCTGCTCCCCGACAAGTCCCACTTGCCGGCGCTGGGCTTTCAGACCATCGGCGAAACCGAAAACGACCGCCTCGACGTCACCACGCGCTCCATGCTCGGCCTCACCGTCGGTTGCGCCCAGTGCCACGACCACAAGTTCGACCCCATCCCCACTCGCGATTACTACTCTCTCCTCGGCGTCTTCAAGAGCAGCGTTGTCACCGAACACCCGCTTGTCTCCGAAGACATCGTCAAAGCTTACAAGGACGCCAAGCAGGCGTCCGAAGACAAGGCTGCAGCCGTCAAGCACTTCACCGAGCAGCAGACCCATCAACTGGTCGACATCCTCGCCACCCAAACCGTCGACTACCTGCTCGCCGTCTGGAAGAAGGAAACCCCGGCTCAACTGGATGCCGAGATCCTCAAGCGCTGGAACGCCTACCTGAAAACGCCCACCCGCGAACACAAGTACTTCGACCGCTGGCACGCCCTGCGCCCCGATGCCCCCGAAGCTGAAGTCCGCGCGGTTGCTCTCGAAATTCAGCAGAACTTCGAAAAAGTTATTGCCGAAAAGAAAGCCATCGACGACCGCAACTACGTCAAGCTCGGCGGCTTGGAAGGCATGAAGGACACCAACAAAGTCGTCGGCACCCTGGTCGAAGCGCTGCCCATCGAGAAGTTCTACTTCTGGCGTGACCTCGCCTCGCCCCCCATGAAGGTGGAGGACATCCGCTTCGGCGGCGGCGTCTATCACTTCACCGGCAAGGACCTCGACCGTTGGCTCGAACCCCGCGTCGCCCATTACCTGCAGCAATTGCGTGCCGACGCCGACACCTTGAAAAAAGCCATTCCGGCGCGCTACCCCTTCTGGCACGTCCTCAAAGAAGCGGACCAGCCCAAGAACATCCCCATCGCCATCCGCGGGGACGCCAATAATCCTGGCGAAGAAGCGCCCCGCCGTTTCCTCTCTGCGCTCAGCCCCGGCGAACCCGCCCTCTTCCGGCAAGGCAGCGGCCGGCTTGAACTCGCGAATGCCATCGCCGATCCGCGCAACCCGCTCACCGCCCGCGTTATCGTCAATCGCGTCTGGCAGCAGCACTTCGGCGCCGGCTTGGTCCGCTCCACCGGCAACTTCGGCCAGTTGGGCGATCGCCCCACGCACCCCGAGCTGCTCGATGCCCTGGCCGCCAAGTTCGTCGCTTCCGGTTGGTCTCTCAAGAACCTCCACCGCGAGCTGATGCTCTCCGCCGCCTACCAGACCGTCTCAAACGAATCGCCCGCCGCGCGCGAGAAGGACCCCGACAACCTGCTGCTCTCGCATGCGAACGTCCGGGAGCGCCTGGACGCCGAGGCCCTCCGCGACTCGATCCTCTTTGTCTCCGGCCAGCTCGATCTCGCCTTGGGTGGCGAGCCCAAGCCGCTCTCCAAGGATCATCACCGCCGGACGCTCTACGTCACCATCAGCCGTTCCCAGCCGGACCGGACCCTCGCCACCTTCGACTTCCCCGACCCCAACGCGCTCTCCGACGCGCGCCTGGTCACCGTCGGCCCCATCCAGCGTCTCTTCTTCATGAACTCCGAGTTCATCGCCGCGCAATCGAAGGCGCTCGCCGAACGGCTCACCAAGCTCGCTCCCCAGGACCCGGTCCGCATCGCCCAAGCGTATGAGTTGCTCTACAACCGCCCGGCCACCAAGGAAGAAACCAAGCTCGGTCTCGACTTCCTGCAACAAAAACCGGAACGCTGGCCTCAATACGCCCAGGTCCTGCTCTCCGCCACTGAAATGACTGCGATTCAATAGAGGACATCATGGATAGACGTTCAGCCCTTGGCATGCTCGGTTGCGGTTTCGGCGCCGTCGGCCTGGCCGGCACCACCGAACAGCAGCCGCACTTCGCCCCCAAAGCCAAGCACGTCATTTTTCTTTTTCTGAACGGCGGCGCCTCCCAGGTCGACACCTTCGACCCGAAGCCCGAGCTCACCCGTCAGCACGGCAAGCCGCTGCCCGGCAAGAAGCTACCCACCGATAGCGCCACCGGCAACCTGATGGCCTCGCCGTTCTCGTTCAAGCGCTACGGCCAAAGCGGCATCGAAGTCAGCGAAGTCTTCCCGCGCGTCGGCGCCTTGATCGACAACTTCACCGTCATCCGCTCCTGCTATGCCGACAACGGCAATCACGGTCCGTCGCTGATGCTGATGAACACCGGCCATCAGCTCTCCGGGCGTCCCTCCATGGGCTCCTGGATCACGTATGGTCTGGGCACTGTCAATCGCAATCTGCCGGGCTTCATCGCCCTCTGCCCCGGCTACCCGGTGATGGGGCCGCGCCTGTGGACCTCGGGCTTCCTGCCCAACATCTATCAGGGCACCTACGTCCCCAACAACGAGCGCACCGCGGAAAAGCTCGTCCAGAACATCCGCAACGCCTCGCTCACCATCGATGAGCAACAGCGGCAGTTGCACCTCCTGGACCGGCTCAATCGCCTCTATCTCGGCCGCTCCGAAGGCCAGCCCAAACTGGCCGCCGGCGTCGAAGCCATGGAAGTCGCCTTCCGCATGCAGATGGAAGCGCCCGAAGCCTTTGACCTCTCCAAGGAAACGCCCGAAACCCACACCCGCTACGGCGACGACGACTTCGGCCGCGGCTGCATGCTCGCCCGCCGGCTGGTGGAACGCGGCGTCCGTATGGTGCAGGTCTACTTCGGCAACTCGCAGCCCTGGGACAGTCACGAAGACATCAACTCGCACCGCGGCCTGGGCCGCATCGCCGATAACGCTATTGCTTCGCTCGTCGAAGACCTGAAGTCCCGTGGCCTGTTCGACTCGACGCTGCTCGTCGTCGGCACCGAGTTCGGCCGCACCCCGATGATTCAGAGCGCCGGGCAGCTACGCATCAACCAGGGCCGCGACCATAACGTGCACGCCTTCACCACGCTGATGGCCGGGGGCGGCATGAAGGGCGGACTCGCCTATGGAGCGACCGATGACTTCGGCTACCGCGCCGTCGAAAAGCGCGTTCACCCGCACGACATCCAGGCCACGATTCTGAATCAGTTGGGCCTGGACCACAAACGGCTCACCTACCGCTACAGCGGCCGCGACTTCCGCCTCACCGACGTCGGCGGCGAAGTCCTCCGCGACCTGATCGCCTAGGGCCGCGGGCGCGCGGCACCGGGCGCACCCGGCATCCGCACCGGCGGCTGTGTCAGAAAAGTGGCGACGTCCTTGGCCGCCTTGGTCTCCACGCCCGGCTTCTGCAGGAAGCCCAGGTCGCGGAACCAGTCAATGAAGCGGTACTGCCAGGTGCCCAGCGGAATTCCCAGCCGGTCCGTCAGGCCGCCGCTCATGCGGGTGCCATCGGGCAGCGGATCGCCCGGGTGGCGTCCGTTGCCGTAGAGATGCATCTCGTTGTTGGGTGCGCCGGTCGCCAGCAACGCCGAGTAGTAGTCCATCGCCCAGATGGCGTGCATGCGGTCGCCGGGTCCGCCGGAGGCGATAAACGCCGGTGGCGCATTGCGCGGAATCGCCGGAGCCGTCCGGTTGCGGGCAAACGGCGACGGTCCCGGGTAGATGATGCCCACAAAGTCCGGCCGCGAACTCACCGCGCCCAAGGCGTCGCCCCCGTTTTTCTTGTCGAACTCCGGAAAGAGCACCGCCGCCGGCGCCGAAAGCTCCGCGCCCGCCGAAAAGCCCATGATGCCGATCTTGTTCGGGTCGAAGTTCCATTCCTTGGCGTAAGCCCGCACCAGCCGGATCGCCTGCAACGCGTCATTCACGGCATCCACCTCGGCGACGTAACCGTCGCTGCGCAGACGATTGCGCAGGATCACCGTGTTCACGCCGTAGTTGTAGAAGAAGGGGACAAAGTCCGCCGCCTCGCCACCGACATTCAGCGTTCGATGGCCGCCGCCCGCCGCCAGGATCACCACCGCGCCGGTGTTGATGCCGCGCTCCACCAAATGGACTTCGATCGAGGGATTGTGAATGTTCACAATGCTCGAGATCCGCGCCGGGACCACCTGGCTCATGTTGTAGACCTCAGCCTCGCGGACCTTGTCAGCCTTCAGAAACGCTGAGCCGGCCGGATATAGCGGCACGACGATGCCGCCCTGCAGAATCGCCTGCGGAGCGTACGGCCCGTCAGTCACCGGACCGGGCTTCGGCACTCCCTGCGCCGGCGGCAGCGGCGGCAACTGCGCCAGCAAAGGAAACGCCATCCAACATCCGAGGTAAATTCTTGCCCACATAAATCTCGGCTTATCATACACTCCCACCCCTGAAAGAGTCTTAGCCTTGGAAACCGTATGACTAAAGTGGTATGTTCGAGCGAGAAGCTGCCCGACATCTGTCTGTCGGTTTGGAGGAGGAAACAACAAATGCTAGCTCGTATTCGCTTGATGGTACCCGTGCTTTTGGCCTTGGGCTGCGCCGGTGTGGCTTCCGCCACCCCCTGCACGGTAGGAACGCTGAGCTCCTATCTTTCTTTAGGCTCAACGGGTTGCGAGGTGGGAGACAAGACGTTCTCCGGCTTTCTGTACGGCTCGGACGCATCGGGCACCGGCATCGCGGTGGACGCGGATGACATCACCATTACCCCTCTCGACACTCCCAGCAATAACCCCGGCCTATCCTTCAGTTCGTCCGGCTGGGTAATCTCCGGCATCGGCAGCGTCTATTCGTCCATCAGCTTCGTGGTCGCCATCAGCAGCGGCAACATGATGATCCAGGGAGCTTCGCTGGAGTCCTCGGGCATCGTCTTATCCGCTTCGGCCGACGTCAACGAGTTGGTCTGCCCCGGCATTCTCCCCTGCCAGAACCTCTCGAATTCTCTGCCAGGCCTGGCGACCTCTTCGATTACCTTCACGCCCTCGCTGAGTGTGAGCGTGGTGAAGGAAATTGTCGTCCAAAGCGGCAGCGAGCAAGGCGCCGCGGTGCTGGGTTCGTTTGACGAACGCTTCAGCCAGACCGAAGTGCCGGAGCCGGCGACCTTTGCGCTGTTCGGCTCGGCGCTGGCGGGCCTCGCCTTGCTCCGCCGCCGGCGCTAGACCGCTTCGCAAATTTCTGACCGTTCTTGAGCCTTCAGGGTATCCTGAAGGCTCATTCATTTTTGGGGCCGCTCCTCATGGTTCACTACGACCCTCATCGCTGGCTTGACCACTTCTTCGACATCCGGGGCTCGATGCTGCGCGAGATCCTCACGCGCGTGGGCATTTGCGTCGCCTGGTCGATCGGCGTCGTTTGGGCCTACTATCACGGCTGGCACGTCGCGATTCCGAACACGCTCCATGGGCTGGTGGGGACGGCGCTCGGGCTGTTGCTCGTCTTCCGCACCAATGCCTCTTACGACCGTTTCTGGGAAGGCCGGAAGTTGTGGGGCGGCATGGTGAACGAGTGCCGGAACCTGATCCGCACCTCGATCGCCTGGTTCGGCCATGAGCGCGACCTGATCGTCGAGCTCACTCATTGGACGGCCGCCTTCCCGTTTGCCGCCTGCAACTACCTGCGCGGCGTCCCCCCGGCCCTCAACACGTCGGTCCCGGGACTGCCTCCCAGCGCCGTCGCGGCCGTCGAACGCGCCGAGCACCCCGTGATGGCGATCACCATGCGCATGACCGCTTGCCTCACCCAGGCCGCCGCGCGCGGCTCGCTGTCCGATATCGCCCGGACGAATATCGACCAGAACATTCAGCTCCTGGTGGACTATCTCGGCGGCTGCGAGCGCATCCGCAAGACTCCGCTGCCCTTCGCCTACGTGGTGCACCTGCGCCGCGCGCTGGTGCTGTACTGCTTCACGCTCCCGTTCGCCCTGGTGCAGACTTTCGGCTGGACCACGGTCCTGGACGTCCTGCTGGTCTCCTACGTCTTCTTCGGCATCGAGGAAATCGGCGTGGAAATCGAAGGCCCGTTTGGCTTCGACGACAACGACTTACCGCTGGAAGCGATCAGCGAGACCATCCGCCGCAACGTCTTCGAAATTGCCGGTTTGCCGGCCGAAGGCCCCCGTCAACCCATCGGCGGCGCACTTTAGCTAAGAAAATTCCTTTTCGCCTGTTCCGCGGGGAAATGATAAATTTGAAGCAACCATGCGTTTCTCCCTCGTTTTCCTGCTGAGTTGCGGCGTGGCTGTGGCCGCCCCGGTCACCAACCCGGCGAAGGTCAGCTTCCAACGCCAGATCCGGCCGCTGCTGTCGGAGAACTGTTTCCACTGCCACGGCCCGGATGCCGCCACCCGCATGGCCGGCCTGCGCCTGGATACGCGCGACGGCGCGTTTGCCGACCGTAAGCCCGGCCCGGCGATCGTCGCCGGCAACCCGGAGGCGAGCCGTTTGTGGGTCCGCGTGAATGAGACGCGCGAAGCCCGCCTGATGCCGCCGCCGGCTTCGCACCGCAAGCTGAACGCCGCGCAGAAGCAACTGCTGAAGGAATGGATCGCGCAGGGCGCGCCGTGGGAAGAGCATTGGTCGTTTATCGCTCCCAAGCGGCCCACGCCGCCGCCCGTGAAGGATCTGGCGAAGTGGGTGAAGAACCCGATCGACCAGTTCGTGCTGGCTAAGCTGGAAGCCGCCGGTCTGCAGCCGGCGCCCCAGGCGGATCGCCGCACCCTGATCCGCCGCGTTTCGCTCGACCTGACGGGCCTGCCGCCGACGCCGGCCGAAGTCGATGCCTTCGTCAATGACCGTTCTCCCGACGCCTACGGCAAGCTGGTGGACAAGCTCCTCGCCAAGCCCCAGTGGGGCGAGCACCGCGGCCGCTATTGGCTGGATGCGGCTCGCTACGCCGACACCCACGGCCTGCATATCGACAACTACCGCGAAATCTGGCCGTATCGCGACTGGGTGATCCGCGCCTTCAACCGCAATCTGCCCTTCGACCAGTTCACGATCGAGCAACTCGCCGGCGACCTGCTGCCGGCGCCTTCAGTGGACCAACAGATTGCTTCCGGCTTCAACCGCTGCAACATCACCACCAACGAAGGCGGCGCCATTCCCGAAGAAGTGGACGCCATCTATCAGAAGGACCGTGTGGAGACCACCTCCACCGTCTTCCTGGGCCTGACGCTCGGTTGCGCCGTCTGCCACGACCATAAGTTCGACCCGCTGGCGCAGAAAGAGTTCTACCAGATGGTGGCGTTCTTCAAGAACACCACGCAGAAGCCGATGGATGGGAACATCTCGGACACGCCGCCCACCATCATCGTGCCGCGCCTGGAAGACCGGGAACGCTGGTTCCAGGTGCAGACGGAAGATAAGCGGACGCGCGAACAACTGGCAGCCCAACGCACCGCCGCGCTCAAGAATTTCGATGCCTGGGTGCACGCGAAGCCCGCGCTGACGCAGCCGCTGCCGAACGTGTCGCTGCTGGAACCGTCCGACCTGCCGAAGGGTGTGGAATGGTCCGAAGGCACGGCTCCGGGCTCCCGCGCGCTCGCGTTCTCGAAAGAGAGCAAAGTGGAGTTGCCGGCCGTCCCGATGAATGCCGGCCAGCCCTTCTCGATGGCCGCCTGGGTGTTCCTCCCCGCCGCCGAAGACAACTTCACGATCCTGAGCCAGAAGGACACGCCGAAGGAAGGCGACGGCCGCGGCTGGTCGCTCGAAAGCAACGGACGGGTGCTGATCTTCCGCCTCACCGGCAACGGCGAGCGCGACCGGCTGGAGGCCCGCGCTTCGAATGCCAATCGCCTGAAGGCCGGCGCCTGGACCCACGTGGCCGTCACCTACGACGGCGGCCGCGACTATCAGGCCTTCACCATCTACGTCAACGGCCTGCCTAGCGCGATGGAAGGCACCGGCGACTCCACGGTGATGCTGTCGGGCGACATCAACTCCGCCACGCCGCTGCGGCTCGGCTGGAACGGCGCCGGGCGGTATCTGGCGGGCGGCAAGCTGCAGGATGTCGTCGTCACCAATCAACTGCTAAACGACGAGCAGGTCCGCTTGCTGGCGGACTGGGCCGTGGTGAAAGCGGCGCTCCAGAAGAACGAACTGAACGAAGCCGATCGAGAAGCGTTGGGACGGCAGTTCGTCAATCGCGAGAACTCCGAGTTCCGCGCCTTGAACGACCGTCTCTCCGCCCTCATCGCCGAGCGCAAGAAGATCCGCCGCGCCGGAGCCATCACGCACGTGATGCATGAGAAGACGGACACCATGCCCAAGGCCAACATCCTCTTCCGCGGCCAGTACGATCAGCCGCGCGACGAAGTGACGCCTGGCGTTCCCGCGGCCTTGCCGCCCATGCCGGCCAATCTGCCGCGCAACCGCCTGGGCCTGGCGCAATGGCTCGTCGACCCCGCCAATCCCCTCACGGCGCGCGTCACGGTGAACCGCTTCTGGCAGGAGCTTTTCGGCAAAGGCATCGTCCGCACCGCCGAGGACTTCGGTAGCCAGGGCGAGGTGCCGACGCACCCTGAACTGCTCGACTGGATGGCCGTTGAGTTTCGCGAATCCGGCTGGGACGTGAAGAAGTTCTACCGCCTGCTGGTGATGTCATCCACCTATCGCCAGGCCGCGGTGACGACTCCCGAAAAGCTGAAGGCCGACCCCGAGAACAAGCTGCTCTCGCGCGGCCCGCGCTTCCGCATGGACGGCGAAGTGATTCGCGACTATGCGCTCGCGTCCAGCGGTCTTTTGAACCCCAGCATCGGCGGACCCAGCGTTCGCCCCTACCAGCCCAAAGGCGTTTGGGAAACGGTGGCCATGCACAGCAGCAACACGCGCTTCTACAAAGAAGACGAAGGCGACAAGCTCTATCGCAGGTCGCTGTACACGTTCTGGAAGCGCAGCGCGCCGCCGGCGTCGATGGAGATCTTCAACGCCCCCAGCCGCGAGAACTGCACCGTGCGGCGCGAACGGACGAACACGCCGCTGCAGGCGCTGGTGACCATGAATGATCCGCAGTTTGTGGAAGCGGCCCGTTACCTGGCCCAGCGCACGCTGCATCAGCCGGCCAACCGCGCCGACTTCCTCGGCCGCCAGATCCTCGGCCGTCCGTTCGATCTTCGCGAAAAGCAGATCATCGACCGGGCTTACGCCGACTACCTCGCCCACTACCGCGCTCATCCCGACGATGCCCAAAAGCTCATCGCCACCGGGGCCTCGCAACCCGAAGCCAAACTCCCCGCCCCCGAACTCGCTGCCTGGACCATGGTGGCGAACCAGATCTACAATTTGGATGAGGCGCTGAATAAGTAGGAAACTCCCATGAACCAGCACGACCAAGCAGTCCTTCTCGAAACCCGGCGGCAGTTGCTGACGCGCTCCGCCTATGGCATTGGCGCGCTGGCGCTCAATGCGCTGGGCACCCCCGCCGCGTTGGGAGCCTCCGTCGGCAAAGCCACCGGCGGCCTGCCGGACCTGCCCCACTTCGCCCCCAAAGCCAAACGGATCATCTATCTGCACATGGTGGGCGCGCCGCCGCAGATGGACCTGCTCGACTACAAGCCCAAAATGGCGGACTGGTTCGACAAGGATTTGCCCGAGAGCATCCGGGCCGGCCAGCGCCTCACCACCATGACTTCCGGTCAGGCGCGCTTCCCGATCGCCCCTTCGGCCTTTAAGTTCAGCCAGCACGGCAAAAGTGGCGCCTGGTTTTCCGAACTCATCCCGAACATGGCCAAGATGGCCGATGACCTCACCGTCATCCGCACGATGAACACCGAGGCCATCAATCACGAACCGGCCATCACCTTCATCCAAACCGGCAATCAGATTCCCGGCAAACCCTGCTTCGGCTCCTGGCTCGCTTATGGCTTGGGCAGCATGAATCAGGACCTGCCCACGTTCGTCGTGCTGAACGCGATGCACTCGAATCCGCGCGCCAACGTGCAGGCTATCTCGGCCCGCCTGTGGAGTTCCGGCTTCCTTTCGGCGCAATACGCCGGCGTCGCGCTGCGCAATGGCGCCGACCCGGTGCTCTACATCAATAATCCCGACGGCGTGGACACGAAGGTCCGCCGGCGTATGCTCGACGCGCTGGGCGAGATGAATCAGTTGCAGGCGGAGAAGGTGGGCGACCCGGAGACGCGGGCGCGCATCGCGCAGTACGAAATGGCGTTCCGCATGCAGTCGTCGGTGCCGGAACTGACGGACCTCTCGAAAGAATCACCTGCGACGTTCGCCCTCTACGGTGAGGAAGCTCGCAAGGGGGGCACGTTCGCCAACTCCGTGCTGATGGCGCGGCGCCTGGTGGAACGCGGTGTCCGCTTCGTGCAGCTCTACATGCGCGGTTGGGACGTCCACGGCGAGTTGCCGCAGATCCTCCCTTCGCAGACCAAAGACGTCGACCAGGCCTGCTACGCGCTCGTGCAGGACTTGAAGCAACGTGGCCTGCTCGACGACACGATCGTCATCTGGGGCGGCGAATTCGGCCGCACGATCTATTCGCAGGGCAAGCTGACGGCCACCACCTACGGCCGCGACCATCATCCGCGCGCCTTCAGCCTGTGGGTGGCCGGCGGCGGCTTCAAGGGCGGCTACGTCCACGGCGAGACTGACGAGTTCAGCTACAACATCGTGCGCGACCCCGTCCACGTCCGCGACTTCCAGGCGACGATCCTGAACCAGTTCGGCATCGATACCGAACGGTTCAGCTTCAAGCATCAGGGCCTCGACCAACGCCTGACGGGCGTGGAAAAGGCGCACGTCGTCAAAGATCTACTGGCTTAGCCGCTCGTACACCAGCGCCGCCACGGCGACATCCTCCAGGCCGAGACCATTGGACTTGAAGAGGGTGACGCCGGGCGGCGCTTTCGTGACATCCTTCAGTTCCACCAGCCGCGGATCGTTCCAGTCGATCCCGGCCAGTAGCAGGTCGCCCGACTCGAGCTTCGCCTGCTCGAGCGAATCCACTGCGATGAGCGCCGCGCGCTGCACCAGTTCGGTGGGCACTTCGCGCCGCTTCGCCTGATTCGACCCCACCGCATTCACCAGCGCTCCCTCCTGCACCCAAGCCGACTCGAGCACCGGCTCACGCGCCGTGGTGGCCGTGATCACGATGTCGGCCCCGCGGACGGCTTCTTCAGCCGTCGCTACGGCGCGGGCGTCGTGTTCGGTGGCGAACTTGGCGGCGTTCGCCGCGTTGCGGCTCCACACGCGGACGTCGGTCACCGGGCGCACGCAGCGTACGGCGGCCAGTTGTCCGGCGGCCTGGTAGCCGCTGCCGATCACCGCGACGCGACTGGCGGTGGGGGGGGAGAGCAGGTCCGTGGCGAGGCCGGTGGCGGCGCCGGTGCGGATCTGCCCGAGCCAATCGGCTTCGAGAAACGCGAGCGGCCGGGCAGTTTCGGCGTCGTAAAGCATCACGTGGAACCACGCTCCGTGCTTGGGCTGCGTCGAATAGATCTTGGTTCCGAAGTAGCCGCGATAGCTGGCCGCCAGTTGATGGAGGCAACTGCCGTTCGGCAGCAGCAGCCGCCGCCGGGGCTGATTCTGCGCCTCACCGTCGCGCCAGGCGGCAAAGGCGCCGCGCAACGCCTCAATCGCCTCGGACATCGGCAGCAGCCGCCGGACTTCGGCTTCCGTGATCGTCATCATGGCAAGAGCGTACACTGAAAACATCCATGACGCGACCCACCACGTCGGAATACGCCCCTTACTTCAGTCGCTACATCGATCAGGTGGCAGGCGATGACCTGCTGGTCACCTTGCCACCCCAAAGTGAAAAAACGCTCGCCTTCCTGCGCGGGATTTCCGAAGCCGAGTCCCAATGGCGCCCGTCGCCCGAGCGCTGGTCCTGGAAGCAGGCGCTGAATCACCTGAACGACACTGAACGCATCTTCACCTATCGCGCGCTGCGCATTGCCCGCGGCGACGAAACTCCCCTGCCGGGCTTTGAACAGGATGTCTTCGCCAAGCATGTGGAAGCCGATCGCTTCGCCTGGGAAGACCTGGTGGATGAGTATGAAGCCGTGCGCGCCGCCTCACTGATCCTGATGCGCGGCATGCGCCCGGACGACTTCCTGCGCCTGGGTGTCGCCAGCGGCCATCCGCTCAGCGCCCGCGCCGCCTGCTACCTGGTCGCCGGGCACGAACTGCACCACCTCAAGATCTTCGCCAGCGACTATCTGTTGTGAGTTGTGACAGGCTCCGGCGCAATGCTATCCTAGTGAGGTCAGTGAGCGCGGGGACGTAGCTCAGTCGGTTTAGAGCGCCGGCCTGTCACGTCGGAGGTCGCGGGTTCGAGCCCCGTCGTCCCCGCCATCTTGACCCCTCCTTAGAAGTACCAACGGACTCTCACTCCCACGGTGCGCGGCTGCACCAGCCTAGTCCCCACAAAAATCGATTGAAAATTATAGAGCGCGGTGCGATTCGTCAGGTTCGAAACCTGGACGGACGCTTCCCACTGCCGACGGCCCTCGAGCATCCGCTCGTAGCCGAGGACAACGTCCTGGATGGTCCGCGCGCGCGTCCGGGCGGGTGACGAGGCGAGATCGACGTAGGGCAGCAGATCGGAATAATCCGGGTCGCGGGCGACCTCGGCCGGGTCGCTGGGGTTGGCCACCAGCCCGGAGTCGTAGCGCGTCGTGCTGGTGGCGAACCAGCCGCGGCGATGCGTCCAACTGACGACCGCGTGCAGACTCAGCCGCTGGTCATGATCGATGACGAACGGCCCGCTCGAAAGCGCCGTCACCGCCTCCTGCCCGATGAACAGTCCGCCAGTGAACGGCGGCGTGGTGATCGCCCGCCCGTGCGTCGCGCTCAACGTAAAGCCCACGCCTTTCACCGGCAGCACGGCCACGCGCGCTTCGGCGCCGTTCACCCGGATCGAGGCCAGTGAGGTGGGGAAGATGATGCCCGTGTTGAAGAAGTTGTTGTTGTCCTGCTGATCGCGCGCGTCCTTGTGATAGAAGCTGGCGTTCACGCTGACGCGGGAGCCGATCGCCTGCTGCAGACCCAATTCGTAGAAGTTCTGACGCTCCGGCGGAATCAGCCGGACGGCGCCGCCCAGCATCGCGCGCACATTCGGCGTCACCAGGACACCGGCTTCTTCCGAACTCGAAAGCAGCAGATTCTCGTTCGGCGGCGTCTGGTAGGTGCGGTTGTAGCTCGCCCGCAGCACCGTCTTCTTCGGCCATAACTCGAACGACACGCCCACGCGCGGCTGAAACTGGCCGCCCCGCACCAGGAACCGGTATTCGTCATAGCGCAGGCCGGCGGCGATCTGGAAGCGCTTCCAACGCCATTGATCCTGGGCGAAGGCTGAGTACAGGCCGCCGGTTTTCTGTTTGTCGAAGCGAAAGAGCGTACCGCCGCGCGACAGATCGTGCGCCAGCAGCGTGGGGATGAAGTCTTCGGACGCGGGATCGTTGAAGGCGGGATCGGTGACGCCAAAGTCGAAGCGCTCGCGCATGGGGAAGCGCTGCAGGTCGATGCCGGCCTTGAACTGATGCGGCCCGCGCACGGCCGAAAGGCGGTTCCAGAGCGTATAGGTTTCGAGCCGCCGTTCCTGCCCGGCCATCACGGGAAGGTCGCCCGGGCTCTGCGTCAGACGGCCGCGAGCGCCGCGATAGGACGCCGTCGTCTCCCAGATGGTGGCCGCGTCGATCGTCCGCGTCCAGCCCAAGGCCACCGAGGCATCGTCCAGCCCTTGCTTGGCCGCCATACCGTTCGCCTGCTGCGATCGCAGGTTCGCCAATTCGAACGAACTCTTGCCGCCCATCAGATTCACGCGCATCTGGTCGCGAGGCGAGGCCGCCCAATCCAGCCGCGCAAACACCCGTCCGCTGGCACCGCCATTGTGCAGATTGTCGATCGACACCTGGTCGAGGTAGCGCCCCGTCTTCATCAGATTCGCCGAAGTGCTGTAGCCGAACCCATTGCGCTCGCCATGCACCTGCAGAATCGTGCCGGCCGTATCGAAGGGCTCCGCGCCGCTGCCCGTCCACGCGCCGCCGAACTTGCGCCCGCTGCCCAGGCCCGTTTTCGTAGTCACCTGCGCGACGGCTGCCACTTTGTTGCCGAACTCGGCCGGGATGTTGCCGGTGAACATCTCCACCGTCTGCACGATGTTCGGATCCACGGCGTTGCCGAACGCGCCGGTCAACTGGTCAGTGATCGGCATGCCGTCCACGACGAACAACATCTGGTTGTGCGCGCCGCGCGGATGAATGGCGCCGTTGGCGTTCTGGGAAAAGCCGGGGAACGAGAGCAGCACCGATTCCAGCCCGCGATTGCCGACTTGCAGCGCCATCCGGTCGATGTCGCCCTGGTTCATCTGCGCCCGCGTGCCGGTATCGCCGCTATCCACCAGGAGCACGGCTTCGGTCGCTTTGACCTCCAGTTCCGTCCGGTCGGCGCCCACTTCGAGGGTCACCTCCAGCCGTTGCCCCACGCTGGACCGCAGTTCCACCGCTCGCGACAGTTTCCCGAATCCCACGCGCTCGATCTCCACCTGATAGCTCTGCAACGGCAGATTGGTGACCACGGCGACGCCTTCGGCATTGGTCAGCGCCTGGCGCTGAAACTTCACCAGCGGCTGACTCACCGTCACCTGAGCTTCGGGAATGGCCGCACCGGCGCTGTCGAGCACCTTCACGGTTAAGGAAGTTGTGTTTTGCGCAGTTGCCGCCAAACACAAAATTGATGATAAGAACCATAACTTAACCGTAGTTAAGTGAACCATGTTTCTCATGATACATACTTTTCTGCTCTGATACCATTGGCTTCTTGAATTCCACGCGTCTCTGGAAGCTCACCGCCCTCGCACTGATTTACGCTTTCGTCGTTTACGTGCTGCCGCGTCCGGAGTCCGTCACGCCCGATGGCTGGCGTCTCACCGGGATCTTTCTGGCGACCGTCGCGGGCCTCATGCTGCAGCCGATCGCCGGCGGCGCCCTGGTGCTGATCGCCGTCACGCTGCTCACGGTCCTCACCAAAACCACGCCGCAAGTGGCGCTCGCCGGCTATGCCGACCCCACCAACTGGCTCGTCCTCGCCGCCTTCTTCATCTCGCGCTCGCTGATCAACACCGGCCTCGCGCGGCGCATCGCGCTCGGCTTCGTTCGCCTCTTCGGCAAGAGCTCGCTCGGCATCAGCTATGCGCTGACACTGACCGATACGCTGCTCGCGACGATCATTCCTTCGAACGGCGCGCGCGCCGGCGGCGTGACGCTGCCCATCTGCCGCTCGATCGCGGAGCTCTACGGCTCACAACCCGGACCCACGGCCGCGCTGATCGGCAGCTTCCTGATGGCCGCCGTCTACCAGGGCGTCTGCGTCAGTTCCGCCATGTTCTACACGGGGCAGGCGTCGAATCCGCTGGCCGCCAAGATCGCCACCGAGTTTGGCGGCGTCAGCGTCACCTGGCTCAGTTGGTTTGCCGCCGCGTCGATCCCCGGCATCGCCTCGCTGATCATCGTGCCGTGGCTGGTCTTCAAGCTCTATCCGCCCACGGTGCGCAAGACGCCGGAAGCGGCCGCCTTTGCCGCGAACGAGCTCGCCTCGATGGGCGCGATGTCGGCGCACGAGAAGATCCTCACTCTCGTCTTCATCACCGTCTGCGGACTGTGGATCACCACGGAATGGCACAAGATGGACGTCGCCATCTCGGCGCTGCTCGGTTCAGCGGCACTGCTGCTGACCGGCGTGCTGACATGGGAAGACGTCAAGAGCGAACGGTCCGCGTGGGACATCTTCATCTGGTACGGCGGCCTGCTGCAGTTGGGCAAGCTGCTGAACACCACCGGCGTGACGAAGGTGTTTGCGCAAAACGTCAGCAGCCTGTTCGACACGCAGAACTGGCTGCTGATCTTCCTGCCGGCGCTGGTGATCTACTTCTACGCGCACTACGGTTTCGCCAGCATCACCGCACACTTGCTGGCAATGTACCCGGCCTTTCTGGCGGTGCTGACGGCCAAGGGCGCGCCGCTCGGGCTGATGGTCTATTCGTTCGCCTGCTTCGCGAATCTCTCCGCTGGCCTCACCAGCTATGGCACCACGCCGGCGCCGATGTTCTTCGCGCAGGAGTACGTCAGCTTCCGCGACTGGTGGCGCATAGGCTTCCTGGTGTCGCTGGCGAACTTCACCATCTGGGCGACGGTGGGCTTTGCCTGGTGGAAAGTCCTCGGGCTCTGGTAGGACTCAGGAAACCGCGGACCCGCAGCACTCATTCACCACTTGCCGCAGTTGCTCGAGAACTAATGGCTTGGTGAGATAAGCCCGCATGCCCGCCGCCAGGCATTGATCCCGGTCGGACTCCATGGCGTGCGCGGTCAACGCCACAATCGGAGGCGCAAACGCCCCCAGATTATGCCGGATATGCCGCGTGGCGCTGTAGCCGTCGAGAATCGGCATCTGGCAATCCATCAGCACCAGATCGAAGCCATGGTGCCGGCACGCATCCACCGCTTCCAGGCCATTGTTCACCACCTGTACGTTCTCGATGCCGATCTTGCGCAGCAGGCCGAGCACGATGCGCTGATTGATGGGATGGTCCTCGGCGACCAGCACCCGCGGACCCGAACCCGAGTTGGTGACCACGGTCGCCGGCGAAGTAGCCGGCGCCGGCGCGCTGGTGGGCGTTATGGGCAGGCGCACGGTGAAGGTGGAGCCTTCGCCCGGCGTGCTCTCGCACTGGATCTCGCCGCCCATCGCCTCGGTGAGGCGCCGGCAGATGGCCAAGCCTAAGCCGGTGCCGCCGTAAAGGCGCGTGGTGGAAGAATCCACCTGGGCGAAGTTCTGGAACAGCAGCGGCAGCTTGTCCGGCAGAATGCCGATGCCCGTATCGCGCACCGCGAGCGTCACGTCACCCTGGCCCCAACGCTCCGTCAGGATCACGCCACCGGTGGCGGTGAACTTGATGGCGTTGCTGAGCAGGTTCAGCAGCACCTGCCGGATGCGCGCGGGGTCACCTTCGATCCATTCCTGAACCACGCCTTCGGAAAGCACTTCGATGACAAGGCCCTTCTTGGTCGCCATCGGCCGTACCAGGCTCACCAACTCCGCCATCAGTTGCGGCAACGAGACTGGGATGCGCTCCAGTTGCAGCCGGCCGGACTCGATCTTCGAGAAGTCGAGGATGTCGTCCACCACGGCCAGCAGCGACTCGCCCGACGTCCGCAGCGTCGTCAACAGCTCAGTCTGATTGGGGTCGAGCCCGGTGTCCGCCAACAGTTCCGCCAGCCCCAGCACCCCGCTCATCGGCGTGCGCAGTTCGTGGCTCATCGTAGCGAGGAACTCGGCCTTCACCTTGGCGTTCGCCTCGGCGCTGCCTTTGGCCGCTTCCAGTTCCCGCGTGCGATCGGCCACTCGCTTTTCGAGCTCGGCCGTCCGCGCCGCCTGCAACTGCATTCGCTTGCGCCACAGCATGGTGAGCGTCGCCAGCAGCAGCAAGCCGGCCGGCACAAAGAACCACGCCGTTTCATAGAAATAGGGCTGAATGTCCCATGACAGCGACGCTTCGCTCGCGCCAGTGCCGTCCGTCCAGTGGCTGCGCAGGCGGAAGCGGTAGTGGCCGGGGCCGAGGTTGTTGTACTGAATCGAGCGGCGATCACCCACCGGCTGCCATTGCGCATCCACGCCTTCGAGCAGATAGTCCACTTGCATCGCGCGGGCGCTCGAGATCGAAAACGCGTCGAAGCCCAGCCGGATGCGCGAGGTCCCGGCCGCGATGCGCAGCGGGCCTTCGAGCCGCACCGGCGTATCGTCGGCCTGCAGTTCGGTGATCAGCGGCGTCGGCCCGAAGCGAGGAGCCGCAATTTTGCTCGGGTTCAGCAGCGCCACTCCCTGCAGCGAGCCGAAGAGCAGACGCCCGTCCGGTAAACGGATGGCGCCTTGTCCCCGCGACATTCCGAAATTCACGCTATAGAGGCCATCGGCGTGGCCCAACCGCACATCCGGTTCGCGCCGCCCCGCGAGCCAACGCTCCGGCCGGAACCGCACCAGGCCGTTGCGCGTGGCCGCCCAGCAAGCGCCCGTACCGTCGCGCTCAAGGGCAAAGATCATGTCCTGTTCAAGGCCGCGTTCGCTCCACGAGCCCTTCTCCGGATCCCAGGCCACCAATCCGCGATTGGTTCCCACCCACAAGTGTTGCGTCTGCTCATCCCACCAGATGGCGTGGACCAACTCGTCCAGGTGCCGCGCCGGCGGATAGGAGACGCGCGTCCCGCGGGGCCCCAGGTCGAAGATCTTCTGCGTATCGGCGCCCCAAATGCGTCCGCGCCCGTCGCTGGCAAAGAGCTGCCAACTGCCATGCGGCGAGATTCGCTCGGCGCCTTCAGAACTTAGCAGCGATGGCTGCCGGTAAAGTCCGCTGGGCCGCGACACGTAGGCGTGGTTGCCGACGACCCACCAGCTGAAGATCGTTCCCAGCCGAGACGCGTCTTCATCCACCAGACGCTCGACGCGTTCGTTCACCAGTTGAAAGCGCGCCTTGCTGCTGCCGAACACCATCACGCGGGTCTGCGGGTCGCGCGCGGAGTACCACAGGTTGCCCGCCCGGACGGGATACGTCGTCCGGCTGGTGCCGCGCCAGAGCGTCAGGCCCTGGTTCATCGAGTGCGTCCACAGGTCGCCGTTCTCTTCGCGCAACAGCGAGTTCACAGCGTCGCCCCCCAGACCTTCGGCGCTGCCGAACGACGACACCGAGGAGTTGCGCACGCGCAGCAGATCGCCGGTCACTGTGCCCACCCAGAGCGCGCCTTCCCGATCTTCGAAAAGAGCGGTCACTGGCGTCTCTGCCATATCCGGCCGCAGACTCACCGTCTCAAACTGACCGCGGGAATAACGCAGCAGACGTCCGCGTCCGCCCAACCAGACGGCGCCTTGCGAGTCTTCGAGAATCGGCTCGTGGAAGCGATTGCCGGTAAATTCCGCCGGCAGATGCCAGGTCTGCAGTTGGCTGCCGTTCCAGCACATCATCGTGTCCTTGCCGCGCATCCAAACGCGGCCCTGCCGCCCCAACTGCAGACGATCCACCGGAGCCGGTAGCCGCGTCACCAGTTGGAAGCCTCCGTTGTCGCTCCACCGTTCCAGATTCCCGCTGGCCGAGACCAGCCACGCGGTCCCCTGGTCGTCGAACACCAGGTGGCCGACACTATCGTCCAGCCGCTGGCGGACGTGAAAGCCGCCCCGTTGGTCGAGGTCGGTAATGCCTTCGGGCCCGCTCAGCCGGATGCCCCACGGCATCGCGACGGCGGCCGCGCGCCAACTCGCCACCCGATACTTCGGGTCCGAGGCGCGGATCATGCGCACCGGCGTGCCGTGCGGCGGATGCGCCGCATCGAACGGAATCTTGAGCACGCTGCCGGTCACCGTCATGGCCCAAAGATTGCCGGCGCGGTCCGGCATCAGGGCCCGCAGGCTGCGGTCCAGGGAATGCATGGCCGGCCACGGCGAAGCCGCCGCGCTGACGCCGTTGAAGCGCACCAGGCCGTCGGCATGGGCGATCCACAACAGGCCGTTCTTCGTCTGCGTAATTTCAGAGATCGTCTCTTCCGGGAATCCGCGTTCCCAGTTCCAGTGATCGACGACATATTGGGCCGACGGGAACACCGGCTCCAAAGCCGGCGCGCAAGGGGGAGCAAACACACTCAGCCCCAGGCATCCCAACATCGCCCTGCTGACTTGGCTTCCCCGCATTTCCGTAATATCGACGAAAGGCCCTTCGGCCTATAGCCGCATTCCTTCCCCTAACCGTGATTATCCCGCATCACTCACAGTTGAATTCATACTGAAATCAAAAGGCTTATCCTGCTACCCTGACAGATGTGCCGGTTGAACTTTCCCAGGCAATTCAGTTCTTCCTGGTGACGCTTTCGTCGATCTTTTTCCTGGTGGACCCCTTCGCCCTGGTCCCGACCTTCCTCGCCATGACCGCGGCGGATTCGGCGCCCCATCGCCGCCTGATGGCCAAGCGCGCCGCCTATACCTGCTTTTTCCTGCTCACCGGCTTTGCCCTGGTGGGGACCTTTGTTTTCGACATTCTCGGCATCACCCTGCCCGCCTTCAAGATCGCGGGCGGCATCATCCTGCTGCTGATCGGCATCGATATGGTGCAGGCGCGCCGTCCGGCGACCAACGAAACCGCCAGCGAGGCTTCCGAAGGCTGCCAGAAAGAGGACATCGGGATTGTGCCCTTGGGGATGCCGATGCTGGCCGGGCCGGGCGCAATTTCCACGGTCATGGTGCTGATCGGCACCGCGCGCACGCCGCTGAAGTTTTCCCTGGTGGTGCTGGCCCTGGCGCTGACGGCGCTTTCCGCTTACCTGATCCTGGCGGCGGCCGAACGGGTCCGCTCGATGCTCGGCGAAACCGGCATCCACATTTTGAGCCGCATCATGGGCATGTTGCTGATGGCTCTGGCGGTGCAATTTATGGCCGATGGGCTAGCAGCGTTGGGCTTCGCGAAGCCCCTCTCTCGATAACGCAAACCGAGTCAACGCAAGTACTGGGGGTCCTAGCGGCGCGGCGATGCCTGCTTCACGGTACGCCTCCAAACTTTCGATCGCCTGATCGAGCAGCGCAAGCCGATGATAAAGCAGCTTCAACTGCTCCTCGGCATCGCCAACAGGGGGAAGGTGGGGGCGCGAGACGGAGGACATTCCTGAACAATAGCAGTGAAAGCCCACAGGGAGCAATGTCGCTGATGGGTGAGTCGGCTCACGCATTTGCGGGTATCGAGTTCGAGTTTTCCCACCCGTTTGCTAAACTCAATCAGGCACCTCCGCCAATTCTTCCCCCGCCGAGATGGAGCACCCGACCGCGTGGATTTCTTGTCTGGAATGAACCCTGAGCAGCAAGCCGCCGTGGCCCATACGGACGGTCCGCTACTCATTCTGGCGGGTGCCGGCTCCGGCAAGACCCGGGTGATCACGCATCGGATCTGCCACCTGATCACGGCGCATCAGGTCCCCGGCCCCTCGATTCTGGCGGTCACCTTTACGAACAAAGCGGCCGGGGAAATGCGCGAGCGCGTCCAAAAGCTTTTGGGCGGCTTTGAGAGCTACAATCACGCGCCGGTCCTGGCCACCTTCCATTCCTTCTGCGTGCGCCTGTTGCGCCGCGATGGCGACCGGCTGGCGCCGCTGCGCCCCAACTTCACCCGCAATTTCACCATCTACGACGCCGACGATCAGCTCGGCATCATCAAGCAGGCCTTTCGCCACCTCAACATCGACGAAAAGTTCATGCAGCACCGGGCGGTGCTCTCGCGCATCTCCCATGCCAAGAACCACGGCGAAACGCCCACCGACTGGTTGAAGCAGCCCGACCCGAAGGCCAAAACTCTCGCCGCCCTCTTCGAGCGCTACGAACGCAGCCTGATCGAAAGCAATGCCACCGACTTCGACGACCTGCTCGTGCTCACCGTCAAGCTCCTGCAACATGACGACCAGTTGCGCGAACGCTACAACCGCCAGTTCCGCTACCTGATGATCGACGAGTATCAGGACACCAATCGCACCCAGTACGACCTGATCCGCCTGCTGACCCGGACGCACTCGAACCTCGCCGTCGTCGGCGACGAGGACCAGTCCATTTACGGCTGGCGCGGCGCGGACATCCGCAACATTCTCGACTTCGAGAAGGACTACCCGAACGCCCGCGTCATTCGCCTGGAGCAGAACTACCGCTCAACGCGCACCATCCTGAGCGCCGCCTCGGCCGTCGTCGCCAAGAACACGCAGCGCAAAGGCAAGAACCTCTGGACCTCCTCCGGCGACGGCGCGAAGATCACGCTCTTCGAGGCCGCCACCGGCGAGCAGGAAGCTATGTACGTCGCCCAGTGCATCGAACGCGAGTTCGACCTGGACGCCAAGACCAAAATCGCCATCCTCTACCGCACCAATTCGCAGTCGCGGCAAGTGGAAGAGGCGCTGCGCCGCTACGGCCGCAAGTACAACGTCGTGGGCGGCACCAGCTTCTATCAGCGCGCCGAAATCAAGGACGCGCTGTCGTACCTGAAGCTGATCACTTCGCCGGACGACTCGATGGCGCTGATGCGCGTCATCAATCAGCCGGCCCGCGGCATCGGCAAAACTACGCTCGAACAGGTGGAGCAGTACGCGCTCAACCATGGCATCAGCATGTGGGCCGCGCTCGAGCAACTGGTGGCCGCCCATCAGTTCGGCGCCCGGGCGGACGCAGCCGTCGGCGCCTTCCTCAAACTGATCAACGAAATGCGGGCGCAGACCGACTTGCCGCTGGACGGCATGCTGCACAATATCCTCGAGCGCACCGGCTACTACCGCATGCTGAAGGAAGCGACCTCGCCCGATAGCGAAAGTCGCCTGGCGAACCTCGAAGAACTCGTCACCGCCGCCGCCGACGCGGTGGAACGCGGCGAGACGATCGCCGAGTTTTTGGACCACGCCGCGCTGGTGGCCCAAGCCGACGACATCGATGAGAAGGCCGCCATCACCTTGATGACGATGCACAACGCCAAGGGCCTGGAGTTCCCCACGGTGTTCATCATCGGCATGGAGGAAGGGCTGTTCCCGCACTCCCGTTCGCGCGAGTCGGAAGAGAATCTCGAGGAAGAACGCCGGCTTTGCTACGTCGCCATGACGCGCGCCGAGCAGCGTTTGCACCTCTCGCACGCCCGCTTCCGCCGCCGTTTTGGCGGAGCGGCGCCGGAGATGAGCATCCCGTCGCGCTTCCTGACGGAGGTGCCGCAGGAGTTGCTGGAGCGCGGAAAACCGGGCACTTACCTCGATACGCCGGTCTCCCAGGTGAACCTCGACGCAGAGCAGGTTCTGGTGCGCGAATCGGTGAGGAAGACGACGTATACCGGAAAGACTTATAATTCTGTAGAGAACATCTCGCAGTTCTTTGCGGAGCGAGGATTGCCGGCCAAAACACCGGCCAGTCCGCCGCCGGCTTCCCCGAGGCCGGCCGCTTCGTTCCCGCAGCCATCGGCGCGCCCGGGTGATTACCGGCCGCCGGTGAACCCGGTGAAGAGTCCGGTCCCTGTTCGCCCCGCTGGCGTGCAGCCGCCTACGGCGGTTCGCCCGGCGGACGGGCAAAGCCGGTTGGGATTTTCGAGTCCGCCGCCCAATGCGGTGCGGCCGCCGGTGAAGACGAAGGGAAAAGGCTTCCGGAACGGAGGCAAGATTGTGCACCCGAAGTATGGGCGCGGCACGATCATGCGAGTGGAAGGCGACGGCGACGAGGCGAAGCTGACAATTAGCTTCGCTAACGGCGGCCTCAAGAAATTAGTTGCGAAGTACGCAGGAATTGAAAGCGATTAAATGAATACGAAGACGATTGCCGATAAGCAGGAACGCAAAGTAGCCAAGCGCAAGGCCCGCAAGGCCGCTGAAGAGAAGTCCCCCTTGCAGCCCCGCCCCTCCACGGTGGCTCGCGGCTCCATGAAGAAGAAAGTGACGAAGGCCGTTCGCGGCCAGCGTAAGCGCTAGACCTCTCGATTTTTTGGTCGCCCCAGGGCGGCGCCCGGATGGCAACTCCGGCGCCGCCCTCTTCGTGTTTCCGCTAAGGATTCGCGATGCGATGCAGGTCCAGCGACGGTGGTTCCACCATGGTCTGGCTCAGCATGACGTGCACTTGCGCGCGGTGATGCGTCTGGTGATTGAAGAAGTGCGGCACCGCCACCCGAGCCGTCTCCTCGTAGTCCCGCCCCCGGTTGTTGCGATAGGCGAAGGTCCGCGCGAAGAAGGCTTCGTCCACCTGGGCGAAGAACTCTTCGATGCGCGCGTCTTCGGCTACGCGGAGCGGCTGCAGGTCGACGAAGGCGTCGGCAAGGATCGTGTTGAGCGGCGGGGTCACTTGGCCGCCGCCTTCAAATCGCGACATCCAGATCCGGTCGCCCAGCAGCAAATGGTTCAGCAGGCCGTGGATGCTGCCCAGCGAGCCTGCGCGCGGCCGCCGGTACTCCGCCTCCTCCAACTGCGCGACCGACGCATAAAGCCGCTCGTTGGCGATGCGGTTGTAGCGAGCCATCATCTGGCTGTAGCGAATCATGGGCGTGAAGGGGTCACTTGCAGTTCGTTCTTCAGTTGTGGCGCGCGGAAGCCAAGCGGGAAACTCTCGCCGACGTAGTACGCCTTCCACTGGTCGTTGTAATTGACCGAGAGCGGCTGTCCGGATTGGCCGAGGGTCACGTTGTTCAAGCTCGCATCCCAGTTGGAGAGGTCCGCCACGAAGCGCATCGAGGGCGCCACGCGCGGTGTGGTCTGCTTCACCGTGGTGGCCGAACCGCTCATCGGCACCGGCCCGACGCGAAAGCCCAGCAACGAGAACGGGAACGAATTCGCCAACGGCAGCCGGCCGAGCACGGGATGGCTTTGGGCAAACATCGTGTAGGCGCCGAAGTCCCATTTGCTGACGTCCGGACCTTGCAACTTCTGCCCGGCTTCCACTGCTTCGGAGAAGGCGCGCAGCAGCAACTGCGAATAGTCGGCAAACCAAGCCTTGGGACGCTCGCGCAGCAAACGCTCGACCACCGAGGTGGCGATCTCGTTCTCGTAAGCCGCACCCAGCACCGGCGCGGCGCGTTCGCCCACGGCTTTGCGCACCTGCTGATAGATCAGCGTCACCAGCAACGGCGCCGCGGTGCCTTTCTCCATTTGGCCGTTCCAGCTTTGCAGGACAGCGGCGGCTCCGGCCAGTTTCTGATTCTTCATTCCACGCGCCTGGTAAGCGGCCACCACTTCTTTCGCCAGGAAGTGCGAGAAGGCCGAATAGACGTCCTTTTGCACCACCAGCATGCGTTCGGGCGTCCAACCCTGGCCGCTCGAGAGCAACGCTTCAATTTCGCGCTGACGGTAGGGTGAAGCGAACTTGCCGTTGACGGCGTACGGGTAGTTGACGGGAAACGGATTCTGGTTCGCCGAGATCAGCCGTCCGCCCGGCGGGTCGAAGGACTTGGGCAGTTCGTCGAACGGGATGAAGCCGTCCCACTCCTGTCCGCCGCGCCCATCGACGGGGACATCGCCGCGGTGCTTGCGGCGGATCGGCAGGCGGCCGGCCGCCTGATAGCCGATGTGGCCATCGACGTCGGCGTAGAGCACGTTCTGCGCGGGGCCCGTGTAGCGCGCCAGCGCGGCGCGGAACTGGTCCCAGTTGGCGGCGCGGTTCAGGTCGAGAAAGACGAACGCGAAGCGTGTGGCGTCGGCGTGGGCCCATTGCAGGGCCAAGGCCTGCGCGCCGCCCGCGCGGCCCAGCGGACGCACGCGCACGGGGCCGTGACGCGTCAGCCATTGGGTGAGCACGGCTGGCTTCTCGCCTTTGATGGCGATGGCTTCCTGCTCCATTGCCGCCTGCTCGACGTGGCCGTTGAACTCATACTGGCCGGTGCCCAGGTTCATGCTCTCGGCGTAGTAATCGCTGACGTCGAAATGCAGGTTGGTGAGGCCCCAGGCGATGCGTTCGTTGTGGCCGATCACCACCATCGGGACGCCGGGCAAGGTGACCCCGGCGACGTTCAAGCCGGGGGCCTCGAGGTGCACCTGATACCAGGTGGAGGGCACGGTGAACTGCAGATGTGGGTCATTGGCGAGGAGGGGCTTGCCGCTCTCGGTCCACTTGCCGGAGATCGCCCAGGCGTTCGAGCCCAGTTGCACTTCCCCGCCCGTGCGCACCGGATACAGTTGCTCCACCTTGTCCGGCTCGCCGACCTGCAGGAGTTCGAACTTGCGGATCTCGTCTTCATCGGTGGCGGAAAGCGTGCGCGCCATGCGCATGCCGACACTGAGCGTATCGACGATCGACCACGGGCGCGGCTCGTAGCCCAGCACAGTGAACTCCACGGGAAGCGACGTGCGGTGCGTGTTGATGAAGGCGTTCACGCCGCGCGCATAGGCTGCGAGCACCGCGTATTCCGCGGGGGCGAGGAACTTCACCTGCGCTTCGGCAATGCGTCGCAAGCGCCAGCGGCGCGCCTCGAGATCGTTCTCGAGTCCGGCGCGGCCGACGACTTCGGAGAGTTGGCCGGAGGCGTCGCGGCGGGCCATGTCCATCTGCCAGAGACGGTCCTGCGCCATGGCGTAGCCCTGCAGATAGACGGCGTCTTCGATGGAGGACGCTTTGATGTGGGGGACGCCGAGCGAGTCGCGCGCAATGCGCCCCGGGCCGGAGATAGCCAGTTCCACGGTGCCGGAGGTTTGCGGCAACAGGCGGTATCCGTACCAGTAAAGAACTCCCGCCACGGCCACCAGCGCCAGGACAATCAGCAGATTGATAAACTGAACAATTCGTTTCACGCGGCGAACTTTGATTGTACCGTCCGCACCTGCATGGTCTATAAGTTACTGCTGTTCGTCATCGTGACCTCCGTCAACGGCTTCTTTGCCGCGGCGGAAGTGGCATTGCTCTCCACGCGACGCTCGCGCCTGGAAGCGCTGGCTAAGGACGGTAACCTGGGCGCCCAGGCGGCGCTCAAACTTCTCTCGAATCCCGAACGCTTTCTCTCGGTGGTGCAGGTGGGCATCGGCATCTGCGCGTTGGCCATGGGCCAGTTCGAAGAGATGATCACGCATCAGATCGAAGGGCTGATCGAGCCGATCATTCCGCTGGCGGCCAAGCCGTTCATGCACGGCTTCAGCGTCCTGTTGTCGTTTCTGTTTCTGACCTTGACGCTGGTGGTGGCCGGGGAAGTGGTGCCCAAGAACATCGGCTTCGAACGCGCGGAGAAGCTGTCGGTGCTGGCGGCGCCGATTCTGCTGGTGTTTTACCGGGCGGCGGAACCGTTCGTGTTCGTCGTGGAGCGGTCCGCCGCGTGGCTCAGCAAGCTGCTGGGCGCCAAGGGACACGGCCACTCGGGCGCGCATTCTCCGGAGGAGCTGAAATTCATCGTGGGCGCGAGCCATGACGCAGGCTTGCTGCCGCCGTTCGAACGCCAGGCGGTGGAGCGTCTGCTCGACCTCGACGATTACGTGGCGCGCGAGATCATGACCCCGCGTCGCGACATCGTGTCCATCCCGCTGACGTCGACGCTGGACGGCGTGCTCAAGGCGATGACCGAGAGCCAGCATTCGCGCATCCCGGTCTACGACGGCAAGCCGGAGAACCTGATGGGCATCGTGCATTTCCGCGATCTGCTCGAGGTCTGGTATCAGCGGCGCAGCGCGACGGAAAAGCGGCGGGCCGTGCCGCCGTTCCAACTGCTGCAGTATGTCCGCAAGCCGTTCGTGATTCCGGAGACCAAGCCGCTCAACCAGTTGGTGGACGAGTTCCGCAACGGGCATGCCCATATGGCGCTGGTGGTGGACGAATTCGGTACCATCGTCGGATTACTGACGCTGGAAGACGTGCTCGAGCAGGTATTCGGCGAAATCGAAGACGAGCATGATGTGCCACGCGAGCCGATCGAGTGGGAAGCGGCGGTAATCGAACTGGACGGGTCGACGCCGATTCGGGACTTGGCCACCATGCACGGCATCGACCTGCCGAGCGACGCCGGCTTCGAGACGCTGGCCGGCTTTCTCCTGTTCCGCTTCGGCTACATCCCCGGCGTGCATAGCCAACTGGACGAGGGTTTGCTGCGCTTCACAGTGCTCGAAATGGACCGCAACCGCATCAAGCTGGTGCGCATCGAGCGGCGGGAACCGGAGCCCGATCTGGTCTCGACCCCGACGTTAGCGTAAGCGATAATGAGGCCCATGAAGACTTTCTTCGCTTTCTGTGGGCTCGCGGCGCTGGCCTTTGGCCAGTCGCCCGATGCTAAAACGCTGTCTGGCAATATCCGCCAGCGGCAAGCTCAAATCACCGGAGTCATCAAGCGCAGCATCGACAAGATGCCGGAAGACCAGTTCGCGTTTAAGCCGGTGGACACGGTCCGCTCGTTTGGCGAGTTGGCGTCGCATGTCTCCGAAGCTCAGTATGCGTTCTGTTCGGCCGCGCTGGGCGAGAAGTCGCCGGGCGTGAAGGTGCCGGCGACGGGCACCAAGGCGGAACTCTCGGCGGCGTTTACGGCGGCGACCGAGTATTGCGACAAGGCCTACAAGGCGCTGACGGATGCGTCGGCGGGCGAAGCCGCGAAGCTGTTTGGCGGCGACTCGACGCGGGGCGGCGTGCTGCAGTTCAACACAGCCCATCTGTTCGAGCATTACGGCAACATGGTGACCTACATGCGCATCAAGGGTGTGGTGCCGCCTTCGAGCGAACCGCGCCGGTAGAGCGAGAGTGACGGAAGAGAGGCGAGTCCCGCGGGGCTCGCCTTTTTGCTTGACGGGCCATAAACTAAGTAAGAATGTCCAATCTGCTTGCCGGTAAGACGGCTCTCATCCTGGGGATCGCCAACAAGTGGTCCATCGCTTACGCTATCGCTCAGGCATACAAGCGCGAAGGGGCTCGCCTGCTGCTGACCTACCAGAACGAGCGGCAGCAGAAGACGATCGAAGAGTTGGGCGCGGAGTTGGGTGCGGACCGCATCATGGCCTGCGACGTCTCGATCGACGCGGAACTCGAGAAGCTGGCCGGCGAACTGGCCGGCGAGCGGATCGACGTGGTGGTGCATTCGATTGCCTTTGCGGGCAAGGACGAACTTTCGAAGCCGTTCGTGGAGACGTCGCGGGCGGGCTTTAACCTGGCGCTCGACGTGAGCGCGTACTCGCTGGTGGCGGTGAGCCGGACGCTGGCCCCGCTGATGACCGAAGGCGGCGCGATCATGACGCTCACCTACCTGGGCTCGATCCGTGTGATTCCGAACTACAACGTGATGGGCGTGGCGAAGGCGGCGCTCGAATCTTCGGTGCGGTATCTGGCGTCGAACCTCGGGCCGAACAAGATTCGCGTGAATGCGATCTCGGCCGGGCCGATCAAGACGACTTCGGCGCGCGGGATCAAGGACTTCAGCAAGGTGCTGGACGGCGTGGCGGCGGTGGCGCCGTTGAAGCGCAACACGGATCCGCACGAAGTGGCCGATACGGCGGTGTTCCTGGGCAGCGACCTGGGACGCGGGGTGACCGGCAATGTGATCTTCGTCGACGCCGGGTTCCAGATCATGGGTCTGGACGATCCGAACAAGCAGTAGGCGTTTGGCCCATGAGTTGCATTCGTCAGGGCCGGAGATTGACGAATGCACTTGAGAACCATGGATCGCATCGGCGCCGGACGGATGGCAGACTCTCGGTTGGAGGCCCGGACGACTGCCAAAAGCCAGGAAACGGCCAAGAATGAGTCTCGAGGCGCGTTTTTTGAGATGATGCTGGCCGCTGACGGCGGCGCGCGCAAGACGGAGACGAGTGTGCCGCGCGCCAACTCTTCGTCGAGTGACGAGATTTCGACGGCCGTCCGCGGGGGGACACAGCCGACGGCGCCGCGGGCGACGTCGCAAGCCGCGGTCCGCACGACGGCGGCGGTCAGCGAAGAGAATACTCCTGCCCAGACGCCGACGACATTTCCCGCCGGCGACCCCGTCGAGACGCTGAACGGCCTGCTCAGCAAACTGGGCTACGATCCGGCGCAGTTCGGCACCAAGGTGACGTCGACGACGATCTCTTACCCGGGCATGACCTACGAATATCCGCTGCTCGAAGTGACGGTGAACGGCGAGAAGGTAGGCTTCCACCTGCAGTCGGCGGCGAACGATCTGCGGATGACGGCGGCGAATATCGCTTCGATGCTGGGCCGTCCGGTGATGAATTTCGCCGAGTTCGCTTAGACGTTCCGGAGCGAACCCAATTTCGCGCTTTCCCTTTTGTTTTCTGCAATTCCAGCCTAGCGCAGGCGGCCAAGAAATTGGCCGCCCAAAACGACTCGAGGGCCCCGGTGGGGGCCCTCAAGTGTTTGATACAGAAAAGATTAGCGGAAACTGCCGCGACCGGCAAAAAGGCCGTTAACGGGCGCGGCGGTTGTTGAGAGCAACCATGCTGGACTTGGTCGCCGTCTTGCGAACGGCCGCCGGAGCCGCTTTAGCCGCCGGCTTGGTGGCGTGCGCGCTGGTGCGGGTGGCCACCGTCCGAACGGCCACGCGGCCACCGTAGTAGGGGGCGGCGACGCGCTTGCCGCGCGCCCAGTAGTAACGGGCGGCGGGACGGGGAACTTCAGGAGCGACCGGAACCACGAGCACCTGACCGGAGGTGGCGTCGTCAGCCGCGAGGCCGTCGTTCGCCTGGCTCAGCAGGGTGGAAGTGGTGCGGAAGGTACGGCTGACCGTCTCAAAGCTCTCGCCCGATTGCAGGCGATGCAGGCGCCACAGGACGCGCTTGTCGGCCGGAACCTTCGCCAGGAGGGTATTCAACTCGGCGCCATGGCCCACGGGAACTTTAACGTCCAAGCCGCGGGGGACCACGTTGTGAATGAAGGTGGGGTTCAGTTCCTTGATGGTCGCCAGGGGTGTTTCGGTGGCGTCGGCGATCAGTTGGAGGCCGGTGTTGGCGTCGACGACGACCTTTTCCGTATCGATGGGTTCGTCGACTTCCAGATTGTCGAGGCCGTAGGTCTTGGGGTTCTTGGCGATGATCGTCATCGCGAGGATGATCGGAACGTAGTTGGCCGTTTCGCGAGGGAGAGCGTTGCGGGCGCGCAGTTGCCAGTAATCGGCATAACCGGTACGGCGAACGGCGGCGTCGACGCACATGGGGCCGCAGTTATAAGCGGCAAGAGCCAAGTGCCAATCGCCGGTCTGAATAAACAGGTCCTTCAGGTGCTTGGCGGCGGCGCGGGTGGCTTTTTCCGGATCGAGGCGATCGTCGTGCCACTGCGACTGGTTCAGGCCATACTCGCGGCCACGGTAGGTGATGAATTGCCACATGCCGGCGGCAGCCATGTAAGACACGGCGCGCGGCGAGAAGCCGCTCTCCGCCTGCGCGAGGTAGATCAGTTCCTGGGGCACGCCTTCTTCGGCGAGGATCTTCGAGATCATCGGCTTATAGCGGCCGGCGCGCTTGAACCCGTAAACCAGGGTCCGGCGGCCACGCTCAGAAGTGAAATAGTTGATGAAGCTTTGAACGGACTCGTTCAGCACCAGAGGCAACTGCGACTGGGAGAGGGTGAGCTCCGTGGTGGGCTTGGTTTCGACCTTGGCTTTTTCGGCCGGAAGGGAAATTTCGCGGATCTCATCGAGGGGCGACTTTTCGAAGACAGTCTGTTCGAGTTCGCCGGCGCCCATTTCGAGATCGAACCGGTAGATGCGGTCAATCAGGTCTTCGAGCTTCTTTTCGAGCCGCGCCCGGTCAGGGGCGTTCTCGGTGGCCGCCAGCAGCAAGTCGATCGCCTGATCGAACTCCCGCCGCGCCTGATCCTTCTTGCCCTGTTGGAACAGAGTTTTGCCGCTGTCGAAGAGCTGCTGAGCTTTTTCGAAGCGAGGATCGGAAGCGGTGAGGGTGGTGCTGCCGGTGGAAACCGTGAGGGCTGAATTATCGTCACCCGCGAGGCGGGCAATGACATCCGGATTTTGGGCGCTTGCCACTCCCAGCGAGAGGAGGACAGCTACCGGCCGGATGGCATGGGTGAATCGTTTGAAAAAATTCAAAATCGCTTGTTCCTGAAATTTAGGCTTCTGTGGATTACATCGGCGAGTCTTCAGGTTACAACAGGGTGGCGGGTGGGTCAAGTAGGGACAAGGGTGTGTCCAAATCAATTAAATCAACAAGTTAACATGTGTCAGAATGTCGCCACTACCACAGGCCGGGCACAAATCGGTGTTTTACGGCGACACGATAGGAGTCATAACCGGGCTCCAAACTGAGGTGTTGCTCCTCGGTAATTGCCCGCAGGTAGTAGATGGTGGACCACAAAAAGACGCTGGCGACGGCCGCGGGGCTGATGACGGGAAGCATGAGAAGCCACCACCCCAGGACCTTCGAAGCATATGCCGGATGGCGTATATAAGCATAAGGACCGCGGGCGACGATGCCGCGGTTGGTGAGATTCGAGCAGCGCGAACCGAGGGCGAGCGTGGCGCCAAGGTAGACGGCAAACAGCAGCATGAGGATGACGCGGATGGGCAGGTCGAGCACGGGCACCGCAAAATGATTGTCGTCGGCGCTGTACCAGCCGACGCCGAGCTTGCCGAGTAAGCCGTTGAAGGGCGGATAGCAGATGAGAGCGACCACCCAGCCGAGAATGGTGGGCTCAACGGAGCGCACTTTCGAGCCTAAGGCCGCTGAATCCACCAGATAGCCGAAGGTGAAGTAGGCCGTGTCGACCAGAAAGAAGATCGCCATGACGAGTTGGTAGACCGGGCCGGTGAGCATTTCGGCATCGAGGACTTCGAGGTCGGTGGCACGCCAAAAGCGGAGAATATCGGCAAGGTTCGAGAGCAGGAAGTTGACCATCGCCGGCAGGAAGAAAGCCTTAACGCCGAGGAAAAGGAAAGCCGTGGTGGCGCGGTGCTGGGGACGATCGGGCGGAGGCGCGGGCAGGCGTCCATGCCGGAACAGATGCGCGACGGCCTGGAAGGCGAGCAGGCCATTGCTCTCCTCCGGTTCTTCAGGCGGGAGGAAGACGTAGCGGACGAGGCCGTAGAGAGTATAGCCAGCGGCGGCGGCCAGGAGAACGAGCTTGGCGGGAGGCGAGAGCCAGTGCGGGTAGAACTTGCCGTAAAAGTAGAACGCGAGGCAACCCCAGATAATGGCCAGATTGGCCAGGTAGCTGGTGAGATTGCGGACCAGCATGCCTAGCGGGTTTCCTCCAGAAGGCGCGAGTCGGTGGAGAATTTGCGGTAGTTACGGAAGTCGATCTGCTGACCCTGGTTGAAGCGCATCAGGAGGGCGCGGGCGGTGACGCGGGTGTTCATCTGGCGGAGCGCCCAGACGCCTTCGGAAAGCCGCATCTGCTCCATGCGGAAGGTGGAACCTTGGTCAAGCTTGGCGAGGAAGCCGCCGAAGGTGATCGCGTCCAGGGTCTGCGCTTCGACGCGCAGCCATTCATAGCCCTGCTGATTGACCCAGATGAACCCTTTGAGCTTGGGGAACAGGCGGCTGATGCGGGTGGTCCCCGCGTAGCCGGGCTTGGGCTCAGCCGAAATCTTCCAGCATTTGGCGCCCGCGACCATCTCTTCGCCAACGATGCGGAAGCTGAAGGCTTTCACGACTTCGTCGCGGGTTTTGCGGGACTCCTGGCGACGGGTTTCGTCGGCGGAGAGGCGCTTCTGGCGTTCCTGGGGGGACTCGGCGCGCCGGCGTTTGAGTTCGGTTTCGAACTTGTTCTTTTCGCGGGCGGCAGCGGAGCCGGAGAGGGGTTTGCCGTTTTCTTCGAGCAGGCGCTTGTAGCGGGAGCCATCGATCCAGAGGTATTCGGTGAGTTTGGATTCGACTTTGGAGGGCTTGCCGGCGGAGTCGTAAGAGGTGGTGGCCTCAGCGGCTTCGTAGACATAGTCGTCGAGGGCGCGGGCGTTCACCAGTTCACGCTGCAAGGATTGCTGAACGATGTGCTCAACATCGGGGGGTGGGGAGTGCGGAGGTTCGGGCTTGGTGGCGGGTCGAGGGTGTACCTGGGCCAGAGCCAGAACAAGGTACATCCCAAGGAGCATCATGCAACTTCGATGCGGTCGGGCGACTCCTGGTTACTTACACTCCCATCGCGGTTGACTTCGTAGGGCACGCCTTTGTGATCAATGAGATTGACCACCTTGCTCTCCTGACCGCTGCGGTTGGTGCGGAAGGTGGAGCGCTCCTTCACCAGACGGAAGCTGGCGAAATTGCAACGACAGGCTTCACAGCGGAGGCGGCGGGCTCCCAAGGCGAGCTTGATCACTGACCACTGCGGGGGGTTGTAGTACTTCATTTCCCAGGTGGACAAATCCATCCGGTAACAGCGGGGGCAACGGGCAAAAAGGATGTCAGTGAGACGGAGGACACTGTCGTAAAAACGGTGGCCGCAATCTTCACATCGCACGGGGTAGGTGCCGAAGGCGCTTAACAGGCGCTCTTTGAAGCCGCGGATTTTGGACAATCGCGGCCTTTTCCCCTCGCATTTCGGGCAGGTAAGAGGCATGCGCTTACAACCGGGACAGAAGTCACCGCTGCAACCAATGTAACACGCAAAATAGGAATTTATGCCAAGAGTTTTCGACTGGCGACGTAGGAGTCTAAGTACTTGTTAAATTGCTGTTTTACCGCGAGGCGACCGGGTCGATCACCGGACGGATTGACGCGCAGTTGGAGCCCCTCGATCGCGGCGACGGGAAGCGTGTCGCGCGTGGAGGAAGTGACGAAGACTTCATCAGCCGCCTCTAAATCCTGCGGAAATAGAGTGGCTTCGCCGGTTTGATATCCGGGAATTGTCAGGTCCTCGAGAATAATGGCGCGCGTAATGCCGGGCAGACAGCCGGATTCGAGCGATGGGGTAAGAATCTGGTTGCCGCGCACGATGAAGAGGTTGGCGGAGGTGAGTTCGGAGACCTCGCCACGTTCGTTCAAAAGGACCACCTCGTCGAGGTGGCTTTGACGGGCGGACTCGCTCCAGGTGAGGTTGAAGCACCAGGAGAGCATCTTGGTGCCGCGGAAGACGTTGGCCGCATGACGGCCGTGAGGCACCAGGCCGAGGCGCACGGACTCGCCCCAGTTGGCGAGCGGCTTGGTGAAGGCGATGAGGTCGAAGTCGCGATCGAGGTTGGGGGCGTCGAAGAGCCCGCCGGTGTTGCGGACGACGGCGACGCGCAAGGTGGAGTCCTGGGCGTGGTTGGCTTCGATCAGTTTACGGAGCCGAGTTTCGAGATAGTTGGCCGCGGGGAACGGGACATGGAGCAGTTCCGCATCGCGAACCATGCGGGCGTAGTGACGCTCCCAGGCGAACAGGACGCCGTCCTTGACGCGCAAAGTGGAAAAGACACCCCAGCCATTGAGGAGACCCACCTGGCCGGGCGAGAGGAACCGCTCCGTGGTTTCCCGCACGTCATCGTTATAGAGCAGATAGCGGTGCACTGCCCGCTATTCTAACAATGTGGACTGTTTGATCATCGGCGCCGGACTGATCGGCGCATCGCTGGCTTGGCGCCTGGGCCAGCGGGGACATTCTGTAACGCTGGTGGACGCGGGCAAGTACTTTGGCGAAGCCAGTAGCGCGGGGGCGGGAATGCTGTCGCCGCTGGGGGAGCGGTTTCCGAACGAAGCGTGGGGCGAGCGGGCACAGCAGAGCCTGAGGATGTATCCGGAGTTCGTAGCGGAGTTGGAGCGCGAATCGCGGCTGTCGATCGATTTTGCGGTGTGCGGGGCGGTGGACGAAGGGCGCGAGTATCCGGACGAAGCGATCGTCGATCCGCGCGACATCGGCTGGGCGTTGCGCAATGCGTTTGAGCATTACGACATCACGCTGGCGGAGGATCAGCGGGTGACGAAGGTGGAAGCGTCGGCGGACGGCGTGCGGGCGGGGGAGTTCGTGGCGCGGACGGCGGTGATTGCGGCCGGAGCCTGGAGCGGCGGGATCACGGTGAACGGGCAAGCGTTGCCGGCGACGCTGCCGGTGAAGGGCTTTCTGCTGGGTTATCACGATCAGCCGAAGCTGGGCGCGACGCGGCGCGAGGGCCACACGTATGTGCTGCAGCGCTCGAACGGCTATACGATCGCCGGGTCGACGGAACAGAGCATTGGCTTCGATCGGGAGATGGACGAAACGCTGGTGGCGGAATTGCGGCAGCGCGCGGGCGAGGTGTGGGAGCCGCTGGCGGATGCCACGCCGGACGATGTGTGGAGCGGTTTGCGACCGAGCACGGAAAGCGGCGCGATCTACGTGGAGCGGTGGCCGGAGACGCCGGTGTGGCTCGCCTACGGGCACTACCGCAACGGCATTCTGCTGGCGCCGTGGACGGCGGACTACCTGGCGGGCGAAGTGTCGGCCGCGCTGTGAGTATCGGGGTAAGCGGTCCGCATCTCGTTCGCCACTTCGACGGCGGTGGCGATGTTGATCAGCGGGCCTTGGCCGATGCCGGGGCACCAGCGGCCGGCCTTCTTCCACTCGCGGGCTGACTCGACCAGTTCCGGCCAAAAGGGAAACAGGCGGCATTGCACGGGCTTGACGTCGTGAATGCCGCAGCGCTTGTCTTCGAGAAAGCCGCATTGCTTGCCGCGGCCGGGTTTGCGCAAGCGGCGCGAATGCCTGGTGCGATAGACGTAGCGTTGCTCGAAGTCCGGTTGCGGCATTTCGAGAAACGCGGCGATGCGGGTGACATCGTCTTCGGACAAATACACGTAGCCTTCGACTTCGCAGCACTTGGCGCAACCGGGCTGGCAAGCGAAGCGGAGGTCGGTCATCCGAGAAGACGGGCGACGTCTTTGGCGAAGTAGGTCATGACGATGCTGGCGCCGGCGCGGCGGATGGCGATGAGGCTTTCGAGCATGGTGCGTTCGAGGTCGAGCCAGCCGAGCCGGGCGGCGGCGTGGATCTGGCTGAACTCACCGCTCACCTGATAGGCGGCGATGGGGTGCGGGAAGCGTTCGCGCGCGGCGCGGATGACATCGAGATAGGCGCCGGCGGGCTTCACCATGAGAATGTCGGCGCCTTCGGCGACATCGAGTTCCATTTCGCGGAGAGCTTCGCGGGCGTTGGCGGGGTCCATTTGATAGCTGCGCCGATCGCCGAATTGCGGGGTGGATTCGGCGGCTTCGCGGAAGGGGCCGTAGTAGGCGGAGGCGAACTTGGCGGCGTAGGACATGATGGGCAGATTCTGATAGCCGTGGGCGTCGAGGGTGGAGCGGATCCGGCCGACGCGGCCGTCCATCATGTCGGAAGGAGCGACCATGTCGGCGCCGGCTTTGGCATGGGAAAGCGCGGAGGCGGCAAGCCAGTCGAGCGTCGCGTCGTTGTCGACCTCGCCGTTGACGATCTTGCCGCAATGGCCGTGCGAAGTGTATTCGCAGTTGCAGACGTCGGTGACGACAAGCAATTCGGGGACGGCGCGCTTGATGGCGCGAACGGCTTCCTGAACGATGCCGCGGTCGTCGTAGCCGCCGGAAGCGAGCTCGTCTTTATGGGCGGGGATGCCGAAGAGCATCACGCCGCCGATGCCGAGCTGATGGACCTCTTCGCATTCGCGGACGGTTTCGTCGATGGAAGTTTGCGCGACGCCGGGCATCGAACTGATCGGCTTGCGGATGCCTTCGCCAGGGACGACAAAAAGCGGCAAAATGTTTTGGCTGGGTTCGAGATGAGTTTCGCGGACGAGGCGCCGAAGCGGCTCGTTGGTCCGAAGACGCCGCAGGCGATCGACTGGGAAGGGCATGTTTCAACTATACCGTCGGTGAATCAGGAAGCCGCCTAGCGCGCAGAGGGAGGCGGCGACGAAGAGGAACGCGGTTTCCTGGCCGGGGAAGCGTCCGCCGAGGAAGTAAGTACCGATCAGCAGGACCCAGGCGGCGAGCTTGGCGCGCTCCGGCATCGCCCGGCCGACGACGCTGACCAGATAGCTGGCCGCGGCGAGCAGCGAGAAGAGGCCAAGGAACAGCAGGACGGGCGGCCGCGGAATGGACTGATGGATGGCGAAGACGGACAGGCCGATCGCGAGCAAAGCGATTCCCACCACGACGCCGAACTTCGTCGCCGCCAGGAGGCCGTGCTCCTGCGCGATGGGGCCCAGGAACAGGAGCGCCATCAGCAGTTGCACGGTGAGGATGGGGACGTCAAGATACTGCCAGCTCATGGTCCAGGGGAGGAACCAGGCGAGGAACAGGCACATGAACGTTGTGGGGAATTGATCGCGCAACGCGTGCCACATGTTCCCTAGAATAGAGGGTAGTGTCACCTGCCTTCGACTTTTCCGAGCAGTACGAATCGCTCATCACCCGCCCCGTATTAGCCAAAGCCGCCGATTTCCAACGCCAGGAACGTTTGACGCACGTCATTTTCGCGCAGCAGTTCGACCGCGAAATGCTGGATCATTTGTGCACCACGGCCAGCATGATCCGCACGATTTCCCGGCATCGGCAAGGGCAGGACTTTCTGACGGGGTTGCTGTCGCACAAGCGGGCGATGCTGTACTTCACGCAAGCTTCGACGCGGACGTTCCTCTCGTTCATGGCGGCGTGCCAGATTCTGGGCATGACGTGCAACGAGATTCGGGACCCCACGACGTCGAGCGAGTTCAAGGGCGAGAGTCCGCTCGATTCGATGCGGATGTTCTCGTCGTACTTCGATGTCGTGATCATGCGGTCGAACATGGCGAAGTTTGCCGAGAGCTGCGCGTATCTGATGAACGAACTCGAGGCACAGGGGCGGCGAAGCGTGCCGGTGGTGAACGCGGGCTCCGGCGCGGATGAGCATCCGACGCAGGCGCTGCTCGACATCTACACGCTGCAGCGGACGTTCGAGTTTACGTCGCAGAAGGACAATCCGCGGCAATCGCGCTTCGACCAACTGCGGCGGAAGTATCCGGAACTGTCGAAGGGGCTCGAAAACAAAACTTACGGGTTTTGTGGCGATGTGGGGCGCGGGCGAACGGTACGGTCTTTGACGACGCTGCTGTCGCTGTGGCCGGGGGTGAAGTTCAAGTTCATCTATCCGGACTATGACAAGCTGGCGCCGTACGCGGACATGCTTTCGCGGCTGGAGGAGACGGGCGTGCACATCGAGCACGCGCACTCGCTGCCGGAAGTGATTGACCAACTGGACGCGCTCTACATGACGCGCATTCAGCACGAGCACAATACGGATGCGGACCGGAAATTCTTCGAGACGTTCGACTACGGGCAGTTCACGCTGACGACCGATCTGCTGCCGCGCATGAAAGACTACTGCCCGATCCTGCATCCGTTTCCGCGCAATCAGGAGATTCCGTTCGAGGTGGATAGCGATCCGCGAGCGATGTACTTCCGGCAGGCGCGCAACGGGATGTGGATCCGGGCGGCGCTGCTGGCGCATTTGTTCGATGTGGACGGCAAGATCGGTTCGCACTATCAGAAGCACTACGGCCTCGCATGAAGCGTTTGATTCTCGGGGGAATGTTGCTGGCGGCGAGTGCCGCGGCGCAGGAGACGGCCAATGTGGCGCGACTGAAGCGGCAGTGCGTGGTGAGCCCGCGGCTGCGGCCGGACGTGGGGTCCTACAAGATCGTGTGGGGCACGGTGAAGTTCGAGCGGATGGCGCGCATCGGCAACGACGACTACTACGCGCAGCTGTGTTATCCGAAGCAGTGGATGGGTAAGCCGGCGGATGCGGCGCGGCGCGGAGCGGCGCTCTATGAAGGCATTTGGCGCGTACCGAAAGGCAAGCGGGTAGCGATGCTCGAGCACTTTGTCTTTCAGGATCAGGGCAAGGTGGAAGCACCGCGCAAGGTGCAAACGGGAATGGGAACGGTTTGGTATCTGCGGGCGCCTTGTATCTGCGCGGGACAGTCGAACTTGGACGCCTACTTTCTGGTGCGCGATAAGCAGTTGAAGCGGCTGGATACGGATTCCTGGGAGCGGACGTTGAAGCTGCCCGCCGGGAGCCAGAGCGCGGGAGCGGCGATCGATCTGGGGACGATGGAGGGGCGGCTGAAGCTGGCGCCATCGGGAAGTATGCGGGTGAAGCTGAAGCTGGATGGGCTGAAGCTGGGGGTGGAAGAAGCGAAGCTGGAGTAAAGGAAAAAGGCCTCCCAAGCAGGGAGGCCTTTTTGCTGAGGTGAGGCTGCGGGTTAGAAACCGAAGCGCAGACCGAACTGCATGTTGCGTTCGCCGCCCTTGGCGGTGACGCGGCCGAAGGTGGCGCTGTTCGGGTTACGGTCAAGACCGCCACCCGCCGAGCCACCCCAGTTCGGGTGGTTGACGAAGTTATAACCGTCCGCACGGAACTGAACGTTGACGCGTTCGGTGATGCGGAAGTTCTTGAAGGCCGAGAGGTTCCAGTTCTGGAAGCCGGGACCGTACATATTGTTGCGCAGGCGATCCTTCACGAAGGTGCCGGCGGTGGGCTGCGAGTACAGGGTCTGGGCGCCGGCGGCGTTCCGCTTGACGTCGATGTACTGCGTGGTTTCACCCGCGTTGGTGAACTGGCCGCTGGTGACAACGGGCGAGTTCAACTGCCAGAGCTGGGAGCCGGAGCCGGTGCCGACGCCAGCGAAGTCGTCGCCGGTGGCCACGGTGCCCGGGGTGCCGGTCTGGAACTGGGTGGTTCCGGAAACCTGCCAGCCGCCGAGCACGGCGCGCGTAACGCCCTTGGACGACTTGAGGAACGGCAGTTCATAGATGAAGTTGATGACGGCGACGTGGCGGGTATCGAAGTCCGAGGGGCCCCAGAGCGCCGAGGCGTCATAGGCGTTCGGAATGATGTCGCGCTGAGCGGAGCCGTTATCCCAGGACTTCGCGTAGGTGTAAGCGAAGCCGTAGCTGAAGCCGCTGGAGAACCGGCGGTTCAGACCGAACTGCAAGCCCTGGTAGTAGGAGCTCGCTTCGTTGTTCGTGATGCGGATGGGGCCGAAGCCGGCAAACGGACGGAGAGCGTTTTCGTTCACGCCGGGGTTCGCCTGGCGCGTGCCGGGCAGCAACTGGTTGATGTTGCGCTCGCGCTGGCCATGGAGACCCTTGCGGCCGACGTAGCTGACTTCGAGCAGGGTCTTGAAACCGATTTCACGTTCGACGGTGAAGTTCCAGTTCCAGGCTTCCGGGTTCTTGAAGATCTTGTCCTGGGTGTTGATGGAGAGCGGGAAGCTCGACACCGAACCGCCGCCAGGATTGTCGGCGCGGCCGTTGGGGATCGAAGCGATCGGCTGCAGCGGCGGGTTGCCACCGAGGAAGATCGAGTCCGAAACGCCGAGGCGCGTGGAGAAGCGGCCGACGCCCGTACGGACGACGGTCTTGGAGTTCAACTGATAGGCGAGACCGATGCGGGGCTGGAACAGATTCTTCTGAATATTCGAGTACTGCTTCGGCTCGTTGCGGAACAGGCGGTTGAATTCGCCGGAGGTGGCGATCGGCACGCGGCCGTTGGCCGCTTCCGGCCAGCCGTTGCCCGGGATCACGACGCCGTTGTAGGCGTCGCCGGTGCCGGGGATCGGGTTACCGGTGGAACGATCGACCTGGATGGCCTTCGACGCATCGTAATAGCGCGGATCGAAGATGGTCATGTTGCCCCAGAGCGAGTAGTAGGGCTGCACCAGCGTGTAGCGGAGGCCATATTCGAGCTTCAGCTTGTTGGTGACCTTCCAGCTATCCTGGCCGAAGAATTCCATCATGTGGCCGCGATAGGGGGTGTAGGAGCGGATGCCGATTTCAGCGTAGGTGCTGAAGAGGCCGAGCGCCGCGTCCGAGATCGAGGTGCCCGAACCGCCGGGACGGTTGTTGATGAACACGAAACGGCCGTTCTGATTGTCGGAGCCGCCGGGGACGCCGTTCACGTTGATCTGGTCGTAGTCGTTCTGGCCGGCGCGTTCAAACAGAGCACCGAACTTGAAGGTGTGGTTGCCCGCCACCTTGGTGGTGTTGTTGGAGATCACGTAGATGGGGCCAGCGGAGCTCGACGGATAGGGGCTGCCGGTGTAAGTCTGGAAGCCGGCGATGTCCACGGTGGGGAGCTTGGTGGGCAGGTCCTTCCCGTTCGGGAAGATGAACGGATAGTTGATGCCGTAGGTGGTGCGATCGAGAGCCGGGGTGCGCTCCATGAAGAGGCGGACCTGATCGCGGCTGGCGGTGACGAGCAGTTCGTTCACCACGGTGGGGCTGATGGTGCGGGTCCAGTTCACCGACGCCGTCTGATTCGGACGATCGATCGTGCGGTTGGAGAGCAGGAAGTTCGTCTGGAACGGGTTGATGTCGTTGTAGTGGAAGAGGCTGGCGCGGAACTTGATGGAGTCCTTGTCGGTGGGCAGCACGTCGACCGAGAAGGTGTCCTTGCGCTGGTTCACCGGAGCGGCGCCGGCGCCAAACCAGTTGCCGGAGCCCTGGGGCACGGCGAGGTTCGGATCCGGGTAGACCTTGAGCAGGGCGAGGCCGTTGGGGCTCAGGTTTTGGCGCGGGATGATGTTGCCGGGGAAAGGCAGGTTGTTGTTGGAAGGATCACGAACCAGAGTGTTCGCCGGGTAGTTGATGTTGGTGCCGAGCAGTTCGCTGAAGTCACCGTTCTTCATCTTGACGCTGGGAACCGCGCGGACGTTGGTGGCTTCGGTGCGGCGCTTCACCCATTCCTGACCGACGAAGAAAAAGACCTTGTTGCGATCGCGGTTGAACAGCTTGGGGATGAAGACCGGACCATTGAGGTTCCAGCCGAACTGGTTGAACTTATCCGGGGCAATGGGCTGGCCGGCGCGGTTCCGCTGCCACTGATTGGCGTTGGTGGCGGAGTTGCGGAGGTACTCATACATGGCGCCGTGGAAGTCGCGGCCACCGGTCTTGGTGACGATGCGGATCTGGCCGCCGGCGGCGCGGCCGTATTCGGCCGAGTAGTTGGCGGTGAGGATCTGGACTTCCTGCACGGCGTCGAGGTCGGCGGTGCCGATCGAGGTGCCGTTCGAACGCGTACGGACGCCGACGGCGCCGTCAAAAGCGATCAGGTTGTCCTGGGTGCGGCTTCCGTTGATCTGCAGGCCGCCGGTGGTGAGACCGTAGTCAAAGTTCGCGAGCGAGTTGCCGCCACGGACACCGGGCTTGAGCAGCGAGAGGAAGAGCGGGTTGCGGCCGTTCAACTGAAGGTCGGAAACCTGCTTGCCTTCGACGAGCTTGCCGAGCGCGGCCGTTTCGGTTTGGATGGTGCCGACTTGGGCTTCCACCGTCACCGTGTCGGTGATCGTACCGACGGTCATCGTGGCATCGATCGTGGCCGGCGAGGCGGCGTCGATCTTGGCATTGGTGGTTTCGAACTTCTTGAAGCCCGAAACTTCCACCGTCAGGGTGTAGGTACCGGACGGAATCGAGGGAATCGTGTAAGTTCCGGCTCCGCTGGTGTTGGTGGTACGCACCGCGCCAGTGTTTTGATTTTTGAGGGTGACCTTCGCGTTGGCAATGGCGGCGCCCGAGGGGTCGGTGACCGTACCATTTACGGAAGTATTATCTGATTGGGCGAGAGCAAGAGTCGTCAGAGCCACGAGAAAGGCAAACGTGGACGCGGCTCGACGAAGAGCTGCCTGAAGCATGAACTTCTCCTTAGAATTCGGGCCGTCAAAAGGCGTAACGCGACCCGGTGTGGAGAGATTTTATCAGATTTCCAGGCGAAACCATCCGGAGTTTGATCACGTTTGCATGAATTCTGCGCAACCCGGACGGCCAACCGCGCGGGAGCGGGGTGGGCCGTCCGGGGGCGGAGAACTAAGGACGGGTGCAGCCGTCGAGGCGGAGACTGAAGGCGCCGCGGGTGAACGGCGAGAACGAACTGACCTCAATGCCGAAGGACCCGGACTCTTTCAGAATCGCGGTGAGGCGGGCCTTGCCGGTGCCGTCAAGGTCAGTCGCGGTGCCGACGGCGGCGCCGCCCGGACCGATCAGATAGACGAAGGGGTCAATCTCGGAGCTGGAGACTTCGATGGTGACCTGCTGGCCGATGCGGCCCGGGAACTGGAAGACCTCGGTGGGGTGCAGGTCGCCGCGGCGGCCGACCCGGGGCGAGCCGTCGGTGAGCGTCCCGGTCGCCTCCGCGGGGCAGCCGGCCAGTTGCTGCGGCGCGACCGGCGCAAGGCCGGCGACGTCGGCGAACTCGAGCCGCACGCTGAAATTGCCCACTTCGTCGGGATCGTACGTGGTGGCAACGATCGTGTACTTGCCGGCGACCGGAAGCTGCAGGTTGCCGGAGAGGGCCGGCAGACGGGAGTTGGTGCCGAAGACGTCGAAGCCATCGTCGTCGAGGTCAAAAATCTGGCCGTTGGGCGCAAGCAGCAAGAGGTAGGTGTCAACGTCAGTGGACTGGAGGACGATGTTGACGGCCTGCCCCTGCTTCGCTTCGAAGCTGAAGAGCTTGGCAAAGGCGTTGAAGGTGCTCTCGTAGTAGCAGTCGTTGACGGAGAGGTCGGACGAAATGGTCTGACCGGGCGAGATCGTCTGCGGCTTGCAGCGGTAGTTCTGGACGACCTTAACGGTCTGATCGCCGACGCGGATGCGGGCCGAGCGGGGTCCGTCGCCATCGTTGGGCGAGATCGAAAGGCGCGCGAGGTCCGTGCCCTGGCGGGTGCCAGCGCCGAGCAGCTTGGCCCAGGACGGCAGATCCTGGGGCGCCCAGCGATCGCAATGATTGCCGGTGGTCACCGTCAGGAGAGCGTAGCCGGCCTGCTCGCTGACCACCTGAGTGGTGGGCGAGAGCGTGAGACGGCAGGGCGGCGCCGGATTGTCGGCGACGGTCCAGACGACGACATAGTCCTGACCGTCGAGCGGCACATCGGCCCCGCGGACTTCGGCGGACCAGGAGCCGGCGGCAGGGTTCGCCACGACGACCTGCTTCACGTTGTCGCGATCGCCTTCGCGTTCGACGGCGGTCGCCGTAGGGTTGGCGGGGTCGAGGCGCAAAGGCAGCTTACGGGTCGCCCCATCCGGGCTGGTGAGCACGAGTTCCAGATGATTGGTGATGACCGAAGCCGCGGTGAGGACAGCGTCGGCATCCGAGTAGGTCAGCATGACGCGCAGAGAAGGCGCATTGGCAGGGACGTTGATGGTGTGGCGCTTGGTCTCGCCCCCGCGAAGACGATCGGCGACGTAGGTGCGGTCGTCGAGCACCTTGACGGCGGCCGGGGCGTCAGCCAGGCCATAGCCGTAGACGTAGTCGGGTCCGAGGTTGCCCAGGTCCTTAGCGGTGTTGAGGAGCGCGGCTTTGACGAGCGCGGGGCTCGGAGAGGCGCCGCCGTTCTGGGAGCGGTAGCGCTCCACCAGCAAGCCGGCGGTGCCGCTGATGGCGGGAGCGGCCATCGAGGTGCCGCTCAGGACTTGTGAGCGGCTGGTGAGGTAGGTAGAAACGACGTCGACGCCCAGGGCGACGATATCCGGCTTGATGCGGCGGTCGCGCATAGGGCCGGCACTCGAGAAGTCGGCGACGGCTAAGGTCTGGTCGACGGCGCCGACGCTGATGATGTTCTTGGAGGTCGCCGGACGGCCGATGGTGTAGAAGCCGCCCCGGGACAGAATGGTGCAATCGGCCCAATCGCGGTCGTTGCCGGCGGCAAATACCAGGCTCAGATTCTTTTCGCGCACCAGCTTGTCGAGGTCACGTTCGCGCGTGCCGTAAGAGCCGTAGAGGCCACAGGTTTCGCCCGCCGCCGAATAGACTTCGCCCCAGGAGTTATTGAAGACGGCCACCTGCTGGTCCGTAGCGCCGCGTTCGACCTTGGACTGCACCGAGCCGCTGTAGCTCCAACTGAAGAGCTTGGCCTGCGGCGCCATGCCTTTGAGCTTGGGGTCGTTGCCGGCGGCGATCATGGTGCCGGCGACGTGGGTGGCGTGCGAACTCGAGGTGCCACGGTCCACCAGCGTCAGGCGATCGCCAAATTCCGTGTGGGCGGCCACGCTGCCGCCGTCGATGATGCCGAGGTTCACTTCGCGGCCCGTGAGCGAGTAGGGGTCCGCTTGCAGCTTGTCGTCGCCGATGAGGCGGGCCGAGATGGCGTTGTCGAGCGTGCGGGCGGGCGCGGGCGAGGGCTCGAGGAACTGGACCCAATCGGCCTTCACCAGTTCGCGCAATTGAGCCGGCGAAAGGCGCACTTCGAAGTGACGGAAGTAGGGCGAATCTTCGAGGACGTTAATGCCCAGGCGGCGCAGGTCTTCGCGGGCGAGTTCAGGGTCGACGTCGGCGTGATAGCAGACGATCACTTCGGAGCGTACGGTCTGGCCGTTGGCTTCGTCGGAAACGGCGCGTGGCAAAGACGTCAGCGTGGGGGCCTTGGCGAGCAGCGCGGCGCCGAGCTTGTCGACGTCTTCGAGGACCTGCGCCGGCGCGGTGGCGGCTCGCCCCGCCAGCAACTCGACGCCGAGCGAGGACGTCAGGTCGAGCCCCACCAGATACAGGCCGTCGCCCAGGGGCTCGAGCACGCGGACGCCGGCCGGGGGCCGGGCCGGGTCCGCCAGCGGCAGGATCACGTGCGCGCGATTGCCCAGGACACGCTTGCCGGCGAGGGAGATCCACAGCGGACCTGGCTGGGCCGCCGCGGCCCTTGTTTTCAGTGCCTGCGCGCGATTGGCCTTCGGTTGAGTAAACTCTGCGGGAATTTCAATCTGGCCGAAAGCGAGTACCGCGAACAGGAACGACGAGACAAGGAAGTGAGAAGTCAAACAGGGGTCTCCTTAGACCGGTAACTACGTTCTTTCTATCGACCGATAGCGAGCCCTGGTTTAGCTCAACCCCATTTTGTCAGCCGCGTCGCGGCGAGGTTGTTAACGAACGCCGGCCGGACGAATCCAGAAGCTCTCTTTCCAGGTGCCGCCCGCGGGGACGGCTTGGAGCGGGAACTTGCCGGCGTGAGCGAGATTGAAGACGTTCGTCACACCCGTCATTGGTTCAAAACAAATGAAGTTGCGGCCGGGCGGGGCGTAGACGACGGCGACCGGATACTGGGGTCCGTAGATGACGCTGAGTTGCTGCTGCTTGCCCTTCACCCAGAATTCGGAGCGCCCGCGGGCGTCCGGGATGAGGTCGGTGAAGACGTCGTCGAGCGCTTTGCCGGAGAGGCCCACGGGGGCGGCATAGTCGGCGGGCTGCTTCTCGCCGGTGGGGGTGAGCGTGGAAGAGAGAGCGACGCGGCTTTTCACCGGCAGATGGACTTGCCATTCGTCGCGCGGGGCGTCGTTCACCTGGAAGTAAGGGTGATAGCCCAGCGAAAGCGGCATCGGCTCATGGGCCAGATTTTCGACCGTGGTGAGGACTTCGAGTTCGCCATTCGACAAACGGTAAGTCATTTCGAGGTTGTGGGCGAAGGGGAATTGGGCGAGCCACGCGGGCTCGCGCCAGAACTCGAGGCGGCTGGTGACCCAGGCGGCCTGGCTGTTGGCTTCCACGTGCGTCACCTTCCAGGGGGCGAACATCAGCAGGCCGTGAATCGGCTGCTTGAAGCCATCGGCGCGGAAGGTGCCGAGGTCCGGGTTGAGGTGATACTGCTTGCCGTTGGCGAAGTAGGTGAGGCTATCGATGCGATTGGCCCACGGCGCGAGGAACGGATTCCCCAGGTTCACCGGTTTAGCCTTCATCTCGGTCAACTTCTGATACGGCGACCAGAAGAACTCCTGGCCGTTGACTTTGTAGGAGTACGAGTTGTTGCCGAGACTCGGCACGATGCGCACTTCGTGGTGGCGCGCTTCATCGCGCAGAACGATCTCTTCGATGCCGTCGGTGACGAGGCGGTTAGCGGTGTAAGGACTGGCTGCAGACATAGGAAAAGCGAGTAAAACGAGGGCAAGCAGACGCATGAAGCACCGAGGCTATCACAACCGATCGATGATGACGAGAGTGAGGTCATCGGTGGTTTCGCTGCTGCACCAGGCGAGCACGTTAGACGAGATGGCCTCGATGGGGCCGCGCTGCAAGGCCAGTTCGGTGAGGCGCTCTTCGCCATACTCGGCGTCGAGATCATGGGGCGGAGCGGCTTCGGTGACGCCATCGCTGAAGAGGACGAGGCGGTCGCCGGGCGCGAGTTGCACGCTCGCGCTGGCGTACTGCGCCGCGGGAAGAATGCCCAGAATCAGGCCGGTGGCTTTGAGTTCCTCGACCGTGCCGCCGGCGCGCAGCAGCAGCGGAGCATTATGCCCGGCGTTGACGTACTCCAACTGTCCGGTGGCCGGATCGAGCACGCTAAAGAAGAAGGTGATGAAGCGGCTGCCGAGGCGCTTGGCGCAGAGCGAGCGGTTGAGGCGGTTCACCATCTCGAGCGGAGAGGGCGACTCTTCCGCCAGGAGGTGGACGGCGGTCTGCAGGGACGACATCAGCAGCGCGGCGGGCATGCCTTTGCCGGAGACGTCACCGACAAGAATCGCGAGACGGCCATCGGAATAAGGGACGAAATCGTAATAGTCGCCGCCGACGGTGCGGCAGGGCAAGTTGTAGCCATCGAGGGCATAACCGCTGACTTGAGGCGCTTCACTGGGGAGGAGCTTGCGCTGGATTTCGCCGGCCTGCTCCATGTCGCGCAGGAGGGCTGCTTCGGCGATTTCGACTTCGAGCAAACGGGCCTGTTCAATGCGGATGGCCGCGATGTTGGCGAGGACGGTGAGCAGGCTGAGGTCTTCGGGCGTGAAGGGGCGGACGAAGCCGGAACCATCGACGTAGAGAAGGCCGATGACGCGGTCTGAGGTCTGAAGCGGGACGGCGAGCAGCGAGCGAATCTGCTGGCGGACGATGCTCATTTGCTCGCGGAGGGCCGAGTCGAGGAGGGTATCGGGCACGAGCAGCGACTTGCGCTCATCCATCACCTTCGAGCGAACGAAGGTGGAGATATCGAAGTTATCGCCGCGGGCCGCGCTGACGACGAGTTGCTGGTTCTGATCGAGCGTCATCAGCACGCCGCGCGAGGCTTCGACGGCATCGAGCGCGAGGTTGAGGATGAGCGAGAAGAGTTCGCTGAGCGGGCGATGGCCGGAAAGCTCTTGCCCGGCGCGGACGAGAGCGTCGACCTGGCGGGCGAGTCCGGTGGGCGAAGCGGCGGTGGAAAGGGCGCCGGCGAGCGAGGTGAAGATGGTGCCTTGGGGGACGAGTCCGCTGGGGGAGAAGACGACGGTGCGGTCGCGGGGCGGGGAGAAGGCGAGGGTGATTTGTCCGCAGGTGACCAGGTCGCCGGAGCGCAGCTGAGCGGCGCCCTTCAAGGCTTGGCCGTTGAGTTGGGTGCCGTTTTTGCTGCCGAGGTCGCGGACGGTCCACTGGCCGGCGTGGCGTTCGAGCACCAGATGCTGGCGGGAGAGGCCGACGTCGTCGGGGAAACTCAAGTCATTGGCGACAGCGCGCCCCAACGAATACTGATCGCGCTCGAGCGGCATGCTGCGGCGGCTGCCATCGCCGAGACGGATCTCCAACTGTTCTGAATCTGTACCTTGCGGTGCCAAACCTTGAGCTTACTGCAATTACCATTGAGGGCAGTGAAGGTCTATCTCTATTTCGTGGGCAAACCGCGCGACGCGATGCTGAACGGGTTTGCCGCCGAGTTCGTGAAGCGGACGACGCGTTTTGCTCCTTGCGAGATGCGGGAAATCGAGCCCGCGAAGTTCGATCTGTGGGCCAAGCATCCCACGGCGCGCAAGATTTTTCTGGACCCGGCAGGCAAGCAGATGGACTCGGAGGCCTTTTCGCGGATCTTTGCCAAGCACGAGGAGATCGGCCGGGACCTGGTCTTCCTGGTGGGCGGGCACGACGGCTTAACAGCGGACCAGCGGACGCGCGCGGACCAGCTTCTCTCGCTTTCGCCCATGACGTTTCCGCACGAACTCGCCCGGGCGATTTTGGCCGAGCAGATCTACCGCGCCTTTACGATGCTGCGCGGCCATCCCTATCCGCGTTGAGCGCCGCGAGGTGCCGCGCGACCAGCGAAACGGGCAGACCGACGACGTTGAAGTAGCAGCCTTCAACGCGGGTGATGAAGCAGGAGGCGCGGCCTTGGATGGCGTAGGCGCCGGCTTTGTCGAAGGGTTCGCCGGTGGCGATGTAGGCGTCGATCGCCTCAGGCGATAAGGGGGCGAATTCGACGCGGGTGAGGGAGTGATCCACAACGGAGCCACGGTCATCGGTGAGGCAGATGCCGGTGATGACTTCATGGGTTTGGCCGGCCAGCAGTGTGAGCATGCGGCGGGCGTCTTCGGCGTCGCGCGGCTTCTCCAAAACATGTCGGCCAATGACGACGGTGGTGTCGGCACCGAGGACGATTTCATCAGCTGCGCGAGGGACGGCTAAGGCCTTCGATTCCGCCAGCCGACGTACGTATTCGACCGCCGATTCTTCTTCGCCCCGGGTCTCGTCGACCGCGGCCACCCGCACCGAAAAAACAATTCCGGCGTTATCAAGAAGTTCCCTTCGGCGGGGGGAAGCGGAGGCCAAAATCAGGTTGCGAACCATCCTCCCCATGCTACACTCCATGAACAGTTCGCCCCCCCGAACTTGCCGGCAAATCCCCCCAAAAGGGTGAGCAGCGAGAACCCCAAAGAAAGAGAGCTTCCTTCCCCTACGGGAGACGTGTGCGCGTTGATATGGAACGAGTTACCCGCTTATTGGCGAAGCTAAAATCCGATTCCATTCCTCTCGATGAGCTGGCCCGCCAAGTGTGGCCGCTCGCGGTGGGCAAGATCATCGCCGGGCATACCCAGTATGCCGGGTTGGTGCGGCGCTGTCTGGTGGTGGAAGTGGAGGATGCGATCTGGCGGAAGCAGTTGACGGCGATCACGCCGGACATCCTGCGGAAGCTGGAAAAGCTGATCGGTCCGGGCGTGGTGACCGACGTCGAGTTCCGGGTGGCGGCGTTGCGCATGCGTCCGCGTAAGGAGCGTCCGCTGCCGTTGTTCGATCAGGCGGACGAGGCCACGCAGATTGCCGATCCGATCTTCCGGCGGCTCTATGCCGTGGATCGCCGGCGGCGCAACGTCGTTTCGGCGGCTTAAAAACGCTAAACTAGCGCTATGGCGACGCAGGCCTTCGTCTCGCCCGCACAATATCTGGCCATGTCTTTCGACGGGCTCGACCGCGAGTATGTCGACGGCGAGTTGAAGGAGCGTGGCATGCCCACCTACCTGCACGCAAGAATCCAAGCGCGACTGTGTGAGTTGTTCGGCAAGTTGGGGGAGCAGTTCCCCGTCTTTGCGGCTCCGGAACTTCGCCTTTCTCTGGACGCCAACCGCCTGTACCGGATTCCCGACCTTTCCGTGTTTGCCGGCGCGGAACCGCGAGAGCCGATCCCGTCACACCCCCCGCTGATTGCCATCGAAATCGTTTCGCCTGACGATCGTTTGTCCGACACGCTCCAGAAGTTCGAAGAGTATCGGAACTGGGGGATTCGGCACATCTGGATGGTGGATCCGCAGGCGAAACGGCTCTTCGTCTACGACGGCCACGGCTTGCACGGGGTGGATCAACTGGAACTGCCCGAGTTTGCGTTTATGATTCGTCCGGCAGATTTGAAAGTCCCCGACTGGCCGTAACCAGCCGGCGGTTAGACGCCTTTTACAAATTTGCCGGCGCGCGCAGCCGGCGCAGCCCTCTAAAATAGAACTTGTGACAGCCCTACTGTCCCTCCTGCTCGTCGCGCCCGCCGCGGCGGACGTGCAGTCCCTGCTCAATCGCGCCGCTGAAGAAGCCGAGATCTTTCACCAGAACATCACGCAAGTGGTGGGGGAAGAGACGCTGAAGCAGCGCGCCCAGAAACGCCCCGGACGCTTCCGGCCCCACATTGGGGCGGCCCCGGCCAATCCGGAGATCAACTATCAGAGCCGCGAATTGCGGTCGGAGTACGCCGTCGCCGCGTTTCAGCAATCCGAGGGCGAGATGCACGAAGTGCGCCAGGTGACGCACATCGACGGCCGCCAGATTCAGAAGCTGGGCGAGGCGCGGATGAGCCTGGCGATGGGCATGAAGTCCGAGAACGACAAGCTCCGGCGCAAACTGCTGCTCGAGTTCGAGAAGCACGGCCTGATCGGCACCGCGGTGGACTTCAGCCTCAGCCTGCTGCTGTTCCGCAAGCAGGCGATGATGAACTATACGTTCTACCCGGTCGGCGAGCGCCGTTTGGGCGCCGATACCGCCTTCGTGGTGCGCTTCAAGCAGAAGACGGGCGAGGGCAAGATGTCGGTGTACGAAGGCAATAAGCTAATCCGCCAGCAGTTGGAGGGAGAGCTGTGGCTGACTCCGCAGGGCGTACCGCTGCGGGTGGAGTTGGGCTCGCTGATTCGCGAAGACGGACAGGCGATTGTCGACGTCGGCGTCACCGATTATGCGATGAGCCCCTACGGGTTTCTGCTGCCGGCCGCGGTGGTCCACACGCGGAAGGCGGACGGGCAGTTGGTGGCCCAGAATCAATTCAAATACGATCGCTTCCAGAAGTTCGCCGCGGACTCGGAGCTGAAATTCGAGGTCCAAGATCCGCCCCAATAGAGCTATCTACCTGCACGGCTTTGCTTCGTCGCCCAACTCACGCAAGGCGCGTTATCTGGTGGACGAATTCGCCAAGCAAGGACGCGTTCTCGAAGTGCCGGCCATGGATGAAGGTGACTTCGAACATCTGACGCTCGGCAAGCAACTCGCCCTCATTGGGCGCATGGCGAAAGGCGAGCCGATCGATATTCTGGGTTCGAGCATGGGCGGTTATCTGTCTGCCCTCTACGCCGCCCGTCATCCCGAGGTGCGGCGCGTGGTGCTGCTGGCGCCGGCTTTCCGGCTGGCGGAGCGCTGGGAAGCCCGCGTGGGCGCCGAAGCCATGGCCGAGTGGCGCCGTACGGGCGCCCTGCAGGTGTTCCACTACGGCGAGGTGCGGGAGCGCCCGCTGTGGCCCACCCTGATCGACGAGGCGCACGACTTCGAGGCTTATCCCGACGTCCGCCAGCCCACCCTCATCTTTCACGGCCGCCACGACGAGATCGTGCCGGTGGAAGATTCGCTCACTTTTGCCGAGGGACGTACCCACGTCGAAGTGGATGTGCAGGAATCCGACCACGAGCTGGGAAACGTCCTTGAGCACCTGGGTCGGCGGACGCTCGCCTTCCTCAATGCAGAGTAATTCCACTAGTTCGCCTGGAAATTTGCAGGATTGATCGATACACCCATTTGCGCGAAGGCTATCCCCACGCCGGGGTGTTGATTAACCTTCAACGGCGGGATTGGCGGTGCCGAATGATGTCACTAAAGTAAAGCTAATCGCGCCAGGAAACTGCGACGGATTCCGCAAGGCATTTCAGAACTCCTTTTCTGGCTTCTCTCTTTCGGGTTGTCGACGGTGCACCATCTCCACGGTGCGCCGTCGACTACAAAGTTTTTGGGAGCCTTCTCGGAGGAGAGGCTCCTGCTCACCTTCCTCTTTCCCCCCACAAAGCGCTAGCCTGATCACTTGGGCCGAATTCGTATCCTTTCCGACAATGTCGCCAACCAGATCGCCGCAGGCGAAGTGGTGGAGCGGCCGGCGTCGGTCGTCAAAGAACTGCTGGAAAACTCCTTGGACGCCGGAGCGACTGAAGTGCGTCTGGACATCGAAAACGGCGGGCGCCGGCTGATCCGCATTGCCGACAACGGCTGCGGCATGCTGCGCGACGACGCCCTGCTGGCTTTTGAACGCCACGCCACCAGCAAGCTCTCCCACGTGAAGGATCTGCTCGCTATTGCCACGTTGGGCTTTCGCGGCGAAGCGCTGCCGTCGATCGCATCAGTCTCGCGGCTGACAATGGAGACGCGCGCCGACGAAGAAACCACCGGCACGCGGGTGGAGATCGCCGGCGGCAAGATCATCAAGGTGGAGGAGATGGCCCTCTCGCGCGGCACCACCATCACCGTGCGTGACCTGTTCTTCAACGTGCCCGCCCGCAAGAAGTTTCTGCGGACCGAGCAGACCGAACTCGCTCACATCGCCGCCCTGGTGACCCATTACAGCCTGGCGCACCCGGATAAGACGATCCAACTGCGCAACGGCAACCACGAATTGCTTTCCGTCACGCCGGTGAACGAAATCCGCGAGCGGGTCTTCCAGGTGTTTGGCTCGCAGGTGTTGACCGAGCTCGTGGATCTGGGCCTGCACGAAAAGGAATTCCCGGGCGACGAACCGGGCCTCATCAAGCACTATCACCTGCGCGGCTTCGTCAGCGGGCCGCAGGTGCAGAAGCTGAACCGGAATTCGATTTACCTGTTCGTCAACGGACGCCTGATTCGCGATCGCCTGCTGCTGCATGGCCTCACCTCGGGCTACGCGCAACTGATCCCGCCGGGGACGTATCCGTTCGCCGTGCTGTTCCTCGATTGCGACCCCAGCGAAGTGGATGTCAACGTCCATCCTTCGAAGACAGAGGTGCGCTTCCGCCAGGGTAGCTTCGTCCACGACTTTGTGCGGGACTCCATCCGCAAAACGCTGACCCAGGCGCGGCCCATCTCGGCAGCGCCCGCGCCGGCGCATCTCGATTGGAGCCAGCCCGCCCTCGCGCAGCCTGGAGCGATGCTGCCGTACTCCGAGTTCTCGCAGCGGTTGCAAGGCGCGCCGCCACCACCGCCGAGCGAACTCTTCCATCTGCACGAACTGCCCGCAGGACCGCTGCCGCAGGTGACGTTGCCGAATTGGCAGTTGCGGCCGGAACCGGGTCCCGCGCCGCGCTTCGATTTTGGCGAGCCGCAGTTGGCGCCGCCTTCGCCCGTGATCGGGCATCCGGGATTCGTGAAGGGCCCGGTACCGGACACGCACGGTCCCTTGCCAGCCGGCAGCTATACCGAGGCCGTGAATCTCGAAGCGCTCAAGGACCTGCGTCCCCTGGGGCAACTCCACGACAGCTTCATCATTGCCGCTGGCCGCGATGGTCTTTGGATCATTGACCAGCATGTGGCCCATGAGCGGATTCTGTTTGAACAAGTGCTGCGGCAGCAGGCTTCCGGCCAGGTGGAGCGGCAGCAGTTGTTGACGCCGCTGGTGCTGGAACTGACGGCCGCGCAGGAGATCGAGTACGAGCGCATCACCGAGGAATTGGAGCGCGCCGGCTTCGACACGGCGCCCATGGGCCGGCGGGCGATCGCCGTGCAATCCGCCCCGGCCGATATCGGGGCGGCGCAGGTGGAGCGCGTGGTGCTCGAGATTTTGGAGACAGCGGAATCGGAGATGCGGCGGGCGTCGCTCGAAGAGATTCGCCGGAATGTGGCGGCCTCGATCGGCTGCCGGGCGGCGATCAAGATCAACATGCCGCTCGACATGACGAAGATGGAATGGCTGCTGCGCAAACTCGCCGAATGCGAATATCCGATGAGTTGCCCGCACGGGCGGCCCATTGCGCTGCGCTACACGATGCGCGAGATCCTGAAGAGCTTTCATCGCATTTAAGACGAGGTCATCCAGCCGCTTTCATGTCTGCCTTGTTCGACCTGTTTCGTCAGCACCGTTGGCTCACAGCCATCGCCCTGGCCGCCTATGCCGTCGCGGTGACGCTGCCGCACCAAACGGTGCAGGACTGGCTGGCCATTCATCTCGTGCAGCCCTGGGGCCGCCTGACGTTCTATCGGGTGATGGCGGGTCTGGGGGCTTTCGGTCTGCTCACCGTCGGGGCGATCGCCGCCCGTCGTTTGCCGGCGCATCCGGCGCGGCGCGAGTTGACCGTCTACAGCGTCCTGACCTTGGCGCTGGTGCTGCTCGCCTGGCGCTTTCTGTCGGTGAACAATTCGGAACTGGTGCACTTCCCGCAATACGCGCTGCTCGGCTTCGTCCTCATGGGCCTGACGCTTTCGGTGAGCGACTCCTTGAGTTGGGTATTGCTGGCGGGAGGCGTCGACGAAGCCTATCAGTACGCGGTGCTCAAGCCCGGCTGGGGCATCCCTTACGACTTCAACGACGTCACGCTCGACTTTCTGGGCGGCGCGCTCGGTGTCCTCCTCTGTCTACTGTGGCTCCAGGCGCGGCCGCGCCGCAGGCCGTGGCGCTGGACGCCGGGCGTGACGCTGCTGGGCGCCGTGGTGCTGGGCGGCGTGCTGGCGCTAGTCTTCGATCGTGCCCTGCTCTACGAGGACAAGCAACGCTCGGACTATTGGTTCGCTCTGAGCCGCCTGCCGCTGCCGGACTTCTGGTTTTTCGACGCGACGTGGGGACCGCGCACCATCCATACGCTCAAGCCGTGGGAGGGTCCGCTGCTGTTGCTGACGCTGCTGGGTATCTACTCGCGGCTCGATGCGAAGTTTGAGTTCCAGGTGCGGCGATGAGCCCCTGGTGGCTGGTGGGGGCGTTCACCGCCGTCGCCTTTTGGCTGCGCACCGCCTTGCTCTATCGGCAGGTGTTCGGCACCCCGGGCTTCGTCAACTACCTCGATACCGATGCCTGGTGGCATGTGCGCATGATCGAGCATTGGGCGCGCAACTTCCCCTTTCGCCTTACCGTGGACCCCTACGGCCGGATCGAGGGCGGCGGCCAGCCCATCGATAGCGGCTTGTTCTACGACCTGCCGCTGGCGCTGATCGGCTGGGCGGGGCAGTTCTCGCCGGAGACGTTGCATCAATGGGCCGCCTGGTATCCGGCGGTGCTGGGGGCGGCGATTGTCCCAGTGACGTTCCTCGCCGGCCGGGCGATTTTCGGTGTCACCGCCGGCCTGTGGGCGGCCGCGGTCGTCGCTACGCTGCCCGGACACTTTCTGCAAACCGGCAGCGTGGGCTACACGGACCATCATGTGCTGGAAGCGTTGCTGACGGCGCTGCTGCTCTGGCTGCTGGCTCGCCCGGGCACATCGCCTTGGGCCTTGGGCACCGCGCTGACAGCCTATCTGCTGACGTTCGCGGGCGGCGGCTTCGTCGTGTTGCTGGTAGCCGGCTGGTATTGGCTGCAGGCATTGCCGACGCCCGAGCTTGACGCACGGCCCTTCGCACTCGCGTGCCTGATCGCGGTGCCCTTCGCAACCTGGCAACGCCACGTCTACCTGATGAACTACACGCTGGCCGCGCTGCTGCTGACGGCGGGCTTTCTGTGGCTGCTGCCGCGGTTCGCCGCCTGGTGCCGGCAGCAGAGTTGGCCACGGGCGGCGTATGGCGGTGCGACGTTGCTGGCCGGCGCGGCGGCCCTCGGATTGGTGGCAGCGACACTCACCAAGGACGAGAGCGTCTTCGAGGTCCTGGGGCGGCTGACGGCGGCGGGCCCGCTCGCGGGCACGGTGTCCGAGTTGCAGTCGCTGACGCGCGCGAAGGGCTTCTTCTCGCTCGAGTATCCGTGGCGCGAGTTCGGCGGAGCGCTCGTCTTCTCGCTGATCGGCCTGCCATTGCTGGCGGAAGCCGTGTGGCGCCGGGCGGAGCCGAGGCAGCTGCTACTCGCGTTGTGGGCCGGCTTGTTCTTCCTGATGGCGATGACGCAAGCCCGCATGACCTACTACTTCGGCTACGGCGCAGCCTTGCTGAGCGGCTGGCTGATGTCGCAGGTGGCGCCACGGTCCGCCGCGGCTCTTCTGCTGGGCGCCTTCCTGATCCTGCCCAATGCTTGGCGCGCGGTGAACGACCAGCATGCTTTCTACGGGCAGGTGTCACCGGACTGGCGCGCGACGCTCACCTACCTCCGCGAGCAGACGCCCGAGCCCTTCGGCGACGCGAACGCCTATTGGGGACGCCCCGCGCGCCCGGCCGACTACAGCGTGCTCTCCTGGTGGGACAGCGGCTATTGGATCGTCGAAGTGGCGCGGCGCGTGCCGGTGACCAACCCGACGCAAACCCAGGCGCATCGGGCCGCGGCGTTTCTGCTCGAAACCGACGAAGCCGCCGCGCGGCAGAAGCTCGACGACTTGAAGGCGCGTTACGTCGTGCTGGATCGTACTCTGCCATTACTGGGCGATGAGCGCTCTTTTCGCGGGGCGTATCCGAACCTGTTCGCCTACCATCGCGAGGCGCGCGAAGCCGACTACTGGTGGCGCGCGCCCAATGGGCGCGTCTACCTGAAGGCGAAGTACTTCCAATCGATGGCCGTGCGCCTGTTTCTGGGTGGCGGAGCGGGTCTGCGGGCGGCCGAGGCCGGGTCGTTCGTCGTGCTGGCGGGAGGACAGGAACGCGGTTCGTTCAAGACGTTGTCGGAAGCGCAGGCCGTCGCGAGCCAGTGTGCGGGCTGCGAAGTCCTGAGTGGTCATCCGTTGCTTTCGCCAGTCGACGTGCCGCCGGTCACCTGGCTCGAACCCGTTTTCGACTCGCCAAATACAGCGGCCCGGATACGCGGAGCGCACCGGGCCGAAGCTCAGGTCTATCGTTGGAAGCAGTAAGTCTTAGCGGCGTTGGCGGCGGAACCAGAAAGCGCCGGCCAAGCCAGCGGCGACAATCGCCATCGTGCCCGGTTCGGGAACCGCGGAGTCCAGGTTGGCCTGCAGGAAGAGGCTGTCCGGCAGGTAGATCTGCGCGCCATCGGCCATCGCACCCGACGTGGTGAGGCCCATCGAGAAGATGATCGAGTTGTTGATGATCGGCAGCGTCTCGAAGGTCACTGACTCGTTGAAGTTCCCATACGTGGACACATTGCTGAGTTCGATCGTGCCTTCGTATGGATACGCAAAGGCATCCACGACGCTCTCGCTGTTGCTGATGCCTTCCAGCCCCAACGTGGCGCTGGGTACGTTGATGACGTCGCTCAGGCTCAAAACGCCATAGAACGTCAGCGTGGTGGGCAGGCAGAACGTGCTCGAGGAGCAGGTGATGGTAGCGTCGGTGAAACGCAGCGACAACGGACCGGTGATTTCCTGGCCCACTTGCAGCGGCACTCCGTTCATGAAGAAGCCGAAGGTGCCAGCCACCGAATAGCCGTCCTTGGGTTCGCCGGTGAGGACGAAATCATCAATGTTGCCCGAACCGGGGGCCACGCCGTTGTTGTTGTAGTAGAGTTCGTAGCCCACCACACTGGCGGCATTGGCAGCCACGAGCGAGAACAAGGAAGCAAGGGCGAATCGGGTAAAAAATTTCTTCACATGAACCTCGAGGTGAATGATCAAACCCAGTATAGGTGAAAACTACTACATCCGGCAGGACTTTAGTAACAAAGTGTCGCTATACGTGACGCTCAGTCCATAGGCCCAGGCCTCCGTACATGCCTTCCTTATTGGAACTGACGTGAACGTTGACGGGCAGGGTGAAGTTGATGAACTCGGTGTTGCCGCCGCCCAGGTAGAGGCGATCATAGTTGACGAGGTTCTCCCACTGCTCAATGGCCTCGCGAAGACGCTGATTCCATTCTTTTTTCCCGTCCTCATCGAGCGCCGCGCGGCCCAGGCAGTCCTCGTACGTTTTGCCCTTGCGGAAAGGATGATGCGCCATTTCGAGCGGCACGGCGAGCCGTCCGTCGGTGTAGATCGCACACCCGACGCCGGTGCCCAGGGTGATCACCATTTCGAGGCCATGGCCGGAGATGGCGCCCAGGCCCTGCACGGCGGCGTCGTTGGCCGACCGCACGGGCCGCTTCAGGCGGTCTTCGAGCGCCGCATTCAGGTTGAAGCCTTTCCAGGCGTGGTCGAGGTTGGGCGCAGTCTTCACCACGCCGTGCTGGATCACGCCGGGGAAGCCAACCGCGACGCGATCGAACTTGCCGGATAGGTCCGCGAGGTGGACAATTGCATCTATCACCGGTGGAGGCGTCGCTGGGCGCGGTGTATCGACGCGCACCCGCTCCGTCAGCGGCTCGCCAGCCTCACTCACCACAATCGCTTTGATCCGGCTGCCACCGATATCGACGCAGAGCGTGCGCTTGTTTTTTTCCATGGCGCCGACAGGATATCACGGAGAGCACAAAGTGCCCGTTCAAAACATATCCGGCGACAATTGTTCTAATTGTGGATCATGATCCAGGGGGATGAGGCGTGCGCGAATAGGACCCCTAGTCCCCCACAAATGTGCTGATTACACACCAGTTATAGTCACGTCCCCTCCTCGCCGGCGGTGTCTCGATTCTCGTCACCCTCTTTTTGAGAATCGATTGAGAAAGTCTCTGCAATATCCCGCACATTCTTCTCAATTTCTGGCTTCATAGCAACTGAAAGGAGCCAAGCACACATGTTTCCCCCCCTTCCTCCCATCGAAACGTTCTAAGGCATCCTCGCAATTATTCGAAGGCCGGAACAAAAGTTTCGGCCTTCACGCGAGCCCTGTTATGATGAGGCCGCCCGATGATGTCGCTGTTCTTTTTGCTACCAGCCATTGCGCAGTTGTTGCTCACGCTGCGGCTGGTGGTCACCGGCTTGGTGAAACGCTATCCGGCGTTCGCCGCCTGGATGGCGCTATCTGCCCTCACCATGCTGGCACTGATGGCCTTTCCGAGTCCCCGGGCACCCGGCTACCGTGATGCCTGGATTGCCCGCCAAGTGCTCGTCACGCTGGCGTTGTTCGCGGCGCTGGTCGAACTGACGAATCGAATTCTTGAACATTACCCAGGCCTGCGCCGCGTGACGGCGTCAGGCCTGTTTGGCGTTCTGCTGGCGACGTCGATCGTGGCCGTGGCGGGCGAACCGCTCGAAAAGCCGTTGCGGCTTGCCGTATTGATGCTGAGCGCCTGGAATGGCGCGGCGAGCCTGTATGTGATGGTGCTGGTGGCGCTCACCACGTATCTGGATCCGCGGCGCCGCTTGAACGTCATTCTCCACGAACGTGTCTTTGGCGCCAGTTGTTTGCTGAGCGCGGCGTCTTTGTTATTTGCGGCGTTGAATCAGACGCGCCAGGAACTGGCGACGACCGTGGGTGCCGTGGGTGGCGTGGTGTTTCCGTTGTTATGGATGCGGATGTCGCCGGCCGGTGAGGTGGACCGGCGTCCCCCGCCGAATCGAAGGCAGGGGCCGCCGGACATCGAAAACACGGAAGCCGCGATCGAACGGCTCGAAAAGATGGTTACGCGGTCAAGCGACTGAACTGCTGCAGGCCCACCACCGCGGCTTCCGCCCGCGAGGGCAGCCAGGGAGCCACCAGCAATCGCAAGGTCACCATTTCCAGGCGCCAGCGCAAGCGGAGCAAAGCCCCCAATTGCCAACTCTGGCGAGCGCGGCAGGATTCCACATGGCCGGAGTAGAGCAGCTTCATCTGGTCATGAGTGCGACCCACCCAGCGCCAGTAGTCCGCGTATCCCACGCGGCGCTCAGAAAGCTTGGGAAGCAATCCCAGTAAGGCTGTCTGGCAGTCGGTCAGGGTCAGAGGCCATTCCCGCTCTGATCCATGTAGCGCGCGTTCTACAACGGGTCCGCGCTTCTGATCCAGTCGAAAAACCGTAGGCTCGAAGGCCGCATCCTGGTCCCACATAGTCCGGTTTTGAGGATAGTCTCATCGCGAGGCGAAGTCAATCAAATTGGCTCGATAAATCGGGCGATTTTAACAGGAAATTCCCGCACCGAATTCGCGTTAACAAGCACAGGCAAAGCCATGAACCGGCCCCACTTGAGCGCGCCGAGCCATTCTCAGGAGAGCATGGCAATTTTCCGCAAATCGGACCAAGGGGGGCGGCTCGCCCCATTTGCGGGGAGTGGACAGAGGTCACTCACGGCCGCGCAGAAATGATCGCCAGTTCCGGTCCGCCCAGCACGAGTTGCTGGCCGTCGGGCGACCCACGCCATCGCCGTCACGCCCTCGGATGCCGCCAGGGATTTGCCCTCCGCCAACGACGCCGCCGCGAAAAGCCGCACCGACGCACCGGCCACCACCACCCAGGCCCCGTCGGGCGACCACGCCAAGGCAGTGGCTACCGGAAGACGCGCCGTCGACTCCCCGAGCCCGGCCCAGCCGTCTTCGCCCAGGCGCCACATGCGCAGCGTCCGGTCAGCCCCGGCCGTCACCGCCCGTGCGCCATCGGGCGACAGCGCGATCGCCTGGGTCGCTTGGCCGGGGGCGGGCAAGGTCCGCTGGACCCGGCCAGTCGCCAGTTCCCAGACGACCATCGTCTTCGCGCTCACCGCAGCCAGCCGTTCGCCATCCGGCAAGAAGATGAGGGCGAGGACGTCGGGCGGCGCGCCGCGCAGGCGAATCGCGACAGCACGTCGGGCCAGGTCCCAGATCAGCACGTCCTTCCCCGGGCCGCCAATCGCCGCCAGCCGCCGGCCATCGGGCGAATAGGCCACCGCCCCAGCGACGCCCGCGAGCCCTTCCAGCGTCCCGCGGACCTGCCGCGTCGCCACGTCCACCAACTCGACGATCCCCTGACGCCCCACCGCCAGTTCGCCCCCGTCGGGACGCCACGCCAGCGACGATACCGGCGCCGATTCACCCGCCGCGCGGCGTTTCAGTTCCGCGATCTCGGCCGGGCTGGGCGCCGGAGCCCCCGCCACAATCCAGCGGCGCACGATGTCGATTTCGCGCTCATTGAGGACGTTGCCGTCCATCGGCATCGCCGGCTTCCCTTCCCCGATCAGCATGGTGTAGAGACGGCTCGCCTGCAGATCGCCAGGCACCAGGATCGTGCCGTGATTGCCCCCACGCAGCAGGCCTTCCCAGGTCTCGATGTCGAGCGAGCCCATCTTGGTGCCCGCCGTGTGGCAGCCCAGGCAATACTTCTCCCAGATCGGATAGACGTCCTTCACGTAGCTCTGCGCCCCGGCAGGGAGAACAACAAAGGCGGCGAGAAGGAGCAGACGCATGGGTCAGGAGCGCAACAGTTCGTGGATGGGCTGCGTGCCGGGGTCGAGCAAGGGCAGGCGGCAGCCGTTGGCGGCCGGCAGTTCGGTAGCGAGGTCGATACCCAGACCGTGGAAGATCGTCGCGGCGACTTCCATGGGCGAAACCGGACGATCCTTCGGCTCCGCACCGATGGCATCTGACGAGCCCACCACCTGGCCGCCCTGAATCGGGCCGCCGGCCAAGTGCATGGTGTAGCAGCGGGTCCAATGGTCGCGACCGCCGGCCGCGTTGAGGTGCGGCGTGCGTCCGAATTCGCCGGCGCCCACCACCATGGTGTTCGCGAGCAAGCCGCGTTCGTCGAGGTCTTCGAGCAGCGACGCGTAAGCGTGATCGAACATCGGCCCCACGTGGTCGCGATAAGCGCTCATCGGCGAGAACGGCCGCAGGCCGTGAATGTCCCAAGTGAGTTCGTCGAACACTGACTCGAACATGTTGATGGTGACAAAGCGCACGCCGGCTTCCACCAGGCGGCGGGCCAGCAGACAGCTTTGGCCAAACCGGTTCAGGCCGTACTTCTCGCGTACGTGCGCGGGCTCGCGGTGCAATTCGAAAGCCCGGCGCGCGGGCGCGGACGTCAGTTGCGAGTAAGCCTCATGGAACGTGCTCTCGTGCAGTCGCGCGTCGCGCGCAGCCTCCGCCTGGCGAACGGAATCGTCGAGCAAGGCCGCCCAATTCGGATGGCCATCCGTTCGCAGCACCCAGGGCTCATAGTCCGCCCCCAAATAGCCGGCAGACTGCCCGTGGGGCCGATTGCTGCCCGTGGAGACATTCGCGTCCGGCAACACGACATGCGCCGGCATCGGCCCGCGCGCGCCCTTTACCTGGCTCACCACGCAGCCAAAGTGCGGGTGTTCCACGCCGTCGGCAAAGGCGCGTCCGGTCTGCATCAGTTGGTGACCGGTGTCGTGCCCGGCGTCGCCCTCATGCGAGCAACTGCGCAGCAGGGCGAACTTGTCGGCGTGCCGCGCCATGCGCGGAAAGATCTCGCTGATCTCGATGCCGGGCACGTTGGTCTTGAGGGGGCGATACGGGCCGCGGATCGCCGACGGCGCGTTGGGTTTCGGATCCCAGGTATCGAGTTGCGAAGGCCCGCCCACCAGGCTCAGGAAGATGCAGTTGGTGTCCTGACGCCGCGGATCCACGGCGCCCTTCGCCTCCAGCCGAAGCAGATCGGGCAGGCCAAGGCCCAACGCCGTCAGCGCCCCCAGGTGCAGGAAGTCGCGGCGGCGAAACCCATCGCAGAATTCGACCGGCCGGTCGGCGTCAAGGCGGAACATGAGAACTCCCGGGGAAGATTTGCTCGCTAAGAGTTAAGAGTTTAGCATCCCTGATTTGCGCAACTGCCCTACAATATAGGGTTCGCCCCATGTTGAAGATCAATCCGTCCCTCACGCCAGCCGCGCTGCTGCCGAAAATCAACCGCCTCTGGGAGGTGTCCGCTCCGAAAATTCGTTCGATCGAAGCCGGCTATGTGCCGGGTAAGGCCACGCCCGTGTTTACGGTAGAAGGCCAATACACGGCCCGCGGCTGGACGGAGTGGACGCAGGGCTTCCAGTACGGCGCCTCGCTGCTGCAATACGACGCCACCGGCGAGCGCGAGTTTCTCGACATCGGCCGCCAGAAGACGCTCGCGCTGATGGCCCCGCACATCACGCACATCGGCGTGCATGATCACGGCTTCAACAACGTCTCCACCTACGGCAATCTGTTGCGTTTGTGGCACGAAAATCGTCTGGGCGAGCAAGCCGAGTGGGAACGGCACTTCCTGGAACTGGCGTTGAAGCTGAGCGGCGCGGTGCAAGCCTCGCGCTGGGCCACCGTCCAGGACGGCGGCTTCATCTATTCGTTCAACGGCCCGCATTCGCTCTTCGTGGACACGATCCGCTCGCTGCGTTCGCTCGCCGTGGGTCATCGCCTCGGTCACGTGCTGATGGGCGAGAACGATCGCAAGATTTCGTTGCTCGGCCGTCTGCTCGAACATGCGCAAGCCACCGCGCGCTATTCGATCTTTTACGGTGAAGGCCGCGATGCTTACGATTTGCGCGGGCGCACGGCGCACGAAGCCGTCTTCAACCGCAACGATGGCCGCTATCGCTGCCCGAACTCGCAGCAGGGCTACGCGCCGTTCACCACCTGGACGCGCGGCCTCGCCTGGGCGATGTGCGGATACGCCGAGCAACTCGAGTTTCTCGAGACGCTGCCCGCCGCCGAACTCAACGAGTATGGCGGCACCGCCACCGTCGAAGCCTGGATGCGCAAGGCCGCCGCAGCCGTCTGCGACTTCTACATCGAACACTCACCCGCCGACGGCATTCCCTATTGGGATACCGGCGCCCCCGGCTTGGCGCAGATGGGCGACTACCTGGGCCGCCCGGCTGATCCTTTCAACGATCACGAGCCCGTCGACTCGTCTGCCGCCGCCATCGGGGCCCAAGGCCTGCTGCGCTTCGGCACCTGGCTCAACCAGCGCGGCGAAGACGGCTCACGCTACCTGCAAGCCGGACTCACCGTGCTCGACACTCTGTTTGCCGAGCCTTATCTCAGCCTCGAGGCCGGACATCAGGGCCTGATCCTGCATTCGATCTACCATCGCCCCAACGGCTGGGACCACGTGCCCGCCGGCAGCAAGATCCCGCGCGGTGAAAGCTCCATGTGGGGCGACTATCACGCCCGCGAAGTCGCGCTCTACGTCCAGCGGCTCGCCAAGAACCAGCCCTATCTCACCTTCTGGAGCTAACGTTTCTTACGCAAGGGCTGATCGCTCCACAGCATCACCAGCAGCGTGTGATTGTTCTCGCGAATCAGCCCGTTGCGCTGCCAGAAGGGTTGGAACATGTAGCCCGCCTCCGCTCGCCAGTGCGGATGGAAGCGCTTGCCCACTAGCGCCGCCAGCCGATTCTGATCGGCGAAGTTAGGGAAACGTTCGGGCGTGGTGGGGATGAAGACCTCGTTGTACGCCGTCAGATACCACGGCTGCGCAATCGGGATCGTCGCGCGAATCAGATGGCGAAAGCGATTCTCGTAGCCGATCCGCGGGCCCAGCCAGCGTTGTTCAAAGCGAAACCGGTTCTGCAGGTTCACCTTGCCCAGCTTGTTGCGGACAATCAGATTCTGCCAAAGCCGATGCTCCGTGAAGCTGGCCGCCAGCGGAAACTCGCCGTAACGATAGGTAGGTACATAAGCGTAGCCCGCGCCCACTTCGAAGGTCTTGTTGATCTCGAAGTTGATCCCCGGCCGCAGCAGCAACTGTTGCGGATTCATGATCACGTCATGACGCCGCCACTGGCCTTCCAGATGCAGCCCCCAGCGGGAGCCTTCGGTGAATTTGTGATCACCGGTGAAGACCCACCAGCCGTTGACGTTCGTGGTGGTTTGGCCCCAGAGGGCGGAGGTGGCGAGCAGAGCCGGCAGCAGGGTACGGAGCATGTTTTGGTAGTCTAGCGATGGCGGCCCTTCGCTCGGACCACCAGATTAAATTTTAGTCATGGAGATCGTCCCACTCCAAGCCGAACACTGGGATCGTGTTCGCGCGATCTACGAAGAAGGCATCGCCACGGGACACGCCACCTTCGAAACCAGCGCCCCGGATTGGCCCGCCTGGAACGCCGCGCGACATCCCGCCGGCCGCCTGATCGCCATCGAGAACGGCATCCTCGGGTGGGCCGCCTTAAGCCCCATCTCCGCCCGCGCCGTGTATCGCGGCGTCTGCGAAGTGAGCGTCTATGTCGCCGATGCCGCCCGCGGACGCGGCGTGGGCCGCGCGCTGCTCTCCGCGCTGATCGCGTCCTCCGAAGCCGCCGGCATCTGGACGCTGCAGGCGTCGATCTTTCCCGAGAACACGGCCAGCGTCACGCTGCATGAACGCGCCGGCTTTCGGCACGTGGGGCGGCGCGAACGCTTAGGCTGCCTGAAAGGTGTGTGGCGCGATGTCGTCCTGCTGGAGCGACGCAGCGGAAGGGTGGGGGTATGAACGCCAGCTACTGGGCGGTGGCCTTGGGCTCGGCCGTCGGCGGCGTGTTGCGCTTCGCCATCGCCGGCTGGATTGGCCGCACGATGGGTGGCACGTTCCCTTGGGGCACGCTGCTGGTGAACATCTCCGGCTGCCTGTTGATCGGCCTGCTGGCGCCGTTTTTTCCACCAACGGACCGGGGCTTTCCCTGGCGCGCCTTTCTGCTGCCGGGCATCTGCGGCGGCTACACGACGTTCTCTTCGTTCGGACTCGAAAGCCACGGCCTTTGGCGCACCGAAGGCAGCGACCGCGCGTTTCTCTACATGGCCGCCTCGCTCATCTGCGGCGTACTGGCCGTATGGCTGGGCCTAGCCATCGGCGAACGCTTCGCTCCAAATTCATCGAATTGATATCGCCGATTTGGTTCGCCATTGTAGAATGAACCAAACGACCTCCCCGTCCCGCGGTCACTTGGCGGATTGATCCCCCGAATTTCAAGACTTCAGGAGAAACTTCATGTCCCAGTCGCTTCGTACGGTAGCGGTCGGTGTGATTTCGCTCGCCTTTCTTTGGGCTCAGGCAGACGCGAATAAAGCCCAAATCGCCGGATCCGTCATGGATCCGAATCAAGCCGTAATTGCCAATGCGAAGGTCACGGTGCGCAACACCGGCACGGGCTTGGTCCGCGAGTTGAAGACGAATGACGCGGGGCTCTATCGCGCCGTCCTCCTCGATCCCGGCACCTACGACCTCACTGTCGACGCGAGTGGCTTTGCGCCAACTAAGATTTCGGGCGTCGTGCTCACCGTGGGTTCGGCCGCCACCATCAACGTCACCGTCTCCGTGCAAGCCGTCGCCACCACCGTCGAGGTGGGCGAAACGCTGATCAATCCCGAGACTTCCACGGCCTCCACCACGGTGAACGCGGCCGCGCTTTCCAGCCTGCCGATCAACGGCCGCCGTTTCCAGGACTTCGCGCTCGTCTCTCCCACCGCTCAAGTCGATACGCAGACTCGTGGCCAAGTTTCCTTCGCCGGCCAGCGCGGCATTTACTCGAACATCATGCTCGACGGCGCCGATTACAACCAGCCGTTCTTCGGCGGCATCCGCGGCGGCGAACGCTCGGGCAGCATCATCACGGTGCCGCAAGCCGCCGTGCAGGAGTTCCAGGTGGTGGCTACGGGCTACACGGCCGAGTACGGCCGGTCGACGGGCGGCATCATGAACACGATCACCAAGTCCGGCACCAACGCGGTGCACGGCGAAGGCTTCTGGCAGATGCGTCCGCGTCAGTTGAGCCAGAACAGCCCGATCCCGGTGCTCCCGCCGGGACAGAGCACGGAAGTGTTCCTCGCGCCGTCGGAAACGCTGCAGCAGTTCGGCGGCGGCATCGGCGGACCGATCAAGCGCGATCGTCTGTTCTACTTCGCCGCGGTGGAATCGCAGCGCGCCAACACGCCGCGCCAAGTGGTCTTCCCGCAGTTGGCGAACGGCACCGCCGGCGCCGACACCAATGCGGCGCTGTCGTTCTACCGCAGCCTGGAAGGTCCTTTCACGCAGACCAACCGCGCCACCGCGCTCACCGCCAAAACCGACTATCAGTTGACCAACGGCGACCGCCTCACCTTCCGCTACAACTACTCGCGCTCGAACGAAGTGAACGCCGTCACCGTCGGCGGCGCCATCAATCCCTTCACCAACAATGCCGTCTCCAACGAAGGCACGGAGAAGGACAGCATCCACAACGGCACGCTGCAATACACCAAGCTCTTTAGCGCGAACGTCGTCAATGACCTGCGCTTCACCGGTTCGGCGGAAGAGCGCCCGCGTATCTCGAATGTCAATGCGCCGCAGATGAGCACCACCATCGGCGCCATCGGCACACGCAGCTTCCTGCCCACCACGCAGAATGACAGCCGCTTCCAGATCACCGACTCGCTGAGCCTCACCAAAGGCCGGCACACCATCAAAGTCGGCTTTGACTTCAACCGCATCCGCGCCGCGCAGTTCTTCGCCTTCAATCAATTCGGCAGCTTCAACGTCACCGGCTCCAACGTCAACGACGTGCTCCGCATGATCGGCGCCGATGGCACCGGCGGCGTGAATCGCTTTGACGCCAACACCACCGGCACCACGGCGCCTTCCACCTATACGCTCTACACGCGCCAGATCGGCAACGGCCTCGCCGACTTCGGCATGAAGCAGTTCGCCATCTTCGCTCAGGATAGTTTCAAAGTCTCCCGCAAGCTCACGCTCGATCTGGGCTTCCGTTGGGAAGGCCAGGACAACCCGTCCGCCGAAGCTGACAATGCCACGGTGCTGGCGCGCATCAACGGCGTGCGCTTCCCCAATGGCAGCGTCCCCGACGTGAAGAACATCAAGGATTCGTTCAACCAGATGATGCCGCGCTTCGGCTTCGCTTACTCGCCCATCGCCGATTCGCGCCGCCTGGTGATCCGCGGCTTCACCGGCGTCTTCTACGCCTCCACCCCGCTGCTGAGCTTCTCGGGCCCCTATAACAACTTCCGCGCCATTCCCGGCGACGTCTCGATTCAGGTGGGCGCTTCCAATCGCTCGCTCTCGATCTACGAAGCCTTCCGCCAGGCGGGCGTGAACCTGAACAGCACGCCGCTCAGCGCCTTGCCCATCATTCCGCTCGACGTGGTGCAGCGCGCCGCCGCCATCGCCCTGGGCGGCACCGCCAACGACCCGTTCGTCGGCGCGAACTTCACCGGCATGTCTCCCGACTTCGTCAACCCGCGCGCCGTACAAGCGGGCCTGGGCTTTGAAAGCGAGATCGCCCGCAACTTCGTCGTCGGCATGCAGTTCCACTACGTCAACACCGTACACCTCAGCCGCAACCGCGATTGGAACCTCTTCGCTCCCACCCTGCGCGCGGGCGACCTCGCCCTGCGGCCTCGCTTCGTCACCGGCTCCGGCCGTCCGGTGCCCACCGTCGGCACGCTCACCATGCGCGAAAGCTCCGCTCGTGGCATGTATCGCGCCAATACCTTCCAGGCGCAGTACCGCAAAAAGAAGCTTCAATTCCAGGGCTTCTACACCATCGCCTACAACTTCTCAGACGACGACAACGAACGCGACACCGGCTTCAGCACTGTCAACGGCTATCAGGACGCCTTCAACTTCCGTCAGGACTATGGCTACGCAGCCATGGACGTCCGGCATCAGTTCACCTCGAACGCGAGCTATGAATTGCCCGGCGGCGTGCAGTTGGGCGGCATCTTCCGCGGCCGCACCGGCCTGCCGATCAACCCGCGCGTCGGCACCGACGTCAACGGCGACGGCGTCAACTCGGACCGTCCCTATCAGGGCCCCGGCCAGATCTTCGCCCGCAACTACTTCCGCAACCGCGGCACCACGCAGCTCGACCTTCGCGTCATGAAGAGCTTCGATATCCGCGACCGCATCAAGCTCCAGGTCTCCTGGGAAATGTTCAACGTGCTCAACGCCGACAACGTCGTCTACGGCACCAACGCGTTGATCTACGGCGAGGGCTTCGGCACGGCCGGCGCGGTGCCGATCGATGCCCGCTTCATGCGCCTGCGCAATCCGGCGAACGGCAACTACGACCGCAACAACGTGCAGGTGGGCAATCCGCTGCAAGCCCAGTTCGGCGCACGGCTGTTCTTCTAAACTGCCGCTCCAGCACGGTCTCGAGAGAAGCGGGTCTGCCCTCAGACCCGCTTTCTTCTTTTAGCGAATCTGCGAGAAGGGCAAAGGCGAGAACATGACGTTCGAGATGTTCGAGACGATGTCCGCATCGGAGTAGCCTTCGGTGGCGCGCAGCTTCGCCCACTCCGGATCGTTGACGAAGGTCCGCCAGTTGCGCTCGCGCGCCGCCAGATCGTCGTAAGCCAGCAGGTAGGTCAAGCTGGGCTGATTGGGTCCAAAGACGGTCTCGCCAAAGAACACCGGCAGCAGCCCCGTCTTCTTGAAGATGCGGATTTCGCCCATCGTGTCGAACATCGCGATCTTCTTGCGCAGTGCTCCCCAGTGGTTCGCTTCGTAAGTCCGCAGCTCGAAGACGCGCGGCGCTTTCTTCTCATCGATCGGCGGCGCCACCACCTTCGGGAAGCCTTCGAACGCGCGCAGCAATTGCGTCTCCGCCCGCATGTAACTCAGCCCCGGCAGCGACTGAAATGCCTTGGCCGCCTTCTGATAGTCGGCATCGGCCCCGATCTTCTCCCACGCCTGCTCCATCGCATAGAGCGATCCGTAGGAACGCACGGTCAGGATGAAGGGCGTCTCCGGCGCAATCAGGCTCGAGAACACCCCCACTGGTCCCAGCCCCACGTTGGTCGCCGCCGGCAGATAGGCGTTCTTCAGGAAGTCCATCACCCGCTGCCGCTGATTCTCTTTGGTGTTCCGCAGGCGGTAATAACGCAGTTCGATGTAAGAGCTTTCAACGCGCTTGCCGGCGGGGGGTTGGGCAAGCGCTAAGGGAGAAGTCGCGAGGATCGTGCGTCGTTTCATGGCGGTTCCCCGATTATATCGAGCGCGCCTGCGCCGGCCTGTTAAGCTGCCCATTATGCGGCAATTGTTGTCCTGCCTCCTCGGCGCTTGTTTTCTGCTGCCGGGACAGCCAGCGGTCTTTCTCAGTCCCTCTCCGAGCAATGTGAAGAATCATCTCGAACTCACCGACGCGCAGTTCGAGACGCTGCAGCGGGTGAACCAGCGCTTCAAAGACCTCGCAGCAGCCAAAGCCGCCCGAACCGCCCAAGTGGAAGCGGAGATTCAACACGAACTCGCTCAGCCCGTGATCGACGCCGGCGCTCTTGGCGTCCGCTACCGGGAGTTGGAGTTGATTCGCCGCGAAGTGGCCGCCGAGCAGGAGCGCACGCGGAGCGAGGCAGTGGGGATGCTCACGACGGCGCAGAAACCCAAACTGGCCGTGCTGCAGGAAGCGCTCGTGCTGCAATACGTCGCCTGCTCGGCGGCCGAACTGAATCTCCTGGTGCCTCCGCTGGTGTTGCTCGGTTACCCGGCCAACAGCCTCACGACCATCACCGGCGGTTTGCGCGGCCCCTGCCCCGGCTCGCCGACAGCCACTCCCATCCTGATCCCTGGTCCGCCTCGCTGACGCCTCCTCTGCCACACCGGGCTTGATAAGCTGACCGCATGCGGCGCTTCCTGCTCTGGCTCTCTCTCATTCTTTGCTTCCCGAACTTATATGGACAGTTCGTGGCTGGGCCTTCCTACAGTGAACTGAAGGAGTATTTCGGACTCAGCGACGCCCAGGAAGTCGCGCTCCGCCGGATCAACGAACGGCTACTGACGTTCACCGCGGCCAAGAACCAGCGCAGCCGGCAGGTGGAGCGGGAGATCCAGGAGGAACTGGCTCGGCCGACCATGGACGTTGACGCCATCGGCGTCCGGTGTCGTGAGTTGGAATTGATTCGCCGGGAGCTCAGCACAGAGGAAGAACGCACCCGCCGCGAAGCAGGAGCCGTCCTCACCGCGGCCCAGCAACCCAAGCTGGTTGCCCTCGGGGAAGCCCTCCGTCTGCGCGGAACGGCCTGCGCCGCGGTGCAGGCGAACCTGCTGTTCCTGCTGCCGCGTCTCGTCTTGGCGACAGTCCCCGGCGGCGGCGAAAGCGCCTGCGGCAGCGTCGTCACCGGAATCATCAATCTGCCGGCGGGAGGCCGTCCGTGAGACTCTTGCGCTACCTCTTCCTGCTGACATTGATCCTGCTGCCCGCCATGGCGCAGGAGTTCGTCCGCGGCGGGTTTTCGCCGAGGCTGATTGCCTATCTGGAATTATCCGGTGAGCAAACGCTCGCCCTCAACCGCGTGAATTCCGCGTTCCTCACCTTCCGTTTGGAGCGCGACCACCGCGGCACTCAGTTACAGCGGGAAATCGACCTGGAAATGCAAAAGCCGGTGATGGACCCGCGCCAGATCGGCCTTCGTTACCGGGACCTCGAACTGATTCGGCGGGAAGTGGCGGCTGAGTTGGAACAGACCTACGCCCGCTCGCAGGCCTTGCTTACCGCGGCCCAGAGGACGAAACTTGCGGTGCTCGAGCAGTCACTTCGGCTGCGGGAGACCGCCTGCGACGCTGTCTCGCAGAATCTCTTCGCCATGCCCGCGCCGGTCCCCGCGCAGCCGTCCTTTGCCGAACTGCTATTGGGGGCCGTGCGCGGCATAGTGAGTCCGTGCCCGACGGGCCTGCTTCCCGCCCCAGGTCGCTTTTAGTTCTCGAAGTAGCCGGCTGCCAGTTCGGGCCGCGCCTCGAGCGCCTGCTTCCAGCAGTTGCGCGCTTCGTCCTGCTGCCCCTGCTGCTTGAGCGCATGGCCCAGGTTCAGCAGCGCCTCGGCAAAGTTCGGACGCTCGTTGAGCGCCTCGCGATAATGCTGAATGGCGCTATCCACTTGGCCCGACTTCTGCAGCAGCAAGCCCGTGTTGTAGTAGAGCTCCGGCGTGCGTTCGCCCAGTTCGATCAGCCGCGCCTGATAGTCGAGCGCCTTGTGATGGTCGTCGCTTTCGACCGCCAACGCCGCCAGCGCCTTGAGCGCATCGAGCGATTCCGGCTGGATCTGCAGCACGCGTTCGAACGCCCCCGCGGCCGCCTCGCGATCGCCGCCGCGCCAGTAGGCGAGGCCCAGGTTCACCTGCGCTTCGAACCAGTCCGGACGCAAACGTAAGCACTGTTCGAAAGCCTCCACGGCCGCGCGCATGTCCGCGCGCTCCAGCCGCAGATAGCCCAAACGGAACCATACTTCGCGCCAATCCGGACGCTTGTCGAGCAATTCGCCGTAGATGTGTTCGGCCTGATCCGCCTGGCCCTGACGCTCCAGGAGCGCCGCCAGGTTGTACTGCACTTCAGGCAGATTGTGATTCTTGCCGAGCGCCGACTCGTAACAGTCGCGGGCGCTCTTGAGGTCGCCGGATTGCTGCCGCAGCAGGCCGAGTTGCACTTGCGCCTGCTCGGAGTCGGGACGGATGCGCACGGCTTCGGCGTAAGCGCTCGCCGCCTGATCGGTCTTGCCCAGCTTCTGATAGGCCACCGCCAGGTTGAACCAACGCTCATAGTGATCGGGCGTCGCTTCCACCAGCTTCTGGCAGCAGCGCACAGCCGCTTCATAGTCGCCGGCGTTGAACGCCACCGTGGCCAAGCCTTCGAGCGCCGCCTGCGAGAACGGACGCAGCACCAGCAGACGCTCCGCCACGTCGCGCGTCAGGTCGTCGTCACGCTTGGCGAGGCCGATCGTGATCAGATTGGTGAGCGCTTCTTCGGAATTCGGATTGCGCGCGAGCACCTGCTGATAGATCGCCGCCGCCTCGTCCAGCCGGTTGAGCGTCTGCAGCGCTACGGCCTTGCCGAAGAACGCTGTTTCCTGCTCGGGCTCGGTCGTCAGCACCTGATCGCAATGATGCAAGGACTCTTCCGCCTTACCCGCCTGCAGCAGGCAGATCGCGAGGCCCAGGCGTGCTTCCACGCGCGTCGGCTGCGCTCGCACGGAACGTTCGAAGAGTTGGGCGCCTTCTTCCCAGCGGCCCAGCTTCTCGTAGCAAACGGCGAGATTGAAGATGCCGGAGACATGATCGGGCGCCAGCTCCAGCAGCCGGGTATAGCTGCGAGCCGCCTCGTCATACATCTCGAGTTCGAACTGGACGTGGCCGCGCGCCGAATACAGTTCGGCGTCCTGCAGACCGGAATCGATCGCGTCGGTAAGATCCTTGAGGGCTTCCTTCCGCTTCCCCTCCAGGTGCAAACTGACGGCGCGCGCGAGTACCGCGGCGGCTTCAGCCCCAGGGCCGTGCTGACGGGAGGCTACTTGGATTTCCGGGGCGTTCTGTGCGCCGCGCTGATTCCCTTTTTTCAGGTTCATGGTCTGTGTTCCCTCGATCTTTCCTCAAAAAACTACTGGCCCACCGCTTTCGGCGGTGCGACTGACGACGCCGATACCCCATAGGGCACCAACATGGCGCACAGCCGGCCAAGCGTGTCGTATTGGTGGGACACCTCCACCCAGCGAATCCGGCTCATCTCGCCGTGGCCGCCGTAAAAGCCGATTCCCCCCTGGGCGTGCGAGGGATCAGTGAATGTATCGACAACTTGTCCCAAAACTGAAGTGGTAAAGTCGTTTCCATTTACTTCCACGCGCACGCGGTACAGCGTATCCGCCCGCAACGTCGCCGGCAGGGGGACTTGCTTCCGCTTCGATTCCCGGCCGTTCTTCACCACCGAACGCACCAGCGCAATCTCCGGCACCGGACCGCCCTGCACCACCACCAACTTGCCCAGGTAATAATTCTTCGCGTCCGTCGCCCGGTACACCCAGCTCATGCCGCGCGACTCGATCTGGCCCATGAATTCGAACGTGTAATCGTGCAGCGTCATCGTCGGCGTAAACAGCGCCAGCGACCCGGGCCGCACGAAGCCGGCCTGATCATAGGACCAGTTCTCGGCCCAATCCGGGCGCGCGCCCTGCCACTCGCCCAGCCCAGCGCGGAAGTCGTCGCCGAGTTCCACCGCGGCCCGGCTCGCAATGCGCGACTTGAACGACGCGAGCACCGTCTGCATGCCCGACGTATCGACGGCCAAATCCGCCTTCTCCGCCTGCCTGTTGAGCGCTTTGCCGTTCGGCGTCCAGCTATACCAGGCCAGGAAGAACACCAGCGGAATGATCAGCGCCACCCAACGGATGTCCGCCGGGGCGTGATCCCAGAACCGCCGCAGAACCGGAATCTTGATGGACGAAACGGCGGCGTCGGCCTGGTTCTTGCCTTTCGTCTTGAGGCCCGCGACGCCTTGGCGTGCCGGGTCCGGATTCGCCCGCAGCCGCGGCTGCACCACGCGCGGCTCCAGATGGAAGCTGAGCGCGTCATCGCCGGCCGGCCGGTCATAGCGGGCCGGACGCACGATCGAGTTGAGCCGCAGCAATTGATCGGGACGCCGCGGGCCGGTTGTCACCTGCGGACGCGCCGGCCAACGGCGCTCCACGGCCATCGGCAACGGACGCACCGCCAGAGTGCGAATCGCGTTGAGCGCGATCGGCTCATGCCGCCACGCGAGCCGCGACGGCGGGGCCAGCCCGCCGGACGGACGCACCAGATCAGCCAGTTCGCCCTGAATTTCCAAGCGACCGGACAAGCGCTCCTGCGCGTGCTCGAGCAATAAGTCCGGCGTCAGAACGGCAATCGGACGCGTGCCGCTGGCCGTCGGAGCCGGCTCAACCAAGCGGGCGTTCAAGGCGAACGACGGCCCCGCCACCGGCGCCAGACAAAGTTCATACCGCGCCCGCGGAAAAGTGACCGCGTAAGTGGGCGCGAGTTGCGGATGACGGTAAGCGCCGATCGCCACCGGCATTAGCGTGGCCGAAGCCACCGGCTGCGCCACCAAGGGCTCGAGTCCCGCCGAGCGCAAGCGGCGGCCTGCGGTCGACCGCGCCGGCTGTGCCATCCAGTTCAGACATCGCACCGCGAATTGCTGCACCGTCTGCTGGACCGTGCCCATGCCGATCAAATTCGCCGCCGGCGCGTACGCCGTCGGCAAGCGCAACGGCAGGCAAGTCTGCCGGGCAGGCGGCTCTTCCGGATCCACCACCTGCGCCTGATCCGGCGCCAGGTTCAATCGGATGCCCGTCAATTCGCCATTCGACGCAAACCACTGGGCCGGTACGGAGAGCGCCGCCGTGGTGTCGTCATTCTGCGCCGCATCCGGGGCGAACATGCCCGCCGTGGTCAGTTCAGCGAAATTCTGGGTAAAGGAGAGATCCACCGCCGCGGGCTTCGTCACCGGCTCCACCGCGGGCGTCAGCCCCTCTGCCGGCACCGCGACGGCGTTCAAGGCCGAAAGAACCTGATCGGCCGGAAGCCCGGCTTGAAGGTCCGGCAACGTCCAGGCGGCTGGCGTCGGCGCCGTGGCGTGCTCGGGCAGGAACGGCGCAATCGCCACGCCGGCGCGTTCGAGCGGCACGCCCGCCAACTGCCGCAACGGCAACGGCCGCACCTCCGACGGTAAGAAACGATCGCAAAAGTCGCCCTGCGACGCCGGAGCAGCCGGCTTCGCTGGCTTCTGCCTCGCCTGTAAGACGCGCTCCCGCTGCTGCTGCAACGCCGCCAAGCCCATCTGATCCGTTTGGGCAAGGAACTGCGCGCGATGAGCGGCGGAACAAAATTCGCCGTCCTTAAGCTTCCGGAATAGGGGTAGCCGCTTTCCGCAGTACTGACAACGCATCGGGACCTACTTCTGCTGTGCCTCCATAGTACGGGGGACCGCAGTTTGGCGCTACCAGCTAAACCCCTTAGAAACCTAAGTTTCGCTAAGGTCCCTGAGCTGTTGTCTAGGGCCTCTCCCTGAACCAGAAGGCTCAGAGAAAACAAAAAAACGGAGCCCCTTGCGGAGGCTCCGTATCTTGTCTATCTAGCTCTCAAAGAATGCTTTTACATCGGCTCCGGGAACGTGAGGTTCGCCTTGGCCAGCGCGCGCTGCATCAGCGCAATGGCCTCAGGGTCACGGAGCGATCGGGAAATCGACACTTCCGCGAGCAGCATCTGGCGCGAGCGCTCCAGCATCTTCTTTTCGCGGAAAGACAGCGGCTTGTCGGCCTGCAGAATTAAGAGGCTCTTAAATACTTCGGCAATCTCGAGCAGTGAACCGTGAGCCATCCGGTCGCTGTTCTCTTTGAAGCGGTGCTTCCAGTCGTTCGAGCAGTTCGGCTTCCCGGTGGCCAGAAATTCCAGCATCCGGGTGACTTCGACGTTCTTGGTAACTTTCCGCAAGCCCACTTGGTGGACGTGTGAGAAAGGAACCATGACGGTCATGCTGCTATAGGCGAGCCGCAAAAGGTAATACCTTTCGGACTGCCCTCCGAAGTTCCGCTGGCTAATACTCTCGATCGTAGCCACCCCTTGATTGGGGTAGACGACCTTTTCACCAATCTGAAAGGTCATTCAGGGACCTCCTGTACACGACGGCATGGTTGTACGACTAAGAGTCGGACGTGACAGTTGAATGTAACGCGCCCGCAGCAATCAAGTCAATCAGATTTTTGATTGAAACGTTTGGATTGGGCGCCATTTGCGCCATATTTTGCATCTTTCAAGGCGTTCTAATAGCCGTTCGGCCGAAAAATCGCCTCAAAATGCATCATCCCGATCAATTCGGGGGTGATTATAAGTACACCACGTTCTGGTGGTCCCAATTGCCCAAAATCGATCAACGGCGCTTGGAGGCTTTTGCCTCATCGAGTCTCAACGACGGTCCGGCATCGGGATCCCGCCGCGCTTCGTTCAGCCAATCTAAAAGGGGCAACATCGCTCTGAGCGAAGCACTTAACTGACGTCGAAATGTCCGTCCAACCACCAGTTCGTCCGGAAAGTGGCGCGTCAGGACGAAACTCTTGTACACCAGCAGGTCGTAGGCCGGGTGGTCCGGCGTGAAGCCTCGCAGCCTCGCCGACTTCTCCCCCGTGAAGCCATCGGGGTAGTACTTTTTCATTCCCCTTAAAATCGCCCGCAACGACGCCGGATCTTCCGCGATCCGCTGACGGACCTGGTGCAACTCCGCCGTCGTCGGCTGATACAGCCCGCAAGCGACGAACGACTTGCCACCCGGCTCCAGTTGAAAGTACCCGCACGGCGCGTCCGTATGCCGCCCATCCTGGGCGATCAGCGCGCTGACGTTGGTCTTATACGGCGTCTTGTTCTTTGAAAAACGAATATCCCGATAAATGCGGTAAATACACTTGGCCGGATCCACCTCGCCAAAGGTCGGACGAATGTCGGCCATCTCGTGGAGGATGTCGCCCACGAAGTCCTGAAACTGGGCCCGCACCTCCTGGTAGCGTTCCGTTTGGGTCGCAAACCATTCCCGATCGTTGTGCTGAGCCAGATCCGAGAGAAACTGGAGGACGAAGGCGGCGTTCATCTGACCCAGTCTATCTTCCCGAGGTCCCTACGGCTGTTGACGCCCGAAGAGGTCCGTGCCGCGATTGTCTACGAAGACGCCGACATCCTCGCCGTCAATAAACCGGGCGACATTCCCTGCCATCCTTCGAAGCAGGGCCCCTGGTCAAGCCTCGTTGGCGCCTGCCGCGAGTACCTTGGGCTGGACCGTCTGCACATGCCCTCCCGGCTCGATCGCGAAACCAGCGGCATCGTCGTCTTTGCCAAGAACCACGGCATGGCCTCCGTCCTCCAACTCGCCATTCAGGAGCGCATGGTGGAGAAGGAATATACAGCCATTCTTACCGGCCATCTGCCCGAGCCCGTCCTCGTCGACCAACCCCTGGGCCGCGATCCGGACTCCGTCGTCGGCACCAAGCAGCACGTCCGCCCCGACGGCGCCTCCGCCTTCACTGCTTTTGAGCCCCTCGAGTACGGCCCCGGCTACACCCTCACCACCGTCCGCCCGCGCACCGGCCGCCTGCACCAGATCCGCGCCCACGCCGCCTGGCTCGGCCACCCCATCGTCGGCGACAAGATCTATGGCCCCGATGCCCAACTCTATTTAGACTTCATCGACCACGGCCTCACCCCCGACCTCCTGGCCAAACTGATCCTGCCCCGTCAGGCGTTACACGCCTCGCGCCTGCGTTTTCTCGACGAAATCGAGTTCCGCGCTCCGCTCGCGCCGGACCTCGCCCAGTTCCTTGTTCGCGGCCGGAATGTTACCTTGGAATGAACCGGTATTTTCCCACCGCTTTCCTCTATCCATGTTCCGTTACGAAACCGCAGGTGAATCTCACGGCGAGTGTCTGGTCGCCACCTTGACCGGGCTGCCCGCCGGCATCCCCATCGACCTTGACCGCGTCAATCGCGAATTGTGGCGCCGCCAGCAAGGCTTTGGCCGCGGCGGCCGCATGAAGATCGAAACCGACAAGGTCCATGTGGTGGCCGGCATCCGCCACTCCAAAACCATTGGCGCGCCCATCGCCATCCTCATCGAGAACAAGGACTGGAAGAACTGGACCGAAGCCCTCCCCGTGGTGGACTTCGCCGGCTCCGCCGAGAAGCGCAAGGAAGTCAAGCGACCCCGCCCCGGCCACGTCGACCTCCCCGGCGCCATCAAGTACAACTTCGACGACGTCCGCTATCTGCTCGAACGCGCCAGCGCCCGCGAAACCACGGCCCGCGTCGCCGTCGGCGCTCTCGCCAAAGAATTTCTGTACTGCTTCGGCATCGAAGTCTGGAGCCACGTCGTCGGCGTGGGCTCGGCCAAACTGAACCGCCCCGCCACCTTTGAAGAAGTGAAGGCGCTCAACCAGCGCGACGAAGTCCTGCTGAACTGCGTCGACGCCGAGGACGAAGTGGCCATGAAGGCCGTGGTCGACGAAGCCTATCGCACCGGCGACACCGTCGGTGGCGTCTTCGAAGTGGTGGCCCACGGCTGCCCGCCCGGCCTCGGCTCGCACATCACCTACGATTCGCGCCTCGACGGCCGGCTCGCCCAGGCGATCGTCTCGATGCAGGCGGTGAAAGGCGTGGAGATCGGCTCGGCTGCCGACGGCGCGGCCTCGTTCGGCTCGAAGGTGCAGGATACGATTCACTACCACAAGCCCGAAAAGGAATGGCACCGCGGCGCCAACCGCGCCGGCGGCATCGAAGGCGGCATCACCAACGGCCAGGACATCGTCGTGCGCGGCTTGCTCAAGCCGATCTCCACGCTGCGCCGCCCGCTGGAATCGGTGGACCTCGATACGCGCGAACCCGCTTTGGCCGCCTACGAACGCAGCGACATCGCCGTGGTCCCCGCCGCCGGCGTCATCGGCGAGAGCATGGTCGCCATCGTCCTGGCGCAGGCCTTTCTCGAAAAATTTGGGGGCGACTCACTCCTCGAAACCGACCGCAACTACCGCGGCTATCTCGAGCAAGTGAAGAATTACTAAAGACATGGTCTACCGCATCGTCAAATATCCCGATCCGGTGCTGGAGACGCCGGCCTCACCCGTCGTCGACTTCGGGCCCGAACTCGAAAAGCTCGTCAAAGACATGTTCGACACCATGTGGGCGTCGAAAGGCGTGGGCTTGGCCGCCCCGCAGATCGGCTTGCCGATGCGCCTGGCCATCATCGACACCAGCGCCGGCGAAGATCCCGCCGAGCGCCTCGTGCTCGTCAATCCCGAGATCACCTTCCGCTCCGGTTCGCAAACCGGCGAAGAAGGCTGCCTCAGCATTCCCGGCTTCCGCGAAAACGTCACCCGCCCGATGATCGCCACCGTCCGCGCGCAGGATCACCAGGGCAACCCCTTCGAAAAAACCGGCGAAGAACTGCTGGCCCGCGCCATCCTGCACGAAACCGATCACCTGAACGGCGTCCTGTTCATCAACTACCTGAGCCCGCTCAAGCGTGACCTGATCAAACGCAAGATCCGCAAGATGCAGAAGGCCGGCGAGTGGGAATAGCGGTTGCGCACCATCTACCTAGGCACGCCCACGTTTGCTGTTGCCACGCTTGAGGCGATGGCCGCGGCCGGCCACGAAATCGTCGCCGTCTATACCCAGCCCGATCGTCCCAAAGGCCGCGGCCAAGCGCTGGCGGCGCCCCCCGTCAAAGAAGCTGCCCTGCGCCTGGGCCTGCCCGTCCGTCAGCCCGAAAAACTCCGCCACGACTATGACCAACTGGCCGCCGACGCCGTCGACGTCATGGTCGTCGTCGGCTACGGCCAATTGATTCCGCAGTCGATCATCGACTTGCCTCGCCACGGCATCATCAACGTCCACGGTTCGCTGCTGCCCAAGTACCGCGGCGCGGCACCCATTCAATGGGCCATCGCCAACGGCGAACGCGTCACCGGCGTTACCACGATGAAGATCGACGCCGGCCTCGACACCGGCGACATGCTGCTGAAAGCGGAAACCGAAATCGGCTCCGAGGAGACGGCCCCCGAACTGGGCACCCGCCTCGCCCTCCTGGGTGCGACTCTGCTGATCGACACGCTCGCTCGCCTCGATGCTATCGTGCCCGAAAAGCAGAACCCGGCGGAAGCCACCATCGCCCGCATCCTCACCAAAGAGGATGGCCGCGTCAGCTTCGCCCGGTCCGCTCGCGAGATTCATTGCCGCGCCCGCGGATTTGACCCGTGGCCCGGCGCCACCACCACCTTCCGCGGCCAACCGCTCAGCCTCGGCCGGATGCGCCTCACCGCTCGCACCGGCTTGGCCGAAGGAGAATTGCTGGTCGAGCAGCGCCGCCTCTACGTCGGCTGCGGCGATAATACGGTGTTGGAGTTACTCGAAGTTCAACCGCCGGGAAAAAAGCGGATGCCTGTGGAAGGCTTCCTCAATGGCGCGCGGATTCAGCAGGGAGAGAGATTGGGATGAGTTTGCCTCTTGGTTTTCGTTATTCGGCCGTGTATGCCGGCTTGCGCAAAACGAAGCGTAATGACCTGGGTCTGATTTGGAGCGACAAGCCGGCTTCGGCCGCCGCGGTGTTCACCACCAATGTCGTGAAGGCCGCGCCGGTATTGGCCGCGCAAGCCAACCTCGCCGCCGCCGGCGGACGCGTGCAAGCCGTGCTGGTGAACGCCGGCAACGCCAACTGCGCCACGCGCACCGGCGACAAAGTGGTGAAAGAAACCCTCGGCGCTCTGTCGAAAGCCACGAAGATTCCGGCCAAGCTGCTCTTCCCCGCCTCCACCGGCGTCATTGGCGTCGAAATGAAAGGCGACCTGGTGGTGAAAGCCATCCCCGGCCTCGTGGCCGACGCCCAGCCCGAACGCTTCGACGACGTCGCCCTCGCCATCATGACTACGGACCTCGTGCCGAAGTCCCTCGCCGCCGGCCTCCAACTCAAAGGCGGCACTGTCCACCTTGCCGGCATGACCAAAGGCTCCGGCATGATTCATCCGAACATGGCCACTACGCTTGCCTTCGTGATGACCGACGCCGAGATCGCCCCCGCCAAGCTCCAGCCCATCCTGAAGCGCGTCGTCGACGCCAGCTTCCATCGCATCTCCGTCGACGGCGACACCTCCACCAATGACTGCGTGCTGGTGATGGCCAACGGCGCCAGCGGCGTGAAAGTCGGGCCCAGCGATCTGAAGGCCTTCGAAGAGTCGCTCACCGTAGTGCTGCAGAATCTGGCCAAGCAGATCGCCCGCGATGGCGAAGGCGCGCGCAAACTCGTCACGATCGAAATCACGGGCACCAGGAATGATGCCGAGGCGGCCCGCATCGCCCGCTCCATTGCCAACTCGCCGCTGGTCAAGACGGCCATCGCCGGCGCGGACCCCAACTGGGGCCGCATCATCGCCGCCGCCGGCTACAGCGGCATCAAGTTCGATCCCCGCGCCGTCGACATCTCCTTCCAGAAGACCCCCGTCTGCCAGAAGGGCCTCGCCGTCGACTTCGACGAAGCCGCCCTCACCGAAAAGCTGAAGGAGAGCGACATCTCCATCGGCTTCCGCATCCGCGGCGGCGCCAAGGGCCAAGCCACTTTCTGGACCTGCGACCTCACCGAAGGCTACATCGAGATCAATGGCAGCTATCGTACTTAGCTTCTGGCTGCTGTTCGCCTTTGCCGACGACCGCGCGGCCGTCTCCGACTTTCTCGGAGACGCCGCCGCGCAATTGTCGAGCGACAACGCGAACGGCTTCCTCAAGCGGTTCGATCGCGACATGCCGGGCTACGCCAAGCTCGAAACCGAAGTTCGCGCTCTGCTGAAAGTGGCGGAGGTTTCCTGCTCCGCCCAGGTGCTCGAGCTCAAAGCGAGCGGCGATCAGGTGGAAGCCGCCGTTGATTGGTATCTCGAGGTAAAGCCGTTCACCGCCGTCACCGCCAGCGAACGCCGACGTGAGCTGGTTCGCCTCAAGCTCAAACGCGACGGTAAGAAGTTCCTGATTCTGTCGCTTGAGCCGCAAACCCTGTTTGCGGCACCCAAGCTTTAAGCCTAGTCGAGCAGCTTCGTCTCGACGGAGCCGTTCGCTTCCCACGCCGCCAGCACACCGCCCGCGGGCAGCGGCAGCAACGTCACAAAGCCACCCGCCGGCGCGAGCGCCGCCGTACCGGACTTCGGCGTCAGCACCGCCAAGCCCGTCTCCTGCGTCCAGGCCAGATACGGGCCCTGCCGGCCCACCACCATCGCCACGTCCTTGCCCTTGCCCACGCTCTTCTCCACGCCCGCCGCATCGGTCAGAAAGATCTCGCCATCGCGGCGCCACGCGGAAATCGTCTGCCCATGGTCGATCGCGATCGCCCCGCCGTCCATCGGGCAGGCGTTCAGCTTCCACGTGCCCTGCCCCAGCTTCTTCGCCACCGCGAAATGCTCGCCATCGCTCGAAACCGTCAGATAAAGATCGCGCGAGCCGCCCACCGCATTGCGCCACATCACCAGCACACGATCGCCGTCCGCCACCAGGCTCGGATGGCAGCACTGGCAGATCGTCCCGTCGGGCGACTCATACACCTGCACGTTCTTCTGCCAGCTCACTCCGCCATCGCGCGACACCGACGCATAGAGCTTCGTGCCCGCGCTCCGCAGATCGAGCCACGTGGCAAACAGCGAGCCATCGCGGCGCGCCACCATCGCATGCAAACCTTCGCGCGCGGCGCCCGGCACATCGTTCACCGTGCCCGTGCGCTGCCACGTCTTTCCGTGATCCGTCGACCGCCACGTCAATAAATCGCCCGCCTCGGGCAACCCGTGCGCATGCGGCCCTTCCGCCTTCTTCGCCCCCGCGATGGCCGTGATCACCATCGCGTCCTTTAAAATAACGATTCGCGGCCCGCGATGGCGGCCGAGGGCGAGAGCACCGACCTCAGCTACCTTCACGGGCGCGCGAAACGTCCGCCCCTGGTCCGAAGACGAGGCGAAGTAGAGACTCGAGCCTCCGCCAAACACCATCGCCACTTCGCCGTGGCCCGCCGCCAGTTGCGGCTGGCGGTAAGGCACACTGACGTTGGCTGGTTCGATATGCGCGGCCAGCAAGAGAATGGGCAAGAACACGGCGTCCTCCTAGAAGCGGAATCGCAAAGCTAACTGAATGCCGCGCGGATCCTGCACGGCGTTAATCTGGCCAAAGGTGGCCGCGGGATTGGTGGGATACGTCCCGGCGCCAAACACGCCGTTCCGCGTCAGATTGTTGCGGTGGTTCAGCAGATTGAAGGCCTCCGCCATCGCCTCCATCCTGACCCGTTCGGTAAGGGCGAAGGTACGGCTGGCGCGCGCATTCACGCTGAAGAAGTCATTGCCCACGCCGGCGTTGCGCGGGATGAAGTCGCCATTCACGATCGGCCGTCCCGTGGTCCCTTGCACCGTCGTCACGCCGGTGGTGATGTTCAGCGGGAACGCCGAATAGTATTGCAGGAAGCCGCTCAGTTGAAAGCCGTGGGTCAAATGCTCCCAGGCATTGTGCGCCGCGCCCATCGGCGAGTTGATCGCACCGTTGAACGTCACCCGATGCCGCTGGTCGTCGTCGGATCGTCCGTAGTCGCGCCAGATGTTCGTCGGGTCAATCGGCGAACTGAAGAAGAACTCGCCCACGTTGTTCATCGACTTCGAGTAAGCATACGAAATCCGGTAGCTCCCCCACCGCACCGGCCGTTGCTGAAACGACACATGCAAGCCGTTGTAGATCGAATCGGCCTGTGACCGGTACTGGCTGTTGTTCGCATAGTTCGGATTCGGCCGGCAGCCGTTGTTGGTGCCCGCCGCCACGCACGTGGGCACATTCTGATTGATCGAGACAATCAGATGCACCCCGCGCAGCCGTTGATAGGCGACGCTGAACGAGCTCTTCGCGCCCAACTGCTGCTCAAACTCGATGCTGCCTTGCGTCGAATAGGCGTTCTGCAAATTGCGGTCCATGGTCGTGAAGTTCACCAGCCCCGCCGGCGGCGCCACCGTCAGAATGTTCGGGAACACCGGCGCGCCGGCCTGCGTCGGCGAAACGGCGATGCTCAACTGGCTCGTGTTGGTAATCGTCGTCGTATTGCCGCTCGAAAGCAAGGCATTCGCCAGCGCGCGCAACGGCACGCGATCATAATAAAGGCCGAAGCCGCCGCGGATCACCGTCCGCCGCGAAGCAAACGGCGACCACGCAAACCCCGCGCGCGGGGAGACGTTGTTGCGGTCCGTCCGAATCGTCTGCAGGAACTGCAGGTCATAGCGCAAGCCCGCGTTCAGCGTGAACGACGGCCGCACCTTCCACTCATCCTGCACGTAGAACCCCACGTTCGGATTCGTCTGCGCCACCACCGTATTGCCGAACGTCTGCGTAAAGCCCGCATTGTTGTAGACGCCCGACAGGAAATTCGCCAGCGACGAAAACGTATAGGCGCCGCGCACCGAGCGCGGAAACTGGATCGTCGTGTCGTTGTACAGGAAGTTCCCGCCCGCGCGGAACGCATGCGCTCCCGCCTGATGCGAGAGGTTATTCACGATCTCCACCAGATGGTTCAACCGTCCGGTGGGCGAGCTCGACAGACGGCCAAACACGGCCACGCCGGAAATGTTCACCGACGGCCCGGCCAGGTCCGAAGGCTGCGCCTGCAGGTCGCTGTGCGTGTACTGTCCGCGCGTCTCGTTCACCGTCCGCGGCGACAGCGTCAGGATGTTGCTCACCGCCAGCGTATGGTCCGCGTTGTCGACGCCCTGCGAAGCCGTCGCCGCGTTCAGCGCGCCCGCGCCGCGCGAGTTGCTGCTGTTGGTGTCATAGAGGCTATAGCGCACGCTGAACTGATCGCGCGCACTGAACTGATGATCCACCTTCGCCAGCACGTTCGAAAGATGCACCGGGTTCGGATAGATGCCGGTCGTCGGCCGCAGACCGCTAAAGCCCACCGCATCCAGCCGCTGATTGATGGCCGCCAGGTTCGCCGGGGTGATTGTGATCAGGCCGCTCTGATTCAGGTCCCGGCGTTCGAAGTTGCCGAAGAAGAACGTCCGGTCCCGCACCACCGGCCCGCCCAGGCTGGCGCCATACTGCGCCTGCGTCGACGGCAGCTTGGTATTCGACAGCGGATTCGCCGCGTTCCACCGTTGATTGCGGAAATAGCCATACAGATCGCCCCGCAGCCGGTTCGTCCCGCTCTTGGTAACGACATTGATGAACCCACCCAACGCGCGGCCCAACTCCGCCTGCGCGCCGGACGTCACCACCTGAAACTCCTGCACGGTATCGAGCCCGTAGAACACGCCGCTCAAACCCGCCGCATCGTCGTTCGCGGAAAGACCGTCCACCACGAAGTTGTTCGAGAAGTTGCGCTGGCTGCCCACCGAAAGCCCTTGCCCTGGCACCGCCGACGTCTCCGCAAACAACTGATTGCTGCCCGTGTTGGTTGGCGAAACGCCCGGGATCAGCAACGCAATATCCAAAAAATTCCGCCCGTTGAGCGGCAGATTCGCCACTTCGGCCTGCGCCACCGTCCCGGCCACCTGCGAGCGCGCCGCTTCCAGCAGCGCCGCCTCGCTCACCACCGTCACATTGGTTTGCGCCGTCCCCACCGTCAGCGCGAAGGCGAGTTCATAGGCGCCCCCCGCACTCACCGTCAGCGAGCGCACCGCGTCGGTAAAGCCAGTCCGGCTCACCTTCACCTCGTAGGCCCCGATCTTCAAATAGGGAAACCGGAAACGCCCGTCCCGGTCGGTCTCACCGGTTTGGGTCACATTGGTCTCAACTTGCCGCGCGCTCACTTGCGCCGCACTCACTACACCGCCGCTGGGATCAACCACCCGCCCGCTGATGCTGGCGTGATGCACCGTCTCCTGCGCCAACAGCAGGCAGGATCCGGCCGCCCATAAACATAGGCTTCGGAACATAATTCTCTCCTCGGAAACTAAATCTGGGTTGATTTATGCGAGGAAAGAGGGAGGACCGCGCTTTTGCCGGGACCTGCTGAAAGAGATGCGCTGACGGGCTTCCGTCTGCTCCACCGCCGCCGGACGCGCCAACAATAGGGCCGCGTACGTCGCCGTCTTTGGAGCCGCGAATTCCTTGGCATCGGCCGGCGTCACCGTCCCTTTGCCGAACATCGGACAGCCGCTGGCGCGCCAAGCCGCGCCGCTCGAAACCGGCAACGACTTCATCTTCATGCCGCACCCATGCTTGCCATCGCGGCGACAGCACGGAGGAAGCTTGGTTTCGGAGTCCGCCGGCAGCAAGGGCATCGTCAGCGTGAAGCCGAACAGTACCAGTAGCAAAATGGCGGAGAGGCGCTGCAAACCTTAACAGTACTACAGTTGCTTTCGAAGCAAGGCTCCGTTACACTTTTGGCCCGGAGGTCCTGTGAAAAAACTCACTCGACGCGAGATCGTGGAACAGTGTATCGGCCGCGGTTTGTTGCTTTCTGCCTTACCCCTTTCGCAAGTTCAACTCGCCAGTGCCTGGGAAGCCGGCGAAACCGAAGCTGCCATGCCCACGCCCCGCGAAGTCCTCGGGCCCTTCTATAAGAAAGGCGCGCCCAATACGCGCGTCCTCCATACCGCCGGCTCGCCCGGCTTCCCTCTGCGCGTCACCGGCAAGGTCCTCAACACCAAAGGCGACAAGCTCCCCGGTGCCCGCGTCGAAGTCTGGCACGCCGATCACGCCGGCCTCTATGACCTCGAAGCCTATCGCTATCGCGCCGGCATCATCGTCGACCAATCCTCGGACTATACGCTCGAAACCATCCTGCCCGGCCACTACGACGACCGCCCCGCCCAGCACATCCACTACATGATCACCGCGCCCGGCCACAAGCCGCTGATCACCCAGGCCTACTTCGCCACCGACCCCTTCTTCGAAGGCAACCCCGACAAGACCTACAAGAAGATGGCCAGCAACCGCGACCTCATCCGCCCCGTCACCCTCATCGAAGCGCCCGGTACGCCCCGTTGCGCCATCACCTTCGACATCATTCTGGAGAAAGCGTAAGTGGCGGCCGACCGCGTCCTCTCCACCGAAGCGGTGGTCTTTGACCTCGCCTTCACCTCCGTCCCCGGCCTGATCGCCGGCGCCTGCTCCGATGGCAAAGCCCGCGTCTGGGACCTCGCCACCGGCGCCGTCAAACAGACCATTGCCTGGGACCAGGGCGACCGGGTCCGCGCCATGCCTCCCGGCAGCGACGTCCTCACCGCCGTCGGCAAAGATGGCGAGCTCAAAAGCTGGAACCTGCAAACCGGCAAGGTCGGCATCCGCCTCCCCGGCTCCGCCCGTCAGGTAAGCGGCCTCACCATCACGCCCGATCGCCGCCTGTTCATCAGCAGCGATCGCCCCGAAGGCAACGGCAGCGAAGAGTTCGTGCACATCTGGGAAACCGACGCTCGCGAACGCGTCCGCATTCCTGCCGGCCTGGGCGGCACCTCCGCCTTCGCCGTTTCGCCGGACAACGGCGTCGTCGTAGCCGGTAGCTACGACGCGAATGTCCGCGCCTGGAACACGAAAAACGGCGAACTGGTCGCCTTGATTGAAGAGCTGCCGGTCGCCATGTTCGCCATGGCCTTTTCACCCGATGGCAAGCTGCTCGCCACCGGTGGCGCCGATCGCACGCTCTATCTCTGGGACACCAAAACCTGGAAGCTGCAGCGGAAGTACGCCGACCACCATGAACTCATCGCCTCGATGGCGTTCTCGCCCAACGGCAAGCTGATTCTCACCGGCGGCTTCAACGCCATCACCGTGAAGCATCCGGTCGACGTCCGCGTGCGCGACGTCGCCACCGGCAAAGTCGTTCGCACCGTGCCCGCCGCGCATCGCGTCCCGGCCGTGGCCTTCTCGCTCGATGGCCAGTTGGCCGCCTTCGTCGATGGCGAGAAGCGGATCAACCTGCTGAATCTGTAGCTATTCCCAGGGCCGGTCCTTCAGATAGGCGGTGTGCATCGCCAGGGGCCGGTCCGTGTGGAAATACTTGCGATAGGCCGCGATCCAGTCGCTCGCGATCTCCTGCTGCGCCGTCGCCAGGTCCACCTTGCCGTCGCACACCAACCCGCGCAGCCGATCCTCCAGCGCGTCCTTCACGTGCGCCGTCCACACGCCGCTGTAGGGCTGCGGCCACAGATTCCGCACATCGGTCGCCCCGCCCAGGGCCGGCGCAATCAGATAGTCCACCTCGTACGCCCGCGGCTTGGGCTGCAACCGGTAATTCTGAAACACCTGCCCCGCCAGCGACGCCGGCACCACCCGCGCTTCATCCGCGTCCGGCACCGCGCAGACCTCCTCGCGCGACACCGCCACCGTCGCCCCCGGTGTTAGTTGCGCATCGGGCTTATGCAACTCCGCACCGCCAGAGAGATGCAACCACCACAGGCCCACAATCGTCATCGTCGCCGCCAGCGCCAACGCCGGCAGCGCATACTTGGGTCCTGACTCCGGCCACGGCGCGTCCTGCATCCGCGACCGCAAGCGCGCTTCGGCCCAAGGCGCCTCCGGAATGGCCTGCTCGAGCTGCGACGCCCGCGCTTGCACGAAGTCCGCCAGCCCGCCTTGCAACTCGGCCTGACGCGCCTGGCACTCCGCACACACCCGCAGGTGCGCCGCCACTTCGGCCTCCCGGCTCACCGGCAACTCGCCGTCAGTCCAGCGCATCAGCTCTTCATCGCTGCAATGCCGCCTCATGAGACTCGCTCCGCCTGCGTCAGCTTCAGCACCGCCCGGCTCAGGATCAGCGCCACCGAACCCAGCGACAGATTCAGCACCTCCGCAATCTCGCGATAACGCAGCCCCTCCGCCCGCAAATGCAGACACTGCCGGTCCCGTGCCGGCAACGCCGCCACCATCGCCAGCAGCCGACGCTGCCGCTCGCCTTGCTCCGCCTGCTGCTCCGGATTCTGCTCCGGGCACGGATGCTGCTCATCCAGATCCAGGCTCGGCCGCCGCGCCGCCCGCTGACGCGCCTTCAACCCCAGGTTATGCCCCACCCGGAAGATCCACCCGCGCAGATGCTCGCGGCTCTTGCCCTGGCGCAGATGTTGAAACAACGACAAGAAAACCTCCTGCACGATCTCTTCGCCCTCGCCCGCCGTCACCCCTAACGTCAGCAGATAGCGCAGCAGGGGCGCCCGATACAGCCGGAAAAGCTCGGTCACTTCCTCTTCCAGCGTCGCCGCCGGGCGCTGAAGCTCTGTCTCTAGATTCCTCATCGTGGCCGTTTGTTCAACGAATCTTTCAATCTACTAACAAAAACCCTGAACAAAAACCTGCCGCTGGGAATATCCTTTTGTGAGACTTGTCCTGACTGCCCTTCTGGCCCTCTCCCTCTGGGCCCAAACCTCTTCGAACGAACTTCGCCTCCTGGTCAAAGATCCCAGTGGCGCCCCCGTCGCCGCCTCCGGCCGGCTGGAGAGCGTCGCCACCCGGCATGACCAGCGCTTCACCACCGACGCCCAGGGCCGCCACACCTTCACCGGTCTCTCCAATGGCCATTACCGCCTCGAGATCAGCCAGCCCGGCTTTGCCACCGAATCGCTCCTGGTGAACCTGGACGCCCCCACCGTCACCCGAGAAGTCACCCTCGCCGTCGGCGCCGCCTCCGCCAGCGTCACCGTCATCGGCACCACACCCCTGCCCGGCACCGGCCTTACCCGCGATGAACTCCCCGTCACCGCCCAATCGCTCGGCCAAAGCGAAATCGCTGCCAGCGGCGCCATCAATCTCGCCGACCTGATGAACCGCCGCCTCAACGGCGTCTTCGTCAACGAAGTCCAGGGCAATCCCTTCCAGCCCGACGTCAACTACCGCGGCTACACGGCCTCTCCGTTGCTCGGCACCCCGCAAGGCCTCTCCGTCTACATGGACGGCGTCCGCCTGAATCAGCCCTTCGGCGACGTCATGAGCTGGGACCTTGTCCCCCGCATCGCCATCTCCGAAATCACTATGATGCCCGGCTCGAATCCCCTCTTCGGCCTCAACACCCTGGGCGGCGCGCTCGCCATCGAAACCAAGGACGGCGTCAGTGCCCCCGGCACCGCCCTCACCCTGAGCGGCGGCAGTTTTGGCCGCAAGGTCGCCGAATTCGAACACGGCGGCGCCAACCGCCACGGCCTCGATTGGTACCTCGCCGGCAACCTCTTCTTCGAAGACGGCTGGCGCGACTCGTCCCCCTCGAACGTCCGCCAGCTCTTCGGCAAAACCGGCTGGCGCAACGACCGTACGCGCGTCGGTGTCAGCGTCGGCTACGCCAACAACCTGCTCAACGGCAACGGCCTCCAGGACATCCAATTCCTCAATCGCGACTACCGCAGCGTCTACACCCGCCCCGACATCACCGGCAATCGCTCCCCGTTGGTGAACGTCACCGCGCGCCATAACCTCAGCAGCCGCCTCTCCCTCTTCGGCAACGCCTACTACCGCTCCATCCGCACCAACACCTACAACGGCGACATCAACGAAGAATCGCTCGACCAGTCCCTCTACCAGCCCGGCGCCGCCGAGCGCACCGCCCTGGCCGCCGCCGGCTACACCGGCGTCCCTGCCTCCGGCGCCACGGCCGCCAACACGCCCTTCCCCTACTGGCGCTGCATCGGTAACGCCCTGTTGCGCGACGAGCCCTCCGAAAAGTGCAATGGCCTCATCAACCGCACCCGCACCGAGCAGCACAACTACGGTGCCGCCGGCCAGATCGGCTGGTTCAGCCGCATCCATCAACTCACCGCCGGTGCCGCCTTCGACCGCAGCTCCCTCGACTTCCGCCAGTCGTCCGAACTCGGCTACCTCAACCCGGATCGCACCATCACCGGCGTCGGCGCCTTCGGCGACGGCATCACCGGCGGCGATGCCGACGGCGTCCCCTACGACACCCGCGTCGACCTCAACGGCCGCGTCCACACCAGCAGCGTTTACGCCACCGACACGCTCCGCCTCGGCCGCCTCAACCTCACCTTCTCCGGCCGCTTCAATCGCACCGTCATCGACAACCGCGACCGCATCCTGCCCTCCGGTCCCCAATCGCTCACCGGCCATCACGTCTTCACCCGCTTCAATCCCGCCGCCGGCTTCACTTTCCGCCTCAATCGCCAGGTGAACTTCTACGGCAGCTACAGCGAAGGCAATCGCGCCCCCACCTCCATCGAGCTGGGCTGCGCCGACCCCAACAATCCCTGCAAGCTCCCCAACGCCATGGCCGGTGACCCGCCCTTGAAGCAAGTCGTCACTCGCACCCTCGAAGCCGGCCTCCGCAGCGCTGACACGGAAAGCGGCCTCAACTGGAACCTCGGCTGGTTCCGCGCCGATAATCGCAACGACATCCTCTTCATCGCCTCGCCCCAAACCGGCTTCGGCTACTTCAAGAATTTCGGCCAGACACTGCGCCAGGGCCTCGAGGGCGCCATCAGCGCCCGCCTCAAGCGACGTCTGCTGCTCGGCGCGAACTATACCTTCATGAATGCTTCCTTCGAAAGCGCCGAAACCGTCCTGGGCGAAAGCAACAGCCGCAACGACGAAGGCCGCGGTCTCGAAGGACTCATCCAGGTGCGCCCCGGCAACAACATCCCGCTCTCACCGCAGCACACCGTCAAGGCCTACGCCACGCTGCAGGTCTTTCAGCCGCTCTCGGTGGATCTGGGCATGGTCGGCGTTTCGAGCTCTTACGCCCGCGGCAATGAGAACAACGCTCACCAGCCGGACGGCACTTACTACCTCGGCTCCGGACAGTCACCCGCCTACGCCGTCTTCAATGCCGGTGCACGCTACAACGTCAATCGCTTCGTGCAGTTGTTCGTGCAGGCCAACAATCTGTTCAATCGCCGTTATTATTCCGCCGCGCAGTTGGGCCCGGCCGGCTTCGCCGCCAGCGGCAACTTCCAGTCGCGGCCGTTCCCGGCGGTCAACGGGGAGTTCCCGCTCCAGCACACCACGTTCCTCGCTCCGGGCGCGCCGCGTGCCGCTTGGGCGGGTCTGCGGGTCCGCTTCTAAGCGGGCCGGTAGATCGCCGCGTAGCTGCTGGTCTCTTGCACGCGCACTTCGGACAGTCGCGCGTGCCCCGGCAGTGTGGGAGCGAGTTCGTCGTAAAAATACTTCGCGATGTTCTCGCTCGACGGGTTGATGGCCGCAAACGCCGGCAGGTCGTTCAACAACTGATGATCCAGCCCGTCGATGATCCGCGTCAGTTCCGCCTTGATGTCCTTGAAGTCCACCAGGATGCCGGTCGCGTCCAGCCGCTCGCCCGTCACCCGCACCTCCACCACGAAGTTATGCCCGTGGATGTTGGAGCACTTGCCGTCATAGCCGCGCAACGCGTGGGCGGCACAAAAATGATGTTGGACGACGATTTCAAACATGGGAAAAGAAGCGGGCGACATCCTCGCGGTTCATCGTAAAGCCATAATCGGGCAAGCTATCGAAAAACACCTGCCCGTAGCGTGTCTTCGTAATCCGGTGATCCAGCAGCGCCAGCACTCCCCGATCCGACTTCGCCCGAATCAGCCGGCCAAACCCTTGTTTCAGCGCAATCGCGGCCTGCGGAATCTGATAGTCGTAAAAAGGATTGCCGCCGGTTTCCCGCAAGGCGCGGATCCGGGCGTCCACCACCGGGTCGCTCGGCACCGCAAAGGGTAGTTTATCAATGATCACGCAACTGAGCTGATCGCCCTGCACATCCACCCCCTGCCAGAACGAAGACGTGGCGAACAGCACACAATTCGGCGTCGCCCGAAACTCCTCCAGCAGCACCGTCCGCGGCTTCGACCCCTGAATCAGCGTCGGATAATCCAGCCGATAGTCCACCAACTCCCGCACGTGCGTCATCTGCTGATAGCTCGTAAAGAGCACAAACGCCCGTCCCTCGCTCAGCCGCAGCAGTTGCAGAATCTCCTCCGCCGCCGCCCGCGAGAACCCCGGCGATCGCGGATCCGGCAGATCCTGCGGCACGTACAGCAGCGCCTGCTGCTGATAGTCGAAGCTGCCCTCCACGATCAACGACCGGTTCAGCGTCAGCCCCAGCCGCTTCTCCAGAAACTCGAAATTGCCCCCCACCGCCAGCGTCGCCGACGTCAGCACGACCGACGAGATCCGATCGAACAACATCTCGCGCAGCATCGACGACACATCAATCGGCGTCGCCTGCAAGAAGATGCCGCGCCCGCGCCGCTCAATCCAATAGACGGTCGTCTTCTCCGGCGCCTCCATCCAATACTTCAGCCGCGCGCGGAAATCTTCTGTCCGCCGGAACAAAGGAATCACCTCTTCCGGCTGATTCCGCACCAACTGCAGATTCGTCCCCAGCAATTCCAGCCCCAGCAGCAGATCGTCGTACTGCTCGCGATGCTTCTGCAGAAAGCTATCCTGTTCCGCGAAGCCCATCCGCCCTTCGAACTGCGGAAACTGCGCAAAGAACCGCTCCGACGCATCGCCCAACGCCACCAGCGTCCGGTCCAGTTCGATGGAGCCGAAGTCCTTGCGCCGAGCCGTCGCATTCACGTCCCGCACCAGATCCGTAATCTGGTGATTGCTCACCGTGATGCCGAAGTATTGCCCGGCCACGTCCTCGATCTCGTGCGCCTCGTCGAAGATCACGGCTTCGTATTCCGGAATCACGCCGCCAAAGTCGGTCTGCTTCACCGCCAGATCGGCGAAGAACAAATGATGATTCACCACGATCAGATCTGCAGCCGCCGCCTCCTGCTGCATCTTCGTGATGAAGCAGCGTTCGATCTGCGGACACTTCTGGCCCGTGCAAAGCTCGCGCCGCGCGTCGAGCTTGTGCCAGACGGTCGAGTCCTCGGGCAGATCGCGCAACTCCGCCCGATCGCCCGTCTGCGTTTCCAGCTCCCAATCCTTGATGATCTTGAAGTCGCTGACCTCTTCGAGCCCCGACAGAATCGGCTCACGCTCGGCGTCGATGATCTTCTGGCGGCAGGCGTAGTTGTTGCGTCCCTTCATGTACGCCACGCGCAGCGGATTCGGAAAGTGCTGCGCCAGGAACGGAATGTCCTTGTAGAAGAGCTGTTCCTGCAGATTCTTGGTGCCCGTCGAAATGATGACGCGCTTGCCCGACAGAATCGCCGGGATCAGATAGGCCAGCGTCTTACCCGTACCCGTACCGGCCTCGACGATCAGATGCCGTTGATCCGCCAGCGCGGCTTCCACCGCTTCGGCCATCTGCATCTGGCCCGGCCGATGCTCGAAGTTCGGATGCCATTCGGCCAGAATGCCCCGCGGCGAAAAGAACTTGCGCGCCGTCGGACGCCCGGCCAGGCGCGTGTCAGCAGGCACGCGCAAACGCCTGGAACAGACGCTGATCGGGCAGATGGGTCCGCGCGCGATCTTCCGGATGCCACTGCACGGCCACCGCGAACGGCGCTGCCGCCAGTTCCAGCCCTTCCACCGTGCCGTCGGCCGCGCGCGCGGAAACCGTCAGGTTCGCCCCCACGCGATCCACCGCCTGATGATGCCGCGAGTTGATCGTGAATTCGTCCTGGCCCACGATCTTGCCCAGCTTGGTCTCCGCCGCCACGATCACCGGATGCGCGTCCGTCACACCCTTCTGTCGATGAGCGTCACCGATATGCTGATGCAGCGTGCCGCCGTGAAAAATGTTGAACAACTGCAGCCCGCGGCAGATCGCCAGTTGCGGCAGCCCTCGCTCGGTGGCCTCCCGCAGCAGCGCCAACTCCAGCTCATCCCGCTCGAGATCCGCCTCTTCCGTCTCCGGACCCGGCAGTTGCCCGTAACGCGCCGGCGCAATGTCCGTCCCGCCCCCCAGCACCAATCCGGCATAGTTCGCCAACTGCGGCGAACTCCCCGGCAGACACAGCACGGGCTCCACGCCCGCCATCTGCAGGGCGTCGATATAGGGAACCACCTTCTGCTTCCAGATCGGATCCTGGCGGCCAAAAGTGAAAAGGACTCGTCGGGGCACCAATCCCTATTATCCGCGATACCGTCCTTGTTCCACGAGTGCCTTCAACTCCGCCCGCTCCCGCGTCCGCCCCAACGCTAGCATCAAATGGACTCGCGCCTTCGGACCCGTCAGCGCCCCCGCAAACATCACCCCCCGCCTCCGCAAATCGTAACCCGAACCCTCATACGCATACGTATCGAGCACCCGCCCCTGCGCGCAGCGCGAAGCCAGCACCACCGGCAAACCCGCCCCCAGCGCCCGGTCCAGCGCCGGCAGCGCCGCCGGCGGCACATTGCCGCGTCCTGTTCCTTCGAGCACTAGACCCTGCGCCCCGCTCTCGCGCGCCGCATCGATGAAGCGTCCGTCGAACCCCGCATACGTCAGCAGCAAATCCACCCGTGGCTCAAACGTCGTGGTCTCCACCAGCGCCCGCCGCGGCAGCGCCCGGGCAAACAGCACCCGATCCGTATCCACCATCCCCAGCGGACCGAACACCGGGCTCGCAAACGTCTCGAGCGATTGCGTGTCAGACTTGGTAGCCGCCGACGCCGCGTGAATCAACATGTTCAGCACCACGAAAACGCCCTGCCCCCGCGCCTCCGGTTCGATCACCGTGCGCAGCGCCGCGCGCACGTTCGCCGGCCCGTCAAAGCTCAACTCGGACGTATTCCGCATGGCGCCCACAAACGCCACCGGCGTGGGTGACGTATGCCGCAAATCGACGAAGTACGCTGTCTCCTCGAGCGTATCGGTCCCATGCGTCACCACCAGTCCGGTCACCTCCGGCCGCGCCGCCTGTTCCCGGATCAGTTCCGACAGTTCCCACATTTTTTCGGGTGTCCAATGCGGCCCCGGCAATCGTCCAAAGTCAATCACCTCGATCTCCGCCAATTTGGCCAGGCTCGGATCGAACGACAGAATTTCCCGTCCCGCCAGGGCCGGAACCGCCCCGCCGGTAGCCGCATCGATCTTCATCGATATCGTGCCGCCGGTAAAAATGAACACTACGCGTGGAAGCATGCTTGAGCCCAGTATCGACGATGAATCGGTAGAATAGGCGAAGGGAGTTTTAATGTCAGCATCGGTCGTTCAGTCTGCCAGCCGCGAAGAGTTGCGCGCTGGCTTGAAAGTTGTGAAGGGAGAGCACGAAGGTTCGGCTTTGGACCGTCAACCGACGGGCATCTACGGCTTTACCTACGCCCCTTTCAATGCCTGCCCCATGTTCGCCAATCAGACCTATCAGGTCTTTGAGGTCCACAAACGGGCAGATGGTTCCAAGTGGGTCGTCATGTGTGTCACCCCCGAGGATGAAGCGTTGTTGGTGAGCGATCAGGAACCCATCGAAGTTACCTTTTACCCGGAACCCTGGGAAAAAGCCACCCGGCTGGTGGCCGTCGATTCGGCTCGCATCATCAAAACCAAGCCCGCTTCGCGTACCGACGGAAACTACATCCGGGCCACGCTGGCCCGGTAGTTCAAACCACGGTGTTCTTCCAGCTTCCTCGCCGGAAGAGCCAAAACGCGACCACCGCCAGTAAAAATTCGGCCATCGGGACCGCCCAGAAGGCTCCGGCCTCCTGGGCGCCCCACCAATGGGCCAACGCATACGCCACCGGCAGTTGGAACAGCCAGTAGCAAACGAAGTTCACCATCGTCGGAATCTTCGTGTCCCCCGCCCCGTTGAACGCCTGCACCAGCACCATTCCCCACGCATAGAACCCGTAGCCGTAGCTCAGAATCCGCAAACATTCCACCGCCACCCGCACCGCCGCCGCTTCCTGCGTAAACACCCGCACCAACGGCTCCGCAAACAGAATCAGCCCCGCCGACACGCTCATCAGGAACACCATGTTGTAGACGCCGCACGCCAGCACGGACTTCTCCGCGCGCTCCGGCTGCTTCGCCCCCAGATTCTGCCCCACCAACGTCGCCGCCGCATTCGACAGTCCCCAAGCCGGCAGCAGCACGAACACGATGATCCGCACGGCGATCGTATAGCCCGCCGTCGCCGCCACCCCGAACGCCGCCACGATCCGCATCAGCCCCAGCCAACTCGCCGTCGGCACCAGATACTGAAAGCCGGCCGGCGCCGCAATCCCGCTCAACTGCCGCATCAGCGGCACATCCCACGCGAAATGCGGCCACCGCAGCTTCAACTCGCCCCCGCCCTGCGCCAGGCGCCAGAAGCCGTACAACGCCCCAATCGATCTTCCCGTCGTCGTCGCGATCGCCGCCCCATTCACCCCCATCGCCGGCACCGGTCCCCAGCCGAAGATGAACAGCGGATCGAGCACCATGTTGCAGCCATTCGCCAGCCACAGCGCGTGCATCGCAATCGTTGCGTTGCCCGCCCCCCGGAAGATCGCGTTGTTCAGAAACAGCAGCATCACCCCCGGCGTCCCCGCCAGCATGATGCGCGTAAAGCGCCCGCCGTAGGCCGCCAGTTCCCGCGACCCCGACATCCACTCGAGCAGTTCCGCGCCCCAGATCGCCCCCGGAATCGCAAACGCCAGCGACACCAGTACGCCCAGGATGATGGCCTGCGCGCCCGCATGGCTCGCCGCTTCCGGATCCTTCTCCCCGATACGCCGCGCCACCGTCGCCGTTGCCGCCGCGCTCAAACCCATCGCCGCCGCAAACACGATCGCAAACATCGCTTCGGTGATGCCCACCGCGGACACCGCCTGTTCGCCCAGATGCGCCACCCAGAAGATGTCCACCACCACGAACAGCGATTCCATCGCCATCTCGAGCACCATCGGAATCGAGAGCAGCGCAATCGCCCGCGTCAGCGACCCGCTGGTATAGTCCCGGTGCCCGCCGCGCAAACTCTCGGCGATGATCGCGAAAAACTCTCGCATGCGCTATTCGGTAAAGCGCTGCGCGATCGGGAAGCGCCGGCCAATGCCAAAGGCCTTGGTGGTCACCTTCAAGCCCGGAGCCGCTTGCTGCCGCTTGTACTCGTTCCGGTCCACCTTCAGCGCAATATCGCGCACCAGGCTCAAAGGCAGTTGCAGTTGCTCGGCAATCGTCGCCGGGCTCTTGCTCTCTTCCACATACCCCTTCAGAATCGCGTCCAGCACTTCGTACTCCGGCAGCGAGTCCGAATCTTTTTGATCCGGGCGCAGCTCCGCCGAGGGCGGCTTGGTAAAGACGTTTTCCGGAATCGCCCCCGGATGCCGCTGATTCGCGACGCGCGAGATTCGGTACACCAGGGTCTTCGGCACATCGCTGATCACCGCCAGGCCGCCGCACATGTCGCCGTAGAGCGTGCAATAGCCCACCGCCAGTTCGCTCTTGTTCCCCGTCGTCAGCACCATCGCGCCAAACTTATTCGAACAAGCCATCAGCGTCACGCCGCGCAGACGCGCCTGCAGATTCTCCTCGGTCACATCGCGCGGATAGCCTTGGAACAAAGGCGACAGCACCCGCTCGAACAGCTCGCAGACTTCCGTGATCGGCGACACCTCATAACGAATGCCCAGCGCTTCCGCCATCAAGCGGGCATCGGTCAACGAATGCTCCGACGAAAACGGACCCGGCATCGACACGCCAATCACGTTCTCCGCGCCCACCGCATCGACCGCAATCGCCGCGGTGATCGACGAATCGATGCCGCCCGAAAGCCCGATTAACACGCGCTTGAAGCCGCACTTGCCGATGTAGTCGCGCGTGCCTAGCACCAGCGCGTCATAAATCGCCTCGGTCTCCTCCGCCAGATTGGCGTGCAGATCGCCTGGCAGAATCAGGTCTTCCCCGAACGACGCCGCGGTCGCCAGTTCCTCGCCCGCCGCATTCAGGACAAAACTCGAGCCGTCGAACACCAGTTGATCGTTGCCGCCCACCTGGTTCACGTAATACACCGGAATCCGATGCCGCTCCGCCAGCGCCGCGAACATGCCGCGCCGCTGCGCCCGCTTGCCGTAGTGATAGGGCGACCCGTTGATCGAGATCAACACCTCCGCGCCCGCCGCGGCCAACTCCGCCACCGGATCGCGCGTATAGAGCGGCCGGTCCCAGTATTGCTTGTCGTTCCACGCGTCTTCGCAAATCGTCAGCGCGATCTTCGTCCCGCGATAGTCCCAGATCGTCTGCTTCTCGCCCGGCACAAAGTACCGGCTTTCGTCAAAGACGTCGTAAGTGGGCAGCAGCATCTTGCGCTGCTCGAAGATCAGCTTCCCGCCGGCCAGCACCTGCGCCGCGTTCGCCAACTGCTTGCCGGCGCTCAGCGCATTGGGCGCCACGGTTCCTACGATCACCGCCAGCGGCAGATCCGCCGTCAGGTCCGCCAGCCGCATCACTTCGCGCGCGCAGCCGGCCACGAAGCTCGGCTTCTCCAGCAGATCGCGCGGGGGATAGCCGCACACCGCTAACTCCGGAAACGCCACGATGTCCGCCCCGCGCGCGGCCGCCTGCCGCGCCATCGCCGCCATGCGGTCCACGTTCGCCGCCAGCGCGCCCACCGTGGGGTTGAACTGGGCTAAGGCGATCTTCATGCTTTCGCTTCAGCGGGCGGCTCCGGCTTCACCGGCGGAGGCGGCGGCACAAAAGGCTTCAACGGCAATCCCCGCTGCGCCAAAATGCTTTCCACTTGCGGAATCGACAAGCGCGCTGCATCCCAGCCCACCGTGATCGCATCGAGTTGCGGCGCCACCCGCAACTTCTGAATCCCGAACACGCCATGCAGGCTGTTCACCTGCTCCAGCAACGCGTCATCGAGCGGCCGCACCAACTCGTAAGTCCGTTCGCACTTCGTCATTTCTCTTTAGGATAACGGAGCTTCCAGAGCACCTGCCGCACCATGCCCTGCACCGCCTGCGCATCCTTGGGTGAAAGCTGCAACCGCCGCAGCAAGCGCCGGATCTTGTGCGTCGTCGCCGGCATTTGCGCATAGCCGCTTTCGGTCAGTACCGTCGAGAGCCCGTCGGCCAGCCGGTCCAATTGCTCCGCCGGCGCCTGCTGACGCACCCCCGGCGGATAAAGCCCCGGTTCTCGAATCAGTTCGTACAAGCACACCGCCACCGCTTGCCCCAGGTTCATCGACCCATGCTCCGGCCGCGTCGGAATGCGCACCAGCCGATGGCAGTAACTGATATCGTCGTTCGAAAGCCCGTATTTCTCCGAGCCGAACATCAGCGCCACGTTCCCCGCCGTCCCGCGGATCAACGGGGCGGCGTCTTCCAGCCGATCGAGCGGCATGCGCGACTCGCGCAGATCCATCGAAGCCGTGCCGACCACCAACTCACAATCGGCCACCGCCTCGCGCACCGTGGCAAACTCGCGCGCGCCCTCCAGAATTGGCCCCGCGCCGGGCGCACTCCGCACTTCATCCACCGCCACGCGATACGCGTCCACCAGCCGCAGACTGTCGAAGCCGAAGTTACTCACCGCGCGCGCCACGGCTCCGATATTCAGCGGATTCCGCGGCGTGACTAAAACGACATGGACTCTACTTAACGTGGGCGTCTTCCAGGTAGGTGTAGCCCTGCAAACCGTCTTCGTAGAACCGCAGCAAACGCCCCGATTCCTCGTAGCCGATGCGCCCTTCGCGCAGCGCCACCTCAACATCGCGGCGGAACTGCTCGAGCAACGCCTTCGACGAAAACTGCACGTAATCGAGCACCTCGCGCACGGTGTCACCCGGCACGTAATGTTCAAGTTCGTAAGTCCCCGTATCGCTCAGCTTGATATGCACGGCATTCGTATCGCCGAACAGATTATGCAGGTCGCCCAGAATCTCCTGATACGCGCCCACCAGGAACGCGCCCAGGTAGTATTCGCTCTCGCCGAACGGATGCAGGGGTAGCGTCTTCTTTACGTCGCGGCGGTCGATAAACTGATCGATCTTGCCGTCCGAGTCGCACGACATATCGCCCAGCACGCCCCGCCGCATCGGCCGCTCGTTCAAGCGATGAATCGGCACCACCGGGAACAGTTGCTTGATCGCCCAACTATCCGGCATCGATTGGAACAGCGAGAAGTTACAGAAGTACGTATCCGCCAGCAGACTCTCGAGCCCTTCGAGCTCTTCCGGGAACACGTCGAGCGACCGCGCCATCGTCAGCACGCGACGGCAGATCGCCCAGTAGTAGTTCTCCGCCTGGCTCCGTTGCGCCAGCGACATATAACCCAGCGAGAACAGATTCAGCGCCGAATCGAGCGCCTGCTGCGCGTCGTGGAAGCTCTCGAGCAGGTTCTTCATCGTCAGCGAACGCTGCGTCTCCTGCAAGTCCTTCAGCGGCTGCTCCGCGTCGTCCGGCACGTTCTGCAATTCGGCTTCGCCGAACCCGGACACGCCCACCACGTTAAACACCAGCACGCTGTGATACGCCGCAATCGCCCGTCCGCTTTCCGTCACGATCGTCGGATGCGGCACGTTCTCTTCGTCGCACACATGCTGAATGTGATGCACGACGTCGTTCGCGTACTCCTGCAGCGAATAGTTCACGCTCGACTCGAAGTCCGTCTGCGAACCGTCGTAGTCGATGCCCAGGCCGCCGCCCACGTCCAGATACTGCAAGCCGGCGCCCTGTTGCTTCAAATCGGCATAGATGCGCGCGAGTTCGGTCACCGCGCCCTTGATCTGCCGGATGTTCGTAATCTGGCTGCCCAGATGGAAGTGCAACAGCGTCAGGCAATCTTCCATGCCGCGCTTCTTCAGTTCCGCCAGCACATTCAGCGCTTCGCTCACCGTCAGGCCGAACTTCGAACGATAACCGCCCGAGCTCTTCCAGCGGCCGGACCCGCGCGCCGCCAGCTTCACGCGCACCCCGATCGTCGGCCGCGCCCCCACCTTCTCGGCGTACTTCAGGATCAGATCCAGTTCGGTGTACTTCTCGATGATGGGCGTAATGTTGCGGCCGATCTTCTTGGCCAGCATCACCATCTCGATGTATTCGTCGTCCTTGAAACCGTTGCAGACGATCGGCGTGGTGCCGTCCGTAATGCCCAGCACCGCCATCAGTTCCGGCTTCGAACCCGCTTCGAGCCCGAACCCGTACTGCTTGCCGTGCGCGAGCACCTCTTCCACCACATGCCGCTGTTGATTCACCTTGATCGGGTAAACGCACACATAGCGGCCCTGGTAGGCGTTCTCGCGAATCGCCGTCTGGAACGCGTCGTTGATCTCGCCCAGTTGATGGCGCAGCACTTCGCCAAAGCGGATCAGAATCGGCGTCTGAATCCCGCGCAACCGCAGCGTGTCGATCAGATTCTTGAGGTCAATCTTGCGATGAGCCTCTTTCGAAGGGTGCACCCACATGTGGCCGTTCTGGCCCACCGAAAAATAGCCCTTGCCCCAACGGCTGACATCGTACAGCTCGTTAGCGTCCACCGCGGACCATCGCTCGGCCGGTTCAAACGTGGCCGGCGCATCATTCATTTTTAAGCTCAACGTTTTGTAGCCCTCGCCGGGTGGCCCACTGCACGCGCGGTCCAACCCACCATTAGTGTAACGAATCGACAGATGGGCGCTGCATCCTTTTGGTTACAGTCTTCTGCTACGTTGACACTGGGAGGGGTTTTGCGCGAAGCAACTCAGAAACGGTTAAACGAAATTGTGGAGCAGGCGGCCGCCAGCCGCGGCCTGGAAGTGATGAGCGTCGAGTTGGTCGGTGGCGGACGCCATCGCCTCCTCCGCATCACCCTCGACAAGGATGCCGACGGCGGCGTCTCCCTCGACGAATGCGAAGCCGTCTCGCACCAGGTCTCCGCCGTTCTCGATGCGGAAGACCTCATCCCCGGCGAAGAAGGCTATCAGCTCGAAGTTGGCTCCCCCGGCATTGAGCGGCCCCTCAGCACGCCGCGCGACTATACCCGCTTTACCGGCCAACTCGCCAAGCTCGTTCTCAAAGAACCCCTCGGCAAGCACAAGACCCTCGTCGGCCGCCTCGCCGGCTTTGCCGACGAAGCCGTCACCCTCACCGTCGACGAAGCCCCCGTCGTCATCCCCCTCACCAACATCTCCAAAGCCAACCTCAAGTTCGAGTGGCCCAAGTCATGACCCACGTCCTCACGGCCGAACAGATGCGTCTGGTCGACCGCCGGACCATCGCCCACGGCTTCCCCTCCCTCGTCCTCATGGAGAACGCCGCGCATCGTGTCGTCGAAGCCATGCGCGAACGCTTCGGCCCGCTCTCCCAACACCGCATCCGCGTCTACTGTGGCAAAGGCAACAACGGCGGCGACGGTCTCGCCATCGCCCGCCTTCTCGCCGTCGTCGATCAAGCCCAGGTCGACGTCGTTTACACCACGAAGCCCGAAGAGCTCACCGGCGACCCAGCCGCTCAACACCGGATGCTCCGGGCCACCCGCGCCCAACTCGGCTTCGCCCTGAGCCCCACCCTGATCGTCGACGCCCTCCTCGGCACCGGCACCCAGGGACCTCCCCGTGGCAACATCGCCGAACACATCGTCTCCATGAATCAGCGCGGCGTTCCCATCGTCGCCGTCGATCACCCCTCGGGCCTGGAAACCGACTCCGCCACCAGCGGCGGCCCCTACGTCGAAGCCACCCTCACCGTCACCTTCACCGCCCCCAAAATCTGCCATGTCCTGCCCCCCAACTGTGACCGCCACGGCGAACTCCGCGTCGCCCAAATCGGCTCCGACCCGCTCTTCTGCGAAAGCGACCTTTTCCTCTCCAGCCCTGACGACTTCGCCCGCCTCTTCGTTCCCCGTCTCCCCCTCACCCACAAAGGCCACTACGGCCATGTCCTGGTCATCGGCGGCGCCCCTGGCAAAACCGGCGCCGCGCAAATGGCCGGACTCGCCGCCCTGCGCGCCGGCGCCGGTTGGGTCTCCGTCCACAGCGCCGCCCCCCAATTGCCCCCCGAACTGATGACCGCCACCAGCCTGCAGGACCTGACGCCTTACACCGTCCTGGCTGTCGGCCCCGGCTTGGGCATCGACCCGCTGGCCCAATCCCTCTACGAAACCGCCCGCCAAGCAATGGTCGTCGACGCCGATGCCCTGAACACCCTCGCGCAGTTATCCGCCTTGCCCCCCGCCGCCGGCCTCCGCGTTCTAACGCCCCATCCCGGCGAAATGCGCCGTCTCCAGCCCCAAAGCTCCGGCGACCGTCTCGCTGATGCGCGCGCCTACGCCACCGCCCACCAGGTCATCCTCGTCCTCAAAGGCCATCGCACCCTCATCGCCTTCCCCAACGGCAAAGTCTACGTGAACCCCACCGGCTCGCCCGCCATGGCCAAGGCCGGCTCGGGCGACATCCTCACCGGCCTCGTTGCCAGCCTCCTCGCCCAGCACCCTCAGGACCCCGCCGCGGCCGTGCTCGCCGCCGTCTGGCTCCATGGCCGCGCCGGCGAACACGCCGCCCAAATCCTCACCGATCGCTGCGTCCTTGCCACGGACCTGCTCACCTATCTGCCTCATGCCATCCGCGACGTACAAAACGCATAGCGAAGAAGAGACCATCGCCCTCGGCCGCCGCTTGGCCGCCGAATGGCCCCCGCAGGCTCTCGTCCTGCTGATCGGCAACCTCGGCGCCGGCAAAACCACCCTCACCAAGGGCATCGTGGAAGGCCGCGGCGTCCCGGACCCCGTCACCAGCCCCACCTTCACCCTCGTCCACGAGTACGGCCACCCGCCCCGCGTCTTCCACATCGACCTTTACCGCCTCGATGAAGCGCACGAAGTCGCCGCCTTAGGTCTCGACGATCTCCTCGACCGTCCCGCCCTCACCCTGATCGAATGGGGCGAGCGCTTCCCCGAGCTTTGGCCCGCCGACCGTCTCGAAGTCCGCCTCACCCGGCTCCCCGACGATTCCCGCGAAATCGAAGTCACCACCCTTCACAGCGCTGCGATATGATGTCCGCACCATGAAGCGCCGTAAATTTTTGACCACTTCCGCGTCGAGTGCAGCCGCCGCTGGCGCTGCCGCCGCGTATGCTTCTCCGGCCGCCGCGGCGGCCGCCAAATCGTTCCACCCTTCGCTCTCCGGCCGCCCCGGCGTCATGAAGCTGGGCACCCAGAACGCGGACGACGATGTCAGCCTCGGCTTGTTCGCCGCCTTCGGCCTCACCAGCATCTGCAGCACGCTCCCCTCCCGCAAGTTCGATGAAAAGTGGAGCGTCGACAATCTCAAGCGCCTCAAGGAACGCGTCGAAAAACACAAGATCAACCTCGACATGGTCCCGCTGCCGTTAAGCTCGGCCTACATCACTAAGCACGAATATCCGGACATTATGCTCGGCAAGAGCCCGCAGCGCGACCGCGACATCGAAGACATCCAGAACATTATTCGCAACATCTCGCGCGCCGGCATCCCCGCCGCCAAGTACAACATGAGCATCCTCGGCGTGGTCCGCACCGAACGCACCATCGGCCGCGGCGGCGCCTCGCTCAGCACCTTCGTCTACGACAAAGGCAAACAGGATCCGCCGCTCACCGAAGCTGGCCCCGTCCCCGCGGACCTCTACTGGGAGCGCATCACTTACTTCCTCGAGCGCGTCGTCCCCGTCGCCGCCGAGTACAAAGTCAAAATCGCCTGCCACCCCCACGACCCCGGCATGCCCAAAGGCAAAGGCTGGCGCGGCGTCGAAACCGTTCTCGGCAGCTTCGAAGGCCTCAAGCGCTTTGTCAGCATCAAGGAGAATCCGTATCACGGCCTGAACTTCTGCCAGGGCACCATCTCCGAAGACCTTGAGAATCCCAACAAGGAAATCCACGAGATCATCCGCTACTTCGGCACCCGCAAAAAGATCTTCAACGTCCACTTCCGGAACATCAAAGGCAAGTTCCTGAACTTCCAGGAAGTGCTCCCCGACGACGGCGACGTCAACTTCCTCGAATGCATCAAGACCTACAAGGAAGTGGGCTTCGACGGCATGGTGATGCCGGACCACGTGCCGAACATCGACGGCGATCCCCGCCATCAGCAGGCCTTCGCTTTCGCCTTCGGCTACATCCGCGCCTGCATTCAGATGGTGGAAGGCTGGAACAGCGAAGCGCTCGCCCGCAACGCCTAACGGACTCTTTTAAGGCCAACCAATCAGGCGGTCGCCGAGCGGAAACGGCACGGCGGCCGCCTGTAGTTTTTTCAGCAGCCGCTTCCGCACCGCGCTCCGCACCAGCCCCGTTTGCGTGCGATCCGCCACCGCTAACGTCAGCTTGAGCTGCAGATGCGTCGGCAACGTCCCCGGATCGCAAAAGAAGTTCGGCGCCGGCTCCGCCAGCACGCCTTCCCCCGCGTCCATGGCCTCTTTCGCCGCCTCGCGCGCCAAGCGCTCCACCACCTCGACGTCCGCGCCGTGACCGACATGGATCTCCACCTCGGTCACCATCATCCGCGACGGCAGACTATGGTTGATCAGGATGCTCGACGTGATCTTGCTGTTCGGGATCACGATGATGTTGTTCGACCCCATCACCATGCGCGTCGTGCGCCACCCGATATCGCTCACCGTGCCCTCTTCACCTGACGAGAGCTTGATGAAGTCGCCCACCTGGATGGGGCTTTCGATCAGAATCAGCACGCCGGCAAAGAAGTTGCCCAGCGTCTCCTGCAGCGCCAGCGCCACGGCCAAACCGCCGACGCCTAACGCCGTTAGCGCCGGCGTCACACTGATGCCCAGATAGCCGAGCATGCTCAGCAGACCGAACGTATACACCAGCACGAACGTCATCGTGCGCGATAGTCCACTCGTGGCGAACTGCACGTTGCGCATCGCGCCGTACAAAGAGAGCAGCCGCGTCAGGCTGTTGGCCACCACCAGCGTCATGCTGATGATCAGCACCACCACCACCCAGTTCGCGATCAGCCGGTCCTGCCGCTCGGTCAGTTCCGCAAAGCGTAACCCGATGTGCAGCGCCCCCGCCATCGCCCACAGGAACGATGGCCAGCGCACCGTGTCATGCAGAATCGTCGCGAAGTTCGCCCCGTTGCCGGTCCGCTGCCGTAAGAGACTCAGCAAGCTCCACCGCAGCACCAGCAGCACCGCCAGTGACCCGCTGAACCACCCCAGCGTGTGCACCCAGAAGAGGAGCTTCTTCTCCAGCAGCGAATCGAACATCATCCCCCGCTCGGCGCGATCAGCACCACCGCCTGTGCCTCCGCCGACAATCCCTCACCCACCGGCCCCACCCGCTCGGACGTCTTGAACTTCACGTTCACGTCCTCCTGCGGCAGGTCCAACAGTTTCGCCACGTTCTCCCGAATCGCCGCGCGATAGTCCTTCAGCTTCGGCCGCTCGAGAATCACCGTGCTGTCCACGTTCACCAGCCGGTAACCCTTCTGCTCCACCAGACTCTTCGCATGCCGCACGAATTGGCCGCTATCGGCGCCCTTCCATTGCGGATCCGTGTCCGGAAAATGCATCCCGATATCGCCCAGCGCCACCGACCCCAGCAGCGCATCGGTAATCGCATGCAGCAGAATATCGGCGTCCGAATGTCCGTCCAGCCCAAACTCGCACGGCACCGTCACTCCGCCCAAAATCAAAGGCCTCCCGGCCTTCAAACGGTGATTGTCCCAGCCCTGGCCGACTCGCATCAGCCCTGCTCTTCGCTCAAAAACAACTCCGCCAGCTTCAGGTCGTGCGGCTTGGTGATCTTGATGTTGCGGTCGCTCCCTGGAATCACGCTCACCTCCACCTGATCCAGCCGTTCCACCAGCGACGACTCATCCGTCCCCGTGAACTGATCGGCCCGCGCCCGCGCAAACGCCTCCAGCAGCAATTCCCGGCGAAACACCTGCGGCGTCTGCGTCAGGATCAGCTTCTCGCGCGGAATCGTCGCCCGGATCTTGTGCAGATGCACCTGCTTCACCGTATCCACCGGCACAATACCGACAATGGCGGCGCCGGTTCGCGCGGCTTCCGCGATCACCCGTTCGATCGTTTCCAGATCGACAAACGGCCGCACCGCATCGTGCACCGCGACGAGTTCCACATCCGGACTCACCGCGCGCAGCGCATTCTCCACGGACTCCTGCCGCGAAATGCCGCCCTCCACCATCCGCACCGGCTTACCCAGCGTCTCCTTCGCCAACATCTCTTCCACGGCCTTCTGATCTTCCGGGCGCACCGCCAGGATGATCTCGCCCACTTCCGGCGCCGCGGCGAATTTCCGGACCGTCCGGACCAGCACCGGCACTCCGTCCAACTGCAAAAACTGCTTGCGATTGCCACCGCCCATGCGAGTGCCAAAGCCGGCGGCGGGAAGAATCACGCTGACATTCATGGGTACCTTTCAGACTATCTCGACAAGAAAGCCCGGACCGAAGCCCGGGCTCTCTTCTTCATTTGGCGAACAGGACGCTTACCGCGGGCAGCCCTTCGGCAGATCGGCCGGAGCCAGATCCTGCAGATTCAGGCCGGCCGGCATCGGGCCCTTGCCCGGACGCGGCACCAGCCACACTTCCACGCGGCGATTCTTCGCGTTGGCATCGTTCTGGCGCACGCGATCACTCGCGCGTTCCGTCGTCGACGTCACGCAAAGCAGAGCCTTCGACTCGTTCGTCTGGTCGGTCCCGGCATTCATCACCTTGATGCGCGAAGCATCCAGGTTCTTGCAAGGCTGGGTCCCGGCCGTCAGATAAGCGGCCGAGTTCAGGATGCGCTGCTGCTCGAGCGACTTCGCGTTCCGCGGCGTGCGGATCCGCTTCTCGCGCTCGTCGATGTGGCTCACCAGCACGAGGTCGTAGTCGCCGTTGGCCACCAGACGCTCGTAGGCGGCGTCCAGCACGCGCTTGGCGCAGTTGTTCACGCGGCTGCGGCCGTAGCTGAAGATCAGGTCGTCCAACTGCAGCGGCTGCAGGCTCGGCGGCGGCGGGGGCGGCGGCGGCGGATTCGGCACCGACAGCGTGATGCGCGCCGTCTGCGATGCTTCCGTGCCGTGCGAGTCAACCACCTTGGCCGTCACGTCGATCGTCTTCGAACCACCGGCCGGCACCGAGATGCCTTCCGGCGTAAAGATGACGGTCACGTTCGGCGTATCGCCCGCCTTCACGTCCTTCAGCGCCACGATCACCGTCTGCGGGTTCGGCTGCGACACCGTGCCGCCGGCCGTGTTGCCCGGCGTCAGGCGGCCTTCGGTCGCCGTAAACGTGTAGGTCAGGTCACGCGCACGGTCGAAAGCACCGGTCGCCGCGCTCACCGTCGAGGTTCCGGCGTTCGCCACCGAAATTGACGCGCCCGGCGAGGTCCCCGCCGGCGGCATCGGCGCCGCGATCGACGGCGGGTTCGCACTCGCCTGCACCGCCGGAGCCGGCCATTCCTTCACCGTAAAAGTCGTCTTGCGTTCGGTCGCCGCGATCGGATTCTTCTTCAGGAAGTTCCGCACCCGGCGCTGCTTCACCGCCGTCTGGTCGGCTTCCACAATCGCCTTCACTTCATACGTACCCGGCTTGCCCGGGGCCTTGATGCCCAGCGTCTCGGACGTCGTACCGCCGCCCACCGCTCCCGCGAGGCCAGCCACCGGCTTGCCTTCGTAGAACCAGTTCCACTTCGGCGTCACGCCTTCGATCGTGCTCGAGGCCGGCACCTTGAAGTTCAGCAGGTCGCCGTCATAAGCGCTGGTCGAAGCAGACTCGAGCTGCCCCACGGTGAACTCACCGATCGGCGCTTCGTACAGCTTGCCCATGTAGATGTTCAAGCCGCCCGTCACACTCGAACCATTCAGCAGCTTGCGATTGCCGCTGACGATCGCGCCAGCGGGGCCCACCGTCGGAATGCCGAACGACGGCGTCTTCGCCACCGAGCCGTCCGCGTCCACGCGGAAACCGATACGGTTCGAAATCTTGTACTTGATACCGCCGCCGTAGGTGAACAACGGCGAGAGGTGGCTATCCAGGTTGATCGCCTGGCCGAACGGATTGCGAATCGCCGAAAGCTGCGCGCGCGCATCGTCCGTGGGGCCAAGCCAGTTCAGGCCGAGGCCCGCCTTCACGAAGGGGCGGAAGCGCTCTTCGCGGGGCGTGAAATGAAACACCGGGCTGATCGTAAAGCCACGATTGCGGACGCCGAAGGAGTTCGTGCCCCCGGTGCCCGGGTTATTGAAAATTGCGTTGTTCGTTCCGTGCAGACGGAAGGCTTCTTCGATACCGATGTAGCGCCAGTAGTTCTGGGTGAACCGGACACCGATCGTGCCCCCGTCCTCCAGCTTCAGGTTCGGAGTATTAGGCTGCCGCTTAAAAAAGGTACCGCCACCGAATACGTTGAACTCGTACTTGCCTACTTCGCCGGTATCCACCGTTTTCTGCTGTGCTTGCAGAGGTGAAAAAATAGCGAGAAGCGTGAGTATGGGGGAGAGTGTAGTTTTCTTCATGGTCGGATCTCGGACTACTAACTTATTATTATCGCACGGCTTGACGCCGGAAAATGCCACGGTCGTCACTCAAGGCGTAAATTGTTACACCTTGAACAAAGAGCGAAACCAATAACAAAGGCCGATCCGATCCCGCTAAGAACTCCCACGTCTGCCCCGCATCCAGCGAACGATACAACCGCGCATACTGCACCGCGTAACACTCGCCTGCGTTCTTCGGATGAAACGCCACTGCCCGCACAAACCCTTCCGGCAAACCCTGACTGACATGGCTCCAGGACTTACCGCCGTCAGTACTACGCTCCAACCCGTTCGCCGTCGCCGCCAATCGCACGCCCGGCGACAACGCGGACCGCGCCACATCGAACGCCACCTGCCCCCGCACTAAGCTTCCGCCTTCCGCCGGCACCTTGCCCGGCTTGAAGGCCCACGTCTTCCCCGCATCCTGCGACACCACGCGGCCGTTAAACGTCGTCCCCTGCATCTCCGCGCCCCGCACGCGCAGCCGCAGAATGTTCTCGCCATGCAGCCGTTTCTGATTCGCCAGCAGACTCCACGCCCGGCCCCCGTTCTTACTCACGAACACCCCGCCGTATTCGCCCTCGTACATCGTCGTCGCAAACAGCGAGGTCCCCGACGCCGCCATCGACGTCACCCGTCGATTCACCAACCCGCGATTCCGCTCCAGCCAGGACCGTCCCGCATCCATCGTCTTCAGCACCCCGCCGCCATCGGTCGCCAGGTACATCACCCGTCCATCGCGCGGATCCACCACCAGCGAATTCACCGTCGCCGCATGCAGCTTCTTCCACGTCAGCCCCGAATCCGCCGACTTCCACAAACCCGCCGTCGTCCCCGCATACACCAGATGCGGATAGTCGCGATCCTGCGTGATCACATGCGTCCGCCGGTTATCCGCCGGAATGCCTTCCGCCCGCGTCCACAACGCGCCATCGTTCTTGCTCGCATAGATCCCCGAACACGCGCTCGAATACACGCGCCCCGGCCGCGCAGCATCCACCAGAATCGAGAACACGTCCGAGTCATCGATCATCCCGTCATGAATCGACGTCCACGTCACTCCGCCATCGGTGGTCTTCCAAGGCAGATGTGTCGTCCCGGCGTAGATCGTGCCCGGCTCGCGCGGATCGAGCGCCAACGACACAATGCCGTTCATCTCGGGATGCCCTTCGGGCGACGCCAGCCGCCAGTGCCGGCCGCGATCCTCGCTCACGTAGACGCCGCGGTCGGTGCCCGCCGCAAACAGCCGCGGCTCGGCTTCGCGAATCGCCAGCGAGAGCACCGCGCGCCCCGCCAAGTCTTCGCTGCGCAGCCAATGCTGGCCGTCGTCCTCGCTCATCCACAGCGCGCTGTGCTTGCCGGTGGGATCGTTCAGCCCCGCCAGCAAGCGACGCGGATTGTCCGGATCGATCGCCAAAGCATGCAGCGTGGTGTTCGGAAACCGCGGCAACGGCAGTTCGGACCATGCCGCCGCAGCGTTATTCGTCCGGAACAGCAAGCCACTTCGTGTCCCCGCCAGCAGCGTGCCCGGATTCGACCGGTCAATCGCCAGCACATGGACACTGCCCCCCTCAGGTCCGAGCGGCTCCCAATCGGCGGCCTGCAACGGGACCAGGAGGAATAAACCCAATGCCAACAGCATCACAAAGAACTTATGCTAGCAGTCCCGGCCGATTTACCCCAATTTCCGTAATTTCGTCACCCGCCCCACTTCCACCCATTCCGCCACCAGAATGTTTCCCGCCGCATCGAAACACGCCGCGTGCGGCGCAATGAAGCGGCCCGGGGTAAACGCGCTCCGCTCTTGCGTGCGCAAGCCTTCGTACGTCTTGCCGTCCGGCTGCTGACCGTCCCCCAACTGCACCACCGGCCGATTCTGCCGGTCAAACACCGTCACCACGGCCTTCAGATCCGGCATCAGCAGCAGACCATTACGGAAGTCGAACGTGGACGGCCAGCGTACGCCGTCCTTCACCATCCCGTCGGACTTGCCCTCCAGCGTGAAGTACTGCACCCGCCGGTTATCGCCCCGCTCGCCCACCATCAGCCGCGGCGTGGGCCCGCGTTCATCCACGGCAATCGCATGCGGCCAGATTGTCGTACCCGCCGCCGTCTCCTGCCCCTTCAGCCGATCCATCTCCGCCCGCGACCCGCCGAAGCTGCGCACATAGCGCCCTTTGGCGTCATAGTGATGGATGTAGAACTTGCCGTAGCCGTCGGCCACGTAAAAATCGCCATTCGGCGCAAACGCGAGCGTCGAAGGCTTGTATTCACTGGCCTTCGCGTATAACCCGCTTTCGATCGGCGCCTGCCGGATCCACACCACTTCGCCTTCGAGCGTCGTCTTCCGTACGAAGCCCTTCACGTTGTCGCAGTGATAGAGAAACTCCGCTGAGCCTTCGCGCCGGATCACCAGCCCATGCGCCCCGCCCCGCATGTCCGCGCCCCAGCTCTTGATGAACGCCCCCTCGGCATCGAAGATGGCGATCGCATCGGGCGACTCGCTGGTCTTATGCACCGTATGGCACACCACGATGCGCCCGTCGCTGGTCACCACAATGCCATGCGTATTGCCGAACTTAAGCGTCGGCGGCGGCCGCAGGAAGTCGTGCAGCGCCTCATATTGGTATTCGCCCTGCCCCATCCGTGGCGTCGGCGCCTGCCCTTTCGCAGTCGTTAGCAGAAACGGCGCGGCGGAAAGAATTGTGCGGCGGAGCATCGGCTACAGTCTACCTGAGGCCGCCGAATGGTACACTCAAAGTGTCCTTTAGGAGGCGATTTATGGGTTCTCTTGGCATGACCGAGTTGCTGATCATCCTGGTGATCGCCGTTCTGCTGTTCGGCGGACGGAAGATTCCGGAAGTGGCGAAAGGTTTGGGCGAAGGGATCAAGAACTTCAAGAACGCCTTGAAGACGGATGATGATCCCAAGTCGGAAGACAAGAAGGCCTAACGGCCCTCCGACCACGATAACCAACGGTTGGATCCGCGGTTTTGGCCAACCATGACGAAAAAAAAGAGCCCCGCTTCGAGCGGGGCTTTTCGTTTGTCCGGATGTAATTTTGCTTCGCTCTATTGGCGAACTACTTCTTTTTCTTAGCCGGAGCCGCGGCGGGCGCCTTGACGGCCTTCGGCGGCACGATCGCGTCCTTCACCGCTTTGGCGATGCGGAACTTCACAACCTTCTTCGCCGGAATCTTGATCGCGGCGCCGGTCGCCGGATTGCGGCCCATGCGCGCCTTGCGCTCCTGGCGAACCAGGCGGCCGATGCCGGGGATGATAAACACCCCGTTCTTTTTCGTTTCGCTAACCGCGACGGTGCTCAGACCGTCGAGCACAGCCTTGGCCTGCTTCTTGGTGATCTCGGCCCCTTCCGCGAGTTTCGCGATCAGCTGAGTCTGGGTCATCTTGTCAGCCATCGTATTCTCCTTTACTGATTTCCCGTATTGAACATCGTTGAGGCGTCACCTGAAGTGCGCTCTCGGTGCACCATGAGTCGCGCATCCGCGCGGCCTCAATGGGCGATTACGATCATGATCATACGGTACCCATCGGAGTGATGCAAGCCAAATTGACACAAAAAAGCCCGAAAAATGGCCTTTTTCGGGCTTTGCCGGCCCCGGAATGCCTATTTTTGCGATAAAACATGCAAACTTACAAATGTTTTGGCGATTCCGGGGCCCGTCGACTGGTACGGTGCGGGTGGTACGGGTCGCGCTACTTGCGAGCCGTCGCGGCGCTGGTTTTCTCGGGCTTTTCCGCCTTCGCCGCGCCATCTTCTACGGGCGTTTTCCGCGCCCCCAGATTCAGCAGCGAGCGCAATTCGGTATCGAGAATCGTCGCCATGTCCGGATTGTCCTTGAGGAACTGCCGCGCATTCTCGCGTCCCTGGCCAATGCGTTCACCCCGGAAGCTATACCAGGAGCCGCTCTTCTCCACCAGATTGCGCGCCACGCCTAAGTCGATCAAGTCGCCTTCGCGCGAGATGCCTTCGCCGTACATGATGTCGAACTCGGCTTCGCGGAACGGCGAGGCCACCTTGTTCTTCACCACCTTCACCTTGGTGCGATTGCCGGCCACCGTCTCGCCATCTTTGATCTGCGAGATGCGGCGAATGTCGATGCGCACCGACGAGTAGAACTTCAGCGCGCGGCCACCCGAGGTGGTCTCCGGGCTGCCGAACATCACGCCGATCTTCTCGCGAATCTGGTTGATGAAGATCAAACAGGTATTCGACTTCGACACGATGCCCGTCAGCTTGCGCATCGCTTGCGACATCAGGCGCGCCTGAATGCCCACGAACGTATCGCCCATTTCGCCGTCGAGTTCGGCCTTGGGCACCAGCGCCGCCACCGAGTCCACCACCAGAATGTCGATCGAGCCCGAACTCACCAATGCCGAAGTGATCTCGAGCGCCTGTTCGGCATAGTCCGGCTGCGACACCAGCAGGTTGTCGACGTCCACGCCCAGCTTCCGCGCATACACCGGATCGAGCGCATGTTCCACGTCGACAAACGCGGCCATGCCCCCCTGCTTCTGCGCTTCCGCGATCGCTTGCAACGTGAGGGTCGTCTTGCCCGAGGATTCCGGCCCGTAGATCTCGCAGATGCGGCCGCGCGGCAGGCCGCCCACGCCGAGCGCCCAATCCACCGAAATCGAACCGGTGGGAATTACCGACACCGGCACCACCGCTTCGCTCGAACCCAGGCGCACAATGGAGCCCTTGCCGAACTGCTTTTCAATATTCCCGAGAGTGGCTGTCAGATTCTTCAGCCGTTCTTTTTCATCGATCATGGAAGAGTCCCTTTCGTCCGGGCGCACGTGCAGCCCAAATGGGCGCAGTTCTCCGGTTCACATTCTCGGGGGGAGAAGCCCCAGTATAGCGCCCTTCCTTTAGTGGATTCTGTAGGCTAAAACTCTCAATCTTTTTTGCGGGGGGTACGCTGGACAAATGCGGGTGCGCCCTTATAATCGACACCATGCCTTGGTTCTACACCGTCGGTAGCGAACAACGCGGCCCTGTTGAGGACGCCGAGTTTGACTCGCTGATCGCCGCCGGCACCATCCGGCCCGACACCTACGTCTGGCAGCCGGGAATGTCCAACTGGGAGCCACTGGCCACCGTACGGCCTCTCGCGGCGCAGCCGGCCCCGCCACCGCCCATCCCGCCCCGCCCGGCACAACAGCCAGAACCGGTCCAGCCGGCCATCCAGCCGCAGCAGCCAGCCGTCTACGCCACGGTCCCGGCCGCCGCGCCTCTCAACTTCGGACCCACCTCTGTCGGCCGTCTGGCCGGCTTCTGGATCCGTTTCCTGGCCCGCCTCATCGATGGCTTGATCCTCGGCATCCCCATGAGCATCATCATGGGAGCGCTCTTCTTTGGCCTCTTCGCCACCAGCTATCGCCCCGGCTACGGCTTCGATAACGACATCTCCCCGTTCGCCATCGGCGGCATGGTGATCTTCGTCGTCCTCGGCAGCGTCCTGCTGCAGGTCGCCTACGAGTACTTCATGCTCTCCTCACAGGAAGCCACCATCGGCAAGCGCGCGCTGGGCCTCAAGGTCGTTTCGCTGCAAGGCCAGCGGCTCGACCAGAACCAACTCCGCATGCGCGTGGCGCTCTATCCCGGCGTCGTCCTCCTCCAGATCATCCCCCTGGTCGGCATGCTCGTGATGCTCTATCTGCTGGCCGACGCCATCGTGCTCGGCACCGACGCGCGCAAGCAGTCCCTGCATGACCGCATCGCCAAGACACTCGTCGTCTACCGGTAGCGCCCTGTCGTTCGCGCTAGCATGGCAGTCATGCCTTGGTTCTATTCTGCGGGCAGTGAACAAAAAGGTCCGGTGGAGGACGCCGAGTTTGAGTCGTTGATCGCCTCGGGCGTCATCCGGCCGGAGACGCTCGTGTGGCAACCGGGGATGCCCAACTGGCAATCGGCCTCGGCCGTGCGCGGCGACCTGCTGCCGCCGGCCCTGCCGCCCTCTCTCGACACGCCGCCCGCCTATCTGCCGGCCCCGGCCGTCAGCGATGGCCGGCGCTACGGCGGCTTCTGGATCCGCTTCCTCGCGCGCATCATCGACGGGCTGGTGCTGATCATCCCGCAACTCGCCGTCATCGTCCTGGTGGCCGGCACCGGCTTCATCACCGCAATCATGAACGGCGACTTCGCCGCCTTGACGGAAGGCGGCGGCGTTTTCACCGCGGCCACGCTGATCAATGCGGTGCTGTACGCCGCCTATGAGGCTTACCTCACCAGCAACTACGGCGGCACACTGGGCAAGCTCGCGCTTGGTCTGCGGGTTTGCCTGCTCGATGGCTCGCCGCTCAACCTGCAGCAGGCGCTGATCCGCCATCTGCTCTACGCGGGCGGCGGCATTCTCGGCGCGCTGATTCCCGCCATCGCCTTCCTGAACGGCTTGTGGGTGATCGTCGACACGGTCTCGGCCGCGTTCGACCCGCAGAAGCGCGCCCTGCACGACCGCATCGCCAAGACGCTCGTCGTTAAGAAGTAAACCCTAGAAGAGCCTACGAAATTCCTGAGGGCCTGCTGGGGCTCCGGCTAACTGCGGTACCCTGCAAAAACATGGCCTGGTATTACGCCGAAGCCATCTCGTCGGGAGCAGGCGCCGGCACCGAGCGGCGCGGTCCCTTGGACGATGCCGGCTTCGAAGCGCTCGCGCGGGCCGGACGTCTCCGCGCGTCGACGCTGGTGTGGCAAAGCGGCATGGCCGAATGGTTGCCGCTCTCCGCCGTCCGTCCGGACTTAATCCCCACCGACTTCTCCGCCACGCCCCCGCCCTTGGCCATCTGCTCCGTCTGCGGACAACCGCAACCACCCGATGATCTATTGCCCTTCGATGGCCGCCTGATCTGTGCCGCCTGCAAGCCTCGCTTCGCGCAAGCCATCTCGCTGGGTCTCGATCTCAGTTTGCCCCCGCAGCATTACGCCGGCTTCTGGATCCGCTGCGGCGCCCGGCTGATCGATAGCATCCTGATCTCGATCGTGCAGTACGCCATCCTGTTTGCGCTACCCACCAGTACGGCCTGGGGCGTGGCGATCACGGCGCTGATTTACTTTCTCATCCATCCTACCTATGAGGCGTATCTCACCGTCCATCACCGCGCCACGCTGGGTAAGTTAGCGCTGGGCCTGCGCATTCAGCGCCCGGATGGCACGCCGCTCACCTGGCAGCGCGTCGTGGGCCGTTACTTCGCCCAGTTACTCAGCCAAATGATTCTCGGGATCGGCTATCTGATGGTGATCTGGGACGATCGTAAGCAAGCCCTGCATGACCGGGTGTGCGATACCGTGGTGGTATACGAAACCTAGCGCATGTCGGTGCTTGTCTCACATTCCGGCGCCGTGGCCTGCTTAGGCTGCGGCTATGCGTTACCGCTCCCGGAAGTGGCCAGCGCCGCCGGCACGCGCTGTCCGCGCTGCCGCGCGCGGCAATCGGGCCGCCTGTTTCGCGCCGCGTTTTATCCCCCTCAGGACCCGCCCACGGAACCCGCCTCGCCCGGCGAAGCCGTCTGCTTTCAGCACGCCACCAAGCGCGCCGCCGTCGCCTGTGATCACTGCGGCCGCTTCCTCTGCCCTCTCTGCGATCTCACCTTTGGCCAAACGCACTCCTGCCCGGACTGCGTCGTCGCCGCTCGCCGGGCGGAGGACGAACGCTGGATCGCGCGGCGCTTGAATCTCGACACCATCGCCCTGGCGACGGCCATCTTGCCCGTGCTGCTGATCTGGCCTTCGCTGATTGGCGGGCCGGCCAGCATCTATCTCGGCATCCGGGCTTTGCGCCAGCCCCCCGGACCACTGCCACGCAGCCGGGTGCGAGCGTATCTCGCGCTAGCCATCGGCGCCTTCGTGGTGGTGGGCTGGCTGGTGCTTTTGATTACCGCCTTCGGCACCTTACTGTACCGGGGAGGCACGCGTGGATAACCGCACTTATTCCCCGCTGCCGGGCCGTGGCTTCGGCTTTTTCCGGCGGGACCGCATCTGGCTGGCCGAGGATCACTTACTCAGCATCCGCTCGTCGCGCTTCATCGACCATTACGAGCGTTATTACTTTGAAGATATCCAGGGCATTTACTTTCGCGATCGCCGCAGCGAGTACTATCTGTTCCTCGCTGCCGCCGTGTTCCCCTGCCTGTGCTTTCTGCCGCTGGTGATCTTCTTTCACTGGGGCTGGCTCGTGCCGCTGATTCCCACCGCGCTCTGGGCCGCGCTCTACGCGGCCTACGGACGCCAGGCCGACGTCCACGTCCAAACGATCCTGGGCCTCCACTGGATTCCGGCTGTGGCGCGGCGCGGTCACTACGACGCGTTTCTGGACTGGCTCTCGCCGCGCATTCAAGAAGTCCAGGGCCCCCTCGAACTGGCCGAGCTACAGTTCACGCCGCCTCCCATGCCCGCATCCGCGCCGCCGTTGCTCGTCGAGTCCCGCCCGAGCAAGGAGCCCTACCGTAGTTGGTTCCTGGAAGCCACTTACGCGGTGGTCGCCTTCGCGGCGCTCTTCTCCATGTGGAACCACCGCGCGTCGCATGGCTTGGCCGTGGATTGGATCGAGTACGCGCTGTCGTCCGTGGGCCTGATGCTGGTGATCGTGGGCCTGGTGCGCGCCTTCCGCTGGGACGTCGGTGGCGGCGTGATGGCCACGCTCTGGGGCATCGTGGCGACGCAGGCGGTCTATGGCATCGGCGTCGGCGTCATTGCCAGCTTCCAGAACGCCACCCGCGCCTCGATGCCGCGGCCGCGCGTAGTAGATGACCATCCCATCCGTAGCCTGCCGATGCTGGTGCCCTATGCGACGGCGATAGAAGGTTTTCTGATTGCCTTGGCCGTGGTGGGCGTTCTTCTGCTGCTGAACCGAAAGAACCAACAAACCGGATGACCGCGCTCGCCCAGCAACGCTGCTTCCGTCACGACCTGCGCGAGGCCGCCGGCCGCTGCCCGTCCTGCCGCCGCTACTACTGCCGCGAGTGCCTCACCGAGCATGACCGGCGCCTGCTCTGCGTCACCTGTCTCGCCAAATTGCCGGTCTCCCCGCTACCGCCGGTGCGCCGCCCCTGGCGGCTCGATTATTTGTTTCCGCTGGTCGGCTTGCTGCTGGCCTTCACGCTTTTCTATTGGCTGGGCCAAACCCTGATCCTGGCCACCACGGAAGTGCAGGTGGTGGACTAATGAAGCCCACCAGCGGTCTGGACCTGTTGGAGCAAGCCTTCGGGCTGCTGCGCCGGCTGCCGCCCGCAGCTTGGATCGCCTACTTCTTTGGCACGGGCCTGTTCTGGCTGGGGTTCCTTTACTTTTGGGAAGAGATGACGCAGAGCCCGCTGGCGGCGGACCGCGTGGGTGTTGAGTCGCTGCTGTTAGCGGTGCTGCTGCTGGGAATGTTCGCCGCGCAATCCGTGTTCTCCATTCAACTGCGACGCGTACTCGAGCCAGGCGCCCCGGTCGCGTTCGGACGGTTGCTCTTGCTGCAATGCCTGGTACAGCCGACCAAGCTGTTGGTGCTGCCGGCGGCGGCGGTGGCGTTGTTGCCGTTCGCGCCGGTGGCCGCCTTCTACCAGCATTGCGCCGCCTTGCGTCCGGCGGACCTGGCCAGTTGGCGCACGGGCTTGCGCCAAGCCGTCCGGCTCACGCGCCGGGCCGTCGCGCAGACCTGGACGGCGCTGGGCCTGTTCGTGATCTTCGGCGCGCTGGTCTGGTTCAACCTGTTTGTGCTGATGGCCTTTTTGCCGGAGTTGAGCCGGATGCTGTTCGGCATTGAGTCCGAATTCAATCGGGCGGGCACCAACCTGATTTTCAGCGGGACGTTCTTCCGCATCTCGCTCGCCGTGACCTATTGCGTGCTGGAGCCACTGTGGCGCGCGGCGCTGGTGCTGCGCAGCTTCGAGGGCGAGTCGATCTCTACCGGCGCGGACTTGCGGCGCAACCTGCGCCTGACGGCGGCTGCCGCGCTGTTGCTCTGCGCCTTGCCGGGCCAAGCCGCCCCCGCGCCGATCGCGCCGCCGCAACTCGACCGCTCCATTAAGCAGACGCTGGATCGCCCGGAGTTCGCCTGGCGCACGCCGCGCGCCGCGCAGCGTCCCAAGATTCCTGGATGGCTCGAGGCGTTGCAAGCGGGCACGCGCTCGCTGTTCAGCTCCATCAACAACGGGCTGCGTACGTTCTTCGAATGGCTGGAAGGTCTGGTGAATCGCAACCAGTCCATCAATCTCTCTTCCGGCAAGGCGCCGGGTTCCGGGTTGCGCACCTCGAGCTATCTGCTGATCGCCGCTTGCGTCGCGCTGATTGCGGGGCTCGCGATCCGGCAGTGGCGCACCCAACCGGTGGCGGTGGCGCAAGTCGAAGCCGTGACGCCCGCGGCGGTGGAACTCGCCGATGAGACGCTGCTGCCCACGGACCGTCCGGAAGACGAGTGGGCCGCGCTGGGCCGCGACCTGCTGAACCAGGGCGAGACACGGCTGGCGCTGCGAGCTCTCTACCTGGGCACGCTCGCTTATGTGGCGCGCCAGCAATGGATTCAAGTGCACCGCGGGAAAAGCAACCTGGACTATCTGCGGGAGTTGCGGCGCCGCGCGAAGGGATTGGCCGGAGTGGAGACGAGCTTTGCCGACAACCTGCGGATCTACGAACGCAGTTGGTACGGCGAGCACCTGGCCACGCCCGACCTGGTGCAAGAGTTTCTAACCAATCTCGAAAGGATCAAGGCGCATGCGTAAGCTGGCCCCGTTCGGCTTGATCCTGGTGGTGGCCGCGCTGGGCTGGGGCCTCGCCTCCATCCTGGCGTTGCGGTTCGGCGGCGGCAACATCTACCCGCCTGGCTCGTCGCTGCGCGTGGACCCGCTGGGGACGCGCGTACTGCACGATAGCCTGGCGCAACTGCGCCCGGTGCAGCGCAACTTCGGCAACCTGGAACGGCAAGACCTGAGCGGCGCCACGGTGTTTCTGCTGCAAGTGAGCCCGAGCCAGTTGGGGGAGATGAGTTGGCGCAAGCTGACCGAGCGCGGAGCGCGGGTGGTGATGGCGTTCGCCCCGGTGCTGATTCAGCGGCGCGACATGGATTTGGAAGACCTCGACCTGAAACTGGTGTACAGCGTGCCGACCGAGGAGATGAAGGAGACGGCGGTGTGGGAGACTTCGCGGTCCACTACGTTGTCGCTGGTGACGCGCAGCCCGGAATGGACGACGCTGTTGCCGGGACGGCTGATCGAGCGGCAGTTGGATCGCGGGTCGCTGGTGGTGGCCGCCAACGCCGATCTGTTCAGCAATCGTTCGCTGGGCGAGCATGCCGCGTCCACGCTGCTGGCGCACCTGGTGGGCCCGGCGACGCGGATCGTCTTCGATGAGAGCCATCTGGGCATTCGCGATGAGCCGGGGGTGATGGTGCTGGTGCGGCGCTACGGCCTGACGGGCCTGGTGGTGGCGCTGGCGATCCTGGCGCTGCTGTTTGTCTGGCAGGCGGCGTTTCCGCTGGTGCCGCTACCGGCGGAGGCGTCCGCGTCACTCGAATTACAAAGCGAGCGTTCCGCCCAGGCGGGCCTCGCGCAACTGCTGCGGCGCGGAGTGCCGCCGCGGGAGTTGCTCACCGCCTGTCTGCGCGAGTGGGAACGGCTGGACGGGCAGCGCTCGGCGAAGCGAGAGGCCGTCCGCCGCGCGCTAGCCGAGGCCCCGGACCCGGTGACCGCCTTTGCCCGTGCCACTCAAGCCTTGGAGCGTAAAGTCTAAATGGAATCTTCTCTCTCAGCCCTGCATGAACTGTTGACGCGGGTGCGCGGCGAAACGGCCAAAGTGATCATCGGCCAGCCGGCGGTGATCGAACAGGCGCTGATCGTGATCCTGACCGGGCAGCACGCACTGATCGAAGGCGCGCCGGGTGTGGCCAAGACGTTGCTGGTGCGGACGCTGGCGCGCGTGCTGGGCTGCGACTTCTCGCGCATCCAGTTCACGCCCGACCTGATGCCAGCCGACATCACCGGCACCAGCGTCTTCAACCTGCAGCGCAACGAGTTCACGCTGGTGCGCGGCCCCGTGTTTACGGAGTTCCTGCTGGCGGACGAGATCAACCGCGCGCCGGCCAAGACGCAATCGGCGTTATTGCAGGCGATGCAGGAACGTACGGTGACGATTGACCGGGACACGCACACGCTGCCGGCGAACTTCACCGTCTTCGCCACGCAGAACCCGATTGAGCATGAAGGCACCTATCCGTTGCCCGAAGCGCAGAAAGACCGCTTCATGCTGAAGATCCAGATGGGTTGGCCGGAGCGGGAGGATGAGCTCGAACTGGCTCGGCGTTTGACCGGGCAGCATTCGCCCGAGAACATCCTGGCAGGGGGGGAAGTGGCGAGCGTGCTGAGCGCGCAGCAGATTCGCGAGGCGCGCCGGCTGTTGGACCTGCTGACGGTGCGGCCGGAACTGCTCGAGTACATTGTGGACCTGGTGCGAGCGACGCGCACGCACGAGAGCGTGATGGTGGGGAGCGGTCCGCGGGCGACGCAGGCGCTGTTGCTGTCGAGCCGGGCGCATGCGGCGTTGAGCGGCCGTGACTTCCTGACGCCGGACGACGTGCGCGCGATGGCGGGGCCGGTGCTGGGCCATCGCCTGACGCTGCGACCCGAGTTCGAGATGGAAGGCGTGACGGTGACCGAGGTGATCGCGCGGATCTTTGAGCAGGTGGCGGTGCCGCGCTAGATGAACGCGTTGGCCCAACTCGTGCCGCGGCCGCGGCTGCTGCTGGTGTTTGCCGTGGTGGCGCTGCCGGCGGCGGCGGTACTTTCGACGAGCGCTCTGGTGGGCAGCGCGCTGCTGGTGCTGCTGGGGGCGGTGCTGGCCACGGATGCCGTGCTGGGCTCGTCGGTGCTGCGCGGCTTGCGGGCAGAACTGGAGCCGTTGACACGGCTGGCCTTGAACCGGCCGGGCGAGGTGGCGATCCGGCTGGAGAATCCGCACCAGCAAGCGCTGGCGCTGCGAGCGGGGCTGGCGCTGCCACGCGAATTGGAGCATGAGGGCGTGGAGGTGCAAGCCACTCTGCCCGCGGGCGCGGTGTGGAGCCGCATTCTGCTGCCGGTGCTGCCGACGCGGCGCGGTGAGTTCGCGCTCGACGCCTGTTATCTGGAAGCGGCGTCGCCTCTGGGCTTGTGGGCGCACCGCCGGCGGCTGCCGGCCGCGGGGCGCTTGCGCGTCTATCCGAATCTGATGGCGGAGCGCACCGCGTTGGCGGCGCTTTCGCGGCAGACGGTGGGGCCACGGCAGCCGCGGCAGTTGGGCAAGGGGCGGGAGTTCGAGAAGCTGCGGGAGTACCTGCCGGGCGACGGCTACGACGAGATCGACTGGAAGGCGACGGCGCGGCGCGGCAAGCCGGTGACGCGGGTGTTCCGGGTGGAGCGGACGCAAGAGGTGTACGTCCTGATCGACGCTTCGCGCTTGAGCGGGCGGCTGGTGGACGGGCAGACGATGCTGGAGCGGTATCTGACAGCGGGGCTGATTCTGGGCGACACGGCGCAACGGGACGGCGACCGCTTTGGACTGATCACCTACTCCGACACGGTACACCGGTTTCTGCGAGCGAGTTCCGGCGCGCCCCACTTCGGGTTGTGCCGCGATTCGCTGGTGAGCCTGACGACGCAGTTGGTGAACCCCGACTTCGACGAGCTGTTTACGCAAGTGCGGACGCGCCTGCGACGCCGGGCGATGCTGGTGTTTCTGACCGCGCTCGACGACCCGATCCTGGCGGAGAACTTTACGCGGCACGCCCGGCTGTTGGCGCGGCAGCACCTGGTGTGCGTGAACGTGCTGCAGCCCGAAGGGGTGCGGCCGCTGTTTACGGGCGAGCCGCCGGCGGAGACCGATGAGATCTATGACCGGCTGGCCGCGCACCTGGCGTGGCAGAAGCTGAACGAGTGCGGGCGCGCGCTGCGCCAGGAGGGCATTCACTTTTCCCTGCTGCCACCCCAGCGGTTCACTTATGAACTGATCGAGCAGTATCGCGCGTTGAAGCAGAGGCAGTTGCTGTGATCGTCGACCTGGAACGCTTCGTCCAAGGCGAGCGGCCGTATTGGCGAGAGCTGGAGCAACTGCTGGCTCGCCTGGATGCGGACCCCGAGTCTACGCTGGCCGTGGAGCAGGCGTTGCGGCTGCACTACCTCTACCAGCGCGGGGGCGCGGGGTTGGCGAAGCTGAGCACGGTGCCGGGCGAGATGGCGCTGCGGCAATATCTGGAAGCGCTGGTGGCGCGCGCCTATGGACAGATCCACGAGACGCGCGGCCACGGCTGGCAGGGGCGGGTGTGGCGATGGTTCACGGTGAGCTTTCCGACGGCGTTCCGCAGGCGGCGGCGTGAGTTTGCGCTCTCTTCGGCGCTGTTTTTGTTGGGCGCGGCGTTCGGCGTGTTTGCGCTAGCGATCGACCCGACGGCGAAGGACTCGCTGGTGGGCTTTGGCCACTTGAAGCAGACGCCGGCCGAGCGAGTGGCCAAGGAGGAAGAGGCGCAGAAGAAGGGCGATGCGCTCTCGGGCCGGAAGACGACGTTCTCCGCCGAGTTGATGACGCACAATACGCGCGTCGCCTACTTTACGGCGGCGATGGGGATGACGTGGGGCTTCGGAACGGCGATCAGCCTGTTCTACAACGGCGTGGTGCTGGGAGCGGTGGGCTACGACTATGTGACGGCCGGGTTCACGCGGTTCCTGTTGGGTTGGCTGCTGCCGCATGGTTCGGTGGAGATTCCGGCGATTCTGCTGGGCGGGCAGGCGGGGCTGGTGCTGGCGGGCGCGCTGCTGCGCCGCCGGGAGCGCCGCCGCTTCAGCGAGCGGTTCCGGCAGGCGATGCCGGATGTGCTGCATCTGTTGGGGGGCTTGAGCATTCTGCTGGTGTGGGCGGGCATCATGGAGGCGTTCTTCTCGCAGTATCACGAGCCGGTGCTGCCCTACGACCTGAAGATTGCGGTGGGCGTAATCGAGCTGGTGGGCCTTTTCTACTTCCTGTTGCGGGCGGGGCGACATGCGCGCGATTGAGCCGGATGCATTGCGGATCCGGACGCCGGAGGGGGTGACGTTTCGCCTGCCGCTGGCGGGGGCGGTGCGGCGTTGCTTGGCGATGCTGCTGGACCTGTTCTGCATCATGGTGCTGATGACGACGTTCGGGTATTTCACCCGGCTGCTGGTGGTGGCGGGCTCCGACGTGGCGGCGGCGTTCTACGTGCTGGTGTTCTTTGTGATCTCGACCGGCTACGCGATCGTGCTCGAGTGGCGTTGGCGGGGGCAGACGCTGGGCAAGCGCCTGATGCGGATCCGCGTGGTGGATGCGGAAGGACTACGGCTGCGGCCGGCCCAGATTGTGCTGCGGAATCTGCTGCGCCCGGTGGACTCGGCACCGATGCTCTATCTGCTGGGCGGGGCGGTGATGTTCGTGAACCGGCGGCGGCAACGGCTGGGCGACCTGGCGGCGAGCACGGTGGTGATTGTGGAGAACGAGGTGGAGGAGCCGGACTTCAGCCGGATTGCGTCGGGCAAGTTCAACTCGCTGGCCGCCTATCCGCATCTGGCGGCGCGGCTGAGGATGCGGCTGCCGGCAACACTGCTGGCGACGACTTTCGAGGCGCTGTTGCGGCGCGACCAATTCGAACCTCCGGCGCGGTTGGAGCTGTACCGGCAACTGGCTGACCGGTTCCGGAGGGAAGCGGATTTTCCGCCGGCGGCGACCGAGGACCTCTCCGACGAGCAGTACTTGAGGAACGTGCTGGAAGTTGTTGCCCAGTCAGGGCGGCGGTAAACTCGAAAGCGTCATGCTGAGCCTTTTGCCGTTGCTGGCGCTTACCGCCATGAAGCCCGTTACGTATTCCGACGTTCGCCCGGTGCTGGAGCGGCGGTGCGTGGGTTGCCATCAGAAGGGCGAGATCGCGCCGATGGCGTTCAGTTCGTACATGGAGACGCGTCCGTGGGCGAAGGCGATCAAGGTGGCGGTGCTGAACCGGACGATGCCGCCGTGGCATGCCGACCCGGACTCGTCGAAGCGAATCCACAACAACCGGCTGATGCCGGAGAGCGAAGTGCAGCAGTTGGTGGCGTGGGTGGATGGCGGAGCAACGGAGGGGCGGTCGCTGCCGGCGATCCAGACGCCGCGGGAGCCGGCGACATGGACCTTGGGCAAGCCGGACCGGATCATCAAGCTGCCGGGTTACGCGGTGCCCGAGAACGGGACGATCCGCTATACGTTTCTGGTGACGCCGACGGAGCTGCCGGAGGATACCTGGATTACCGCGGCGGAGTTCAAGATCGACCAGCGGAGCGTGATGCACCACATCAACGCGTTTGTACGGCCGCCGGGATCGAGCTATCTGGCCACGGCGCCGAAGAATGAATACTATGTGGCTTCCGCGGCAGAGCGCGGGGCGCGCCGCCCGGACGAGCGCGATATCGACCGCCGGGAGTTGCTGGTGGGTTATGAACCGGGCTATCGGCCGATTCCGTGGGGGCCGAACCAGGCGAAGCTGATTCGCAAAGGCTCGGATATCGTGTTCGAGATCCACTTTACGACCAACGGGAAAGCGGTGACGGATCATTCCGAGCTCGGGATCTACTTCGCCAAGCAGGCGCCGAAGGAGCGGGTGGTGACGATCACGCCGGCCGATAGCAAGCTGGCGATTCCGCCGGGGGCGCCGAATCACCGCACGTTCTCCTACGCGGAGTTGAAGGCCGACGCGAAGCTGATCTCGCTGCAGCCGCACATGCACCTGCGGGGCAAGGCGTTCCAGATCGAAGCCGTGTTTCCAGACGGCCGGCGGGACATGTTGCTGCGCGTGCCGCGCTACGACTTCAATTGGCAGACCACGTACTTTCTGAAAGAGCCGATCTCGCTGCCCAAGGGCACGAAGCTCGAATGCACGGGCTGGTTCGACAACTCGCCGAACAACCGCTTCAACCCCGACCCCACGAAGACGATCTATTGGGGGGACCAGAGCTGGGAAGAGATGAGCATTGGCTTTATGGAAGTGGCCTTTGACCCGCGCGGCGACGGCGATATCGCGTACTTGAGCGATACGGCCAAACCGGTGACGGCCCGTTAAGCGTTACGCGGCGGGACGTTTGGGCTCGGCCGGATGCGGGGACTGGGGCTGCTGGTTCGGCGACTGGGGCGAGTTCGGCTGGGAGGCGCTGGGTTTCTGGGCGGGCGGGGCCGTGGGGGGACGCGACGAATCGGTCCGGGAAACGGGAGCGGGAGAGACTTCGGGCTCATTTCGATGCGGTTCGTCCAGATCGGGGAGGGTGGATTCGAGGTCCTGGCGCTCGGCTTGGAGTTCGCGGAGAAGGGCGAGGTTGCGGAGGTATTGGCGGTGGAGTTGGGCTTCGTAACGGCGGTTGAGCTGGGCGTGGGGGGAGCACAGAGCGGTGGCGTTGGCGACGTGGGCGGCGGCGTTGGCTTTGGGGAGTTGGCGCTGTAAGTCCTGCTGGTTGATGGCGATGGCCATTTCGACTAACTGGGTGTCCGTATTCCAGAGGCGCTGTTGACGCCACTTACAATAAGCGGCGTCGACGAGTAAGTCGACTTCGTCGGCGTGCTGAGGGTTATAGATGCGCATGTAACCGGCGAGGAGGCGTTCGAAGGCGGGTTTGTCTTCGACGGCGAGGAAGGCGTGGGGGCTGATGGCGGCGAGGCCGTGTTTGAGGGCGTTTTGCGCGGAGCGGGCTTTGCCTTCGGGCGTGCGGGGGCCGGTGGATTTGAGCGCGTTGCGGCGGTTGGCATTGATTTGAGCTTCGGTCGCCATGGTTGTTTTTCCTCTAACTCCATTGTGCGGGAGGGGCAGTTAGTTTCTGGACGGCGGGGACGGGGTAAGTTACTGGAGTTACTCGGGGTTGTTTTATTTTTGAGGCGCGTGAACGGGTTCGGAGAGGGGCGGGAGATTGGGTTCATTCGGGGAGCGGAGGGGCCAGAGGAAGAAGGTGCGGTGGCCGAGGTCGAGGTGGGTGGGGAGCGGATTGGCTTCGTTTGGCTGGCGGGGAGTTCGCGGGGGGACGGGCGCGAGGGGGCGGCGGCCTTGGAGACGGTCGGCGAAGTGGGAGACGGCGTCGATGACGGCCGCGAAGGCTTCGGGGAAATGATGGAGGGCCTCCATGGCGGCGTGGTAGTAGAGGGGCCAGGCTTCCTGGTCGGGCGGGAGGTAGGCGGGGTCGGCGGTGCGGACGAGGTGGATTTCGTAGTCCTCGGCGGGGGTGTCGGGGTCGAGGCCGAAGCAGGAGAAGAAGCGCGTGGGGAGATAGATGTTGGCGGTGTGCATGGTGGTGTCCTCCGAGGATGAGGGTAGCAGGCGGGCCCAAACGCTCCGGCCGACGGGCAGAGCTAAGTGCTGACGAGAGAGGGCGATAGCGTCTCGCAAAAACGCGGGAACGGGAAACCGGCGAGGAGCGGGACGGGGTCCGCAGATGAAGGAAGCCTCACGCCGGAAAGGCGAAAACGGGCCGGAAGATGAGCGTTCGGTTAAGAAAGTAAAGAGTTGACCCCAAAACGCAACGGGCGGAGCCGACGCCGCCTTTAACGGGTATATGTCGACTTTACGTAATGTGGTGATGATGGCGGCGGTGGGCCTGCTGCCCTGGGGCTTGCGCGCGGATGTGAATGGGGCGGACCCACGCTTGACGGGCGCGCCGGGAGAGAGCACTTGTACGTCGTGCCACTCGGGCACGGCGTTGAATGGCGGCCCCGGCAGTGTGAAGGTGGTGCTGAGCGGGGCAGCGACGTACACGCCCGGGGTGACGCAGCGCATTTCGGTGCAGGTGAGCGACCCGAACCAGCGGCGGTGGGGCTTTGAGTTTACGGCGCGGCTAGTGAGCAATCTGACGGGCGGGCAGGCCGGCGATTTGGCGTCGATCGACAGCAATACGCGGGTGATGTGCTCGAACGGGCGGACGAAGCCCTGCGCGACTTCGTCGCCTATCCAGTTCATTACCCATACGCTGGCGGGCACACGGTCCGGAACGACGGGGGGCGTGAGCTTCGACTTCGACTGGACGCCACCGGCGACGGACCAAGGCAACGTGCGCTTCTATGTGGCAGCGAATGCGGCGAACAACAGCAACACGGACTCGGGCGACCGGATCTACACGACGACGCTGGAACTGACGCCGGCCGCGGCGGCGGTGAACAAGCCCGCCATTTCGTCGACGCGCGGCGTGGTGAATGGAGCGAGCTTTGAAGGAAGCGCCGCGCCGAATACGTGGCTGACGATTTCCGGAACCAATTTGGCGGGGACGACGCGGACATGGACGAATGCGGAGATCGCAGCGGGCAACCTGCCGACGTCGCTGGACGGGGTGAGCGTGACGATCAACAACAAGGCGGCGTATGTGTATTACATCAGCCCGACGCAGATTAACCTGATCGCGCCGAACGATGACGCGCGGGGGCCCGTGGAGGTGAAGGTGACGGCGAACGGGGTGACGAGCGACGCGGCGATCGTGAACCTGGGTGAGCTGGCACCGGGGTTATTTACGTTTGACGGCAAGTATCTGGCGGCGACGCATGCGGACAACAGTTTGCTGGGGAAGAGCGGGCTGTTTGCCGCGGCCCCGACCTTGACGACGCCGGCGAAGCCGGGCGAGACGATCGTGGTGTATGGCACGGGCTTTGGTGGCACGACGCCGTCGATCGCGGCCGGCAAGTTCACGGACCAGTTGGCGCCGATTGCAGGCACGGTGTCGGCGACGATGGGCGGGACGCCGGCGACGTTATCGTTCGCCGGATTGGTGCCGCCGTTCGCGCAGGTGTTCCAGTTCAACCTGAGGGTGCCGGAGGGTGCGGCGGACGGCGATCAGCCGGTGGTGATCACAGTGAATGGGGTGGCCTCGCCGGTGACTTACGTGACGGTGGCACGTTAGAGCTGGCTAGCGGCTTCTGAGTTGTTGCGCCGATTCGGTGGCGCGGCGGGTGGGGCTTACTGGCGGCGGAGTTCGTGGGCGGGGTCGGAACGCAGGGCTGCGGGCGTGGAGGCGAGGATCCGAAGGGCGTGGTCTGAGTTTGCGGGTAGGCGCTGGAGGCGTGGCCGGGTGGATGCGGTGCTGGCGAGCTAGGGTTGCAGTCGGTGGACAATTGGCGGCAGCTGGGCCGTTGGGAGCCGTCGGTCCATCGCTTGCGTCGGCGGTCCCCGCATTGGCGTCTGTTTTCGGGTGCCGGACATGGCCTACTCCCGGACATGGCCGATGCCGCTCAAAGCGAAGTTGACCCTGCACTGGAAGTGCGATTACGATAACGCCATGTGCGCGGATGCTGGCCTGACAGAATTGCTGATTCGTGCGCAGCGTGGGGACAAGAGTGCCTGGAGCGAGGCTGCCCCGCTTGTTTATCAAGAGCTGAGACGGATCGCGTCAACGCATTTTCGCAATAGCGGGGCTGGTCACATCCTCCAACCGACTGCCCTCCTTCACGAGGCATGGCTCAAGCTGATTCGGCATCCCCAGATTTCTTTCGAAAATCGCACCCACTTCTTCTCATATTGTGCCCGGCTAATGCGGCAGGTAATGGCGGACGAGGCACGGCGCCGGAAAGTGCGCTCGCAACCGTTATCTTTGACCGAGGACTGCGTGGATTTTGAGGATCTGGACGAGGCACTCAGTCGCCTCGCTCAGCTCAGCGCGCGTCAGGCACAGGTTGTAGAAATGAGGTATTTCGGTGGGTTGTCCGTCGAAGAAATTGCGACCGCTCTTGAGTGTTCTCCTCGCACCGTCAAACGCGATTGGTTGGCAGCCCGCACCTGGCTTTTCGAGCAGTTGAAGAACACGTGACTCCAGAAGAATGGCAAAGCCTATCCGACCGCTTGAACGACGCGCTCGAGTCGGAAGACCCTTTTGAATTCGCGCGCGAGAATCCAGAACTGCTGAGACTTCTCTCCAACGTGGAGAGATCGAAGGATTGGCTTCTGCCGAAACCGCACGATCCTTTCGTAGGGCGGGTCATAGCGGGCCGTTATCAATTACTGCACGTTCTCGGCCGCGGCGGCGCCGGCGTCGTATACCTAGCGTCGGACCTCAAGATTCCTAGTCGTCGGCTCGCGTTGAAGCTCCTGCACGAGTTTTGGGGCAGCCAAGAGTGGATGCGGAGCAAATTTCGGGCTGAGGCTACGCTACTCGCAAAACTGGACCACCCTGGCATCATTAGTCTCATCGATGCGGGAGAGACCGACGATGGTCGCCTCTATCTTGTTATGCCCTATAGGGCTGGCCGCACTCTGCGAGAGGCTCTTTCACACCCAATTGATACCTTGAACGGCGCTCGATGGATTCGGCAAGCAGGAGAAGCGCTGCACTATGCACACCAGCAGGGCGTTCTGCATCGCGATTTGAAACCCGAGAACATCCTATTGGTGAACCGAGACGGTATTGAATCGGTCATGCTGCTCGACTTTGGCATCGCTCACGCGGGGAACCCTGTCGCACCGCCGCGCACTACAAGTTATCTCATGGGTAGCGCATTCTACATGGCACCCGAGCATCTGCTAGGACGTCCCGAACCCGCGAGCGATCTTTACTCGCTTGCCACCATATATTAGGAGATGCTCACCGGCAGACTTCCGTTTGAGGCATCGTCGCCGTTTGCACTGCCCGATCTCCAGCGACGGGGTGTCGGCGATGCATTTTTTAAAATGCGACCCGATCTTAACCTCGAGGTTGGGCATCAGCTGGGTCGAGGCCTGCATCTGACTCCCGGTGAGCGTCCTTTACCGGTCAGCACATTTTCGAGCAGCTTAGCAGACGCAATTACCAGCAATACCGGCAATCTACAGCTCGCCCGCTGGTGGGCCCAACGCAAGTCGCGACGCTCGCTCGTTGCGGGCGCCGTCTCCTTAGCGGCTGCTTCTGCAGCCGCGGGATGGGCCGTGCGCGATAGATTTGCGCCGCTTACCGAAGATGAGCGAATCATCCGTTACAACGGGGGGATGACGCCGGAAGCGAATTCCTTTCGCCGCGCCATGGATCTTTATATCGAATTCCGTGCAGAGCCAGGCCGGCCAGGCTTCCGGTCGGCAACTCTGTTCACCAAATCGCAAGGATACGTTTCGCATCAACTTACCGATCGGCAGAAGCGTGCAGCCTTCAATCTGGGTTGGCGCATGCGGGCGCTCGTGCGTCCCGAACTAGGGAGAATCGGAATGCTACTGGATGCGGCCAATCATGCTCCTCGATTCGATGTCTTCTTAGAGCGTACTGACAAAGGTTTTTTGGCGATCGCAGGAACCCACGTTCAAGAGGGAATGAAGGGCATTTCTTTACCGTTGAATGATCCTGGCGCTGGTGTGCTAATCGAAGTTAAGGTGCAATACGATCCTTCCACTGAAAGTGCGATCGTCCACGCGGATGGCCAAATGGTCACCACGAACTATCGCGGCCATTTAGAATATCGCGAGAACACAGGGATGATGCTTTTTGTGGATTTGACTGATCCCGCCGAATCCCGCGGAATCCTCGGCAGCGCCAGCTTCGAAATTCTTGGTTAGCGGTGGTGTTTCTTAAGAGCAAACACGCCTGCGATTGCCCCAAGAACTAGCAGACAACTGCTCGGCTCGGGAACGTCGCTAGCGAGAACGTTATAGGCATAGCCACCCTGAGACGTGATTCCCGGATTTGCGACCAACTGCCCGAGCGCGTCATAGGCCTGAACGCCCGAGAGTGTGGCAGTGTGCAGAACGTCAACGAAACCGGTGCCAGTGCAAAGCGCTCCATTGAAGTATGAGCAGTAGACGGCTGCTTCCAAAGTCATCGTGTACGCGAGCTTATTGGAGGCGAATGGCGCTGTGACCGTAATGGTCGTCAAGAATGGACTGTTGTCCTCAGGATGGCTGGAACCTGACCAAAGCAGGTTGGTCCCGAATTGCGGTGACCGCAAACGTAAGGATGCGAAACCATCCTGCAGCGAAAATCCAGTAGTACCCGCGATCGTATAGGTGAATCGGAGCGTGCCGTTGACCACATTCAAAAGGTTCAACTCGTCAGAGACGGTGGCAAAAGCAAAGACGCGCTTATTGTAGGTCGGATTTAGCCCCGATAAGTACCCGTCCCGAAACTCCGAGACGACAGCAGAAACTCCCAGCTCTGGCACCGTGCTGCCGACTTGCGAAACCCGAGCCGCAGCTCCGTATTCCCACGAATAGGTCGTTGAATTTACAGTACCGCCTCCTGAAGTTCCTAGACTCACAAGCTCTCCGGTAGAGTTCGCGTTGCACTGAGAGAAGTTCTGATCGCAAACCATCGCACTGATTGAGGCTGCATTGGCGTCACTCGGGCCGATTGATCCTAGAAGTATTGATGCGACCAAAAGCATCCGTCGGTTGATTGTCATTCGATATTCCTCCTTAGGCCGATCTCGCTTGAAACGGCGTGCTGAGGGGTAGACGCACGAGAAGCCGCGAGTGGGCCATTCTCACTTCGCCGAGTTGAACCGAAGTGGTGACAGGAATCTTTGGGTATGAAGGTGACGCCAGCGACGGTAAATCTGGGATCTCGATTCTGAGTGCCTGCGGGGGTACTTGTACGCACGGAGTCACGTGGCGATTACAGAAAACTGAGCCGCATGACGGTCCAGACGTGACCGCTCCATGACTTGGGGTTTAAGTCGTTTTTGCGGTACGTGGAACTGAATCCGGTGCGGGCGAAGCTGGTGGGGTCGGCGGAGCGTTGGGCCTGGTCGAGCGCGCGGGCGCATGTGGAGGGTGTGGATCCGACGGGCGTGTTGTGTTTTGAGCAATTTACGCGGTGGTCGTTGGATTGGGGGCCGTTTTTGCGGGCGCCGATCGAGGCGGAGAAGGTGGCGGCGGCGTGGGAACGGGTGCGGTCGGGGTCGGTGTGGAATCGGCCGGGGTGGATGTTGGTGGTCGCGAAGGAGGTCGCGGGGCGGGCCGTGGGCTGAGTTTGGGGTCTGGGGCTCTGGAGGCGTGGCCGGGTGGATGTGGTGATGGCGAGCTAGGGTTGCGGTCGGTGGACATTTGGCGGCAGGTGGGCCGTGGGGGCGGTCGGTGCCCTCGCTTGCGTCGGCGGTCCCCGCATGGGCGCTTCTTTCCTAGTGCCGGACATGGCCTATGCCCCCGGACTTGGCCTATGCCCAGGACATGGCCTATGCCGCCTATGTCCCGGACATGGCCTATGTCTCGACATAGCCTATCCCCTGCCGGACATAGCCTATCCCCTGGCTCAGGGAAATTGCCGACAGGTGGGCCTGGCGGCGGGGCGGCACTGCCACCGGTGACACGATGTCGTGTCCTTTTGGTGGAGCACGGGCCATCTGGCGACGAGACGTTAGCCACCAACAGGTGCAGGGCGGGCCTTGCTATTTGCAAAAAGCGCTGATAATATCAGTTTTAGATGCAGAGCCAAACGCCATTGATCGATCTTCCGGCCGACATGCCTGACTTTCAGGTCGCCATGGCCACCCTGGGCCGAGTTCCGCTGATTCTCTATCAAGGCCTGGAGCAAGCCGCAGCAGAGGTCGCGGCGTTTCGTGATGCGAACTGTCCGGGTGAGCAGATCGACGAGGGATTGACGGCATCTCTTGTGCGCTTTCACCTGCAGCGATACCTCAAGCGAGTGGGCATCGAGTCGCAGTTGGAGTGCGATTGGAGCATCAACCGGCTGCCATTCATGGGGATTTCGTTCCACTACGGGAGTTATCACGTGAAGGTCCTCAAAGGGGCCAAAGGTTGTCTCCCTGGTTGCGGTGATTCGGAGAAGAAGGTCCGTTTCTACAACCAAGTGCAGTCGATGTACCTCGTGGACAATCGTCCTGCCCAGACTACGGCTAACCTAGTCGTCCTTTGGGATCTTGATTTGGCATACGGACTCGCCGGTGTTTGGCTTGCCCTTCCAGCGGTGGGAGGTGCGAGGGCGGGAGATGTCTCTGCATTCTGGCTAGAACGCATTCCGCATCCTTCAGAGGGTTTGGCCGGTGTTGTGACTCAGACACCTCCGCCGCAAGACGATTTGCACGGTCTGGTCGTTCCACTCGAGGTGGAACGCAAGGCGGTCAGATCCAATGAACGGTGAGCGGCTACGCCAAGTTCGAGAGATTACGGGCCTCACGCAACAGGAGCTCGCGGAGCGCGTCGGGCTAGTTCAGTCCGCGATTGCTCAAATCGAGGCTGGCCAGTTCGAGCCGTCTGCGACTATTGGGCAGGCGTTGGCAATTCACACGGGGTTCGACCTAAGCTACCTCAGGACGCCGGAAATGCCGGTGGAGTTCCCGGAGGGAACCCTACTGTACCGCAGCAAAGCGAAGGTTTCCCCTCGGGACAAGACCAAGGCGCGCCGTCTAGCTCAACTCTTGTTCGAAATGGTCGGCACCTTGCGTGGTCGTTTTCGCCCAATACCGGTTTCGTTGCCACGTTATGCAGAGACGCCAATAGAAGCCGCCAAGATGGCTCGCAGCCAATTGGGACTGTCTCCCGATACCCCGATTACGAACATTACCAGCACGCTTGAACGTGCCGGCGTTTTGATCTTGAGAGTGCCGCTGGAAGTCGATGGACTGGACGGGTTCTCCGCTTGGGTCGGCAGGGATAGAGAGGTGCCTACGATTTGCTTGATCGGGTCCAGCGTGGGCTATCGAAGCCGATACACAATCTCTGAGGAATTAGGCCACCTTATGCTTCACACGCCTCTTCGGACTTCGGTTGAGGAGGCGGAGAGCGAGGTTAAAGAATTCGTTGGGGAATTTGTTCTGCCAGAGGAGGCCATGCGACGTGAGATGAGAGCCCCAGTGACCTTGGGCTCTCTGGCCGGCCTCAGGCACAAATGGGGAGCGTCAATCCAGTTTTTGGCTGCGCGCTCCCACCAGCTTGGTATCACGAGCCCGAATCAATACCGCTACCTGATGCAGCAAGTGTCTAAGAACGGCTGGCGCACCACGAAGCGCGAACCGGGGGACGACTCAATCACACAAGAAAAGCCGCAACTCGTGCTCAAGATGATTGAATCGACCTACGGAACTCCGCCCGACGTCGCCCAGATGAGACGAGACTTTGGCATTCCGATGTCACTGCTCAAGAGCCTTCTCCAGGCACACGGCGCGGGAGGACATTTTTCTGCCGCATCAGTTCTAAAAATGGTGCCGAGATAGCTCTGCAAGCGCACGCGCCCCCAGTGAATGAGACATGTAGGTGCTAGTAAAGTCCTAGTTGCCGGGGGATCTTCGGTCAGAACGGGTGCGGTCGAGGTGGGAATCGGCCGGGGTGGATGTTGTTGGTGCCGGCGGAAGGGCGCGGGGCGGGCCGTGGGCTGAGTTGCTGAGTTTGCGGGTTAGGCTCTGGCGGCGTGGCCGGGTGGATGTGGCGATGGCGAGCTAGGGTTGCGGTCGGTGGACATTTGGCGACGGATGGGCCGTGGGGGCGGTCGGTGCCCTCGCTTGCGTCGGCGGTCCCCGCATTGGCGCTTCTTTTTCTGTTGCCGGACATGGCCTACTTCCCCGGACATGGCCTACTGCCGCCTATGCCGCCTATGCCCCCCCCCGGACATGGCCTATGCTCCGGACATGGCCTATGGCTGTCAGCGTGCTTTGCTGCGAGGCTCAGTGACCAGCTCGAACTGCTACTCGCATAATGCTCAGCTACATACGCGACACTTGGCCGGCGATCTTTTCAAGTTCGATGATGTTACGTGCATACGGCCTGAGTTCCTGACTGATCGTTTGCAGGGTGCCGATTAGAACGAGATTCACGTCCTCGTGTTCAACAAGATGTTGAATTGCCTCATGAAAATCCGAGTCACCGGCAAAGAAAAAGAGGGTTGTCCATTTGCGCTTGGAGAACGACCTCATCAGGTGGAATGCCAAGCCGACATCCACGGCCTTCTGAATTGTCTGTCGGTACTGCTGCCCGGTTGTCGGATGAACGACTGGTCCACCGCCCATATGCTGCGGCCAAAATAAAAGCTTCTCCTGAAGCCAATAAAGTTTGACTCTTAGGCCGGGACCTCCGGGAGGCGGGAATTGCAGAGCGTTATGGAAGGCATTCTGTTTCGCTGTCGGTGGTTCTGGATCGGCGTTGAAATAGTAAGCGTCTTCGATTTTCTCCCCATTGGTTCGGTCGAGATAGTTACTTTCAAGAACCTCTCTCAGCTTGAAATAGTCGAGCTTATCAGTCCGACCAAGCGCTCCCCAACATTTCATTGCGTAAGCGCCATCGAGAAACCATGCTGCGTTCATGCGGGCGAGTGTACCACGTCCCACACAAGCGATTCCTCTTGACGAGCAGGAGGAAGCGGAGTAGATTTCTTCAGACTGAGCAAAGCTATCACTGGACCAAACACTTCCGGCAGCACGAATGGCCGAGACGCTAACCCCAAAACAACAGAAATTCATCGAAGAATACCCCCTCGACCTTAACGCCACGCAGAAGGCAATTAGGGCTGGTCTTGATTGGGAGCAGCCTGACGGTTTTTATGTGTACTTCCTCGTGAATCCGATTACCGGTTTGGTCCTCTACGTCGGTAAGGGTTGCAAGAACCGCGCACACAGCCATCTTCGGCGTTTCGGGAAGACCGGAAATGCTTTGAAATACACGGACATTCGCAAGATTCGGCACCTTGGTTCAGAGCCGTTGATTAGAAGCAGTCTCATAAACCAGAAAACATAACTATGGCAGAATGTTTGGGATATGGCCTCCCCCGGCTCTGATGATTTGACGGACGCCCAGTGGGCGCGGTTGGACGGGTTGATTCCGGAGCCGACGCGCCGCCAGGACGGCCGCGGTCGCCCCTGGCGATCGCGGCGTGAGGTGCTGAGCGGCATCCTGTGGATTCTGCGGACGGGCGCCCGCTGGAAGGACCTGCCCGAACGTTACCCCCTGTATCAGACCTGCCATCGCCGCTTCCCGCAATGGGTGCGCTCTGGCGTACTGGCGGGAGTGCCTCTTTCTTGGTGCCGGACATGGCTTACTCCCCCGGACATGGCCTATTTCCATTCGTGCTAAAGTGTTGCTAATTCGGCGGAATATTGAGGAGGTTGTTCGATGCCTAAGGGCAGTGGCAACGAGGATCGTGCGAAGGTTAAGCTTCGCGTTATAGAGTTCGAGCTCGAAGGTGGCAATGCGTCCGTTGAGAATAGCATTCGCCAACTCACTCAGGCACTAACTGTGCGGACAAATGGTGCGCCCGCTCGCGTCGCACCACTCAAGCCAAGAGAGCTCGCGGGCAACGATGGAGTAACGGATGACGTGGACGAGCCGATCGAGGCAGAGCTCGCGGAGGGCCCTGAATCACCCTCCGAGGCGCCCATAAAGGCAAAGAGCAAGAACGCGTACAAGCCGCGCATGCCGGAATACAAGCATGACTTGGACATGACGGGGAGCGGATTGACCTTCAAGGAATTCGTCGGACAAAAGAATCCTAAGAAGGCCACGCAACGACATCTCGCCGCCGCTTACTGGTTGAAAGAACACGGCGGCAGCCCCACTATTAATATCGACAAGGTCTTCACGTGCTACCGTACGGCCGGATGGCCGACGAACCAGGCGGACTGGGACGCGACCTTCCGTTCCCAGGTGAAGAACGATCGTTTCCGACGAGTGAATCCCGGTGAATACGCGATCACCCCTATCGGTGAAGACGACGTGAGGAAAATGGATGGAGCTGAGTGAGTTCACCGCGGTCGTAAAGAACTTTACGACGCTCTCTCAGACTGATCAGATATTGCATTTCGCATGGTACTTGCACGTTCACCGTAAGAAAGATGTGATCGACCAGGCATCAGTCCGTGCCTGCTTTAGAGAACGGCACATGGACGAACCGAACTTAAGCAAGCTCTTCACGCGCCTCATCGACCGCCGACCAAAGGTAGTCCTGGAGGCTGGTACAGGGTTCCGACTTGAGGGCAAAGTCCGGGGAGACTTCGATAAAAAGTATGGAGAGCACGAGACGACTATCGCAGTCTCTCAATTACTCAACGACCTTGTCGGCAAGGTGCCGGACCAGGCTGAGCAGCTCTTCCTTTCGGAAGCGATTAAATGCTACAAAGTCAAAGCATTCCGCGCAGCTATCGTCATGACTTGGAATCTTGCTTACGACCACCTGCTCAACTGGATCTTATCTGATGCCACGCGCTTGGCTGCGTTCAACGCAAAGATCCTAGCACGCATCGGCCCGAAGCGAGGCAGTGGACTCGTCATCGCGACACGCGAAGAATTCGAGGAGCTTAAAGAATCCGAAGCGATCGACATATGCAGTTCTGCAGGGCTCTTTGCGTCGAGCAACACCAAGAAGATTTTGGAGACGTACCTAACCCGAAGGAACATGGCAGCGCACCCGTCGCTCGTCACGATACTCGCGCCACAGGCTGACGACACCATCACGAGTCTCGTCACGAACGTGCTACTCGTTTTCAAATAACATGCCAGGTACTGTTTTCTTGAGCTGCGGGCAGAACGACGACGAACTCCTCATCGCCGAGAACATGAAGTCGCTATTAAGGCCTGTTCACACTAAGCAAGCAAAAAGGGTATAAACCAAAGGCTCGCCATTAATGCAAGCACAAGCGCTAAAACTACTCCGCCGGGCCCTCGGGAACGGGCACGCAGCCTTCCGAGACGGGCAATGGGATGCCATCTCTGCTCTGGTCGAACGGAAAGCCAGATTACTGGTGGTTCAGCGTACGGGTTGGGGGAAAAGCATCGTATACTTCCTTGCTACTCGCCTCCTCCGCGATCAGGGGGCCGGGCCTACGCTCCTAATTTCTCCACTTCTGTCACTAATGCGCAATCAGATCGCGGCAGCACAGAACATTGGTGTGCGGGCCGAAAGCATCAATTCAACGAATCAAGATGCTTGGCCCGAGATTGAAGATCGACTTCGTCAGGATCAAATCGACGTACTTCTGATCTCGCCGGAGCGGCTGGCCGATGATGAATTCGTCGTGCATAATCTGCTTCCGATTGCGAACCGACTGGGTTTATTCGTCGTGGACGAGGCTCACTGCATTTCCGATTGGGGGCACGACTTCCGCCCAGATTATCGAAGAATCGTCCGCATCTTGAAGGCCCTGCCCGGGAACATACCGGTGCTGTCCACGACCGCCACTGCGAACGACCGCGTGGTTGGTGACATAGTCGCGCAACTCGGTCCCAACCTTGAGGTGCAGCGCGGCACTTTGGCGCGGGCATCCCTGAGACTACAGAACATCTATTTGAAGTCCCAAGCCGAACGAATGGCATGGCTGGCGAAAGTCCTTCCCGATCTACCTGGTAGTGGCATCGTCTATACTCTGACGGTTCGGGATGCGAAGCGGGTTGCCGAATGGCTCCAGTCTCAGCACATCGACGCGGAGGCCTATTTCGGAGGTCTGCCCAACGAAGAACGAGAGATTCTGGAGAACCGGCTGCTCAACAACACTCTGAAAGCGCTGGTATCGACTGTCGCCCTGGGCATGGGCTTCGATAAGCCGGACCTTGGATTCGTGGTGCACTTTCAACGGCCCGCGTCGGTGGTGCATTACTACCAGCAAGTGGGGCGTGCAGGTCGTGCCGTCGACGATGCTTACGGTGTTTTGCTGAATGGAACAGAAGATGACGCCATCGCGGAATTCTTCATTCGGTCTGCCTTTCCAACGCCGGCGGATGTCGATGCGTTGCTGAAGGTTCTGGAGTCCGCAACCGCGCCCTTATCGGTCCCGAAGTTGCAACAACACCTGAATCTGGCGGCGGGCAAGATCGAGAAGATACTGAAGTTCCTCTCACTTGAGTCACCGGCACCGATTCAAAAGGTGTCTGGCGGTTATGTGCTCAACCCCGTCAGGTGGCAAATGCCCGTCGAGCGGATTGACCGAATCACGGGGCTGCGCGTAGAAGAACAGCAACAGATGAGTGCTTACATGGCCAGCAAAGACTGTTTGATGCAGTTTCTGGCGGAGGCGCTCAATGATGCTGATGCAGAGGCGTGTGGCCGATGCGCGGCTTGTGCAGGGAATCTCTTGCCAGAGGGCATCCCGGAGGACCTTAGTCAAACTGCTGTTCGGTTCCTAGATCGGCTGGAGAATCCCATCGAGCCCAGAAAGCAGTGGCCGGCTGGGCTGTCGAATCGGATCTTGAGAGGAAGAATCCCGGCTAAGGTTCAAGCCCAAGAGGGAAGGTCGCTCTGCCGCTGGGGTGACCCTGGTTGGGGCGAGCTGGTGCGCAATGGCAAGCAGATTGACCATCGGTTCGATGATCGTCTGGTCGACGCGTCTGCTCGACTGGTCAACAATCGTTGGAAGCCAGAGCCGGCACCGAGATGGATCACCTGTGTTCCTTCTCGACGACACGTAGGACTCGTCGCCGACTTTGCGCACCGATTGGCTCAGCAGCTGGGCCTCCCATTTGTGCAATGCATCGAAAAGACGCGGGATACGGAACCTCAGAAGACCCGAGCGAATAGTTTTCAGCAGGCACAAAATCTTGTCGATGCATTTGTTGTCAACACAGGTCTCGTGAGAGCGGACCCTGTTTTGCTGGTAGACGACATGGTGGATTCCAGATGGACGTTCACACAACTGGCTGTTTTGCTTCGCCAGGCGGGCAGTGGGCCAGTGTACCCGTTTGCGCTTGCCGACACTTCAACGGAAGATGGTGAGTAGGGAGATTTTGTTGGAGTCGACACTGACATCGGATACGCAAACGGTGCTCCTGCTTTGTGGGGAGCTCGGGCAGCGCGGCAACGGTCCGAAACCGCTAGGCTTGCGTCAATACAACAGCCTCGCGTCCTGGCTCAGAACGCAAGGACTTAGGCCCGGCGACCTGCTCACCACGGTTGGACATTCGAAACTTCATGATCTGAGGACTCCCGAACTCAACCCCGACCGTGTCTCTCCGCTCCTCCAACGGGGAGCTGCGCTGGCGCTTGTCGTTGAACGATGGGAAAGAAGCGGCTTGTGGGTGATCAGTCGCAGTGATCGCCAGTACCCGGAACGGCTCAAGCGCTACCTCGGCACCAGCGCGCCACCTCTTCTCTACGGCGTCGGGGCCATGGACCTGTTGAACAGAGGTGGGCTCGCCGTAGTCGGATCGAGAGATCGCTCGGAAGAAGATGGTGAATACGCCCGCCGAATCGGCGAGTCTTGTGCAATTCAAGGAGTGCCCGTCATATCTGGTGCTGCGAAGGGCGTTGACCGGGACGCGATGTCTGGCGCGCTGGAGGCCGGTGGCTGGGCCTTGGGTGTCCTCGCTGAGGGGCTGGCCAAGACCGCAACCTCTGGGCAACATCGGGCAGGGCTTATCAGCGAACGCCTAACCCTTATCTCGCCATACGACCCGGACTCGCGCTGGTTCGCCCACTTGGCGATGGAGCGCAACAAACTGATTTACGGGTTGAGCGATGGAGCTCTCATCGTGTGTAGCGCAGCCGAGTCTGGAGGTACATGGGCTGGTGCAGTTGAAGCGCTTGATCACGGAAAGGTCAAGGTCTTCGTCAAGATGACCGGCGTGGTTGGGCCTGGAAATTCGAAACTTCAGAAAATGGGAGGCATCGCTTTCCCTCCGGAACCGTGGGAAGACATACGCAGTCTGCTTACTCCGCCAGTTGAACAAGCGCCCCCACTCTTTGGAACTCCAACTCCGGATACAGATCCGAATGGCAGGAATGGCAGCCCAAGCAGCTTTGAAGTGCCTTCGGCGACAATCACCACTGATGAACAACTAGTCGCACCGGTGAGTCCTGCGCCGGCGGAAGCATCGTGCGATGTATCGCCGTCCGAAAAGATTTCCGACACAACTCCGTCCGACGCATACCAATTAGTCATCGACGCCGTCCTAAGGCTTCTGGCGGAAGCCAGAACGGACGAATGGATGGCTGAACAGATGAAGGTTCGTGTCCCTCAAATGAAGGATTGGCTTGAGAGAGCAGTGGCGGAAGGTAGCGCGCAGAAGCTTAAGAAGCCGGTTCGGTACATAGCCGTCACGAGCACGCTTTTCAACCCACAATCTCGGGACGTGAGCATTCTTACTCGCTTCCGCGTTGCAACATGACCATGCCGCCTCCGGCAAGGAGACGACGCTCGCGGCCCTGGTGGTGGATACCGGCTGCTACGTCTCGCACAACACCAAAGGCGAAAAGCACACTACCTGCGCCACGGCCTGCGCGAAGGCCGGCGTGCCGGTGGCGCTGCTGGAGGAAGCGAGCGGCACGCTCTACCTGCCCATCGCGACGGATCACAAGAACCCGAACGCGCGCTTCATGCCGTTTATCGAGAAGAGGGTGAAGGTGACCGGGAGCGTCGTCGAGAAGGGCGGACTGAAGGGCTTTGCCGTCAAGACGATCGAGGCGGCCAAGTAGATCCGTAGGTCCGGCCTCCGCTTCGGACCGCGGGGCCGGGAGGAGCCGACGAGCGGGGGGCAACGACTGGTTCAGCAGCCGTTGCCCGCGCATGACGTCGCCTACCAGTAGAACTTGAGGCCCAGTTGCAAATTGCGCATGGTGGTCCGGGTGCTGCTGATGGCTCCGAAGGCGCTGGAGCCGACGGTGAGTCCGGGGGCGCCGAAGCTGGGGTGATTCAGACCGTTGAAGGCTTCGGCGCGGAACTGGAGGCGCCGGCCACCGTCGCCGAAGTAGATGTTCTTCAGGAGAGCGAAGTCAATATTGTTGGTGCCGGCCACCTGGATGATGCCGGTGCCGCAGTTGCCGAAGGTGCCGAAGGGCTGGCCCACGATGGCGGCGGTGTTGAACCAGCGGCCGAGCGAGCGCTGGCCGGCGTCGAGATTGGGGTTGGCGATACAGTTCGGGACGTTGCGATCCACGCGGCCGACGTTGGCGCTGACGTTGCTGGTGGGGGTGAGGTATTCGCCTTTGAAGAAGATGCCGATGACCGAGACGGCCCAGCCGCCGATGAGCTTGTCGGCGACCGGCCGGAGGGCATTCGCATAAGGCTTGCCTTTGCCGAAGGGCAGCTCGTAGTTGGTGCTGAGAGTGAACCGCTGCGGCTGGCTGTAGGGCGTGGGGCCGTAGTAAGTCTTGCGGGAGACATACTGGTTGCCGATGGAGGACTGGTCGCCGCCTTCGCTGATGCCGAGCGCCTTGGCGTAAGTATAGGCCGCGAGAAAGGTCCAACCGGCCGACAGGCGCTTTTCGCCGGTGACCTGGAGCGCGTGGTAGTTCGCATTGTCAATGGACTGGGTGATGCTGATGTCGCCGGCGCCGGCAAAGGGACGCCGGCTCTGAATGGAGGAGGGAGCGGCGGGATTCGGGTCGAGCGTCGCCTGATTGATCAGGGAACGGCCGATCAGCTTATGCGAAGACGAACCAACGTAGGCGGCCTGTAAGGAGATCGCCCGGCCGAGCTCGCGTTGCACGGTGAGGTTCCACTCATAGGTATAGTTCGTTTTGTAATTCGGGTCGGCGGAGAAGAGATTGGTGGTGGGAGTGACATCGCGCGATGCCGGGTTGAAGACGCCGGGAGGCAGCGTGTAGGTGAGGGCCGCGGAATTCACGGTGGAGTTCACGAGGAACGGCGGGTTGGCGTGAGCATTCTGCAGTTCGAGCCCGCGAATGAAGCCATAGAAGACACCGCCGCCGCCGCGGATGACCGTTTTGGGCGTGACGCTGTAGGCGAAACCCAGACGGGGGGCGAAGTTATTCGGGTCAGGATTGTAGAGGCGGGGAATGTCTTTGCCAGGAATCAGAAAACGTCCCGCCGAGCGGCTCCAGACATAGGCGTCGTTGTAGACGAAGCGGTAGGGAGTGTCGTACTCGTAGCGGAGCCCGAAGTTGAGCATCAGCTTGGGAGTGAGCTTGAAGTTGTCCTGGATGTAGAAGGAGGACCGCGTCCAACGCAGCGTGGCGATGCCGTTGGAGTCGATCAGCTGGGTCACCTGCGCGGAGAAGGGATTGCCGAGTACAAAGTCGGCCACGCCACTGCCGGTACGCGCGACGCCGGGTTGGGTGGTGTAGCGGCCATCGAACATCAGGTTGCCGTTCGGCGTCTGTTGGTCGTACATGCCGGGACGGAACTGCCGCAGGTCGACGCCGATTTTGAGGTCGTGGCGGTTGTGGAGCCAGGTGAGGTCGTTGGTGACTTGGTAGTAGTCCTGCCGCCCGCCGGTGGGATTGTTGATGGGTGAACCCATGGCGGCATAACCGGCGATGGCCAGGAGGGGCATGCCCTGGGCGTCACCGGTGATCTTGAGATTGGCGAGGCCGAAGTCCTGGATGGCGATGGGACGGTCCGCCAGGAGGATCTTGCTGACGCTGTTGCCATAGGTGTAGCCCATGGTGAGCGAATTGAGGAGCGAGGGCGTGAAGATGTGGCTGACATTCACGAGCGCCTGCAAGCCGCCATTGACGGTGGTGGTGCCACTGTAGGGCAGCGGGACGCTGTAGCCCAGGGCATTGCTATTGGTCCGGCTGAAGCGTCCGAACATGGTGGTCTTGGCGCTGAACTGATGATCGAGGCGCACGTGGACCTGATCGGCGTCTTCGGGCGAGGGCACGGACCCCGCGTAGTTCGAGCCGCTGACCGAGGTGAGGTTGGGGAGGGGATAGAGGGCCGCGCCTGCTTTGGCGAATTGGGAAAGCCGGTTGGCCGGAATGAGGTTGCCAGGGAACTGCTGGCGCACATTGCCGTTCAAGGTCAAGGGATCGTAGATGGGCTGGCCGGCGGAGAAGTTGCCCGCCAACTCAGCCGGGGTGGGAATGAGCGCCAGCCGGGTGGAGGATTGGCGCTTGCGACCGCCCTCGTAGTTGACGAAGAAGAAGGTACGGTTGCGGCGAAGGGGACCGCCCAGGGTAAAGCCAAACTGGTTGCGGCGCAGAGAGGGCTTCACGGTGTCGAAGTAGCCGCGGGCATCCAGGGAGTTATTGCGCAGAAACTCCCACAGGACGCCATGCAGTTGATTGGTGCCGGACCGGAGCGCGGCGTTGATGACGGCCGTGCCGCTGCCGTAGACGGCCGAGAGCGAATTCTGGTCGATGCGGAACTCCTGGATGGCGTCCACGGAGGGCGTGACGGCGGGGCGGCCGTTCTGGACCATGCGCGAGTCCAGCCCGTCGAAGAGCATCGACGTCTGGTTGCCGCGTTGGCCATTGATGCTGAACTGGCTTTGCGCGCCGGGATTCTCGGTGGCACCCGGGACGAGGAGAGTGAGCGAGAGGAAGTTCCGGCCGTTGAGCGGCATCTCCAAGACTTGCTGACTGGTGATGGCCTGGCCCAAGGCTGATGATTCGCGTTGGACCAACGGCGCCGTGGCTTTCACCTCCGTGGTGGTGCTGACCTCTCCGACCGAGAGTTGCAGATCCTGCGTGAGGGCTTGCCCGACCTGCAGGACGAGTTCCTGGGTGACCGCGGTTTGGAAGCCGCTGAACTCCGCGCGAAGCGTATAGGTGCCCGGCGGCAGCGAGGGGAACTGATAGTAGCCGTCGCCGCTGGACGGCGAGGTTTTGCGCTGGGCCGTGGCGAGGTTCGTCAACAGCACGGGAACGCCCGGGACCGGGGCGCCGGACTGATCGGTGACTCGGCCGGCGATCGACCCCAACGTGGCCTGAGCCAACGCGGCGTGAAAGGGAGCAACTGCCAGGAGGAGGGCAGACAGCAGGAAGGTGTGCGTACGGGGCATGGGAGTCCTTTGGAATGGGGCGACTAGTCGACGCGCAACGCGCTGAGCGGAATGATGGAGAGTTCGCAGTCTTCTTTGGCTACGGAGTAAGTGACGTAGAGCTTGCCGCCGACTTCCAGGGCCGCAGGGTAGGCCCAGTGAGTGGTGCCGTCCTTGGCCTCATTCGGGACGTACTGCGTGGAGCGCCGCAGCGGATAGCCTTGATGGCGGATTTTCCAGATGCGGATGAACTTGTCGCCACCGGGAGCGGTGACGGCGATGGTCAAGAGCTGCCGCCCTTTGTCAGGAGTATTCGAAATCAGGAAGCGCTGGCCATTCGAGAGAACGCCGCCCAAGGGCTTCGCCGACACCATGGGGAAGTTGCTGGCCTCGAGGACGCTCCAACTGCGGCCCTGGTCCCGGCTGACGGAGACCAAAGCGCGGGGCGCGTTGCTGTTGCGGGTGACGGCGACGATGCGGTCCGGGAAAAGGAGGGACGTGGTTTCGGGGAAGGTGAGCTTCATGCCCGCCGGCAGCGGCAGGTCGACGGGTGTCCATTGCGAAAAGTCGTCGCCGCGGCTGATGAGGACTCGGGGATGGGTGTCGAAGCTTTTCTCCCCGGTCAGGATCCAGTTGCCGCCGGACATTTTCTTCGGGGGGTCGAAGGAGACGAAGTCTTCCATTACGGTGCCTTTCGGCTCCCAGCGGTTGGCCTTGGGGTTGAAGAGGAAGGACTTCAAACGAGGGCGCCGCTCTTTATCCAGGAAATGGGTGGCGTAGACCCAGAGCTGATTGCGGTGGGTGAAGATGACGGGGTGGTTGTGGGCGAAGTCGGGGCCGCCGGGGGCAATTTCGGAGGACGCGGACCAGGTCATGCCGAGGTCGCTGGAGACTTTGGTGCGGGTGGACTCGCGCGAGAAGTTCAGTTCGGTGGGTCCGTTGGCCCAAATGGCGTGGAGCTTGCCGCGATAGTAGGCGAGGCCGGACTCATGCAAGTAGTAGAAGCCGTCCGGCGTGGCGCGATCGACGAGGACATGCGTCACGACGGGCAGGAAGGGCATGGTTTCCACGGAAGGGAAAGCGACCTTTTTGTCCCAGAGCTCGTAAGGGTCGGCGGCGAGGACGCAAAGGGGCAGCAGGAGAAACGAGGCTAGCCTGAACACATTTGAAATTCTATAACCGTTTATAAAAATGTCAATAGATTGCTATGACATTTTATTGGCCATCGCACCAGCCAGCCGATCGCGATCCAGCGTGAAGTAGGCTTCGAGCCGGTACATGATCTCTTCGAGATGATGCTGGACATGACGGCGGCTGGCCAGCTCGGCGGCTTCCATGGAGCCGTCGCAGATGGCCTTGGCGAGCATTTGATGCCATTGGAACGGCAGACGGCGGTCGCCGAACAGGTGGTCGTAGAACGAGCTGAACACCAGGTTGAGCGTGGTCTCGATCTGGCGATGCAGGTAGGGACAGTTCGCGCCTTCGGCGATCTTCAGGTGGAAGTTCTTGTGGAGCACCCGCAGGTCGTGCAGGCGTTCGGCGGGAAAGCGGTCCGGGTCCTCGGAACTCTCTTCGTAGAGGCCATCGAGCTGGGCGGCTAACTCTTTGAGCTGGTTGCGCTCCGCTGTGCGTGCCCGCTCGTTGAAGAGGCGGCCGGCCTGGGTCTCAAGAGCTTCGCGCACCGTGCAAAAGCCGCGGATGTCCTGGGGCGTGGGAATGCGCACCCGGGTGCCCACCCGGCGGCCACTTTCCACCAGCATCTCGAGTTCGAGGCGCTGCAAAGCCTCACCCACGGGGAGCAGGCTCATGCCCAGCTCAGCGGCGATTTCCCGGCGATTGATCTCCCCGCCCATGGGGAGGGAGCCCCGGAGAATCTGGTCGAGGATATGCCGGTAGGCTTCGTCGGCCAGATTCAGACCGCTCTCGTCCAATTCCACAGGTTGCTTCAGCTTCGGGCGGCGAGGCATCCCAAGAGTGTATCAAGAATCCGTTTTGCCCCAGGAAAACATGCTGGTAATATCAATCTGACATGATAATGGTCCGTGAGCGGATAGCTCGAAGGGAAAACCTGGCCGGCACGTGGTTGAATCTGGGTTCGCCGTTCTCGGCGGAGATCGCCGCGATGGCCGGTTTCGACTGGGTGCTGATCGATCGCGAACATGGCTCGGGCAGCGAGGGCGACATGGCGCTGCAGATCATGGCGGCGCAGGCCGGCGGCGCGGCGGCGATCGTCCGGGTGGGTTCGATCGATCGGGTGGAGATCAAGCGAGCGCTCGACGCGGGAGCGTCCGGAATCATGGCGCCGTGTGTCGATACCGCGGAACAGGCCGAAGCGCTGGTGCGCGCGGTGCGCATCCCACCGTTGGGCGAGCGGGGCGCGGCCAGTTCGACCCGAGCCAGCGGCTATGGGTTCACTTATCGCCAGTATCTGGAAGCCGCCAACGAGCAGTTGTTGACGGTGGCCCAGATTGAGTCCGTCACGGCTTTGGAGAATGGCGCCCGCATCGCCGCGGTGGACGGGATTGACGTGCTCTTCGTGGGCCCGACAGACTTGGCGATCAGCATGGGGGTGACGGAGCCGGCCACGGACCCACGGTTCGCCGCAGCATTGGAACAGGTGGCCGCCATTGCCGAGTCCGCGGGCAAAGTGGCGGGTATTCTCGCCCGCACCAGCGCCGACGCTGAACGCTATCGTCAAACGGGGTATCGCTTCATCTCGCTCGCTTCGGACCGAGGTCTTTTGGCCGAAGGCTTTCGGCGAGCCGCCCAGCAGCTAGGGGCAACGCGTGCCCGCTGAGTTTCTGTTGATCATTGACCTGGGCACGCAAAGCGTCCGGGCGAGTGTCTTCGATGCCCAAGGCGGCCTGCACTGGCAGTATGCGCAGCCGATCGCCACGGAACGAACCGGGGAACAATGCGAGCAGGATCCGGCCGAATGGGAAGCCGCGCTCCGGCTCATTTTGAGTCGCGTGGGCCAGCAGCCGGGGTTGGCCGCGGGGCTCCGGGGGATCGCCGCGACGGGCACCTTGGCTGGGCTGGTTTGTCTCGACCCGGCGGGGCGCGTGCTGCGGAAGGCGATGCTCTACGCCGATGCGCGTCCCGCGGCGCAAGTCCGTCAGCTCGAGGCCCATGCGGAGTTCGCGGCGATCCGCAACCAGAGCGGCTGGCGGGCTTCCGTGGGAGACTTCCTGCCGCAGATGATTTATTTGCGGCAAGGCGAGCCGGAGGTCTATGAGCGTTCGCGCTGGCTGCTCGATTCCACCGGCTTTCTGAATTATTTCCTCACCGGCAGGGCGTCGCTCGATGCGTTCACGCGGTTCAGTTGCTATTCGCTGCCGGGCAACGGCGGACTCCCCCATCGACTCTTCCAGGCTTTCGACGTGGATGAGCAGAAGGTCGGCGAGCCAATGGAGATCGGCCAACGCATCGGCGAGTTGCGGCCGGCGTTGCGAGACGAGTATGGGCTCCCCGCCTGCCCCGTCTTCTCCGTTCCTTACGACAGCGCCAGCGCCTACCTTGGCGCTCACTTACGCTCGCCGGGAGAGGCGCTCGACATCTCCGGCACGGTGACCAGCTTTGGGGTGCTCCATGATGAGCCGGTGCACGACGCCGGCCGGCGCATCTACTCGCTGCCGCACCAGGACCGGTGGCTGGTTCGCGGCTCGACGGCCATGTCCGGCGCAGCGCTGGAATGGGCGCGCACCGTGATTCTGCGCGGCAGCCATGACGAGTTGGACCAAGCCGTGGCGGGGTCGCCGGCTGGCGCAAACGGCGTCATCTTTCTTCCCTATCTCTCGGGCGAGCGAGCACCGCTGTGGAACCCGGAGGCGACCGGAGTCTTTGCCGGACTGCGCCGGACCACCACTCTCGCCGATATGATGCGCGCGGTGGTGGAGGGCATCGGCTTTTCGCTGCTCCACATTCAGACCGTGATGGAGGAGAATGGCGTGGCGATCGGCGAGGTCCTGCTGGCGGGTGGCTTGGCTCGCAATGCGCAGTTGAATCAAATCAAGGCCAACATCACCGGCCGCCGGCTGATTCCGCTCGAAAACTTCGAACTGACCACGCTCGGGGCGGCCACGATCGCGGGAGGCGCGATCGGCTGGTGGAAACCGGAAGAGGCGGCTCGACTGCTGATCCGTCGTCAACCGGCCATCGATCCGGAGCCAACGGCGCACCGCCTTTATCGCGCCGCGTTCGGGCGTTATCTCGCGGCGTCCGCGCAACAGTCGAGTTAGTCGCGCGAGGCGATGTTGGTGGGTGGGACGGCATCATGACGACGCGGTGAAGCCGGTGCCGCGCGCTAGTACTCGAACTGGACCAGAAACTGGAGTTGCCGCGCGGGGAGGCTCTCGAGGCGTGCTCCGTAGCTCGACAGCGGGAGGCCGGTGGGGGTGGCGAAGTAGGGGCTGGCCCGTTCGGTATTGGGGCGGTTGGTGAGGTTGAAGCTCTCGACGCCGAATTGGAGTTGGGCGCGTTCGTGGAGGACGCGAAAGGTCTTCATGACGCGGAGGTCGAGGCTAAGGCTGGCGGGGGTGAGAAAGGCATTGCGCGCCATGCCGGGCGGCCGGGCGGAGAGGGGATAGGCGCCGGTGCGGTAGACGTCGGTGGTGAGCAAGGCGTTTAAGGGCCGGCCGCTGCCCACGGTCCAGATAGGGGCGAAGGAGACGGCTTCGAAGGCTTCCTTGAGCCAACCGGGAAGCCAGGTGGCGTCGTCCAAGGGGAGTTCGAACAGGGCGCTGACGGCGAGCCGGTGGAGTTGATGCTGACGGGAGAGCGCCCAATCCTGGGAGACGTGGAGCGGATCGAGCGGATGTTCGTCGAAGTCCGAGCCGTCGTCGCGGGTGCGGCCGATCGTGTAGGTGACAAGGTAGGCGAGTTCGCGGCTCATGCGGCGATTGAGGGAGACAGAGAGGCCGGTGTAGTGGGAGCGGGCGGTCTGCTCGAGTTGGTAGAGCGGAGGGAGGAGTCCACGCACGTTGCGGACGCGCGGCAGGTGGTCGCCGCGAAGGTGGGAGGCTTCGAGCGACAGCGAGGTGTTTTGACCGAGGCCTTGTTCGAGCCCGAGGGAGAACTTGCGGCCGTAAGTGGAGGGGAAGTCGGGAGAGGCGCGGTAGAGGGAGGTGGGGACGCCGGGGAGCGGGTTGGACAAGCCGCCGCCCAAGCCGAGGCGGAAGGCGCGAACGGCATCGTCGCCGGTGGCGTATTGCTCGGTGGCGCGCTGGCCGTCCTTTTGCAGGGCGTCGTTGAGGTAGGCGAGGGGGTAACGGTCGTAGAACAGGCCGAAGCCGGCGCGCAGAACGAGCGGGACTTTGGCCGCAGGTCGCCAGGCGAGGCCAAAACGTGGGCTGACGTTGTTGGAAGAAGAGGGCAAGCCGACGGGCATGCGCTGACGGTCGAACCGGAGGCCGAGTTCGAGGTGAAGGCCGGGCCGCGCTTCCCAGCGATCCTGGAGCCAGAGCCCGACGGGCAGGGTGGTGAGGCGGGTGTGGGGGTCGCCGAAGGCTTGGATGAACAAGTCGGGGCGGCCGGCGAGAAAGTCTTCGAGCCGGGGGAAGAGGTACAAGCCGGCGAAGCGCGTGCGGAGGCCGGCGTCCATAGTGACCAGGTGGGTGTCGGCGCCGAGGCTGAGGCGATGTCCGTGGAGGACAAGAGTGAGGTTCTCGACGAACTGGGTATGGCGCTCAGTGCGGTCGGCATTGAGGCGATAGAACTCGCCGAGAGTGACGACGCCGGGAATTTCGAGCATGGCGCCGGAGGAGTTGGGGAGCAGGTCCATGCGGCGTTGGGCGAGTTGAACGCGGAGGCTGTTGACGACGGTGGGGGAGGCGACGCGGAGCCAGTCGGCGACGAGGGAATGGTCGGTGGTGAGGCTATTGCCTTGAGCGGAGCGGTCGGCGAAGTTGAGGGGACCTTGGACTTCCTGGGAGACGCGTCCGCGCGAGAAGGCGTAACGGACGGAGAGGGTGTCCTTGGAGCCTAATTGGTGATTCAGTTTGACCGAGGACTCCGTGCCGCGGGTGCTGGTGGGGTACAGGCCGCGGAGAGCCGCGCGGACGGCGGAACGGGAGAAGGCCGGGGTCGACAAGGCGCGATTGATCGGCTCCAGGACGGCGGCGGGCGTTTCGGACCACTCTTCAGCCCGTTCGCGCTCCTGTTCGAGGGCGGCGGCGATGAAGGTGCGGTCGCGACGGAGGGGTCCGAGAAAGGAGAGGCCGGGTTGGGTACGGCGGAACTCGGGCGTGTACGAGATGCCGGCGCCGGACTTACGGGCGTTGAAGCGTTCGTTTTGCGCGAAGAAGGTGACATCGCCGTGCCAGAGGTTGACGCCGGAGCGGGTGACCATGTTGAGCAGGCCACCAGCGGCGCCGCCCATTTCGGCTCCGACGGCGGTGCCGGCGACGACGAACTCCTGGACCATTTCCAGGCCGACGGCGACGCGGTTGCCCCCGGTGGTTTCGTCGCGATTGTCCATGCCATCGATGAGGATGGCGTTGTTGCGGGGGCGCATGCCGCCGAAGGTGAAGCCGCTATCGCCGAGGGGGGTGCGGACGCCGGTCATGGTGCGCTGCGCGCTGTGGCCGACCGAGGGAGAGACTCCGGGAGCAGCCAGGACGAAGTTGAGGTAGTTGCGGCTGCGGGCGGGAGCTTCCTCGATGCGCTCGTAACCGAGAGCGAAGCTGGAGGTGGCGGCGGCGGGGTCAATGGCTTCGGGCTGGCCGGCGACTTCGACGCGCTCGACGAGGCCGGCGGGTTGAAGGCGGAGGCGCTGCTCGACGGTCTGTCCGACGGAAACGAGAAAAGGAGCGGTGCTCGCCTTGGCGAAGCCCGTGGCATCGACGTGCAGGGTGTAAGAACCGATCGGCAGGTTGTGAAGCGAGAACTGTCCTTTGTCGTTGGTTTCGGTGGTGCGGCTGGCTTGCGTTTCCGCGTTGCGGGCGATGACGCGAGCTCCGGGGATGCCGGATTCGGTGCGATCGAGAACGAAGCCACGGATGGAGGCGGTGGGGGCGGCGGTTTGCGCGAGGGCCAAGCGAGAGAGGAGAAGAAGGATTCCGAGAACGGTCGCAGGCATGGGGGGGCGTCCTAGTTTATCGTCCCGCGATTTTGCTGGCCGTTGGGCAAGCGAGACTAGGTCATCGAGCTACTCATAGCGTAAGGCGGTGACGGGGTCGATGGTGGTGGCGCGGCGGGAGGGGAGCCAGACGGCGAACAGGGCGATGGCGGCGAGGGTGGCAGGGACGGCGAGGAAGACGAGGGGATCCCAGGGCTCGACGCCGTAGAGGAAGCTGCGGATGAGCTGCGAGAGGAAGTAAGCGCCGAGGACACCGGCGGCGACTCCGGCGAGGGCGAAGCGCATACCCTGGCCGATCACCATGCGGCGGACATCGCTGATTTGGGCTCCCAAGGCCAGGCGGATGCCGATCTCCTGCGTGCGCTGCTGGACGGTGTGGGCCATCAAGGCGTAGACGCCGATGCTAGCCAGGAGCAGCGCGGCGCCGCCGAAGATCGACATGAGGAGCATATTGAAGCGCTGGCGCGAGGTGGAGCGGGCGACGACGTCGTCCATGGTGCGGAGGTCGGCGACGGGGAGGCCGGTCACCTGGCGCAACTGTTCCTGAATGGGGGCGGCGAGGGTGAGCGGGTCGCCGTGGGTGCGGACGATCCACTTGAGGGGTGTGAGGCGGGCGTTCAGGGCGTTCAAGGCGTCGGGCACCTGGGCGTTGGGGACGTACATGGTGGGGCCGGGTTCGTCGTTCAGACCGCCGTCGCGGACGTTGCCGACGATGCCGATGACCTGGCGGGGACGTTCGAGGGCGAGTTCGGACATGACGCCTTTGCCGATCCAGAGGGTATCGCGGAGGGGGTCGGCTTTGGGCCAGAACTGCTTGGCCATGGCCTCGTTGATGAGGACGACGGGCAGAGCGTTGGCGCCGTCGCGTTCGTCGAAGGCTCGGCCGCGGACGATGGGGATTTTGAAGGACTCGAAGTAGCCGGGGGAGACGGTGAGCCAGGCGCCGCCGCCGTGGAAGGGTCCGTCGGCGAGGGGACGGCCGACGACGAGGAAGGGGAGGCCGTAGCCGCCTTCGAGCGGGACGCAACAGGCGGCGGTGGCCATTTCGACGCCGGGGATGGCGCGGAGGCGCTCAACACCGTCGTGGACCATTTGTTCGATGCCGGCGGAGGTGGCGAAGCGGGGCCCGGTGAGGGACATGCGCATGGTAAGGACGTGGCTGGTGTCGTAGCCGGGCTTGACCGAAGCCAGGGCGAGCGACGTGCGGATGAGGAGGGCAGCCCCGATGAGAAGGATGACGGCGAGGGCAATTTCGCTGACGACGAGGAGGGTGCGGGCATGGTGCTGGCCAAGTCCGCTGCCGCCGCGGCCGGCGCTTTCCTTGAGGGCGACGATCAAGTCGGGACGCGAGGCGCGCAGCGCGGGAATGAGGCCGAAGAGAAGACTGGTGGCAAGGGTGACCGCGGCGGTGAAGGCGAGGACGCGCCAATCGACGGTGACGAGGTTGCCGTCTTCGCCGATGCGGGGGAGATTGGCGGTATTGATGAGGAGCAGGGCGCGCATGGCGAAGATGCCGAGGGCGGAGCCGAGAAGGGCGCCGGCGGCGGCGAGGAGCACGCTTTCGGTGAGGAGTTGGCGGACGATGCGTCCGCGGCCGGCGCCGACGGCAGCGCGGATGGCCATCTCACGGGCGCGGCCAATGGCGCGGGCAAGGAGGAGATTGGCGACGTTGGCGCAGGCGATGAGGAGGACGAAGCTGACGGCGCCGATGAGGATCCAGAGCGTGGGGCGAACGTTGCTGGTGAGCGATTCGCGCAAGCCGGAAAGTCCGAAGCTGACGTTGTTCTGGAGGGCGCGCGGATATTTGCGCTTGAAGTCTTCGGTGGCGATCTTGAAGCGCGCGTTGGCCTGGTCGAGGGTGACGCCGGGTTTGAGTCGCGCGGCGGACTGAAAGTAGTGGCCTTGGTCGGTGGTTTGGGGGTCGAACTGGAAGGGGATCCAGATGTCGGGTGCGGGGCCGAATTCGCGGAAGTCGAAGCGGTCGCCTACGATGCCGATGACTTCGTGCGGCTCGTTGCCGAGGGAGATGGCGCGCCCGATGACGAGGGGATCGCTGCCGAAGCGGCGTTTCCAGAGGCCTTCGGAGATGAGGGCAGTTTTGGGGGCTTTGGGCAGATCTTCCTGGGGGGTGAAGGAGCGTCCGCGGACGATGGGAGCGCCGAAGAGTTTGAAGAAGTCAGCGGTGACCTGGCCGGAGCGGAGTTGTTCGGGGAAGCCGACGCCCGTGAGGTTGACGACGCCGGTACGGAAGCCGGCGGCATCCTGCACGACGGTGGATTGGGCGCGCCAGTGCATGAACTTGGCGGGGGAGGAGGCACTGCCGCGCCCCGTGGGGAAGATCTGCTCGAACATGACGAGGCGTTCGGGCTCGGGGAACGGCGGGGGTTTGAGGAGGACCGCATTGACCATCGAGAAGATCGCCGTGTTGAGCCCGATGCCTAAGGCGAGCGCGGCGACGGCGGCGGCGGTGAAACCGCGGCTTTGCCAGAACATGCGAAGCGAGTGGCGGAGATCTTGCAGGAAGGATTCCATCGTGAGTAATACGCTTGGGGGGCGGGAAAGTCCCGCGTTTTTCGGGGAGGCAGGGCGGAACGGGGTCGTTCAGCCGTGGCATACTACAGGTGCCGTAGGGACGGAGACAGCAGCCGCCCGAGGATGTCAGGTGGCGGCCAAAGCCTCAGGTTCGGGCGGCAAGACTCAGGTTAGGAAGGAAACGAAAAATAATGGCTGGTCACGGAGGAACGACGTTTCAAAAACGACAGAAGGAAATGGCCCGCAAGGAGCGGCAACAGGAGAAGTTCGCCAAGAGGCTGGAACGCAAGAAGCCGGCGGCGAGCGAGAATTCGACGGACGACGAACGCCCGACAGACGACGACTCGCTGTCACAAGTTCCTGATGAGTCATCCCCGCGTGGTATTGTCGGAGTGTAGTTAGGCAGTTCGCTGACTTTCGGCATTTTTTTTCGTCTGGTTCCTCCGACCGCTCGTCAATCCTGCCTCGAATCACTGGCCTGCAATGGAAAAGGAACCAAATGACAAATATTTTTGTTGGAAACTTGAGTTTTGACGCGACCGAGCACGGAGTCCGCGGACTGTTTGAACAGTACGGAAACGTGGACCGGGTGAGCCTGGTGACGGATCGCGAAACCGGACGTGCGCGTGGCTTCGCCTTCGTCGAGATGAGCGGCAGTTCGGAAGCCGAGCAGGCGATCCTGCATCTGAACGGCCAGGAACTGGACGGCCGCGCGTTGAATGTGAATGTGGCGCGTCCTCGCGAAGAACGCGGCTCAGGCAACGGTGGGCAGCGCCGGAGTAACTTCGGCGGTCAGCGCTCGAACCGTTACTAACTCAAGCGATTACTTTAAAAAAGAGCGGCTCCCGCGGGAGCCGCTCTTTTTGTTTGTTAGGGGCCGGTAGGGTAGATCCGCGAGGGGTTGTGATAGAGTCCCGGGCAGGTGAAGTGATGACTTACCGCTCGAGATTACTCGATCGACTCCGAGGGGCACGCTGGTGGCTGGTGCTGGCGGCGACATCGTTGTGGGGACAAGGGTCGATGTTCGAAGTGGCGGCGATCCGGCCGGCGGGGGAGTGTGCGAATCGGAGTTGGGGGACGGCGAACACGCCGGGCGCGATGCGGCTCACGTGCATGACAGTGGAACAACTGATTCAACTGGCCTACGGGGCGTTTGGCGATCCGCAGGGGTGGGCGTTGAAGGAGGTGAAGATCAGCGGCGGGCCAGGATGGGTTCGGTCCGAACGGTATGAGATTCAGGCCAAGGCGGAAGGCGTGCCGACGAAAGCAGAGACGTTCGGGCCGATGCTGCGCAGTTTGTTGGAGGACCGGTTCGCACTGAAAGTCCATCGCGAGGCGAGGCCGGGGACTCACTTGGCGATGACCGTGGCGAAGGGCGGGTCGAAGCTGCAGCCGGCCGCCGAGGGCAGTTGCGTGCCGATGAAGGTCCACAGCCCGCCCCGCGTGACTCCGGGGGAAGACGAGTCGCCTCAGTTGTGCGGCCCGCGCAAGATGCAACGGGACGGGTATCTGGTGAACTTCGAGGGTGCGGGCATGACGATGGACGAGGTAGCGCATTTCCTGGCGGGCTTCGCGGGAAGGCCACTGGTGAATCGGACGGGGCTCAACGGCCGGTTTGACGTGAAGCTCGAGTTCGTGCCGGAGCAGGTGGCGATGCTCCGGCGAGACCCGAACATACCGACCGGCCCCTCGATCTTTCAGGCATTCGAGGATCAACTTGGGCTGAAGCTGGAGGCGGGGAACGGCGCGGTGGAGGTACTGGTGATCGATCGGGTGGAGCGGCCATCGGCGAACTGAGGGCGGGGGTGACGTGGCGGGGGCCGGCCGGTAACGCAGAAGGCGAAACCGGACCGGCTTGCGAACAGCAGAATCAGGCGCGGCGGCGGGCCAAGCGCATGAGCGCGATAGCGGAGGCCGAAACGCACATGACCACAGAACTGGGTTCAGGGACATTCGACGCGGTGCCTTGCAGAGCACCGACGTTGCCCGTTTGACCAATGCCGGCCGCGGCCGTCTTGCCCACTACGTCGACAGCGAAATAGATGTTGCCGGTGGGAATGAAGCTGCTGGCCGTCAGGCCAGTCGCCTGCAGAGTGAAGGACAGGTTGCGCGTTTGAACGCCGGACATGCCGGGGCTGCAGGTGGTGCAATCCAGGGAGTATTCGAAGGTGCCAAAAGGCGAATCGTTGTAGGTGCTGGATTGACTGAGGGCCCAGGTTTGGGAAGTGGAGTTGCCACTGGTGATGTTCGCGATGCTGACCGTGGGGTTACCCGCGAGGTTGAAGACGAGACCGTGATGGTTCGGGTCATTGGCACTGCGGAAGCTATAGTCCGCGAGAAGCTCGACGCTGACGTTGACTTCGTTGGCGACCGTGGAGGTAACCGTGATGGTGCCGACCGGTAGGACTGAGCAGCCTAAGGAGCACCCGTTCTGATCCAGGTTGTAAGTGACAACAGCTGCCGACGCTGACGAGGCGAACGCAAGGCAGATTAAGGGAAGAAAGCTCCGAAGAGCGGGACGGGCAAGGTAAAGCATAGCCTCCCGAGTGTGAGCGATGGCCCCGCTTGAGCCGTGGGAAGACGGATGGATATTCCGCGCCGATTGTACTGATCCAGCCACAGTATTCCTCGCTTAGCGGAGAAGGACGGTTTGACATAGCCGGTAATTTTGGAGCGAAAATTGTCGCGCAACGCACTGATCGATCCGAGGACCTCACCTCTTTGAGTTGGTGGGCAAAACGATGAATTTACTTGATTATTTGGCTCTTTCGACGTTTAACATAACCGGAGACTAATGGGGGCGCTACAAGTCATTACGTGAAGTTAATTGACCTGGGAACCGACAGAAACGGGCCCCTTACTAGCTCGTCGCAATCCGGCCACGAACAGTGGCAAGACCACCTCAGTTGCCGATCTGTGGGCGGGGCCAAGGGCAGTCATATCGTCATGGTACGCGCGGGTCACTTTCGAGCAAGAGCCGACGTGACCTGCGGGCCGGTTCAGCCTGCTGCGGAGTCCGTGAGGAGCTGCAGGCCCGAGGAAGCAGCGCAGCGCAACACATCGGCGGCGAAGGGCTGGTGGAGGTCGCCTCAGTTTGTGGCCGAAGATGCCGTCGTTCGCGATATTTACTCGCATTCTTATACTTTGTATAGTAAAGTACTTTTATGAAAAGTGGTCGAAGCGCGGGATGGCTGCTGTGGATCATCGGCGGCGTGGCGCTAGTAATCGTGGCGGTGCCGTCGTTGTGGGTGTACATGAGCCTGACGGCGGAGCCGGTGCATCGGGACCAGGGGAGCGTGCCGCGGGTCCGGTTCACCGCGCCGGCGGCACAGGTGGCGGCAGCCGCGCAGCGCGGAGAACAACTGGCAGTGGCGCATCTGATGGAGACGAACTTGCCGGGGCTGTCGGTGGCAGTGGGCTTGGGTGACGAGGTGGTATGGGCGGAGGGCTTCGGGTTTGCCGATCTGCAGACCGGCACACCCGTGACACCGGAGCACCGGTTCCGGATCGGGACGGCGTCGACGGTGCTGACCTCGGCGGCGGCGGGATTGCTGCTCGAGAGTGGGCAGTGGAAGCTGCAGGACGAGGTACAGCAACTGGTGCCGGCATTCCCGCGAAAGCCATGGCCGGTGCGATGGCAGAACGTGATGGGGCATACGGCGGGCATGGTGGCGGATGGAGGCGACGAGGGTCCGCTGTTCACGCGGCATTGCGCCCAGCCAGTGGAGGCGTTGAGCTCGTTTGGGGCGAGTCCGCTGGCGTTTGAGCCGGGGACGGAATACCGCGATTCGAATTACGACTGGATTCTGGTGAGCGCGGGGCTGGAGGCGGCGGCGAAGCAGCCGTTTCTGGCGCTGATGCGGGAGCGCGTTTTTGCGCCGCTGAACATGCAGGACACGCTGGCCGATGGCGGCGCAGGGCCGCAGGGGGATGACGATCATCCGCTGTTCAACCTGGTGCGCGAGTTATTTGTCGATCCGCGGACGAAGCGGCCCCCGGCGCCCAAGGCGAGCCCGAGCGGTTGGCGTGGCACCGGAGACATGGCGGCGGCGGGGACGAAGCGGCCCCCGGCGCCCAAGGCGAGCCCGAGTCCGGGGGCGGCGGAGCAGGTGACGGCATACTTCCCCCGGTTCGCGGCGGATCCACGGTATGGGCTGCATTTGATGCGGCCGCTCGACTACTCCTGCTACGCCGGCGCGAGTGCCTTTGTCTCGACGCCGGTGGACCTGGTGCGGTTCGGGCTCGCGATGCAGAACGGGCGGCTGTTGAAGCCCGAGACGGTAGCGCGCCTGCAGGCGGCGCAGCGGTTGAGGTCGGGGCAGGAGACGGGTTATGGGCTAGGGTGGGAACGGAAGACGGTGACCCTACGCGGCAAGCGGACCCAGGTGGTGGGGCATGACGGGGACTCGTTGGGAGGCATGGTGGCGTCGCTGGTGATGGTGCCGGAGTATCGCCTGGTGATCGCGGTGACGTCGAACATCTCGTATGCCGACACGTTCGGGCTGGCGGCGAAGCTGGCGGAGGTGTTTACGACCAGCGAGCGAGATTAGAATGGCCGCATGCGTCTTTGGGTAAGTATGGTGTTTGCGCTGACGAGCCTGGCACAGTCTAACCCCGTGGTGGGGACCGATACGACCAGAAGGCGTGGGGTGACGGTTGTGAACTCGCGTATATCGCCGCCGGCAACAGATGCGGCGACCGCACGGGCACAGGCGCTGGCGGAGATGAGGACGCTTCTGGAGGAAGCAAATGCGGTGCAGAAAGAGCTGCAGACGTCGGAGGCCGAGAAGCTCAGCGCGGACCTCTTCAAGCGGCTGGACCGGATTCGCCGATCGTTGAAGAAGGTGGACTCGGCGTTGAAAGGAAGCTGACTATTTGACGTTCCCGCCCGCGAGCACGGCGACGCCATCGCGAACTTTGTCATCCGGGTGGGTGATGATGAGTTCGCCGGCGCGGAGACCAGACAGGACTTGCGCACTCAGCCCGTTGCGTTGACCGATTTCGACGGGGCGGCGGCGGGCGTGGCCGTCGGCCACGACGAACACCGCCCATTGGCCGCCTTCGCGAAAGAGGGCGCTGGAGGGGAGTTGAAGCACCTGGTCACCGGACCAGAGGACGAAAGCTGCTTCCACGCGATAGCCCTCACCCAGGCGCTGCCATTGCTCTTCGGGCGAGACGAGATCGGCGATGACGCGCACGCGCTGCTCTTCGACGCCCAGGGCGGAGAGCTTGGTGAAGCCAGTCGGCTCGACGAGGCGGACACGGGCTTCGAGCGTAGTGTCGCCGCCCCAGCGGGTGAGACGGACGGGGGTGCCGGAACCGACTTTGACGGCGTCCGCCGAGAGCAGTTCGACTTCAATTTCGAGAGCGCGCGTGTTGCCGAGTTCGAGGATGGGCTCGCCCAAGGCGACCGGGCTTTCGCTTTGGCGGATGACGCGCACGACGCGGCCGGTGACGGGAGAAAGCACGGGAATGAGCGGAGCATTCGACGGCTGTCGCAAGCCGGGATTGGACGCCGCCGCCCGAGCGGCTTCCACGTCGGCCCGGGTGCGGTTGATCTCGGTGCGGGCAAGCGCCACGGCCTGCTGAGCGGCCAGTAGCGTGGCTTCGGCACGCTTCAGTTCGGAACGCGTACGATCCAAGCGCGAGAGGGGCAGATCGCCGCTGCTGAGCAGCTTCTCTTCGCGGGCGGCTTGTTGCTTCCAATACTCGGCATCGGCTTCGGCCGCTTTCACCTGCTCCTGCGCGGACTGGAGGCGGGCATCGGCGCCTTCGCGGGCGGCGGATGCGGCCTGGAGACGGGCTTCGGTTTCCGAAAGACGGCGCGTATCCAGCACTTCGGCGCGGAGCGGCGCAAGGTAGGCTAGCGGTTGGCCGGCGGGAAGCAGGTCGCCGACTTTCCAATTGTGGCGACGCAGGATGCCGGCCACGGGAGCAGCGACGACGAAGCGGTCGCGCAGGCGCGTTTTGCCTTCTTCTTCCACGGTGATCTCGAGCGGACCCACGCGAGCGGCCGCCGTCTCTACCGCCAGCGGCTGCGGACGCATGCCGAGGTAGATGGCCGTGGCGAGAGCCAGGCCCACGAGGGTGAAGATGGCGGCGCGCTTCCAGTTCATGCGTTATTCCCTGGTCTTCAGGACCTCCACCAGATCCATCTGATCCAGCTTGCGGCGGACGAGCAGGCCGCTGGCGATGGCGGCGATGAGAACTACCAGAGTAGCGAAGGAATAGCTCCAGGGCGTAATCACGGAGGGGACGCGGAAGAGGTCGCTTTGCATGTTGGAGGTCATGAACTCGGCGAGACGTTTACCCAGCCAAAGGCCGAAGGGAATGGCGGCGAGCACCAGGAGCGCGAGTTCACCGAGGAGGATGTACGAGATTTCGCCGCGCGTGTAGCCCAGCACGCGGAGGCTGGCGAGTTCACGGCTGCGCTCGCTGAAGGCGATGCGGGCCGTGTTGTAGACGACGCCGATGGCGATGGTGGCGGCGAGGATGGTGTTGAAAAAGGCGAAGATGAGCATCTGGCGTGCCATCGTTTCGTAGAACGACGTAAGGATGCGGAGACGGGCGGAGGTGCCGGCGACGGCGGGCAGGTCGCGCAGGCGGCGCAGGACGAGCGGCATCTGGTCGAGGTCGACGGAGAGATAGGCGCCGGAGATGGCATGGCCTTCGCGGAGCAGGCGGTTGAGCGCTTCGCGCTCCATGTAAGCGGAGACGCCGACGTACTCCTGCACCACGCCGGCGAGAGGCACCTGGACGATGCTGCGCCGGCCTTCGAGCAGTTCGACGGTGACGAGGTCGCCGGGCGTGACGCCGAGGAGCTTGGCGAGATGGTCGGTGAGAACGAGGCCTGCCGGGGGTAAGGTGACCAGGGCGAGCTGACGGTCAATGAGGCGGCGGAGGTCGCCGCCGTTTTCGAGACCTTGAAGCGCGGTGCGGTATTCGCGATGGCCGGCGCGCAGGCGAACCGAGACGGTACGGAAGGGTTCGGCATGGGTGACGCCGGGCAGCGAGACCAGGGAATAGAGGGCTTTCTCCGAGAGGCCTTCACGGAAGGTGACGGTGAGGTCGTCGCGTTGAGCACGCTGGAACTGGAAGGCGACCATGAAGTCCACCGCATCGCCCCAGAAGCCGCCCATGACCAGGATGGCGACCGAGAAGGCGACGCCGGTGATGGAGAGGAGTGCTTTGACGGGCCGCCGCTCCAGGTTCCGGAGGATCATGCGGGTCGGTTGGGCGAGTCCGCGCCCGAGGCCAAGCCGTTCAAGAATGGCCGCGCGATAGGAACCTGGCGAGGCGGGCTGCATGGCGACGGCCGGCGGCTCGGAGGCGTATTTGATGACCGCGTGCACGGCGCCCGCCGCGGCAGCCGCCATGGCAATGAGCCCGGCCAGGAGAGCGACACGCGGGCTGACGGTGTAATCGAGATAGGGGAACCGGTAGAACTCGAGGTACATGTTGCTCATGCCGCGGCCCATCCAGGCGCCAGCCAGCAAGCCCAGCACAACGCCGATCAGCACGATGGCGGCGGCGAGCTTGAGGAAGTGACTGACAATAGCGGAGGTTTCGTAGCCTAAGGCCTTCAGAATCGCGATCTGGGTGCGTTGGGTGGCCATCAGACGTGAGATGACGACGTTCAGCAGGAAGGCGGCAACGGAGAGGAAAATGGCCGGGAACATGGTGGCCATTTGGGTAAGTTGCTTGAACTCCTCGGAGAGGTACTTGTGCGAGATCTGCTCGGCGCGCGTGTGAGCGCCAAGGCCGCCGTAGGGTTCGAGGAGACGGTCCACGGCGGCGATGACGTCCTCGGCAGCCGCGCCGCGGTGCAGCCTGAGCGACAGCTGATTGAAGGACTCCTTCATGTTGAAGGCGGCTTCCAGCGGCTCGCGATTCATCCAGAGGATGGCGTAGCTCTTGAAGTCCGGAACGATGGAGCCGGGCTGAAGCTGGTAGACAAACTCCGGCGAACTGGCGATGCCGACGATATCGAGCCGGCGGCGACGGCCAAAGATGGTGGCGGTGAAGGACTGGCCGGGTTGAATGCCGTGGGCATTCGCGAAGCCATCGGAGACAAGCACTTCCTGATCGCGTCGGGCCTCCGGCAGGCGGCCGCCTTTCAGCCAGAGGCGATTGAGCGCCGGTTGCTGACCGCCCGCGAGCGAGAGCACTTGAGCACTGACGGGGTCCGGAAACAAGGGCAGGTCGAGGTTGGCGGGCGCGGCAACGCGGACTTCGACCGTATGGACACCGGGGATCTCCGCCAGGCGGGGCACCAACTGGCGCGGAGCGCGTTTGCAGGCGGCAAAGACGTCGGCGAAGCGGTATTCGCGATAGAGCTTGGCCTGCGTGGTTTTGAGCGTATCGAGCGAGGACGTGGAGAGAACGTAAGTGGCGGTGCCGCCGGCGATGACGGCGGCAATGGCGAGCACCTGCCCTTTCATGCCGAGCAGTTCGCGGAGAAGCTTGCGATCGAGGATGCTCACCAGTGAAGTTCCCGGGGACTGCGGCGGTCCTGGTTGAGGTCGACGCTTTGGACGGCGCCATTGCTCATGTGGATGACGCGATCGGCCATGCGGGCGATGTCGGCGTTGTGGGTGATGATGGCGGTGGCGGTGCCGAGGGTACGGTTGACGGTGTCGATGGCTTCGAGGACGCGGATGCCGGTTTCCGAGTCCAGCGCGCCGGTGGGCTCGTCGCAAAGCAGGACGGCGGGGCGCTTGGCTATAGCGCGGGCGATGGCGACGCGCTGTTGCTGGCCGCCGGAGAGTTGCGAGGGGAAGTGGTCCAGGCGGTCCTCGAGACCGACGAGGGCGAGCGCTTCTTCCGGCGCGTAAGGATGGTCGGCAATTTCGGTGACGGCCATCACATTCTCCCGCGCGGTGAGCGAAGGAATCAGATTGTAGAACTGGAAGACGAAGCCAACGTGCTTGCGGCGGTATTGGGTGAGCTGCTTTTCTTTGGCGTGGGTGAGTTCGAGATCGCGATAGTGGACGGTGCCGGCGGAGGCCCGGTCCAGGCCGCCGAGGATGTTCAGCAGGGTGGATTTTCCAGACCCGGAAGGGCCGAGGAGGACGAGCATTTCGCCGGCGTAGAGGTCGAGGTCGACGCCGCGGAGAGCGTGGACCTGCACTTCGCCCATGTCGTAGACCTTGGTGAGGGCGCGCGCCTGAAAGATCGAGTCCGCCAACTTGCCTGAAGTTTACCGCAGCGAAATTCCGGAGATGACGCCGCGGTCACCGTTCCGGGCTCCATCTGATAAGATCGGCGCCAGATCAGCCCGGGAGGTACAGCATGAGCAAGCTCACCTTAAAGGTGAATGGAGCTTCGCATACGGTGGACGTGGAGCCCGCCACGCCCCTGCTCTATGTGCTGCGCAATGACCTGGGCTTGCAGGGTCCGCGGTTCGGCTGCGGCCTGGGCCAGTGCGGCGCCTGCACGGTGATCATGCGGGGAGCCGCCGTACGGTCCTGCGTGCTGCCGGTGTCGGCGGTGAAGACCGAAGTGACCACGCTCGAAGGGTTGGCGCAGAACGGCAAGCTGCATCCGCTGCAACAGGCCTGGATCGACGAGCAGGTACCGGCCTGCGGCTTCTGTCAAAACGGGCAGATCCTGACGGCCAAGGCGCTACTCGACAAGAATCCGCATCCCACCGACGAGCAGATCCGCGCGGGCATGGCCAATACGCTGTGCCGCTGCATGACGTATTACCGCATTCAGGCCGCGATCAAGCGCGTGGCGAAGGTGGGCGCATGAGCATCCCGCGTCACGTGGAAGAAATGCTCTCGCGCCGGGCGCTGCTGCAGAGCGCCGGTCTGCTACTGGTGATGGGACCGCGAGCCGCGGCGCAGAGTGCGGGGCCGTATCCAGACCCGAACTATCGTCAGCTCGATTCCTGGATCGTCATCCATCAGAACAACACGGCGACCTTCTATGTCGGCAAAACCGATTGCGGCCAGGGCACGGGCACGGCGTTCCGCCAGATGATGTCCGATGAACTCGACCTGCCGTATGAGCGCACGAACCTGATTATGGGCAGCACGGATACGACGGTGGATCAGGGCGGATCGGGCGGCTCCGATGCGATCCAGACCGATGGCTGGCCGATGCGGCGCGTGGCGGCGGAGGCGCGGCGGGTGTTGCTCGAGATGGCGGCCCAGCGCTGGAACGTACCGGCTTCGACGCTGGCGGTGGCCGAAGGCGTGATCACGGTGAAGACGAATCCGGCGCAACGCATCACGTATGGCGAATTGATCGGCGGGCGACGGTTTAATGTCACCTTGACTGGCAATAACGTCAACGCCACCACGGGCGCGGCCAAGGTGAAGCCGGTGCAGGAACTGAAGATGGTGGGCCAGTCCCCGCAGCGCTACGACATTCCGCCCAAGGTGGACGGGTCGCTCAAGTGGGCGGTGGACATGAAGCTACCGGGCATGGTGCATGCGCGCAACGTGAAGCCGCCGGTGGCCGGAGCAAAGCTGGTTTCGATCGACGAAGCGTCGGTGCGCGAGTTGCCGGGCCTGGTGAAGGTGGTGAGCAAAGGCAACTATGTCGCCGTGGTGTGCGAGCGCGAAGAGCAGGCGATTCAGGCGGCCAGGAAGCTGAAGGCGACTTGGCAGAAGCCGGCGACCGCACCGTTCCCTTCCTCCGAGAATCTTTTCCGCTACATGCGCGAGGCGAAGCCGACGTCGGCCGCCCCGCCGACGGTGGTGGGCGACGTGGAAGCGGCGCTCCGCGATGCCGCCAAGCGGGTGGAGGCCGACTACGAAGTGCCTTTCCAGGGGCATACGGCTTTCGGACCCGCGCACGCCATGGCGGATCCCTCGAACGGGCAACTGACGATCTATTCGAACGACATGAAGTCGTATGGCATGCGCAACGGCGTGGCGGCCTTTTTGAAGATTCCGCGCGAGCAGGTTCGCGTGGTGTGGATGGAGGGGCCGCAGGGCTTTGGCCGCACGGCCGCGGACGACGCGGGTTTCGAAGCGGCGTATCTGGTCAAGGAGATCGGCCGGCCGGTGCGCGTGCAGTGGATGCGCGACGAAGAGACGGCGTGGGACACCAAGGGCCCGGCGTTCACCTTCCAGTTGCGCGGCGGCCTGGATGCGCAAGGCAAGCTGGTGGCGTTCGACTATGTGTCGCAAGCCGCCGACTACAACCACGTCGGTTACAACGAAGCCGACTCCGTGCTGATCGCGCAATTGATGGGCGTCCGCCGGACGCCGGCCCGCGGCAGCGGCGACGAGCCCGATGAGATGTACGCCATTCCGCACCGGCGCATGGTGAGCCAGGTGGTGAGCCTGCCGCTGATCTGGGAGACGCCGTTGCGGACGGGCAATCTACGCGACCCGAACGGGCCGCAGGTGACCTTTGCGGCAGAGTCCTTCATTGACGAACTCGCGGTGGCCGCCGGTGCCGATCCAGTGGAGTTCCGTCTGCAGATGCTGACGGCGAGCACGGAAGAGGACAGCGGCTTCAAACGAGCGCGCTCGATCGCTTGCGTGAAAGCGGCGGCGCAGGCTTATGGCTGGAAGCCGAGGCCGGCCGGGCAGAGCCGGACGGCGAAGGGCGACATCCTGACAGGGCGCGGCATCGCGTATTCGTTCCGTAGCCAGACGGTGGCGGCCGAGATCGCCGAAGTCGAGGTGAACCGTCGCACCGGCCGCGTGTGGGTGAAGCGGCTGGTGTGCGCGCACGATTGCGGACTGGTGATCAATCCGGAAGGGACCCGGCGAACGGTGGAAGCCGCCATGCTGCACTCGCTGAGCCGGGCGCTGCACGAGGAAGTGACGTTCGACACCGAGAAGGTGACGAGCGTGGATTGGGTAACGCATCCGAGCCTGACGCACGCCGATACGCCGGCCCAGATCGACGTCGTGATGGTGAACGGCGATCCGAACCCTGCACGGCCGGATCTGCCGCACTATGGGGCAGGCGAGACGGCTTGTAAGCCGTTGTTGGCGGCAGTCGGCAACGCCATCTTCGACGCGACCGGTGTCCGGTTGCGGCGGGTGCCGTTTCGTCCGGCGCGAGTGTTGGCAGCGCTGCAGGCGGCGGGTGTCTGATTTTTCCAGACGTCAGCACCACTCTCGCGTGTTGACCGCATCGGCGTTTTGTCGCCGTTTATTTTCAAGATGATGCGAAGCCTGGACCATCCGTTCGGGGCCTTCGTACTAGCCCGAACACAACATCTAACTTAGTTGATCGCGATAATAGACTATTGACGATGTCGACCATGTGTACTATTGTCGATCTATGCAGTAGATTGGTTGTCCATCCCTACCTGTACCCATTGCGGGTACCAGCCTAAACCCAATCAAGAGAAGTGTTTACCGCTCCTCCGCCGTGCCGCGGACTCGGGAGACGTGTGCACGACAAAGGAGTCTTATGTCCAGAATTCTATTCGCCCTGGTCGCCGTGCTGGCCCTCAACGCGCAGCAGACCGCGACCTTGAGCGGAACCGTCCACGATGCTTCGGCCGGGATCGTCGAATCCGCGAGCGTCAAACTGATCAATGCCAAGACCGGCGAGACGTTCGCCGGCGTCACCACCAACAAGGGTCTGTACACCATTCCGTTGATCAAGCCCGGCGACTACGAGTTGGTGGCCGAGGCACCGGGTTTCAGGCAGTATCGCCAGACGGGCATTCGCCTCGAGACCGGCTCGAGCGCGCGCATCGACTTCGCCTTCGAAGTGGGAGCGGTGGTGGACGCGGTGACCGTGGAAGCGGCGGCGCCGTTGCTTTCGACCGACAACGCCTCGGTCGGATCGGTGGTGCGCAACAGCACCATCGCCAACATGCCGCTGATTGACCGCCGCGCGGCGCAACTCGCGCGATTGAACGGCTTTGTGGTGCAGAACGGCAACGGGTCGAACTTCGCCATGGCGGGCGGCCGCGGCAACAACGCGATGTGGACGATTGACGGCGGCAACGCGCAGAACATTCTGCTGGGCGTGGCGACGCTGGTTTACGATCCGCCGGTGGAAGCGCTGGAGGAGTTCAACGTCGAGATCAGCAACTACAAGGCCGAACTCGGCCGTTCGGGCGGCGGCTACGTGCAGATGACCACCAAGTCCGGCACGAATCAGTTGCACGGTTCGCTGTATGAGTATCTGCGCAACGACCGGTTGGACGCGCGCAACTTCTTTGCGTCGTCGAAGCCGGTGCTGCGCTACAACCAATACGGCGCGAGCCTTGGCGGCCCGATCAAGAAGGACCGTACGTTCTACTTCGCCAACTACGAGGGCCTGCAGATCCGCCGGCAGCAGACGATTCTGGCGAGCGTACCGACGGTGGCCGAAACGCAGGGCGACTTCTCGAGCCTCGCGACTGTCGTACGCGACCCCGCAACCGGCACGCCGTATCCGGGCAACATCATCCCGGTGTCGCAGCAGGATCCGGTGGGCCGCGCGATCGCGTCGCTCTATCCGGCGCCGAACGTGGAGGGCGCCCGCAGCCGCAACAACAACTTCCGCGCGAATCAGCCCTTGCGCACCACCACGCATGTGGCGGTGGCGCGGCTGGATCACAACTTCTCGCTCAACGACCGCGTGTACGGCCGCTTCCTGGCCAACGAAACCGATTCGTTCAATTCGCCCGTGTTCCCGGTGCCGGGTACCGACCCGTACCACTCCACCAGCGACAACAGCTTCTATAGCTGGAGCGCCACCTGGCAGCACAGCTTCTCACCACTGACAACGATCGAGTCGCGCTATTCGTGGGATCGCCGCAAGGCGAACGCGCTCTCCGGCGGGTCCGACCTGGGCTTGGCCGCGCGCTACGGCATCAAAGGCACCAACGACCGCTTCTTCCCGCAGATCAACATTCCGGGCCTGACCGGCTTCGGCACCGGCAACCACGAACGCCTGCAGGTGCCCATTCGCGGCGACCATGCCACCACCACGGTGACCAAGATCCGCGGCGCGCACACGATCAAGTTCGGCGGCGAATGGCGCCGCTCCACCAACGACGATCGCTGGAGCGGCACCGGCGGCGGCGTGTTCGGCTTCAACCAGACGGCCACCGGCGACGCGCTCGCTTCGGTGCTCACCGGCTATGCGCTGAGCGGCTCGCGCGCGGAAGCCCTGCTGCTGCGCACGCGCGCCAGTGCGTTCGGCGCCTTCGTGCAAACCGACTGGAAAGTGTCGCCGAAGCTGACGCTGAACCTGGGCCTGCGCTGGGATCTCGATACGCCACGCCGGGAACTGGTGGACAACCGCCAGAACTCGTTCGACCAGTTCGCGATCAACCCGGTGAGCAATACACCGGGCCTCCTCACCTGGTCTGGCCGGAACGGCTTGAGTTCCTACGCGCACAACTTCGACAAGAACAACTTCGGCCCGCGCTTCGGCTTCGCGTATCGCGCTGCGGAGAAGTGGGTGATCCGGGGCGGCAGCGGCCTGCTGTATGTGGGCCAGTATGACCAGGCGACGCCGATCGTCGCCAACATCGGCTTCGGTCTGCGGACGGACGTCGTGTCGGTGGACGGCGGCCGCACGCCGGCCTTCCTGCTGCGCAATGGTCTGCCGCCGGCCGCGCAGCCGTCGAACGATCTGCTGGTGCCCGGCTACGGCGCGGTGCGCCCAGGGCAGAGCCCCACGCTGGCCGTGGAGTTCTTCGAGCCGAAGGGCCGCACGGTACCCTACCTGATCAACTTCAATTTCAACGTGCAGCGGCAGTTGCCGGGCAACGCGGTTTTCGAAGTGGGCTATCTGAGCACCGTGGGCCACAAGCTGACGGCGCCGGGCAGCCGCTCGATCAATCAGGTGGACCCCGCCCGCATCAGCCCCGGCAACTCGCAACTGCTGCGCCCGTTTCCGCAGTTCTCCGACGTGCGCGTGATCGCGCCGACGATCGGCAACTCGAACTATCACGGTTTGAATCTGCGGCTGGAGAAGCGCTTCTCGCGCGGCCTGCAGTTCAACGCGAACTACACGTGGTCCAAGGCGATCGACGACGTGGAGTCGCGCGATGAGATCGGCGGCAACGCCGGCGACAACGCCTTCGCCAACCAGTACGATCGCCGGGCCGACCGGGGCCTTTCCGGCAATCACATCGCGCATCGCTTCATTGGCAGCGCCACCTGGGATCTGCCGGTGCGCCTGGAGAACAAGGCGCTGAACTCGGTAATCGGCGGCTGGTCCACGTCGCTGATCTATGAGGCGCGGACGGGTTCGCCGTTCGGCGTGATTGAGAACAACGCGGCGGCCATCTACCCCACGGCGGCGACGGTCCGCTCGAACGCGATTGGGGCGTATCGTGAGAATCCGAACTGGCGCAACAATGTGCTCGCGGAGAACTTCTTCGACACCAGCACGTTCGCGGCGCCCGCGCTCTATACGTTCGGCAACACAGGCCGCACGGTGGCCATCGGCCCCGGCGCCATCATCGCGGATCTGGCGATTCTGAAGAGCTTCCAGATTCGTGAGCAGCATCGCTTACAGTTCCGCGCCGAGATGATGAACTTCATCAACCACGCGAACTTCGCCCTGCCCAACCAGAACCGCGGCGTAGCCAACTTTGGCCGCATCTCGGCGCTGGCGAATGGGAATCAGGCGCGCATCATCCAACTGGGCTTGCATTACAAGTTCTAAGGACCCACACCATGAAGACGTTCGCCATCCTGCTCGCTCCGTTCTTAGTCAGCGCGGCGCCCACCGCGCAGCAAATCGAGTTCTTCGAAAAGAAGGTCCGTCCGCTGCTGGTGAACAACTGCTACGCGTGCCACGCGGCGGACACGAAGCCCGCCGGGGGGCTGCGCGTGGACGATCGGAACGGCTTGCTGCGGGGTGGCGACTCCGGCGCCGCCGTGGTGCCGGGCGAGGCGGCAAGGAGCCAATTGGTGCTGCGCATACAGCACGCGGATCCCAAGCGCCGCATGCCGAAGGAAGGCGCGCCGCTCAGCGCGTCGCAGATCGCCGACCTCACCGCCTGGATCAACGACGGCGCGGCGTGGCCGGTGGAGCAGGTGACATTGGCGAAGACGCCCGTGGCCGCCTACGAACGTCTCAAAGCCCGCCACTGGGCGCTGCAACCGGTGGCGAACCCCGCGGTGCCGGCCGTGAAGAACACGGCCTGGCCCGTGGCGGATCTCGATCGTTTTGTGCTCGCCAAACTCGAAGGGAAGCAGTTGGCGCCCGTCGCAGAGGCATCGCGGCTGACGCTGATCCGCCGCCTGACCTATGACCTGACGGGGCTGGCGCCGACGCCGACCGAGATCGATGCCTTCCTCGCCGACCGTTCGCCCGAGGCTTACGTGAAGCTAGTGGACCGGCTGCTCGCCTCCGCACGATTCGGCGAACGTTGGGGGCGACATTGGCTCGATGTCGCCCGTTATGGTGAATCCACTGGACCTTCGCGCAATATTCCTTACCCCCATGCCTGGCGCTATCGCGACTACGTGATCGACGCCGTGCAGCGCGACGTTCCGTTCAATCGCTTTCTCGAAGAGCAGATCGCTGGCGACCTATTGCCCGCGGCCGACCACGCCGAGCGCGATCGTCTGCAGATTGCCACGGGCTTTCTGGCCCTGGGGCCGAAGGACGTGAATCAGCGATTCAAAGAGCGCTTCCTGATGGACAACGTCGCCGAGCAGATCGACACGGTCACGCGGTCCACGCTCGCCATGACGGTGGGCTGCGCGCGTTGCCACGATCACAAGTTCGACCCCATTCCCACGGCCGATTACTATGCGCTGGCCGGCATCTTCACCAGCACGGACGATGCGGCGGGCGTGCGGAGCAAGATGGGGGGCGCCGGGCTGGACTACTACGACCCGAAGATGCTGATCCGCTTGGCGTCGTACCGGCCCGCGGAGCCGTCTGAGAAATTGAAGCAGCTTGAAGCCGAGGTCGCCGTGGCGAAGAAGGCCTGGGATGAGATCCGCGGCACGCCGGAAGGGTTGAAGCTGGCCGCCAATGGACGGCCCACGCAACAACCGTACCGCTTGCGCTACGAGAAGCTGCAAGGCGAACTGCTCCTGCTCACCGATCCGGCCTCCTACGGGTTCGCCGTGCACGGCGCGCGCGAGGCGGCGCAAGTGGCCGACACCGCGATCCGCCTGCGCGGCGAGGCCGAGCGCCTGGGGCCAGAGGTGCCGCGCGGCTTTCTGAGCGCGGTGAACGTGCCCGGCGCCGCCCCCGTGGACCGTGCGCAAAGCGGACGCCTGCAACTGGCGCAATGGATCGCAAGCGACCGCAATCCGCTGACGGCGCGCGTCATCGTCAATCGCGTGTGGCAGCATCTGTTCGGCCAGGGCATCGTCTCCACGGTGGACAACTTCGGCCTCACCGGGGACCGGCCCACGCATCCGGAACTGCTGGACCATCTGGCTACGGGCTTTGTCGCCCAAGGCTGGCACGTCAAGCAACTCGTGCGCCGCATCGTACTCTCGCGGACTTATCGCCTGGGCAGCGACGCGCCCGCGGTGCATCGCGAAGCCGACCCCGCCAACCGGCTGTTGTGGCGGCATGCGCCGCGCCGGTTGGAGGCGGAAGAGATTCGCGACTCCCTGCTGGCCGCGGCCGGACAGTTGAACCTGCACCCCGCGCCGGGCTCGCCAGCACAGGCGTTGCGCATGATCGAGATGCCGGATAACGGCGTGGAATCGCGCACGCTTCACCAACAGGCCGATGCCAGCCTGGTGCGAAGCGTTTATCTGCCGCTGCTGCGCGGCGTGACGCCACATACGCTCGAGGCTTTCGACCCGGTGACGCAAACGCTGGTGACCGGTCAGCGCGAGGCCACCACGGTGCCCACGCAAGCGCTGTTCCTGCTGAACTCGTCGTTTGTGCGACGGCAGGCCCTGGCGTTGAGCGAGCAGTTGCGCACGGCGAAGAGTCCGCGCGAACGCATCCGCCAGGCTTACCGGCTCATCCTCAATCGTGAGCCGAACGCCGTGGAGGTTGCGCGAGCCCAGAAGTTCGTCGACGAGTTCGAGAGCGCTTATGCGGTGACCCCGGCCCTGCCGCCGAAACCGACCGCGGTGGCCACCAAGCCGGCCGCCCCCACCGCGCCGCTCGATCCAGACAACATCGATCGGGCGGACTACATCGCCATCGACCCGCCGGTAGAGCCCGGCAACGCGTCCACTGCCGCCTGGATGAGCTTCGCGCAAGCGCTCTTCTCGTCCGCTGAATTCCGTTTCGTCCGCTAACGCAAGGAGAACTGTGATGCCTTCCCGCCGTCAACTTCTGAAATCTGCCGGAGCCGGCTTCGGCCACCTGGCCTTGACCGGTCTGCTGGGCCAAGCGGCCACCACGCAGCCGCTGGCGCCCAAAGCGTCGCACTTTGCGGCCAAAGCCAAGCGCGTCATCTTCCTGTTCATGGAAGGAGCGATGTCCGGGCTGGACACGTTCGACTACAAGCCCGCGCTCGCGCAAAGCGCGGGGAAGTCCGGCCCGGGCGGGGGCGTCATCACGCCATCGAAGTTCGCCTTCCGGCAATACGGGCAAACCGGCAGTTGGTTCTCCGAACTGCTGCCGAACCTGGCGCAGCACGCGGACGAGCTCTGCTGGGTGCGCGGCCTGCACACGGATACGCCCGCGCATCCGCAAGCGGTGGTGCAGTTGCACACCGGCAGTGCGAACGCGGCTCTTACGCGGCCCAGCATGGGCGCGTGGCTGCTGTATGGGTTGGGTACGGAGAATCAGGACCTGCCGGGCTACGTCACCGTCAACCCGCCGCCGAACTTCGGAGGCGCGGTGAACTATGGCAGCGCCTTTCTGCCAGCGCACTTTCAAGGGACGCGCATCAGCGACCAGGGCTATCTGCCCAATCTGGAAGCGGCGGCGCCTTCCGCCCTGCAGCGCCGGCAACTCGATCTCTTGCAGCACCTGAATCGCGACTACGCGGCGACCCCCGGGGCGCCGGATCCGGTGGACGGCGTCATCGAGAGCTATGAACTTGCCTTCCGCATGCAGGGCAAGGTGCCGGAGTTGCTGGACCTCTCTCAAGAGCCCGCGCACGTCCTGGATGCCTATGGCGTGAAGCCGGGCCCCGACGGATCGTTCGCCCGGCAATGCCTGATGGCACGCCGTTTGAGCGAAGCGGGCGTGCGATTCGTCGAGATCTGCCAGGGCGGGTGGGATCACCACACCAACCTGCATCAAGGGCTCATCCAGCGGACGCGGCAAGTGGACCAGGCGACGTCCGCGTTGCTCAGAGACCTGCGCGAGCGCGGTCTGCTGGAGGACACGCTGGTGCTGTTCGGCTCCGAGTTCGGCCGGCTGCCGATGGCGCAAGGACCCGACGGACGCGACCACAACATCACCGGCTATTCGATGTTCCTCACCGGCGCGGGCGTGAAGCAGGGCTTCACTTACGGCGCCACCGACGAACTGGGCGTGAAGGCCGTGGAAGGCCGCATGCACACCAATGACCTGCATGCCACGCTGCTCGCCCTGATGGGCATCGATCATCAACAGCTCACTTATCGCTACGCCGGGCGCGCCTTCCGCCTCACCGACGTGGCCGGCACGGTGCGCCGCGAGATCTTCTCCTAGCGCGCGGGCGACGGCAGAATGGCCGTCCGGGAGAAGCCGAGGCCGCGGGTGCGATCCACCAGCCGCGCGACGTCGGCATAGGGCAGTTCGGGGTCGCCGTCGACAAACAACGTGCCATCCGCGCGGCGCGCCAGGAGGCGCTTCAGACGGGCATCGAGCTCGGCCTCAGCCACGGCTTCGCCGTTCAATGCATAGTGGCCCTCGCGATCGATCTTCACCACCAGCGGGATCTCCGGATTCGGTGCGGCTTGCGGCGGCGCGGGCTGCGGCACGGCGGCCGGCAGCCCGTGGGAGGCCAGCGGCGTGATCACCATCAGGATCATCATGAGGACCAGCAGCACGTCGATCAGCGGCGTGACATTGATCAGTGAGCGAGTGTTTCCAGCAGTCATGCCAGCACTGACACCGATGCGCCAGCGGGAGTTCCGCGAAATCTAGCGGCGCAGATGATTGCGCTCGAGCGCCTGCTTGGTCCAATGCTCGCCGATGGCCTGCACGAACTCAGGCCGCACCAGCTTCGCCCGGGCTCCGAGCCATTCGCCGTCATCCTGACGCAGGTAGATGCCCTCGGCCGCATGGCTGGCAAACTGCGATTGCAGCGAGCCGACCAGCCGCTCGAGCTCGTGCAGGGTGAAGCGGCCTTCCGCCACCTGGGGGGCCGTGCAGAGGCCGTATTGGGCGGCCCAGGCATTGCGGCGGGCCGAACTCCAGAAGCGGCCTACTCGAGGTTCATAGAGATCGAAGGCAATGAAGTAGTCCGGCAGGGCGTCGTAACGTACGCTGTGCACGGCGAAGCACCATTCGCCGAAGAGGGCGAGATGCTCGCCAAGTCCTTCGCGGAGCGCCTCGCGATGCGTGGCGAGCCAGGGCCACAAAGCTTGAAACTGAGGATGGTCGCCGCGGCCCAGAATCGTACCGCGATTCTTCGCCATCGGCTCGCCGCGCTCGTCGAGAAAGATGCCGACATTGGCGCCGTCGATCTTCTCTTCCACCACGACGGGCAAACGCAGGAAGTCCTCGGCTTCGTCGGGCGAAAGCACTTTGTCGGCCCGCGGCGCACCCGGCCCCAGCCAAGCCAAATGCGGGGTATGAGGGAACTTGAACTCCATTACTGGCCTCCGCCCATTTTGCGGTCGTAGTAAGGCTGTAGAAACTCCTCGTCCACCAACTCCACGGTGATGCCCGCGGCGGCCAAGCCGTCGCGCCACCCGATCCACTTACTGTCGGTCGCTTCGAGAATCGGTGGCTTGTCGGGATGGGCGTTGGCGACGGCGATGAACTTACGGTCCGAAGGATCGATGATCGACGTGAGTTCCTCAGGCAGTTGCGGAAACTCCGCGAATTCCGTGCCCGAGCCCTCGCGAGGCGTCAGCGTTACCTGCGTGCAGTGCCGCGGATTGTATTGTTGCCGCGCAAGCCACAGGAAGAACATGTCGCCGTAACCGGAGCGGGAACGCGAGGGCAGGCGATGTCCGTACTCTTCGAGAATCAGGCCGCCCTGATCCACGCACAAGACGCGCTCGTTCATGACGGACGCGAGGCGATCCGCGCAAGCCGCCGCAATCGGCACCCATTCCGGGTCTGCGCCATTGGCCGCAATCAGTACATTGGTATCCACCACGATCGGCTGCGGGGCCGCTTTGCGCTTCGCCATTAGCGGGCCTTCGCCCGCTCGGCCGCGGCCTTCAAACGCAGTCGTACGTCTTCCATCTCGTCACCGAAGAAGTCCGGCGGCCAGTTGGCGATGTCGCCGTACTCGTTGATTTCGAGCGGCTCAATGAGCGAGCCGTCGGCGCCCGCGCGGCAAACATACAGCGCCACCTGCTCCGGCCGGACCGTCTGTTCGGCGATGAGGCGCTGCAGCCGGTAGATGAAGTGCTCCGAATGGCTTTCGATCAGGAACTGGATGTTCCGGTCCTGCCCGTCTTCACGGCTTTGGATCGCCTCCACAAACAGATTGGCCAGATAGGCCTGCACGCGCGGATGCAGATGCAGTTCGGGCTGCTCCACGACGATCGTCGAGCCGGGCGGCGCATAAAAGCTTTCGACAATTACCGGCAGCACCTGCGAGACGCCGAAGCCTACATCCGGCAAGTTGGTTTGCACGTCCGCCTGGCCGGCTTCGACGAGGATCTCGTACTGGCGGGATGCCCGCGCCAGCCGCTTCGCATCGAAGTTCTCAAGCATGCCCAATTCCTTTAACCAGCGGCCCACCAGTTCGAGCAAGGTCACCGAGCGGCGGTTAAAGCCCGGACTGAGGCGCCGCCGGCTGGAAGCGAGCAACGCGGGAACCGTATAGCGGCCATCGAAGCCCACGCTCTCCGGGGCCTCCCCGGACCAGCTGTAGGTTCGCCGGGCGCGCTGCCGCAACGGGCCCACATATTGCAGGCGCCGCAACTGCTGCTCCCACCGCAACACCAAGTCACTCAGGAAGCCGGCGTTCTGAAAATACGCGAGCACTTCTTCCGGAAAACCGTAGAAGCGCAACGGCTCCGGCAAAGGCCACGCCCGCCCGCGATGTCGCGCCAGCTTGTACGAAGTTGAAGTACTGAGGGCATATGAGTGCGCCTTCTGCCGGCGCATCTCCACGGCCAGCCCGCCAGCATCGGGGTCGCCGAGCGTGTAGCTCAAGCGCTCCACCCATTGGCGAGCCGCATCGCGATCGGTGGCGACCGTGGCGGCAAAGCTCATCCGCTCGCCTTGATACTGCGTGCCAGTAAGGACGTCGGCGATCTGCAAGGCATCGGGCAGGGTCCACTGCAGTTCGAAGTCGATCCGCCGCTTGGTGTCGTGCCCGTAGACGAGGTCGCGATAGGTGCCCAGGTCGACGTCGGTGTTCTCGTCGCCGGGGTGCAGCACTTGCCGCCGGTCCCGCGATTCGGCCGATTGCCGCAACATCAACAGGAACTGCAGCAGACTGGTTTTGCCGGCACTGTTCGAGCCGAAGAAAACGGTGAGCGGCGCGAGGCGAATGCGTCCGGTGTCGCGCCAGGCTTTGAAGTTGCGAAGAGCGAGTTGCGTCAGCATGAAGCTAGTTGAGCCGCCAAATCTCGAAGTTCAGCGCGCTGGCAAAACTCACCCAGGCCAGGTAGGGCACCAGCATCGCTCCTGCCACGCGGCTCTCGGGAAAGAAGCTCTGCATAGTGAGGAAGATGGCCAGCCACAAAAGCCCGATGCAAGCGAGCGCGCCACCCAGCGAATGCAGGCCGAAAAACAGCCACGACCAGGCAAAGTTCAGCAGCAACTGAATCCCAAAGAGCTGCAGCGCCCGCAGACGCGCCTGGGATTGAGGCCGGCACCACACCAACCAAGCCGCCACCGCCATCAGGGCATATAGCAGCGTCCACACCGGCGCAAATACGTCGTTCGGAGGATTGAAGCTCGGCTTGGTTAAGCCGGCATACCAGGTAGGAATCGCCGAGGCCGTGATGGCCCCGGAAACTCCGGCCCCGGCAAAGGTCACAGCCAGAAAACCGGCCAGCGCCAACCAACGCATACGAGGAGAGTTGGACATGCCACCAGTCTCGCAGAGCGTCAGCGCGACGGCTAGTTCTGCCAGCCGCCGCCCAGAGCGTTGTAGATCTGTACCAGCGCGAGCCGCTCGTTCAAGCGTGCTTGTGCCAGGTCAATCTCCGAATCGAAGAGCGCGGTCTCGCTTTGCAGCACCTCCAGATAGCTGGTGGCACCGCCGCGATAACGGATGCCCGAGAGCTCCGCCGCCTGCTGCGCGGCCTGCCGCAACGCTTCCTGCCGCTCGCGATACTGCCGGCGCTTGGTGACGGCTACCAGCGCGTCGGAGACTTCCCGGAACGCCTGCTGGATGGACTGCAGATAGCTGAAGACCATCTCTTCTTTGCGCGCCTCGGTCAGACGGACGGTGTTGCGAATGCGGCTGTAGTCGAAGATCGGCTGCGTCATGGCCGCCCCGACGTTGTAGACCTTGGAGTCGAACAGGCCGGTGAGCGAGTAGGCCTGAAAGCCCGTCGTGCCGGTGAGCGAAATCTGGGGAAAGTAGGCGGCCTTAGCGACGCCGATGCGGGCGTTCGCGGCGATCAGTTCGAGTTCGGCGCGCCGGATGTCCGGGCGGCGTTCGAGCAGCGCGGACGGCAAACCGGCCGGCACCGTGGGCGGCAGCGGCTGCTCCAGCAAACTCTTGCCGCGCGTCACGCCTTCCGGGTTGCGGCCGGTCAGCACGCTAATGAGATTCTCCTGCTGCTCAATCAAGCGTTCGAGGTCAGGGACCTTGCGCCCGGCCTGCTCCACGAGAATCTCCGCCTGGTGGACGTCCACCCGAGACACGGCGCCGCCCTCTTCGAGCGTACGTGTCAAGTCCAGCGACTCGCGCCGCGCGGTGAGCGTCCGCCGGGCGATCTCCAGTTCGAGGTCATATTCGCGCAGTTGAAAATACGCGGTGGCGAGATTGCTCACCAACGTGGCAAGGATCGCCTTGCGGCCCCACTCGCTCGCGGCGAGCGTTGCGCGATCGGCCTCGGCCGCTTTGCGATAACGCCCCCAGAAGTCCAGTTGCCAAGCTGCCGAGAGGCCCAGTTGGCTCATGTTCGCTTCGAACGCCGGGAACACGGGATTGCTGGGGTTGCGCTGACGGGCCACGCTGCCGGTGCCGTTGATCGTGGGGAACTGGTCGGCGCGCGTGATGCCCAACTGCGCCTGAGCTTGGGCCACGCGCGAAGCCGCGATCTTCGCATCGAGGTTGCCCGCCAACGCGGCGCGAATCAGCTTCTGCAACTCTTCGTCCTGAAAGACGGTCCACCACTGCGCGTCGCCCAACGATTCCGGCGTGGCGTCCGCCGCGGCCCGGAAGGCCGGCGGCGCCGGTACCGCCGGCCGTTGATACTTCGGGCCCATGGTGCAGGCACCCAGCATCAGCAGCCCGGGGAATATTAGGAGGTGCTTCCTCATGCAGGTTCTCCTTCGCCCGCCAGGGGGGCAGTTTTTCGGGAGAAGCGGGCGATCAGCCGCTCCACGATGACGAACATCACCGGGATCAGGAAGATCGCGATCAGCGTAGCGGCCAACATGCCGCCGATGACCACGGTACCCAGGATCTGCCGCGATACCGCACCCGAGCCGCTGGCGCGCCAGAGCGGCACGCAGCCCAGGATGAAGGCGAAGGCCGTCATCAGGATCGGCCGCAAGCGCAGGCGGGCCGCACTCAAGGCCGCCTCCACCACCGTCTTCCCTCGTTCGTACTCGAGCTTGGCGAACTCGACAATCAGAATCGCGTTCTTGGCCGACATGCCGATCAGCATCACCAGCCCGATCTGCGCGTAGACGTTGTTCTCGAAGCCGCGCAGCATCAGCGCCAGATACGCGCCCAGCACGGCGACCGGCGTCACCAGCAGCACGCTGAACGGCAGCGACCAGCTTTCATACTGGGCCGCGAGAATCAGAAACACGAACAGCAGCGAGATGCCATAGATCGCCGCGGGCGAGATGCCCTCCATCGCCTTCTTCTCCTGGAACGACATGCCCGTATAGTCGAAGGCCATGCCGGAGGGCATCGTCTCGGCAAAGGTCTCTTCGAGCGCCGCCATCGCCTGCCCGGAGCTATAGCCCGGTGCCGCCGAACCGAAGATTTGCGTCGCCCGGTACTCGTTGTAGCGGAAGTTGAACTCCGAGCCACTGCGCTTGGAGATGCGCGTCAGCGTGCTCAACGGCACCATCGTCCCCGCGGAGTTCGCCACGTAGAACTGGCCGATGTCCTCGGGCTTGGTGCGGTACTCGCCTTCGGCCGCCACGTACACCTGCCACTGCCGGCCGAAGCGGTTGAAGTAATTCACCAGATAACCACCCATGAACGTTTGTAGCGTGTTGTAGATGTCGCCGATGGCGACGCCTTGCCGCGCGGCTTGCTCGCGGTCCACATCGACATAGAGTTGCGGCACGTTCGGCAGGAAGGCCGAACTCACGCCCATCAGTTCCTTCCGCTTCCCGGCGGCGCCCACGAAGGTGAAGACGTTCTTCGCGAACTCATCTTCGCTGCCGCCGGAGCGGTCTTCGAGCACGAAAGTGAAGCCGCCGGTGCTGCCCACGCCGGGGATGGCCGGAGGGCTGATGGGGAAGGCGAAGGCATCGGGTACCTGCGAGATTTCGGCGGCCAGACGGCCTTGGATCGCCTCAAACTGCTCCTCGGCACTCTTCCGTTCGCTCCAGTCCTTCAGCGTCACCCAGAAGATGCCGTTGTAAGTGTTCTGCACGCCGGTGAGCAGGTCAAAGCCCACCACGGTAAACACCGACGCCACGCCCGGGATCCGGCGAACGCGCTCTTCGATCTTGCGCGCGGCGGCATCGCTACGCTCGAGCGACGCCGCATCGGGCAGTCGCATGGCGACCAGCAAATAGCCTTGGTCCTCGGTCGGCAGGAAGGAGCTAGGCAGTCGATTGCCCAGCATCGCGCCGCCAATCGTCACCAGCACCAGGAAGATCACGCTCAACGCCGACTTGCGAATCAACGCGCCGCTGACGCCGATATAGCCGTTGGTGGCCCGCTCGAAGCCGGCATTGAACCAGGCGAAGAAGCGGGCGAGGGGGCCGCGCGAGGGCTCCTTGCGCTTCAGCAACAAGGCACAGAGCGCTGGGCTGAGCGAGAGCGCGTTAAAGGCCGAGATGATGACGGAAATGGCGATCGTTACCGCGAACTGCTGATACAGCCGTCCGGTGATGCCCGGGATGAACGCCGTAGGAATAAAGACGGCCGCCAGGATGAGCGCAATCGCGATCACCGGGCCCGACACTTCTTCCATCGCTTTGAGCGACGCTTCCTTCGGCGAAAGCCCCTTCTCAATGTGATGCTCCACGGCTTCCACCACCACAATCGCGTCGTCCACGACGAGGCCGATCGCCAGCACCAGACCGAAGAGCGAAAGCGTATTTACCGAGAAGCCCAGCAAAGGAAAGATCATGAAGGTGCCGATCAACGACACCGGCACCGCCAGCAGCGGAATCAGCGTCGCGCGCCAACCTTGCAGGAACAGGTACACCACCAGCACCACCAGCGCGAGCGCTTCCAGCAGCGTATAGGTGATCTCCTTCATGCCTTGCGTCACCACCTTCGTGGTGTCGAGCGTCATGTCGAGCGCGAGGCCCTTCGGGAAGCGCTGCTTCAATTGGTCGAGCTTGGCGTTGACGTTCTTCGCCGTCTCGACCGCGTTCGAGCCCGGCAATTGGTAGACGGCCAGTCCCGCGGTCGGCTTGCCGTTGAAGCGGCTGATCATGTCGTAGGTCTGCGCGCCCATCTCAATGCGGGCCACGTCGCGCAGACGCAGAGTGGAGCCATCCGGGTTCGAACGAATGATGATGCCGCCGAACTCTTCGGGCGAAGAGAAGCGGCCTTGCGCGCGGACGGTAAGCGTGAACTCCTGCCCGGGGGGCGCCGGACGCCCGCCCAGCTTACCGGCCGGATTCACCCGGTTCTGCGTCTGCACGGCCTGCACCAGATCCGGCACCGTGACGTGCAGCTTGGCCAACTGATCGGGCTTTACCCAGATGCGCATCGCATACTGTCCGCCGCCAAAAGCCTGCACGCGCGCCACGCCCTTCACCCGGGTGAGTTCGTCCATCAGGTTGATGTAGGCGTAGTTCGAAAGGAACACTTCATCGCGTGAGTTGTCGGGCGAAAAGATGCTGACGAACATCAAGGGCGACATCAGAGACTTCTGGATGATCAGGCCGGACGTATTCACTTCCGCGGGCAGTTGCGACGCCGCCTGGGCTGTGCGCAACTGGGTCAGCACCTGATCGACGTTCGGATCGGTCGCCACGTTGAACGTCACGGTGATCGTCGCCGAGCCGTTGTTCGCCGACGTCGAGCTCATGTAGTCCATGTTGTCGACGCCGCTGATCTGCTGTTCGAGCGGCGTGGTGACCGATTGCTCCAGCGTGTTGGCGTCGGCGCCGGGGTACATCGCCACCACTTGAATTTCGGGAGGAATGATGTCGGGGAATTGCGCCGTGGGCAAGCCCAGCAGCGCCACAATCCCGACAATGACCATGAGGATCGAAATCACCATGGCCACAATGGGCCGATGAATGAAGAATTTTGCCATGTGCTATTGCCCCTGCTTCATCTGCGGGACCACCACGCTGCCATCCATGGCCTTGGCTAAGCCCTCCACCACAACGCGCTCGCCGGCCTTCAGGCCTTCGCGCACCACGTAGCGCGACTCATGCGTCGGCCCCAGCACCACTGCGCGAATCTGCACTTTGTTGCCGGCGCCCACCACCGCCACCTGATACTTTCCCTGTAACTCGGTCACCGCGCGTTGCGGCACCAGCAGGGCATCGGCGTTTTCGCCCGTCAAAGCGCGGATGCGCCCGAACTGGCCGGGGCGCAGCACGTTGCCCGGATTCGGGAACGCGGCTGCCAGCCGAATCGTACCCGTTTGCGGGTCGACACTGCGATCGGCGAAGATTACCCGGCCTTTGTGGGCGTAGGTGCTGCCGTTGGTGAGGATGAGCTCGAGCGACGGCTGCGCCTGATGCAGCAGATCGCCGGACGTGCCGGCTTTGCCCTTGCCGGCGAGTTCCAGGTACTCTTTCTCGCTAATCGGGAAGTAGACACGAATGGGGTCCAACTGCGAGACGGTGGTAAGCACCGTATCGGTCTTCACCAGGTTGCCGATCTGCGTCTGCGCGAGGCCAGCAATGCCATCGATCAAGGACCGCACATGCGTGAAGCCCAGGTTCAATTCCGTTTGCGCCAGATTCGCGCGGGAGGCCACCACCGCGGCTTGCGCGCTCTTCACGTCCGCCTGGCTGGCGGCGACGTTCGCCTTGCTGGCTTCCACATTGGCTTCCGCCGCCGCCAGCGCCTGCGTTTCACTATCCAACTGACTTTGCGCAATGGCGCGGGCTTTGGCGAGCGGCGTATCGCGCTTCACGTCGATCTGCGCTTTGCCTAACTGCGCTCGGGCCTGGGCCAACTGGCCTTCCGCCTGCGCCACTTTGCTCTGCGCCTGCACCACCTGACCCTCGGCTTGCGCGAGTTGGCCGCGCGCCTGATCCACCAGCGCCTGAAAAGGCCGCGGATCAATCTCGAAGAGGACATCGCCCTTGCGAACGTACGAGCCTTCGGCGTAGTTCTGACGCACGAGGTAACCGCTCACCTGCGGCTGGATCTGCGCATTGACGCTGCCGTCCAGCGTCGCCACCCATTCACTGAAGATGCGGACGTTCTCTTGCGCCACCGCCGCCACTTCAACGGTGGAAGGGGGAGGCGCACCCATGGCGGCGGATGTGTCGGCCTTCGAACTGCATCCCCATTGGAGAAGCAAGCCCAGGCCAAATAGGGACGCACCTAGGGCGCGTGCGGGGAAATTTCGGGTCATGCCTGTCGGTCCTTACTGCTTTTGCTTGGCTTTTTTCGTTCGCGGCACGGGGCCGCCGCCGGCCAGAGTCAAGAGATGCTTCGTTACTGCGTCATAGTTAGCCGGCCGGGGCATCCCGGAACTGGCCGCCGACATCAGTCCTTCGGCCGCATAGCGGACCACGAAGGCCACCGTCGGCTCGAGTCCGTCCGCGGCCAAGCGGGCGTCGCACTTCTCCGAGTAGGCGTGAAAGCGTTCCACGATGCCCGGAAAATTCTTCGCCTCGGCCGACATCGCCGCACAAACCTGCGAGCATTTGTCGGCACAAGCCAAAGTGACGCGGATGTAGGCGCGGGTGTAAGCGCCGGGCGCCGCCGGATCCTGCTGCCGATAGCTTTCTATATCCTGTTCGTGCAGCGCGATCATGCGGTCGGTCAATCCATTGACCAGCGCCGCCTTGCTCGTGAAGTGATGCAACAGGCCGCCTTTACTGACGGAGGCCCGCGCCGCGACTTCTTCGAGGGTCAAGGCCGGAAAGCCTTTTTCGGAGATCAGGCGTTCGGCGGCGACCAGGATCGCAGCTTTCGTGCGTTGGGGGTCACCCATGATGGTGGTGCATGATACTTAACCTACCGTCTGGACGGTTTGTTTGTCAAGATGAGCTTTGCGGCCAGAATGAGTCGCCTCCGGCATGGCACTGCGATATAAATATGGGACGTCGCGAAGGTGATGAAGCAGGCCCCGATCGAATTGCCGAAAGCCACGGCGCCCACCTCGGAAGAGATTCGGGCGGCGCTTGAACTCGTCGTTGCCAGCGCCGGCTTCCGCCGCGCGGAGCGTCATGCGAAGTTTCTCCGCTTCGTCTGCGAGACCACGCTCAACGGCGAAGGCAATAAGCTCAACGAGTATCTGATCGCGCACGACGTCTTTGGCCGCGGTGACGAATACACCCCCAGCGAGGATTCGATTGTCCGCCGTCAGGCGCATTCGCTGCGGCAGAAGTTGCAGGAGTACTACGCCGGCGAAGGCGCCGAAGCGCCCATTCGCATCGAACTGCCGATCGGCCGTTACATTCCGCACTTTGTCCGCAACCGCACGTCCGAAGAGCCTCCGCCGCCCGCCGAGCCCGCGGCCACTGCGGTCCTGCGCGCGGCACCCGCCAAGCGCTGGGGCTGGGTCGCCGGACTCGCGCTGGCGACCTTCGCCGCCGGCTGGGGACTCGGCCACGTCAGTAACCGCACCGCCCGCCTCTCCCCCGCCATGGAAGCGCTCTGGGCGCCCTGGATCGCCAACGGCGGCGATGCTCTCATCTGCTTCAGCAGCCCGCTCACCACGGTGGTGAAGCAGTTCGACACCCCGCTCGCTCCGGACGTGCAGCCGGTGCGCATCGCGGTTGGCGGCGAGCAAGAGAAACGACTACGCGAAGCCTTCAACCTACCGGCAGGCGGCTATCTATACCTTTCTCCCGCCATCTCGCAATCGAAAGTCGGCGAAGCCGTAGGCAGCATCGCGCTGATGCGTTTTCTCACCAAGGCCGGAGTGCCCGCCTTCGCCACCCAAAGCCGCCTGATGAGTTGGGAGGACTTCCGCTCCCACAACCTCATCCTGCTGGGGCACGACGAAGCCAATAAGTGGATTGATCCGATTCTGAGCAAGCTGCCCTTGCGCCTGGGCACCAACCCTGCCGACAAGGTCCGCCGCATCATCAACACGGCGCCTGATCCCAACGCACCCGCCGAATACTACATCCAATACCCGCTCAAGCAAGGCCACAGCACGAATGACTACGCCTTGGTGTCGATGATCGCTGGTATTGATGGAAAGCACGAGTTGCTGCTGGTGAACGGCGTGAACACCGAAGGCACGCAGATGGCGATGGAGTACATGAGCGACCCGGGGGCGATGGAGTCGCTGCTGGCCGCGCTGCAGAAAAAGGCGCCGAATCATCAAGGCCCGTGGCACTTCCAGATGGTGCTGCGCGCCGAGGTCCGGGACAAGGTGCCCACGCGGGCCGAGATGCTGGTACTGAAGGTCCTCTAAGCGAAGGCTTCTTTCACCGCTTCGCCGGTGACAATCGTTGGCCGTTCGGACCGGCCGTTGTGTGGGAACGTCACGCGCGTATGATCGAGGCCCAACGCATGCAGGATCGTTGCATGCAGGTCCGTCACATGCACCCGCTTATCGATGCCACGCAAGCCGATCTCGTCGGTGGTGCCGAGCACCTGCCCGCCCTTGATGCCGCCGCCGGCCATGAACATCGTGAAGCCCCAGGGATTATGGTCGCGGCCGTCGCCCTTTTCGTTGAACGGCGTGCGACCGAATTCCCCGCCCCACACCACCAGCGTTTCATCCAACAAGCCGCGCGCCTTCAGGTCCGTCAGCAGCCCGTGAATGGGCTTGTCCGAAGACTTGCACATCTTGCCGTGGTTCGCCTCGATGTTGTTGTGCGCGTCCCAGCCGCTGCCGGACCCTGAATACAGTTCCACAAACCGCACCCCACGCTCCACCAGCCGCCGCGCCAGCAGACAGTTCGTGCCGAACTTCGCCGTCGCCTCCTCATCCATGCCGTAGAGCTTCTTTGTCGCTTCGCTTTCGCTCGTCAGGTCCACGGCCTCCGGGCCGGAACTCTGCATCCGGTAGGCGAGTTCGTAAGCCGCAATGCGGGCCTCGAGCTCGGTGTCCTCCGGCTTGTCGGCGCCGAAGTGCTGATTCATCGACTTCAGCAGGTCCAGCCGTCCGCGCTGCTGCGCCTTACCAATCGCGTCGGGCGGAATCAGGTCCAGAATCGGCGCTCCCTGATTGCGCAACTGTGTGCCCTGATAGGTGGCCGGCAGAAAGCCCGAGCTCCAGTTCTTCGGACCGCCCACCACTTCGGCGGCATCGGTCAACACGACGAACGTCGGCAGATTCTGATTCGCCGAGCCCAGGCCGTACGTCGTCCACGCACCCAGCGACGGACGCCCCGCCAGGATCGAGCAAGTATTCATCTGGCACACCGAACCCACATGATTGAGGCCATCAGCCCAGCAGGCGCGAAAGACGGTCATCTCGTCGACGTGCTTGGCGACTTCCGGATACCAGTTCGAAACCCAGATGCCGGCTTGCCCGTGCTGCTTCCAGGTGCGCTTCGTAGGCATGATCGTGTTGTTCGAAGTGCCCATCGCCGTGACGACTTTGCCGAACGAAGCCGGCATCGGCTGGCCGGCCAGTTTCTCGAGCATCGGCTTGGGGTCGAACAGATCCAGATGACTGGGTCCGCCTTCCATGAACAGGAAGATCACCGACTTGGCGGTCGCCGGGAAGTGCGGCTTCTTGGGCGCCAACGGATCGGCGTTCATCGCCGCCTGGGCCGGCAGCATCGAAGCCAGGGCCAGCGCTCCCAATCCACTGCCCGAGTGAGCCAGGAAGTCGCGGCGTGACGTGGGACGGCGTTTGAAAGACATGGCTAGTTCCGATACACGAATTCGTTGGAGTTTAGGAGCATCTGGCAGAAATCCACCAGGGCGGCAGCCTGCGCTTGATCGAAGTTGGCAGGCAGATCCGTAGGCAGGGCAATCTTCTCGTTCTTGGCCAACCGCTCGGCTACCGTCCGCTTCTGAGTTTCAAAGAAGGTGAGCACGGTATCGCGCTCGGCGCTATCCGGCGGGCGACCATAAGCCAATTGATAAGCCGTCTCCACCTGTGCCTTCGGTTCAGTGCCCGCCTCCTTCAACAGGCGGCCCGCCAGAGCCTGAGCCCACTCCAGACTCACCTTGCTGTTGAGCAACGCCATCGCCTGTGGGGCGTTGATCGTATGATTCCGCCGGCCGCAGGATTCATGCGTGTCCGGCATGTCAAACGCCTCCAGCATCGGATACCGGGCATTGCGCCGCACAAAGATGTAGACGCTGCGCCGGTTCCGCTCTTCGCCCGAAGACGTCTTCCAACCACCGCGCGGTTTGCCCGCGCCCTCCGGCAGTTCGGGGAAGACGCTCGGGCCACCGACCTTCGCATTCAGCAAGCCGCTCACCGAAAGCGCCGCGTCACGGATCACTTCGCCTTCCAGCCGCTCGCGGTCATAGCGCCACAAGTATTTGTTGGCCGCATCCTCCTTGGCCGACAGTTCGTTGTTCGCTGACGATTGCCGGTAAGTGTTCGACAGCAGAATCAGCTTGTGCAGTCGTTTGATGTCCCAGCCGTGGGACGTAAAGTCGTTCGCCAGATAATCCAGCAACTCCGGATGTGACGGGCGTGAGCCCATCATGCCGAAGTCGCTCGGCGACTTCACCAGCCCCTGGCCGAAGTGATAGTGCCAGATGCGGTTCACCATGACGCGCGCCGTCAGCGGATTCGCCGGACTCGCGATCCAGTTGGCGAGCGCCGTCCGGCGGCCAGTAGAAGTCGCCGTCGGCACAATGCCCGGTTCGGACGGATCCAGAATTTGCAGGAAGCCAGGCTTCACCTCTTCGAGCGGCGCATCCCAGGCGCCAACATTCAGCCTGTGCGTCGGCGGAGCCGTCGCGCTGATGTCGCGCATGCCGATCCCGGTCGGTGCCTCACCCGGATCGATCGCCGCGGATTGATCCAATTCCTTGAGCAGCGCGGCATACTGTGCCTTGCCCGCTTTATCTAGCACCTTCGACGCCGCCTCATCATCGATCGTCAGATACGGCTTCGCCTTGGCATACATCATCCATTCGAACGGCGAACGTTCGGCCGGCTTCTTCGTCAGGACCGCCTGAATCTCCGGCGGATACTTGTCGACAAACTCCTTCAGGATCTGCGCCTTCTTCGGCGCCAGCAACGCCTCGATCCGGTCGCGCACCGGTTTTGACTTTTCCTCCCACACCGCGCGCTTCGCCTGCCACCGCGCATAAGCATCGGGCGAAAGCATCGAGATCTGATCGTCGGCGGAAGTATTCGCAAAGAACGATTGCAGCTTGTAGTAATCGGTATGCAGGATGGGGTCGAACTTGTGGTCGTGGCAGCGGGCGCAACCGTAGGTCATCGCCAGGAAGGTGGACCCCACCGTGTCGGTGATGTCGTCGAGAATTTCCTGCCGACGCTGGGCCAGCACGCGCGCGTTGCTTTCGTCCGGATAGTGCCGGCTGAAAGCCGTCGCGACGCGTGCCCAGGGGTCATTCGGATACAACTCGTCGCCAGCCAGTTGCTCCTTCACGAAACGGTCGTAGGGCTTGTTTTCGTTGAACGCCCGGATGACATAGTCCCGATAGCGCCAGGCGTTCGGACGCGTCTCGTCCGCCTTGAAGCCTTCGCTCTCGGCGTAACGCGCCAAGTCCAGCCAGTGCCGCGCCCACCGCTCCCCGTAGTGTGGTGAGGCCAGCAACCGGTCCACCACCTTCTCGTAGGCGTCGGGCGAGGCGTCCTTCACAAACGCTTCCACCTCAGCCGGAGTCGGCGGCAGGCCCACCAGGTCGAAACTGACGCGGCGGAGCAAAGTCACTCGATCCGCCGGCGGATTCGGCATGAGCCCGCGGTCCTCAAGTTTCTTACCAACGAAGGCGTCAATCGGATTCGCTACCCACTGCGGATGCGCCAGCGCCGGCGGCGGCGTCACCTTCACCGGTTGAAACGCCCAATAGCGCCGCTGCGCCGAAGTGAAGCGGTCCTTCGCCGTTTCTGCCGCAAAGACGCCCACGATCGTCAACAGGGATCCGAACAAAACAAAGCGCCGCATAAGGCTAGTTTCCGTCCTCATCTCGCGCGAGGGTAGGTGGCGAACTGTACGGGAACAGTTCGCCGGCCTACCCAAGCGCTTGAAATTAAAAGCTGAACTTCAAACTGAACTCGTAGAGCCGTGGCTGATTGCGCGTGCTGGTTACCGTGCCGCCGGTGGCCAGATTCCAACTGCCGCCGGGATTCGAAAAGCTCGGCGTATTGGTGACGTTGAAGACCTGCGCCCGGAAGTCGAAGTACTTGGACTCCGTCACCCGAAACTGCTTGATCAACGACATGTCCATCTGGATCAACTTGTCGCCGCGCAGGATGTTCCGGCCGGCGTTGCCGTAAGTGAAGCTCGCCGGCAGCGCAAATGTGTCGGCCTGATTCGGGAACATCGCCTTGCAGGTGGAGTTGGCGGACGTGTAGTACCAGCACCCGAGTTCCTGCGGCACAAACGCCGGCGCGATCGCGTCGGGCCGTTGCGACGTGCCGGTGTTGGCCCGGTCCACACTAATAGAGACCGAATAGGGCACGCCGGCCTGCAGCGTATTGATCCCTTGCCATTGCCAGCCGCCCACCACGAAGTCCAGGGCCTTGGGCGCGTTCCCCAGAAACTTCCGCCCCCGGCCGAACGGGAGTTCCCAGATGTAGCTGGTGACGAAGTTGTGCGGCACGTCAAAGTCGCACCGGCCGCGGTTCAGGTTATCCATGTACCAAACCGGCGATCCGCCTTCTTCGCTCCCCGGACCGTCCAGGCACTTCGACCACGCATAGGACCCCAGGAACGAAAAGCCATTGTTGAAGCGCTTCTCGAGCTTCGCCTGCAGGCTCTGATAGCTCGACGACCCGCCCCAGATCTTGTAGTCCAGCACGCCCCACTGCGGATACGGGCGCCGCGCCTGCACATTCCCCGCGCCGGGGAACGGAATGTTGTACTGCGACGAATGCTGCGTCCGCGTGCCTTTGTTGGCCACATAGCCCACTTCCATCGCCACGTTGTGCGCGAACTGGTGCTGGACGTTCAGGTTCCAGGTCTGCGTATAGGTCGAACGGTAGTTCGTGCCGCCAGTCGAAATGCCGGGCGTCGCGTTGGCATCCACCAGCGGCTGACCCAGGAAGTAGTTCGACAGATTGCGCGAAGGTACCGGCGTCGCCCGGGTGGGTACGTCGTTTTGAATCGTCTGCAGCACGACGAACGGCGGCGTCCGCACCAGGCCCAGCGTAATGTTCGTGTCCGGATAGACGTAGAAGATGCCGTACGCCGAACGCACCACCCAGCGATCGCTGTTGCCCGGCCGCCACGCAAAGCCGAACCGCGGCGCCACCGCCCGATTGTCGGGATAGCGGATGGACCACGGCAGCCCCTTGTCCTCGCTCAGCTCAATCTGATTCCGGAACACCTGGTAGATCTGCGCCGAGCCCGGCTGCGCCGTCAGGTCCGGCGACCCGCCTTTGCTCGGAATGATCACCTTGCCCGTAGCGAAGTTGAACGCATTCGTCTGGCCGCGGATGCCGTTCAGCATCGAGTTCAGCTCCCAGCGCAACCCGACGTTCAGCGTCAGCGAGCGCGACACGCGCCAGTTGTCCTGGCCGTAGAAGCTCCAGAAGTTGCCGGTGTTGCCGAAGATCTGAATCGGCGTGGAGCGCTGCACGCTGAACGGATAGCCCAGCAGGAAGTCGCCCCAGGCGTCGCCGGTGGCGCCCGCGTTCAGCGGATTGTTCGTGTAGCGGCCGTCGAAGTTGAACGTCCCCTGCGAAGCGTTGCCGTTCAGGAAGGCGTGCGCCTGATGCGAAAGCTGCGCGCCGAACTTCATGTCGTGGTCACCGTGGTTCCAGGTGACCGACGAACGGTACTGATAGGTACGGATGCGATTCGCCTTCGGGCGATTGTCCGTGCTGCCCTGCCAGGCTGCATAACCCGAGAGATTCAACAGCGGCGCCGCCGGTTGCAAGTCGCTGACGCCTTCAAAGCCCGGAATCCCCGCCAAGCCCACCACGTTCTTGCCGTTGAACTCGCTCGCGTTCAGGAAGTAGAAGAAGCAGCGGTAGTAGTTAAAGGCGCTCTCCGTGGTGATATTCGGACTGAAGATGTGCATGTAGCTGAGCCCGGCATTCTGCGCGCGGCTGCGCAGCGGATAGGACCCCAGGCTCGGATACGCCGCCGGGTCGCTCTCCGTGTTGTTGGCAAACGAATACCGGCTCACCAGACTGTCCTTTTGCGTCAGCCGCGGCGACACTTTGATGTCGAACTTGTCGGTGTCGAGCGACAGCGCCGGCGCGTAGATGTAGCGAGAGTTCGGGCTGTTCGGCGCCGGAAAGTACGGCTTGAAGAAGGCCGCCTGCTTCGAGAGCATGCTCGCCGGGATCACGTTATTCGGAAACGGGTCCCGCAGGAACTGCCCAGCCACTGCCGGATTCTCCCGAGTGGTGAGGGGGTTGAAGATAGCCCGACCGCCGGTGAAGTCGCCATTAAGCGCCGCCGCCGAAGGCACCGCCGAGTTGAACGTCGTACCCTGGCGCGTCCGGCCTCCTTCGTAGTCGACAAAGAAGAAGATGTCGTCCCGGTTGATCGGCCCGCCGAAGGTGGCGCCGAACTGGTTCCGCTTCAGCGGGTTCACCGTCGGCGAAAAGAAGTTCCGCGCCTGCACTTTGTCATTACGCAGGTACTCGTACATCGACCCATGGAACTGGTTGGTGCCGCTCTTGAGCGCCGCATTGATCACCGAAGGCAGCGCGTACTCCGCGCTCATGCCGCCGGCCAGCACCTTGAACTCCTGCAGCGCATCGGTCGACGGCGTAATCGACGTCGCCCCCAACTCGTACTCGGTAATGTCGAAGCCGTCCAGGAACCAGCCGCCCGCCAGGCGCGAACTGCCACTAATGCGTAAGCCCACCCGCGTCGCCCGGATGCCCTGGCCGCCGGAACTGATGTCGGAGCCGCCGGGGGTAAAAACCACGCCCGGGGTCAACTGCGCCAGTTGCCAAAAGGCGCGGCCGTTGAGCGGCATGTTGACGATGGCCTTGTTCTCAATCACCTGCCCGACCGACGAAGTATCGGTCACCAGCAACGGCGCGCTGGCGTCGACGGTCACCGTGTCGGTCGTCGAGCCCACCGCCAGTGCAATATCGAACCGCGCGTCCTGATCCACCTGCAGCACGATGCCGCGCATGGATTTCGACGAGAATCCCGCCGCCTCCACCATCATCGTGTACTCGCCGATGGGCAGTTGCTGCAGCAAATACTCGCCGCTGGCCCCGCTTTGTACCGACTTGCTTTGGGAAGTCGCCCCGTTCGTCACGGTGATTTTGGCCCCGGCGATGAAGGAGCCCGTGGGGTCCGTCACCACCCCCGAAACTCTGGCCGTCGGCTGCTGCGCGACCAGTGGCAGCAGGAAGAGCGGAACACACAACAAGGTGAAGATTCTCATATTGATCCTGAATCGGAAAACGATTGGGCTGGATCTTATCACCGCGTTCTGACGATTGGTCCGACCAACAGGCCGGAACCCGCGGCGAACATGTTCCACCCCTGTTCCCTTCCTGTTTGGACCCCGTTAGACCATCGCGCAACTCTCTCAAAAAAAGCCGGATCCGTCCTTCAACGCAATCCCCCCCCACACGCCCCACCCCCCGCGTGTAACCATCCCAACAGGCCTCTTAACCCATGCCCCGGGACGCCCCCGAACGGGGCGATAATGAAACCTGCTTCGCGGATGAAATCCTTCTTGCTTCTTTTCATCGGCCTGGGCGCGTTTGCGTCCGGCGCCGAACGGCTGGGATCCGGCCTGGAACTTCAATTACCCACCGGCTGGAAACTCACGCCCACCGGACCCGGCGCGATGCTCTCGCCCCCCGCCCACGACACCGAAAGCGAGATGTACATCGCCGGCGGCGACCCCGAGGCCAAAAATCTCGATGACCCGCAATTGCTCTCGCAGTTGATGTCGCGCTATTTCCCCGGTGTCTCCGCCACCCCCGTTGGCGCGCCGACGCCTTTTAAGGCAGCCGGCGGCCGCGGCATCGCCTACGTCTACAGTGCGCGCAGCGGCAACGAACCGGCTCGCATCAGCCTTTATCTGGTCGGCTTAAATGGCGGCATCGGCGTACTCGCGGCGATCGGCCGGCCCGACCCCATTACCCGGCGCGGCGCAGACCTGCTAGCCATCGCCACCACCTTTCGCGGCCAACTCGTGGGACCCCAGCCCGGCACGGCCCTCAGCAGCAATTGGACCCAGCGTCTGAGCGACAAGAAGCTCGTCCAGTTCAACGGCTATTCGAGCGGCGGCAATTCGGGCGGGATGAACAGCCAAAAGACGCTCTATCTCTCCGCCAACGGCAACTACGCCTTCCGCTCGCAGAGTTCCGTCTCGATGACCGTCCCCGGAGCCAGCGGCAGTTCGTCCGGCCAAAGCGCCGACGAAGGCAAGTGGCGCGTGGTGGAGCAGGCCGGCCAGGCCTTCCTCGAGATGACCTCGAGCAAAGGCGCCACCGAACGCCTTGCGCTTTCACTAAACGGAACGCAAACCCTACTGAACGGCAAACGCTGGTTTGTCGTCGGCATCAACGAATAAGCCAGCTCCCCCCGGCCCGGGTCCATCCTCCGCGACCGGGGCCGGGACGTCATGGCTATGAGCCGCTAGCCCCCTCGAACGTTTCAGCCTCGGTATCGATTAGAGGCGATTCGCCTCGCCCGAGAGGCAAAAATACCCTCTCGACAGGAGTATCGCCCGCCGCCCCGCGCACGCCTAATCGATCGAGAGGATTCGACATGACGATGCAGCTGAAGTGGATCGCGATGACAGCGGCGGGGGTGGTGACCGCCGCCGTCATCGGACTCTGGACCCGCCCGCCCCGCTTGGTGGCCGATTTCTCCGAGCCCGCGCTGGTGCTTTCGGGAACCATCGTCCCGGCCGCCACTGCCGTGCTCCCCGGCCACCCGCAAAGTCTGGCCGTGCCCCTGAACAGTTGGGTGCAACGCGGCACGGTACTGGCCAGTCGGGACGCCGAGTTCTTGCAACCGGGCCATGAGCCAGTGGCCCGCCTGCGATCGGACACGGTCCCCAGCGGCCCCTCGCTGATCGAGCTCGAACAGCACGAGTCGCAAGCGGAAGCGGTGGACGAAGATCGCAGCCGCGAACTCCGCCGCCGTCAGTTACTCTACCGCTCCGCGATGCTGCCCGAACTCGACTATGACGCCGCCGTCACCGCTCAACATACGGCCGACGTTTCGGTGGATCAGGCCCGCCGCGCCGTGGCCACTGCCGCCGTCGAGCAGGACCTCGCCACCTTATCGAACCAGGAGACACGGCTCGAACGGCGCCCGCAGGCTGCCGCCAAGCCCAGAGGTGCCCGCAGTGGCCTCATCGTCGCGCCCACCGATGGCATTGTCGTCGCCACCGGCGAAGGCTCCGAGGCGCAGTTGGGCATCGCCGCTGACCCTCGCCGCCTGCAGGCCTTCGCCCTGGTCGCCCAGACGGATCTGATGTCGATCCGCCTCGGTGAGCGCGCCGCCCTAACGCTCGATGCCACGCCGCAGGTGCACTTCGGCGCCACCGTCAGTGCGATTTCGCCCGAACCCATCGACGGTGAAGGCAAGTTCTATCAGGTCACCTTTGCCGTGGACAATCCGCAAGGCGCCGCACTCTCCGGCGCGCCCATGCACGCCCAGTTGACACGCTAGGCAAGTTCCGGGCAAAGGTACTCCGCCCCGCCGGCTGCCACGCGAATCGCCGTGGCTAACACCGGCGGGGCGCTTCGCTTCAACACGTAGCCGCGCACGCCCAGTGACCGGGCCTCTTCCACAAACGCGCGATCCTCGTGCACCGTAAAAAACACCACCGGCGGATTCCCGCGCCGCAATAGCTGCGTCGCCACCTCGAAGCCATCCACCAGGGGCATGGAAACGTCGGTCACCACCACATCGGGCTGCAAAGCATCGTAAGCAGCGAGCAACGCCTGGCCGTCAGAAAACATGCCGACGATCTCAAACTCGCCCGCCAGATTGCGCCGCACTTCCGCCTGCAAAGTGGGATTATCGTCAGCCAACGCCACGCGGATCTTCATGGGCGGATTCCTCTGCTTCCCATCAGACACGAAGGAAGGCGCCGAATGAACTGGGAGAATTCCCAGCTTTCGCGCTACCCCGAAATAATGCCATGGCGAAGTGCATACTGCACGAGCTCCGCATTGCTCTTCACCCCCAGCGTTTCGACGATCGCGTACTTGTGATACTCGGCCGTCTTTACGGACACGTTGAGGATGGCCGCCACCTCCTTATGCGACTTGCCTTCCGCCAACAGTTGCAGCACCTCGCGTTGACGCGGCGTCAGCTTCGCCCAGGCGTCTTCGCGCTTCGAATTGGCGCGGCCCACCACGTCCAGGAGATCGCGCGTTAGCACCGGAGAAAGGAAAGTGCGCCCCAGCAGCACTTCGCGAATGGCCGTGCGCAACTCGGCCGCGGGCGAGCTCTTCAGGATATAGCCCGATGCGCCGGCTTCCAGCGCCTCGCGCGCCAACGTCGCATCGGCGTGCATGGTGAGCATCAGGATCTTCGCCGCGCAGCCCCCCTCGCGCAATTGCCGCGCGCAGTCCACGCCATTGAGCGATGGAATCGAGACGTCCAGAATCACCAGGTCCGGCTGCAGCCGCCTCACCTCCGTCATCACTAACCGCCCATCCGCCACGTCGCCCACGACGTTGTATTCCTGCTCCAAGAGGCGCCGCAAGCCGTCCACCACCAAGTGATGATCGTCCGCAATCAGGATAGTCGGTAGGCTCACGAGGGTCCCTTCGTTCGAAGCTTCAGCTTAGTCCAGCCAGCGGAACGCGCGCCACCACTTCGGTGCCCGAGCCCGGCGCCGAACGGATCGCCAGCACCCCCTCGAGCGCTCGCAGCCTTTCGCGCATGCTCATCAGACCCATGCCCCCGGCCGCCGTATACGGTTGAAAGCCGACGCCGAAGTCCTCCACGCGCAGCACGAGTTCGCCCTCGGCCACCCGCAGAGTTACGTCCAGCCGCGCGGTTTGGGAGTGCTTCAGGCTGTTCTGCACGCACTCCTGAAACACGCGATAGAGAGCCAATCCCAAGGCCTCCGGCACCTTGCGCGGCACGTTCTCCGCGCTGAACTGCACGTCGAGCGATGTCCGCTGGCGCAGCGTTTCGCATTCAGCGCGCACGGCGGTCACCAGGCCAATCTTCTCGAGCACCGCCGAATGCAGATTGCGCGACATCAATTGCAGATCGCGCGCCACTTCGCCGAGCCGCTCGCTACTCGCCGTCAGCGCCTGCCGCATCTCGGGTGAGGCATCCGTCCTCTCGGCCGCTCCGGCCAGTTCGTAGAGCAAGCCGGCCAGCCGTTGCCCCACGTCATCATGCAGATCGCGCGCAATACGCCGGCGCTCTTCGTCCTGCGAATGCAGCAGCCGCATCGAGAGACCCTCCAACTCGGCGCGCGCCTTCACCACCGCCTCATGCTCCACTTCCGCCGCGCGCTCCAGCGTCCAGAAATGCCGAAAGGCGAGCACCACCACTAGCACGGCCGCCAAACCCGCCAGCAGCACACCGATCCATAAGCGTTGCTCCACGCGCTGGGCAATCTCTTCGGCTTCGCCGGCGGCCGCCAGCGACCGGCGACGGTCTTCGAACCCGGTCCGCACCAGTGCTTCCAGCAAGCTGCGATGCGCCGCCGGTAGCTTGGGCTCAGCCAGATAAGCGGTAAGCGCCGCGTCCAACCCGGTCAGCGACACGGGCGCGTCCTGACGATAGCGGCGAATCGCTTCCGCCACGCGCTCTGGTTCCGAGCTCTCCGCCGTCTGGTCGCTCAACAGCGTGAAGGCCTGCTCGAGCAACTCCGTGCGCCACAGAAATCGACGCAGGTCTGCGCTATCGCGCCGGCCAAGCTCCTCCAGTGACGTGTTGGCATAAAAGCCGAAACCAACAATGCAGAGCAGCAACCCGCCCAGGCACGCCAGCAGCAAAGTACGGATCCGCTGCCGGAGAAAGTGATGCGCGTCCGGTGGGGACATGCCCTGTATTATCCCTGGGACTTCCGGGGTCACCAACTAGGAATACTGCTAGTGGGATCGCCGCTCAGCAACACGTACGCTGCGATTAGTTGGCCCCGAAGCCAACTGGAAGGAATGTCTCATGTTCAGCAAAACTCCCCTCGCCGCCGGCCTGCTTCTCTCCGCTTTCACGCTCTCCTCCTTCGCAGAGACCCTGCACGGCGTGATCCAGAAGCTCGACACCACGGCCAAGACGGTCGTCGTGAAGACGGGTGAGGGCACCGAGAAAACACTTCATTACACCGAAAAAACCGTGGTCCACGGCGCTGCCGCCACGGAGCGCGGCTCTTGGAAAGGCTTGAAGGAAGGCACCGAAGTGGTGGCGCGTTCCACGGCCAAAGGCACCGAAGAGACCGCGGTCGAGATGGGCCGCGTGGGTCACGGCGGTTTCAAGGTCGTGGAAGGCACTGTCGTCCGAGTCGATCACGCGGGCAAGGTCATCGTGGTGAAGGGCGCCGATGGCACGGAGCACACAATCCATGCCACCGGCCACGCCTTCGCCGCCTTCGGCAAAGAGACGGCTAAGGGCACCGAGAAAACCGCCAAAGTCACCGTCTACTACACCGAGACCGCGGGAAAGAAGATCGGCCACTTCATCCGCGGCTAAAGCTTGCTGCCAGTCACTCCGATCGACGCTGGCTTCAGGGCGCGGTGCACTCCGTCTCCCGCGCCCTCTTTTTGCCTTCTACGACCCGCTGGCTTCCGGTTGCGACGGCGCCAGCGGTAGATCCGGCCGCAGCTTCAGCGTCTTCCCCGCGACCACAAACACGCGCTGGTCATAGGGCTCATGCCCCATAGCCCGAACCTCGATCTCATAAGCACCCGGACGCAGGTTCATCGACTTCAACTGACCCACCGAACCGGCGTAGGTACCGTTGATAAAAACGTCCGCGTCCTTCAGCTTCGTATCCAGACGCACCACGCCCATGTTCGGTGGCCGGCTGATCGAGGCGCCGTAAGGCGCCCCCCAGTAGCCATAGTAGGGGCCAAACCCGCCCCAGTAGCCATACCCGAACGAGGGTCCAACGAAGACGCCCATTCGGCCACGGGCCATCGCCGACATAGGCAGCAAGGCGGCCATCGCCGCGCCGGCCAGGAATAACTTTTTCATCATGCACCTCCGAAACCGTTTCTTTTCGGCTTCCACCTGAGTAGACGCAACAGACGGACGGCCGATTGCTACCGTCCGCGGGGGAGTTTTCCTCCGCCGCCACACTAGGAGTTTTCACAGTAGGATCCTCGCGCGCCTCCGCCTACGCTCGACATAGGAGCATTCGATGAAACGTACCCTCGCTGCCTTCTTCGTGGCAGCCACGCTCGCGGCGCAGGTGCCGCTGAATCCCGCGCAGTTACAGGACCTGGTCTCCCGGATCGCCCTCTATCCCGATCCCCTGCTGGCCCAAGTGCTCAGCGCCGCTACTTACTCCAACCAACTCCCTGACGCCGCCAGTTGGGCGGACCAACATTCTTACCTCACCGGACAGGACCTCGCGCGCGCCATCAGCCAGGACAATCTGCCCTGGGACCCCAGCGTCATCGCCCTGCTGCCCTTCCCCAGCGTTCTCGACCAACTGGCCGCCAATCCCGCCTGGGCTCGCCAACTCGGCGATGCCGTCCTCAGTCAACGCGCCGACGTAATGGATGCGGTGCAGGCGATGCGCCAGAAGGCCGCCAACTTCGGCTATCTGCAGAGCTGGCCTCAGTACCGCATCGTCAACGACACCCCCGGCTACATTCAGATCCTGCCCATGGATCCGGCTTACTACTATGTGCCCGTCTATGACCCGCTCATCGTCTTCCGGCGCCCCCGCGCCAGCGTCTCCGTCGGCATCAACTTTGGCCCGCGCATCTTCCTCGGCGTGACGTTCAATCAGTGGGGATGGGGGCATTCCGGCCTCGGCTGGTCAAATCATACGGTGATCCTCGACGGCCGTCCGTGGCTGCGCTCGCGTGACAACTACCGCATCTACCGCCATCCGTACAGCGCGCCTTACCGTCCGCCGGGGCCGCGCGCCGAACATCATGAGCTGCGTCCGCCCCCCGGTCGGCATGAGCCGCCGCGCCGTGAAGCGGGACGCGGAGAACGTAAGTAGCTGATGGCGGGTGAGACCGCGGCGCCCGAAGCCGCTCCCTTCCGCGTCCGGATGACGGCGACCGTCGCTGGCTTCGCCGGGCTGCTGGCCATCATGGGCTTTCTCGCCTGGGACGCCAGTTGGCAAATTCGCCACGTGAAGCAAAGCAGCACCACGCTTCGCCGCGAGTATCAGGAGCGCGACGCGTTGCTCGATGGCCTGCGCACCGCTGTCTATCACGCGAGCACCGTGGTGCAGGACAACCTCCTGCTCGCCAACTCACCGGCGAGCGTGAGCGAACTAAACGACATTCACCGACGGGCAAATCGCCTCCTCGACACCTATGAGCATTGGCTCCTGCCGGAGGAACGCGACAGCTTCCACGCTTTGCGCCAGCGCACTCAGACTTACTTCGAGAGCCTGGAGCAAGGACTGCGCCAGAACACAACTCCCTGGACCAAGCCCGCACAGCGAGACCGTTTCCTCCACGAAGCCTTGTTGCCGCTGCGCAGCCGCCTCATCGGCTTGGTGGCGCAAGTGAACGCGCTCGACCAGCACGACATCGACTCCGGCGAAGAGCGCATCGAAGCCTTGCAGACCCGGTTCCAGGCCCGTGTATGGCTGCTTTCGCTGATCGGCCTCCTCGCCGCGTTCAGCTTGGCCCTAGCCGTCGTGTGGCGCCGCTGGCGGCTGGAGCAGGAAACCGCCACCCGCTACAACGAGGTGGTCGCCGCACGTAAGGACCTGCGCAAGCTCTCCACCCGCCTGGTTCAGGCGCAAGAAGAAGAACGCCGGAACCTTTCGCGCGAGCTGCATGACGACATCGGCCAATCGATGACGGCCATGCTGATGGACTTGGGCCGCCTCGAATCGCGCGCCTCCGCCATCCCCGGTTGCGCCCCGATTCTGGCCTCGATCCGCCAAACTGCCGAGCACTCCGTCGTGCGCGTCCGCGACCTCTCGCTCGTACTGCGTCCGTCGATGCTCGACGAACTCGGGCTCGTGCCCGCCTTGCATTGGCAGGCCCGCGAGACCGAGCGCCGCTATGGCTTGCCCGTTCGTCTCACCGCCACCGACCTCGACGACGACCAACTGCCCGACGCCGTCCGCACCTGCGTCTTCCGCATCGTCCAGGAAGCGCTGCACAACGTGGTGAAGTACGCGCACGCCACCGAAGCGCGCCTCACCCTCGAACATGAACCCGCCGAGTTGCGGGTCACCATTGCCGATAACGGCCGCGGCTTTCATCCCCCGCGAGACAAAGGGCTCGGCTTACTCGGCATGGAAGAGCGAGCCACCGCGGCCGGCGGTAAGGTCACCATCGAATCGCAGCCCGGCGCCACGGTCATCGCCGTACGTCTGCCCTTGAACGAGGAGAAACTCTCATGATCCGCATTGTTCTCTGCGACGACCACGCCGTCATGCGGCGCGGCTTGCGTCTGGTCCTCGAAGAGCAAAGCGACTTCACTGTCGTCGGCGAAGGCGGCGACGGTCGCGAGGCCCTGGCGCTGGTCGAGGCGCTGAAGCCGGACGTCGCCGTGCTCGACATCACCATGCCGAACCTGAACGGCATTGAAGCCGCGCGCCAGATCACCGCCAAGACGCCGGAAACCGCCGTCATCGTCCTCAGCATGCACGCCGACGAGTCCTTTGTTCTTCGCGCGCTCAAAGGCGGGGCCAAGGGCTACATCCTGAAGGAGTCGCGCGAGGCCGACCTGATCCACGCCATTCGGCTGGTCTCGGAAGGCAAATCCTTCTTCAGCCCTGCCGTCAGCCGTTTACTGGTGGAAGACTATGTGCGCCAGTTACAAGCCAAAGGGATGGAGGATAGCTACGAACTGCTCACCACCCGGGAGCGCGAGTTGCTGCAACTCATCGCCGAGGGCAAGAGCAACAAAGACATCGCCAACCTGCTGAACCTGAGCGTGTACACCGTGGAGACGCATCGCAGCAACATCCTGGCGAAGCTGAATCTGCACACCGTCCCGGAGCTGATTCTCTATGCGGTGCGCAAAGGTCTGATTCGGTGATACCGCCCGGAAGACGCGGATTATGCCCTCTGGACGGTAGCACCCAACCGCGCGAAAGGCGCGTCTACTTAGGCGAGTCCGACAAGAGATGCCGAGCTCAGGAGTTGAAGGAGAACCGTTATGACTCGTCCTTTGCTTTCCCTCGCCACGGTGATATTGAGCACCGTTTCCTTTTCCCAGGCCCGCTCGGTGGACGGCCGCACCTTAGTGATTCAGGACGCCCGCGCCACGCTGAGTAACATTGAGGCCACCGCGGCCTCCGTGGCCCGCCAAGCCGACGAACTGTCGCAACCCGGCGCCACCGCCAGGGTTGGCTGGCAAGTGCAGGCGATGTCTCTCAACCGCATGCGCGACGACCTGAACTACATCGGCCGCAACCTGCGCGCGCTCGAAGCCGAGCAAGGCACGCTCGCCACTTGGGAGCAACGCGCGCTGGTGGAAACCGCACCGATCCTCAAAGACGCCGCCAACCATTTGGCCGCCGCCATTCACCAGTTAAACCAGAACCAGATCGCGCCCTGGCACACCGACATCAGTTCGCTCACTGCGCAGGTGGAGCGCGATAGCCAACGGGTCGAGAAGACCATCCACGCCTTTCTCAAGCTCGATAAGACTCGTCGTGTCGAGGAGCGGACGCAGAACGAGTTGAACAGCGGCCTGTAAATCCATCCTTCCTACAGCCGCCAGGACGGGCTCTCCTCCTCAGAGAGCCCGTCCTTTTCTATGTCAAAGGAGGCTTGAGCCAGTAAAATCAGCGCCGTGCTGCACGTAAGTCATGGAAGCCTCTCAATATCAGCGTAACGGGCGCCTTCAAGCCGCCCAAACGCCATGGGACCTTAAACTTCCGTCTCTCAACCAGTTACAAATTTCCAATTGACCGTGAACGCCTCGCGCGCTTTCCTCAACCGAGGCGAAGACTTGTCGGCCGTCTTCGCCTCACATCGCGGCGGACAGCCTAACAGTGGTTCAGCAGGAACCACACGAAGATCAAACTGCCGGGCACGCCCAACATCCAAGCGAAAGCGTATTTCATTTTCCTCTTCTCCTTTTGCCTTATCAGTTAAAGCTGTTTTGATAAAAGCAATTTGGCCTGCCAAACGTCTTTTCCAGGCTTTTTCACACCGCCCGGCTCCTCCCCCGGCAAAGATTGCGGACCCGCCTCCCCCACCCTGGAAGGAACTGCAACGTCCCACCCCATATCCATTTATTCACCACCGCCTCTGACGTATGATGTCGTGATCGCGGCGGACCCTCGTCCTCGCGCTCACTCGAACTCTCAAGGGGCTTGATCAATGAACAGCACACCTTCCGTCTTCCCTCGCTTCCGTCAACTCACACCGATTCTTCTGGCCTTCGCCTTGTTTGCCGCCGTCTCGCCGCGTGCCTGGGGGCAACGCGCCACCGCCTCGGTCGCGGGCACCATCACCGATACTTCGGACGCCGCCGTGCCGGCCGCCACCGTTCTCTTGCGCAGCGTCGAAACCGGCACCGAACGCTCCGTGACCACCAATGAACTGGGCTACTACGTTGTGCCGGCCCTGCCTGCCGGCGCCTACACAATCACGGTGACCAAAGAAGGCTTCCAGAAACTCAGCGTGTCGAAGTTCACCCTCGCGGTCGACCAGACCGCCACCGTAAACCTCGCACTCAAAGTTGGCGTTGTCGCCGACACCGTCGAAGTGGTCGGCGATGCCGCCGCCGTCGACACCCGCACCGCCTCGCTCAACACCGTCATCAACCAGAAGCAAATTGCGGACCTGCCCCTCAATGGACGCAACGTCCTGCAACTGATGCAGCTCACGCCGGGCACCCTCGGCGGCGCAGGCGGCTTCAACCAATCCGCCACCCGCCCCGAAACGCTCCAGGTCTCTGCCAGCGGCGGCCGTGGCAACTCCACCACCTTCGTGCTCGACGGCGGCTTGCACGAGGACCCGTACACGCAGGTCGCTAACGTCACCCCCAACCCGGACGCCATGCAGGAGTTCAGCTTCCAGACCAACAACTATTCCGCGAAGTTCGGCGGCCGCGGGGGCGGCGTCGTCAACATGGTCACCAAGTCCGGCACCAACCAGCTTCACGGCTCACTTTACGAGTACGTCCGCAATGCCGGCATCAACGGCAAGAACTTCTTCGCCTCCACCGACGACGGCCTGAAACGCAATCAATACGGCGTTTCTGTCGGCGGGCCCATCGTTAAGAACAAGACGTTCTTCTTCTTCGCGTGGCAAGGTACGCAGGTCCGGCAGCGTCCTCCCACGTCCAACACGCTGGTCCCTACCGCCGAGCAGCGCGCCGGCAACTTCTCCGCCTTGCTGCCGGGCACGCAGCTAGTGGACCCCACCACCAAGCAGCCCATCCCCGGCAACCTCATCCCCGCTTCGCAGTTGGATCCCATCGCCCAGCGCGTGCTCCAGACGATTCCGCTGCCCAATCAGCCCAACGGCCTCCTGTTCTACACCGTTGCCTCATCCACCAGCGACAACCAGTACGTCGGCCGCGTCGATCATCAGCTCACCAACAACCACCGCATCTCCGGCCGCTACTTTTTTGACGGCCTCAACAATCCGGCGATCATCGACTTCAAGAACCGCCTCACCAATGCCCCCGACCGTTACTGGGCCAGCCACAACGTCAACTTCACCGACACCATCACCGTCCGGCCCAACCTGCTCACCAACACCACCCTCAGCTACAGCCGCACCTACAACCTGCAAACCGGCCAGAACTTCGCCGGCAACAAAGAGCTCGGCATCAACGTGCCGATCATGTCCAAAGGCGACACCTTCCGCTTCAGCATCACCAACTACTTCGGCAACGCCGTCAATGCCCTCTATCGCGTGGCCCGCAACCAGTACAACCTGCAGCACTCCTGGACGTGGATCAAAGGCCGCCATCAACTCGACTTCGGGCCTCGACGCCACTCGCGACCAAAGCATCCTCGACCAGGACTTCAACTCCGATGGCACCTGGACCTGGGCCGGACGCTTCTCCAACAACAACCTCTCGGACTTCCTCTACGGCAAAGCCAGTGCCTTTGCCCAGATCTCACCGCTCTACAACAACCTCGTCCGCGACCAATACGGCGCGTTCGTCCAGGACAACTTCAAAGTCAGCCGCCGGCTCACCTTGAACCTCGGCTTGCGCTGGAGCCCCGTTCATTCAGTTCAAGGACAAACCGGCTCGGCAGATCTCGCAGTTTGACCAGGCAGCCTATGCGGCGGGCGTGAAATCCCAGCGCTTCCCCAATCTGCCGCGCCGGCGTGCTCGCCGGTGGCGATCCCGGCGTGCCGGATACCGTGGTGCCCTCGAACTATCCACATCTTCGATCCTCGGGTCGGCCTAGCGTTCGACCTCTTCGGCAACGGCAAGAGCAGCCTGCGCGCGGGCTACGGACGCTTCCACGATGCGCCCATGGCCCTCACCTACAACCGTCAGTTGACCTCGCCGCCGAACTCCGTCCGCGTCGACATCAACCCGCCGGCCAGCTTTGCGAACCCCTACTCGGGCACCGTGAATCCGTTCCCCGTCTCGCGTCCGATCGCGCCCTCGCAGCGCTTTGTGTTCCCGTTCCTCCTGGTGGCCTTCGACCCGAAGTTCAGCTATCCCACCATTCACCAGTGGAACTTTACCTTCGAGCAGAGCCTGCCCAAGAGCCTGGTGGCCCGCATCGCCTATCAGGGCTCCTCCGGCCGCAATCTGTTCCACGCTTCCGAGACCAACGCCGCGGTCCCCGGCCCCGGCGCGACCATTGCGAACACCGACTCCCGTCGGCCCAGGCGCGAGTTCACCCAACTCACCTTCGCCGGCACGTTCGGCGTCTCCGACTATCATGCGCTCGTGATGAGCGTCGAGAAGCGCTTCTCCGGCGGCCTCACGTTCCTCGGCGGCCTCAGTTGGCAGAAGTCCACGGATCTTGCCTCGTACACCGCATTTGAATCGAACCTGGGCCAGTTCCCCTACGGCAGCCAGATGGGCGACCACGCCGTCTCGGACTTCCACCGCACGCTCCGCTTCACCGGTTCGTTCAACTACCAGTTGCCCGGACCCAAGAGCGGCCCTGCGCAATACCTGCTGGGCGGCTGGCAATTGAACGGCATCGTCGTCCTGCAGACCGGTGCCCCGCTCAACGTCACCGACGGCTTCGACAACTCGCTCACCGGCATCGGCGGCGACCGTCCCAACATCGTCGGCGACCCCTACCTCGACAGCAGCCGTCCGCGCGGCGACCGCATTCTGCGCTGGTTCAACACCGGGGCCTACCAGGCCAGCACGCCTGGCACCTTCGGCAACCTGGGTCGTAACATGCAACTCGGCCCGGCCTTTGCCAACACGGACCTCTCGCTCTTCAAGGCGTTCGTTATGCCGTATTCGGACCGCCACAAGCTCGAGTTCCGCGCCGAGTTCTTCAATGCGCTGAACCGTGTCAACCTCGGCAATCCGAACACGAACCTCACCAACAGCCTGTTCGGCCGCATCACCACCGCCAGCGATCCGCGCATTCTGCAGTTCGGCCTGCGCTACTCGTTCTAACGTTCCTTCAGCAGGTCCGCGACGCCACCACGTCGCGGACCTGCCACCTTCCTTACGGCGCCACGCACAGCGACACGTTCTCCGTGCCCTGCGACGTCGCCACCTTCAAAATCACATTCGACTTCGTCGGTCCTCCGCACGCCACCGGCACCTCCAGCCCCGCCGGCACCTGCACGTGAATCTGGTAAAGACCCACCTGCCCTTCCGTCACGCCCGCAAAGGTCACCGCATTCGGCGCTCCCGGCACCTCGTTCTCCACATAGCGCGGCAACGATCCCGGCGCATTTAACAGCACCGCGAAGCTAGCCCGCAGTTGCCGCACCACGCCCTCGAGCAAGGCCACTCCCGCGGGCGCCGCCGTACCCGCGGGCACCCGCGGAGTTGTGGGTCCCAGGCCGTGCGCGTAAAGCACCAGCGTCTCGCCCCGCTTCGCCGGCGCGGACTCTTCCACCAGCTTCCCGTTCGCGTGGAAGATCAGTCGATTGCACGCCGTAGCCGGGTTCGTATCCCACCCCGCATCGCACGTCGTCAGCACATGCGCGTTATCGCGAATCGGCCGCAGCAGAAACGTGCGGCTGGCTTCGCCATCCACCGTCAGCGTCAGTTTGGAGACGGTCGGCGTGAGCTCGCTCGGAATCTGCAGGCGCACCGCCGTCAACAGACAAATCGGGCGGAACGACACTTCTTCGCACTCATTCTGCTGGCGGACGGCGAGCAACGGCACGCGGTATGGCGTGGTTTGCGGGCCTTGGAGAATCGAAATCGAGAGGCCAGCCAAGCTGTCGGGCAGCGGCACGGCACCGGCCTGCGCCGACCGCAACACGCCGTTCGCGACCGGCGATACCCCGCGAAAGAAGAGCGTCACCACTTGTCCTGGCGACACCTCCACCATCTCCGGCGCCTGGTAACTTGCCGAAAATAAAGCTGCGTCATTGGCCGCAAACAACGGGCACAAAGCGAGCGTGAAGACTGAGAGTTTGTTCGTCATGGAATTCCTGTCTCACCTAATCACGCGTAGAGCGAAGCCCAAAGCGATCATGCCCGGACAGAAAAACCATCCACGAGAACCACGCGCGATTAAAGAGTCGAGGGCTGCGAACTGAAACTGGTGAGACTCACCACGCCGCTCGCATCCACCTGCACCGTCGCCACCGCGGCGTCGGACCGGTACAACACCACCACGGACTCGCCCGCCTGCGAAAGGCTCAACACGCCCAGGCCTCCGCGCAGCACAAACGACTGCGCCTGGGTCAGATACTGTTGCATCCGCTGCTGCACCCCCTCCACTGTCGTCGCTTGCAGCGCTCCGGCTTGGGCCAACTGCAGCGCCGCGCTCGACACGCGGGCGAAACCCAGCGTGTTGCCCGTCGCACTCCAATTGGCGATCGTCGCCCGTACCAGTTCGGGATTGGCGAGTTCCGCGGCCCCCAACGTCGGTCCGCTCAGCGTCCCCCAAACCGTCGAAAGCAACAACGAGAGCGCCTCTTGCGCCATCCTCGCCCGCGTCGCCGGCGTGGTCCCCGCCCCGGCCGCCAAGCCGTAGAAGCGAAAGTAGTCGACAAACTCCGGCACCGTCTGCGCCTGCTGAACCGCAAACTGCGCCGCCTCGTTCGCCTTCGGCACCGATCCCGCGCGCGCCAGATTGGTCAGAGCAATCTGATCACTCAGCGAGAGTGACTGAAATAGCGCCGCGCCGCTCACCCCCAACTGCGTCAGAAACTCGCCGGCAAGGGAGAGATCCTGCTGCGTCAACAAACCCTGCTGCGTCAGCACCGGCGCGGCGGCGCCACTTTGCAAGGCCGCCAGTTGCTCGGTATTCAGCGCCATCAGCCGGTCCGGATGGACGCGCAGGCCCAAGTTCGGGATCAACATCAACGGGTCGCCATGCAACCCGCGCTGCACACCCACCACCAGGTCGCGTTCGGACTCGAACGAGAGTTCCACACGGCTGCTGATCGCCCAAGAGAGCCACTCCATTCCTCCGTTCGTCATTTCGAGGACTGCTTGCGTCGAGCCCGCGAGGCCTCGCGTGTGGGTCAACACCCGCCCGCCAATCGTCACCGACCTCTGAACCACCGCCGGCCCGTTCACCGCCCCGGCCCCCATCCAGCGCGGACGCCACTCCCCGCGCGCAAAACGCCGCCCGCACTCCTCCGCCTCCCGCTCAAGAGCCGCGTCGTCGTTCACCGGATGCCCATCCATCCAACGCGTCGCCAGCACCCGCCCCGCCCGTTGCTGCTCCACATGCGCCAACTCATGCCCCACCAGTTCGAGCCATTCTTCCGGCGTCGCCCGCAGATCATCCGCCAGATAGATCCGGTTCCCCACCGTGTACGCCGCCGCGCCCATTCGCCGCGCCTCGCCGCCCCAGTGCAGTTCCACCGGCGACATCGCGCTCGCCGTAGCCATCATCCCGCACGCCATCAAGCCAATCGAAAAGATCCGCATTGACCTACATATCGGCTGCCCCCCGCGAAAACTCCTGCCCCAACCCGCCAAACGATCGCTTTTGCCTTGTTATCTTTTGAGTACCGCATGTCCCCGCCCGTTTCGCCCCCCGCTTGGCCCGCCCGTCTGGCGACCCAGGGCTTCGTGATCGTTCCCCACGTCCTCACACCCACCCAGATCGCCTCTCTGCTGGCCGCCATCCATCACGCGACTGAAGGGCAACAACTCACCGGACGGGGCGGTTGGCGCAACTTGCTCGATCGCGTCCCCACCGTACGCGGCCTCGCAAACACTCCGGTGATTCGCCAGTTAGTCGAGCCGATTCTTGGCCCGCAAGCCTTCGTCGCCCGCGCCATTCTGTTCGACAAAACTCCGGACGCCAACTGGAAGGTCCCCTGGCACCAGGACCTCACCATCGCCGTTGACCGTCAGTTCGACCTTCCCGGCTTCGGCCCCTGGACCATCAAAGACGGCATCCAACACGTCCAGCCGCCCACCGCCATCCTGGAACAGATGCTCGCCGTCCGTCTTCACCTTGACCCTTGCGCCGACGACAACGGCCCCGTGCGCGTCATCCCCGCCTCGCATCTTCACGGACGCCTCACCACCGAGCAGATTCAAGCGATTCAGACGACGCAGCGCAGCATCTCCTGCACCGTGCGCGCCGGTGACGCGCTCCTCATGCGACCCCTGCTCTTGCATGCCTCCTCGGTGGCCACGTCACCGCAACACCGGCGCGTGATCCACCTCGAGTTCGCCACCGGCGAGTTGCCCGGCGGCCTGCGTTGGGAAGCAGCCACCAAACCGCTGGCCTACTCGTAGCGGATCGCCACCAACGGATCCACCCGCGACGCCCGATACGCCGGCAGCCCGGCCGCCAGCAACGCCACCAAGGCCAGCATCGCTGTCGCCAGCGCCATCGCTACCGGATCGCCCGGCGCGAGTCCGTACAACTGGCTCTCCATCCACCGCAGCGTCCCCGATGAAATCGCCGCCCCGGCCAGCAAACCCGCCAGCAACAGCCATCCCGTCTCGCGCAGGATCATCGTCACCACCGTCCCCTCCCGCGCGCCCAAGGCCTTGCGAATGCCAATCTCGCTCGTCCGCCGCGCCACGCCATAGGACAGCACTCCATAAAGCCCGATCGCCGCCAGCAGCAGCGCCACCGCGCCAAACACCAGCGACAGCCGCGCCAGCAGACGATCCTGCACCAATCGATTGCTCACCAGCCTCTCCACCGGGGAGGCCACCATGATGGGCAATCGCGGGTCCTCCTGAAGCACGGCCCGACGCAGCGCCGGAATCAATCGCGTCGGATCACCGCTGGTCCGAATCGCGTAAGCCAGGGTGTGCGGCACATCGATCGGCTGCGACACGGGCACAAAGTAACGCTCTTCAATCTCGCCGCGCAACCCGCGCTGCCGGAAGTTCGCCACCACGCCCACCACTTCGAACGTATTTCGCTGGGGTCCGTAGACCTGCGTCACGTGCCGGCCTAGCGGATTGCGTTCCTGGAAGAACGTCTTCGCAAACGCTTCGTTGATCACGCACACCTTGGGCCCGCCCGGTCGATCGCTCGCCGTGATCTCGCGTCCCAGCCGCAGCGGCACGCCCAGAATCGAGAAGTATTGCGGCCCCACGTGCTCGTAGCGCGAACTGACTTCGCGCGCCGCGCCTGTCGCCGCATAACCTTCCACTTCCACCGTGTCGCCGCTGTCGCCGCCCAGCAGCAACCCGTTCTTGCTGTAAGAAACCGCCCGAACTCCCAGCGTCTCCGCGAGGCGCGTGTGCAAGCGCTCAAACAACGCCTGCCGGCGCGATTCCTCGTACCCCGCTGTCCGCACGTCCACCCGCAGCATCAGTAGCCCTTCGCGCGGATAGCCCAGTTCCACCTGCTGCAGATTGCGCAACGACTGCACCAACAACCCCGCCCCAACCAACAACGGCAGCGACAACGCCACCTGCCCCGCCACCACCATCTGGCCCGCCCGCAACCACGCCGCCGACGCCGCCGCGCCTCGCGCCTGTTCCCGCAAGCCCCCGTTCGCCTCCACGCCCAGCAAACGCAACGCCGGCAAGAGCCCTAACAACAAACCCGCCAACAAAGTCAGTCCAAATGTATAGGCCAGCACCAGGAAGTCCGGCGCCGCCGGCAAGTCTACCGTGTCCGAAACCAGCGACAACAAGCCCGCTCGCATCAGCACCGCCGCGCCCACCCCCGCCACGCCGCCGCCTAAAGCCAGCAGCAAACTCTCTGCCAGGGTCTGCCGGATCAGGTCCCCGCGTCCCGCTCCCAACGCCAGGCGTACCTGCACATCCCGCAGCCGCGCTGTCGCGCGCGCCAGCAGCAGGTTCCCCAGATTCGCGCACGCAATCAGCAGAATCAGCACCGCCCCGGCCAGCAACAATAGCAAGGGCCGGCTGAACTCCTCCCGCAACTCCGACGCCCCGGTCGCGGCGCGGCGCAACCTCAGCCGCTGATTCAGAAAGCCGCGGCGCATCTCGGGAGTGGGCGACGACGCATAGAAGGAAGAGAGTCCCTGTTGCAACACCACGTTCGCCGCAGCCTGCGCCCGCTCCAGCGGCACACCCGCCGGCAGCCGTCCAAAGACGTGCAACCACATCGGCTTCTCGAGCGTCGCCGTGTGATCATGCAGCCAATCACGCCCCGGCAGAATCGACGGCTGTAGCCCCATCGGCAACCACACGTCCGGCCGCTCCCCCACGGTTTCGCCAAAGAACGAGGGCGGCATCACCCCGATCACCGTGAAGGTCTGCTCGCGCAAAGTCATCCGCGCACCCAACGCTTCGCGGCGTCCGCCGAATCGGCGCTGCCAATAGTCGTAGCTGATCACCGCCAGCGGCTGCCGCGGATCTTCGCTTGCGTTCCACGCCCGGCCCACCAGCGCCGGCACTCCCAGCGTGTCGAAGTACTCGGTCGACACCATGCGCGAGCGCGTCTCTTCAGCCTCGCCGCCGCCTACGCGCATCGGCAAACGATCGATCGTACTCTGCGACGCCATCAGCGCCGTGAACTCGCCCACTCCCGCGCGCAATTGCAAAAACTCTTCGTAACTCAGCAGCGAGCGTTCGCCCGTCTGCGCCCCCATCCCTGTGCCCTGCTGCGCCGGATCAGTCAGCATCACCAGTTCCTGCGGCTCCCGCACGGGCAGAAACCGCAACAGCAAGCTATTCACCAAGCCGAACAATGCGACGTTGGCCCCGATCCCCAGCGCCAGCGACAGCATGGCCACCACCGTGAACCCCGGCTGCGACCGCAGCGTACGGAATGCGTAGCGCAGGTCCTGCTGCAGAACGTGCCAGTGCTCGCGCGGCGCCACCAGGATCAGATCTCCCACCGCCTCACGCCACAACGCGGCCTTGTCTCGCCAAGTTCGCGCGCCCTGAAGCTGCTCGGCAAACACCTTCGTCATCTGAGCGCCGTACTCTTGGCGAAACGGCCCCGGATAGCCCCACAACAGGCAGCGAAACAAGCGCAGCGACCGCATCGTTACAGCTTCCGCGGGATCAAGCCCGTGGCGCGCGCCTGCGTCAGCATCTCGGTCAACCGGCGCGCTTCTTCCAGCGCCGCCTCGCGTCCCGCGGACGTGAGCCGGTAGTAACGCCGTCGTTCGTCCTGGCTCTCCGGATCCGGGCTCTCGCGCAGTTCCTCTACCAGACCCTGCTCCAACATCCGCCGAATGGAGCTATATAACGTCCCCGCGCTCAAACGGACCTTGCCTTCGGTCCGCACCTCCACATCCTGCATGATCGAGTAACCGTGGCGGTCGCGGTCGGCCAGCGCCACCAGGATGTGGAACACCGCCGTAGACATAGGTTCTTGGGGCATCTCTATTGCCCTCAACTATACTTACGAACGATATAGTTGTCAACGCTAGAGTTGACCCCGCCCTAGAAGCGCCACTCGAACCCGGCCAACGGAAAGACGCCCAATTGGTCGTTCGTCAGCACCTCCTGCGTCCGGCGGTTCCACGAGTACCCCGCGACATTCTTGCGGCCCGTCAGATTCTGCACGCCCAGAAACAGCAGGAACACCCGCTCGCGAATCAGGAACGTGCGGTCCAGCCGCGCATCCAGCCGAAAGTAGTTCGGCAGCCGCAGCGCGTTCACCTGCGTCAGGTCGAAGATGCCGCGCCGCTGCGCCGTCGACAACGTCGTCTCGAACGGCGTATAAGGACGCCCGCCGAGCGAAGTCACTCGCATCCCCAGTTCCCACTTCGGATTGAAGCGATAGCCGCCGAGCAGGTTGAACACCCACGGATAGTCGTAAGAGCCCGGCCGCCGCACGCCATCGAGCGCCGCATGCCGCGTGCGAAAGCGGCCCAGGTTCGCTTGGCCGTACCAACGCTCGCCCGTCTTCTCCACCGTGAACTCCACGCCCTCGCTGCGGCCCCGCCCCGCGCTCACGATCGGAAACAGAATCTGGCGCACGTTGAACGTATCGCCCAAGTTCGCCAGCGAGAGCGCCGGCATGTCGCGCGCCACCGGATAGTCCTTGTAGTCTTTCCGATAGACTTCCACGCCCATGCGCCAACCCGGCCGCGGCGTGTAGCGGAAGCCCGTCACGTAGTGATCCGCGCGAAACGGCAGCGTCCGGCGGTTCTCGTCAAATGCCGCGAGGAACAGGAAGAACGGCTGCTGGAAGTACTGACCATAGCTCGCCGACCACACCAGCCGATCCGTCAACCGAAAACTCACGCCAGTTCGCGGACTCAAGCGCGTCTTTCCCAGGTACGCATAGCGATCCGCCCGCACGCCCGCCGTCAGATTCCAGCGCCACCACTGCCGCGTCACCTGCCCATACCCCGCGCCCTGCTGCACGTTCAGCGTCCGGTTCAGCGAGAACGGATCCAGGCCCTGCGTCACCGAATAAGGTGAATCACTGCCGAACGGAGACGCCGCGTCATAGCGGATGCGGAACGCCTTGAAGTTGCCGCCCGTCTGCACCCGGCCGCCCGGCATCTCCACCGTCAGGTCGTACTTCGCCGTGGACTCGCCTTCGCTTGAATCCTCCCGAAACACCAGCGCACCGTTGTTGATCACCGTATCGATCGGCACCGTCGGCGACGGCACACCATCCCGCACCAGATCGCGCACCGTCGAGCGCACCCCGCCATACGAATGCGTCAAGCCCAGCAAACCCACACTGCGCGCCCCGAAGACATGCTGCCAGTTGAAACCCGTCGCGCTGCGCCGCCCGCGATAGCGAATGTCGAAGTTATTGATCTCGGTATCGGTATCGTTGCGGTTGTCTTCGCTCAAGCCCAGCCGGATGCGGTCAAAGCCCGTCAGGTTCACCAGCCACACCCGGTCGCGCGGCGTCAGATCGTAAGACACCTTCGCATTCAGCGTGTAGAGCACCGGCACGCCACCGATCCCCGTATCGTTGGTGAACGCGTCCAAAAAGCTGCGCCGCGCCGATACAATCCAACTCCCTTTGCCCTTCGCCAGCGGACCCTCGAGCAGCCCGCCGCCTCCGGCAAACAACAGATTCGCCCGGCCCCGGATCCGGTCCCGATCCCCCTCGCGCTGCGTGATCTGCAGGACGCTTGACGTCCGATTGCCGTAAGGCGCCGGATAGCCACCGCTCAGGAACGTCACATCGCGAATCAGGTTCGGATCGAGAATGCTCACCGTGCCGCCCGCTGAGGCGAAGTTCGCGAACGTGTTGATGTTCGGCACCTCCACGTTGTCCACGATGAACAGGTTCTCCAGCGGACTACCCCCACGCACGATCAAGTCATTGCGAAAATCATCCGACCCAATCGCCACCCCCGGCAGCGCCTGGATGTAACGCGCCACATCCTGCAGCGTCCCCGGACCACGGAAAATGTCCGAGCCCCGCACCAGATAGGACGAATTCTTGATCTCTTCCGCCGCCACCGTCTCGGTCGCTGTCACCGTCACCGCCGTCCGCTCCAGCGGCAACAGCAATGCGATACGGCTTTCGAGACCCGCACGCACCTCGGCCTCTTCCGCCACCGCACGCTCGGCCACCGTCACCCGATAGCGCCCCGCCCGCAGGCCGTCAAAGCGCGCCACGCCATCGGCGCCCGAGTCCAGGCACCGCTCGCCCGCGCAGACCCGCACCCCTGCCACGGGCTGCCCGCCCTGATCCAGCACCGTGCCCACCAGAGCGCCCGTCCCCGTCGTATCCTGTGCCGCTAACCCGGCGGCAATGATGAAAAACCAAACCCGCACTCCTCTGTAGATTCCCTCCCCATCTCGCCAGCGTTACTTTTTTTTCATCTTTCTAACCCTTCTGGGGGAGCCGTTGTCTAGGGCGAAAGCCTGAGCTCCAGTTGGGGTGTTTCTCAGGTGTTCTCAGCAGAAGCCCGTGTAGGTTTTTTCATGCAGACTGCCGTTAGTCAGAAGTGGCCTCTCCGGCGAGCCGCTCGTCCTCGAGTCGCTCGGCGCACCCGCAATTTGAGAGGGTTCCACTTCAGGAGATCCATGCGAATGAATGGTGTTGTCTGCCGCTGGGGACTGGGCTTCGCCCTCGCAGCCGTTGCCTGCTGGGCCGCCCCGCAACCGAAGAACTTTGCCAACCTGCCTCTCTCGTTTGAGCCCAATCGAGGCCAGGGCGATCGCCGCGCCGACTTTTTCGCCCGCGGCGCGGGCTACGGCATTGCTCTGCGGCCCGGCGCGGTCAGCTTAAGCCTCGCTGGCCCATCCGGTAAGGCGCCCCGCCGTTACGACCTCCATTTCCAGGGCGCTTCCCGCACGGCGAAGCCCACCCCCGTTGCCGAACTCCCCGGCAAGATCAATTACCTCTACGGCGCCGACCGCGGCGGCTGGCACACCGGCATTCCCACCTACGCCCGCGTCGAGTACCCGTCGGCCTATCCCGGCATCGACCTCATCTTCTACGGCCAGCAGCAGCAACTCGAATTCGACTTCCGCGTCCATCCCGGCGCTAACCCCGCCGCCATCCGCCTCGCGATCACCGGCGACGCCAAGCCCGTCATCACCCCCGCCGGCGACCTCGAACTGGGCGACTTGCGCCAGTTGAAGCCGGTCGCCTATCAGCAGAATGACCAGCACGAGCGGACGCCCGTCGCCTGCCGCTACCGCCTCTCCGGCGGCACCGTGACGCTCGAACTCGGCGACTACGACCGCACCCGCGAACTGATCATCGACCCCGTGCTCACCTACGCCACCTACCTCGGCGGCGCCGGCAACGAGATGATCGCCGCGGCCAAGGTCGACGCGGCCGGCAATCTCTATGTCGCCGGCTCCACCACTTCGAACGCCTTCCTCACCAACAGCAGCCAGCAAGCGGCCTATGGCGGCGCCAACTCGCCCCTGGCCCAGGCCCGCTTCGGTGACGCCTTCGTTGCCAAGTTGAACCCCGCCGGCACCGCGCTCATCTATGCCACTTACCTGGGCGGCGCCGGTGACGACCTCGCCACCGCCCTCGCCATCGATGCCACTGGCAACGCCTACGTCGCCGGGGCCACCCAGTCGGCCAACTTCCCCGTCAGTTCCGGCGCCTATCAGCGCACCTATCGCGGCTTCAGCGGCGATAACTTCGTCTACAACACCGGCGACGGCTTCGTCGCCAAGCTAAACCCGGCCGGCAACGCCCTGCTCTATTCCACCTTCCTCGGCGGCGCCTTGAACGACCTGCCACTCGGCATCGCCGTCGATACCTCCGGCAACGCCGTCGTCGTGGGCGGTACCCAATCGCAGGACTTCCCCACCACCACCAACGCGATTTCGCAGGTCTTCCGCGGCAACGCCAACATGGGCCCCTCGGTCGCGGGCGATGGCTTCATCACCATCCTCAATGCGGCGGGCACCTCGCTGGTCTACTCCAGTTTCTTCGGCGGCCGCAGCAAGGACGCCATCGCCGGCGTCACGCTCGACGCGCAGAACAACATCTATGTCTGCGGCCTCACCTTCTCCGGCGACTTCCCGGTGACGCCCGGCGCCTACCAGACCACCTTCCGCGGTCTGGAAACCACGTCGAACTACTCTGCCGCCGCCGGTGACGCTTTCGTCGCCAAGCTCACCGCTCAAGGCACGCTCGTCTACAACACCTTCCTCGGCGGCAGCTTCCGCGAAGGCGCCACCGCCATCGCCATCGATAGCACCGGCGCCGCCTACGTCACCGGCAATACGGCCTCCACCAACTTCCCGGCCACCACCGGCGCCATCCAAACCACCTATGGCGGCAAGCAGGGCGCCGGCACCACTGGCGAAACCTATTACGGCGATGCCTTTGCCGCCAAGCTTAACCCCGCCGGCAGCCAACTCGTCTATGCCACTTACCTGGGCGGCCGCGGCGACGAAGGCGGCCTGGGCCTGGCCGTCGACGCGGCCGGCAGCGCTTACATCACTGGCTTTTCCACCTCCCCCGACTTCCCCACCTCCGCCGACGCCTTGCAAAAGACCAACGCCGGCCTCGGTGGCCAGGGCCTCGATGCCCTCGCCGCCTTCGACGTCCCGGAACGGCCTCGCAATACCGGTGACGCCTTCCTCGTCAAACTCTCGCCCACCGGCGCGCTCACCTATTCGAGCTTCTTCGGCGGCGCCCGCGACGATGCCGGCATCGGTCTCGCGGCCGATGCTTCCGGCAACGTCTTCGTCGTCGGCAACACGCTCTCCACCTCCGCCATTGCCACCAGCGGCGTCACGCAAGCGGGCTACGGCGGCACGCTCAGCACCTTCCCCCGCGGCGACGGCTTCGTCGCCAAGTTCGCCTTCGGCACCGTCGCTCCGGCGCCGGTCCCCACCCGTATCAATGTCATTGCGGGCTTCACGGCCACTGGCAACACCGGCGCCATCCTCAGCACGCCGTACACGGTCGAAGTAGTCGACGCCCAGGGCGCCCCGGTCAGTGGGGTGCGCGTCGCCTTCACCGCCACCGCCGCCACCGTGAACCCGGCCACGGCCACCACCGGCACCAATGGCCGCGCCTCCACCACGGTCACGCTCGGCAGCACCGCCGGCGCCGGCTCGGTCACCGCCACCGTCACCGGACTCACCCCGGTCACCACCGCGCTCACCATCAACGCCGTCGTCAACCCCACTCCCGGCCCCGTCGTCCGCGCCTTCGTCAACGGCGCCACCTTCCAGGCCGCCATGGCTCCGGGCTCCTGGGTTTCCGCCTTCATTGATCAGACGGCCGCCGCCACCGCTTCAGCCGCCTCGGTCCCGCTGCCCACCTCGCTCGGCGGCATCCGCGTCCTGGTGAACGGCACGCCGATTCCCCTTTCGGTCGTCGTTCCCACCTCGCCTGGCACGCAGATCAACGCCCAGTTGCCTTATGAAACGGCGCTCGGCGCAGCTCAAGTCGTCGTCGAACGCAATGGCCTCGCTTCAGCTCCCTTCGCCATCAATGTGCAAGCCGCCGCGCCCGGTATCTTCGCCTTCGGCGAGAACCGCGCCGTGGTGCAGAACGTCCGCGCCGATGGCACCCTCACGGTGAACACGGCCGACAATCCCATCGCCGCCGGCGGCTTGGTCATCGCCTACTTCACCGGCCAGGGTGCTCTCGATAACCCGGTCGCGACGGGCGACATCGCCCCCGGCGCGCCGCTCTCTGCGCCGCGTCTCCCCGCCACGGTCCGCGTCGGCGATACCCCGGCGGAAGTCCTGTTCCTCGGGATGACGCCCGGGCAGATCGCGCTCGGCCAGGCGAACCTCAAGATCCCGGCTACGCTCGCGCCCGGCACCTATCCGCTGGTCATCACCATTGGTGGCGTCGCCAGCAACGGCCCCGTGATTACCGTCGCCGCTCCCTAAGCCATGACGACCAAGCTCTGCGCAATGGTGGCCCTCATGGCCACGCTGGTTGCCAGCACACGGACGCCCTCCGCTCCGGCGGGGACGTCCGTGTCCGTTTTCGTCGAGCCCGTCACTCTGGTGCTGGCCGCCGGAATGAACGGCACCGTCGAACGCGTCCTCGCCTCGGCGGGCACGCATGTCGCCCCCGGCGAACGCATCCTCGAACTCCGCGCCCCGGAACTCGACGCTGCCGAAGCCGCGCGGCGCCTCGAGCAGTTGGCCGCGGATCTGCCTCCCACCGCGCGCCAAGCCTGGATCGAAGCCCACCAGCAGACCGCGGCTGCCGAAGCCGCCTACGTCCAAGCCCTCACCGACCTCGACCGTCACCCCCAGGACGCCGCCCTCCGCCGCCGCGTCACCGCCGCCGGACAGGAACGCCAAGCCGTCCGCACCCGCCTCGCAAACCTGCTCGACCAAGCCACCACCGCCGACCTCGCGCCGCTCGTCCGCCAACTGCGCGACCGCGCCACACTCCAAGCGCCGGACTCGGCCGCCACCATCGAACTCCTCGAAGTCCGCCCCGGCCAGCGCGTCACCGCCGGGCAGCCCCTCGCCATTCTCACCCTCGAGCACGAATACACCGCCGACCTCGTTCTGCCTCCCGCAGTCCGCGCGCCCGCCAGCCTCCGGCTTCACTTCCAGGGCCGCACGCTCCCTGCCGCCATCGGCTCCCTCGTCCAGCGCGACATTCCCTTCGGCTTCCGCAAGGACCGCCGCGTCGCCTCCGAACGCGTGGCCCGTCTCCGCTTCCGTTCCACTCTCCCGATCGCCCCCGGCACTCCGGCTCTGGTGGAATGGCCATGAAACCCGTCGTGCAGGTTCGCGCTCTCACCAAACGTTACGGCGAGCGCACCATTCTCGATCACGTCGAACTCGACCTCGAACCCGGCGAGATCCGCGGCATCATCGGCTCCAATGGCTGCGGCAAAACCACCCTGCTCCGAATTCTGGCCGGCGCTATCCGCCCCACTTCGGGCACCGTCGCCGTTCATGGCGCCCTCGGCTATGTCGCCCAACGCTTCGGCCTTTACGAAGACCTTACCGTCGAAGAGAACCTCCGCTTCGCCGCCCGCTGCCAAGGCCTGCCCGCGCGCGCCGTCGACTCCACCTTCGAGCGCTTCGAACTCGAACGCTACCGCCGCACCCGCACCGGACATCTCTCGCACGGCTGGAAGCAGCGCCTCGCCTTCGCCGCCGCGCTTTGCCATAACCCCGCCGTCCTGATCCTCGACGAAGCCACCGCCGGGATCGACCTCTTCGCCCGCACCCAGCTCTGGGACTTCCTCGCCGAACGCGTCAGCCCCGGCCTCGCCATTCTCCTCAGCACCCACGACCGCGACGAAGCCGCTCGCTGCCACCGCGTCGATTCGCTCGCCTCCGGTCAACTCCAGCCCGTCGCCGAAAGTCTCGCCCTCCGATGAACAACGCCCTCGCCATCGCCGCCAAAGAGTTCCGCCACATGGCGCACGACCGTTTCACGCTCGTGCTCACCCTCTTCGTCCCCCTCTTCCAACTCGTCATCTACGGCTACGCGCTCGAACTTCGCTTCCGCAATCTCCCTGCCGCCCTCGTCAACCTCGACCCTCACCCCGGCGGACGCTCCCTCGCCCAACGCCTCATCAACTCACCGCTACTCGCCGTCGACCCTTCCATCAAAACCGAAGCCGACATCGAAACCGCCCTCCGCCGCGGCGCCATTCGCACCGCCATTCTGATCCCCGCCGGCTTCACCGCCAGCCTCCTGCGTCAGCAGGAAATGCCCCTGCGCGTCTGGGTCGATGGCAGCGACGTCGCCACCTCGAACTACGTCCTTGCCGCGCTCGATGCCTTGGGCCGCCAAGCCACTCTCGAACGCCTCCGCCCCGCCTCGCAGATCCACGTCGAAGAGCGCATCCTCTTCAACCCCGATGGCCGCAGCGCTGCCTTCCTGCTCCCCGGCCTGGTCGCGATCCTCGTCCAGACCATCACCATGCTGCTGATGTCCATCTCGATTGCCGGCGAACGCGAGCGCGGCACGCTCGAACTGCTCCTGGTCACGCGCATGCGCCCCGTCGACATCATCGCCGGCAAAGCCCTCGCCGTCTCCCTGGTCGGGCTCGGCGAATGCGCCGTCCTGGTCTTCGTGATGACGGGCCTGTTCCACGTCCCCATCGCCGCCGGCTTCCTGCTCTTCCTCGCCATCCTGCCCCTGCTGGTGATCGCCCCGCTCGGCCTCGGTCTGCTGATCGCCGCGCGCGCCCGCTCACAAACGCACGCCCTCCAGATGTGCCAGCTCATCCTGCTCCCCTCGGTGCTGCTCTCCGGCTTCCTCATGCCGCGCGAGTTTCTCAACCCGCCGCTCGCCTGGCTCAGCCACGTCCTGCCCACCACGTACCTGGTCAGCCTGGTTCGCGGCGTCGTCCTCCGCGGCGCTTCGGTCACCGAACTCGCCCCCGCGCTCGTCCCCGTCCTCGCCTTCGCCGCCGTTGCTGGCATCGTCGGCTACCTCCGCCTCCACCGCTCCATCGCCGAGACCTGACCCAATCGCTAGCGGCCCACCGCGGCCGCCTCCGCGCGCAACGCGGCGGCCCGCGTCGGATCGTCGCACGTCGCCGCCAGCATTTCCAGATCCTGCGTCAGCAACTGCCGATAGCGCGTCGTCCGCCGATCGTCCCGCACCAGTTGCCGATGCAACGCCACCGCCGCCTCCAACTCCCGCCGGGCTGCCTCGGGCTGCTCCGCTTTGCGATAAGCGATCGCCAGGTAGTGACGATCCAACGCCAGATCGGCCCGTGCCACCGCATTGTTCGGCGCCGCGCGGCTCGCCGCTTCGTCCATCTTCTCGGCCAGCTCAAACTCCTTCAATGCGTCCGCCAGTCGCGGCGTGTGCTGAAACAATGTCGCCCCATAGCGTTTGTGCGCTAGCGCCACCCAACGCTTGGCCGGGGCCGCGAACTTCGCCGCGCTCTCCACAATTTCGATCGTCGTTTGCCGTTCGCGAATCGCCTCCGGAATCCGGTTCGCCCGCTCGTAGTTCTCCGCCAGCCCGAAATGCGCCTTCGCCAACGCAATCTTCACCGGCGGAATCGGCAGCGGAATCGCCCCGGCGATCTCGAGCGCCTGCTGCAGATGCCGGATCGCCCCGCTCACCTCCCGCGCCCCCGAATACGACGTCGCCAAACGAATGTGCGCATCCGCCAGATCCAGCTTCCGCATCGGGTTTAGCGGACTGCTCGCCACATTCCCTTCCAACAACGCCAACCCCTTCTGATAATTCCGCCGCGCCTCTTCCTTCTGCCCCAAATTCGCCTCGTAGTAAAGGCCTTCCACGTCCCCCAACTTCAGATAGCTCTCCGCCAGATCGCGCCGCAGACCCGCATCCCCGCCCGCCTCCTGCGCCAGCCGGTCCAAATACTCGCCCGCCCGCCGCAACACCAGCGCCTGCGCCGGCGCCGATCCCGGCAACGTCTGGATCGCGTCGTGAAACTCAAAGATCAGCGAGTTCGTCAGAGCCCGGATCTGCTGAAACCGCCTCTGCGCCACCCTCGCCTGCTGCATCGCAATCACTGAACCCACCAGCAAGCCCAACCCGGCCACCGTTGCCCCCGCGAACCACAATCGGTTCCGCCGCGCGTATTGCTGCGTCCGATACAGCCACGTCGGTCGGCGCGCCGCAATCGGCTCCTTGCGCAAATACCGCCGGACATCGTCCGCCAGTTCATCCACGGACCGATACCGCTCTCCCGCCTCCTTCGCCAGCGCCTTGCTCAAAATCAGATCCACATCCTGCGCCACCCCGGCCGGCGGCGGAATCGCCGTCGTCACCACCTGCGCGATCTGCTGCTGCGACGTCAACCCCGACGTGTCATACGGCCGGCGACCCGTCAGGTACTCGTACAGCACCATCCCCAGCGCATAGACATCCGATGCCACCGACACCACGCCGCCGTTCACCTGCTCCGGACTCGCATAAGCCGGCGTCAGCACCCGCAAAAACGCCGCCGTCTGCTCGCCCGCGCTCGCCCCCGTCTCCGGGTCCACCAGCTTCGACACCCCGAAGTCCAACAGCTTCGGACTGCCATCCGCCTTGATCAGGATATTGGCCGGCTTCAGATCGAGATGCACCACCAACTGCCGATGCGCGAATCCCACGGCTTCGGCGATCTTCAGGAAGCGCTCCAACCGCTGACGCATCGTCAGGCCATCGCTGGCCGACAACGGCTCACCGTCCACCCACTCCATCACCAGATACGGCTGCTGCGCTGGCGTGCGCCCCGCATCGATCAAACGCGCAATCGACGGATGCTCCAGCCTCGCCAGAATCCGATGCTCGCCCGTTCCCCGCGCCCCTTCCAGCAGCTTGATCGCCACCAGTTGGTCATACTCGCCATCATCGCGGCGCGCCTGATACACCACGCCCATCCCGCCGCGGCCCACTTCGCGAATCACGCGCCACGACCCTACTGAGTCCGGCCCTACGGACTCCGGCGTCCCGCTTCCCTCCGCCAGCACCTCAAACACCGTCCCCGACGGCGCCTCGTGCTCCAGCAGCGATTCCACCTCGCTCCTCAGCCCGGGCTCGACACCCGCCAGATACATCGCCCGCGCCTCGGGCTCAGTTCGCTCCAGCGCGCCGTCCAGGATCTCCTTCACGGCGCGCCAACGGTCGGCATTCATGCAGTACTCAGTTTACGGCTCGCGATACAGCACCACCCCCGGTGCCGGACCGCCCTCCGTCTGCGCCCGGTTCTGAAACGCCACATAAAGCTTGCCGTTGTCCATCACCAGCACCGACGGATACCCAATCTGCATCACCAGCGGCGAAGCAATCACGCCACACACGGACCAGTTCTTCAGATCGCGCGAGCGCAGCAACTTCGGCGTCGAACACTGCACGTTCGCCCCGGTCCCTCCGTTCGATTCCACCGTCACCACCGCCTCGCCGCCCGGCCCGAACGCCAAGCCCAGCGTCGGATCTACGCTGGTCTCCCCATCGGCCGGCAAATTCACGGGCGCGTTCCACGTCGCCCCCTCGTCCGCCGATGCGGCCAACCACAGGCTGTGATCGTAACGCGCGAAAAAGTCATCGTCGCGCCGCCAACGCGCCAGCAACCGTGGCTGTCCGCCCGCGTAAGCCAACATGACCGCCGGATCGTCAATCTGAAAATTCTGCGTATCCATCACCTTCACCGGCGTCTGGCCCGGCCGCCACACCGAGATCTGCCGGTTATAGTCGTTCCCCAGATCATCCTGCACCACTGCCACCAACGGCACGCCCTTCGGGTCGAGCGCCAGGTGCGACACCCCGCTCGCCGTCCTCGCATTCGACAGCAGCGGAATCAACGTCGTCGCCGGCGCCGCTCCCTGCTCCTTCAACTCACCTGACGCATATCGCAAGCCATCGTTGCCGCTCAACCAAATCACCTGCGCCTTGCCGTTCGCCAGCCCCAGCGACGGTGCCGACGGCGGGTGCGGCCCCTCCGGCGTCACCTCCGACGCGAAGGTCTGCCCCGACCACGTCGCGCCGTCGTCATTCGAAAAATGCACGTCCACGCGCACGCGGTCCGCCGTCGTCGTCTCGTGCGCGATCGCCCACTGATTCGTGCTCGCATCCCGCGCCAGCGAAATCGGCAGTTGGCTATGGTCATCCCGCAGCGCACCCACCGTCGCCACCGTCACTACGTCGTTCCAGCGATACCGCGTCCGGTTCCAGGAAAGGAAGTAGAGTTTGGTCGCCGCCCGTTCGCTCGCGCTCGGCTCCTCGTCTTTCAGATAGGCCAACGCCGGATCGCCATTCGCGTCATACGCCATCCGCAGCGCCGCGCCGAACCACTTCGCTTCCGGATAGTCGCCCAGCGGCACCGGCACATTGAACCCCTTCGGCGGCGGCCCCACCGTCACCACGTTGCTCGGCTCCGATCGTTCCTGATTATGCAGTGCCACCACCCGGTACGAGTACGTCTCATATGGATCGATAAGTGTATCGGTCGTCCGCGTCACCACCTCGGCCGGCGGCGCAATTTCAAGCAGAAGAACGAATTCCCCGCCCGCCGCCTTGCGTTCCACTCGATAGCCGGTGGCCTCCGCGGCGGCTTTCCATTCCAGACGGACGGAAGCACGGGTCGCCAGCACCGGCGCCAAGTCGGTCGGCGCGGACTGGGCAGAAAGAAGAGTGGCCTCCAGCATCAACAGGAGGCTGATAATTTTCATGTGAGTTTACGCAGGATTCGCCGGCCTAGCGGCTCACGCGGGATAAACTTCTTTTAAATGAGGGACCTCGACCGCCAACTGCCGTTGATCTACGACGAGTTGCGACGCTTGGCCCGTGGCTATCTCAGCCGGGAGCGCCCCAACCATACCCTCCAGCCCACCGCCCTCGTCCACGAAGCCTATCTCCGCCTCCGTGAACAATATGCGGTCGACTTCGCCAATCGCGGCCAGTTCCTCGCCATGGCTGCCACCATGATGCGCCGTGTCCTGGTGAACTATGCCGAAGCCAAAGGCGCCGGCAAGCGCCTCGCCATCGCAGAAACCGGTTTCGGCGAAACAGACCTGCTCGAAGTCCTCTCGCTCGATCGCGCGCTCACCCGCCTCGGCGAACTCGATCCCCGTCAGATGCGCGTCGTGGAACTCCGCTGTTTTGCCGGCCTGAACGTCGAAGAAACCGCCGAAGCCCTCGCCATCTCCCCGGCCACGGTGAAACGCGAATGGGCTTCGGCTCAACTCTTCATCCGCCGCGAACTCACCGGCCGTCCGCGCCCGGACTGAACGCAAAATTTGCCGTTACCGCCACCGGCCGTCGCGCCAGTAGTAGCGATTGCCGCGCAATTCCCAGCGGCCTTCCTGCCACCGATGCCGGCCCCGCGGCGCGCGATCCCAACGGCCGGGCCGCCACACGTAGCCGCCCGAACCATACATGTAATTGCCCGGAACCCAATAATATCCGGGCCCCGGCGCGATGCCTCGCGGTTCCATTCGGATTGGCGGCGGAGCCGTTGTCGCATACATCCCCACGCGCGACGATCCGCAGCCTTCCAGAAATAACCCCGCGGCTACCAGGGGTAGAGACAACCAAAGTTTCATCGCTAGCGCTTCCTTTCGATCGCTGCTGCAACCGAAAGCAAGCCAATTGCCAAATCTAAGGCGCCGGCCGCGTCAGTAAAATCCGCCCCGCCCGCTCCCCTTCGCGCACCGTCACCCGCTCCGAGTACCCCTCCTGCCCGCGCAGCCATTCCGGATCCGGCTCCGTCTCCAGACTCTCCACCGCCAGCAGCCGATAGTCCCCCGGCGCCAAACCCGTCAACCGCCAATCCCCCTTGCCATCGGTCAGCACCATGCGCGGCTGCGTCGACCCCGCCTTCCACACCAGCACCTGCGTCGCCGCCATGCGCTTCCCCAGCCGGTCCACCGTCACGCCTTCAATCGACGCCGCCGGCTCGCCCACCTCCACCTCGATCATGGCGCGGCTCCCCGGATTCACCGTCGCCGTCGTCGCCTCCACTCCGCCCACCCGCACGCTCTTCACATAACGATCCCCGGGCAGACCCGTGAACCGCAGCGCGTACTCACCCGCCGGCACATTCTCCGCTTGCGCCGTGCTCAGGTGATCCACTGCCGCAAACGGCGAAGACTTCAACCCCTGCCCCGGCAGCGGCCGCAAATCCAACCGCAAATTCGGCGTGCTTCCGGACTCCGGCCACGTCACCGCCACCTGCACCCCACCCAGCCGCGCCATCGGCACCACAAAATTGTCCAAGTCGCCGCGCACCCGCAACCGGCTCCGATGCTCCGTCGCAAAGTTGCCCGATTGCCCCATCGCCACCACCGTATACGGACCCGCCGGCAGCTTCGCCATGAACCGCCCCTCGCGATCCGCCACCACGCCCTGCCGATACGGATTCTGCCCCTTGCCGAACCACGCCGAAACAAACTCCACCGTCGCCGGGCCCTGCGGATTCACCCGCCCCCGAATCTCGTACACCGGCACCCGCTGCAAACGAATCTCGATCCCGCCCACCAGCTTGCCCGCGCCCACCTCCAACACCGTCGCGCCCTGCGGATCGGGCGTCTGCGGAAAGTAAGTGCTCACCACTTGCGACGCCGCATCGCTTCCCACGGCATTGCCCGCCGTCAGCGCCTCGCGATACGCCGCCCCTTCCGCCCGCACCATGTACTTGCCCGGCGGCAGAAACGCCAGCCGGTACTCACCCAAATCGTTCGTAATCCCCACACTCACCGTCTCGCACACCGGATCGTAGGTCGTCATCATGCAGCGCACCGCATGCACCGGCGCAAACGCCACCGGGTCATCCGCATCGTCGGTCACCTTGCCCGCGATCACCGCATGCGGCGCCAGCCGGATCAGGAAGTCCCGCACGTTTTGATCCTTCTCGAGAAAGATCCGCCGCTCCGTCCCGATACTCGACGTCGAAGAAATGGTCGCGCTATAGCCGTTGCGCTCCGCGCTCGCCAGATACAACCCCGGCTGCAAACCCTCGAAGGCAAAGTCGCCCGTCTCGTTCGTCCGCATCCAGCTCGCGGGCCCGGTATTGTTGTCGAGTTGCTTCAGCGTCACCGTCGCGCGCGGAATCCCCAGCCCCGTGTTCGTATCCAGCACCCGCCCCGCAATCGCCGTCTTCGGCTCCGGCACCGGCGGGGGTGGGGCCAGCGTCTGGGCCAGCATAAGTACGAGCAAAGTCCAGGCGTACATCTCTTCTCAGGGTAGACGCTTGCGCTGCCGTAAGTGTGCACTCGCCACCAACCTCGCGCGGGGGTGGTGGATTACCACCACCTGTGCTGACTTTCCATCAGCCTCTCGTTCCCGCCGCCAAGCTAACTCCTTGAAAACAGATACACCCGACCTTTGGCCGCTCGCGTGCACTAAGAAAGTGCGAAGTAGAATCCTTTTGTCTATCTCCTCGACTGCAAGTTTCTGCTGCTGACCAGTAAGTTCGTCGTTCGGTGCTGAATTCGCTCCTCGGCCCGCACATCAGGTGAACTCAGCCGCAGAGACTTGCAGTTTTTCTTTGCCTACTCGGGCAGCGCAAACACCATCAGCTTGTCATCCAACGGCCCGAACTTCGGATCATGCCCACCCGCCGCGATCGCCACATACTGCCGGCCCCGATGCGTATAAATCATCGGCGTCGCCCGCGCACTCGCCGGCAGCTTCGTCTCCCATAACAACTCGCCCGTCGCCGTGCGGAACGCCCGAAAATACCCGTCGAGCGTCGCCCCGATCAGCGTCACCCCGCTCTCGAGCGCCAGCGGCCCGCCCAGATTCACCGTCCCTGCCACCGGACCCAACTTGCCCAACGGCACCTGCCACTTCACCTTCCCCGTACTCGCGTCCACGCCCGTCAACATTCCCCACGGCGGCGCGTTGCACGGCATCCCCGCCGGCGACAGCAACAGCCGCCGCGCCATCCCGTACGGCGTCCCATGCTGCGGCGCGAATTCCATATCGAACTTATCCGTCTTCTGCGCCTCGCGAAACTCCGCCCGCGGAATCAGCCGAACAATCGCCGGCAGATTGTTCACCGGCGTCACGATCACCCCTTGCTTCGCATCGAACGTCATCCCGCCCCAATGCACCCCGCCGATATTTCCCGGATACACCAGCGACCCGCGCACCGACGGCGGCGTAAACATCCCCTCATAACGCAGCTTCCCCACCGTCTCCTCGCACCATCGCTTCATCTCCGGCGTCGGGCCCCACACCGCAAACTTCTCCGGCACCAGATGAATCGAGAATGGCTGCGTCCTGGCCGCCTCCTCGCCCGCCACATCGCTCGCCGGCACCGCCCGTTCTTCCACCGGCATCAACGGCTGCCCCGTCTCCCGGTCGAGCAGGAACAGGTTCCCGCTCTTGGACCCCACCGCCACCGCATCCTTCCCCTTCACCTTCAACAACAGCGGCGGCGCCGCCACATCGTAGTCCCACAAATCGTGATGCACCGTCTGGAACGCCCACCGCAGCTTGCCCGTCTTCGCCTCCAGCGCCACCACCGAATTGCCATGGTTCTGCGCCTTCCGCTCTCCGCCGTAGTAATCCGGGCTCGGCGACCCCGTCGGCACAAACACCAGCCCGCGCCCCGCATCGCCCACAATCCGCGACCACGCATTCGCCCCACCCGTCTTCGTCCCCGGAATCGGATCCCACGTCCACACCCGCTTCCCCGTCCGCACGTCGTAACCTCGCACCTCGCCCGACGCGTTATCCGTAAAGCCGTTATCCGCCACCGCCGACCCCACCACCACCAGGTCCCCGATCACACACGGCGGCGATGTCTCTTCGTACTCCGAGAACTCATGCGGCGCATTCCGCAGACCTTCGCGCAGATTCACCACCCACTTCTGCTGGCCCGTCTTCGCGTCCAGCCCAAACATCCGCGCGTCCACCGACACCGCAATCACCAACCCGCCCCGCCACACACTCACGCCCCGATTCGTGAAATCGCCATACCCCGCCTCTTTGTTGATCTGCGGGTCGAAGCTCCACAACTCCCGCCCCGTCGCCGGATCGAGCGCGAACACCCGCCCCACCGCCGAAGTCCCATAGAGCATCCCGTTCGCATAAACCGGCGTCGTCTCAAACGCCGACGACCGACCCCGCTTCGGCTGATGCAACCCACCCGTCGCATACGTCCAAGCCACCTGCATCTTCGCCACATTCTCCGGCCCGATGTCAGCCGCCATCCACAGCAACGCCATCCACATGTTTCCTAGCATCTCTGATTCCCTACGCTACTGAACCACCGCGCGTTCCGCCCTGATTTGGGGATAAGATGCCTGTCATGCTTGCCACCGCGCTCTTGCTCCTTGTCGCCGCCGACCCGCTGGTGCTGCCCCTCCCCGCCGACCCCGGCGTCCCCGATCAGGAAAAATCCGTCATCGGACCCAACGACACCGAGCGCCGTCTCAGCAACGTCACCCACCCCACCCTCACCGTCCACCTCGCCCCGCGCCCCAACGGCATTAGCCTCATCATCGCCCCCGGCGGTGGTTTCCGCCACCTCGCCATCGATAAAGAAGGCCACGACGTCGCCAAGTTCCTCAACACCCTGGGCGTCACCGCCTTCGTCCTCAAGTACCGCGCTGGCAGCGATCCCAACCGTGACGTCGTGATGCAGCGCTCCATGGCCGACTACGCCGCCGCCCTCAAACTCGTCAAATCTCGTGCTTCGGAATGGGGCCTTGACCCCGCTAAAATCGGCCTCATGGGCTTCTCCGCCGGCGGCGCCATCGCTCTCCAAGCCGCCACCGGGCCCGCCGACCTCCGTCCCGCCTTCGTGGCCCCCATCTACGCCGGCGGCATGAACGGCATCACCGTTCCTCCCGATGCCCCGCCCGCCTTCTTCGCCGCCGCCGACGATGATCCCCTCACCCCCAACGGCACCATCCCCGCTTATCTCGGTTGGAACAAAGTGAAACGCCCGGCCACCGTGCACATCTTCGCCCGCGGCGGACACGGCTTCGGCATTCGCAAAATCAACCAGCCTTCGGACCTCTGGCCCGAACGCTTCCGCGAGTGGCTACTCCCCGCCTCTACTGCAGCACGGTAAGCGGTGAACTGCCCCGCTTCGGCATCACCAGTTCCGGCATCGGCTTGGCCATAAACAGCATCCGCACCGGCTTCACCAACAGCCGCGCCCAACGGTTCGCCGTCTTGCGCCGCGCACTATCGGTCGAAATGCCCGTATTCGCATACATCTGCCGATACAGCTTCGAAATCAGCACAAACGCCAGCCGCGACTTCATCGACTTCACGCAATGCGCCCGCTTCCAAATCGCCTCCAGGCTGTAGAACGAATCCCACACGCCCTGCGTCCGCTCGCGGATCTCGTCCGAAGCCATCGTCGGATGCGGCGTAAACATCTTCGGCCGCCGCTCGGCTGGAATCAACCAGTACCGCGTAATCGGCACGCCATCCACCCGCTCCACGTCCTCGCCCAGTTTCTTCTCCCAGCGCTCGAAATCCACCGTGCCGGGGAACGGCGTCATCATCACGAATTGCGCAAAGGTAATATCGGCTTCTTTCGCCATCGCTGCCGTCGCCGCAAAGCTGTCCGGCCGATCCGTCGGCAATCCGAAAATAAAGGACCCCAGCACATGCACCCCATGCTGCTTGAACGTCTGCAAACGCGTCGACAAGCTCGCGCCGCTTTCGTTGAAGTCCTTGAAAACCGCCTTCAGCCCTTCGGCTGTCACGCTCTCCACACCCACCAGCGCGCCCTTGATCCGGGCCTCGCGCATCGCATCGAGGAACTGCGGATCTTCCGCCGCTTCCATCGTGATCTGCGTAAAGAACACCATATCGCCCGGCAATTCCGCCAGCGCCGCCATCAGTTCGAACCGCTCCGCGCGCAAGCCCTTCAGTTCCGCCACGCGCGGCGCGTTCCCCTGACGCTCCGCCAACTCGATATCCGTCAACGTCACCGGATAGAAGTTGTCATCCGCCAGCGCAATAAAGCGATAGCCCGAACGCCGTAACTCGACGATCTCGGAAACCACCTTTTCCACACTGCGCTGCCGCGGCTTCTGCCCGTCCGTCCGCCATACCGAGCAGAATGAACAATGCTTCGGGCACCCCCGCACCGTCTGCACCGACGCCCACATGTAGCTCTTCTTCGGCAACAGATCCCACCGCGCCGGCACAAAATTCTCGCCGCTCACGCGGCCGCCATCGTAGTTCGCTTGCGGATTTCCGGCCACACAATCAGCCAGTGCCTTCGCCCACACCACATCGCCGTCGCCGCTCACCACCGCGTGCGCTTGGCCCAACTCGCGTGCCTCTTCCGGATACAGTGTCGCGTGAATGCCCCCGTACACGACCCACGCACCCCGCTCGCGGGCGATCTTGCCTAACGCAAACCCGCGCAGCGCATTGCCCGTATGCACTCCAATACCCACCACGTCGCCGGGCTGAATCGTCGAGGGATCCAACTGCTCCAGCGTCTCGTCGACAATCACCGGATCCCCGTAAACCCGGGGCGTCGCCGCCGCTAAAACAAATAACCAACGGGGCGTGATCACCCCGATCCCAAACGACACGTCACTCGGGTTTACCAGATGGACACGCATAGCACTCTCCTTCGAATCAGGCCGCCCGGCCGCGCAAAGGCAGAGTTCGCTAGTTCAATCCGAGTATACAGTGTGTAGGCCTGTTAATCCTCCCCTCTCGCAAACCCTTTCTCGCCCCAGTACGTACCTATCTTTAGGACCCTTCTAATTTCGGGATCCCTTCCCGAAACCCGGAATGACGAATCGGGTTCCGTGTGATAATAGACACATCAAGTGAAGCCAGAGAAGTGTAGGCCAAGTCAGTAAATCGTCTGACACAACAATGGCTTTGCAACCCTGACCGCCCCTGAGGCGTCAGTTGGATTAGGACGGTACACGAATGCCTGGCATTGCGAACATGCACGACACTGACTCGTCCGCCAGCGCCAACCAGCGCCCGGCGGCCCCTGAAGACGCGCTGGCTTCGGCCCTCGGTGGGAAAGAGCAAGAGCCTTGGCTCAAAGCGTTTATCCGTAACCTCAAGGAAACGATCAGCCCGCCCGAACTGCCGCCGCTCGAAGTCACCTCCAAGCCCATCGCCGTCAAAGACATCTGGAGCGGCGCCGAAAACGTAGGTCGCTCGCGATTGGTCTCGGTCGGTCTCCACATCCTGGTCATCGGCACCTTAGTCATCCTCGGCACCAGTCCCGTCGTCCAGAAGATGGCCAAAGACTCCGTCGCCCTCATCGCGCCCGACCTCGCCCCCTACAAGCCCGCGCCTCCCAAGAAGAGCGCCATGGGCGGTGGCGGCGGCGGTGGCGACCGGTCCCCCACGCCTCCCAGCCAAGGCAAACTCCCCAAGATTGCTCCCAAGCAGTTCACCCCTCCCATGGCCGTGGTGAACAATCCCAAGCCCAAGCTCGTGATGGAGCCCACGCTCGTCATCCAACCTGACGCCCAGTTGCCCAACGTCAACATGCCCGTCATCGGCGACCCGCTCTCCGGCGTCAAGATGGCGTCCAATGGCCCCGGTTCCGGCGGCGGTATTGGCTCTGGCCCCGGCGGCGGCATCGGCTCCGGCGGTGGTCCTGGCTTCGGCGCCGGCACCGGCGGTAACACCGGCGGTGGTGCTTACAAAATCGGTGGTGGCGTTTCCGCCCCGGCCGTCATCTTAAAAGTCGAGCCGGAATATTCGGAAGAGGCCCGCAAGGCCAAGTTCCAAGGCACGGTGCTCCTCTCGGTCGTCGTCGACGAAAAGGGCAACCCGCGCGACCTGCGCGTCGTTCGTCCTCTCGGTCTCGGCCTCGACGAAAAGGCCATCGAAGCCGTCATGAAGTGGCGCTTCCGCCCCGGCTTGAAGGACGGCCGCGCCGTCCCTGTCTCGGCCTACGTCGAAGTCAATTTCCGTCTGCTGTAGGCGGCTGCTGCATGGCTGCGGCCATGCTCGACACCCAGCCCCGCAACCAGTCCACATAGGCCCGGCTCTTCGGCCGCTGATTGTTGTACATCAGCTCTTCGCGCTGCAGAAACGCCAGCACCCGCAACACATCCTGATCCGTAAAAGCCTCGCCTTCGGCCGAGGCTTTTTCTTTGAACTCCGCAAACCGCGCCTCGAACTCCCGCTGCACTTCCCCCGCCTCACCCACCGTCTTCCCGCGCCGCCCGTCGATCATCGCCCCCAACGCTTCGCGCACGTCCAGATCGCGCGCCTTCGCCTTCACCGCGGAAAAGAACAGCATCCCCACCATCGTCAGCAGCAACGGCTCGTGCGCCCGCAGGAATCGCTCGCTCGTATCCAGATCCGCATTCGGATATTCCGCCGGCAAGTCGAACACCGGCTCCCTCTCCCGCGCCTGCAGCAGATATTCGCAGTTGAACGGACACTCGATCGTCCGCTCCCGCTCCTCCCCGCAGCACGGCGCACAGATGTCCTTCTCCAGCGCCGGACAATGCCGTCGCGGCGGCCGCGTCTGACAAATCGCACAACTCATCCCTTTACTCAACCACGATCGTGACGCCCCCCGGGGACTCCACCCCGCCCGACGTCACCCGCACCGGCACCACCCCCCTCACGCCCCCCGGCACCCGAACAGAGATCGCATACAGCCCCTCCCCCACTGGCCCCGCCGACTGCACCTCCGCCTTCACCCCGCCCATCGTCGCCGTCACCTCGCCCGTCATCCCCGTCCCAAATAGCTTCACGACACTCCCCACCGCCGCCGGATGCCCCTCCCCATTCACCAACCCATCCGCGTTCACTGCCGACGCCTGCCCTCGCCCGGTCCCCCCCGCCGTGAACAACCCCGGCGCCGCCGCAGCCACCGCCACTGTCGTCTCTGCCAGATCATTCACCTGCGACCACGACTCATACGTCACCACTCCCGGCACCCCGTCAAAACGCACCTCCCGCCGCACGCCGGGCCCATAAATCGTCATCAGACTCCCCGGCGCCACCGGCCCCGCCCGATTCGTCGCCGCATTCGTCGCGAGACCAATCTCGATCGGCAGCCCCGCGGCATCAAACGGCGGCAACGACCACCGAAACGGCACCGTCACGACCCGGCTACCCGCTCTCACCGTGAAGGTGCCCATGCAAAACCCCGTCCCCGACAACACCACCCGGATCCGCGCCGGTGTCCACGTCGTCGAGCCGTTCGGCAACAACACATTCGGAAAGCATTCTGGAGTCTCCCGCCCGGCTCCCACCGTCACCGGCAGCGATTCACCCGCTGTGTCGACTTCCAGCCAAAACTCACGGCTGAACTCATCCGGAGGCGGCGTCACTCGCACGGTCAGGTCGCCAGTCTCACCCGCCCATACGCGCAAACGGACCGTCACGGTGGCCTCCCGCGGCCCATCTCCCACGACCAGCACGCCCCGATAGCTGCCGGCAGGCAAACCTCTCCCGTTAACTCGCACCGTCAACGACGTCGGATCGGTTGCACTGGGCCCCGCCGCCAACCACGCTTCACCCTCCTTCACCTGCACGCCCAGCCTCTGCTCAATCGGCGCGATTCCCACCCGCGCCGTCAGCGTGGTGGAATCGCCTTCCCTCATCGCGAACTCCAGCGTCGAAGGCGACACGAACCACGGTGGCTCGTTCTTGGTCACGGTCAGCCGAACCACCACCGTCTGCGTATTCACCGCGCCCGTCGCCGTTACGCGCGCGCTGTAGGTTCCGGGAGCCAACCCCGTCGAGTCCACCGCCAACAACACGGCCCCTGCCGACGCGTCCGTGGACGAAGTCGCCGTGAGCCATCGCCAGCCTCCATCCACCTCCACCCGCAACGACAGGGGCGCCGCACTGCTCGGTGCGCGCTGATAGTAAATAGCGCTCGCCACCCGCGGCTGCTCGACTGTCGTCGCCGCCGTCACCTCCGGCGGCAGTTCGAAATACGCCGCCGGACGCACGGTCAACTTCACCGGAATGACCACCGGCGGCAGACTCGTGCCACCCATCATCACCTGCACACTTCCCCGATAGTCCCCAGGTGTCAAGCCATCCGCCGGTCGCGCCACTGCCCGCGCCCCGGCACTCGTGCTCTGTCCCGTCACCAGGAGCCAAGGCACATTGGAGACGACTTGGAACGCCACTGGCGCCAACGAGCGAACCAAATTGACTCCGATCAGACCTTCATCCGCCCGTCCGCCTACCGTGCTCTGCAACTCCAACGCTGTCGGCGACACCGCGACCTCCGGCGGGCCGATCGCCGCATAAGCACTCACCTCATTGACATAGGTCTCCGGCAGACCCAACTCGAGCCGCGTCGTCGCCACCCGCACGGGCCGCGAAAAAACCAGCCCCACTTGCGCCCGGAACGGCACCAGCAAGTCGCTCGAATTCTCCAGCTCCCATCGCCCCCGCGCGGGCAGCAACTCCGTCCTCCGCTCCACCAAACGCGTGGTGACGTCGAGCACCTCGAGCGTCATCGCCACCGGCTCGGGATGCGGATTCACCAACGTCAACCCGTAGCGCAGGCGTGCCGGAGCCTGTACCTCCCCCAGGTTCGCCGTCGATTGACCTCGCAGCGGCACCAAAACCCTCCTGGTACCTGTCCCCGTTGCCGTAACTGTCTCGAGCGCATACACCCACGCCGCCCCGTCCACCCACATGATCCGTCCCGTCAATTCCCCAGGGCCCGCCACCGTAAAATCTAACTCCGTCTCCGACCGGAACGTCACCCCCGTCACCGTCGTCCCGCCCACCTCCACCGCCGTACCCGCCGTGAATCCGGTCCCCGTCACCCGATACGTCGTCTCGCTCAACGGCACCACACTCGACACCGTCACCGGCCCCAGTTCCCCCATCGGCTCGAGCACCACCTCCGGCGTCCAGGGTTCAGTCGTCGCCGGCTTCCATTCCTCCGTGATCGTCACCTTGGCCCAGGCTCGCTCCTGCCGCGCCCTCAACGGCGCAAGCACCGTCGCCACCGGCATCCCATTCACCCGCCCCACCCCGGCCGAGCTCGACCGGAACCACACCTCCGCCAGATTCGACCTCAGCGTCACCGTCCCCAAGGCATCGCCCACCGCCGAGAACACCTGCACATCCTCGATCGGCCCGAACACCTCTTCCGGCAACTCCACTCGAAACCTCCCCGTCGCCAAAGGCACTGGCCGCTCCAGTTCGAACCGAATCTGCGCCATCGCCCCCGTCGGCACCGGCTTCACCGATACCCGCAACGTCTGCCCGGCCATCACCGAGCAACACACCAACAGCCACGTTGGCAGCCTCATTCCACCACCACTGTCACACCTTCCTGCGACCCCGCCCCGCCCGACGTCACCCGCACCGGCACCACCCCACTCACGCCCCCCGGCACCACCGCATTGATCTGCACCAACCCCAAGCCCACCGTCCCCGAGTACAAAACCTCCGCCGCCACGCCGCCGATCGTCACCCGCACCGGACCATGCACGCCCGTCCCATAAATCTGCACGACACTCCCCACCGTCGCCGGATGATCCACCCCATTCACCAACCCATCCTGATTCACCACCGCCCCCTGACCGACCCCGCTCCCGTCGAGCGTAAACAATCCCGGACGCTGCGCCACCACCTCCACCGTCGCCGCTACTCCCCCGGCCCGCACGGTCGTCATCGGCCGCCCGGCCACGCCCTCCGGCACCACCACGCTCGTCTGCAACTCCGTCGACGAAAGGACCACCGCCGGCCATTCATCGAACGACACCGCCAGTCCCTTCCCAATCCCATGCAGCGTCACAACGGACTCTGCCGCCACCGGCCCCGTCGCATTCGCCGCGCCGCTGGTCACTGCGAGGATCGCCGGCGTGTAAACCAGAGGGTTCAACGGCACGCTCGGAATGGTGAACGACACCGGCACCAGCACCTCAGCTTCATCCGCCGTCACCCGAATGACGCCGCGATAGCGGCCCGGCGGTCCCTGGCATGAAACGGTCACCGTGGCCGGCGTTCCCGCTTGGGGCCTCACCGCATTACGAATCTCGGCGTTCATCACGCAACCTTCCGGTTGCGTAGCCACCGAGGCCCGCAAAGGAATCAGGCTCTCCTGCTCGAGCAGTACCCCGAACCCGCCTTCCGGTGCGTCGAACTCAAAAACGCCCGGCAATACCTGTAGAGGGTTGGCCACTCCAGCCGTCAGCGTGATCCGCACCGGCAATTCGGCTACCTTGGCTGTCCCCGTCAAACTGGCGATCACCTTCCCTCGATAAACTCCCAGCGGCAGGCGTCTCGCATCCACGCTCACTCCCAGCGAACCGCCGGGCGCCAGATCGGCGCCCAACCAGTTTCCACCGCTCTCCGTCGAGACCGAAATTGAGTAAGGGGCCTCCCAACCCACCGCCACCGGCACGCGGTCGATCATCGCCGTATTGCCCGCCCGAAACTGCAGAGACAGTTCCTTCGGCGCAAAACCGGCTGGTGGGGCCATCCGCTTGGACACCGCCAGCGTCACGTTCACCTCCGCCGTGTTCGACGCCGCGGCCACACTCACCGTGCCTGTGTACCAGCCCTCCGCAAAACGCGAAGGATCAATCCGCAACCGCACCGGATCGGCCGTCGTGCTCGATGGATTCAGTACCGTGATCCACTCGCCTCCCTCCTTCACCTGCGCCGAGATCGTTACGGGAGCGGACGGCGCCGTTGTGTCGAAGTAAATTGGCAACAACACCTCCTGCGCGTCTCCCAGATACGGCGCCGTCAAGTACACTGAGTCCGCCGTGATGAACGGCTGTGCGCGTACGCTCAACGTCACCGGCACCGTCTGCACCCGCACATCCGGTGCGCTGGTCGTAAGCGTAATCGTGCCGTGCCACTCTCCTGGCGCCAACCCCTCCGGCTTAACGCTCACTCTGACAGAAGACGAATACAGCACCGCCGATGTGGGCGGTACCACCAGCCACGGAACATCCGTTCGCAGGGACACCGTCACCGGGTCCATCACGCGCTCCAGCCGAAGTGGCAACTCCTGCGGCGGTGGAAGCTCGCCCATCCGCACCACAAACAACATCGGCTGAGGAATGAAGACGAAAGGCTGCGCGGGCAGCCGAAAGCCAGCGAACGGGCCCGGCGAGCTCACTTGTAGCCCCGGATAGGCCGCGCTCAGGAAATCGCGCACACGGGCGACCAGCGCCACCCGGACCGGTAGCGAAGCCACCATCCCGCCCGTGCCCAACTCCGGCACGCCCACTGCGGCGAGCGACCGAAATAATCGCCCAAAGGGCGGCAATCGCCACAAAGTGCGCCGCCCCTGGTAGGGCAGGTTCGTGAAACTCTCCACCGTCAAATCCACCGGCACCGGATTTGGATTCTCGATCGCCACCCCCGCCCACCCATTCGGCACCCGCGGCGCAAAACCAAGGTTCGCACCGGACCGCAGGCGCATCGGCACCAGTACGCGTTCGCTCTCCGCGCTCTCCCCCACCAGCGTCGTCTCGAGCGCATAGACGAACTCCGCCGACTCGCCACTCGGATTCCGCACCACCAGCCGCCGGCCCGTCAGTTCTGCGGCCCCCGCCAGCGTCAGCGTCAACTCCGTCGCACTGACGAACTCCACGGACCTCACGGCCAACCCATCCGCCGTGAGACGCAGGTTGGGACCAAAGCCACGCCCCACCAGCCGGTAAGCATCGTTGCCCAACGGCACGACATGCTCAATGGCCAAGGACCCGCCCACCGGCACCGTCCCCACTGACCCCGCCACCGCCAGCGCGTGGCCTGCCGAGTCCTGCCACCCCGCCGCCTCCACGCGAACCTCACTCGACCCGCCCGTCGCCAGCAGCGGCACCGTCACCGTGGCCACCGGCATCCCCTTCAGCCGGCCCACACCTGACCCATAGGAGACGAAACTGACTTCGGCGCGACGCCCCATGATCTTCGCCGTCCCCGCTGCATCTCCCGCCGCCGAAAACACTTGTACATCGGCGATCGGCCCAAAAGCTTCCGGCAGCGAAACCGTAAAGGTACCTCGCGCCACCGCCAACGGCCGATCCAGTTCCACCCGCAGTTGCGCCAGCGCCCCCGCCGGCACCGGCCCCGCCACCACCCGCAACGTCTGCGCGGGCAGCAGGGAACACCAAATGAGTCCGAAGGCTACAAATCCGCCGCCAGACCACTTTTGTTTTGAGGCGCTTAACATCGAGCGCCCGATCGAATGCAGTTAGCTTGCCACTAACTCGCGCTCATGCCGATCGCCGCGCTCACCGGCGCCGACCCCACCGGCACCAAATGAAACAACGGCGCCGAGCGGTCCCGCCGGATCACCTTCGTAAACCGGCTCGTGCTCAGCACCGCCATATCGCCCGACGACCGGTTCAGCACCAGCGCAAACTGATCGTCCGGCGTCACGATAATGTGGCTCGGCTCCTGCCCCACCGGCACCGCCCCCACAATCCGCTGCGTCGGCACATCGATCACCGTCACCGCATTCGAGGTCGGATTCGCCACAAACAGATAAGCCGGATTCCGGCTCGCCGCCATCGCCCCAGGCTGATGCCCCGCCAGCAGCGTCGCCGCCACCTGACTCTGGAACGGATACACGATCGCCACCGCGTCCGCCCCCTCGCCTGTCACAAACAATTGCCCCAGGTCACCGCTGAAGCAAAACCGGTCCGGCCGAATCGCTAGCGGCAAATCCACCACCGGCCCACCCGTCGCCGTGTCCGTAATCGTAATCAGCCGCTCATTCGGCAGCCCCGTCAGAATCCACTGCCCGTTCTTCAAGAACCGCAGCGTCCCCGGCGCTGAGCTCATCTTCACCTTGCGCGACACCTGCCGCGTCCCCAGATCGATAATCGCGATCTCGCCCAATGGCCCCAGGCTGCACACCGCGTGCGGCGTCTCGGGCGACACGTCGAAGTCCGTCGCCGGCATCGGCAGCGGTACCCGCGCCGCGATCGTCATCGTCTGCCGATCCACTAGCACCACCTGTTGCTTCGACGTCAGGCATAACAACCGCTGATCCGACGACAACCGCAACGCCCGCGCTCCCGCGCCCACCTGCACCCGCCGCGCGATCTGCCGGTTCGCCACATTCACTTCATGCAGCAAGCCGTCCGCCGCCGACAACGCGTATACCCGCCGTCGCGACGGCGACGCCAGCACTTCCGTCGGATCCGCCTCGAGCGGAATGCGCCCCGCCAGCGTGAATACCGCCAAGTCGATCACGGCAATCGCCCGGCCTTCGCTGTTGGCGACAAAGCAATAGCTGTTCGCTCCTGGCTCGGCCCGTCGGCACCCCGCCAGGCCCGCCGCCCCCATCGCTATCCACTCGCGTCGTCTCATGCCAGCATCGTCCGCGCCGTATCGCGCGCCAGTTGAATACAATCCGGAATCCCGATGCCGCGGTACGCATTGCCGATCAGGTGCAGACCCGCGTACTTCGTCGCCCGCTCTTCGATCTCCCGGATCCGCGCTCCATGCCCCACCGTGTACTGCGCCATCGACCGCGGCCAGCGCGAAATACTCCCGAACACGGGCTCCGCCGTCAACCCCAGCAGCCGCTTCAGATCGGCCCGCGCCGCCGCATAGATCGCTTCATCGGCTTGCTCGAGCACCGCCGCCCGTCCCGCGCCGCCCATAAAGCACCGCAGCAACGACGTGCCCTCCGGCGTCCGATGCGGAAACTTGCGCCCCACATACGTACACGCCACCAGCGACTCGCGCTCCTTCGCCGGCACCAGAAACCCGAAGCCCGTCAGCGGCTGCTTCAAGTCGGCATCGCGATAGCCCAGCGCCACCGTCATCGACGAGCTGTAATCCACTTCCGCCAGCAATCGCTGTAAATCCGGCGCCGCCTCCCGCAGCAGTTCCGCGGACTGCCAAGCCGGCGTCGCCAGCACCAGGCGCCGCGTCGCGACCCACTCGCCATTCAACAGAATCTCGAAGCCGCCGGCTGCCTGCCGCACGCTCGTCACCTCGCCGCGCACGCGCTCAATGCCCGTCAGCCGCGCTTCAAGCGCTGCCACCAGATCATGCAAACCGCCCTTCAGCGTCCGGAACAAACTGCCCGACGCCGGCGGCGCCTTCTTGCGCCCCGCCAGCGTCCCGCGTGTCAGGCTGCCGTAACGCTTCTCGAGTTCCACGAATCGCGTCAGCGTGCTGTTCACCGAAAGATGCGCCGGATCGCCGCCGTAGACACCCGAAAGCAGCGGCTCCGCCAGATAGTCCACCGCTTCCTGGCCGTAGTGATCGCGCACAAAGTCCGCGACGGAGCGTTCGGGCAGGTCGGCCACCGGGGCTTGCCGAAAGTACTCGAGTCCCATCTTGATCTTGGTGCCCCAGCCCAACAGCGGCGTGGTCACCATCGGCCAGATGCGCGTCGGCACCATCATCATCAGGCCGTCGGGCATGGGCACCATGCGCCCGTGCCGCCGGATGTAGGTCACTCGTTGACTGTCGTTGGAACTGATGAGGTCGCCGCCCAGGCCCACCTCGTTGATGAGTTCGGTGGCGGCGGGCTTGGCGGCCAGAAAGCTATCGGGGCCGGCTTCCACCACGCAGCCCCCGATTTTTTTGGTCTGCAGCAGGCCGCCCAGTTCGGGCGCCCGCTCCACCAGCGTCGCGGGGCGGCCGGCTTTCGCCAGCGTGTAAGCGGCCGTCAGACCGCTAATGCCACCCCCGACAATGACAATGTCACGCACGAACTTACAGGCGGAACTCGCGCACAATCTCCACGGCCGCTTTCACATTCTCCACCGGCGTTTCCGGCAGAATGCCGTGCCCCAGGTTGAAGATGTGTCCTGGCCGCGAACCGGTCCGTCGCAGCAGATCGTGAATGCGCGTCCGCAGTTCCGGCAGCGGCGCAAACAGCACCGCCGGATCCATATTGCCCTGGATCGCCGACCGATAGCTGATTTCCGTCCACGCCTGGTCGATGTTGATGCGCCAGTCGATACCGAGGACGTCACCGCCGGCCGCGTGCAGTTCCTTGAAGAACCCGCCCGTGCCCGTGCCGAAGTGAATCACCGGCACGCCCGTCGAGCGGATCCGCTCGATCAGCGCGCGTGAGTACTGCGCCACGTAACGCACATAATCATCCGGACCCAGCGCGCCCACCCAGCTATCGAACACCTGAATCGCCCGCGCGCCCGAACCCACCTGCATCACCGCAAATTGGCCCAGCACGTCCACCAGCTTGCCCATCAGCCGGCGCCACAGCGTTTCGTCGCCGTACATCAGCTTCTTGGTCTCGATGAAGTTGCGCGACGGACCGCCCTCGATCATGTAGCTCGCCAGCGTAAACGGGCAACCCACAAAACCGATCACCGGCACCCGCCCGGCCAACGCCCGCGTCACCATCTGAATCGACTCGCCCACGTAACCCAAATCGTCCGTGTTCGAAATCGACAGCGAATCGATGTCGTTCGACGTGCGCACCGGATTGTCGATATGCGGACCCTCGCCTGCCCGGAACTCGAGCTTCAAGCCCATCGGTTCCACCGGCAGCAGCAAATCCGCAAAGATGATCGCCGCATCCACGTCGAGCACTTCCACCGGCTGCAACGTCACCTGCGCGGCCAACTCCGGCTTCTTGCAAAGTTCGAGAATCGTGTTCTTGGCCCGCAGATCGCGGTACTGCTTCATGTAGCGGCCAGCTTGCCGCATGAACCAGACTGGACGAACATCGGTCGGACGCCGCCGGCAGGCGTCGAGGAATCGGCTACTCATTGGAGCCACGCGCATTTGGGTTCCCATCCGTCTTCGCACGCGAAAGCGCGAAAACTCTTTAAATCCTGATTTCGGGCCTGAGCCTGGGCGAACCATGCGCGGCCATTGATGTAGAGCGGCTTGGTCCAGGCTTCGCTGTCGATCGCTCGCGGAGCAATCACGCTCACCGACAACATGCCTTCCGCCGGATAGCCCGTCCGCGGGTTCATAATGTGGCTATATAGGTGCTTCCCGGCCACGAAAAACTTCTCGTAATTGCCCGACGTCGACAGGCTTTCGTCCTTCAGCATCACTTCACCCACCGACCGTCGCCGGTCCTTCGGGTCGCTGATGGTCACCTTCCAGCCTTTTTCGCCCGGCGGCGTGCCCAACGCGTAAACCGTGCTCGTCGACGCCGATACGAACGCCGATTGGACGCCCGCCTCGCGCAGCACTTTTACCACCTGGTCCACCGCATAGCCTTTTCCGATGCCGCCCGGGTCGATTGACATTCCCGGCCGGCGAAACCTCACACTTCGTTTGACGGGGTCGAGTTCGACTTGGCTCGAGCCGATATTGGCGAGCGCCGCTCGAATCTCTGCCCGGTGCGGCAACCGCCCGGACCCTTTGTAAAATCCCCAAACCTTCATGAGAGGGCCAACGGTGATGTCGAAAGATCCTTCACTTCGCCGGCTGTATTCAAGGCAGGCGGATATCAGCTGGTAGCTCTCCTGCGAGACGACTACCGGCCGCTGGGCGGCGAAGCGGTTAATCTCGCTCCACTCGCTGTTCGGCTTGTAATTCGAGAGCAATTCGTCCAGCCGCCGCACCTCATCAAATGCCGCTTCGGACGCCGCTTCCAATTGATAGCGATCCGGGCCGTAGAGCACCAAAGAGTACGTGCCTCCCATGGCGTCCAAATTTGCCTCAAACCGGAGGATTTCTCCGGCCGGTAGGCGCTGGCCCAACCATAAAACTAGCACAGTTTGTGTTAGTTGGCGGCAAAATGAACGTCTTTTCAACACGACTCGGGCGTAGCGGCCTCTCTCCCCATTGGATCAAGTCCGCGACCCGGAATCAACGGCTTCCACGGCTTCCCCTCCCCTCCGCCCCGCTTTGGTAAAAACCTTAATCTGAACCACGGTCCTAACGCCCCCTCGCCCCGCCCCCGCTCCAGGACTTTTCCCTTTGCTTTCCGTCACTTCTCCTGCGCTCACCCGCTCGTCACCACGGCCGTTGAACTAGCCATTCACCCCACTGCGTACCAGGACTGCGATCCCGCTCGGCGGCTCAAAAAGGTAGCAAACTCGAGTCAGGCCTAGTCCTGGGCCGCGCCGCACCTCCGGCCCATACGCCAACCGGCAGTTCGAAACGCAAGATCGAACTAGCCGCCATGAAAGTACTTCTATCAGTCCTGCAGATCCTGATGTTGCTAGGCCTGGTTGCATGCAATCGCAGCGAGACTAAGTCGGGCTCTCCGGCTGCCAGGACGACGCCGGAGAAGAAGCTCGCGCTCCCCGAGATGACCGTCGAGCGCCCCCACTACCGCAACTCCATCGTCCCCGGCGGTGTGGATACCGGAGCCGAGATGTCGAAGAAGATGAAGCAGGATCCGGTCGTCCGCTCCCACTACGAAGGCCTCGATCCCGCGAAGATGCGCCCCATCCGCCAGGACAAAGACGACAGCTACTACGTCTCCTACCGCGTCGGCAATCAGGTCTTCTGGACCACCCGCAAAGTCGCCATCCGCAAAGGTGAGCTCGTCCTCACCGACGGCGTCAACTGCGTCCGCGGCCGCTGCGGCAACCGCATGTCGAAGATCCCGCTGCTGCCGTCCCTGGCCGCCATCGAGCCGCACCCGGCCGTCTTTGACCAGCCGCTCACCCTTGAAGAAGCGCAGGAACCCCGCGGCATCGCCGAAGCGAACGCCCTCCCCTACAACGGCACCTACCTCTCGATCCCCTTCCCCATGACCCTGCTCCCGGCGCCCATTCCGGTCGCGCCCCCCGTCCCGGTTCCGGTCGCCGTCGTCACCCCGCCGGCCGGTGGCGGTGGCGGCAGCACCCCGCCCCCCGCTCCTCCGCCGGATAGCCCGGGCGGCTACATCGTCCCGCCCCCCGCCATCCTGATCGGCTGGGGCAACTGGAACAACTACAACATTCTGCCGCCCACGCCCGTCCCCGGCTCAAACACCAACTACAACTACTCCATGGTGAATTACTACGCCGAGAACCACAACACCAACAACATCTACAACGTCGACAACTCCACCAACTCCTGGACCTTCATCACCAAGCTTTGCGAAGAGTGCTGCATCAACAGCAGTTCCTCCTCGTCGTCGTCTTCTTCGAGCTCGTCCTCGTCCAGCAGTTCGTCGTCCTCGTCCAGTTCGTCCGGCGGATCTTCTTCGTCCTCCTCCTCGAGCGGCTCGAGCTCTTCGTCTTCCTCGAGTTCGTCGTCGTCCTCCGGCGGCAGCAGCAGTTCGTCCAGTTCCTCCGGCGGCTCCAGCTCTTCGAGCAGCAGCTCTTCTTCCTCTTCGTCGTCCTCCAGCAGCAGTTCTTCTTCGAGCAGCAGCAGCAGCGGCGGCGCCGAAGTGCCCGAACCCGGCACCATGGGCCTGGTCGCCGTGGCTCTGGCTGTCGCCGTCGCTGTCCGCCGCCGCCGCTAACGATTACTTCAGCGACCCGTCTCCCGGCCACGGCACATTCGGGTCCGGATCCGGCTCCGGCAACGACTCATCGTCCACCCACCGCACCGAAATCGGCCGTAAATCGTGCTTCTCGTATTCCTTGCTCAGTTCCAGCCGGAACTGCACCAGCCGCAGATAATCGCCCACCGACGGCTTCGGCGGCTCCGCCTCCATCGTCTGGCGCAAGCCGTCAATCAACCCATCGAGCGACTTCATTGTTTCGCGAATCTGTTTTTCCATCGTTTCCGTCCTCCGGCGAGCCAGATGCCCCCGACGATGAGTATCCCTCCCCGTCCCAAGCCTTCGGTCGCCATTTCTCGCTAACTCTCTGAAACTCCAACGCCGACCTTCGCGAAAATTGCCGTGAACCGCCCGCGCCCAACCTAGTACACTAGGGTTTTTATGCGTAAACCGATCATGGCTGGCAACTGGAAGATGTTCAAGACGCCGGCCGACACCACCGCCTTCTTTGAAAAGTTCCTCCCGCTGGTCGCCACCGCCCAGCACGCCGAAGTCGTCATCTGCGCCCCCTTTATCGACCTCGCCGCCGCCGTGGCCGCCACCACCGGCTCGAACGTCGCCATCGGCGGCCAGAACCTTTACTGGGCCAAGGAAGGCGCCTTCACCGGCGAAATCTCCGGCCCCATGTTGAAAGCCGCGGGCTGCCAGTACGTCATCATCGGCCACAGCGAACGCCGCCAGTATTTTGGTGAGACCGAAGAAACCGTCCTCAAGCGCACCGTCGCGGCGCTCGAAGCCGGCCTCACCCCCATCGTCTGCGTCGGCGAACTGCTCGCCGAACGCGAATCCGGCCGCACCAACGACGTCCTCAAGACTCAGTTCGATGGCGGCATCGCCGGCCTCACACCGGACCAGTTCAGCAAGATCGTCATCGCCTATGAGCCCGTCTGGGCCATCGGCACCGGCAAAGTCGCCACCCCCGAAATCGCCGCCGACGCCCATCGCGCCATCCGCGGCTATTGCGAAGGCCGCTACGGCCGCGACGCCGCTCAGGCCATGCGCATCCTCTACGGCGGCAGCGTGAAGCCCGACAACATCCAAGGCCTCATGGCTCAGCCCGAGATCGACGGCGGCCTCGTCGGTGGTGCCAGCCTCGAGGCGAACTCCTTCGCCGCCATCGTGAACTTCTAATGCCTCACGCCAGTTCCGGACTCCTCGTCTTCTTCGTGGCGCAGGTGTTCGGGCTGGCCCTCTTCTGGACTTGGCTGGGTGGCGGACGCACCGGCGTCCGCCTGCTCGCCTGGCTCGCCCTCACCGGCGGCGCCGCCGCCGAAGGCTGGTTCCGCTTCGGCACCTTCCCGCCCCGCATTGCCGTCGTCCTCGCCGCCGGCCTCATCCTCACCTTTGCCCTCGCCTTCACCGGCTGGGGACGCACCACGCTGCAGAAGGCCGGCCTCCCGCTCCTGATCGGCTTCCAGAGCTTTCGCATCCTGGTCGAAATCTTCCTCTGGTGGGGCCATCGCGAAGGCCTCGTTCCCGTCCAGATGACCTGGGAAGGCCGCAACTTCGACGTCCTCACCGGCCTGGCCGCCCTGCCTGTCGCTTGGCTCGCCGCCCGCGGCGTCGCCAGCCGTCTCCTGATCACCCTTTGGAACGCCATCGGCGCCGCCCTGCTGTTGAACGTCGTCACCGTCGCCATCCTCTCGATGCCCACGCCCTTCCGCGCCTTTAGCCCGCCTAACCTCTTCGTCGCCGAAGCCCCGTTTATCTGGCTGCCCGCCCTCTTGGTGACCTCGGCCCTCATGGGTCACTTGTTGGTTTGGCGATCCCTGCGCGACACTAAGGTATGAAGCCCACAGTCATCGGGATGGAGTTGGCCGAACTCGAAACGGCCTTGCAGCCCGAACCGGCCTATCGGGCACGGCAGTTATTCTCCGCCGTCTACGAGAATCGGATTCTCGACTACGACCGCATTACGTCACTCCCGGCCGCTCTTCGCGAGCGTCTCAAAAACGACCTGCCTCTCGGCCTCCCCACCGTCAACCAACGTTTCGACTCCGTCGACGGCACCCGCCGCTACCTCCTCAACATGGACGACGGCCGCACCGTCGAAACCGTCTTCATGCCGGAAGAAGACCGCGACACCATCTGCATCTCCTCCCAGGTCGGCTGCCCCGTCGATTGCAAGTTCTGCCTCACCGCCCTCATGGGCCTCGAACGCAGCCTCACCGCCGGCGAAATCGTCGGACAGGTGCTGCTGGTGATGGCGCACAACAACCTCGAGCCCACCAACCGCCGCTTGAACCTGGTGCTGATGGGCATGGGCGAGCCGCTCCTGAACCTGCCCAACGTCCTCAAGGCCACGCGACTGCTCACCGGCGTCATCGGCATCGCCCCCAAGCGCATCACGCTTTCCACCTCCGGCATCATCCCCAAGATGGAAGAGCTCGGCAAGGCCGACGTCCGTCCGCGCCTGGCCATCTCGCTCAACGCGAGCTACGAGGACCAGCGCCGGCAACTGATGCCGATCACCCGCAAATATCATCTCGCCGACCTGATGGAAGCCTGCCGCCGTTTCCCGCTCAAAAAGGACGAACACCTCACCTTCGAGTACGTGCTGCTCAAAGGCGTGAACGACACCGACGAAGACGCGCGGCGCGTCCTGCAGTTAATCGGCAAGCTGAACTGTAAGGTGAATTTGATCGCGCTGAATCCGGGACCCGGAATTCCGTACGGCACCCCCACGCCGGAGCGGGTGGCATCGTTTCAAAGCATCGTGCGCGCGAAGGTGCCTTGTTTCCTGCGCAAGCCGCGGGGCAGAGACATCTATGCGGCTTGCGGACAATTAAAACGAATGTCGAGTGAAGAGCTAGTGACCGTCGGCGCCTAGCGGCGCGGACCGCCGCGGCCACCGCCGCCGCCCCGTCCACCACGATCTCCGCCGCCGCCCCCGCGGCCGCCACGGAAACCACCGCCACCGCCGCCCCGGCGATCGCCATCGCGCCCGCCTCGGCCACCACGGCCGCGGTCGCCCCGGTCATCCGACGGAGGCTCCGGCTTCCAACCCGGCGTCGCCGTCGCGGCAAAGCCCCGAATCGGCGGCGGACGGTAAGCCGGCGCCGGCGGAGCCGGCGGCAACGGCGCGTCTTTCGGCAGCACCACCACCTGACGCATCGAACCGGTGCCGACGCTTTCACTGCGCAAATCCGCTTCATCGCGCAGCGCCAAGTGCAGAATGCGGCGCTCGCGGCTATTCATCGGCGAAAACAAAAACGGCTGTCCGCTCTTCTTCACCCGCTCGGCGGCGGAGGCGGCGCTCATCCGCAGTTCTTCAATGCGCAGACGGCGATAGTCGTTCGTGTCGAAACAGATCAGGGAATGGTCTTCGGGCGGCACCCGAAGCATTTCCATCGTCAGATGCTCCAGCGCGAGCAGTAACTCGGCTTTGTTCTCGAGCAACATCTCGGCGTCGTCGCCGATAAAGTCCACCACCAGCTCGGGACTCTCGAAGTACTGAATGCTCAGATCAGGATCGGCGAAGTCGGCATCGAGATCGAGGCCCATGTTATCGACGGTCTGGTCTAGAAACGCCAGGATCTGTTCCCGTGCCGTGTCGTTCGCGTATTTTTTCTCGGACATTGGACCTCTAGAGGAAGCGATTAAAGAACCATTGCTGCGCTATCGCAATTAAGTTGCCAACAAGCCAATATAGTACCAAGCCGCTTGAGGCGCTGTAGAAGAAGAACAGGAACATCAACGGCATGAACATCATCATGCGCGCCTGCGCAGGATCCATGCCGGGACTCGCCGGCGTCATTTTCTGCAGCAGAAACTGCGTGCCCACCATCAGCAACGGCAGCAAACGCACGGGCAACGTCTCCGGCCGCGATAAGTCCGTCACCCACAAAAACTGCGCACCGCGCATCTGAATCGCGACATTGAGCACCGTCAAAAACGCGAACAGAAACGGCATCTGAATCAGCAGCGGCAAACAGCCGCCCGCCGGATTCACCCCGTGTTTCTTGTACAGCGCCATGATCTCTTCGTTCTTCTGCGCCGCCCGCGGGTCGTTGATGCTCAGCCCTTCGTACTTCTTGTTGATCTTCTGGAACTCCGGCTGAATCGACTGCATCTTCTTCGCCGACTTCAAGCTCGTGATCTTCAGCGGCAGCAACGCCATGTTGATCATGATCGTCACGATCACGATCGCCCAGCCGTAAGAGTTATTCGGCGCAATGCCCTTCACCCAGTTGTGGACCATCACCAGACCCGAGAACAACGGCTTCGCCAGCCAGCCCAGCCACGAGCCCCAGTCGATGATCCGCTCCAGTTGCGGATCGGTCGCCCGCAGAATGTCCACGTCTTTCGGTCCCACGAACAACGTAAAGTCGTTCTGTCCGTTGCCGCCCACCGACACGCCCGCATGCGGCTCCGTGTTGCCATCGAGCTGCTTCACCGGATCCGAGTAAGTGCGCAGTTCCACCACCTGCCCCATGCGCTTCGGGAAAAACACGGACGCGAAGTAAGAGTCTTCGATGCCTGCAAACGCAAACTGCCCACGCTCCACCACCTTGCCGTTGGCGCCCGCTTTGCTGTCCCGCACGATGAGCTGCCCACGCGGATCGCGCAGACTGCCCAGCATTCCTTCGCCCGCCGTCGCATCCGGACCCGTCATGTGAATCGAGTGCACATAGCCCGACGGCGCATTCACCGTCGCATCGCCAAAGCCCCCGCGCCACACCAGATTGTGCGCCACTGGCTGCCCGGCCACGTACGCTTCGGTGGTCACCTGCACGCGATAGTCGGACTTCTGAAAGACGAACTTCTTCTTCGCCCGGAAGTTCGCATCCGCATACTCGAACTCCACCGTCTGAAAGCCTTCCGACGGGAAACGATGCGCGTAGATCACCTTGTTGGCGTCCACGCCGGGGAACTTATCGGTGAAGGCGAGGCTCATCGGAAAGCCATAGGCCGGCGCGCCGTTGGGCTGCACCAGGTCCAGCGGCTTACCGTTGGTGTCCTTGTACTTCTTCAACTGCCAGGAAAGCACCACGCCGCCGCGCGTCGAAAAACGAACCTTGTGGAGATCGGTGTCGACTTCGAGGATCTGCTCTTTATCGCCCACCACGGTGCTGGCGGGTTGCGCAGCGCCGGCCGAGCCTTTATTCTCGGCCACGGGCGTCGCCGGAGCGTTCTGCGCTGGCTTCGGATTCGCCGCTTCGCGCTTCTGAGCCACGGACTTGGTCGGCGGGGCCGGGGGAAACAGTGACGACGAAAAGTAGAGAATGCCGCCCGCGATGACGAAAAACAGGAGCAGATTGCGCTCCATCGAAAACTCTGGTTTTTTATCGGCCATGCAACTCAGTTCTGTGGAGGGGGACGTAATCGACTCCGCCTTTGTTCCACGGGTGACACTTCAGCAGGCGGCGCACGCCCAGCCAGACGCCGTGCGCGGCCCCGTGAGCGACGATTGCTTCCCGCATGTAGCAGGAACAGGTGGGGTGAAAGCGGCAAGCCGAGGGCAGCCAGGGGCTGATCAAGACTTTGTAGCCTCGGAGGAGGATGAGGAGAAACGCGCTAACCGGGCGAACAGACGAGCGATCTCGTCCCGTAGCTGCTGCGGCGTGGCGGCGTCGGCCGCCCGCCGGGGATTGAAGACGATGCTCCACTGCGGTGGCACAGTCCGAAGCTGCAGGCGAATCTGTTCGCGAATCCGTCGCCGCAGTCGATTCCGAAAAACAGCTTTTCCCAAAGCGCGCGGAGTCGTAAACCCCACCCGCGGCCCCGTCGCCTCCTCCGCCAGACAAAAAGCGGCGAAGTAGGTCGACTGGTGCCGGAAACCCTTTTCGTAGACTTGTTTGAAATGAGCCGACCGCAGTAGGCGGCATGATTTTGGGAAGCCCCATGAATCTGGGACCACGGTTTGGTCCTAGCGGACTTGGCCCGCCCACCGCACATTGCGCTCGTCGCTGACGGTCAACTTCCAGCGGCCACGAGCCCGGCGGCGAGCCAGGACATTCCGTCCGTCCTTGGTTTCCATACGTTTGCGGAATCCGTGCACCTTGGCCCGGCGGCGATTGTTGGGCTGAAACGTTCTTTTGGGCATTTGATAATTTCCTTCGCGCCGGTTTTCGGTTGCCTTTTCGGGGGTCCGGACGCCAGACAGGCCGCAAAGGGCCATGAGGACAAGGCTGTCCCCAAAATCCAAGTATAGGGAGGGCTGGGGTAGCCTGTCAAATCGCGCTATTTTCATAGGTGGACTTCCCCGACGAAAGGACCCCTCCTCATGGCTGCCATCTCCGTTGCCGTCCCCAAAACCAAGGGCGGCGCTTTCCTGCTCGACGCTGCCACCCCCGACCATCTGTACTCGCCCGAGGACTTCACCGAAGACCACCTCGCCGTCGCCCGCACCACCGACGATTTTTTCCGCCAGGAAGTCGAGCCGCACCTCGAGGCCATCCTCCGGCATGAGCCCGGCGTCGCCGTCCGCATCCTCCGCAAGTCCGCCGAGCTCGGCCTCACCGCCGTCACCGTGCCCGAAGAGTACGGCGGCATGGAAATGGACATGGTCTCGTCGATGATCGTCGCCGAAGGCCTCGCCAAGGACGGCAGCTACGCCAACTGGCATGGCGCTCACGCCGGCATCGGCACCCTGCCCCTGCTCCTGTTCGGCACGCCCGCCCAGCGCGAAAAGTACCTCACCCGCCTCGCCAAAGCTGAACTGATCGGCGCCTACGCCCTCACCGAACCCGAAGCCGGCTCCGACGCCCTCTCCGGCAAAACCACCGCCGTCCTCAATGCCGAAGGCACCCACTACATCCTGAACGGCACCAAGATGTGGATCTCGAACGGCGGCGAAGCCGACATCTACACCGTCTTCGCCAAAATCGATGGCGCCCGCGACAAGTTCACCGCCTTCCTGGTTGAGCGCAGCTATCCCGGCGTCAAACCGGGCCAGGAAGAGAAGAAGATGGGTGTCAAAGGCGCTTCCACCACCGCCATCTTTCTCGACAACGTCCCTGTCCCCGTCGAAAACGTCCTCGGCGAAATCGGCCGCGGCCACATCATCGCCTTCAATGTCCTGAACCTCGGCCGCCTCAAGCTCGGCCCCTTCGCCGTCGGCGCTTCGAAGTACGTCATCGGACTCTGCGCGAAATACGCCAACGACCGCCGGGCCTTCGGCAAAACCATCGGCGAGTTCGGCATGGTGAAGCAGAAGCTCGCCGAGATGGCCATCCGCACCTTCGCCACCGAAAGCATCAGCTACCGCATGGCCGGCCTCATCGAAGCCCACCTCGAAGGCTGGACGCCCCGGCAGGAGAACGCCTGGCCCACCTATCTGAAAGCCATCGAAGAGTTCGCCGCCGAATGCAGCTTCGTGAAAGTCTTCGCCTCCGAAGCCCTCGATTACGTCGTCGACGAAGGCGTGCAGATCCACGGCGGCAACGGCTTCTCCGCCGAATATGCCGTCGAAAAGCACTACCGCGATTCGCGCATCAACCGCATCTGGGAGGGCACCAACGAAATCAACCGCCTGCTCGGCACCGGCACGCTCTTGAAGCGCGCTCAGCGCGGCCAGTTGCTGCTGGTGAAGGCCGTGCAGCAGTTGATGTCCGAACTGATGGCCGGCCCCTCCTTCGAGCAATCCACCGACGAGTGGGCCGCCGAAATGGCCATGGTCGCCAATGCCAAGAAGGCCGCCCTGCTCGCGCTCGGCGCCGCCTACCAGCGCTTCCTCACCAGGATCGAAGACGAGCAGGAAGTGATGGCCGGCATCGCCGACATCGCCATGTCGGCCTTCGCCATGGAGAGCGTCTGCTTGCGGGCCCGCAAACTGGCCGCCATGGGCCGCGGCGAGACCTCTACCGCCATGGCCCAGGTCTTCCTGCGGGATCGCCTGCAGGCGATCGAGGCCACCGGCAAAACGGTCCTGGCGGCTTGCGCCGAAGGCGACAACCTGCGCACGAGCCTGGCCTTCCTCCGCCGCCTCACCAAGTACGAACCGGTGAACTCGATCGCCCTGCGCCAGCGGATCGCCCAGCGCATTCTTTCCGCGGAGCGCTACGCCTACTAATGCGCGTGCTGGTGCTGATCGGGCTGCCCGGGTCCGGGAAATCCACCTGGGCGGCCGCGGCGGGCATCACGGTCCTGTCTTCGGACGCCGTGCGGGAACTGCTCGCCGACGACGCCACCAATCAGCAGATCCACGGCACCGTCTTTGCCACGCTGCGCTACCTGCTGCGGCGCCGGCTTGAGCTCGGCATGCCGGCCACAATTCTGGATGCCACCAACCTGCAGCGCGCTCACCGCAAGGCCTGGATCAAGATCGCCCAGGCTCATGGCGCGCGCGTGGAGGCCGTCTGCTTCCCTACCCCGCTCGAAGTCTGCCAGCGCCGCAACGCCGCCCGGCAGCGCATCGTGCCGCCGGAAGTGATTGAAGCGATGGCCGCCAAGCTGCAGTGGCCCACCCTGGCCGAAGGCTTCGATGAGGTCAGGTCGTTCTAAAGAACTACCCCTCCCTGACCGATGAGGTAAACAGCGGAGAAGATCCGCACATGTCTGCTCTCAAAAAGCCTACTGTCCATAGAGCAAACTGTATTTGCTGGCGGGCCTTCCTTGCGGAAGACCCGCCCTTTTTTTACGGCTTCAGCTTCCAGTCTTCGGAAAAGAAACCCGCGGCGGCAATCTTGCCGGGCGCGTAACCATCGGGCGGCGTCGACGTGTCGACGATCGCCCAATCCGGCAGCTTCGGCACTTGGCGCGCATTGTTCAGCGCCTCGAACTCGCGGAAGGTAAAGCCGCTGTTGAGCACCACGTACTTGGCGGGGTTCAGCGGATTCGGATAGATCAGCAGCGGCACGTGGCCCGGCGCATAGGTCTTCGCGCCCACCATCACGCCGGCGGCGGTCCACTTCACGGGCAACTGCGGCGCGATGCGCGCCAGAATGGCGTTTGAGCCGGGGTCACCCCACAGCACCAGGTGGTTGGCCGCGATGTCGGCGTCGGTCACCTGCGCATCGTCCTTCACCGGCGCGTCGCCGCGAAACACCTTGCGCCACTCGCGCAGCGCGCGTTCGCTTTCGGCTTTCACCCACGGCTCAATCGCGGTGTCGAGCGCGTTGCCGGTCGGCTTCACCATCAGGAACGAGTTGAAGAAAGCGTCGTCGATCGGCCCCTGCAGCCCGTGGCGTTTGTGCAGCCCTTGCGGCGTGCCCACGCTCCAGCGGCCGGCCTGCTTCACGAAGCTCGCCGTGTAGGAACGGTCGGTGAACGGCGCCGGCCCGGTCAGCGTCTGGCCGTCCAGACGGATGATCGGCTTGGCGGCCGCATCGAGCGGATAGCCGCCGGGGCCAAAGTCCAAACGCAACGCCGTCACTCCGGAGGTCTTCACGTCGAAGCCGTTCGCCGAGTATTCCGCTTCCACGCGGCCCCGTTCCCAATGCTGCTCCAGCCCATCCACCACAATCCACTTCATGCGGTTGTAGCGCAGCGTATAGGTGACGAACTTCACTTTGCGGGCGTACAAATCACGGCCCCGCGCCGCCAGCGCATCGAGCTTCGCGTCGATGATGGGCTTCGAATCGGGATGATAGCGATGGCCGGTCTTGGGGCCAATCACGTGCGTCATCTGCATGCCTTCGGCGTCGAGCGCTTTGGCCATGATGTCGGCGGCTTGCTTCTGGCCGTCATCTTCGCCGGAGTAGGCCACCACGGGCACGTTATACAGATTGGCGGCCGTAGTCGGTGGCGTTGTAGAGGCGCCAGAGCTTCTTCTGCCAGTCCGGCGTTTGCACCAGTTCGTCGGACTTCATCTTCAGGAACTCGGGCGTTTCGGCAAAGCCCGCGCCCGGCGCCGCGGCCGCGAACTTCCACGCATAATGCGTGGCGAACTGCCAGGTGGATGCCCCCGCCCATCGAGAAGCCGCGAATCAGCACGCGGTCTTCGTCGATCGCGTATTTCTTCTTCATGTCGGCCAGCACCTCGGAGAGATCGACTTCGCCGGCAAATTTGTTCGCGTTGCAGAAGCGGCCATAGAGGTGGACGAGATAGGGCGTCCTTGGGAACCCACTCGCCGGGCTGGCGCTGACGGTCCCAAAGAAAGTTCACTTCGCTCAGCATCTCGCCACGGCCATGCGCCCAGAAGTCCAGCCGCCGCGCACGCGCCGGATCCTTGGCAAACCCGGGCGGCACGATGATCGAGTATGGCTGCACGCTGTGGTCGATCTTCGAGATGTAGCCGCGCAGCACCAGTCCGGTCGCCGTGTTCCAGGAGGGCCGGCCGGCCGCGAGTTCTTCGGCCCGCGTCAGTCCTTGCTTCAGCAGTTCCTTGGCTTTGAAGATCTCTTCGGTCTTGAAGAATTCGCCGTAGGTGAGCGGCATAGCGCACCGCTTCGTGGAAGATCGCGATGTCGGCGTAATCCGGATGATTCTTGAACGGCGCCATGGCCTCGGCCAGCCGCTTCAAGCCGCCTTCGAGATCCTTCCGATCGGCAGCCGGCACCTCGACGCCCGGCGGCGGGACAGGCCGCACCGGACCGGAACGCTGCGCCAAAGCCAACGAAGCCAACAGCAGGAAAGGAAGAAATCGCATCAAGCGGATTGTATCGGCTTTGGCAGACGCACTGCTAGGAGGACTTCGGGCCTTTTCGCGCTTTGTCGGCGCCGGCTTGGGAGATGGTGGTGCGGCGCGTCATGGTTTTGATGTTCGCGACGCGCCGGAAGCGCAGGGCGGACCAATCGTCGTCGATCGCGACCATCCGCACGGGCTCGAAACCATGCGCCCCCATCCGGTCCCAGCCGTTGTCGCGGTTGAACTCGCACTGGTAGTTCTTCGAGGTGCCCTTGGGATAGGCGACCCAGACGACCGGATCGGCACTGGCCGATTTGGCGATCTGGTCGGCGAACCGATCGACCTGGCTTTTCCGCGTGGCGAAGGCCAAAGCGAAGACGGCATCCTTGGCGTTGGCGAGTTTGTCGCGCACCGCGACCGATTCCCGCATCTCTTCGATGGCCGGCTGAAAGGACGGCGGGGCATCGATGACGACGATGGCCGACTGGTCCTTAAAGTTCAGCTTCTTGAAGATCGGATTCATTCCCGAATAGTCTATGACAGCACGATCGGTGTGAGAGCGGGCATGTGGTCGATCAGGTAGTCCGGTGAGGCCGCGCGGAGAGTCTCGGGGCTGAAGCCGAAGGTGACGCCGCAGGAGGCGACTTTCGCATTGCGTGCGGTCTCGACGTCGACGCCGCTATCGCCCACCATGAGCGTCAACTCCGGCGCGAGGCCCGTGACTTCCCGCAGCTTGTCGATGCCGATCGGGTGCGGCTTCTTCTGCTCAAAACTGTTGCCGCCGAAGACTTCGAAGAAGTGATTCTTTAAGCCCAGGCCTTCGACGATGCGGTGGCTGATGCGTACGGGCTTGTTGGTGAGGATGGCCAAGCGGCGGTCGGCTTGCTGAAGGTCGTCGAGCATCTGCTGGGTGCCGGGGTAAAGGCGCGTCTCGTCAAGGCAGTGCTCGTGATAGTAGCGGATGAAGTAATCGAGGGCGCGGGCGACGTCCTGCTCGCTGGCTTCGGGGCCCAGCGTGCGGCGGATCAGCACGGGAGCGCCGTGACCGACGTAGGAGGCGACGGTAGCGCGGTCGAGCGGATCCATGCCCATGAAGCGGCGCGTGGCGTTGACGGAAGAGGCGAGGTCGGCTTGCGAATCGATCAGCGTGCCGTCGAGATCAAAAATCACTAATGAATAGGCCAAGTTCCAGAGTAACCGCGATCGGACGATCGCGCTACAATCTGGGACAGTTGGCCCCGTTCGCCGCCGCAGTGGGAGAAGGGATGCACATGGCAAGAACGTTGGTTTGGCTGCTGCTGATCACGGGCAGCATGAACGCCGCCGAGCGCGGGGTGGAGATCCTCTGGGACCGTTACGGCGTGCCGCACATCTACGCTAAAAACGCGGCCGGTATGTTCTACGGCTATGGCTACGCGCAGATGCAAAGCCACGCGAACCTCATCCTGAAGCTGTATGGCGAGAGCCGTGGACGTGGCGCCGAGTACTGGGGGCCGAAGGGGCTCGAGCTCGATCGCTGGGTACTGACCAACGGCGTGCCCGAGCGCGGCCGCGCCTGGTATCAGCAGCAGACGCCTGAATTTCGCAGCTATCTGGACGCCTTCGCCGAGGGCATGAACGAGTTTGCCAAGCGCCATCCGGAGCAGATCGCGGCCGAGATGAAGCCGGTGCTGCCGATCACCGGCGCGGACTCGATGATCCACGTCCATCGCATCGTCCACTTCAGTTACCTCAGTTCGGCACAGCGCGTGGCATTGGCGGCCAGCGGCCGCACGATCGCGCCGGGCAACATCGGCTCGAACGCCTGGGCCATCGCGCCTAAGCACTCCACCAGCGGCAAGACCATCGTGCTGATGAACCCCGCATCTACCCTGGCAGGATTGGTACACCTACTACGAAGCGCATCTGAACGGGCCGGGCATGAACCTCTACGGCGCCAGCCAGATCGGCTTTCCGGTGCTGCGCTTCGTGTTTAGCGACTACCTCGCCTTCACGCAAACGGTGAACAGCATCGACGCGAGCGACCTCTACAAACTGACGCTGCGCGAGAACGGCTACGTGTTCGACGGCGCGGTGAAGCCGTTCACCGTCGAGACGAAGACCATCAAAGTGAAGGGCGCGCCAGACGAGACGCTCACCATTCGCAGCACCGTACATGGTCCGGTGGTGTGGGACAAGAACGGCCTGGTGATGGCGCAGAAGACCGGCGCGCTCGACCGTCCGTTCCTGCTTGAACAGTACTGGAAGATGGCCATCGCGAAGAACTTTGCCGAGTATCAGGCGCAGGTACGGCGCCTGCAGGTGCCGACGTTCAACATCACCTATGGCGATCGCGACGGGCACGTGATGTATCTGTTCAATGGGACGCTGCCGAAGCGTGCCTCAGGAGATTTGGCTTACTGGGCCGGCGTGGTGCCGGGCGATACGTCATCGACGCTATGGACGGGCATTCATAGCTACGAGGGAGTTGCCGAAGACGATCGATCCGCCAGCGGGTTGGGTGCAGAACACGAATGACCCACCGTGGACGTCGACGCTGCCGCCGCTCGACGCGACCAAGTTCGCGCCTTACACGGCTGGCCGCGACTTTACCTTCCGCACGTCGAGTTCGCTGCGCATGTTGAGCGCCCAGGACAAGCTCTCGTTCGAAGAGGTGGTGGCGCGCAAGTATTCCACGCGGCTCGAGTTTGCCGACCACGTGCTCGATGATCTGCTGACGGCGGTGCGCGCGCACGGTACGGACCGGGCGAAGCAAGCCGCCGCCGTGCTGGCGGCCTGGGATCGCAACGCCGATAGCGGCAGCCGCGGCGCGCTGCTGTTTGAGAACTGGGCCAAGCGCTTCGGCGGAGCGGCCTTCACCAACAAGAGCGGCTTTGCCGTGCCGCAGAAAGCGGCCGAACCGCTGACGACACCGCGCGGCTTAAAGGATCCGGCGGCGGCCGCCAAAATGCTGGACGAAGCGGCGCTCGAGACGATCACCAGCTACGGGGCGCTCGAAGCAGCCTATGGCGAGCACCGGCGGCTGGTGCGCGGCAAGGTAAACCTGCCGGGGAACGGCGCTTCCGGCGGGCTGGGCGCGTTCCGAGTGCTGCAGTATCCGGCGCCGAAGCGCGAGGCGAGCGTGGGCGACACGTTTGTCTGCATCGTCGAGTTCGGCAGCCCGATTCGGGCGCAGGTGATCACGAGTTACGGCAACTCGTCGCAGCCGGGGACGACGCACAGCGACGATCAACTGCCGCTGGTGAGCGCGAAGAAGATGCGCACGGCGTGGCGGACGCGCGGCGAGGTGGAAGCCAATCTCGAGAGCCGCGAGAAGTTCTAGCGGTAGGCTTCGTCGAGCAGTTCGACCACGTGCTGCACAGGTCGGTTGTGGCCGTGGAGCTTTTCGCCGGCCCGGAGCTGCAGCATGCAGCCGGGGTTCGAGGAGATGATGCGATCGGCCTTGGTGAGATTGACGTTGCCCATCTTGGCTTCGAGAATCTCCATGGCGAGCTCGTTCTGGACGACGTTGTAGATGCCGGCGCTGCCGCAGCAGATCGAGGCGTTCGGCATTTCGACGAAATTGATGCCGGGAACTTTGGAGATGAGCTGACGGGGAGCCTTGGTGACCTTCTGGCCGTGGGCCAAGTGGCAGGAGTCCTGATAGGTGACCACGGCGTTGATCGGCTTCATGTTCGGGTTGAGTTCGAGGCTGGCGAGGAACTCGTTGATGTCGCGCATGAGGCTCACAAACTTTTCGGCACGGGCATCGTGCTCGAGGAGGTGATGGTATTCCTTCAGCGTGGCGCCGCAGCCGCCGGTGTTCGAGATGATGGCATCGAAGCCGCCATCGACTAAGGCTTCGACATTCTGTTTGGCGAGGGCGCGGGCTTCGTCGCGGAAGCCAGAATGGGCGTGGAGCGCGCCGCAACAAGTCTGCTCGGCGGGGACGTGCACTTCGCAGCCGTTCTTCTGCAGCACGCGAATGGTGGCGTCATTCAAGCGGGCGAAGAAGACATTCTGCATGCAGCCGGCGAGCAGAGCGACCTTTTTACGTTTGGTGCCTTCGGCCGGGAAGACCTGGCCGATTTTGCTGAAGAAGGTGGGGCGTTCGGCGGTGGGCGTGAGTTGCTCGATTTCGGCGAGGCCCAGCAGTTTGAGGATGCCGGTGGCGCGCACGAGCGACTGCAGGCCCGTGCGCTGGTAAATCCAGAGCTTCAGACCGACGATAGAAAGCAGGAAACGCGAGGAGAGCAGGTGACGGAAGACGAAGCCCTCGGTGAGGCGGCGCAGGAAGCCTTGGGCCGGACTGCGTTGAGCTCGGTGCGGGCGGCTTCGATGAGCTTGCCGTATTCGACGCCGGAGGGGCAGGCGGTTTCGCAAGCGCGGCAGCCGAGGCAGAGGTCCATGTGCTCGGTATAGGTGGGGTTGATGGGCACCTGTCCGGTGGCGACCTGGACCATCTGGTAGATGCGGCCGCGGGGCGAGTCCATTTCGACACCGAGTTCACGATAGGTGGGGCAGGCGTTGAGGCACAGGCCACAGTGAACGCAGCGGTCGAGATCTTTTTGCGCGGGGGCGTCGGGATGCCGGCCGGGCTTCACATACTGGGCGGTGGTTTCAGTGGCCATGAGCTAGAGTCTTCCGTAGAGCCGGCCGGGATTGAGGAGGCGATGGGGGTCCATCATGTCCTTGACGCGGCGCATGAGTTCAAAGTCGGGGGGCCGGGTTGGGCCAGAGGTCGAGGGTGGGGCGCGGTTCGGGGGCGTACTCGACGACGCACTTGAGCGCGGGTAGCTGGGCGGGCACGGTGTCGCAGTAGGCGTAGGCGACGCCGTTGCCGGCGCGGAGGATGACGGGTCCGGTGAAGGCGCCGAGCACGGCAGCGGCTTCGGTGAGTTTGCTCGAGACGCGGACGACGCAGCCGGCGGGATGAGCGGCGAGGAAGGTTTCGGTGTAGCCGGTGAGGCGAGGCCAGAGGTCGCCGTCGATGACCGAGAAGCCGGGGAGTTCGCGGGCGTAGCGATCGAGGACGGCGGGCTGTCCGCCGGCTTCGAGCAAGAGGGTGAAGCCTTGGAGACCGAGAGCCTGGGCGGCGGCGGGATTGAGCAGATCGAGCGCCAGGGGCTGGAGTGTGCTTTTGAGGATGCGGTCGCGCTCGGGTGACAGCTTCGGCGGCGGTGGCGAAGGAGCGCGCGAAGGTCCGAGTGCCGACCGGCAGCGGCAAGAGCTTGAAGTTGAGAACGGTGATGACGCCCAGGGTGCCCAGCGCGCCGATGTGGAGTTTGCCGGTATCGAGGGCCCGCGACGTTTTTGACGACCATGCCGCCGGACTGGATGAGCTTGCCTTCCATGGTGGCGTACTGCATCCCGATGACGAGGTCGCGGGCGGTGCCGAACCAGCGGCGGCGGGGGCCGGAGCTATTGGCGGCGACGACGCCGCCGATGGTGGCGCGGCTGGCGAAGGGCGGATCGAGCGGGATCATCTGGCCGTTCTTCGCGAGGAGGGCGGAGAGTTCGGCGAAGGGCATGCCGGCCTCGACACTGAGGGTGAGGTCGCGCGGCTCGTAGTTCAGGACGCGATTCAGCTTGGCGGTGGAGAGGGTGAGTTGGGCGTGGCCGCGCGGACCGCCGGCGCGAGTTTTGGAGAAGGCGCCACCGGTTTCGATGGTTTGGCGGTCCTGCGCAGCTTGGGCCAAGGCGGCGGCCAGCGCCGTCGCTGAATCGGGAAGAAGGGTCATTCGAAAATCTCGGCTAAGGGGACCTCGATGTCTTCGGCACGGAGCCAACCATCGGGCACCTGGACGACGGCGTCAGCAGAGTAAATCCAGGCGATGCGGACAAAGGGTTCGATGACCCAGACGAAGGAGGCGCCGTGGTCGAGGTATTCCTGGACGCGGCGGTCAAGGTCGGTGGGGTCGTCGCCGGGGGACGTGATCTCGATGCAGAGGTAGGGAGCCTGGTCGAGGGTGTCGCCGCGTTTGGCGACGGCGAGGTCGGGGACAGGAAGGCGGCCTTCGGCGAGGGCGACCTCAGGGAGGACGCGGATGTCCCAGCGCTGACGGCGGTTCCAGAGGTAGGCGACGAGTCCGGCTTGCACAAGGCTGTGCAGAATCTCACCACCGCGACGTTCCTCGCGGTATTGGCCGGGATTGAAGGTGAGGGGCATATAGTGCTCGACCGAATCGAGTACCGACGTATCCATCAGTGAACAGTATACGCCGTCGCTCCGGGTAAATTGACGAAACGAACCCGGGAGTTGTTGATTCTACTCGCTTTTCTATCTATTTTCGGTCGATCGGGACCGGGGCCTGGGGTGTGGGCCATTCACA
>CBDDIZ010000034.1:0-230551 GCA_965229305.1 Bryobacteraceae bacterium | reverse complement strand
TGAAGGTCCTCTATAAGCTCCGCGATCAGAAAGTCGCCCGGAACATCGGCATCACCTGCCACACCAACCCCGAAGTCTTAAAGACCGCCCTCGAACGCCACGACTTCAACTCCACCCAGATGGCCTTGAACGCCGGCCGGCTCGGCATGGTCGATGGCATGCCCCGCAGCTTCGAGCAGATCGCCCTTCCCGTGGCCCTGAAGAAGAAGATGGGCGTCACCGCCATGAAAGTCTTCGCCCAGGAGAAGCTCCTCGGCGAAACCTCCATCGAGAATCTCGTCCGCTATTCGATGTCCCTCCCCGTCGCCTCCGCCGTCTGCGGCATGCCGAAGATGGAGCACATCGAACAGAACATCGCCATCGCCAAAGCCTTCAAGCCCATGCCCCGCCCCGAAATGGACCGCCTCACCAACGAGATCTCGGAAAAGAAGAAGCTCGCCATCGTCGACTTCTTCGCCGACCACCAGGACGCCTAACCCCCGGACGGTAGTCCGGGGGTACGAAACCAGCCGTAAGCAACCAACGCGCACCCCAGCCCCGGACGGTAGTCCGCGGGTACAAAACTAGCCGTAAGCAACCAACGCGCACCCCAGCCCCGGACGGTAGTCCGGGGGTACTGAACCAGCCGAAACCAGCCGTAACCAGCCCCCACGTGAGCCGCTAAGCCAACACCCCCGTCACCACATTCCCCGCCACGTCCGTCAGCCGGAAATCGCGGCCGCTATACCGATACGTCAGCCGCTTATGATCCAGCCCCAATTGGTGCAGAATCGTCGCGTGCAGGTCATGCAGATGGACCTTGTTCTCCACCGCCGCAAACCCGAACTCATCCGTCGCCCCGTACGCCATCCCGCCCTTGAACCCGCCGCCCGCCACCAGGTACGTAAAGCCCGCCGAATTGTGATCCCGGCCATTCTGCACATTGATCCGGCCCGACGTCTCCACCGACGGCGTCCGCCCGAACTCTCCGCCAATCACCACGATCGTGTCCTTCAACAACCCGGACTGCTTCAGATCCGTCAGCAACGCCGCAATCGGCTGATCCGCCTGCCGCGCCAGATCCCGGTGGACCAGAATGTCGTGGTGGCTATCCCACGGAATGTCCTCCCCAAAGTACACCTGCACCACCCGCACGCCCCGCTCAATCAACCGCCGCGCCACCAGGCAGCCGCGCGCAAAGTCCCCATCCCGCGTAAAGGACCGCTTCTTCGAATTGCTCTCCACCACGTGGTCCGGAATGCCGTAGCGCTCCCGCACCGCCGCCGTCTCCTTGCGCACGTCAAAGGCGTCCAGCGCCTCCACCTGCATCGAGTACGCCGTCTCCATCGCCGCAATGCGGCCTTCGAGATTGCTGTCGTGCCCGCGCCGCTCGAGGTCGAGTTCGTTCAGCGCCTTCACCAGGTCCAACTGCCGCCGCTGCTCCGGCCGTCCCAACCGGTGGTTGGTCAGGTTCTGGATCATCTTCTCCGGGTCGGTTTCTGCCAGCGGCACATACGTCCCCTGATAATTGGCCGGCAGAAAGCCGTTGCTCCACAAGTCCGGGCCCACCTGCGGAATCCCCGCGCACAGCGCCACAAAGCCCGGCAGATTCTGGTTCTCCGTCCCCAGGCCGTAAGTAATCCACGAGCCCATCGACGGGAAGCCGGCAATCAACCGGCCCGAGTTCATCTGCGTGATCGCCTGCGGGTGCGAAGGCAGGTCCGTATGCATGGAACGGATCACGCACACGTCATCGATACAGGAGCCAAGCTTCGGGAACAGATCGCTCACCGGCAGCCCACTCTGCCCGTATTGTTTGAAGCCGAACGGCGAGCCCAGCAGCCGCGCATTGCGCTTGTCCTTCAGCGCGTCCTTCTGGAACTCCTCCGGAATCGATTGCCCGTCGTACTTCGTCAGCAGCGGCTTCGGGTCGAACGTATCCACCTGCGACGGACCGCCGTTCAGAAACAGGTAAATCACGTGCTTCGCCTTGGGGGCAAAATGCGGCTGCGTGCTCGCGGCTTGCGCCGCGCCCAACATGCCAAAGCCGGCGCCAATCGTATTCAGAGCTTCGCGGCGAGTCATCTTCATCTTCAGGTCCTCTTAGTTGATCAGCACGAACTCGTTGGTGTTCAACAGCGCTTGCGCGTATTGCGGCCAGTTGCCGTTCGCCAAAAACTGGTTGGCGAGCTTCACTTCGCTCTCTGACGGCAGCCGCCCGAAAACAGCGCGGTAGAGCTGCTTCACGTCCTTGGTCGCCGCGAGCTTCGCCGCCCGGTCCATGGCGAACTCGCCATTCAGCAGGAACAACTGCTGCGGCGGCGTAATCGTCACGCTCCGCTTATCACTCGTGATGTTCGGGTTCGGGAAGTCGAACAGCGACATCGTATTGTCCGTCTTGCGCCGGCTCACCCAACCGTACACGCTCCGCCGCTTGTTGGCCGGGTCGCTGATCTTCACGGGTGGTCCGCCCACCGCCAGATTCAACTCGCCCGTCACCGCCAGCAGCGAATCGCGCAGCGCTTCGGCATCCAGGCGCCGAATGTTCGCCCGCCACATCAGCCGGTTATCCGGGTCGATGTCGAGATTCGCCGTCACCTTCGTCGAGCTCAACTGATACACCGACGACAGCATGATCTCGCGATGAATCGTCTTCATGCTCCAGCCGCTCTCCACCAGCCGCGCCGCCAAGTAATCGAGCACTTCCGGATGGCTCGGGCGATCGCCCATAAACCCGAAGTCCGAAGGCGTGCGCACAATGCCCGACCCGAAGTGGTTGTGCCACATCCGGTTCACCGCCACGCGCGCCGTCAGCGGATTCGTCGGGCTCGCAATCGCCTCGGCCAGTTCCAGCCGGCCTGCGCCCTGCGTAAACGGTTTGCCGTCCGAGAGCACCGTCAAAAAGCGATGCGGCACTTCTTCGCCCAGGCTCGCCGCGCTCCCGCCAATGCGCACCCGCTCGAGCTTCATCGCCTTCGCGTCTTCGATCGTGTGATAGTACGAATACTGCGGCGGCAGCTTCGCTTCCAGCGTCTTCAACTCCGCCCGCATCCGCGCCAGGTGGTCCTTGTACTCGCCCTGGAAGAAGCGCTCCACCGTGCCATCCGATTCGTAATAACCGCGGTTCGGCCCGTAGTAAAGCAGCCCGTCGTCTTCCTGCTTGAACTCCTTGCCGTAGAAATCGCTGAAGAACAGATCGCGCCACAGGTAGAAGCTCTCCGCCTTCAGCGCCGTCGGATCTTCCGCCGCGCCGCCCTTCCGCTTCTTCAGTCCTTCGCGCAGCTTGTTCTCGTCGTCCACCGCCTGCCGTTCCTTCAGCACCGCGAGTACGCGCTCCTGGAACGCCTGGGCGTTGAAGTGGTCCGTATTCCAGTCCTTCAAGTACGGGTGGTCTTTACTCGGGTTCGCGAGATACGCGATCCAACGGTCGAACGTCTCGCCATCGAGCTTCTCCCGCGCGGCAATCGTCTTCCGGTCCTGCTTGTCCTTGATCACCGCCCGCGCCGCGGTCACGTAGCGGGCCGTCTGCAGCGCGAACATCCGCGCGATGCTGGTCGCCTGCTCATGCAGAAAATCCCGAATCGCCAGCTTCTGCTGATCCACCAGCTTCTTCTGCGCCTTCCAGTTCTTCACCGTTGCCTCATCGGCCAGCGGAAACTCGCCGTCCTGCGTGCTCTCGAAGATGCCGAGCAGCGCATAGTAATCCGTCGTCGGGATCGGGTCGAACTTGTGGTCGTGGCACTGCGCGCAGCCGGTGGTCAGGCCGAGGAACACCCGCCCCGTCACATCCACGCGATCGTCCTGCGTATGCGGGCGCAATCCGAACATCCCCAGCCCTGCCGCGTACTTCTGTTTGTCGCCCATCAAGTCGCCGGCAATCTGCGCCTTCAAGAACTGGTCGTAGGGCATGTCCTGATTCAGCGCGTTGATCACCCAGTCGCGATAGCGGAACGCATTCGCATAAGGCGCATCCACTTCGGCTTCGAGCTTGTCATCGGAATAACGCGCCAGGTCCAACCAATAGCGTCCCCAGCGTTCGCCATACTGCGGCGACGCGAGCAACTGGTCCACCACTTTCGCAAAAGCATTCGGCGACTGGTCCGCCACAAACGCCTCGATCTGCGCCGCCGTCGGCGGCAAGCCCACCAGATCGTAATACGCGCGGCGCAACAACGTCCGGCGATCCGCCGCCGGCGCCGGCACCACGTTCTTCTCTTCCATTCGCGCCAGCAACAAACGATCGAGATCGCTCTTCGCCCAAGCCGCATTCTTCACCGTCGGAATGGCCGGCTTCTTCACCGGCACCAGCGACCAGAAGTTGCGCTGCTCCGGCGTAATCACATACTTCTTGCCCTTCGCCGCAATCGCCGCTTTCGACTCCGGCCAGTAAGCCCCGTCCTTCACCCACGAACGCAAATCCGCAATCTGCCCGTCCGATAAGCGCGGCTGTCCCGCCGGCATGCGCAAGCGTTCATGCTGATGCGTGACGGCTTGGATAAGGACGCTTTCATCCGGCTTACCCGGAATCAACGACGTGCCAATCTGCCCGCCTTTGATGAGGCCTTCGCGCGAAGACATATCGAGCCCGCCCATGCGGGTCTCCGAATGACAAGGTAAACAGTTTTTCACGAACACCGGACGCACGCGATTCTCAAAGAACTCGCGAGCTTCCGGTAAATCAGCAGCCGCGGCAGAGACAGCGGCGAGAAGTGGAAGCAGAAACGCTCGTGGTTTCACGGTGCTTAGTATTTGATCACAATGCCGCGCCGGCGGGAAGCCCAACAAAAGAAGCCCCGGAGGGGGGTCAAACACGGCGAAAGTCCTATGTCATACTGTCTGGGTGACAGTTTCGTACCAAGGGCTAAGGACTTAGGTCGGCTGTCAGTTAAGTACGCCCCACGGGGCAGTGAGGAAGTTCGTTTGTTATGCGTTTGTTTCTTGGGAATCTCCCATTCAAGGCGTCTGAAGAGGATCTGACGGATCTGTTCCAGAGTGTTGGAGTGACACCGGATTCAATTCAGGTGATGCGGGACCGCCAAACCGGCCAGTCGCGCGGTTTCGGTTTTGCGGAAGTGCCGGATGACTCAGGTAACCAAGCCATTCAGGGTGTGAATGGTCGCCAGGTGATGGGTCGCGCGATCGTCGTCAACGAAGCGCGTCCGATGGCGGAACGGGGCGATCGTCCCCCGCGCGGCCGCTACTAAGGCATTGACAAAATCCGGGGAGCCGTTCTCGACGCCCGTCGCTGGCTCCCCTTCTCGGAAAATGTCGAATTAGACCGTCAGGCTCTCGCCCGGTGAGAGCATCGCTACCTGTGTGCCCGGCAGGTCAGCGATCAGTTGAGCCAGTTCAGCGGGTCTCCCCACCAGCGGTCCCCAAGTTCCCCAATGCAGCGGTAACACCGTCTTCGGGCGCACAAAACGGCAAGCATAGCTCGCCTCTTTCGTTCCCATGGTGAAGTGATCGCCAATCGGTAACGCCGCCACGTCGATCGGCCCGTGAATCTCCGCGATCAGCCGCATATCGCTGAACACGCAAGTGTCCCCAGCGAAATAGAACTTCTTGCCGTCGGCCTCGATCACGAACCCCGCCGCCTCCCCCAGATAGACATTGCCGGGGCCCGACGAGGAATGCTGGGCATGCGTCATCGTCGCGCGCAGAAAGCCCAGGTCCACCGTGCCGCCCTTGTTCATCCCCACGGTCTTCGCCACTCCCTGCCCCTCGAGCCACGTGGTCATGTCATAAATGCCCACTACCGGCGCCTGGAAGCGCTGGGACAGTTCCACGGTCGCGCCGAGGTGGTCGCCATGCCCATGCGACAACAGAATCGCGTCGCAGCGCTCAATCTTGTAGCCGGCCGGAAAGCTGGGGTTGCCTTCGTGGAACGGATCGATCAACACCGTTTCGTCTGAGGCGACCTGCAGAGAGAGGGCGCTGTGGCCCAACCACCTAATTTGCATGACTACTCCTGTTGACCTTGACCGTAGATGACCGCGCCTTTGCGGCGCGAAAGGCTCAAACCGTCGCCGACCGCGGCGAAGCCGGGGATCGACACGGGCAGGCGGCCGGAGATGTCAATCTCACCCCACAGGGCCCGGATCGCGGCCAATTCCGCCGTCGGCGCGCCGCTGCAGGTCGCCAGCGTCGCCGCCGTGTTCGGATAAGCCTTCACGAAGTACGGGCTGCCGAGCGCGACCAGCACCAGCGGCACCGAACTCTTGCTCAATGTGTCGACGAAATCCGGATAATTGCCGGCCAGCCCGACGTTGCCACGGAACGCAGCCGTGTTGACGAACACCCCCAGAACAATCGCGCTGCAACTGCGCGTCAGGTCGTTGGCCAGTTCAGCGAGATCGGCCCTGGGCAGGCCTGAGTCCAGCCACTGCGCCTTGATGCCGGGCGCGCGCGTTTGCGCCTCTTCGACGAAACGGCGGCCTTGCACCGAATAGCGGCCTTCAGCCAGAGCGAGCACACAGGACTGCGAGGGGTCGCGCAGGGGCACCAGGCCGGCGGGATTGCGCAGCAGCGTCACGGCGCGATCCGCCACGTGCTGCGCGCTCTCCGCGAACGCCGGCGAATCCACCTGCTCACTCACCAGTTCCACCTCCACCAGACGCTGCTTGTGCAGCCCCAGGCGGACTTTGGCCGCCAGGACCTTGGCGACGCTTTCCCGCACGCGCTCTTCGGAGAGACGGCCGCTCTGGATCGCCTGCAGCACTCCCTGGATGGCCTGCTCCGGGCGCGGCGACATCAGCAGCACGTCGGCCCCGGCTTCGAGCGCGCGGACACCGGCTTCACCGGGAGTGAATTGCTTGGAGAGCGCCTGCATGTCCATCGCATCGGTCACCACCAGACCCTTGAAGCCCAGTTCCTGGCGCAGCAGATCGGTGAGGACGTTTTTGGAGACAGTGGCCGGGATCTCAGCCGGCTCGAGGGCCGGGACGCTCAAGTGCGACGTCATCACCGAGTCGACGCCGGCTTGGATCGCAGCTTTGAAGGGAACTAGCTCGAGCGTGTCCAGACGAGCGCGATCCGCCGTCACCGTAGCCATGGTCATGTGCGTGTCGGTGGCCGTATCGCCGTGGCCGGGGAAATGCTTCACGGTGACCAGCACCGGCGCGTGCGCATCGGAGTGCGCGCCTTCAATGAAGGCCTTCACATGCGCGGCGACTTCTTCCGGCCGCTCGCCGAAGGAGCGAGTATTGATGATCGGGTTGTCGGGGTTGTTGTTGACGTCGGCCGACGGGGCAAAGACCCAGTGCACGCCGATGGCGCGCGCTTCGCGAGCCGTGGCGTAGCCTTCCATGCGGGTCGCCTTCAGGTCGTTGGCGGCGCCATAGGCCATCGCATGCGGGAACTTCGTGGTGTTGGCGACGCGCATACTGGCGCCGCGCTCGAAGTCGCTACCCACAATCAGCGGCACCTTGGCCACCTTCTGCATGCGATTGAGGAAGGCCGCCATGGCGTGCGGCTCCGCCGGCCGCACCTGGCCATTGACGACGCGGTTCACGACGATCATGCCGCCCACGCCGACGTCTTGCACGAGTTGCACGTAGCGGCGGAAGTCAAGCGATTGGGAGCTGTGCGCCTCTCCAAAGCAAGGGATGATGACGAGCTGGGCCACTTGCTCGCGCAGCGTCATCGAACGCATCCAGCGCTGCACTTCGGCATGCGCGTTGGCGGGAGGGGCAAGCGGCGGACCGGCTTTGGCCGGCGCGACGCGCGGGCGGGTGACGGGGCGTTTGGTAACTTTGGCGGGTTCCGCAGCTTTCAGCGTGCCCAGACACACGACAAGCGTGAAAAGCAGTTTGGACATGGGTCAGCTATGAGTATACGGCGTTCTGGTACGTTAACGCCGCGCGCGAGTGGCCTTGGGAACCTCGGCGCCAGCCGCGGCAGCTGCCGCAATGGGCTTGCGCGCCGGCTTGCGATTCAGCAGACGCTTCACCGCGCGCACCAAGTGGTTCACTTCGTTCGCACTCTTCTGGATAACGATGTCCGCGCCGGTGTTGGCTTCGTGCAGACCGAGCGCATCGGCAAAGCCAGAGATCAGGATCACCGGCAGAGCCGCGCTGCGAGCGCGCAATTCGCGGATAAAATCCACGCCGCTCAACGCGGGGAGCTGGTAGTCAGTGACGACGACCTGGAACTGAAAGCGGGCAAACAGTTCGAGAGCGCCTTCAGCCGAATCACTCGTCTTGACGGTGTATCCGGCTTCCTGAAGGACGGCCTTGCGGGCCGCTAAACCTGACTTATTGCCGTCGACCAACAGGACCAAAGCCGAGGGAGCCGACGAAGAAGCGTGCAAACGACTCATGTAAACCATCGCACGGTAACATCGCTGAAACATGCATGTCAATCAACTTCGTATCGGCCTCAAAAGAGGCTAGATGTTTTGCTTGACTTGCCTCAGCGAAATCCGCCGCAGATCTACTCCACTTCCCGAGCGGCGGTGTAACCGAGCTTGGCGACGATCTGATATTTGACGGCTTTGCCCTTCTCATCGGTGACCTTCAACGGTTCGTTGGTGGCCGGGTTGACGAGTTCCACCTTGATCTTGCGGAACTTGCCGTCACGCGCCTGATTGGTGGGCGTGTAGGCGAGCGAGTACTGATTGCGCAGAGCGTTGTGGACGGAGCCGAAGATGCCCGGATACTCGCTGATGAAGCGCGGAAAGAAGGCCATGCCGCCGGTCTCCTTGGCGAAGGTGCGGACCTGATTGTCGGCCTGCAGGAAGTCCAGGCGAGCGAGCGGACCCATGTAGCCGCGCGCGTCCATAATCTCGCGGAAGGCTTGCAGAATGCTCATGCCGTAGACGGGCACGCCGGCGGCTTGCAGGCGCTTGCGGCACTGGTCAAACGTCATCTTGGAGAAGGTGTCGACGCCGGAGCCGATGTAGAGGATGGCTTTGCGGCCTTCGATCTCGCTCATGCGCTCGGCCGTATCGACCAGGGCATCGTACATGTTGGATTCGGAGAAGGCGGCGATGCGCAGGCGTTGGAGAGCTTCGTTGGCCTTGCGGCGATCGGTGGAGAAGTCCGAGAGGATTTCGGGACGCAAGTCAAAAGCGACCACGGCCACGTAGTCCTCAGGCTTCAGCGTTTCGACAAAACCGTAGACGGCGGTGAGCGTTTCGTACCAGCCTTGTCCCCAATATTGCTGGTAGAGGTTCGAGAACTCGATGACGAGGGCGATGGTCATCGGCGCTTCGCCCATGGCGAATTGGGTGACCTGCTGGGGAGCCCCATCTTCGAGAATGCGGAAGTTGCCTTTCGGAATCCCGGGAATAAAGCGGCCGCGATTATCGAGGACGGCGACGTCGACCGAGACGGTGGTGGAGTCGCTCTTAAAGGTCGGCACGCCTTCGGGGAGCGATTCGGCACCGGGCTTCTTCTTGAGCTTGGACTCGATCGGCGCGCGCTCGGGTTCGACCGGATCACCCTTCTTGCGAGGACGGGCGACCGTTTCGGAGCCTTCCTTCTTCGGGCCGGGCTGAGCCCAAGTGGGCGTAAGCAGGGACAATCCAACGGCAAGCAGCAAAAAATGGCGAAGGCGCATCCTCAATTACTCCTTAACAACACACACACTACAGTACTCTAGACGTCGCTGGGCCGGGGTGGGGTTTCGGCTACGGCTGATCCGAGGCCGCCGGTGCGGCGGCAGCTTCCTTCTCGAGATAGGGCCGGCCGCGCTCCATCCATTCGGGTTTGGCGGCACCTTTCAAATTAAAGTCGAAGAACTCCTGCAAACGGCGGGCGTAATCCTTCTGATTAATGCGGCGCCGGATGCCGTGGGGCTCCCCGTTATAGCTGAAAAAATAGACTTCCTTCTCTAAACGCCGCAGGGCGAGAAAATACTCGATGCCCTGATACCAGGGCACGGCATCGTCGGCGTCGTTGTGGAGCATCAGGAGGGGCGTGGTGACCTTGTCGGCCTGGAAGATGGGCGAGTTCTCCAGGTAGCGCAGCGGGTACTGCCAGGGCGTGCCCCCGATGCGGCTTTGGGTTCGTTCGTACTGAAACTGGCGGGGCAGGCCGGGGCCCCAGCGGATGCCGTTGTAGGCGCTGAACATGTTGGAGACCGGCGCGCCGGCGGAGGCGGCCTTGAAGCGCTTGGTTTGACCGAGCATGTAGGCGATCTGGTAGCCGCCCCAGCTATGGCCTTGAATGCCGATGTTGTTTTCGTCAACGCCGCCTTGGGCGACCACGGCGTCGATGGCGGGCAGGACGCACTGCAGGGCGCTCGAGCCCGGATAGCCTACGCGGTAGGCGATGTCTGGTTGAAGCACAAGGTAGCCGTTCGAGACGTAATAGCTCACGTTGATCGAATGTCCTGGCGCCGGAGGCGTGAAGTTGTGGAGCCCCTGGGTGAGGCGCTCATAGATATAGACGATGAGCGGGTATTTCCGTGAGGGATCGAAATGGTCGGGCTTGTAAAGCGTGGCTTTGAGGGGCGTGCCATCGGTGCTGCGGAAGCTGACGAGTTCGGCCTTGCCCCAGTGGTAGGGGTCGAGTTGCTTCTGGCCGTCGGAGATGCGCTGGACGGTCTTGAAGTCGGGGTCGGCGACGTAGAGGTCCGGGAAAGCATCGAAGCGCGAGATGGTGAGCAGCAATTGGCCGGACTTCTCGGCTTTGACAGGAACGCCGTAGCCGCGAGCGCCCATCACCAACGGCTCGGGCTTGACCTGACGGCCGAGGTAATCGCGATAGTAGCCGCTTTCACGGGTCGCAAGCCGTTCGGCGCGGAGCAGGAGGGGCTGGAGGGGATCGAAGCCACGTTCTCCGGGACCGTCAGCGAGGCGGACGGCACGGAACTGAAGACCTTCGGCGCGGCCGAGGCCATCGGTGACATTGATGGCGCGGCGGCCGTCGAGGTCGACTTGCCAGACGTCGTAGCGGTCGTAGAGAAGGACGCTTTGGCCGTCGCGGGTCCAGCCGCCGAAGCCGTAGGCGGGCGGCGAGTCCGGGTGGTCGTCGTCCTCATTGAAGAACTTGGCAGGGACGCTGGCGGTGAGGTTGGTGCGGGCGCCGGAGGGGACCTGGATGGCGTGCCAGTGGCGGCCATCGAAGAGGACGGCCGCATTGCCCAGGTGGGACCAGTTCCAGGAGCCGGCCTGCTTTTTGGCGACGGGGACGCGCTCGCCGGTGGCGGTGTTGACGAGGGCGATGTCGGCATACCGGCGGTCGTATTCGACGAGGCGGCGGTAGGCGCGGTCATCCGAGCCGAAGGCGTAGCGGCCGTCTTCACTGAGGCTGACATCGGCGAGGGTGGGATCGGCGAGCGCCACAGTCTTGCGGCCGGCGACGTGATAGACAGCGCGGTAGGTGCGATTGCGCTCGGCGGCGGCGCGCGACTTCTGCATGGGCTGGATGTGGTCGTCGAGGTAATGCCAGAGGTCGAAGGTGGCTTTCTCTTCGGTGGAGGTCCGAGCGGGCTTGGGGGCCGGAGGGGCGGTGCCGAAGAAGAGGCGATCGCCATCGCGGGAGAAGGTGAGGGCGCCTTTCGAGGAGACGACCAGGCCATCCGCCAACGGGCCCAGTTCCAGCGGGGGCGCGGTGGCGGATTGGCGATCCCAGAAGTGGATCTTCACGCGAGCGGCGGGGTCGGCGATGTCTTCGCGCTCGGAGAGGGCGGCCAGACGCTGCTGACGTTCATCCCAGGTGAGGCGAGTGAATCTTCCCTTCCCGGTAGCGAGGGGCGCGGGGTCACCCGAGGCGGCGGTGGTGAAGGCGAACAGACCGTTGGTGAGCGTCGCGTCCTTGGTGGTGACCAGGTAAGCGAGCGTCTTGCCGTCGTGGGAGAGCGCGTATTCGGAGACATCGGTGAAGGTACGCTCGGTAGCGTCGGATAGGCGGCGGAGGACAAGGGGCGACCCGACCGCGGCGGAGGGACGGCCGGCGCCGCCGCGGCGGGGTTGATCCTGTTCGCTATCGTCGCCGGCGGCGGAGGCGGTGGCCGGAGGAGCCGCCGTGGGGCCGGGCTCGCGGTGATAGACGAGATAGTCGCTGACGTCGCGCGCGAACTGGAAGCTCTTGACGCCGGCGAAACGCTGGATGGATTTGGTGCGGAGGTCGAGGAGGACGAGCCCCGGCTTGGGCATGTCTTCCGGCTTCTTCTTCGCCTGGCGAGCGGCGTCGAGGTCCGAGCGCGAGGGGAAGGTGGTGAAGGCGACCCACTGACTGTCGGCCGAGAACTGAATGGTGGTGGTGCGCTGGACGGGAGCAGCGCCTTCGGCGTCGGGATCGGGAGGAGCGGGCTGCGGACGCTCGCCGGCAGGCTCGCGAAGGTCAGTGCCCGCGGCGACGTCGCGAATGATGACCTCGCCATCGCCTTCCTGAGGGAACCAGCCATAGGCGACGTACTTGCCGTCCGGCGAAATGCGTTGGCCGGAGATGCTGCGGAAACTATCGAAGTCCGCGTGAGTGAGCGCACGTTTGTTGGCGTTTTGCGCCGGAAGCCAGACGGAGAGACAGAGCAGCAGACCTACGAGAGAACGCCCCATCTCTTCATTCTAAGCGCCGTTGGGCGAACGACGCCTATTGATCGGTGCGTTTGATGGGAACGGTGACGATATTCGAGACCTGATAGCTCTGAGCGATCGTGAGCTGGGTCTGAAAGTCGGTGGGTAAGTCCGAGTTCAGTTCTAACTGAACTTCGTAGAGCCCCACTTGGCCTTTGATGAGGCGGGCGAAGATGACGTTGGCGGTACGGCCGCCGGCGAGCGAGGAGACGAACTCGAGGGGCTCGTTGAGGTCCGGGCCGTTATAGGGCTGGCCGGTGACGAGCGGGTTGTCAGCGCCGCCGGGGTTGACCAAGCCGAGACCGGTGGCATAAACGATGATCGTCTCGCCGGGGATGGCCGGGTTCTGTTCGGTGACGCGCGAGCCACCGATGTTCGCGCAGCAGAGGCCGGAGTTGGTGGCGGAGAGAATCACCTGCGGGGCATCGCCATCGGAAGCGTCGCGGGCTTCGGCCCGGATCGGAATGTTGTTGCCGGCGGGACCTTCAACGCGCGCCCGGAGACGCACGCGGGTGAAGACGCCGGCGCTAAAGGCGACGACTTCGGGATCGCCGGTGCCGGCGTTGATGGTGTCAATGAGGCCGTTGCGGATTTCGGCCAGCCCGTCGCCCGCTTTGACGACGTACTCATACATGCGGTCGTTGATGTAGATGCGGGCCTTGTCGCCGGAGTTGGCGGTACCGTCGACCGATACGGTGGCTTGAGCGAAGCTCGACGAGTGATAAGCCACGCCGGGCCGCGGATCGATGGTGCCTTCGGCGAAGATGCCGGGGTTCTGCTTGATGATGGGCACGCCGACGGCGGTGGAAACGGTGACGACGCCGCTGGAGCGCTTGGTGCGAATCCAGGCGGTGACGCTGGTGGCGTCGATCACTTCCCAGGGCATCTGGGCGCGGACTTCGGTGGGGGAGACGTAAACCAGCGGGGCGCGGATGCCGTCGAAGTAGACTTGAACGCCGCCCAGTTCAGTGGGCAGGTCGCGACCGGTGCTGAGGTCGACGGAGAGGGTGGTATCGGCGAGGTTGTCGCCCAGAAGGGTGACGATGGTGCCGGGAGCAATCTTGCCGGCGTCGCCGCCACCGGTGAGGGTGGCGCCGCTGGTGGTGGCGGTGATGGTGGCGTCGGTGGAGAGCTCGGTGCTGAGGTTGATCGCGTCACCAGCTTCACCCGCGACGCGAGCGGTGAGCGTCAGAGCGCCGGCGCTACGGTTGACAGTCGCGAGGACGTTGGGGTCGCCGCCATTGGCATTGATCTGATTCGCCAAGTTCTGAACGATGTTGAGGAACGTGTCGTCTTTGACGATTTTGTACTTGAAGGAGACTTCCTCGTCAGTCGGACCGATCTTGACGGTGACTTCGTCATTTTCCTTGATCGTGCCGCCGAAGGTGACCGCACCCACGGCAAAGATTTCGCGGCTGGCCGAGTTGCGGACGCCGGTGTTGGGAATCAACTGGAGGCCGGGGGTGTAGACCATCACACGGCGATTGAAGGGGTCGGCGACGTAGAGATTGCGACCGTCGAAGGCGAGCGACGTGGGGGTGCGCAGGGTGTCCGAAGCGGAGATGAGGTCAGCGAAGAAGTCCGAGGTGTTGTTGACGTCGTTGCGAACCTGACCGAGCACGACATCGGCGGTTTGGCCGTTGGCGGTGGGGAACGTGTTGTAGATCAGAATGCGGTCGTTGCCGCCGTCGGCGATAAAGAGGCGGCGGCCGTCGGAGAGGGCGAAACGGGGGAAGTCGAGGGTGGCGCCGCAGCGACCGGGATAGGTGGCCTTGCCATCGGCGTCAGTGCCGGTGGAGGCGCAAAGCTTTTCGACGTTATTGGCGACGGCGGTGGTGAAGTCAGGCTGGCCGATGACGACGTCAGCGGGCGCGCCGTTGCTGTTGGGGATGGCGTTCCAGATGAGGACGCGATTGTGGCCGAGGTCCGTGACAAAGAGGCGGACGCCGTCGCTGGTGACGGCGACGGGGTTCAGCATGGTGGACGCGTTGGCGTTGATGACGGCCTTGGTGAGGTCGACTTCCGGAGCGGTGGTGAAGTTCTGCTGACCGAGGACGATGTCGGCGGCGGCGTGGTTCTGCGAGGGAATCGAGTTCCACACCATCACGCGATGGTTCTGGGTATCGGCGACGTAGAGGCGGCCGTTCTGGATCCAGACGCCCTGCGGACCGCGGAACGAGCGATTGTCGGTGACGATGCGCTTGAGCGAGGTGAAGTTTTCCTGGCCGAGAACGACGTCCGCGGGCTGGCCGTTGCGCGTGGGGAGCGAGCGCCAGATGAGGACGCGATTGTTGTCGGTGTCGGCGACGGCGATCACATTGCCATCGGTGGCGACGGCGGTCGGGCTGCGCATGCCGTCCGCGGTGAGGGCGACGTTCGAGGTGTTGAATTCCTTCTGACCAATGACGACGTCAGCCGTGCCAGTGCAGATGGGGCAGCGTCCGCTGTTCGGAGCGATCTCCGCATCCTGGGCCGGAATGGTGTTGACGATGTCGCGGTAGATGAGCACGCGGTTGTTCGCGGGGCCGGCGCCGAAACGGCTGGCATCGGCGACAACGAGCACGCCATTGGCATAGGCCACACCGCCGGAAGCACCAAGGATCGACGCTGAGGGCGGATCTCCCGGACTTTGGGCGGTAAAGGTCGGTTGCCCCACCACGGCGCGGGCAGCTTGGCCCGTGCGGAACTCGGACGTGGTCTGGGCAAGCAAGGCGGCGCCCAGCGAAAGGATAACGAAGACTGTTCTCATTTCAAGTGACATCGATTAGTATAGCAACCCTAGCTTTTTCGAATGGACTCGACCTGTAAACTGCTGAGGATGCGAAATGTAGGGCAATTTGTGGGCCAATACGGAGGCTGTTGAAAATGCGTGAAGCGTCCTGTGGCGCGCGGTGGCGGCTGTGCGCGTGCGGCACACTGTCTAGCGGACGAACTGATCGACAAAATCAGCACCCAAGCCGACGTCGACATAGTGCTTGCGACACATGTCGATTTTGGTGAAGACGTCCTCGAAGCCGGTGTGCTCATCGCGTTCGTTGACGTAGTACATGCAGCCGGAGATGTTGAAAAAGGTAATCATCTCATCGACATCGGAGTCGACAACGAGGGTGTGGGTTTCGCCCGGGGGCTCAAAGACATAGTCGCCGGCGCGGGCGACCCAGTCGTGCTCAAGGTAGCGCCAGGAGCCTTTGATGACGTAGCCGTGCACGGGCGCCGGGTGGCGGTGGCGGCTGAGCATGCCGGCCTTGCGGACGCGTAAGAGGTTGCACCACTGGCCATTTAGCGTATTGAGCATGAGCGGGCGGAACCAGACCTGGGGGGCCTGGGGCACCCAGACGCGTTCGTCGTCGGGGATAGCCGTGGCGACGATCTGATGCGGAGAAAGCGGGTGAGTGCTGGGCATGCCTTTGCTATCTTAGCCCGCCAGATAGCCGCCATCGACCGGCAGAATGGCACCGGTGATGAAGGAAGCCGCCTCGGAGCAGAGGAACAAAACCGGGCCGGCGACCTCTTCGGGGCGGCCCCAGCGTCCGAAAGCGGTGCGGCCGAGCAACGCGGCGGAGCGGGCGGGATCCTGCTGGAGGGCTTCGGTGAGCGGCGTGGCGATCCAGCCGGGCGCGACGGCGTTGACGCGAATGCGATCGGCGGCCCAGGCGAGGGCCAGCGACTTGGTGAGTTGGCCGACGCCGCCCTTGCTGGCGCTGTAGGCCGGGACGCGGGCACCTCCGAAGTAAGTGAGCATGGAGGCGATGTTGACGATCCGGCCGGCTCGCGCGGCGAGCAGGGGGCGGGCCGCGGTACACAGGCGCATGGTGCCGGTGAGGTTGATGTCGAGGACTTGGGCGAAGACGTCGGGGTCGAACTCGGCGTCGCGGCGGATGACGCCGGCGGCGTTGACGAGAATGTCGAGGGCCGGCAGCGAAGCGATCAGTTGGGCGACTGAGGCCGGGTCGGCGACGTCGAGTTCGGCGGTGGGGACGGCGAGGGTCTGCGTCGTGGGCAGTCCGGCGGCGACGACACGGGCGCCGGCGGATTGAAAGGCTTCGGCGATCGCGAGTCCGATGCCGCTGGTGCCGCCGGTGACGAGCACCGATTGGCCGGTGAAGTTGAAAGATGCCACGGAGGACATCGTATCGTCGATGACCCGGGAGCCGATACAATGGCGCACTACCAGCATGGCGACAAAGTCAAAAGCGAAGTCCAAGAGCCCAGCGAGCGTGCCCACGGTGAAGCTGTTCAAGGTCTTCGAGGGAGTGCCGGCAGGCGATATTCCGGCCTATCAGCCGGGCGAGATGATCCTGCGGCTGACGCCGGCGGCGCAGGTGGCGCCGACGCCGGCGAACCCGCTGGGGTTGCGCGTGCGGGTGCTCGAGTTCCTGAGCGAACTCACGAAGTATGGTTTGTGGCGCATTGAACCGTTGGTGCAACTGGAGCGGCGGGTATGGGAGATGAATGTGGTGGGGTCGCCGACGGTGGACGGTCCGCCGCCGGTGGTGCCGATGGCGTTGATGCCGCCGGCGCTGGGACCGCTGATGCAGGGGCTGTACCGGTATCTGCAGTTCGGCGATAACGCGTCATTGCAGGTGGACGCAATGCGGTCGGGCGATGAATGGGTTCCAGTGGTGACGGTGCCCGCGCGGGCACCGGGCTTGCCGGTGGCGGTGCAGCAAGAGGTGAGGCGGCGGTTGATGCTGCGCTTTGACCCGAGCTTACTGGACGAGCATCAGGCACGGGCGATGGTGCATCTGGCGGAGCGATGGCTGAATGGCGGCCGGCCAGCATTGATGGTGGATCTCGAGCGCGTGCCGATGCGTCTGCTGGCCGATCAGCCGTACGGCGCGAAGCCGTTCCGCGATTGGACAGAGCCGACGGCGCCAGTGACCGGTGGGGGGAACGCGGCGCTGCAAAAAGTGGTGGGGCCGGTGACGACGCTAGACGTGAAGGCCGAAGACGTCTATCTGCCGGACTGGCACGAGAAGTGCATCGCGCTGGCGGGCAAGACTTGCTTGCAGGTGGCGCCGATGGTGGCGGTACTGGATTCGGGGATCGACTACGGGCATCCGGCCTTTCCCGCCGGGTCAGTGGAGAAGGGGTTCCCAGGTTACAGCGAGGACTATGCGGGCCATGGCACGCACGTCAGCGCGATCCTCGCGGGCCGGCCGCCGGGGCAGAACAGTAACTATAAGTATCGGGGCGGGATCCTGCCGCAGGCGAAGTTACTGATGTTCAAGGTGATGTCGAACCAGGTGTATGTGGGGCAGAAGAAATACTATCCGGTGGACTCGGTGCGTTATGCGACGGCTCTCTACAAGCTGCGGGCACGGATTCCGGATGACCTGCGCGTGGTGAATCTGAGCCTGGGTGGGCAGTTACCGCTCAGTAATAACGAGAAGGCGGATCTGACGGAGTTGAATGACCGAGGCGCGGTGATCGTGGCCGCCGCGGGGAATCATGAGGCGACGGGAGACTTTGCCGGCGTGCTCTATCCGGCGGCTTATGCAGGAACGGTATCCGTGGGTGCGTATCGGTTGCAACTGCCCGATGCGACGTCGCCGCTGAACGGTTATCCGTTCGAGTGGGAATACAGTAACTTCGGCGGGAGTATCAGCCAGCAGATCAGCAGTACGCGATCGTCCGTGGATACTTATGCGCCCGGGCGCAATATCCTGGCGGCGGTGCCTCGCGGGGCGACGTTGTTGTCGGTGACGGGTGAGGGTTATCTGACGGGGACTTCGATGGCAACTCCGCTGGTGGCCGGAGCGATCGCCGCGTTCCTGGTTAACAATCCAACGGCAACGTTCACCGATGTGCTCGAGATGATGGGGCCGAAGGATTTGCCGCCTTACCTGATGCGACGCTTCTCACTGGACGATTTCAACGTTTGCCACGATCCGAAGTTCGAGCTGGTCGAAAGCAAATAGGAAAGGGGGGAAGCGGGCGACGCTTCCCCCCTTTTGTTTACGGCATGTCGGCGCGTCCGCCGGCACCGTCGTCGGAGTCACCGGCTGGTTTGATGCCGCGGATGGCTTTGACTAAGTCGCTTTCGGTGCTGCCGGCGGCGATGCTGATGTAGGCTTTGCGCAAGACATCAAGCGACGCTTCGCGAACGGCTTCTTTGGCGCTCTGGATCATGAGGCCGGCGAAGGCGTTCTGGTAGGTTTTGGTGACGACTTGTTCGAGCACGTGGCCGAACTGACGGTCGGCGGTGACGCCGGCGAAGACGTCGAGATTTTGGGCCTCGATGAGTTTGCGGAGTTGCTCGGCGGAGAACTGGGCGAGGTCGGGCTTGACGGGCGCGCCGCGCAGATAATTGACGGCCTCGTTGAAGACTTCGGGGGCAGGTTTGCTACCGGAGGAGTCAGCCCAAAACTCCAAGACGGTGAGGACGGCACGAGCGCCGTCGTCCCCTTCTTTTTCGACGCGCTGGGCGAATGCGTCGAGATCCTCATACTCGGCGCCATACACGGCAACGAGCAGGGTGTCTTTCTCAGACTGGGTGAGATTCATGGCGATGGTCATCCTTTGGTGGGTTGAGGTTTAGGGCGCCCAGTTCGCCTGCCGGGCAAGTTGCTGCAGGGCAGGACGAGCGAGGTAGGAACGCCGGTCAGACTCCGGCCAGCGTTCGACAAGCGTGTGAAAGGTCTGGCGGGCGACGCCGCGACTGGCTTCGGCGTCGGAGAGGCGTCCGGCGGCCTGATGAATGGCGGCCTCGAGCAGGCGGCCATAGAAGACGTTGTAGAGACTTTGGCTGCGTTGGTAGGCAGCGAGAGAGTCCTGGTTGGTTTGGTGGGCGGCGGCGTAATCGCCGTGGCGCAACTGGGCTTGGGCCAGCGCTTGTTGGACGTCCGGGGTGAGCGGGGAGTTGAGCGAAGCGAGGCCGGTGAGCGCGGTTTGGCAGGCGGTGAGGGCCTGGCGAACGTCGGAGTCCGCGGCGACGGCGAGCAGCAGACAGCGGCGCATGGCGGTGTCGCGCTGATTGGCGTCGCGGCCGTCGCGCGAGGCCTCGGCATCGAGGGTGGCGGCGAGGCGGAGAGCCTCGTCGGTGCGTCCGCGAGCGGCGAGCAGCGAGATTCGGGCGTTCATGACGCGCTGGCGAAAGCCTTTGTTTTCGAGGGCGGGGTCTTGCAGTAGAGAGTCGGTGAGGCGCTGGGCGTCGTCGTAGTGGCCCAGGAGTCGGGCCACCGTGGCGAGGGTGAGACGGGTGTTAGCGACGGTGACGGGCGGCAGGTCGGCGCGGGAGGCGAGGAGTTGTTCGGCGACTTCGCGCACTTGGGGGAAGTTGCCAAAGCGGAGTTCGGCCTCGGCCTGGCTTTGGAGATTGCGCCGGCGCAGGACGCTCTCCCAGGGTTGGTCGGCCGCGCGGGCGGCGTCACCGTAGTAGCGGGCGGCCTGCGGCCAGTCGCTGAGGGCGAAGTAGGCGTGCCCCATGACGCGAAGGGCTTCGAGGCGCTTGGCGCGAAAGCTCGTTTTCTCGAAGTAGGCCAAGGCGCGGCGGGCTTCGGCCAAGGACTCTTCGCCGCGGGCCTGACCGGAGAGGTCCATCGCAAGGCCCAGGCGGGCGGAGGCGGCGTAGAACGGCGCGTCGTTGCGTTCGGCAATGGCTAGGGCTTCGCGATGCACTTCTTCAGCTCTCTTGTCCTGTACTTGCGACAAAAAGGCGATTCCGAGGTCAGTTAATCCTTGGCAGGCGAGAGTTTCCAGGCCCGCCTGACGGGCTTGGAGGGTGGCGGCAGTGGCTTTGCGTCGAGCGTCGTCGGGTTTGGCGGCGAGGACATCAAGGTGGGCGTCGATGAGTTGGGCGCGGAGTTCGAGCGATTGGCTACCCGTTTCACGACCGCGGGCAGCGGCACGTTCGGCGAAGGCGCGAGCCCGATCGAGGGCATTCATGTCGCGGGCGAGCGAGGCGCGCACGAGGTAGGCTTCGCCTTGGCCTTCGAAATTGCCGTAGCGGCCGTAGAGGTCGAGGGCTTGCTCGAGGTACTTTTCGGCTTGGGGACGCTCGGCGCGGGCACCAGCGACGGCGGCGAGGCGAAGTGCGGCACCGGCGTGCGAAGGATCGCGGTGGCGTACGGCCGCATAGGCCGCGGCGCTTTCGGTGAGGCGGGAAGCGCGTTCGAGGGCACGGGCGAGGTCGAGGTGGGCTTGGGTGGTGTCGAGTTGGGCCTGACGTTCGCGAAGGATGGGCAAGGCGGCTTCGTAGTCGCGGAGGACGATCAGGCGGAGGGCGTCGCGCAGGCGGCGGGAGTCATAGGAGAAGATCCAGCGATCGGCGACGCGGAGGAGGGTTTCCTGGGCGGGCCGGATCTGGTCGAGTTCGAGATAGGTTTCGGCGAGGCGGAGGGTGGCGGGAAGGTAGTCGGGCTGCTGGCGGAGGGTTTGCTCGAAGAGCCGGCTAGCGGTGAGGTAGCTGCCGTCAGCGAAGGCGTTGAGGGCTTCGGCGTACGTCCGCTGGGCGGCTTCGGGAAGGGTGGGTGGCCGGGTGAGCCACCAGCCGATAGCGAGGAGGAGGACGGCGGCAGCCGAGGCGATGGCCAGCTTGGAGAGCCAAGTCCGGCGGCGGTGCGGGAACCAGGGGATAGGGCTTTGGCCGCCCAGGGCGGCAAGCAGGGACGGCGCGTCCGAGAGGCGATCGGCGGGGTGGTGCTCGAGGCAACGCATGATGGCGGCGTCCCAGGCAGGGTCGACCGCGGGGTTGAGCGAGCGGGGAGGGCGAAGCGGCTCTTTGAGGCGGCGGACGGTGATTTCTACGGGGCTGCTGCCGGCATGTGGCGACCGTCCGGTGGCCATTTCGTACATGACGACACCGAGGGAATAGAAGTCGGAAGCGGGGCCAGTGGACTTGCCCTCGAGTTGTTCCGGCGCCATATAGGAAGGTGTGCCGGCGCCCCAGCCGCTGTGCGAGAGCGACTGGCCGTCGTGAGGTAACACGGAGCGGGCGAGGCCGAAGTCGGTGACGGCGACGCGGAGTTCGCCGTCGCGGTGCCGGCTGAGGAAAATGTTCGAGCTTTTGAGGTCGCGGTGGACGACGCCGGCGCGATGCGCGGCGCTGAGGGCTTCAGCGATTTGGCGGATGAGCGGGAGCGCTTCGGCGAGGGTGAGAGCGGCGCGGTTGTGGAGGAACTGCGAGAGCGTTTCGCCGTCGAGGTACTCCATGGTGAGGAAATCGATTTCGGCGCCGTTGTCGCGGGTGGCGTGGGCGAAGTCGTAGACGCGGCAGACGTTGGGGTGGGTGACTTGGCGGGCAAGATTGACCTCGCGGCGAAAGCGGGCGAGGATCTGCGGGTCGTGAGCGATTTCGGGGCGGATGGTTTTGATGGCGACGCGGGTGCCGAGAGCGCGGTCCTCGGCCTCGTAGACTTCGCCCATCCCGCCGGCACCGAGGCGGCGAACGATCAGGAAGCGGGAAGCGAGAAGTTCGCCGGGGAACAGTGGGACGAAGGCGGCCTGATCAGCGATCTGGCGGAGGAGGGCCGGAGAGACGGGCGCCTGGTCAAGATAGGCCCCGTCGGCGGGCGAGTGCTGAAGCAGGCGGAGGACTTCGTGGAGGACGACGGCGTCGTCGGGGCAATGTTCACGGAGCCAGGCTTCCCGCTGGGGCGCGGGTTGTTCGGCGGCATCAGCGAAGAGGTCCTTCACCCGTTCCCATTGCTCGGGACTCATGAGGTAAAGAGTTTACTAGATTGTTACGGGGCTTACTTAGAGCTGAGGAATTCGGCGCTGAATGACGAGGAACCAAAGTCCGAGGAGAGCGAGCAGGCCGCCGCAGCCGGCGAGCACGACGGGCGCGGAGGAGAACTCGATCAGTTGGCCGCAGAGGAGAGCACCGATGGGGCCGCCGCCGCGGAAGGCGACGTTGTAGAGGGACATGACGCGGCCGCGCATTTCGTCGGTCGCTTCGCTTTGCACGAGCGAGGCGATCATGGCGAAGGTGCCGATCAGGGTGCCGCTGGCGAGAAAGAGGATGACGTAAGAGAGCCAGAGATGGCGGGAGAGCGAGAAGCCGACGATGAGGGTGCCGAGGGCGATCAGGTTCAGGAGGGCGTAACGGCCTTTTTTGTCGGAATGGCTGAGGCCGGCCACGATCAGGCCGCCGACGACGGAGCCGGCGCCGGAGACGGTGAGCATGTGGGTATAGCCGGTGGAGCCTTGGCCGAAGACCTCTTTCACCATGACGGGCAGGAAGACCATGAGGGGCAGGCCGAGGAAGGTCATGCAGAAGGCGAGGGCGATGAGGGGAACCATGCCGGCGCGTTCGCTGACGAAGTCGATGCCGCGGCGGATGCTGGTGAGGACGGTTTCGCCACGATTGCCGCCGCCGCGTTTGGGGGTCATGGCGAGGAGGGCAAAGATCACGGCGAGGAAAGAAAAGCCGTTGAGGGAGAAGCACCAGGCGGGGCCGAGACTGACGAGGGCCCAACCGCCGAGCATGGGTCCGATGACGCGGGCCAAGTTGAACTGGATGGAGTTCATGGCGATGGCGTTCTGGACTTCGGCTTTGGGGACCATCATGGGGAGGATGGCCTGATAGGCGGGTCCGCCGAAAGCTTGCACGCAGCCCGTGAAGAACGAGAGCAGGATGATGTGCCAGACCTTGACGGTGTTGGTGGCGAAGAGGAGGGCGAGCAGGAGGGCCGTGGTCATCTGGCCCACCTGCGACGCAATCAGGAGCTTGCGGCGGTCAAAGCGATCCGAGGCCACGCCGCCGAACAGCGACAGGAGGAGGATCGGGATTTCGCCGAGGAAGCTATCGAGACCCAGCAGGAACTTCGACTGGGAGAGTTCGAGCACGAGCCAGCTTTGGGCAGCCTTCTGCATCCACGTCCCGATGGTGGACGTGCAGGCGCCCAGCCACATGAGGCGGAATTCGCGGTATTTGAACGCGGCAAAGACGCGGCTGAACAAAGTGAGATAAGCCTTAAGGCAGCGGTTGCTGACGAGCGATCAGATGAAGCAAATTGCCGTCGAGGTCTTCGAAGAAGACCAAGCGGTTGCCTTGATTCTCATACGGCTCAGCGACGAATTTGACACCTTTGGCTTTCAGGTCGGCGTATCCGGCATCGAAGTCGTCCAGGGCGATGGCCAGATGGCGAATGCCGGGCGTCTTCATTTTGTTCTCGGGCTTGTCCCCGTCACTGGGGATGATTTCCAGCATGCTGCCGTTGGGCGCTTTGACGAAGTAGAAAACGTCGTACTGGAAGTTGATGTGAAAACCGAGGGTGTTGACGTACCATTCGGCGAGCGCTTTGGGATTGGGCGACGCAATGGCAGTGTGTTCAAGTCCGTGATACGTGGCGGCCATAAGAGTTCAGCATAGCAGTCGGTTCGGCCCTAAAAAAAGGCACCGAATTTGACCGACTCGGGCTAGAATAAGGGCGGGAGTGGGTCTGCGAAGTTCGCGGAAGCCTCTTATAAATTGATCCGATAGTCAATGTCATGGGATCCGACTCGAGCAAAGCGCCGGTGTGCATGCTCCCGTTGGCCTCGGCCGGCGACGGAGAAGCCTAAAGGCGCGCGGGGGGTCCCCCCCTTCAGCTGTTAGGGGTCAATGACGGAGGTGGAGTCGGCTTAGGTGGATCGCTCCCATTTTCCTGCCCTCCACAATTCATGCGCATTCTCTTCATTGGTGACATCTTTGCCTCGGCCGGACGGTCCATGGTGCTCGAACACTGCCAGCGGGTGATTACCGAAGAGAAAGTGGACCTGGTGATCGCCAACGGAGAGAACGCCGCGGGCGGTTTCGGGATCACGCCGAATATCGCCGAGGAGTTGTTCGGAGTGGGCGTGGACGTGATTACGACGGGCAATCACGTGTGGGACAAGCGCGAGATTTACGACTATCTGAGCCGGGAGCCGCGCATTCTGCGGCCGGCGAATTATGCGCCAGAGTTGCCGGGCAAGGGTCTCTATGTCGCGCGGGCGCGGAGTGGCGTGATGTGCGCGGTGATGAATCTGCAGGGCCGGATCTATATGCCCTCCACGGATTGTCCGTTTCGGAAGGCGGACGAGTTGTTGGCTTCGATCGGCGAGGTGAAGGTCCGCTTTGTGGATTTTCATGCCGAGGTGACCAGCGAGAAGGTGGCGATGGGGTGGCATTTGGATGGCCGCGTGTCCGCAATGGTGGGGACGCATACCCACATTCCGACTGCCGATACCCGCATTTTGCCGCAGGGAACCGCCTATCAGACCGATGCGGGGATGACGGGTCCGTATGACTCGGTGATCGGCGTGGAGAAAGAAGCGGTGCTGCGGAAGTTCCAGACGTCGCTGCCCGTTCGTTTTGAACCCGCGAAGACGATGGTGGAGTTGCACGGCGTGCTGGTGGATGTGGAAGATTCGTCGGGCAAGGCGACCGCGGTGCGGCGTTACGAAATCCGTCGGTAGATTCTCGACAGCCAGCCTAATATTTTTCCCCTAGCTGCCGATAGTGGCTGTACTAAGGATTCTTACTTAGCACGGCATGCGGAAACTTCTGACATCCTCGACCTGGAACTGGATCACGCTGGGTGTCGCGTTAGTGGGCATCCTCTCGGTGGGCGGACTCATTGGCGAGGTGAACGACTTACAGGCGCAATTCGAGCGCCAAGGGACTTGGATCTCGGGCTTTAAGGGGTTAGAGCGATCGATCTGGGAGTTGCAACTGGCGGCACTGGGGCCGAAGGCGGATAAGACGACCTGGATTCAGGCGGAGTCCGCTTACCGGAGCGAGGTGGAAAGCCTGAGCCGGCAAGCGTCGGGCGACCGGGAGTTGTCCCTACTGCTGACGGAAGTGGAGCGGCAGGTGAACACGATTTGGGGCATTCACCTGACGATGGCGGCGTCGGAGACGAATCGGGGCGAGGCGGCAGCGCAGTTACAGACAGTGGGGGGAGATGTCCGGAACCAGATCCATGGCGCGATGGAGCGCATGTGGACGCGGCAAACGGAGATCGCCAATCAGGTGAGCGAGCGATGGGGAGAGGTGAAGTCGCGGCTGATTTTGTGCTGCCTGTTCGCGGGCTTCCCCGCCCTGCTGCTGCGCATTCATCATCTGCGCGTGGCGGACAAGAAACGGGTGGAGGGCGCGCTCGAAGAGAGCGAAGACCGGTACAAGCGACTGGTGGATTTGCTGCCGGACGCCGTGGTGGTGCATCGAGGGGGCAAGATCATCTTCGGCAATGCGGCTTTCGCACGCCTGCTGCGGGTGGATACGCCGGACCGGCTGGTGGGGGCGAGCATTCTCGACCTGATGCATCCCGACGATCATTGGGCGGCGTGGCGGAATTGGGAGCAGTTTCAGGAGACACAGCAGCATACGCCGCTGATGGAACAGCGCATGATGCGCAGCGACGGCCAAGTGTTCGAGGTGGACTTTGTGGCGACGTCGTTCCGGATGAACGATCAGCCGGCGGTGCTGGTGGTGATCCGCGATATCTCCGAACGGAAGCGATCGGCAGACGTGGTTCGCAAGACGGAGGCGCGGTTCCGCACGCTGTTTGAGAGCGTACTGGATGGCGTTTACCGGATCACGCCGGAAGGGCGCGTGATGGAAGCGAATCCGTCCTTGGTGAAGATGCTGGGGTACGAATCGCTGGAGGAGTTGCGGAAGGCGGGCGAAGTGTTCGCGGCATGCACGGCGGACGAGGCGAATCAGGAGTTGACGCTGCGGCATCGGGACGGCTCGACGCTGGTGGTGCTGAATCATTCGCGGTCCGTGGTGGACGAGCAGGGGCGGCGGCTGCACATCGAAGGCACGATCACCGACATCACGGCGATGAAGCGGACCGAAGAGCAATTGCGCGAGTATACGCGCGAGCTCGAGCAGACCCGCAAGCGGCTGGAGGAGCAGGCGCGGCAGTTGGAGCGGACGCGCGATGAAGCACTGGAAGCGTCACGGTTGAAGAGCGAATTTCTGGCCAACGTGAGCCATGAGATCCGGACGCCGATGAACGCCGTGATCGGCATGACGCAGTTGCTGCTGGACAGCCGGTTGAGCAATGAGCAGCGCGATAATGCGGAGACGGTGCGGGGGCAAGCGGACTTTCTGCTGGGGCTGATCAACGACATTCTCGACTTCTCGAAGATCGAAGCGGGGCGGCTGTCGTTCGAGCACATCGACTTCTCGCTACGCGCGGCAACCGCGACGGTGATGGAGATGTTCGCCGAACGGGCGGAAGCCAAAGGGCTCGAGTTCGCGTTTCTGACGCAGGGCGTGGTGCCCGATGGTGTGAAGGGCGATCCGATCCGGCTGCAGCAGATTCTGACGAACCTGATCGGCAATGCGATCAAGTTCACCGAAACCGGCCGGGTGATCATCACCTGCCGGGCGCTTGAACAGAAGAACGACGCTTTGCAACTTCGCTTCGATGTGGTGGACACGGGCATCGGCATTGAGCCAGCGAACCGTCAGCGGCTGTTTGAGCCATTCACGCAAGCCGATGGTTCGACGACGCGTCGCTACGGCGGCACGGGGTTGGGACTGGCGATTTCGAAGCAATTGGCCGAGGCGATGGGCGGCGAAGTAGGTCTGGAGAGCGTGCCGGACCAGGGATCGACGTTCTGGTTCACGGTGAAGCTGAGTTGCGCGGAAGTCGCGACGCCAGCGGCGGTGACTCCGGCAAAGCCGTTGCTGGTGGCCGTGGCGCGCCCGGATATGCGGGCGCTGTACGCCCAGCAGGCCGAGACTTGGGGTTGGCGAGTCGAGACGGCGAGCACGGGAGCGGAACTCGCGGAGAAGATTCAGTCGCGGGTGTATGCGTCGATTCTGATTGACGCGGAACTGCCGGAAGCCGATCTGATGGGGCTGACGGCCGAGGTGGAGCGGATGGCGGAAGGCAAGCGTCCGCAACTGGTGCTGCTGGCTCCGTTCAGCCGGCGCGCGATGCTGGAAGTGGGTTTGGAAGCGCGGCCCGGTTTTGCGGCGATGCTGCCGAGGCCGGTGCGGCAAGCGGAATGGAAGCAGGTGCTAGACCGGCTGCAGCCGCCACCCGATCTGGCGCCGCAATTGGTGTCGCTGGCGCAGGGTCTGCAAGCCGAGGTGCCGAAGCCGCCAGGGCCGTCATTGCGCATTCTGGTGACGGAAGACAACATCGTCAATCAAAAGGTGGCGCTGAAGCTAATCAAGAAGCTCGGCTACGAGGCGGACCTGGCGACCAATGGGCGCGAGGCCGTGAACCTGCTGGCGACGCATCATTATTCGCTGGTGTTCATGGACTGCCAGATGCCGGTGCTGGACGGCTACGCGGCGACGACCGAGATCCGCCGCGCGGAGAAGGACGGGCGGCGGACACCCATCGTGGCGATGACGGCGCATGCCATGCAAGGCGATCGCGAGAAGTGCCTGGCGGCGGGGATGGACGATTACCTCACTAAGCCGATCCAGATCAGCGAATTGCGGCGCGCGATCGATCAGTGGGCCGACATCGACACCTTCGCCTCAGCGTCCTGAACGCTCTTCCCTTAAAGACCGAAGCAGGCGCAAGGCGGGGCGCGTGTTGTATTCGCGTTCGTAGGCCGGATCCGGGTGGGTTTCACCGGACTGCAGCGGATAGCCGGACATGCGATGGAAGGGGAGCGGCTGAACGGTCTGTCCGTTCGACGTGTTCGCGTCGCGATCCTTGGCCCAGCCATCGACCTTGAGGAGATAACTGCGGCGCTGACCCGGCGTCGGGGGCGGCACCGGGAAGCGCAGGCGGATTTCGTCGCCGGAACCCATGACGACCAGGCGATCGTCAACGTCGCGCAGCAGACCGGTGACGTCGCCGTAGCGCGTGTAGAGGCCGGGCGTGGGATTCCAGAGCGAGGTGGGCGTGGCGCCGGAGTAACGGAACTGCTCGGGCTGTTTGCGCGTGGGGTGAATGAAGGACGGCGAGAAGCCGCGGAAGCGCAGGGCGGCGTCAGTGGGGGCGAGGGTGAGGGGGGCGGCGGGCAGCACGCGGTAATCCGTGCCTAGCCGAATCTGGTCCCAGTAGACGCAGAAGTTGGTGACCACGCGGACAGCGCGGGAGGCGGAACGCCAGAGGCCACGCATCTCGATGGCAATCGTCTTGGGCTTGCCGGCCGGCATGCCCATGTCTTCGAGGACGGTGACCCAGCGGCCTTGAGCGTCCTGCACTTGAAGCTGGGGCGCGAGAAGTTCCTGCCTGGCTTGCGCGGCCTGAAGGAACGTGGAGCCGTCGGCCCAATCGACCCAGCCGTGGAGGATAAGCAGGGAGTCGTCGGGGGCGGAGGCGAAGTCCAGGGTGAGGGCGTGCTTCTCGGCCAGGCCGGAGAGGTTGCGGCGGAAGGTGTCGGGATAGCGGCGATCGCGCTGGGCGACTTGCGCGGTGACGTCGGCGCCGTCCTGGTCGAGAGCGCGGCGCACGGGCTGGTAACGGCGAACGCCGTAGAGCTTGAGGTCAGGGAACGGGGGCGCCTTCCATTTGTCGCTGGTGAAGAGGTCTTCGTCGGGGGCATGGTCGACCGTCACGAGGCTGGTCTGGTCGACGTAGGCGGCTTCGCTTAGCTCTTCGGTGACGCGAATTTCGTAATGGCCGTCGCGGGGCTGCATCGAGGCCGGGAGGTGGATGTATTCGTCGTGGTCGGCGGCGAAGTACGTGCCGTCGCCAGCGGCGGCGCCCAAGGGTGCGACGCCGAGGACATCGGTGACGTACTCGAAGTCCTTGCCATTCCAGATCCAGATGATGGGGCAGGAGCCGGAGAGGCGTTGCGCTTCTTTGTAGCGATAGGTGGCGTTGACCTTGGGGCGGGTTTCGTTCTGGATGAGGCCGTTGGGCCAAGTGATGCGGACAGTGTCGACGTCGGTGGCGGCACCGAGGCTGAAGAGTAAGGGCACGCCGGTGTAACGGGCGCGGCGGTAGAGCGTGCCGGCCTTGACCTCGACGTAGGCATCGGGAGCGAGCTTGGGATTGCGGACGCCTTCGAGATGAACGCGCAGCCAATTGGCGGTGGCGGTGTTGAGGCGCAAGCGGACCTTGCCGTTCGCGATGTCGGCGGTATCGGGGCGGCCGTCCTGATTGAAGTCAGCTTCGAGCTTCGGGACGGAGGCCAATGGCGGATTGGTCATACGCCGGTAGCGCGTCTCGAGCTCATCCTGAAAAACGACCGTTTCTCCCGACATCGTGACGAATCGGACGTCAAAGGCCCTGCTATCCGGGCGGACCCGGATCACTTCCGCTGACCGCACTCCAGTGAGTGGCACCTGCTCGAATATCGAGAGATTCGGCTGCGCTTGACGCGAAACCGAGAAGCGGAACGGATGCGGCACCAGTCCGCCGGCACCCTCGTTGCGGAAAAAGGCCTGTTGGTCGCCGAAGAGGAACAGGTCGAGGTCGTAGTCGTGATCGTAGTCGATCCAAAGAGCCGTGCGGAAGTTGCCGGCAGGCCACTTCATCGGCACGGCGGAAAAGCCAGTGCGGGTGTTGCGTAACAGTTGGGGGCCGTTGGCGGCGATGGCCAGGATGTCGGGTAGGCCGTCGTTATTGAAGTCGGCGGGAGCGAGGGAGCGGACGTCGGCCATGGTGGCGACGGTGACGGCGGGCAGGCCATAGCGGTGGAGGCGGAGGGCAGTACCGGTGGCCACCAGCAGATCGGCGCGGCCGATCCCGCGTGAGTCGAGCACGACCATCACCGGCTCTTTGGCCGTGATGGCGTCGGGGAGGACCTGGTCGCGATAGACGGGAGGGACGGCGGTATCGGCGACGGTGGGGAGCGGGTCGTAGATCTCGGCGTAGTCGCACCAGTCGACGTCTTCGGCGATGGCGGCGCCTTCGGCCTGTTTTTTGAGCCGCTGGAAATCGGCGAGTTGCTGCTGAGCGTCGGCGGGGCGGCCAGCGGCGCGGTAGCCGTTGTAGAGCTGGAAGCGGGCAGCGGCCAGGAGGGGGTCGAGTTGGGCGGCCCGTTCAAAGGCTTTTAGGGCTTCGTCGGTTTGGCCGGCGAGTTTGAGGGAGGCGCCGAGGTTGTACCAGGCTTTGGGCTCGGAGGGGACGAGCTTCACGAGTTGGCGGAACTGGGGCACGGCACGCTCGGCGTCGCCCTGCTTCTTCCAATGAATGCCGAGATTGAACCAGGTGTGCGGCAGGCTGGGCTCGCGGCGCTGGACGTCTTCGAGGACGGCGATGCCGGCGGGGTTGTTGGCGGCGCGCAGGAGCGCGAGACCGTAGTTCAGTTTTTCGCGGACGGAGGTGGGAGCGAGGTCGAGGGCTTGCTTGAACTCGGCGACGCTTTCGTTCTGCGTGGTGGGGTTCTCGTAGAAAGCCTTGCCGAGGTTGCGATGGTGCCAGAGGCGCGCGGAGGTGTCCGCGGCGGGCTGGGCGCCCAGGAGCAACGCGGTGAAGGCCAGAAGAAAGCGAGAGGGCATCTCCCTCTACTAAATCAGATCGGCGCGCCTAGAGCAGCACGCGGAACGTAAAAACGCGGCCATTCGGCGGCGCGCTCTGGCCATTCTCGGTGGCGATCTGGTTGAGCGGAAGGATGCCGTATTCGCCGGGAGCGAGCGGCGACGGGAAGTAGAGCTTGAACTGGTTGCTGCCCACCTTCTCGACGCCGAAAGGAATGGAGCGCTTGAGCGCTTCGCCTTTGCGGGCAGGGCCGATTTCGACTTCGCGGGCGCTCTTAGTGCGCTTGAGCGGCACGAGAAGGAAGTTGTGGATGTCGAGCCCGGCGGTGGGGACGATCATTAGCTCAAAGGGCGAGGTGAGCATCGAGTGGCTGGAGGGATGGGCGATGGTACCGCTGAAGTCGCGCTTGAGCAAGCCGGCGCTGGCCATGTTGCGGACGCTGTTGACGACGCCGGAGTCGCTCCAGGCGATCTCTTCGGAGAGGACTTCGACCCAGTTGTCGCCTTTCTTGTAATAGACGCCGCTTTCCTGAGGACCTTTGGGCTTGGCGGCTTCGGGCTTGGCCGGAGCGGGTCCGAGGGTCTTGGCGATCATGGCGGTGATGATGCGTTCGCTGACGCCCGCGGTTTTAAGTTCGACGAGTTCGGTGGAGCCGACGGAGTAGCTGCCGTTCTGCTGTTTGACGACGTTGAGGACGAGTTCTTCGCTGAGGCCGGCCTTCACCATCTTGATGACGGAATAGTTGGTGAGGATTTCCTGGCCGGAGAGGACGATGGGGAGGGTCAGCAGGGCCAGCAAAAACAGACCCCGCGGGAACAGGGCGACACGATGGGGGGAGGACAATCGTTGGCGCATACGCGGATCTCGCTAGTACGCTATCTTACATTTTTTCGCGGCATGTGGAAACATTCTGCGGCATTAATGTTTTGGACGGAAAGAAGGACGGATTCGGCAGGAGGGGCGGAAATGCGATAGGAATAAAGGTGATGAGGACGATGCTGGTCATATTGTGCCTGGTGGCGGCGAGCCAGGCGCAGACGCGCCTGGAGTTCAATCGCGATGTGCGGCCGATCCTATCGGACAAGTGTTTTGCTTGCCATGGTCCGGACGCGAAGACGAAGGGCATCCCGCTGCGGCTGGACGTGGAAGCGGACGCGAAGGCGGAACGCCGGGGCCGGTATGCGATTCACCCGGGGCATCCGGAGACGAGCGAAGTGCTGCGGCGGATTCGGGCGGAGCAGCCGGCGCGGCGCATGCCGCCGGCAATGACGGGTCATACGGTGAGCGACGCCGAGGTGGCGACGCTGAAGCGGTGGATTGAGGAAGGGGCGGAATGGCAGGCGCATTGGTCATACATCGCGCCGAAGGCGCCGGCGCTGCCGCCGGCGACGAGTTGGACGCGCAATCCGATTGACCGCTTCGTGCTGGCGCGCCTGACGAAAGAGAAGCTGACGCCTTCGCCCGAGGCCGCGCCCGAGACGCTGCTGCGCCGGGTGAGCTACGACCTGACGGGGCTGCCGCCGACCCCGGCGGAGCTGGATGCGTTTTTGCGGGATCGCTCGCCGCAAGCTTACGAGCGGGCGGTGGATCGGCTGCTCGCCTCGCCGCGCTATGGCGAGCACATGGCCGCGCGATGGCTGGCCGCGGCACGCTATGCGGACACCAACGGCTATCAGTTCGACGGCGAACGCCAGATGTGGCGGTGGCGCGATTGGGTGATTCAGGCGTTCAATCGCAATCAGCGATTCGATCAGTTTGCGCTCGAGCAGATTGCCGGTGACTTGCTGCCGCACGCGACGCTCGACCAGAAGATCGCGACGGGGTTCAATCGCAATCATCGGGGCAATACCGAAGACGGGATTGTGCCCGAGGAATATGCCGTGGAGTATGTAGTGGATCGCGTGGAGACCACGAGCACCGTGTTCCTGGGCATGACGCTGGGTTGCGCGCGGTGCCACAACCACAAGTACGATCCGCTGACGCAGAAGGAGTTTTATCAGTTCTTCGCCTACTTCAACAACGTGCCGGAGAATGGCCGGGCGAGGAAGTACGGCAATTCCCCGCCCTACGTGGCGGCGCCCACGGCTGAGCAGGCGGCGGAGTTGGCGCGGCGGGAGAAAGAGATTGCCGCCGAGCGCGCGACGCTGGATGCGGCGGGCGGGCAGATCCGGGGCGACGTGCCCGGACGTTGGGTTCCGTCGACGGGTTTGCGCTTCGACTGGAAGCCGGAGACGCCGCGGGAATCGAAGACGGCGGGCGCCTTCGACATCGGCGATCACTTCAGCCTGGTGACGCGGGTGAAGACGGTGAGCCCGGTGCGCGGCGCGCTGATCACGCGGATGAGCGATACGCCGCATGGCAAAGGTTACGGCGTGTATCTGCGCGACGGGCATGTGCATGTGCATCTGACGAGTAACTATGTGAACGATGCGATTCGCGTGGACACGGTGCGGACACTGGAGCCGGATCGCGTCTACAACATCGCGGTGACTTATGACGGCAGCGTGGCGGCGAGCGGCATTAAGGTGTATGTGGACGGTGCGCTCGAGCCGGTGAAGGTGAGCGAGGACACGCTGTATCGGCCGTTTGGCAATGCGGGGGCGAACTTCCGGGAGCCGCTGCGAATTGGCGCGGGCGGGGGCCCGGAGAACAAGTTTGCCGGTGAAATTCAGGAGGCGCGGATTTATGACCGCGTGCTGCCGGTGGACCAGGTGGAGTCGTTAGCGGGGATCGAGCGGCCGGCGTTCCGGCGGGCGTTGTATCTCGAGAGTGACGCGGCACCGGCGAAGCTGCGCGAGACGTGGCTGAAGTTGCAACGGCTGATCGACGAGAAGGAGCGTTTTGAACGGACCTTCCCGACGGTGATGGTGATGGCCGAGCGCGAGAAGCCGCGGGAGACGCACGTGCTGCAGCGTGGCGCCTACGATAAGCCGGGTGAGGTGGTGACGCCGGGGTTGCCGGCGGTGCTGCCGCCACTGCCCGCGGGGCTGCCGAACAATCGGCTGGGCTTGGCGCGCTGGGTGATTGCGCCGGAGAATCCGCTGTTGGCGCGCGTGACGGTGAACCGGTTCTGGCAGGCGTACTTTGGCGCGGGAATTGTGAAGACGGTGGAAGACTTCGGCACGCAAGGCGATTGGCCGTCGCATCCGGAGTTGCTGGACTGGCTGGCGCTCGAGTTCGTGCGGTCGGGCTGGGACGTGAAGGCCATGCAGAAGCTAATCGTGACGAGCGCGACGTACCGGCAGGCATCGAAGGTGACGCCGGAGTTGCTCGAACGCGATCCGGAGAACCGGCTGCTGGCGCGCGGACCGCGCTATCGGCTGAGTTCCGAGATGATCCGCGATGGCGCGCTGCAGATCAGCGGTCTGCTGCATGAGCAATTGGGCGGCCCGTCGGTGAAGCCGTATCAGCCGGATGGCCTGTGGAAAGAGATTTCGATGCAGGATATGGACTACGTGCAAAGCAAGGGCGGCGACCTGTATCGGCGCGGGCTTTACACGTTCTGGAAGCGGACGATCGCGCCGCCGATGATGGTGAACTTCGATGCGGCGAATCATGAGAGCTGCACGGTGCGCGAATCGCGCACGAATACGCCGTTGCAGGCGCTGAACCTGATGAACGATGTGACGTTCCTGGAGGCGGGCCGGGCGCTGGGTCAGCGGATGTTGAAGGAAGGCGGAGCGACGGCCGAGCAGAGGCTCGGGTACGGCTTCCGCATGGTGACGGGCCGGCGGCCGAATGCGGAAGAGGCGCGGCTGCTGAGCGGGAGCTTGGCCTATCATCTGGATTACTTCAGCAGCGATCCGGCGAAGGCGGGTCCGTATGTGGCGCAGGGGGCGAGTCCGGTGGACCCGAGTTTGAAGAAGAACGAACTGGCTGCGTACGCCGCGGTGGGCAATCTGCTGCTGAACCTTGACGAAGCAGTGACGAAGGAATAAGCGATGCATCCCGTCCACGAATTTCGACAAGCGGCCACGCGCCGGTCATTTTTCGGCAAGGCCGCAATGTGCGTGGGAGCGGCGGCGCTGCAATCGCTGCTGGGGGCGAGCAACGGCTTCCCGAACTTTGCGCCGAAGGCGAAGCGCGTCATCTTCCTGTTCCAGCATGGCGGACCGTCGCAACTGGATCTGCTGGACCCGAAGCCGGGCCTGGCAAAATTGCGCGGGACGGAGTTGCCGGATTCGATTCGGCAGGGGCAGCGACTGACAGGCATGACGGCGTTCCAAACGGGCTTTCCGACGGCGCCTTCGATCTTCAAGTTCGCCAAGCACGGGCAGTCCGGCACCGAGGTGAGCGAACTACTGCCGCATACGGCGAAGGTCGTGGATCAGTTGGCGGTGATCCGTTCGGTGCGCACCGAGGCGATCAACCATGATCCGGCGGTGACCTTCTGCCAGACGGGGTTCCAGTTGGCGGGGCGGCCCAGCATCGGCGCGTGGATCAGCTACGGGCTGGGCAGCGAGAATCAGGATCTGCCGGCGTTCGTCGTGATGGTGTCGCAAGGCAAGGGGAACGCGCAGGCGCTGGCGGATCGCTCGTGGGGCAGCGGGTTCCTGTTGACTAAGTATGCGGGCGTGAAGTTCCGGTCCGGGAATGATCCGGTGCTGTATCTGTCGAATCCGGCCGGTTATGAGACGGCGGCGCGGCGGCGGTTCCTCGATGACCTTTCGAAGTTGAACGAACAGAAGTTGCGCGAGTATCAGGACCCGGAGATTGCGACGCGCATTGCGCAGTATGAGATGGCGTTCCGGATGCAGTCGTCGGTGCCGGAGTTGACGGACTTATCGAAGGAGCCCGACAGCACGTTCGACTTGTATGGTCCGGAGGCGCGGACGCCGGGGACGTACGCGGCCAATTGCATTCTGGCGCGGAGACTGGCGGAGCGCGGCGTGCGCTTCATTCAGTTGTTCCACCGAGGGTGGGATCAGCATGGCAACCTGCCGCGCGATTTGAAGCTGCAGTGTGAGCAGACGGATCAGCCGTCGGCAGCGTTGATCCAGGATCTGAAGAACCGCGGGCTGTTGGATGAGACGTTGGTGGTGTGGTCCGGGGAGTTTGGCCGGACGGTGTACTCACAAGGCACGCTGACCGAGACCAACTACGGGCGCGATCATCATCCGCGGGCGTTCTCAATCTGGATGGCCGGCGGCGGCATCAAGGGCGGGATCACCTACGGCGAGACGGATGACTTCAGCTACAACGTGGTGCGCGATCCGGTGGAGGTGCATGACGTGCATGCCACGATGCTGCATTGCCTGGGCGTGGATCATACGAAGCTGACCTATCGCTTCCAGGGCCGGCACTACCGGCTGACGGACGTGCACGGCGAAGTGGTGAAGCCGCTGCTGAGTTAGGCTGGTTCGCCGATTTCGACGAGTTCGATTTCGAACGTGAGAGCTTGACCGGCGAGTTCGTGATTGAAGTCGAGGGTGATGGTTTCGAGACCCATGTCCGAGATACGGGCCGCGTGAATGTGGCCCTGCTCATCCTGGAGACGGACGATGTCGCCAATGGAGACCTTGGCTTCCGGGGGCAATTCGGTGCGGGGCATCTGCAGCATCCGGTCCTCAAAGCGTTCGCCATAGGCGTTGGCCGCTTCGATGCGTTGGGTGCGTTTGGCGCCGGGCTCCATGCCTTCGACGGTGGATTCAAAGCCGGGAATGACCATGCCGGCGCCGAGGGTGAACTCGAGCGGGTCGCCACCCACGGAGCTGTCAAAGGTGCGTCCGTCGTCCAAGGTGCCGGTGTAGTGGACCCGAACCGTATCGCCGATCTTCGCGATTTTCATGCTGCCTCATTGTCGCACGCCCCCTTCACGTAAGCTAACGGTGAGCACCCGATGGAGAACAAAGAAATAGCCCGCCTGTTGAGCGAAACCGCCGATTTGCTGGAGATTGCGGCGGAGGACGGCTTCCGAATCCGCAGCTACCGGCAAGCGGCCGCGGCGATCGAAAGCTACCCCACGCGGATCAGCGATTTGCTGAAACAGGGGGAGGACGTGACGACGATTCCGGGCGTCGGCAAGAGCATTGCGGCGCACTTGGCGGAGATTGAGTCGCGGGGGAGTTTTGAGCGGCGCGATGTGCTGCTGGCGAAGTATCCGCCGACGGTACTCGAGTTTCTGAACATCCCCGGACTGGGGCCGAAGACGATCGCGACGCTGATTGAGCGCTTTCGGATTTCGACGGTGAACGAGCTCGAGCGCTTGTGCACGGAGCAGAAGCTGCGCGACCTGCCGCGCATGGGCGCGAAGCTCGAGGAGAAGATTCTGAAAGGAATCGCGCACTATCGCCACAGCGCCGGGCGGTTCCTGCTGAGCTTTGCGACCGAGATCGCCGAGGAGTTGGCCACCTACATCGGCGGCGAGGTGACGGCGGCGGGCAGCGTACGGCGCGGCAAAGAGACGATCGGCGACGTGGATCTGCTGGTGACGGGGCAGGACGCCGACCACGTGCTGAAGCATTTTCTACAGCATCCGAAGGTGCATGAGGTGTTGGCGCATGGCGAGAACAAGGCGAGTGCGCGCGTGGGGCTGGAGGGGATTCAGGTGGACGTGCGGGCGTTGCCGCGGGAGAGCTTTGGCGCAGCGCTGCAGTACTTCACCGGGAGCAAGGAGCACAGCATCGTGCTGCGGCAGCGGGCGTTGCGGCAGGGTTTGACGCTGAACGAATACGGGCTCGCCAAAGTGGATACGGGCGAGCGGGTGGCGGGGCTGACCGAAGAAGAGATTTACGAGACGCTGGGGCTGGCCTGGATTCCGCCGGAGCTGCGTGAGAATCAGGGCGAGATCGAGGCGGCGGCAGCGCGGCAGTTGCCCAAGCTGATTGAACTGGGTGACATTCGCGGCGATTTGCACATGCATACGCGCGAAACCGACGGCCGGGCGACGCTGGAAGAGATGGCCGCGGCGTGCCGCGACCTGGGCTACGAGTATCTCTGCATCACCGATCACTCGAAGGCGCTGGCGATGGCGAACGGCCTGGATGAGAAGCGCGCCGTGGCGTTTGCCCATCGCGTGCGGGAACTCGATGGTTCGTTGGGCATCAAGGTCTTTTCGGGCCTCGAGTGCGACATCCTGCGCGATGGGGCGATGGATCTGGCCGATGATGCGCTGGCGGAACTCGACTTCGTCATCGCGAGCGTGCACAGTCATATGAACCTGACGGGGGCGGAGATGACCGATCGGCTGCTGGCAGCGATCGAGCATCCGGCGGTGAAGGCCATCGGCCATCCGACGGGGCGCATCCTGCTGCACCGCGAGAGTTATCCGTATGAGTTCGAAACGGTGGCCCGGGCGGCGGCGCGGCGCGGCGTGCTGCTTGAGGTGAGCGCAAGCCCGGAGCGGCTCGACCTGAATCAGACGCTGATCCGGACGGCCAAGGCCGTGGGCGCCCGCTTCGTGATCAACACGGATGCGCATCATCCGCGGCATTTGCTGAATATGCGCTACGGCGTGAAGATGGCGCGGCGAGGCTGGCTCACCGCGCCGGAGGTGCTGAATACGCTGCCGCTGGCGGAGTTCGCCAAGGCGATTCGGCGTTAGCGGCGGAGGGCTTTGGCGGCGCCAGCCCAAACGGCAAGCGCGACGAGGCCCAAGCCAGCCGACATCAGCCAGCCGGCGGCGGATTGCTCTTCGTAGGTGAAACGGGGCAAGCGGTCAAAGTCCGCAGGCTGCAGCGGGCGGCCCTGGGCGACGCGAGCCTTCACGTCGGCGGACCATTTGCGGCCGAAGTCCTGGGCGGTGACTTCGAAGTCGGCCTGGCGGGTGAGGCCGGTGCCGGCGGTTTCGAGCAACGCCAGATGGAGGGCGGAGGCGGGCGAGAGCACGCCCAGGATCTTGACGGCGGTCTGGTGGAGCGAGGCGGCGTCGGCCGAAGCTTGGAGCACGGGGGCGATGGCGGCCTGCCGGGCCGCGTCGGCACGCAGGCGCGTTTGGTCGTATTCGGCGATCGTGTGGCCGGGGGCGACGAACTCGGGGTGATTCTCGTAGAAGGGCGCGAGTTCCAGGCTGGTCTTGTCCATGACCGGACGGAGGGCCTCCTGGATGCGCTGCGCCTGCGCGATGCGCGAAGGCGGCGGGACAGCGAGGTCCGCAAGCAGGATGGCGAGGCCGGGAATCAGCAGGACGAGGACCGCGTAGGCGGCGCCGGCGAGCCAGGGGAGGCGGACCCGGGTCTGGAGTTGGAGCCAGAACCAGCCGTAAAGAGCGGCCAGGACGATCCAGACGGCGAGCCGGAGCCAAGTGTCAGCGCTCCCGAGCGCGGCGCCAGATAACGGGATGCCGATGAGGCTCATCAGAGGGCCGACAGCCAAGCGCAAGGCATCCTGACCAGAAGCGAAGAGCAGCAGGAGGGGCCAGGCAAAGATCAGGACCAGGGCGAGGTCGAAGTGACCAGCGGCGAGGGTCTGGGCGTTTTCAAACGGATCCAGAGCGCGCGCGGCGCCGGAGACGGTAGGCAGCCAGACAGTCCGCCGAAGGGCGACCTGGCCGATGGCAGCGCCGGCGAGCGACGGCGTGGTGACGGCCATCCAGGGGGCGGCGCGCTCAGTCATAGCGACAACCGAGTCCTCGGTGCGAGCGCGGCCGTCGACGGAGGGGAAGCTGCTGTTGAGCTTGCCGATTTCGAGGCGTTGGCGGTTAGCCGCGGCCACCTGTGAATCCAACTGCGCGAGCGTGTCCCGCACTTGACGGCCATTCCAGGCCGCGCCGAGACAGAGCAGCACGAAGGCGGTGAGCGAAAGAATCAGGTTGCGGCTCATGCGCGACCTCCCATTTGCGGCACGACCAGCCCAGCGGTGGCGGCGGCCAGCACGGCGACGGTGAGCCAGATCAACAGAGTGACGATGGACCGGCTGCGGACGGAGGCGGCGTCAATCTGCGTGGGCAGATCGGCTTGGAAGGTGTCCACCTGATTCCAGAGGCGGCTGCCGCTGGTCATGCCGGCACCAGTTTGCGCGCCTTTGGCGGCCAGTTCGCGATTCAGGATGCGGCGGGCCCGATGGGCGTAAAGTTCGGCGGCGTCCACGGCGGCTTCGCGCTGGACGGCGGAGGTACCCGCAAGGGAACTGGCGAGCAACTGGATGGCCGTGGCGGGAGAGAGCGACGCGCCACGCTCCATGCTGCCAACCTGCTCGGAGAGAGTCTGCCGGGCCTGAGTGAGGCGGCGGCGCTCCGAGGCGCTTTGCACTTCGCCTTCGGCGATGAAGATGAAGCCGGGCAGGTTGACGGTGAGGTCTTCGCGACGCCCGACCTTGAGTTCCGTGAACAGCAGGTTCAGCGTGGTCTCCATGCGCTGATCGCGGGGAGGCCGGTCGTCGAAGCCTTTCTCGAGGTCGAGTTCGGTGATGCGCGCGAGTTCCACCGACGAGGGCGACGACCAGGCGACACGGCCGATATCAGCGACCCAGCGCGGCAGGATGATGCAGAGCAGGAGCCAGACGGCGAGACCGCCGGTGAGCGATTGTCGAACGGTGGTGGCGAGTCCGGAAACGGCGAGCGCGAAGAAGAACACCGTGGCGTTAAAGAGCAGATAGAACAGGCCAAGGAGCAGCAGGGCGCTGGTGTCTTCGGCACCGAAGCCGCCGGCGACGGAGGCCACTAGGCCGCCGAAGCTGAACGCGGTGAGGAAGACGGCAAGGACCACCAGGCCGACGCCGAAGGTCTTGCCGAAGACGAGCGTGGCGCGGTTGGAGCCGACGGCCATCAGATAGCGCTCCATGCCGGTTTCGCGGTCCTGGGCGAGGGCGGAATAAGTGAGCAGGACGATCAGCAGCGGGAACAGCACCTGCCAGCAGAAGGCGGGCGTGAGTTGCACCAGACCGGCCAGCGGCGAATCGTCGCGCGCGGGGGCATCGATGAACTCCGTGCGCTGTTCGGCGCGAAGGTAAGCAGCGACGCCCATATACGGCAGAGCGCCGGGCTCCAGAATCGAGAGGGCGGACTTGCGCGGGAAGGCCACGGTACCGAAGTACGTCGCCGCGTGGGGGTTCTTTTCGCCCTGGTTCAGCCAGGCTTGGCGAACGCCCTTTTCGGCCGCGACGCGATCATTCTCGTAGCGGCTATGCTCGACGACGCCGAGGACAACCGACAGGGCATAGATGGCGAGGAAGGTGAGGACCATCAGCCGCATGCCGCGGTGGCGCCAAAACTCTTTCCACTCCTTGAGTGCAATGGTCAGGATCATTGGGTCTACCGCACCACTTCCCAGGCCAGATGCTCGAGTTCCGGCCCAATTAACTTCTCCCAGGCCAGTTCCACCGCGGCGGGCGAACCAGGCGTCGACAGGATGACTTTGCCGCGATACACACCGCCGACGGCGCGCGAAAGCATCGCCGAGGCGCCGACCTGTTCGTAGCTGAACATGCGAAACAGTTCGCCGAACCCGGGCAACGTTTTTTCGAGCTTGCGGGCGAGAACGTCGTAGGTGGTGTCGCGGGGGGCGATCCCCGTGCCGCCATTCCAGAGGACGATGCGGGCGTCACCGGCGACGAGTTCGTCGAGGGTGGCTTCCACCTGCGCGGGTTCGTCCTTGATCAGACGGTAGTCGGCGACGCGGTGGCCGGCGGCTTCCAACTGCGCCCGGAGAAACTTCGCGTTGACGTCGGTCTCCGGAGTCCGGGTGTCGCTCACGGTGACGATGCTGACAGGCACCGGACCCTGCTGGCCGGCAATTTTCTTGTGTTCCTGATTACTGGTGGAGGCCATGGTTATTGCTTTACGTGCTCCAGGCACTTGTCGGCGAACTCGCGGTCGTCGAGGTCTTCGCGATCGAGGATGGCCACGAGCTTGCCATTGCGCAGCAGGGCGGCTTTGTGCGCGAACTCCGCGGCGAGTTCGGCAGAGGAGGTCGTCATCAGCGCGGCGACCTTCTCGCCGGTGATGCCGCCATCGGCGTAGGAGCGGACGAGCGCGGTGTATTGGCGGGCGGTGGCAGCGTCCATGTGCAGCGTGGGCTCATCGAGCAGCAGCGCTTTGGCGTCGCGGGCGACGGCAATGGCGAGGCCGATGCGTTGGCGAGCGTCGATCGAATAGGTGGAGGCGCGTTCGTTCACCAGGCGCTCGTCGACGCCGAGCTCCTTGAACAGGCGAGCCGTGTCCGCTTTGCTGAGTTCGTCAAAGCCGGCCATGGCGGAGAAGTACTGAAGATTTTCGAGCCCAGTCAGTTCGTCGTAGAGCGGCAAGGTGGGGGGCACGTAGGCGATGAGGCTTTTGGGCTTCATCGGCGAGAGGGCGACGTTGAAGCCGCCGATCATGCAGTTGCCGCTGGTGGCTTTGGTGAGGTTGAGGAACAGGTCAATGGCGGTGGACTTCCCTGCCCCGTCACGGCCGAGCAAGCAGCAGAGTTCACCGGGCAGCACTTCGAGATTCAGCCCGCTGAGCACGACCTTTTGACGGTAGCTCTTGGTTAAGTTGATGGCTTGTAGCATTCAGATTCCCTGCCAGCGCGGCCAGCGGCGGGCCACGGGTTCGGAAGCCGGGTCAGACGCCCGAACCTCCGAAGGCGCTTGCGGCGCAGACGCGGCGGCCATCCGGTCCCCAGCCGCCGTCGCACCAAGCAACGCGAAAAAGGTCATTCTTCCTATAATATACGGGTCCTAGTACGCCGAGAGGTCCGGTACCAGAGACAGGATCATTTTACATTCAAATCGAAGGAAGCAGTTTCCACGTGGCCGGCACGCTTCATTTGCACGAAGAGGCGGTAGCGGCCCGGCGAAGGAAAGCCGTAAGGGAAGCCGACTACGCTGGGCATCGCTGGGGAATGTAAACGATGCAGGGCGTGCGGATCCTGACCAAGTTGGCCTTGGGCCGCAACTTCGAGCGCAGCCATGGGGACGGTGCCGGTGGGGTGGAGGTGCGCGAAGACGGTGCGGTCCAGCTTGAGGACCATGGCGTGACCGGGCATGCCGAGGTAGAGTTGCTGGTCCGGCGGAGGTTGGCCATGGGCGTCCTGGAGCCGGAAGCGGAGGTTGGCGGGCCGCTTGGCGACCAGGGGTTCGGCGGCGGTCTCAAAGACCATGCGGTAACCGTCGCGCAAGGGCTGGCCGACGACGGCGGCCGTGTCATCTTCGGCGGGAGGCGAGCCGGGAACGGTGGGCAGGTCGATTTCGGCGACCAAAGTCTCCGGGAAGCCATTGCTATGGACGATGTCGGCGTAGAGCTGATAGCGTCCGGCGGGCATGGCGGGGAGAGCGTGCTGGAACTGGCCCGGCGCGGTGATTTCGGGATGGAGGTGCCAGACACGGTCGAGGTCCGGGAGGCGGACGACGAACAGGTGCATGATCTTGCCATGGTCCGGCACGAGGTCGTCGAGAGTGTCCTTCTGGAACCAACCGGTGTGCTCGAGTTGCAGCTTCAGGAGGCCCTCCTGATAGGCGGGAATGAGCTTGAGGGCTTTGTAGCGATAGTTGTCGTAGCCGCTGGCTTCGGCGGACCACCAGAGGTTGCCGCCCCACAAGATAAGGCCGATCAGGACGGCGGTGGTCAGCATGGCGAGGCGGCCTCGGCGGAGTTCGCGCGCGCCGGGAATGCGGGCCGCGGTGAGTTGCGCTTCGCGGACGGCGGCGCCGGCGATGGCCACCAAGCCCGTCGCCAACAGCGCCATCAGGGCGAAGAGGGTCCAACCGAGCGCGCCCTCCATGGGTAGGGTGCGGAGCGAGGCGTTGGGGACGGGGACGCGCAGCTCGCCGGAGCCGCGGTCGCCATCGACCTTGACGCGGACCTGCCAGGAACCGCTCGACATCATCCACAGGGAGCCGGTGAAGAACCGCCGGTCGGTCGGGTCCTGGCGAGTGACATCGGCCGTGGGAGCGAAACGGGCGCCGGCGCCTTGCATGGGGGTGGGAGTGATCGAGACGCGGCGTACGCCGTCGGCGAGCGCGCGCACTTCGACTTCGGCGACGCCGGGAATGACCAACGGCGGGCGAACGGTGACCAGGAGCGGGTAGGGTCCAGCGGCGCCTTCGAGATAGATGTCGGGACTGCCGACGTGGGCGGCGAGCGGCAGAGCGAGACAGAAAAGCAGGAGGCGCTTCATCGGACGATCCGGCGCATCCAGCCGCCCCAGGCGAGGCCAAACCAAGCCATCAGCATGGCGGAGCCGGTGGCCTGAGCCATCCGCGTGACGAACTGGCTAGTGGTCTTATCCGTGAGGAAGAAGAGGCCGCGCCGGGTGTAGGAGGTGGGGCGAGCGGCGAAGTCGTAGTAGTGGGTGCCGAAGAACCAGTTCTTGCTGGCATCGGTCATCAGGAAGTTGGCGAACGGATACTGCACGGCGGCGAAGGCGAGGAGCGAAGCGGCACCGAGTAGAAGGCCGAGTTTCCACGACGGCCAACTGGCGTAACGCGCGCGCAGCCAATCGATCACCAGCGCCGGGACGACCAGCAGCATCGGGAAGCCGGGCGGGACGAAGTGGGTCACCGGATAGTAGACGGGGCCGAGTTTCGGCGCGGCGGGAAACAGCGGGAGGATCCAGATGAACAGGCCGATGGTGAGCATGTAGAGCGCGGCGGCGATGGTGGCGCCCCAGCGATGGCGCGAGGCGAGGCCCACGCCGACCAGGGCCGGAATCATCGAGACGGCCACGACGCGATAGAAGCCGGCGTTGTGCATCTGGACGCGGTTGGTGACTTCCATCAAGAGAATTGACAGAAGGACTACTAGCATTCCACCGACGTAGAGGAAAAGCATCGCGAGGACGCGTCGCTCGCGCTCGGCGGCGCGATTCATGCGGCCGAGGATGAGGAGCATGGTGCCCATCATCACGCCGAAGATGCCGAGGATCAGCACGACGTGCGGCGGACTGAGGATCTTGGTGTCGAGGCCGTAGGCGTTGTGCCACCAGTCGTCAAAGGGAGCCGAGGTGAGCATCGCCGCGCCGCCCCAGGCGATGATGAAAGCGCCGAGGGGGGCGCGCAGTCCCCAAATGCGGACGGTGCTCTCCTGGCGCGCGCGATCGAAGGTAGTGGCAAGGATCAGCCAAGCACAGGCGAGGCCAGCGAGGACGCCGCAGAAGTAGATGGCCATGTGCGGGGGCGTCCAGAAGTCGTCGCGGCCAATGGAGCGGTGCCACGCGATGTCCCAATGGGCGCCGATCATCACGGAGGTGACGGCCAGGACGCAGCTCCAGATGGTCCATGGGACGGTGACGGCCTGAACGTCCGGCCACTGTTCGGTGATGGTGGCAGCCTTGGTGCCCATAGCGACATTATCGGGCATGGCCAAGCGTGCGATACTTTCGCCGTGCGAATTCTCCTGGCCAGTCTGCTGTCGTTCTCTCTGCTCGCTCAAACGCACGACCTCGTAATTCGAGGCGCGCGGGTCCTGGATCCGGAAAGCGGATTGAACGCAATCCGCAATGTGGGTATCACCGCAGGCAAGATCGCCTCGGTGAGCGAAGGTCCACTGCAGGGCCGGGCGGTGTTGGAAGCGAAGGGGCTGGTACTTTCGCCCGGCTTTATCGATTTGCATTGGCATGGGATCGATCCGGCGAGCGGGCGCTATCAGGCGATGGACGGCGTCACGACGACGTTGGAACTCGAGATCGGCGTGGCGGACATCGAGAAGTATTACGCCGAGCGGGCCGGCAAGAGCTATATCAATTACGGCGCGGCGATCGGGCATGCGCCAACGCGGATGAAGGTGATGGGCGACAAGGGCGACTTTCTGCCCACGGGTCCGGCGGCGTATGAACGCACGACGCCCGAGCAACTGGCGGCGGTGAAGCGCGGCATCGAGGAGGGTCTGCGGCTGGGCGCGCCGGCGATCGGATTCGGGATCGCCTATACGCAGGCGGCGTCCTACGGCGAGATCATCGACATCTTTCGCATCGCAGCGCGGTATGGCGCCACCTGCCACGTCCACATTCGCGGGGCATCGAGCGCAGCGGGCGCACAGGCCGATCGCGAACTCGGGCTGAGTGAAGTGATCGCCGCGGCGGCCATCACGGGGGCGAAGCTGCATGTGGTGCACGTCAACTCGAGCGGCGCGGCGGCGACGGCACGATTGCTCGAGACGATCGCGGAGGCGAAGGCGCATGGCGTGGATGTGACCACCGAGGCATATCCTTATGCGGCGGGCGCAACGCGGATTGAGTCCGCGCTGTTCGACAGCTATGTGGATCGTCTGCCGGCGGACTATCAGCGGCTGCAGTGGAGCGCGACCGGCGAGCGGCTGACGCGCGAAACGTTCCTGAAGTACCGCAAGCAAGGCGGCCTGGTGATCACGCATTCGAACACCGAAGAGAATGTGCGACTGGCGATCTTGAGTCCGCTGACGATGATCGCGTCTGACGGCTTTGACGTGAAGCCGGGCGAGGGGCATCCCCGCTCGGCCGCTACGTTCTCGCGCGTGCTGGGTAAGTATGTGCGCGAAGAAGGCAGCCTGAGCTTGATGGACGCCATTCGTAAGATGACGCTGATGCCGGCCATGCGACTGCAGGATCGGGTGCCGGCGATGCGGAACAAGGGCCGCATCCGGCTGGGGGCGGACGCGGATCTGACGTTATTTGACCCGGACAAGATCAAGGATCAGGCGACTTACGAGAAGGCGGCCGTGTTCTCGACGGGCGTGCAGGCGGTGCTGATCGGCGGTAAGTTTGTGGTGCGTGACGGCAAAGTGGTGGAGTCCGAACGGGCCGGGCAACCGGTGCGAGCGCCGGTGCGTTAAGCGGGGAGTAAGTCAGCGGTGAACTTGCCACCGCGCATGATCTGGCGGTCGTCGGCCCAGATGTCGAACTTACGGCCAACGACGTCGATGTGGGTGGACGAATACCAGTCCGCACCGGTGTGGGCGCCGTAAGGATTGCCGAACGCAATGTGAATGCCGGGGATCTTTTCGTCCTGCAGGATGTTGCCGATGACATCGTCGAGAGCCAGATTCGTGCCGATGGCAAACTCGCCGACGCGATCGGAATTCTCGTCGCGATGCGTGTACTCCCAGAACTCGTCACGGAGTTCGCGATTCGAGCTTTCGGCCGATACCAGGCGATTGCCCTTTACTTCGATCGTGAGCGGCGTATCGCGTAAGTCACCGTACTTGGCGCATAAGTAGTCACCTACCACGCCATCAATGACAAAGATACCGTTCACTTCGCCGGGGGTGGTGAAGGTTTCTCCGCCCGGCAGGTTGCCCCACTTCATGTTCGAGATGATGCCGCTGGTTTTGATCCACTTATAGTCGGGATTCATGCGGGCGGTGAGGTCGGTGCCATAGGGCGTCTTCGCGTGGATGAACTTCGCGTCAGCGCCGATCTGGCGTACTTTGGCGGTGAGTTCATCGACTTGAAGGAAGTCGGCGCGCATGCCTTGCAGCATGATCCGCTTTTCGATGTTCACCATGTGAGCGTGACGCATCTTCCGGCGATTGACGACGTCGGTCATCTGCATGCGGCTTTGGAGTTCATTCTGCTGGGCGACGACGGCGAAGATACTGACCTCGCTCTGCTCCATGTCGGCAAGGATGACGCCCGGCATGTCGGGCGAGGGGCGGCGGCAGAGGTCTTCAAGGCGGAAGGCGGCGTAAGGCGCACCGACCGCTTCGATCTCCTGCACGAGAGAAGCAGCGATCTCCTGGCAGGCTTCGTCGGTGATGAGCGTAACGCGCTCTTCGGGCTGGATCCGCAGGCAGGTGCGGATGGCGTTGCGCGCGCCGGGCGTGAGTTCGGGATCGAAGGGCAGTTGGGCAACGTTCATGCGGGTAGGGCCTCCGATGCGGCGCTGAAAAGGCCGGCCTCGGTCTCGGCGATGATGTAGTCGACGACTTTCTTGAGGTCGCCGGTCTCGCGGAAGACGCGCAGTTGACGGTCCGCACCGCTGCCTTCCTGCAGCATGCGGTAGACGTAGTTGATTTCGTTGCGAGAGCCGAGTTCGTCGACCACGTCGTCAATGAAGTGCAGATACTCGAACATGAGGTCGCGCATGGGGACTTCGGTTTGTTTGCCGAAGTCGATCAGCTTGCCGTCGAGGCCATAGCGGGCGGCGCGCCACTTGTTCTCCATAATGAGCAGGCGGCGATAAAGCCGGAAGCCCTGATTATTGGAGTGCAGCTTCCAGAGTTTGGCCAGGGTGGCCTGGCAGAGGGCGGCGATGGCCAGCGTCTCGTCGAGGCGCATCGGCAGATCCATTACCCGGAATTCGAGAGTGGGAAAGTGAGGATGGGGACGGATGTCCCACCAGATCTTCTTGGCGTTGTCGATGCAGTTGGTCTTGATGAGTAAGTTGATGAAGGACTCGTATTCGCCATAACTCGGAAAGTAATCCGGGATATTAGTGCGCGGGAACTTATCGAATACCTTACAACGATAGCTTTTGAGGCCTGTCTCCATGCCGCGCCAAAAGGGCGAATTACTCGATAGGGCGAGGATGTGCGGCAGGAAGTAACGAGCGGCGTTCATCAGATGAATGGCGGTTTCGCGATCTTCCACACCGACGTGGACGTGCAGGCCGAAGATCAAGTTGGACCTGGCCACCGTCTGCATGTCCTCGACGATGGTGTGATAGCGGGCGTCCGGGTAGATCTCCTGCTGACGCCAGTCGGCAAAAGGATGGGTAGCCGCGGCGGCGAGACGAAGGCCGTTTTTGCGGGCGAGGCCGATCATTTCGCGGCGAAGCTCGGTGAGGTCCGCGCGGGCGGCGGTGATGTTCGGGCAGACGCCAGTGCCCACCTCGACGACCGATTGGTGCATCTCGGCTTTCACGCGCTCGCGCAGAATGCTGTGGCCTTTTTCGAGAATCTCGAACTCGATGTGCGAGCGCAGATCCCGGGTAACGGGATCGATGCTCTGGTACTCCTCTTCAATCCCCAGACTGAAGCTCGGTCGGCTCATCAGTTACTCCCCATTCAGGAAACGCGCCCAACGGAACTCGGTGGCCGGTTTTTCGTCACGGAGCGCTTTCTCAATGGCCAGGTCGGCCATGGAGTTGACGATCCAGTGGAAGTTGTCGTCACCCACGGAGCGGATGTCGGCGTCGGGCGCGGGATTCATAAAATCGATCGCGTATGGGACGCCATCCTGGCAGGCGAACTCGACGGTGTTCATGTCGTAGCCGAGAGCACGGCAGATGGTGAGGCAATCCTGCTTGAGGCGCCCCTCCATGGCAGGATCGAGCGGCGGACCGTCGAGGACATAGCGATCCTCCTGGGGCGCGCGCGGATCATAAGCCATGATGTGGACGTTGTTCTGGCCGATGACGTAGCACCGGTAGTATTCGTCGAAGTCGACGGCCCGTTGAAGCGTCATGCAGAGGTCGCCGGTTTCGTTGTAACGGTCGAAGAGTTCCTGCGGGTTATCGACTTTGTAGACGTGCTTCCAGCCGCCGCCGTCGTAAGGTTTGAGGAAGGCCGGGAAACCGACGTAGTCGAAGATCTCTTCCCAGTTGAGCGGGAACATGAGATTGCGCATGGACCGATCCGTGGTGCCGGGGGGGTGCGAGTGATGCGGCAACAGGACGGTGGGCGGAATGGCGACGCCCATTTTGTGGGCGAGCGCGTAGTTGAAGAACTTGTCGTCAGCGGTCCACCAGAAGGGATTGTTGATGACGGTGGTGCCGCCCAGCACAGCGTTCTTGAGGAAAGAACGGTAGAAGTCGATGTCCTGGGAGATGCGATCGACGATCACCCGGTAACCCGACGGGTCGGCCATTTTGACGCCACCTACCTGGAGGTGCTCGGCCACCACGCCATCCACTTTGCGCCGGTTGATCTCGTCAACAAAGGCCGGCGGGAACGTATTCTCCATCCCGTACAGGATGCCGATCTTGCGCAGCATGAGCGCTCCTTCTCTTAGTTAGTGTACGCCGCCCCGATGTCCATATAATGAACCCGTGCCATATCTCCTGTCACTCGATGAAGGAACCACCAGTGCCCGCGCGGCACTCTATGACAATCGCGGCCAGCGCGTGGCGATGGAAGCCAACAGCTTCGAGTCGCGCTTTCCCCACCCGGGCTGGGTGGAGCAGGATCCGGAGGAGATCTGGCAGGCGCAGTTGAGCGCTGCCCGCCGGCTGCTGGAGCAGGCGCACGTGCCGGCCAGCGAGATCGCCGCGATCGGCATCACGAACCAACGCGAGACGACGATCGTGTGGGACCGGCACACGGGCAAGCCGATCGGGCCGGCTATCGTCTGGCAATGCCGCCGCACGGCGGAGTTCTGCCAAGCGCTGGCGCAGAGCGCCGACGCCGCGGCGATTACGGCAAAGACGGGCCTGGTGATCGATGCTTATTTTTCGGCGAGCAAGGCGCGTTGGCTGCTGCAGCACGCCCCGGCCGGCGACTATCTGTTCGGCACGGTGGACACGTGGCTGATCTGGAAGCTGACCGGAGGCGAGGTCCATGTGACGGACCCGACCAACGCGTCGCGCACGATGCTCTACAACCTCGCCACGGGCGACTGGGACGACGACCTGTTGCGAATCTTCGGCGTGACGCGCTCGATGCTGCCGCGCGTGGTGCCCTCGAGTTCGGTGTGCGGGTACGCGAAGCCCGAGTGGCTGGGCGCGTCGATTCCGATTGCTGGCATTGCGGGCGATCAGCAGGCGGCGCTGGTGGGGCAGGCGTGCTTCCGGCCCGGGCTCTCGAAGAATACGTACGGGACGGGGTGTTTTGCGTTGATGCATAGCGGCGGCAAGCAGCCGGTGTCCCGCAATCGTCTGCTCTCCACCGCGGCGGCGAGCACCGATGCGACGCCGCAGTACGCGATTGAGGGCAGCGTGTTTGTGGCCGGGGCAGCCGTGCAGTGGCTGCGCGATGGGCTGGGACTGATCACGACGGCGGCGGAGAGCGAAGCCGTGGCGGCAACGGTGCCCGACGCAGGCGGCGTGTATCTGGTGCCGGCCTTCGTCGGGCTGGGGGCGCCGTACTGGGACTCCGAGGCTCGCGGTATCCTCACCGGGCTGACTCGCGGGACGATGCGCGCGCACGTGGTGCGGGCGACGCTCGAGAGCATGGCGTACCAGACGCGCGACCTGATCTCAGCCATGGAAAGCGATACGGGCGAACAGTTGCACGAGCTGCGGGTGGACGGCGGGGCGGCGGCCAATAACTTCCTGATGCAGTTCCAGGCCGATATTCTGGGCAAGCCGATCGTGCGGCCGGCAGACGTGGAGACGACGGCGCTGGGCGCGGCGTACCTGGCGGGATTGGCGACGGGCTTCTTCCCGTCGGTGGCGGCGGTGGAAGAGTTCTGGCAGCCGGAACGGCGTTTTGAGCCAGCGATGCCGGCCGAGCGTCGCGAAGAGCTGTTCGCCGGCTGGAAAAAAGCAATCGCGCGGGCAAAAAGTTAAGCGGCGGAGAAAAACGCGGGCCATTTTCGTTAATAGGGCAAGACCGGAGGAGGACAGGGAGTGATCATTCCAAGTCTGATTGCTCCCTTGCCGGCCGAGAAGTGAGGAATTTTTCGGGCGCAGCCGAAAAAAACGTCGCTTCTTACGTTGATGAGGGTGGAACCGGCGGAGGAGACGGGTTGAGCCGAGCGCCAAAGAGCGATCGCCACCGTCCCGGTTCCACCCATTTGTCCTTTAGACGGACCAGGTCCAGAAGCCCTTGGCGCCCGCCTTCGCGCCCGCCGCTTCGAAGGCACCCGCCAGCGGCTCTTCACACGCGATCAGCACGCCCTGGTCTTCCGGACTCTCCCGCAGGTAGAAGGTGAGTCCGCAAGTCCAGGGCCGGAAGGTGAGGGCGTTGGCGGATTCAAACGACTTCAGATTGAACAGCGGCACGTACCAGGAGAAGTTTTTGAGGGCGAGATCCTGGATGAGGGGCTGGAAACGGTCCTTGCCCAGGTTCATCACTTCCTTGATCGGCGCCGGCCCGCGCATGGCCAGCACCGGCCCCAAACCCGCCAGCTCATTCATGGCCCGGAGGGATTGTTCGTCACCAGTGGTGACCAGGAACAACTGATTCATCATGGGGCGCGGCATTTCGCCAATGCCCAGGCTGAGGAAATCGTCGCGCGTCCAGAGGGTAGGCGGCGGCTTGTGGGGTTCGTAGCCGATACCGACGTCCGGCATCCAGTCCCGCCCGCGCTCAGCAAGCAGCATGCCGGCGTTTTCAATGTTGAGCTGGTTGTACTGGAGAAACGCCGAGAGTTGCGTGTGCCGCGTTTTGACGCGCGCATCGAGGGCGGAGTAGAAGGCGGCCAGCACGGGACGCAACTCGCGTTTGACGGCGAAGCTGCCCAGCGGGATTTTGTAGACGCTCCACCCGGTGTCGTTTACGCAAGGTTCAATCGTCAGCGACAGACTCACAGCGGGTACTCCAGTTTCTGCTCGCGCACGACGTTCAGGGCAGCTTCCATGGCGGCATCGACCTCGGGCTTGCCCCACAGCAGGATGCCGGCGTCGGCCGGGCTTTCAAACAGATAGCAGGGGGCGAGCTTCAGCCATTCCTCACGTTGCTCACCGCGCGCGCTCATGATGTCCTGACTCTTGAGCAAGGCGAGGGCAAATGGGTAGCCCTGGTACTGCGGGTCGCCTTTGAGTTCGGGGGCGAAGGTGTCCAGGCTGTTGGGGAGGAACGAGTCCGCCAGTGAATAGGTGAGGTCGACCTGACCCTGGATGTCCATGTTGGCGAAGGACGGATTCTTCAGCACCTTCTCCGGCATGTGGAAAGGCGGCGGGGCGGTTTTGGGATCGGGGGGCAGCCAGACGTTCACCATGCCGCCATGGCCGAAGAAAAGACTACGCTGGAAGTCGGCTTGTTTCTTGGCGAACCACCAGCCGATGTCGGTGCCCATGGAGAGCAACTGGTCCTGCTTCCCTTCCTTCACCAAGCGCTCGATTTCGCGCGCGTGCGGCGCTTTGCGCAAGGCTTCCCCGTAGAGGCGCATGACGCCGGGGATGGGATTGAGCGCCTGCTGGTTGAGCAGCATGGGGTCCATCATGTCCGGGAAGATGGTCTTGCGGCTGACGAAGACCTCCACGCGGCATTGCAGCGCGGCCTTCATGGCCTGATCGAAGGCGAGCAGAAACTGCCGCAGCCACTGTTTTTCGGCCTCGCGCACCGGCGTGCCGGTGACGGGGATCCAGTAGAGCGAGCTGCCCACCAGCGAGTCGGCTTTGCGCCAGGGTAAGTAAGGTTCGTTCTTCGCCAAAGTGTATCTCCGTGGTGGTCGAAGCCCGGTTTAGTCGAACGGCGGGCAGCCGAGTTCGAGCGGCGGACTGGTTTCCGGGCCGAGGCCCGCGTCCAATGCTCGCAAGCGCGCGGTGGTACCGCTGGCGTTGTTGATCATGCCGCTGATGAGGTTGCTCATGCCGTTGGTCTCGTTGCAGGTGAGGGTCGCCGAGCCGTTGATCATCTGAATTTCGGTGACAAAGGAAGTGGCTTCCATCTTGTGGATGGTGTAGGCGGAGGCTTGGCCGGTGGCTTCGATCTTCACGCCGGTGTTGGCCTGGGCGATGCCGGTGATGGCGCCGTCGAAGATCTTGCACTCGTAGAGATCACCGCTGTTGAGCATGGTCTGCGTGGGGCAAAGCCAAGTGACCGGGGCGACGTCGGTACGGTTGTAGGCGCCGACGCAAGAGGTGATCTGGCCGGCGACGTAGGACTCGTTCAACATGCCAACGATCATGGTGGTGCGGCCGCCGACCACCTTCTCGTTCTCCTGCCCCATGATCGTGAGGTTACGGTTAGTCATGATCTGTTCGGTTTGGGTGCCGAGGGTCATGATGTCCTCATTCGAGTCGAAGGCGCGGGTGATGTTGCCGTTGATCTTCTGATTCAACGTGCCGTGAACCAGCGTGTCTTCCTTAAAGCCGGAGCCGGACAGGGAGCCCATGTCCGGCGTGAACGCGTCGCCGTCGAGGTCGACTCGAGTTTGGGTTTCCACGCTGCCGTTAAAAGTTGCCATCCATCCTCCTTATCCAACTTCGCGCAGGAACTGCGCGCATTTCATGTGTACCGTGCCGCCGGCGTTGATGTGAATGTCGCCGTCGGAGTGCAGCACCAGAGTCCGGTCGCCTTCGAACATCGAAACCCGGATGTGCTGCGGGGTGGCCATCACCATGGTCTCGTCGCCGTCTTTGTCGTCAAAGACGATCCGGTTGCCGGACTTGGTGACGATGCGCTTGATTTCGTTGGTCTCATACTCGCCGCCGTGGAGGTCGTCCATGGGCGGCGTGTCGACGCCGTTCCAATGGCTGGCGAGGACGAAGGGCTTGCTGGAGTCGCCGCCGCGGAAGAAGACGAGGACCTGGTCGCCGACTTCGGGCATAAAGCAGATGCCGCGATTGGCGCCGGCATTCGGCGTCGAGACGGGGATAAAGCCCGTGTCGTTGTGGTCGTTCCACAGAAAGTTGACCCGCACATGAGCCGAGCGCCCTTCTTCGGAGGGACTGGTTTCGGCGACCCGGGCGACTTCCGGGCCGTAGTAGCGGACCACGTTGGGCGTCACCGGCTCCATGTAGTGCTTGAACGGCGTGCAGAGAAACTCGTTGCGATAGCCGCGCCCCGGGCGCCAACTGTGCGTCAGGCGAATGACGCCGTACTTGCCGGGAACGTCGAGATCGCCGCGAATCTCAACTTTCTCGCCGATGGTGATTTCGGGGATGCGGCTTTCGCCGAGGCCACGACAGGTGCTCATGATCTGACGCTGCGATTCAAACTTGAGCTGTTTCTCAAAACGCTGGTGGCTGCTGGCGAGGTAGCGATTCCAGAGTCCGGAGGCGAGGCCAAGATTGCTGCTGCCGTTGATGGCGCCGGAGGTGAGCTCGGTCATCGACTGTTCGGAAGGCACTTCTTCCATCACCATGTCGGTTTGCTCGCTGGTGGCCGATTTGCTTTCGAAGTTGACGCCGAAGAGCAGGTGCGGCGTGAGCCGGCCGCTGGAACGGAACTTGTTCAGACCGTTTTCAGTACGCCATTCGAGGACCACGCCGTTGTCCTGGAACGAGTCGAGCACGTCGACCTTGTCGCCTTTCACCCGCAGGAAGCTACCGAAGCGGTCCACCAGGCGGTGGAGGAAGCTCCAGTCGGTTTCGTTGAATTGGAGCATGGTGAGGGGGCCAGGGTCGTCGACGATGATGTCCCCGCCGAGCGGACCGGTGAGTCGCTGGACGGCGCCGGTGATGGACTCCAGGTTGAAGGTTTGCGAATGGTTGAAGGTGTCGAGAGTGTAGGACTTACTGATGCCGCTGAAGGTAAGCACGGCTGAACCATTCAGTTCCCAGTCGGCGTCGGCCTGTTGCAGGACGCCTTTGAAGAGCGAAAGTTCGGCACCATCGACATCGACAGCGCGCACTTCCATGGGCTTCCCGAGGCTGCCCTCGAAAAAAAAGCGGGAGGCGGGCGGTTCGCGGAACTGGACGAGGCAGGTGGAGTGGCGGTTCAGTTCGTGGGTGATCGTACATTCGAGGGTGATGAGGAACGGAGCCAGCTCTTCGACGTTCTGTCCATCCAGAAATATGCGTACAAAACTCGGGGTCATCGTTTTTTCCTTCCGGCTCGCTGGGGCGCGCCGCGCTTAACTCTTCTTATCCTTAGAACGTTTTTCGAAGCCGATTTTCACCGTGCAAGTGCCGCCAAAGCTGACCTGGGAGCCGCTCTTCAAGAGCACAGGCTTCCCGACGGCGATCCGCTTTTTATCCACGAACGTTCCATTCGAGCTATTCGCATCCAGGACGTAAAGCTTGCCGTTCTGCTGATGAATCTCCGCGTGGAAGCGCGAAACCATGCGCTCGGCGTCCCGCAGGACAATGTCGTTCTTCTGACCTCCGTCTTCGGCGATGGCTCCGAGCTTGATCACCTGCTGATCGATATTGAAACGTTTGCCTTTGTCCAGTCCGGCGGTGATCTCGAGGTAGGGATCCTTCTTGCCGCGGGCCATAAATAGCCAAGCGAGCGCGGCGAGCAAAGCCGCCCCGGCGCCGGCAGCGGCCATCGTGAGGATGGAACTGGCGCGGCCGCGAGCCGAATCCAACCGCTGGCGCAGTTGCGCGACCGTGGGGTTGCTGGGTGAGACTTTCTCGGCGGCACTCAGGGCCTGGTCCGCCAAGACGAGGTTGCCGGCGAGGAAGGCACTCTGCGCCTGGTCGAGGTTCTTGGCGAAGTCCTTCTCTTTCTGTTCCACCTCGGCCCGGGCGGCCGCGGCTTTATTATCTTCGTCAGTCTTCTTGGCGCTCTGCGCGGCGATGGCGGCCTTGGCATCCTTGGCGCCATTGAAGGCGACCGTGTTGTTAGGGTCGATGGCGAGGATCTGGTTGAAGAGCTCGAGTTGGACGTTGGGGTCGTTGGTGGCGAGCGCCTGCTGCACCAGACCGGAGACCTGCTTCTTTTCGGCTTCCTGTTTCTTCTTGTCGGCTTCCTGCTGGTCCAGTTGCTTCTTCACCGCCGAGATGGCGTCGTTGCCGCCACCGGCCGTCGGCGGCGGGGGAGGCGTGGGAAGCGTAGGGGCGGACGGCAGGGTCATCGGCGGCGGGGCGTTGACCGCCGTTTGCGTAGCGGCCTTCTTGTTCACGTGGCCCAGGACCTTCGGCAACTGGACGGCCTTGACGTTGCGGACGTCGAGGTTGACGTCTTCATCCGGACTGAAGAAGGCGACGCTGCCGGGCGTAGTGCGCGCTTCTTTCTTGGGGTTGGCGCCTTCGGTGCGGACGTCGTCGACGTCGGCGGTCAGGATGCCGTCCACCCAAACCTGGAAGTGACGGTTGTAGGCGGCGACCGTGATCGTGGAGAACTGGTTCAGCTTGCCGGCCTGTTTGCGGGTCTGCGCCAAGGGCGCGACGCCGCCGGCCTGGCCGGGCTGGAGATTGATTTCGTAGCCGGTGCCCAACTGGCCGGCGTCGCCACGCACCAGGAGCAGATACTTGCGCTTGTTTTCGTTCTTCTTGGAGTTGATGCGGACGTCGGCTTGAAAGAGGAAGTCACTCATCGGGATCAGGCTTTCGAGCTGCCCCGGGCCTTCTTCGCCATGGATGGCGCCACCACCGACGGTCCACTTGACTTCTTTCGGCTTGCCTTTACCGCCAAAGACTTTGGAGAACATGCCGCCGCCCTGCTTAGGCTGCGTTCCGGTGGACTTCCAGCCGGACAGGTCGTTGCCGTTGAAGAGAGTCTGCGGGTTGAGCGGCTTGAGACGGATCTCGCGCAGATCGACTTTGCCGCCGCGATTGGCTTCGATGACGATGAGGCCGCCGGCGCCCTGGAGTCCGCTGGCGGAGGCGACCACGCGATTGGCGGCGCGGACGACCAAACTGCCGCCGTTGGCTTCCACTTCCATCGAAGTCCATTGACCGACGGGGAAGCTGCCGTTGGCCTTGGCGTGCCCGACGATGGAGCCGAAGGGCCACTCGCCGTCGCCGGAGCCGAGTTGCACTTCGTAACCGGTCTCGCGGGGCGCGCCTTCGCGATTGGCCCGCACGATGAGGCCGACGTTGGCCTGGGGCGAATGGACCCGGACGTCAAACTTGAGGCGGAAATCGGCGAACGGCGAAAGCGTGCGAAGCATGCCCGTCCCGTCGACCGCCAACGCGCCGCCGCCCGCGTTGAAGGGGGCGGCGTTTTCCGTCGCCCAACCGGCGTTACTCTCGCCGTCGTGCAGCAAGATAAACCCATCCTGCGCCTCGCTCACCGACAACGTGGCCGGCAGGAGACAGGCCGCAAAAACTACGGTTAGGGCGCATTGGATCGGTCGCATGATGTTGTGCTCTCCGGGCTTCACCATAACAAACGAAAATGTCCGTTAGGATTCCGCCTCCAGTAAGCCAAAAGTGAGACCTTCGCCTTCGCGGACGGTGACCGGCTCGGCGCCTTCGGCCTCGGGCGGGAGAGTCTTCTCTTCGCCGGGATCGTAGGCGATCTGCATGATCTGTCCGCCCACGCACTCCCCGGCCAGGATGATGCCGGCCATCGGCGAGAGCACCAGTTGCTGGAGGGTGCGCTGGACGGGGCGGGCGCCGTAGGCGGGATCGTAGGACTGCTGGGCGAGGTAAGTCAGCGCCTCGGGCGTTACCTGGAGGCCGATCTCGCGATCGTCGGAGAGCTTGCGCTGGAGGGCGCCGATGCTCTTCGAGACGATCGACTCGAGCTCCTTCTCCGTCAGTGAGTTGAACTGGACGACTTGACCAATGCGGTTGTAGAGCTCGGGGCGCAAGGAACGCTTGACGACGTCCAGGATTACCTTTTTGCGTTCCTCGAGGTCGTCGGTGACTTCCATGGCTTCCTTCACGCCGAGGTTCGAGGTGAAGATGACCATGGTGTTCGAGAAGTCGCAGAAGCGACCTTTGGCGTCGGTGAGGCGGCCTTCGTCGAGCACGCCGAGAAGGAGGTCGAGGATTTCGGGATGGCCTTTTTCGACTTCGTCGAACAGGACGATGGAATAGGGGTTCCGCCGCACCTGCTCGGTGAGGAAGCCGCCCTCATCGGAGCCGACCAGCCCCGGGCGCGAGCCGATGAGGCCGGCCATCGATGACTTGTCCTTGTACTCACCCATGTCGATGCGGATGAGGGCGCTTTCGTCGTCGAGCAGAGCTTCGGCGAGTGCCTTGGCCAGTTCGGTTTTGCCGACGCCAGTGGGGCCGACAAACAGGAAGCTGTTGGGCTTCCGGCCGGGCTGCAGGTCGGCGCGCATGCGGCGGGCCGCTTCGGCAACGGCGACGACGGCTTCGTCCTGGCCATAGACGCGTTCGCCGAGACGGGCTTCCATGTTGAGCAGACGTTCCTTCTCGCTTTCGAGCATGCGGCTGGAGGGGACGCCGGTGCGCTCGGCGATCGCTTCGGCGATGTGCTCGGGCAGCACGGTGTCAGGCACGACGATCGCGCCATCAGCCTCCACGTTCAGCTTGGCGAGTTTGCTTTCGAGCAGCGCGATGGAGCCCGCGAGAGTGACGGCGGTGTCGAGGTCGCCCTTCTTTTCGGCCACCTCATACTCGGCGCGCTTCACCTCGAGCATTTTCTTCAGTTCCTGCAGTTCGTCCAAGCCATGCTTTTGCTTGTTCCACTGCTCCACCAGCCGGGTGATGCGCGGCTCCATCTCGGCGATGGACGCCTTTAATGCCTCAACATTCTTTTTCCCTTGCGCGGAGGTGGCGGTGGATTCGATCGCCTCGAGTTCCGCCTTCTTACGGATCAGCAGACGTTCTTCGCGGTCGAGTTCGGTGGGCTTCGACTCTTTCTGCATGCGGATGCGCGCGGTGGCCTGATCGATGATGTCGATCGCCTTGTCGGGCAGGAAACGAGAGCGGATATAGCGGCGCGAGAGCTTGACGGCCGCAAGCAACGATTCGTCCGAGAGTTTGACGCCATGGAAAGCTTCAAAGCGGGGGCGGATGCCGCGCAAAAGGACCATCATCATTTCGTCGGACGGCTCTTTCACCGTGACGATGTCGAAGCGGCGGGCGAGCGCGCCGTCTTTCTCGATCTTTTCGCGATATTCGTCGTAAGTGGTGGCGCCGAGACAGCGCAGCTCGCCACGCGCGAGCGCCGGCTTCAGAATGTTGGCGGCATCCATGCCACCTTCGTTGCCGCCCGCGCCGACCAGCGTGTGGATTTCGTCCAGGAAGAGGATGATCTCACCCTTCTTGGCGCGCACTTCGTCGACCACGCCTTTGATGCGCTCTTCGAATTCGCCGCGGTACTTCGCGCCGGCCACCATCGAAGTGAGGTCGAGGGCGATCACTTTGCAGCGCTTGAGGCTTTCGGGCACGTCGCCGGCGGCGATGCGCTGGGCGAGTCCTTCGGCGATGGCGGTTTTGCCGGTGCCGGGGTCGCCCACCAGCACGGGATTGTTCTTGCTCTTGCGGAGCAGGGTCTGGATGACCTGCCGGACCTCTTCTTCACGGCCGATGACGGGCATCATCTCGCCCTTCGCGGCGGCGGCGGTGAGGTCGCGGCCGAACTTCTCGAGGAGCTTGCCGCCGGCGGGGGCTTTGCCGGAGCCCTTCTGTTCGAGCACTTCGCCGGTGGCTTCGCGCTTTTCGACGGCGTCGTTGACGGTGGACTTGGTGAGGCCGGCCTCGAGCAGGTCACCCTGGATGTCCTTTTCGCCGAACTCGATCGCGGCCATGACGAAGTCGACCGGCTCGGCGCGCTCGGCGCCGCGGCGGGTCATCATCTCGAAGGACTTGTCGATCAGATTGCGCAGCCCGGCGGAGGCGGTGGGCCGGCGGCCTTCTTCGAGCCGCGTGTTCTTCTCTTTGTTGAGCTTGGTGGAGAACAGCTCCAACAGGCCGGAAGCCGCCACGCCGGACTTGTCCAACAGGGCCGTCAACGGGCCTTCGTTTTCGAGCAGCACATAGAGCATGTGCAGCGGCGAGATCTGCGCCTGGCGGCGATGCTCCGCGAGTTGGCGCGCCCGTTCGAGAGCGCTTTCGAGTTCGTTCGAAATTTTGTCGAGGTCAATGGCCATGAAAGCTTTCTCCTACTCGAGACGGCGGCGACGCGGCGGGGGCGGCGGGGCTTGGTCGGCTGGCTTGGATTCGGGTGGTTCCGGTCGTTTGAAAAGGTCCCAGGGGGCGCGTCCGCCGGCCGGGGGAGCGGGGGGCGGCGGAGGGGGCTCCGGCGCGGGCGGCTGATAACGGGGCGGTTGCGGCGGCTGGTAAGGCGGCGGCTGCGGGGGCTGATAGCTCTGCGGGGGCGGAGGTGGAGGCGGCGGATAAGCCGCCGGCGGGAAGTTGGCCGGAGGCGGCGTGTAAGCCGGAGGTTCGCTGACCCGCGCAATCGGCTCCACGCGCGCCGGTGCGGCTTCGGCCACACCCTTGTAGAAGCGGTGACGGGCAAACAGGAGCGCCGTCTTGAACGGATGATGCGCGGCAACGGCGACGCGGACGTCGGTGATCGTCGGCACGTCGGGCGCTTCGAAGTCGAACTCGAAGTTCACCTGGCCATCGACCCGGGCCTCGCAAACGGCGTTGATGGGCGGACGGTGGAAGCCGGCGCCTTCGTTGATGCGGATCTCGGCGTTGATGCGCGCGCCTTTTTCGAAGACGGCGCCGCCCTCGCCGACCAACACCAGGCGATACTTATCGCGCCCTTCGAGGCGCAACTGACTGAAGAAGGTGATGAGTTCGTCGGCCTGGCCCTGCACGCGGCTCGGCTTAGCGGCGAGTTTGTAGAGCAGGTTGCCGCCGCGGTCAAAGACGAAGTTCATCGCGTCGAGGGTCGGGCTGACGCGGAAGTCGAGGTACTTGCCTTCGAGGGCACGCTCGAGCTTGAGCAGCGCCTCGAGATTGGCGAGCGCGGCGCGCACTTCGACGCCCAGATCCTCGTGCAGGCTCCAGGTGCGCGAAGTCCGCAGAATGCGCTTTTGTTGCTCGATCAACTGAGTGAAGGCCGTTTCGCCGGCTTCCTTCAGCGTTTCGTAGTAGGTCTGCATGCCGGGCGTGAGGTCGAAGAAGACCGCGGCTGAATGGGTGAAGCGGCGCACATGGCCGAAGAACCGCTGCGGCGGCTGGGCCGAATCGAGTAACTCGTAGACGCAATCCTGCAGCGCGACCACCATGCGATCGACGAACTGGACGGTCTGCGTGTCGACTTCGGTTTCGATGCCGCGCTCGAGAAACAGCGTCAAATACTCGCGCATGGCGCGATGGAGTTCGGCGTAGCGCTCGGCCAGGAAGGTGACCTGATCGACGATCTGCCGGTAGGCGCCGCTGAGGCCGCTATGGGCGGTCATCGAGGTGCAGGCCGGAATAAAGTCGGGGTTCTTCTCGTAGCCGGCGCCGTAGCGCTGGCGGCGGAGCTGAGCGCAGACCACGGCATAGCCGGTCTGATCGGCCGGCGCCTGCAACGAGAGCCGGTAAGCCGGGAACCGCTCGGTCATCATCTGGGGGTTGAACTCGTCGCGCTCGCCATCGGTCTCGACTTTGGCATGCGGTTCGCGAATCAGATAGAGCGGGGCTTCCTGGACGCCTTCGAGGTCCGCCTTGGCGAAGGTCCGGCGCACGGGATGTTCGGGGGTGACTTCGATGATGCAGCCGGAGGGCGACAGTCCGCGGCACTGGGTCACGGCCAGATGGACGTTCGCTTCGTCCTCGGTGAGGCTGACAATCGGATCGAGACGCGCCGAGCCGCGCTCGCTTTCGGGCAAACGCGGGCCGCCCCCCACCAGGCCATAGGCGCTCGTGGTGTAGCGCAGTGCCCAGAGCACCAGCGAGTCAAAGTACTGCTCCTGCCGCCGGAAATGATCCGGCGTGAGGAGCATGCCGTGCTCCCAGTTGACAGACGACAGTTGCAGGTCATCAGGATTCATGCGCGCAACGCTCCCAAATAAGAATTCAAGCCCAACCGCGAGTTCTGAGCCTCGATGCCCAGTTGCGGCGCCCGCCGGCGGTCTTCGATGCTCCAGGCCACCCGGTATCTCTGGTGGCAGGGCGTGACCAGATAGAGGACCTGGTCCAGCAGATACTTCTGGTCCTCCTGGGCGAAGGCGTAGTAGGTTTCGAGCGAGACCGGGCCGATGACGAGGGTCAGTTCGGCGAGGTCTTCCATGCGGTCGCCGACGATCGAGTCGACGCCGAGCCGCGCGTAGCGATCGCCCAGGAGCGAAAGCTCATCCTGGGGCAGTTGCCGGAACCGGGGCGCGCGGCGGATCGCCTCCAGCGGGAGGCCCAACATGAGCGACAGCGCGAAACGGATGCCGGTCTCTTTGCCGGCCATCGACTGCAGGTTCGGAAGCAACACCGCCAGGGAATACCATTTTTCGGCGGGCCAGTCCTCGGGGTTCAGACCGAACAACGTCATCCAGCGAGCACAGGCGTCGTTGTTGTTGGGGCTGACATCGAAGAGGCGGGCGCCTTCGCGCAGCCAATGAGCCGCCTTCTGATACGGGTCGTCGAGTACGGCGACGATCTCGCGCGTGCCAAGTTCGCCTTCGCCGCCGGTATCCCACAAAGCCACCGGCAGATGATGAAAGTAGCCCAGGCCGGCGACGTCGAGCGTGATCGTATCGCCCGGCCCGAGCGGACGACCGGCAGCCGGCGACTGCGAGACAATCCAGCGCGAGGGCAGACCGCGGCCGGCCATGCGCAGCGTGATGCGGTGGGCCGAGACACTGAGCCCGGCCAACACTTCGAGCGCCGAATCCACCGTGTGGTGGAAGCCGTGATAGCTCTGCGCCAAATCGGGCATGACGCTCATTCTTCTTCCCACTCCACCTGCAGACTGAGTTCGATGTCGTGCAGAAAGCGCTTGGTGAGAACTGAGCGGAGGTCTTCGAGCAGGTAGCGCGCCTCCAGGTCGGGATCGGTAAAGTCGTCGCGGCGCAGGTAGACGGTGACGCGCTCGACGCGGCGGAGGGCACCATCGACGCGTTCGACGCCCGAACGGATGGTCGTATCCTGCACGCGGCGGTCAAAGCTGCTGGCGATGGCCAGCAGATCGGCGCGCGTCACGACCCGGTCGCGCGAGAGCAGCGCCGTGGTGAAACGGGCGCGCGCATCGGCGAAGTCTTCGGTGCTGGTGCCGCCCGCGGCGGCAGTCGGGTTGCCGACACGGAGCCCGCCGGCATAGTCCTTCACCTGGATGGCCGTGATCTTCCCGGGACCGACTTGATTGCCGGCGGCGCCGGCGCTGGTCCAGACGCGGACGTTGGCATAGGCGTGGCGCTTGCCGCCGGGAAAGGTCGCCGGCGTGAGTTCGATGCGGCCATTGCGGATGGCGTAGCGGCCGACAAGAGGGTCGGAGGAGGGCTCAGTTTCCAGCAGATAGGGCGTATCGTTTTCGCTGATCACCGACAGCGGCGCCACCAGGTGCCAGTCCGTTCCGCCTTCCTTGCTGATGGGCACGGCGGTGCCTTGCTTTTCGAAGTAGATGGTCTGATTCAGGCACTCGACATTCGAGGCGGTGATGGCATGCAAGGCCACGCCGCCAATGCCGGTCTGAAGCGAGGGCAGACCGCGAGGGAACGTAATCTTGATCCAGACGCGCTCGGTGCCGAACAGCCGTCCCACTTCGCGGCCGAAGATGCCGCGCAAGGCGCCGTCGAGGGCGCGGGGCTGGCGGCAGACGAGCTTGCGGCCGGGCGGAAAGATCGGCAGCGTGTAGACGCGCCCGGCATAGAAACCGGGAGGCAGCGGCGGAACATCGTCGCTGATCGGATCGGCCTCACCGTCGGCGGCTTTGCCTTTGGCGCGTTCGGCGGGCATCAGCCAGTCCAGCCGGCCAAGGCCGGCGTTGCCCGTCTTGGGCCGCAGGATGCCTTCACCGGCAAAGTCGCCGGCGGGGCTCGCCAGACACCAGGTTTCGCGGGTGAGGGCGCGCTGGATGTCGATCGCGTCCGGCGTGAAATCGAAGTAGAAGCCGTGTCCGCCGAGATGGCCTTCGGGGGGCGGATCGATGACCAGGAACAAGGCCGGGTTCGGGCCCAGATTGGTCTTGACGGCTTCGCGCGACGGCCGCGCGTTCTGGAATTCCTCGTGGTCCACTTCGCCCAGCACCTGGAACGCGCCGTCCTCATAAGTGGCCGCAAAACAGAGGCGAGCGCTCGAGACGGTGACCGGGGCGTCGGTGAGAAACGTCAGTTTGGCGCCGGTGGTGGCTTCGCCGGTCAGCGGAGTTCCGCCTTCGATGAGCCGGGTGCGAGTGGTGTCGAAAAGACGGATCACCGATTGCGCCGGCCGGGCCATGCGTTTCTGCAAGCCGAGCCCGGAGATCAGTTCGTCGAGCAGCGCCAGACGGATACGCCCGGTGTCGTTGTAGAGCACCTCGAGTTGTTGGGCAAAGGTGCGGAACAACACGGCCAGCAGCGGGTCGGTCGTTTCGGCGCTGACGCCGTATTCTTTCAACCGCCGGCGGAAGTCTTCCTTCAGCTTGCGGTCGATCTCCACGGCGGTGGCACTGGCGTAGGGCATTTAGGCGGCGCGTCCTCCCATCGAGGTTGAATACTTGCGCTCGGGCTGAGACGTGTCGGCGATGGTCACCGAATAGACGTCGACATCAGCCTTCTCGGCCGGCTCTTTCGTGATGCCCACGACGCGGAAGGTGGTGATGCCCAAGTCCGCCAGCGTGGTGTTGATGGTGTCGGTGAGATGCGAGAGCCGCTCCGGCCGCAGCCGCATCCCTTCGAACAGGTCGCGCACGCCAAACGTGCGGCACCCGGGCCAGGAGCCCGAAGGGGTGCGCGCCATCAGCGCGATCAACTGCAAAACGGCCTCCGGCTCGCCGGTGCGTTTCAAGAACGCGCCTTCGAGCCGGAGTGGAAAGGCCAGGAAATTCACGGTGCGCTTAGTTGCTGATCGAGATTTCCGAGAAGTTCTGCTGGTTGAGCACGGGCTCGAGGTCCATCACCATCAGGTGATTGATGCCGGGGCCTTCGCCTTCGCCCGGGGTGGGCGGGTTGGAGGTTTCGAAGTTCGAGATCCAGCCCTTGAACTTGTAGGCGCACAGCGCGTCTTCGTGCTTGTCGTCCTTCCAGAACTCGATCTTGATGTCCTTGATCTTGCTGCGGTCGACCACGTTGGCCAGTTCGAAGAACTTCTTCACCGACGCGTGCGGCAGGTTCTTGTCGTCGTGGAAGTCGGCCCAGACTCGGATCTGGGTCCGCAGGGAGCCCATTTCCGGCATGCCGGCCCGGTCCTTGGCGGTGCTGAAGACCACCTGAGAGCTGACGGCGTCAAATTTCGTACCGTCGATCGTCACACTGCTGCGATAAGGGTTAGCCATGGTTTTGTCCTCCTGTTTCCTTTTCCCTACTAGTTGCTCATCTTGATTTCTTTGAAGTTTTCCTGGTTGATCGCGGGCTCGAGGTCGAGAACCATGACATGGTTCAGGGTCGGGAACGCGCTGGTGGGATCAGTAGTGAAGTCACCGGAGTCGCCGGCCGCGCCGGTGGGGTGCGGATTGGACGTCTCGAAGCGGGAGACCCACCCCTTGAAGGCGTAGCTGCACAGAGCGTCCTGATGCGAGTCGTCCTTCCAAAACTCGATCTTCACTTCCTTGATCTTGTCGCGGGTGACGACGTTGGCCAGGTCGAAGAACTTCTTGATCGCCGAGTACGGCACATTCTTGTCGTCGTGGAAATCCGCGATCACCCGGATCTGCGTGGTGAGGCTGCCCATCTGCGGCATGCCGGCGCGATCTTTCTCACTCTTGAAACGCACGGTGGTGGATACGGCATCGAACTTCGTGCCATCCAAGGTAACGGTGCAACGATAGGGACTCGCCATGGTCTTGTTTCTCCTTCAAGAAACCGAAAGGTTGAAAAATTTAGGAAACGGTTAACTGAACAGGTTGCGGAGACGGCGGCTAAGCTGGGCAACCACACCGGTCGCTTCCGCCGCCTCTGCTCCGTCGGCAGCCGAGGCGGCTGGGGTGGGCTCGGGGGCGGGCGGAGTTTGAGTCGGTGTGACCAACTCGCCCGTTTCCCGAAGCTTGCCTTCCGCGATCAACTGCGCTTTTAAATGCGCGGGGAGGTAGTCGGCCGCCGTGCGCTGGCTCAGATCGGGTTTCGGCGGTTCCGCCGGGATCAATCTGGCGCCAAGCGTCGACGACAACTGCAGAGATCTGGTGCCGCGATAAGCCGGCCTTACTTCCCCGCCGAGAGCGTCACCTTGAGCCTTCGCCTCCGACTCGGCCGCTTGGGCGGCGCTACCGGCGTCGGGCAGGTTGACCTGCCCTGCTTTCACGTTGCCCCCGGTTTTTTCGTTTTCCCGGGCTGCCGAACCGGTGATGTTGACTCGTTGGTTGCTCACCGTGCCTCTTCACCCTCATTAACGGAAGTCAGCTAGCTTTTTTGCTCGCCTTTGGAAAATTCCGGCGTATCGATTTTGAGCACGAACGTTTCAGCCGGGCCGGTCGGCATCACGTTGATGGAGATGTCGCAAATGCCCTGCATGCGCTTGTTCGAATCTTTGTCGATAAACAGGTCGTAGCCCAGGATCGTGCCCTGTTCCACCTGTTCGTCGAGCAGGCGCTTGAGGGGGGCTTCGATGGACTGGTCCATGAAGTCACGCGTCAGCACCTGACCGGCCACCTGCAGCAGATAGTGCCGGCAGCAACGTTCGAGATAACGCAGGATGCGGTAGGACGTGAAGAACTTCAGGACGCCGTTCGGATCGTCGGCCTGCGTGCGGCAGCCGAAGAAGCAAAGATGATTGTCGGCGTCGCGGATGATCGGCACCAACTGGCGTTCCATCGACAGATGTTCCATTTCGCCGATCAGCGGCTCAAAGCGAACCTTGTCGACGCCCGAAATCTGACCGAAGCGGCTGCCCACCGGGCCCTGGGCAATGCCCTGGCCGTCGTCGGCGCGCGCAATGGCGCCGGCAAAGATGAGCGAAGGGGGCGCCCAGAGGTCGTCGCCGCCGTCCACAGACTTTTCAAACCAGTGCGCGGCACGCATCTGGAGATATCCCGCACACACCACGTCGGCGGCGGCACGGTCTTCCGGACGCTTCATGAACTCGTACTTGCCGCCGGGCAGGAAGTTCCGTTCGAGGTTCTTGAAGTTCTTTTCGTCGTCGACGTCGGTGAGGAGCAGCATGCCCCACATGTTGGCGATGTCTTCGTACTTTTCGCGGACGGTTTGCGGAATCTGGCCGGGGACGATCAGGTTGCAAATGTCGTCGCGGAAGTTGAAGTTGTCGTTCCGCTTGCGGCAGAAGTTTTCCACCGCGGCGACGTTCATCGAGAAGACGTCCTTCATCGCCTTGGCGTCGGCATTCAGGACGTATAGTTCTACCGGCTTGCGAACCTTGCCGTCCATCACCTTCGAATTTTCGAAGAAGAGCTGCACCTGCTTGTAGCTGCGCTCGATGGGCCGCAATTGCTGGAACAACTGCGCCAGCAACTGATCGCGCATGGCTTCGGCCTGATTGATCTGGTTCTGCAGCTTCTGAACGGTGGCTTCGTAAGAATCCTCCACTGTAAACAGCGACTGCAGGTCGGTGAGTTGCTTGATGAACTCGCCGGCCGATTGGGGCGAAAAGATCGATTCAATCGTGCGCGACTCGTCGAGAAACCCCGGGTGCAGATCGGCAAAGATGTCCTGCAGGAGTTCGCGCGCCGGGCTATCGCCCAAAATCTCGGAAGTGGTCCGCGTTTGCAACAGTTCAGGCATGGTTTACTTGCCTCCCTTCCCCGACACTTTGGCCAGGTCTTCCTTCAAACGGCCCAAGGCCTCAATGATCTCGGCACGCTGTGTTTCGCTGTTCCAGGCGCGGCGAACCGTGGGGAGCTTCCAGCGGTCCTTGAGCCGATAAAGCAAGTCGATATTGGCCTTCAAGTCGGCGATATCGTTGCGCGAGTAGGTGATGTTGCCATCTTCGTCGCGCGTTTCCTGCCGCTTTTGCAGGTTTTCCGGGTCGAAATCCTTGATGGAGCGGAATTTGAATTCCGCCTTGAATTCGGTTTCTTCAGGACCGGCATTGCCCTTGAAGTTCAACTCGGGCTTGAACTTGGCGAACGCGTCGTTGACGTCTTCGACGCGCGTGAGGTCTTCGTTTTCCGATGCCGCTTCCTTACCGACTCTGTTCAGGGTCATCGGCAGCATGACGGCCGCCGTAGACGTCGGTACCTTGCGCACCGACGGCGTCACACCCTTGCGAATTACTTTTACTAAGGGCACTGCATTCTCCTCCTAACCGAAACAATCCTTAAGTGCTCAATTCATACCACGAAATCGAGGAGGCCAATTTCACCTCAACGACTTATTTACTTTTCGCCGCCAACTCACTTGGGGGGCTTCACTTCGCGATTCCCCAGGCGGGTGGCGTTGAAGTCATTCACCGCGGCGGGATTCACCACGGTCCGGTCGCCCACGCCGCGGGGCGGCATGTTCACACCGCCGGGACCGCTTTGGAATCCGGGTGGCGCCGGCCGTCCGTGGATGACGCCATTTTCAATGCGGGTGGTGGACGCCGCCCACTTGCTATCGAGCTTGGGCATGGGCCCCAGGAACTGCTCCGGCCAGATCAGGCGCGGTACCCAGAACCACAGGACGACTAGCAGTAACCCCAAGCCACAGAAGACGCCCACCGGACGAATGATCGACATCCAGCCGCCGACCACCGGCGCGGCGACCATGACTGCTTTCAACTCTTCCGGCGTACACTTGCCGGCGAAGACCGGCGAACCCATTTGCGGGGCCGCCCAAACGAACTCGTCACTCTTGGCCACCGAGCCGTCCGGAAGTTTCAGATCGACCGTAATCGGCAGATTTTGACCGGCCAGCGAAGACCGGTCCGGGAACGGCGACGAGAAGGCGGCCGTCAGGCGGTTATTGAGAAACGTGCGCGTGATATTGAGAATGCGCTGCAGACCCTCGAAGTCCGAGGCGAGGTAATACTTGGTGCTCATCTGCTTGAGCGCGACTTCGTCGAGTCCGCCGGTGTCGGAGAAACCGATCGTGACAACCGGGATGCCGCTCTTGCGGACCGTCTCGGCCGCTTGGCTCAGGCCCGAGGGACCGGCCAGCAGGCCCAAATCATCACCTTTCAACACTTCGTTGTTGCCGTCGGTGAGGAGAATCACCATCGTCTCGAGCGGGTCGGTCTCGCCGGCCTGCATCCTGGGGAGCGCCGCCTGGAGCGCTTCAATGCCGTAGACCGCTGCCGAGTAGAGCGCGGTGTTGTTCTTTTCCGCCGGCAACGGGAGGGCCTGCACCTGGCTGGCGGCGTCGGCGCGGGTACGAGCGAACTGCGCGCTGGCGATGCGGGCCTGGACCAGATGACTTTCAAAGGGCACGATCGCCACGCGGTCGGCCCCTTCTTCAAACTTGTCGAGGAAGACGGAGATGGCTTGAAGCGCGGCATCCCAACGGGTCTGGCCGGTGGGGAGTTTGCGGAGCATGCTACCGGAGTTGTCGACGATCACCAGCACGGCGCGGCCGCGCACCTTGGTGGTGCCTTCGCCGGTGGCCGAGGCCCAGAAGGGTCGCAGATCCTGGCCGCCCACGTGAACAGTCATCGACGCGGCGAGTTCCGCGGCGGAGGGAAGCTGCACGTTGCGCGGGGCGCCGGCCGAATCCACTACGTTGAGCTTCATCTGGAAACAGGGCACCGTGGTCGCCGGTTCGCAACTGAGCAACTTCACCGGCTCGGCGAATTGCATTTTCGTCTGCGCCATCGTCATCGATGCGCAACACAGGAGCCAGCCTAGCGTTCTCATTGCGCCCTCTTGCTGATGAACTTGATCGCGGTCCGCCCGATCAGGATGTCGTCGCCGTCCCTGAGTTCCTGCGACGTGGTGACCGTCTTCCCGCGTACCCGCAGGACAAAGCGCGCGAGTCCCGCCGGATTGTTGATGTCGCGATGCCGGGCGACGTAGAAGCGGCCTTCCTGCCCGAAGACGATCGCATGCAGGGGGGCGATGGCCGCGTCCGGGATGAAGACCTGCACGCCGACCGAGAAGCTGGTCTTGCTGAGGTCGCGACTCTCCGAACCGACCTGATAGCTGTCGCCCTGCTGAATCTCCCACTCTTTGCCGGAGCGGCCAAACTTGGCCTGAGCTCGCGAGTCGCCGCTCGAGACGAACTTCAGGATGCCATCGCGCAAGAGGATCGGGGCAAGCGTAACGCCGAAGCAGATGCCGACGCCGATCAGGACGTAGCCGATCGCCTGGGTCAAATCCGGGACGCGACTGCCCAGGGCATGGAAGAGGGCTCCGCCGATGGCGCCGCCGAGCAAGCCGCCGATGCAGGCGTGGACGACGCGCATCTTATTGGCCACCACCCAACGCAGTCCGAGGCCCATGCCGATCAGGCCGCCGGCGAGCATCCAGTTCAGCAAGCGGGCCAGGAAGGGTTGCGCGCTGCCGAGCGCATTGGTGACCGGCATCATGGCCAAGCCGCTGAGAACTCCGGCGCCCAGGCCGATGCCCGCTCCGGCGAGCACATAGCGCGGCACCACGCGGCTGCCGGACCACTTGTCCGAGAAGGCCACGGTGAGGGCGCCAATCAGCAAGCCGAGAGTGGAGGCGGCGACCAGATCCGAGAGCCAATTGCCTTGCGAGGCCAGCAGGGTGCTGGCCAGCAACGACACGATGCCCCAGGAGAACAGGCCAGCCATTCCCCCGACCAAGGCCATGTAGTACAGCGTCTGATACAAACTCATAGAACGAATAGTCCGGTACTTGTCTCGCTAGAATAACAGAGCGCTTCACCCACCAGAATCAGGGCGTGGCTCCGTTGGCCAAAGCGACCAGCACCTGATTGATGTTGGCCACGTATTTGCGTGCCTTGTCGGCTTCCTGCGCTTCGGGGTTCAGCTTGACGACCGTCTCGAAGTGGGTCTTCGCGGCGGCCAGCAAACCGGCACTTTTCTGTGCATTGAACTTCTCGGCATAGGTGACGCCCAGCGCATAGTGCGCGTAGAGGTCGGCATGATCGAGAGAGAGCGCCTGCTGGCACGAACGAATCGCCACGTCGTATTCTTTCGACATCCGCGCGCAATCACATAAGCCGAAATGGGCCATAAATTGGAGTTCGCGCCAAATATCGGTTTGCGCGGCGCGCTTCTTCTTGCCGATCCCAGCCAAATACCCGAGTACGTAGTAGTTGAGCTTCCCAGCCAGCTTCGAGTCGAAGTCGCTGAGGCGCAGATATTCGTTGTACTCGCGGCGTGCTTCCGGGCACTGCTTGCCGAAGCGCAAACCTTCGGCCAGCCAGAAGTGGGCTTCGGCGTGGCCGGGATTGAGCTTGATGCTTTCACGCGCAAAACGCTCCCCCTCGGGGAGCGCTCCTTTGCGAATGAAGGCTTGCGCGAGCAGCGAGTTGGTCAGGGAGTTCCCCGGCTCTTTCTGCACACTGGCGTTCAACTGCCGGATGCTTTCGTCGAGGTCGCCGAGATCAAGCAGCATGCCGCCGTAGCTGGCGCGGGCTTCAGCGTAGTCCGGATCGATGTCGATGGCGCGGCGAAAGGCGGCTTTGGCTTTCTCGCTGTCATAGAGCGCGTTGTAGGTGCGGCCCAGATAGAGGGCGGCTTGGCTGTACTTGGCGTCGATCGCCAAGGCCTTCTCAAAGGCCACCGCCGCCGCTTTGTAGTTCTTTTCGAAGCCCTTCTGATAAAGCTCGAGCCCTTCGTCGAAGGCATCGAGCGCGGCCTTCGGACGGCGGCGCGCAATCGTGATGCGGACACTCACCGTCGTCTCCTGCCCGGGATAGACCGTCTCTTCACGGGGGCCATCGGGCTCATAGCCCATGCGCACGCCCTTCACCGTGTGGACACCGGGCACCAAGCCCGGCAAGCGGAGCGGCTTGTCTTTGTTCACCGTGCCTTGCGACTTGCCGTCCACAAAGATCTCGACGCCATCCATGTTCGTTTCGACCACCAGGCCGCCGAACTTGGGCGCCTGCGCCGGAGCGCGGGCCGCACGGGTGGGGTTGTAGGCGAGGATCATCTGCGGGTCGAAGCTGCCGCGCTCGGCGGTGGGGTTCTGACGGGCGGAGGTCTCTTTGCGAACGTTGACGCGAACGTACTCGGCGAGTTCGTCGGCGGTGATGACGCCGTCGGCGTTGTCGTCGGCTTCGCCATCGATGGCCTTCATCAGGTAGTAGGTGAAGACGCCGTGGCCGCCGCCCCAGATGTCGCTTTCGAAGCTTTGCTCGCGGTCGCGGCTGGCGGTGAGCGAGAACAGGCTTTGGTCGATCCGCACGAGCGTCGTATTGATCGCGGAGGCGTCGGCCTCAGGCGTGATGGCGCCCGAGTGGCAGGCATCGGTCAACAGGACCTTCCATTTCGCCTTGATCCGGCCGCCGACTACCTGCCCTAGCGTTTTCATGGGGTAGCTGGTGCCGGGAATGTTCGCCAGATCGATGTCGTAGGGGGCGAGATACGCCTGTCCGCCCGAAACAAAGCCATGGCCGGCGAAGTAGATCACTACCCGGTCGCCCTCTTTGCTGACGCCGGGCAGCCATTCTTCGAGTTCCTTGCGAAGATTGGCGAGCGTTGCCTGCTTGCCGATCAGCCGGTGGACGTTCTCGGGCGGAAATTGGCCGCCTTCGGGGCTGATGAGCGACGTGTAGACGGCGGCGGCATCACGCGCGGGGAACTTGAGTTGGCCGCGCGGAGGCAGGTTGGCGTAGTCCGAGATGCCCACCACCAGCGCATAACTGCGCGGGATGCCCACCGGCCCGGTGACCGGTGGCTGCTTGACGAACTTCAGGTCGCGCTCGGTGAGTTGGCCCCACGCGGTGCAGACAAACAACATCAGCCCCAAAAGCGTTCGCATGTCGGTTACTCCTACTTGTGCGCGAGTCGGAAGGTGTAGATGAGCGGCTCGTTGCTGCCATTGGGCACCAGCACCGAAGTGGCTTGGCCGTTCTTGGTGACGGTGAGTTCGCGGGGCTTCGCCCCGACCAGACCAGCCAGGCTCTCGGGCACCGCTTGCGCGGGTTGAGGTCCGGCGGTGACGTCGACGCAATCGCCGCGCGCCCGGAAGATTGAGTCATCGCAGCGCGGCGTCATGGCCGAAGCCGGCGGCGCGGGCGTCTCGACCATCGTGGGCCGTCCGGTCAGCTTCACCGGGCTCAGCACCCAGTAGGTGACTTCATGGCCGGCGGGACCTTCCATCTTGAACCAGCCGCTGTCAGTCATCGGCATCAGATATTCGCGGTCCTTGTCGACACGGTTATCGAGGCCCGTATCTTCTTTGGGAAACAGCAGGACGTCTTTGCCGGAGGTGGAATGGTTGAGGACGTAGAGGTAGCCGGGGAAATTGGCCTGGAAGCGGAACCGCACCAGTTCACCTGACGCAAACACGTGCGCCGGATCCATGCGCTCCACCTGATGGCCGGTCTTACGCTCCACCGTTACCGAGAGCTTGCGGACCACCTCGGCCCGTTTCATTTCAGCGCTTTTGGTCGTCGTCAACGGACGGGTGTCGGAACCCAAAAGCAAGGCGGTCATCGCCCACATGAGTCTCATGGTCGTCGTCTCCTGTGCGGTGCGCGGTTATTGGTGATTGAGCGCCAGGTCGACCATGACGCGGTTCTTACCGCTGGGGCCGGCACTGGGCTTGACGACGTAGACAGCGGTCTCTTCGGCCGCCGCGGCCTTCTCCACCTTGGTGAAGACCAGGTCGCGGGCTTGCAGTTCGCCGCGCAACCGGTTGATCACCGAGTCGTTCAGGCGGCTGTCGGCCTTGAGAACCTGCGGCATGGCCGGCGAAGTGGCCGGCGGGCCGGAGGGCGCCGTCGAAATCGAGGAGATCAGCGTATCGAGGTCATCGACAGGTTGCTGAGCGAGGAGAATGAACAATTGCTCCTTGCCGGCCTGGGTGTCGAAGGTGAAATACTCGCCGTCGCCGCCCGGGACCTGGTACTGGCGCCCGGCAACGATTTCGTTCGACTTCTGCGAGCTTTCCGGATGCGGAAACAACGGCGTCCAAATGCCGCTCGAGCCGCGGGAAATCACATACAGGTAGCCGCGCTGGTTGCTCATCACGCTCAAGCGGATCGAATCGCCGGCGCGGAAGACAGTCTCGGGCGTCACTTCCGCCAGAGCGCTGCCCGTCTTTTTCAGGACGCTGTAGCGCATCCCCAACGGGCGAGCCTCATTGCTGACTTTCAGGAAGTGACTCTCAGGATCCTTCGGCAGGGCCACCGCCACGGTGTGCGGATCCGGAACCTGAGGCGCCGGGCCGGGTGAGGGGGCAGGTTTCTTCGAGCCGGACGCCACCACGGGCGGCGGCGCGGTTTTTCCCGGGGTCGTCTTCTTGGTCGAACCAGCCGACTTCGCCCGCGGACCCAGCAGGTCCGCGGCGGAGTAGAATACGTCCCGAGCGTTGATTTCGGGTTCTTGTGCGCCGGCCGACTGTCCAACGACGAGTCCGGCCACCATCCCTACGCAGAGCCAACGCCAATAATTATGGTTTCGCATCCTTAACGCAACGGATACCGATGAATGGTGAAGTCTGATTCACCGGCCATCCCCTCCGCAAATATAAACGGAAAAAGCGTTCATCTTTTTGCATGAAGCTGCCGCCCTTAATGTTAGCCCAATCGCGCGAGACGGTCTGGCCGCCCAGGAGTTTCGAAAAATCCTCGATTTCGCGATCGGTGACCGGGAATGGAGAGACGGTCCACTCGGCGACGTTGCCGGCCATGTTGAGGGCCCGCAAGGGACTCTGGCGGTCCGGCAGATCGTCCACGGCAACGAGCTTGCCAGGATTCGACATCGGTTCATTGCCCCAGGGGTAGACTCGCCCATCGATCCCGCGGGCCGCTTTTTCCCATTCTGGTTCGGTAGGTATGCGCCGGCCGGCCCAGGCGCAGTAGGCTTTGGCGTCGGCCAAGGTGACCTCAGAGACCGGGAGCTTCGGATCGCCCTGGGGTGCCGGACGGCCATTGGCCGCGGCGAAGCGCGCGTACTGCTCGTTCGACACTTCGGTCGCTTCGATGTAATAAGCCGGCAACTCCATCTCCCGACGGGGATTGGGGGAGCCGGGTTCGTCGTCGCCGAAGATGAACTTGCCGCCGGGTACCAGGAAGAGCGGGCCATTGGGTTCGTTCAGCGTGGTGGGGAGAACGGCTTCGACGGCTCCAGCCTTGTTTTCCACCGAGGCTGGCTTGGTTTCGCCGCCGCGCGTGGCGAAGTAGTAGCCGGCGGCGCCCAGGAGGAGCACGCCGACGACGGCAGGAATCAGGAATTTGGGCAGTCCGCCGCCGGAGGGCGGCTCAGGTGGTTGGGGTACTGGCGGAGCCGGCGGGGCCGGTTCCGCGCGCCGGGGAGGGGCCGGGATCGGCGTGACGCGAGGCGGCGTCGCGACCGTCGGCAGTTCGCTGAGATCAATGCGGGAGACGCGGCGGGGCGGCGCGCCGTCGCCAGGCAGGACGGGCAACTGGCCGAGTCCCATGCCGCGCAGATGGTCGAGGACAATTTGCGCGGAAGCGGGACGGTCCGTGGCTTCTTTGGCGAGCAGCCACATCGTCAAATTGCGCAGATTCTCGGGGATGTCGTCGGGGAGCGGCTCGGGTGCGCGCTCCAGGTGCCCCATCTCGATGACTCGTAAGTTGTCACCCAGAAACGGCTTACGGCCGGCTAGCATCTCGTAGAGGATGACGCCGAGCGAGTACAGATCGCTGCGGGCGTCGCAAGGTTCGGCCCGGATCTGCTCGGGCGACATGTAGTAGGGCGTGCCCATGGTCTCGCCGCGCGTCGTGAGCCCGGTGGGGATGTCCATGGCTTTCGAGATGCCGAAATCGAGCACGACCACGCGGCCGCTGCTGTCGACACGGACGTTCGACGGCTTCAAGTCGCGGTGGACGACGCCTTTCTTTTCCGCTTGGACCAACGCTTCGGCAATCTGGCGCGCAATGTAGACGGCCTCCTGATCGGACAGGCGGCCGAGGCGCTCGATGTACTGGCTAAGGTCGGCGCCGTCGATGTACTGCATCAGCAGGTAGTGGAGGCCGGAGCCTTGGGCGACGTCGATGATGGTGACGATATGGGCGTGAGGCGCGAGCTTGGAGGCCGTGCGGGCTTCCTGATGGAAGCGCTGGACGATGCGTTCGTCGTGCGAGAGCGAGTCCGAGAGGACTTTGACGGCGACGAGGCCCCCATGTCCGCGATGTTCGGCCAGAAAGACTTCGGCCATGCCACCGCCGCCGATCCAGTCGCCCATCTGGTACTTGTCGCCGATCAGTTGCTCGAGCGCCGCGCGAATTGCATTGCGAACAGAGGACATAGGTCGCCTTATTCTACTGCCGACAATCTCCGCCGAACGGTGCGGGTACCAAAAGCGCGGGCGTCGCGCTCGAGCAGATATCCCGCGGGCAGTTCGAGAGGGTGATACGGGAGGGCCGGCAAGTGGAGTGCTTCGGGCTGCATCAGATGGTCCGCGTGGGCGTTCTTCAACTCAGCGGAGAGCACGCGTTGGGTCTGGCGGAGCGCTTCGACAACAGTGTCACCCGGCGAATGATGGTCCCAGAGGCAGAGGAAGCCGTTCTCGGGATGCGCATTCGGATGCAAGACGCGGGGCGTCTCGGCGAAAACTTCAATCGGCACCGAAGGGTAATAGGGCGCGAACCCGAGCCGCAGCCGCACGGGCCATTCGCCGGGTTCGGGGGCATAGGCCGCGGTCCGCAGTTCGACGGTGAATTCGTCCAGGAGCCGCAACCGGCCGGGATTCAGTACTGCCAGTTCGCGCAGACGCTCCGCCTCCTGGCGGATACGACGCTCGCGGAGACCGTCAACCATTCGTCGCGATGGTGGAAACGCGGAGAACGTCGTTGGCTCGCACGCCCTGCACCGGCAGAGGACGGTTGAAGTCCAGCGAACTGCCGTTCCACACGACCTGGGGTTCGCCATCCCCCTGCAGAACGTCCCCGCGGTCCCGCAGGTCATAGAGGATCTCGTGGAGCACGTCGCTCAGCAGCTCCGGCTCATCGATGTCCACGTTGTATTTCGTCTCGCCCTGGACTGTATCGAAATAGATCTGGTATTTCGGCATCGCTTTACGTCCTCAACAAAGCCTTCAATCGTTCCGGCACTTCCTCCACCGCCCAGCGGCAGCGGGAGCAGATGCCGTTCGCATCATCCCAACAGGTGCGGCAATGGGGCCGGCCGCACTTCGGACAGTTCCGCAGATCGGTCTCAGCCGCGGCGGCCTGACAGAGCTGACAACGGCCATGCGGGGTGCGCGGACCAAAATTCCGGTCCCACCAGCGGCCATCGCCGGGGAGCACGGGCACCTGATTCTGCACGCACAACCGGCAGCGCAACTTCTCGAAACTCCAGCACTTATGCTCGCAAACCATCATGCCGCAGCGCGGACAGTCAAAGGCGATCCCGCCGGCCAGGCCGGCGTTGCAGAGGCCGCAGCGGCGAGCGTCGCGCGTCCGGTACCAAACGATGCCGGCGACGACGGCGCCGGCCAGCAAGGGGCTGGCCCAGGTGAGCGGGTCACCGTCTTTGGCGGCGGACATCGCCCACAGCAGAACGCCGAGCCCACTCCCGACAACAGGAGTCGCCATCGTCAGCCCGGTTCCGGGCTCGACTTCAAAAAAGCGGAGGATGCCCAAAGCGACGATCGGCAATAGCAGAGAGAGTGCGAGCGCGATCCACACGCCGCCTAAAGCGGCAAAGAATTGGAGAAGCCCGACCACAAAGACGGCCGCGCCCAGCGTCGCCCACGCACGGGAGTTCATGATCGGTTGGCCTGCGACGCTAAAGGATGGGGCACCACTCTGACAGTATATCGGTGGTCCTTCGGCAATCCGATACTCTCCGGACGCACATCGGCCCAAGGGGAATTCGCCTCCACCTCATTTACGGATTCGAGAGGCAAAATTCTTGTGCTTCCACACTTTGCGCAGCGCTCGACGCGCGCCCGGCGCCGCCGTGGATTCCATTCGTCGCCGCAATTCTGGCAGCGGGCCCACAAGCAGATGGGCCACTCCCAACTGAGGGCGAGGCCGTCGGAGCAGGCGTCGCGAAAGGTCCCGGGGACGGCGACCAACTCCCCGGCGGGCTCATGGAACGGGCAGGCGTCGCTGCGGACCAGGCGCACCTCGGTGCGTCCCTCAGGCGAGATTTCGACACTAATCGCTCCGGGATCCGGGCCAAGGCCGAGTTCTACCGCGAGCGCTCCGGTGGCGCGCACTTGCTCAAGCGTCGTCGCCTCCGCGGTACCGGTGGGGGGCAGGGTGCAGGAAAATGCCTGACTGCGCCAGGTGGCCAGCAGTTCCCTTCTCCGCGCCGCCGTCAGCCGGCAACTGAAACAGACGTCGCCGGGAAAATAGCTGACCCGGCCGCGGACGCCGAGGCCGCCATCGACCACCGGGAGGCCCAGGCGGGTGCCGATGCGCGCCATCTCCAGGCGGGCCGAGTCGCGGTCGACGCAGCCGAAGAGTTGGCCGTAACGGGCAATCCGGCCCCACCCGACGTCGGCCACCTCCCCGGTGAAGGCCTCCCAGCGGGTACGGGGAAAGTGCTGGCGTAGCTGGTCGACGACGGCGTCCGCCTTGGACCGGCCCAACTGGCCGGGCCGGAAGAGGCGGCCGAGCCCTAGATTGCGGCCCTCTACCGTATCCGGATCCACGCACAGGACTTCGCCCACCCCGGCCTGCCCCAGGTTCCAGAGCACTTCGTTCCCGAGGGCGCCGCACCCGACGACCATCACGCCTAGTACTCCCATGTCATTTTTCATTTTTCTTAACGAATTGCGTTTATCATGACGAAGTAAGTCTGTTCGACTTGGAGGAATCGTATGCGGAAATCCATGCGCTCCGTGGCAATCGTCATGGCCGCGCTCACTTTTGAGGCTTCGATGCCTGGGCAGGAGCAGCCAGGGGCTGGATCCGGACTGAGCATCACCATTCTTGAAGGCGACAACGCCATTGTCAATGTACGCCAACGCCTCAGCCGCGAAGCCATCGTCCAGGTGGAGGACGAGAACCGGAAGCCGGTGGCCGGCGCGGCGGTGACCTTTTTCGCTCCCACGAACGGACCGAGCGCCGTCTTTTCGAATGGCGCCAACAACATCACGATTCTCACCGACGAACAAGGCCGCGCCGTCCTGCGCGGCGTGAAGCCGAACCAGACGCAAGGCAAGTTTGAGATCAAGGTGACGGCGACCAAGGAAGGCTTCCGCAGCGCGAACGCGATTTTGAGCCAAACCAACGCCGCCGCGGCCGCCGCGGGACTCTCCGCCGGCATGATCGGCCTGATTGTCGCCGCGGCCGCAGGCGCTGGCATTGGCATTGCGCTCGGCGTCTCCGGCGGGGGCGGGAGTAGCACCGGCCCTGGCACGATTACGCGGCCCACCACTCTGCAGCCCGGCACGCCCGTCGTCGGGCCGCCCCGTTAAGGACTCGCGAGGAGACTCATTGTGAAGAGCCTGATTTACTGCATCTTTCCACTTGCCGCTCTCGCCCAGCAGATGACCGGACCCACGTTGGGCTGGTCCCTGAACGGCCGCGCCTGGCAAGCGATTCAAGGCGTACCCGGCGCTGCCCGTCTGGCGAATCTTGAAGCCGGACCCGAAGACCTTACCCAATTGAGTGTCAGCCCCGGCGGTCAACGCGCCGCGGCGCTCGCCGAGGGAGTTGCGGTCGTGATCGACCTGGCGACCCGTCAGCGGACGGCACTGAGCCGCGACTTCGCTGCGACGGACTTCGTCTGGAGCCCGAGCGGCACAGCATTATTGCTCGTCAACAAAACGACCGGTCAGGTGCTGCCCTATCGCGGCGCCGAGGCCTTAGCCGAACAGGCGATCGCCGCCGATCGCTATGCCATCAGCGACGACGGCACCAGCATCCTGAGTTTGCGGGACGGCGAACTCGCACTGCATTCGGCCAACGGCTCGAGCGTGCTGGGACACGCGACGGCGTTCACGTTTCTGGCCCGCAGTCAAACGCCGGCGTTCGTCGATGGCACCGACCTGGTGCTGGGCTCCCGGCGGGTAACGCTGAATCTCGAGTCGGCTTTGCTTGCCAGCCCGGCGGCCAATCGACTGCTGGTGGTGGAAGCCGGCACCGGCAAAGTGCTCTGGCTCGATGAGCAGGGCGCGACACTCACTGAGGCTTCCTGCCAAGCACCGGTGGATCGGATCGAGGCATTGGGCTCGCCCGGCATCCTGCGACTGGTAACGTCGGGCGGCGGTCCCGCGTGGTTTACGGAAACCACTGCTTCCGCCACTCGCTTGTTTTTCGTACCGCAACCTGACGTTGCCACGGAGGCGCAATAACCATGCGCAAATTATTACTTTTCACCGTCGCCTCGGCGGGTCTCATGTACGGCCAGTCCACCGGACCGGTGGTATTGCCGGCTTCGGTGCCGGACGCCTTTGTCAACGAATTTTATTCGGTGACGTTCAGTTGTACGTCCTGCGGCTCGAGCCCGACGTTCTCGCTCAATCCTCAAAGCCCCATCCCGGCCGGGCTCAGCTTCAACCCCGCGACGCGAACGCTAAGCGGCACGCCGATCAACCCTCGTCAGCGCTTCTTCTTTTCGATTTCCATTTCGGCCGACAGCTCGACGATCGCCAGCCGCAGCTATTCGCTAACCACGGACAATCGGCTCGCGTTTATTACCGGTCCTACGCTGCAACCGGCGACAGCGGGCATCCCGATCTCGCGGACGATTCAGGTGTCGATGCCGTCGAACTGGGACAACGGCGCGCGCACTCTGCCCACGCAGATTGCGGTGCCAATTCCGACCAACAGCGTATCGACGACGATCAGCGGGACATTCTCCGCCGTAAGTTCGCCCACCACTTACTCGATCCAGCTTTACGCGAGTTATCCGCCGGGGAGCGACGAGCAGGCGCCGTTCATCTCGCAAACTGTCAATCGCACGTTCAGCATTACGGTGAATCCGCCACCGACGCTTTCACTCAATCTGCCCCCGGGAACGGTGGGCGTGAGCTACGTGGGAAGCGTGCTGACCAACGGTGGCTCGGCGCCATTCACTTACAGCGCCAACGGCAACTTGCCGCCGGGGCTCGCGTTGAACCCGCAGACCGGACAAATCACCGGCGTGCCAACAGTGAATGGACCTTATTCATTCCAGATGATTGTCCGCGACGTGAACGGAGCGACGGCTGCCGCCCAAGCGAGCATCCCCGTGACCGGTTCACCGATCACGATCACGTCGCTGACTTTTCCCGCCGGCCGGGTAGCGCAAACCTACTCGGTGCCGCTCACGGCGACCGGCGGCATTCTGCCCTACACGTGGCTGATCGTCCCTGGCAACACGCCGCCGCCCGGCATTACGGTGGCCCAGACCGCGAACGGTGCATTCATGTCCGGTATCCCCAATAGTCTCGGCGTGTTTCCGTTCACCATCCGCGTGATTGACGCGGTGGGAACCACCTCGCAGGCCAATGTGTCGATCGCGATCAATCCGGTGTTGCTGACGATCACATCGACCACGCTACCGCTCGGTACGCCGAATACGCCCTACGCCACGACGACGCTGGCGGCGACCGGCGGCATTGCGCCTTATGTTTGGACGCTCGCGTCCGGCGCACTGCCTACCGGGATGGCGCTGGCTTCGAACGGCGTCATCTCCGGCACCCCGACCTCCAGCGGCAACTTCAGCTTTGGCGTCCGGGTGACCGACACGGCGAGTTCGCAGATCGGTTACCAGGGCGGTGCGGCGACGCGGGACTTCACGATCACCGTGGGCCCCGGGGTCCTGTCGATCGTGCCGCCGACGCTGCCCGCCTCCGTGGTGGGCCAGGCTTTCACTTCCACTTTTTCCGCCACCGGCGGTACGCCGCCGTACACGTGGAACGTGCTCTCCGGTTCGCTGCCCGCGGGGCTCACCCTCTCTACGGCCGGCGTTCTTTCCGGCACCCCGACCACGGCCGGCGGACCCACCACCTTTACGATTCAGGTGCGCGACAACGTCGGCGGCACCGCCACGCGTGATGTCTCCATCACGACGATCGCCGGCTTGAGCATCACTACCGCCTCGCTCGACGACGGCGTGATCGGCGTGCCCTACAGCGTACCGCTGCTGGCCGCCAACGGGACGCCGCCTTACACGTTCGCGGTGGTGAACGGCACACTGCCGGCGGGCATTACGCTGAGCGATAGCGGCCTGTTGAGCGGCAATCCCACGACGGCGGCGAATGCCAGCCTCATCATCCGGGTGATCGATTCCCGTAACCTGGCCGCCACGCGGAGCTTTACCCTCGTGGTGCGTCCGCCGCTCGCCATCAGCACTGAGAGCTTGCCGACGGGTAACATCGGCGCGGGCTATAGCGCGCAGTTAGTGGCTACGGGCGGCTTCCTGGGTTACTCGTTCGCGGTGCAAACCGGCACGTTGCCTCCGGGCTTGAACCTGTCCGTGGACGGCTTCCTCACCGGAACGCCGACCACCTCTGGCGCCTTCCCGCTGACGTTCCGCGTCACGGACCGCCGTAACTTCACCGCCGCTCGTTCTTACACCCTGAACGTGGCGCAAGTGGCGCTGCCTTCGGTCACCGTCACGCAGATCACCGATACGACGCAGCCGGCGTCGCAGCCGACCTTCGGCGTCGTGCTGGGCTCGTCCTATCCGGCGGCGATCGACGGCACGGTGACGCTCGCCTTCCAACCCGACAATGGGCCCACGGATCCGGACGTCAAGCTGTCGAACGGCAGCAATACGATGAACTTCACGATTCCCGCCGGCCAAACCGCCGGTGTCCCGCCCACAGGGACGCCGTTTGCCTTCTCGTCTGGCACCACGGCGGGCACTATCACCCTTACGGTCGTCCTGCGGGCGAACGGACAGGCGCTGAGTCCGAACCCGGCTGCGACGCGCACCATCCGCGTGAACCGGGCAGGGCCGACGATCACCAGCGTCCGCATCAACCGGACATCGGCGGGCTTTGACATCCTGGTGACCGGCTATTCGAACACGCGCGAGATCACCGGCGGCACGTTGCGCTTTAACCCCGCGGCGGGCATTACGCTGGCGGCGAACGAATTCCCACTCAACGTGGGCGCGGCCTTCCAGACCTGGTTCAACAGCAGCGCTTCGGCGGCCTTCGGTACACAGTTCCTGCTGACGATTCCCGTCACCGTCTCTGACGGCACGGCGTCGTCGTTAAGCACGGTCCTGGTGACGCTGACGAACGCGGCAGGGTCCGGGTCGGCCTTGGGCAACTTCTAGTGCGTGTCCGGCTCGCGTTGCTTGCTTCGGGGCTGCTTTTTGTGGCGGCCCTGGTCCTTTTCCTGCGCCGCGGGGGCGAGTCGACGACGCTCACCGCGGACGCGCCCGCCATGCTGCGAGAGATTCAGCGGCTGAATGAACTGGTGACCGTGAAGTACAGCATTCAGAAGGTGGTGGGCTTCGAAGAGCAGAAGAAACCGCTGGGCACCGAGAAGCTGCTGCTGATTGTGCAAGCCAAAGTGCTCGGTGGGATCGACCTTTCGCAGTTGAGCGAAAAGGACGTGGCAATTCTGAAGCCCGGCGAAGTGCTCGTGCGTTTGCCCGAGCCGAAAATCCTGCACGTCGTGGTGGACGAGAAGCAGACCAAGGTCTGGGATCGTCAGGTCACCTGGTGGACGCCCTGGGTGCCGTACAACCCGGATCTCGAGCGCCAGGCTCGCATGGCCGCGCTCGATTCGGTCCGCCAATCGGCCATCGAAATGGGCATCCTGACGGATGCCGCCGCCAGCGCCCGCAGCTCGATTCGGCGGCTCCTCGAAGCCGCCGGTTTCCGGCACGTGGTGTTCGATCCGGTCAGTTAGACGTTAGTCCGGCAGAGCGAAGCTGTAGAGCACCTGACCCGCGGAGACGGCGATGTACTGCTTGCCTTCCACCGAGTAGCTGATGGGCGACGAGAGAATCGACGCGCCGGTTTGCGTTCGCCACAGATACTTCCCAGTTTTGGCGTCGAGCGCCATCAAATTGCCTTCGGCCGTCGCAGCGAACAGCAAGCCGGTGGACGTGGCCAACACGCCCGCGCCGAGCGACCCTTGCGAGAGCTTAAAGTCCCACTTCACCGAGCCGTCGCGCGTGTCGATGGCTTTAATGCCGGGCACCGGCGGCTCACCGGCCGGCATGGCGCGCCCGCCCCAGTAGGCCTTGCCCGGTTCGTAAGTCGATTTCTCGCGGATAAAGCGTTGCGCGCCATCGTTGTAGACGACATACAGCCACCCGCTGTTGCCGTCGTAGGACGGGCTTTGCCAGTTGGTGCCGCCGACCAGCGTCGGATAGACGACGCGGCCTTCGGGCGTCGAGTCCGAATCCGGAATCACCTTCGGACGGCCATCCGCTTCGAAGCCCTGATTCCAGGTTTGCCGCACGTAATTCTTGCCCAACAGGAACTGGCCGTTGGTGCGATCAAGCACGTAGAAGAAGCCGTTGCGATTCGCCTGCACCAGGAGCTTCCGTTGTTTGCCGTCGATCAGGCGATCCACCAGCACCAGATCCTGATTCGCGTCCCAGTCGTGGCTGTCGTTGGGCGTGAACTGATAGTGCCACTTGCGCTTACCCGTGTTCGGATCAAGCGCCACCACGGAGCACGAGAACAGGTTGTCGCCCTTGCGAATTTCGCCGTCCATATCGGGGCCGGGGTTACCGGTCGCCCAATAGAGCGTATCGAGTTCGGGGTCATAACTGCCGGTGAGCCAAGTGGGCGCGCCGCCCAGCTTCCAACTGTCGCCCTTCCAGGTGTCGTGGCCTAACTCGCCGGGGCCGGGGACCGTGTTGAAGCGCCAAACGCGCTTCCCGGTGTTCGCGTCGTAGGCGTCCAGAAAACCTCGGATGCCGTGTTCGCCGCCCGCCACCCCGACGATAATCTTGTCCTTCACCACGAGCGGCGAAACGGTGATGCTATAACCTTCCATTGTGTTGGCCACCTGCGTTTCCCACACGGGCCGGCCGGTGCGCGCATCGAGCGCGACCAGCGCCGCGTCCAGCGTGCCGAAGTACACGCGATTGCCGAGCACGGCCACGCCGCGGTTCACGCGATTGCTTTCAAAGGCGTTCACCACCTTTTGCGGCCGTTGGTACTTCCAGATTTGCAGACCGGTCTTCGCGTCGAGCGCAAACACCTGCCCCACCACGCCGGCCGTATACATGATGCCGTCGACGACGATGGGCGTCGATTGCAGGACGGAATCGCCCGGCATTTGCGCGGCCCAGCGCGTCTGCAACTGTTTCACGTTGGACGAGGTCACCTGATCGAGCGAGGTAAAGTGCTTACCGGCATAGTCGCCCCAGTAGGTCAGCCAGTTCTGCGGTTCGGAGGCGGCGTGGCGAATGCGCTCGTAGGTGAGGCCGCCGGGGGGCACGGGCGCGGTGGCGGCCTGCGTCAGGTCACGCGCGGTGAGCGACTTCAGATAAGCCACCAGATTCTGGCGCTCGTCCGGAGTGAGGCTAGTGGCGGGTGGCATCAGCGAGTTCGGATCGTCGCGCCGGGTGGCGATGCGTTCCTTGTCGATCAGATGCAGTTTGCCGGAAAGGTCTGTGATCTGTACTGAAAAGGTATCCTCGTTGCGGCGGACGCCGCGGACGGTCGCGCCGTCCTTCAAGGTGAGGTTCACGACGCCGATGCCGGAGCGGCGTTCACGCCGCCGGCCAGCCATCATCGTGTTCGGGTCCATCAACTTTTGCATCAGGGCCTCAGCGGAGGAAGCTCCCGCGGCGGAGAGGTCCGGCCCCACGATGCCCCCGCGCCCGTTCACTTCATGGCAGCCGACGCAGCGCGCCTTACCGAAAAACAACCTCTGCCCTTCGGCCGGATTACCGGGCACAACTTCGGAGGTTTTGGCGCCCGAAGCGCTCAAGCTGCGAAGGTAGCTCACCAGTTCCCAGCTCTGATCGATGGTCAAGCGTCCGAAGGCGGGCATTTGGGTACCGCGGATGCCGTTGCGGATGTTGATAAAGATTTCGCCGTCCTTCGCTCCGTGCTTGAAGACGCCGGTGGAGAGGGCGGGTCCGCGCTCGCTGCCGGCCGCGTTGCCGCCGTGGCATGCCTGGCAGGCCTGCACAAAGAGTTTTTGTCCCGCGGCGACTGCTTCCGGCTTGCCGGCCAGGGGGTTCTTTTCATTCTGCGGCGTATGCTCCTGGCCCAGCAGACAGGACAGGCTAAAAACGATCGACAAGGAACGAAGCATGCTAATGATTATGGAACGACTCTCTGCCTGGGTGATGGGACGGGCCGGCGGCTATCTGGAACGCGAACTGGCGGACACCAAACGCACTTGGCTGGCGCCTTTGCGCGGACGCGTCCTCGAACTGGGCCCGGGCCTGGGCACCAACCTGCCTTATCTGACCCACACCGATTGGACGGGCGTCGAGCCCAACGCGGCCATGCGCGCCGCGCTCGGGGAGCAGACCCTGCCCGGCCCCTTGCTGGCCGCGCCAGCCGAAGCCATCCCCTGCCCCGACGGCGCCTTTGACCACGTGGTGTGCACGCTGGTGCTGTGTTCAGTCCAGGACCCACGGCAGTCCCTGCGTGAGATCGTGCGCGTGCTCAAGCCCGGCGGCACGTTCGTCTATCTCGAGCACGTCGCCGCCGGACCGCTTGCGGCGCGCGTGCTGCAACACTCGCTGCGGCCGCTGTGCGGTCTGATTGGCTGTCATCCGGTGCGGGCTACCGGCGAATTGATTGCCCAGGCGGGGTTCGCCCAGGTGGAGCAGGAAGCGGTGCCGGTGCGCGGAATGGCCCTGCTGCCGCACATCGTCGGACGCGCCCGCCGTCACCTGCGGTAGCCTGATAGATTAAAGTACCGTTTCTTCCACCTATGGCAACTAAAACTCCAATCACAGTCGCGCACGGCGACGGCATCGGTCCGGAAATCATGGCCGCGACCCTCCATATCCTCGAGTCCGCGGGTGCGCAGCTCGATATTGAAACGATTGAAATCGGCGAGAAGGTTTACCTGAGCGGCAACTCCGCCGGCATCGCGCAAAGCTCCCTCGACAGCTTGCTGCGGACCAAAGTGTTCCTCAAGGCGCCGATCACCACGCCGCAGGGCGGCGGCTTCAAGAGTCTGAACGTCACCACGCGCAAGCTGCTGGGCTTGTATGCCAACGTGCGCCCGTGCGTGTCCTATCACCCCTACGTCAAAACCAAGCATCCGGTGATGGACGTGGTGATCGTTCGCGAGAACGAAGAAGACCTCTACGCCGGCATCGAATACCAGCTCTCCGCCGACGTGATGGAGAGCGTGAAGCTGATCACGCGCCGCGGCACCGAGCGCATCGTGCGCTACGCCTTCGAGTACGCCAAGGCGAACGGCCGTAAGAAGGTCACCTGCTTCACCAAAGACAACATCATGAAGCTCTCCGACGGCCTGTTCCACAAGGTCTTCGACGAGTTGGGGGCTGAATATCCGGAACTCGAGAAGGAACATTGGATCGTCGACATCGGCGCCGCCAAGCTGGCCGACACGCCGGAAGCCTTCGACGTCATCGTGATGCCGAACCTTTACGGCGACATTCTCTCGGACGTAGCCGCGCAGATCGCCGGCTCGGTGGGCCTCGCGGGCTCGTCGAATATCGGCATGAAGTACGCCATGTTCGAAGCCATCCACGGCTCGGCTCCTCGCCGCGCCGGTCAGAATCTGGCTAATCCTTCGGGCCTGCTGCTCGGCGGCGTGATGATGCTCGCCCACATCGGGCAGGCCGATATCGCGACTCGCGTGCACAATGCCTGGCTCAAGACGCTTGAAGACGGCGTGCACACCTACGACATCTTCAAGGAAGGGACGTCGAAGGAGAAGGTCGGCACGAAGGAATTCGCGCAGGCCGTCGTCGCTCGCCTTGGTAAGGTTCCGGAACAGTTGAAGGCCGTCGAATACAAGGCGCTGCCGACGCTCGCGGAGCCCGGCCATCCCACGGTCGGCAAGATCGAGCAGTCCGGCGTCGACATCTTCGTGAACTGGACCGAAGGCACCGCTAGCGAACTGGGTCCGAAGGTCGAGAAGCTGAACAACGACAAGCTGAAGTTGGTCCTCATCTCCAACCGCGGCACGAAGGTCTATCCGGGCGAAACGGTCGCGCCGGTGAAGGCCGATCAGTGGCGCTGCCGGTTTGAAGGTAAGGTCGGCGAGATCACGCAGCAGGACGTCGCGGCGCTCTACGCGGCCGCGGTGAATCAGGGCTTCAAGATCATCAAGACCGAAGGCCTGTTCTACTACGACGGTCAACGCGGCTACACGCTGAGCCAAGGGCAGTAACGCGTGGCAAATCCACTCGTTGCCGTCATCATGGGCAGCAAGTCGGATTGGGAGACGATGCGGCACGCCGACGAGGTTCTCACTCGTTTCGGCGTCGAACATGAGTGCGGCATCGTCTCCGCCCACCGCACGCCCGACTTCATGGTCACGTACGCGAAGGAGGCTGCTGCGCGCGGTATCCAGGTGATCATTGCCGGCGCCGGTGGCGCGGCCCACCTGCCCGGCATGGCGGCCGCCCACACCATCCTGCCCGTGCTCGGCGTACCCGTCGAAAGCCACGCCCTCAAGGGTCAGGACTCGCTACTTTCCATCGTCCAAATGCCCGGCGGCATCCCCGTCGGCACCCTCGCCATCGGCCGCGCCGGCGCCACCAACGCCGGCTTGCTCGCCGTGTCGATCCTCGCGCTGCGTGATCCGGCGCTTGCCGCCAAACTCACGGCGTTCCGCGAGGAGCAGACCCAGACCGTTCTCAACACCACTCTCCCGTGATCGCTCCCGGCAGCACTCTAGGCATTCTCGGTTCCGGCCAACTCGGCCGGATGCTGGCGCTCGTCGCTCGCGAGATGGGCTATCGCGTCCGCGTCTACTCGTCCGAGCCGGACTCGCCGGCCGGCGTCGTGGCCGACGTTGAGTGTGTCGGATCGTATGATGACGCGGCGCTCGTCCAGGAGTTCGCCCGGGGCGTGGACGTGCTCACCTTCGAGTTCGAGAACGTCTCCGCCGATTGCGCCGCGGCGGCCGAAGCCGTCACCCTCGTCCGTCCGGCCGGCCGTGTCCTGCACATCACCCAGAACCGCATCCGCGAAAAGACCTTTCTGCGGGACGCTGGCATCCCGGTGACGCCATTTCGGCCGGTCACGACGATCGAGGATGTGGAAGGCTTCGCTTACCCCGCGGTGCTCAAGACGGCTGACTTCGGCTACGATGGCAAGGGTCAGCAGAAGGTGGCGACGCTTGAGGCGGCGCGCGAAGCCGTGGCGGCTCTGCTCCCGCAGCCACTGATTCTCGAAGAGTTCATCCCCTTCCGCCGCGAGGTGTCGGTGATTGCCGGACGCAGCGTGCGCGGCGAATTCTTTGATTTCGGCGTGATGGAGAACGCCCACGCCAATCACATTCTCGACATTGCGCGCGGTCCGGTTGAGACCGACGGCGAGCCCATCACCATTGCGCGACGTCTGTTTGAAGCACTCGATGCCGTCGGCGTGATGTGCGTCGAGTTCTTTGAAACAGCAGACGGGCGTTATCTGGTGAATGAGATCGCACCACGGACGCACAATTCCGGTCATCTGACGATCGAAGCCTGCGACATTTCGCAGTTCGACCTGCAATTGCGCATGGTCTGCGACCTACCAGCACATCAGCCGCAGTATCTGCTTGGCGGCGGCGCCATGGCCAACCTGCTGGGCGATGCCTGGGCCAATGGGGAGCCGCGCTGGGGCGAAGCGCTCGCCGCCGGGGCGCACCTGCACCTCTACGGCAAGCGTGATCCACGGCCCGGGCGTAAGATGGGCCACCTGAACAGCGCGGCCCGCACGCCGGAGGAAGCCGCGGCCATCGTCGCGCGCGCCCGGCAGGCGCTGATTCCTCAGAAGCCGTAAAGCTTGGCGGGATTGTCCGCCAGAATCTTTTTTCTGGTGGCGGCGTCCGGCGCCCACAGCGCCAACTGATTCAGCACGTCGCCGTCGTCCACGCTTTTCAAGGGCGACACCTCGGTCGCCTGACGGCCCGAGGCGGCGTCCGGATGCGGCCAGTCCGTGCCCCAGAGGATGCGCTCGACGTTGGCCCCGATCAGCATCTTGGCTAAAGGAGCAGCACCACTCAGGGGCGCGCCGACGTTGGGTCCGGAGATCGAGATCTTCACGTAAGCCTTCCCTGCCCTCACCAAGTCCACCAGGTCGCTGAAGCCGGGCTGGTCCACGCCGCCGCTAAAGTTGGCGCCGCCGAAATGGTCGAACACCACCGGCACTGGCGAGCTCATCACCAGATCCTTGATGCCCGTGATGACCATGGGGGCCACGAACATCTGAATATGCCAACCGCGCGCGGCCATGCGCTTGGCCGCGGCGGCGAACCGCTCCCGCGGCGGCACGCTGCTCCGCGGCCCGTTGTTCAGGTTCAATCGGATGCCGCGGATGCCGGCTTGGTGCATCGTTTCCAACTCTGCGTCGGACGTCTTCTCGTCAATCACGGCTACGCCCCGCGCATTCTTGCCGCGCGCCTTGATGCCGTCAAGCGTCGACGTGTTGTCGGTGCCGTAGATGCTCGGCGTCACAATCACCACACGCTCGATTCCCAGCGCGCGATGCAGAGCCGCCATCTCGGCCGCGCTCGCGGGCTCGGGCGTATAACTACGGCCGGCGAAAAGCGGATAGTCACCGAAGATGTGAGTGTGGCAATCGCAGGCGTGGGCAGGCAGCTTGAAGCTCACCTTTGTTTTGGGCTGGGCGGCCTTCGCGAGTAAGTCGCGGGTCGCGGCCAAGCCGCCCACCAGAGCTGTTCGTCGAGTCGGCATCATGCGTCTCACAGTCTATAGCGAGATCGCCGGCGCGGCGCGTTAGGTGCGCGTCAAAATGACATAACGGATGTCGGCCACCTGACGCCCCGCCACCTGAGTGGCGCGCAAGGTGAGCGGTGCCCGGCCCTTCTCGAGCTTGATCCGCCCCAGTTGCAACGGCCGAAAGGCCTTGACGTAGGACTCGGTACCACGGTCCACGCGATCTTCCTTCTTCCCCTCGAGAGGCGGATCGTGGGCCACCGCCACCTTGCCACTGACACGGCTCTCGCCCCAACTCAACTCCACGGTGGAGCCGACGTCCGCCGCCGCACAGGTGTAGTAGAGTTCCGCCGAGTAAGTGCCCGCCTGCAGCACTTCCACCTCCCAGGTGATTCTGTCCTCCAGCTTGGTCCAGTTCGTAAAGAATGAACAGTTCGGCGCCTGCGCACTGCGCTTGATGCCGCCGTGGCCCACGCCATCGCGCGCGGGCAGCCAAGTCGCCGCGGCGTAACCAACCGGAAACGGCCGATCGTCCGGCCCCACCAACGGAAATACCTGACGTTTGAAGTCCTCTACGGCCTCGCGCAGCCGGGCTGTCTCCTGGGGCTGTTGGGCCGAAATGTCGCGCGTCTGCTCGGGGTCAGCCACCATGTCGAAGAGCAAGCCGTCGGCATCCAGACGATACTGCTGCGTGCGCACGCTCACGCGCTTGTTCTGCTGCGAGAAGATCATGCGATCCGGCCAGGGCGCCGAGTTACCCGTCAGCAAAGGCTTCAAGCTGCGGCCGTCGAGCGCCCGGTCGGACCGCCAGCGCAAGCCCGCCAGTTCAGTTAGCGTGGGCAGAAAGTCGATCGCCCCGGCGATCTGCTTCACCTTTGTTCCCGCCGGAATCTGACCCGGCCAACGCATCAGGCAAGGTACGCGCACGCCGCCTTCGTCCGTGGTCCCCTTGCGGCCCTTCATGCGGCCGTTCCACCGCCAACTGTTCGGGCCGTTGTCGCTCACGTAGATGACTATGGTGTTCCGGTCCACGCGCTGCTTCTTCAATGCGTCGAGCAGCCGCCCGACGTTCCAGTCGATGTTCTCGCACATCGCGAGCGCGGCTCGCGTGAAAGCTGGGTCTTCCTGCGTGGCGTCCTTGGCCGTCTGCTTCAATTCGAAGTGGCGGAACTTCTCATAGAAGCGATCGGGGACCTGCATGGGCGAATGCGGCGAGTTATAGGGTACGTAGCAGAAGAACGGCTCGGCCCGGTTCCGAGCCACAAACTCCATCGCATGCTCGGTCAGGTCATCAATGATGTAGCCGTTGCCCCGCACCATCTTGCCGTTGTGATCGAGCTCCGGCGTGAAGTATTGTCCCCAGTGACCGGACGTGAAGCCGTAGAACTCTTCGAAGCCGCGGAAGTTCGGATGATACGGCGGCTGCGTGCCGTTGTGCCATTTGCCGAAGATACCGGTGGAGTAACCCGCTTCGCGAAAGACTTCCGCGATTGTCTTTTCGCCGATGTTCAGCCGCTCGGCACCGGTGCTTACGCCGCGCACGCCGCCGCGCGCGTGATAGCGCCCGGTAAGGAACTCAGCGCGCATCGGCGCGCAGACCGGACAGGCGTAGAAGCGATCGAACAGGGCGCCGTCGCGGGCCAGCGAGTCGATGTTCGGCGTCGAGAGATTCGTATTGCCGTGAATACTGAGGTCGCCCCAACCCTGGTCGTCGGCTACGATCATCAGGATGTTGGGCTGTTGCGATTGGGCGGCGGCCATGGCGGCCGTTCCGAAGAAAAGTTCTCGACGGGTCACCTTCACAGCATAATGCGCAGCTTGCGGAACCAGGCTTCGGAGGCGTGATTCTGCAGCACGATCGGCGAACGCCGCGGGAACTCCGCCGGCACTTTCCGTTCGCGCATGCGGGCCAGTGTCTCGGGCGCGTCCAATTGAACGCTCAGCACGCGCTTGCCGTTCAGCCAATGCTCCACGTGCATCCCCTGCCGGACAATGCGCGCCTCGTTGAACTCACCGCACGGCTTCGCCATCGCTTTTGAGGGAGCCAGGAAGCCATACAGCGCACCGGCGGTTTCCAGTTCGCCGCGAGCGGCCGCCCCGTCGGCCACCTGATACTCGAAGCCCCGGCCGCGGGCATGCTTCGTCGTCGCCCCGGGCGGCGACCAGACGTCTTCGTGATAGATCAGGTACTTCACGCCGGAGTTGCCGTCGCGCGCGATCTTCCACTCGAACTCGAGCTCAAAGTCGCCATACTCATCGATCGTCCGGATGTCCTGATAGGTCGGTTTCGTCACGCAGGCGTGCAGGCATCCGTCGGTCACGTTCCAGCAGTGCGCCGGGAACTCGCCGCCGCCCACGGCGCGCCATCCGTCGAGCGACTGGCCATCGAACAGGCTCCGGCTCGTGGCGCCCCGCGCCACCACCGGCGCGACCGCCGCCATCCTCAGCACCCCCCGCCGATTCAGCAACATCCTTCAACTATCGCAAATCGGCGATCCTGGAGTTGTATGGCGTACACCGTCACGAGGCAGGATCCTCGCTACCCCGTGCTCAAGCGCAGCCGCAACAATCGCTGGCCCGCGTCCGAGGCCGATGCCGCCGGGCAGATCGAGATCTGCTCCACCGTCGAGGAGGCCGCCGCAGCGCTGCAACGAGTCGTGAAAGCCGGCTTGCGGCCCACCATTCGGTCGGGCGGGCACTGTTATGAAGACTTCGTTGTCAACAATCCGGGCGGGGCCATTCTCGACCTCAGCCTCCTCACGGCCCCGCCCGCCAATCGCCCTGCGGCCGGCCACTGGATCCCCGCCGGCAAGGCCCTGGGCGACCTTTACCTCGACCTCTACAAGCGCGCCGCCGTCGCGCTGCCGGCCGGCACCTGCTACACCGTCGGCGCCGGCGGCCACATCAGTGGCGGAGGCTACGGTTTGCTGGCGCGGCTGCATGGCCTCACCGTGGATTGGGTGAGCGCGGTGGACATCCTCACTGTCAATGCGAACGGCAAAGTCATTCCGCGCCGTGTGGACGCCAAACATGACCCGGACCTCTTCCGCGCCCTTCGCGGTGCCGGCGGCGGCAACTATGGCGTCATCACCGGCTTCCATTGCGACAAGCTTCCCGCCGCCCCCACCGAGGTAATCACGGTTTCGCTGAACTTCGAGTGGGCCAACATGACCGAAGAGCGCTTCGTCCGATTCCTCACGACCTACGGCGAGTATTGGGCGACGCGCGGCACCCAGCCCGACACCTGGGGCCTGTTCGCCATCCTCGTCCTCTCCCACGTCTCAGCCCGAACCTTCGGGATGACCGTCCAGTTCTGCAATCCGGATGGTACCTGCCGCGACCTCAGCGTCCTGCACGATTTCCTGGATCGCTTTCTGCCCTGCAAGCCCGTCCCGGCCTTCCCCGTGACTCCGGCCGAGCGCAACGTGCCGGTCCCCAACCCGAACGCCCCGCCCTGCGCCCCCGGACAGTACACCATGCAGCGGCGGCACTGGCTCGATGCGACGGTCGGGCGCGGAGGAGGCGGCGGGGGCGGCACTCAACGGGCCAAATACAAGTCTTCGTATATGAAGCGCAACTTCACGGCCGACGAAGCCCGCATCTTCTACAAGCATCTGCACCGCACGATCCCGGGCGCGGACCTGCGCGGATCACTGGTGGCGGTGGACTCCTATGGGGGCGCCGCGAATCATTCCCGCTTCGCCAAGGAAACCGCCCTCTGGCAGCGCTCGAGCATCATGAAACTGCAGTTCCAGTCCTATTGGATGCGCAAGGAGGACGACGCCGCCCGCCTCCAGTGGATGCGTGACTTCTTCACCGAAGCCTATGCCCCGCCCCGCGTGGATGCCGCGCATGCCGGCACTCCCTACCTGGGCGACCACTACGAAGGCTGTTACATGAACTACCCGACGTGGACATGCTGGCGCACAAGTTCTGGCCCCAGCTCTTCTACGGCGACGGTGATCTTTATCCGTTACTGCAGGACGTGAAACGCCGCTATGACCCGCACAACATCTTCCACCATGCGATGTCGGTCCGCTAAGATGACGCGCCGCGGCTTGCTGGCCGGGCTCAGCTTGGCCCACCTCGGGACGGCTTATGCCGTGCACCCCACGCAGGGCTTCGTCTATGTGGTTCACGACGTCGCCGAGGTCGATCATCTGCCGCGCGGCGCGGTGGATACCTACGCCGTCGGGCCACGCGGCAGCCTCGCCTGGCTCGCCCGCCAGCCGCTCTCGCTGTCCGCGACGCATCCGAAGGATCTCGCCGTCTCGCCGGACGGCACTGTCGTCATCGTCGCGGCTCACGGCGGAGAAGCACTCAACGTCCTGCCCGTCACCGCCGATGGGACGCTCGGCCGCGCCACGCAGATCGTGAAGTTGCTTCAGGCGCCGCGGCGTGTCCGCTTCACGGGTCCCGACGAAGTGACGGTCGACGCGGGCGAGCAAACGCTGCGTTATCGCGTCCGGGCCGCGTCGCGGATATCGCCCCTAACGTTGGAATCTGACATACAATCCGATTAGGTGGGAGTCTGACCAGATCAGTTCGGGTTTCTGGCCCGCAGTGTGTCTATGTCCGAAGTTTCTCGTTCCAGTCTCGTTCTGTTCCAAGCTCTGTCACAGTCCTGCGCCTTACCAATTCAGGATGTGGTGGAGGTGGTTCCATTGGCGGAATTGACTCCTCTGGCCGGCCAGCCGTCCATCGTCGAAGGTTTCCTCAATCTGCGCGGCGAGATGATTCCCGTAATCGCGCTGTGGCGGCTGCTGAATGGCGCCCCTGCCGCCGCCTCGATTGAGTCGCCGATCCTGATCGTCCGGGCTCCTGGCACGGTCGCCGGCTTGCTGGTGGACCGCGTCGACGGTGTCGCCGACGACTTCGAGATCCTCAGTGAACGCTCGTCGCATCTGTCCTTCAATGAATGTTCGCAAGCGGAGGTCCGCGTCGACGGAGCGCCAGTGACCGTGCTGGACGCGCGTCGGTTGCTGCTGGAAGAAGAGCGGCAGTGCCTGGCTCAATTCACGGCCAGCGCGCAGGAGCGCCTGCGCTCGCTGACGGAAACGGGTTCGTGACCGCGGACCAAGTGCTTCTCGACCCGGGCTACGTGGCCCTCAAAGCCGAAGTTCTCGAACTGACGGGGCTCGACTATTATCTGGACAAAGACCGCGATCTGGCCGCGCATCTCGCCCGCCGGCTCCAGGCGCTCGAGGTATTAGATTGCGCTGGCTACCGGGCCGTTATGACGCCCGCCGAGGTCGACCGCCTCGTCAACGAGCTCACCATCGGCGAGACTTACTTCTTCCGTCAGCCGGAGCACTTCGCCTTTCTGCGCAGCACCATCCTTCCCGATCTGCTGGAGCGCAACGCCGGTGCCCGGCAGATCCGAATCTGGAGCGCCGGCTGTGCCACGGGCGCCGAGCCTTACTCGCTGGCTATCCTGCTGTCTCTGGATTTCGCCGCGCGGCTCACCGGGTGGGATGTCTCCATCACCGGGACCGACCTCAACACCGAGTACCTGCGGCAGGCCCGCGCCGCCGTCTTCAGTAAGTGGGCCTTGCGCGAAGTGGACGACGACCTCCGCCAGCGCTGCTTTGAACCTCATGGCACCGGTTGGCGTTTGCGCGACGAGTACCGGCAGATGGTAACCTTCGGGCACCACAATCTTGTCCAGGACCGTCCGCCGGCCACCGACTTCGACCTCGTACTCTGTCGCAACGTGCTGATTTACTTCTCGCGCAGCCGCATCGAGCACGTGGTCACCGTCCTGCGCGATGGCTTGAAGCCAGGCGGTTGGCTCTTGGTCGGTCATGCCGAGCCGAGTAGTTCCATCTTCCACGAATACGATCTGGTGCATGCTCCCGCGGTAACGGCGTATCGGCGACGGGGGGCAAGCAAATCACAGGATGTGCCTGCCGTCACCTCGACTCCCCCCGAGTGGACTGACCCGCCGCCGGTCACCAAGCCCCTTCCTGAGTCCGGCGCGCAGAACCCCGCGGCTCCCCGCCCCGTCGTCTCCCTCGACCAGATTCGGCTCCTGGCCGATCGCGGCGATTGGCTCGCGGCCGAAGCCCTCTGCCGGCGCTACCTGGCGACGCACTCCGTCGAAGATGCGGCGTATTTGCATCTGGGGCTGATTCTCGAACATCTCAACCGGCTTCCTGAAGCGCTCGAAGCCTTCCGCCGCGCGATCTATCTCAATCGCAATCTCGTGCTTGCCCATTACCATCTGGGTCAATGCCAAGCAGCCACCCGTGACCATCAACGGGCCAGGAAGAGCTACGGTAACGTCCTGCAATTGCTTTCCGAATGCCCGGACGAGCAAGCCGTGCCCGACGCCGACGGCATGAGAGTAGACGAGTTACGCCAGTTAACTGTCCTCCAGTTGGAGCACCTGGAATCCCGGTGATCGATAAGATAAGAGTCGACGGATGAACTCAAAGCACGTCAGCGGAACGACCCAGCCGGCACATCTTCGGGCCGACCTCCTTGCACGCCGAGCCGCAGCATTAGCCCAGCCGCTGGCCCCCAGCGAGCCGGTTCCGGGGCTGCTCACACTGCTGACCTTCCGCATCGCCACCAGCACGTATGCGGTCAACTTGTCAGAGGTCGGCGAGGTGGTTCCGCCGCTCATTCCCTCGCCCGTGCCCGGCGCTCCGGCCTCCGTGGCGGGGCTCATGCAACTGCATGGGGAGCTCCTGCCCGTGTACCATCTGGGCGCCTTGGTGGGCTCGGGCAGCTTCGCCGATCCTGAGGGGCCGGTAGTGATTCTTCGGCCCGACGGCCGGCGCCAGCGCTTCGGGCTGCTGGTGAGTGAAGTCGGCGAGGTGCTCACCGCCGCGCCAGACGAAGTACGGACGATGCACGGCTCGGCGCGGGAAGCCGGACGCTTAGTAGGCGAGTCGACCGTGGTGATTGATGTCGAGCAACTCGCTCGCCTCCTGAGAAATGGAAAGGAAGAAGGATGAAGAATATCAAGCTCGGGACGCGTCTCGCCTTCGGTTTCGGAGTAGTGGTTTTGCTCAGCGTGCTCTTGGGGTCATACGCTCTCCGCTCCTACGCGCAACTCCAGACCTTAATGCTACAGATCGAGACCCGCGATTTCGCCGCGCTGCAGGCCACGGCCACCCTGACACGGAGCGAAGATCAACTGCGCAACGCGCGGCAGGCGGCTCTGGTCGCCGGCTTCTTGCGGCGCGATCGTCTCGCCGGCGACTTGCCCGAGGCCGCCCGTCGCCGTTGGTTGAACCTCCATCAGGAGAATGCCCGGCTACTGGCCTCGCTTGAGACGTCGCTAAGCCAGTGGGAGTCTTCCGCAGTGAGTTCGCAGCGAGCCGCGGGATGGCGCAAGGCCCAAAGCCTCGTCACGGAAACCCGCCGCCTGTTCGACGTGATTTCGCCGGAAGCCGAGGCGATGTTCGCCCTGGTGAGCGCCGGCAACCTCGTCGAAGCGCATGCCCGAATGGGAGACGTGGAGCGAGCCGCCGCCGTATATGAAGCGCGCCTCGGCGACGTACAACGGGCGATTCAGGACAACATCCAGATCGGCCGCCTGGAAGTCAACGACGCGGCCGAACAGACTCGAAACGGTGTGGTGGTGGCGTTGATTCTGGTCGCTGCCTTTGGCGCCGCGCTGTCCTTCTTCTTGCATCGGTCGATTGTGACGCCGCTCAAGGAGTTCGGCGATACCGTCGAGCGCGTGGGCCAAGGCGACCTTACGGCCACTTTTGTCACCACGGGCCGCGACGAAATCAGCGCCTTGGGAGCCAGCTTGAATCGTATGGTCGCGGGCCTGAAGTCAGTCGCGATTCAAACACGGCTGGTGGCGGAGAGCCTGAATTCCGCCACCGCGGAGATACTCGCGTCCACCCAGCAGCAGGCCGCCGGCACCGCCGAACAGGCCGCCGCCGTCCAGCAGGCGAACGCCACCATGACCGAAATTTCCCAGTCCGGCGCGCAGATCTCGGAACGCGCCCGCCAAGTCGCCGCGACGGCGGAGGCCGCTTCAGCCGCCAGTGCTGTCGGCATGCAAGCCGTGCGGAACACCACCGGCGGCATGCGCGGCATTCAGGAGCAGGCCGAAGCCGTCGCCGAGAACATCGTAGCGCTCAACGACAAAACTCAAGCCATTGGCGAGATCATCGACACGGTGAATGAGATCGCCGAGCAATCGCATCTGTTGGCAGTGAACGCCGCGATTCAAGCCGCGATAGCCGGTGAACATGGACGCAGCTTCTCGGTTGTCGCCAATGAGATTCGGAACCTCGCCGCCCAATCGAAGCGGGCCACGAGTCAGGTGCGCACCATTCTCGGCGACATTCAACGCAGCATCACCACTTCCGTCATGCTCACCGAAGAAGCCGTGAAGCGGGTGGATGCGGGGCGTGAACAGGCGGGCGTTTCCCAACGCACCATCGAGGAACTCACCTCCAGCATTGAAGAGAGCGTCCGCGCCTTCCAGCAGATCGTCGGGGGCAGCAGTCAGCAGCAGATCGGCTTTGAGCAGGTCACGCAAGCTTTTCGCAACATCGGCATCGCCAGCCAGCAAACCGCCACCAGCACCAAGCAACTGGAGACTGCGGCCGCTAGCCTGAACACGCTAGCGGTCCAACTGCGCGCCGCCGTCGGGAGATACCACGTGTGAGCAGCTTCGACCCGGTGCTGCTGAACATCTTCGCCGCCGAGCAGCAGGAGCTGTTGCAGAGCATGCGCGTAGCGGTCCACCAACTCCCCAGCGGCGAAACCGCGCCGTTCGAAGCGCTACTCCATCGCGCCCACACGCTGAAGGGTGCGGCCCGGGCCGTGGGACTCGATGCCACCGAAACGTTGATGCATCTGCTCGAGACTGTGGTCCTGCGCTTGCGGGGGCGGGCGGAGTCCGTCACGCCCGAGGAGTCGCGCACCTTGCAAGCGTCACTCGACTTTGCGGAAGACGTTCTCGCCTGGGCCCTCGAAAAACGAGGCCCGCCCGACGAAAAGGCCATGCTCGGTCGTCTGCACGGACTCCTGGGAGAGTCGGGTGACGACTTCGCCGCCCCGTTCCCGGGGCAAACGACCGACACGACTGCGAGCGACGTTAAAGACCCTGATCCAGCTCCCACCCAAGTCCGCGTCGGAACAAATCTGCTCGACGCGGTCGCCAGCCTTTCCACGCAGTTGGTGATCGGCGTAGGCGACTACTCACGCGGCGTCTCGCGCTGCGAAGAGTATGCGGAAACCACGGCCGAGACGATCCGCGAATACGAGCGGCTCCGGCGCGCGGCCTCCGGCGCCATTGCGCAGCACCGCGACGACCCCTCGCTTGCTCCTTTGCTGAACTGCGTGCGGTTTCTGGACGAGCATCGCGCGGCTCTGCTTTCCGGCGCTCGCACTGTTGCCGAGTCACAGCGCCAGTCGATGTGGAAGCTTGAGCAGCAGATCGACGAATTGCGCGAAAACGTCGACCGCGCGCAGATGATCCCGGCCGACAGCGTCTTCGGCGCGTTCGGCGCGATGGTACGAGCCTTCTCGGAGAGTGAGAACAAGCCCCTCGACTATCAGGCCGAAGGCCTCGACGTGCGCGCCACGCGACAAATCCTGCAAGCGCTCAAAGAGCCGGTGATGCACCTGTTGCGCAACGCCGTCTCCCACGGAATCGAGCCCGTCGCCGGGCGCAGCGAGACCGAGAAGCCGCCCGTTGGTAAAGTCACCCTGCGCGTCTCCGCCGAAGGCAATCAGTTGCACGTCTTCATTCAGGACGATGGCGCCGGCATTGACGGGAGCCTGGTGGCGCAGGAGGCAGAACGGCGCGGTCTGCTCGACGCATCTGCCGCCCGCGAGCTCAGCCTGGAAGACCAGCTTCAACTGATCTTCCTGCCCGGCATTTCCACGTTGGGCGCCGCCTCGACACTCGCGGGCCGCGGCTTCGGACTGGCGATCGTCAAAGATGCGGTCCATCGGCTTCATGGTCAAGTTCGGGTCGAGTCGCGCGCCGGCGTGGGCACTGTCTTTCACATCGCGGCGCCGCTCACCGCGTCCACGCAGCAGGTGCTGCTGTTGAAAGAGGGCGCTCATCTTCTGGCGGTTCCGCTCAACCAGTTGGAAGCCGTCGTCCGCCGCGAGTTGGACGCCTTGCTGACCGTCAACGACCAGGAATGTCTGGACTGGGAGGGGCGTACCATCCGCGTTCTGGCCTTGCAGGATGTTCTCACGCTCGGCGCCGACCGCCCGGCCTCCTCCTCCGACAAGCTCGAGTTACTCATCATCAAGGACGGTACGCGCCGCGTCGCGCTCTCCGCCCGGCAGATCCTCGAGGTCCGCGAAACCATCGTCCGCGACACTGGCCTCGACGATGCCCATCGCGGATGGAGCAGGGGCGCCATTCCGCTCGAAGATGGCCGCGTCGCCGTACTGGTCGACCTGGTCGAACCGCTTCGGCGATTTTCGTCCAGCGCGGACCAGCCGCGACTAGCGCGTCCTCGCGAAAGCGCCCGCCCCCGCATCCTGGTTGTCGACGACTCCATCACCACCCGCTCCGTGGAAAGGAACATTTTGGAAGCCCAAAACTATCAGGTGGAACTCGCCGTCGACGGACTCGATGGTTGGGAACGCGTGCAGCGCCACCCACCCGATCTGGTCATCTCCGACGTCTCCATGCCGCGCATGACCGGCTTTGAGCTGCTCGAAAAGATCAAAAACAACCCTTCCACCCGTGACCTCCCCGTCATTCTGGTAACGTCGCTCGAAGATGCAGAAGACCAACAGCGGGGACTTTCGCTCGGCGCCGACGCTTACCTCGTAAAACGCAAGTTTGATCAACGCGAACTCCTCGCTACCATAAGGCAGATTCTGTGAAACCCATTCGTGTCCTGATCGTGGAGGACTCCCCGGTCTTTGCCGAACATCTCCGCCGCATCATCGGTGCCGATCCGGTCTTCGAGATCGGCGGCATCGTCAGTTCGGCGGAAGAGGCGCTCGAGGTGCTCGACCGCGTGGCCCCGGACGTCATCTCCATGGACGTCCATCTGCCCGGGATGCAAGGCCTCGAAGCCACGCGCCAAATCATGAAGCAACGGCCCACGCCCATCGTGATCGTCTCCGGTATCGATGCCCAGGACGTGAACCTCACCATGCAGGCCCTTCGCGCTGGCGCCCTCGCGGTGGTGGAGAAGCCGGTCGCCGCCTCACATGCTTCCCATGAGGCTATGGCCTTGCGGCTACGCACTCAACTGGCGATCATGAGCGAGGTGAGACTGGTCCGCCAGCGAGAGTTCGGTGGGACGCGCGAGGCCGCGCGCTCGCCGGTGCCGGAATGCCACCCCAGCGACGACGGCTACCAGATCCTCGCCCTTGCCGCTTCCACCGGCGGCCCGAATGCCCTGGTCCGCGTACTTGCCGGCCTGGGGCCCAAGTTCCCTTTACCGATCGCCATCGTGCAGCACATGATCCCGAGCTTCGTGGAAGGCTTCGCCGCTTGGCTCTCCACCGTAGCCGGCATCCCGGTAACGCTGGTGACTGGCCCCACCCTGATGGAGCCGGGAAAGGCCTATATCTCTGGCGTCGACGCGCACTTGATCGTGCGTCGCGACCTGGTGGCGCGCGAGGCCGGACTTCGCCCCACCGTCACGCTGGACCGTCAAGCGCCCGTCGGCGGACATCGTCCCGCGGCCAGCGTCCTTTTCTCTTCCGTGGCCCGCCATTACGGCAGCGGCGGGATCGGCGTTCTGCTCACCGGCATGGGTGAAGATGGCGCCGCCGGCTTGAACGAACTCCGCACCGCCGGCGGCTACACCCTGGCGGAAGCTGAATCGAGCGCCGTGGTTTACGGCATGCCGGCGGCGGCGGTAAGGCTGGGCGCCGTTTGCGAGTCGCTCCACCTCAACGATATCTCCGGGCGCATCCTCTCGCTCGCCAAGCCCGGTGGGGAGCGCTCGTGATTCGCCGCCAACGTCTCCTCCTTGTCGAGGACTCGCCCACGCAGGCCACGCGCCTCTCTCGCTTCCTGGCCGGTGACGACCTCGAAATCGTTCACTGCACCACGGCCGAAGCCGCGCTCGAAGAGTTACATTCCGGCGGCGTCGACCTCGTTATCCTCGACTTCCAACTCCCCGGCATGAACGGCGACGAGTTTTGCCGGCAGGTTCGCCTCAACGTCAACACGCGCGCCGTTCCCATCCTGATGCTCACCGGGCGCGAAGGCGCCGCCGCGCAGTTGCGCAGTCTGGATAGCGGTGCGGACGATTACCTGCCCAAGACCGCCGATCCCGACGTGTTGCTGGTTCGCGTGCGCGCCCTGCTGCGCAAGTCTCGCCACGCCAGCCCCATCATGGAAGTTGAGCGCCGCTTTCAACATGCGCGCGTGCTGGCCATTGACGATAGCCCCACCTATCTCTATCTTCTCCAGAAAGAACTCCAGGCGGAGCACTACGTCGTCGAAACGGCGACTTCGCCCGAGCGCGGCCTCGAGTTGATCGCCCGGTCGACCTTCGACTGCGTGCTCGTCGATTACGAAATGCCCGGTCTCGACGGTGCCGAAGTTTGCCGGCGCATTCGCCAGATGCACGCCGATTCCGAGCCGGAACTCGTCCTGATCATGCTGAGTTCGCATGAGGACAAGGCCCACCTTGCCGAAGGTTTCGGCGCCGGCGCCGACGACTATGTCGCCAAGTCCTCAGACATCGCCATCACCAAGGCTCGCATCCGCGCTCTGCTACGCCGTAAGTTCCTCGTCGAGGAGAACCGGCGCATTCTTGAGGAACTGAAAGAGAAAGAGCTCCAGGCCATCCGCGCGAAGGCGGCCGAAGAAGCGGTCGCGCTGCATGAGTCGATGTCGGCCCGGCTCGCCGCGGCCAACCAGGAGCTGGAACAGTTCGCTTCGGCCGCCGCCCATGACCTGCGCGAACCGCTGCGGATGGTCTCCATTTATAGCCAGTTGCTGCAGCAGGAGTCCGCCGCCTCGCTCGGCGAGGCCGCCCGCGAGTACATTGCCCGCTGCGTGGAAGGCACCCACCGCATGGACCGCCTGGTGCAGGACCTTCTCCTCTACGCCATGGCTGCGAAGGAGGATGGCCCGCCGGCCGAAGCCACCGACCTCGATGAAATGCTCACCCGCGCGTTGGACCATCTCGCCGGCTCCATCGCCGAGACCCACGCGGTCATCGAGCGCCAGCCCCTCCCCGCCCTGTTCGTCCACGGCATCCGCGTTCAGCAACTCCTCCAGAACCTCATCGCCAACGCCATCAAATATCGCCAGCCGGACGTCGCCCCTCGCATCGCCATTCGCGCTGAGCCCCACGGCCACGAGTGGCTCTTCACCGTGGAGGACAACGGCGTCGGCATCGACCCCAAGTATCAGGAAGCCGTCTTTCAGCCCTTCCGCCGACTCCACGATCGCGAGACGTCCGGCACCGGCCTGGGGCTCGCCATTTGCCGCCGCATTGTCACCCAACTGGGCGGCCGCATCTGGGTGGAACCGAACGCCGCGGGAGGTTCGCGCTTCCAGTTCACGTTGCCGGCGGAGCGAGCCTAACGGCTCAGAAACTTACTGATCGCCCATCCGGCCAAAACGCCGATCGCGAGCCCGCCCCCGCCAACGTACATCAAGGCTTTCTTCGCTTCGTCCAGCAGCACATTGTTGAACACGTTCGCCGAAAGGTGCAGCGACACGATCTTCCACTCGCCGTTCAGCTTGGCGGCCGTGGCCGTCCACTTCGCGCTCAAGGTGAATGGGCCGCGAATCACCGGAAAGTATTCGTCCTCCATCGTGCCGTCCGCAATGGCCACGGTGCCGTCACCCAGAAAACGGGCGTGCCCGTGTAGCTTCGCCTGGGTGAGGTACTTGGTGATGATGCGATCTTTGCCCTTCACCATCCGATCGTAATAAGCCAGCACGTCCGCGGGACCGCGCGAAACTTCCCCGTTTGCCCACACCACGGTAACCCCGGCGTCCATCTGCTGGGCCATACGCTCCAGGCTTTGGGAGTTGATACTGCCTTCCACCTCATGGAAAATCTTGAGCAGTTGCTCACGGTCCGCCGCATGCGGATCAGGGCTAGGGAGATCTTGAGCCATAGCACTCAGTGTAAGCAGGAGAAGGGTGAGCAGTCGCATCTGGGGCCCGATTCAATATCATAGAAGGGTGCCGAGTGTCTACGCATTGAAGCCCGGCTTTCAGAACCTGCTGCGGCCCTGCGTGAACCGGCTGGCAGGCTGGGGCATCACCCCCAATCAGGTCACTCTCGCCGCCTGTGTCCTCTCGGTCGCCCTGGGTTGGGACCTCGCTTTCGGCAACCGCCTGTGGCTCCTGCTGCCGCTTTTCCTGCCCCTGCGCATGGCGATGAATGCGATGGATGGTATGCTGGCGCGTGACCATGGCCAAGAGACGCGGGGGGGCGCCGTGCTCAACGAAGTGACGGACCTGATCTCGGACGCCGCCTTAACGCTGCCTTTCGCCTACGTAGCGAACCCGCTCACGGTGGGGGTCGCCATTTTTTTCGCCGCGCTAACCGAAGTGACGGCCCTGGTGGGGGGCGGCCCTCGGCGGAATCAAGGGCCGTTCGGCAAGAGCGATCGCGCCGTCGTCCTCGGCTTCTGCGGCGCTTGGTTATGGCTCGGCTGGCCCGTCTCCGCCACCGGGCGCGAAGCACTGCCGCTGGTGTGGCTCGCCCTCTGCGTGGTGACAATCTGGAATCGGGGACAGGCATTCGCAGCATGAGTAATTTGCAGACCGGGGCACACTCCGCCCCGCCCACCTCGCGCCGCACGGAGAGGCTTCGCCCGATGGAGGAGCACGCGTTCGTCACCTCGGACGGCGTCAGTTTGTTCTTCCGCTATTGGCCGGCCCTAAGTAGCCGCCGCGGGGCAATTCTGCTGCTGCATCGCGGCCATGAGCATTCCGGCCGGGTGGAGCACATCGTCGACGAATTGCAGTTGCCCGGTTACTCCTTCTTCGCGCTCGACGCGCGTGCCCACGGACAATCCGCGGGCGAGCAGGGTCCGGAGACCACGATGTCCACCTTCGTCCAGGATTTGGACGACTTTGTGCGTTCCCTTGCCGGTACCTTTGGCGTCGCGGTCGAAGAACTGGCGATCGTCGCGCAGAGCATCGGAGCCGTAATTGCCGCCGCCTGGGTGCATGACTACGCGCCGAACTTGCGCGCCCTGGTGCTGGCGTCGCCCGCCTTCCGCGTCAAGCTCTACGTGCCGTTTGCGCGCCCCAGCCTCGCGCTCGGCCAGGCGGTGATGGGGAACTTCTTCGTTAACTCCTACGTCAAGGGCAACGCGCTCACGCAGGATCGGGAGCGAGCCGCCTCCTATGGCACGGACCCGCTGATTAAGCGTCCGATCTCGGTGCGGATGCTGCTCAGCCTCGATCAGATGGCCGCCCGTCTCGTCGACGATGCCGGGGCCATCCGCGTCCCGGTGCAGATGCTCGTCTCCGGCAGCGACTGGGTCGTCCGACGTCAGCCGCAGCGCGACTTCTTCGAGCGCCTCGGCACGGCCGACCGCGAATGGCATGTCTTCGAGGGCCTTCGCCATGACACCCTCGGAGAACGCGACCGCCATCTGCCCCTCGAAAAAGCCCGTGCCTTTATCGAACGCCAATTCGCCGCGGCCCCACGCTCAGCCACGGACCTTCTCGCCGGCAACCCCTTCACCCAACGTCAGTATGAGGCGCTGCGCCAACCGTTACCCTGGTGGTCGCCGCGCGCACTCTCTTTCGCCAATCAGAAGCTCTTTATGCGCACGCTTGGCCGTTGGTCGGCGGGCATTCGTCTGGGACTAAAAACCGGCTTCGATTCGGGCGCCTCGCTCGACTACGTGTATCGCAACCAGCCCAGCGGCTTCACGCCCTTGGGCCGCCTCTTCGACTGGTTCTATCTCAACGCCATCGGCTGGCGCGGCATCCGGGTTCGCCGCCAGATGCTCGAAGCGCTACTCGCCCACGCGATGGACCGCCTCCGGCAACAAGGCCGGCCCATCCGCATCCTGGACGTCGCCGCCGGCCATGGGCGCTACGTGCTCGAATGCGTCGAGCGCAGCGGAGTGCCCGTGGAGAGCATACTGCTCCGCGATCTCGGCGCCGACAACGTCGCCGCCGGTCAAGCCTCCATCGCCCGCCACCGATTCACCAACGCCCGCTTCGAGCAAGGCGATGCCTTCGATGCCCCTGCGCTCGGTGCCCTCCGCCCCCCACCTACCGTCGCGATCGTCTCCGGGCTCTATGAGCTCTTTCCGGAGAATGACGCCGTTCGCGAGTCCTTGCGCGGCCTCGCCTCGGCCACCGAACCCGGATGCATGCTGCTCTACACCGGCCAGCCTTGGCATCCCCAACTCGAGATGATCGCCCGCACGCTGAGCAGTCATCGGGGCGGCGCCCCGTGGGTGATGCGTCGCCGCACGCAAGAGGAACTCGACCAGTTGGTGGCATCGGCTGGCTTCCGAAAAGTCACGCAGCGGATTGACCCCACCGGTCTATTCACCGTCTCGCTTGCGGAACGGCTCTAGATGCAGCGGCCTTATCTCCGGGCCGCCGTCTGGTTGGCGTTCCTCGGCACGTTCTTTTTCGTCAGTTACAACGCCGCCAACGCTTACGCCGCGCGGCTTCCTTACGTGCCCTCCCTCGTCTTCAGTTGGGAGCGGCACCTGCCCTTCCTCGCCTGGACGATCGTGCCGTACTGGTCCTGCGATCTGCTTTACGCTGGCTCCTTCGCGCTATGGCACACTCGCCAGGAGTTGGATCGCCACGCCCTGCGGCTATTGGCGATTCAGATCTTTTCCGTCAGTTGCTTCGTGCTGTTCCCGTTGCGCCTCACGTGGGTGCGGCCACCACTCGACGGCCTCCCCGGCTGGCTCTTTGGCGAACTGACTCGCTTCGACCTCGCCTTTAACCAGGCCCCCTCGCTGCATGTGAGTCTCGCCGTATTGCTCTGGGTCGCCTACCGGCGCGTTCTCCGCGGCTGGCTACGACCGCTCGCCGCCGCCTGGTTCGGTCTGATCGCCCTCTCGGCCTGGACCACCTATCAGCATCACTTCATCGATCTCCCACTCGGCCTTTGGGCCGCGCTGTTGGTCCTTGCCGTGTTTCCTGAACAGAGCTACCCCGAGTCGCAGCGCCCCGGATTGGCCATCGTCTATCTCCTGCCGTCGATCGCCCTCACCTTCGCGGCCTTCACCTGGCGCGGCATCTTCTGGGCGGGGCTTTGGCCGGCGTTCGCCCTTTCGATGGTGGCCTGCGCCTATTGGACAGGCAACTCGGTCTGGCTCGCCAAGCGCAATGGCCGCATCGCCTGCTGGATGTGGCCTTACACACTCGGCGCCTGGATCAACTCGCGCTGCTGGACCCGCGGTCAGGAACCCTGGCAGCATCTGGCCGACGGAGTCTGGGTCGGCCGCGCGCCCGGACCCGGCGCCGCCTTCGCCGCCGTCGTCGACCTCACCGCTGAAATGCCCGTCTCCGCGCGCCATCACATCCCCATGCTCGACCTCACCGTTCCCCGCACGGAGCAGATTGCCGTCGCCGTCCAGGCGATCCTGCAGGCTGAACGGCCCGTGCTGGTGTGTTGTGCGCTCGGCTATTCGCGCAGTGCGACGGTCGCGGCGGCGTGGCTGTTAGCGGCCGGGCAGGCCACCACGGCCGAAGCGGCGATCGCCAAAGTCCGCCAGACGCGTCCGCACGTCGTGATGGGAAAGGAGGCGGAACAGCGTGTCCAGGCCTATGCCCAACTCGCCGCCCATTCCTGACGACGCGGCGGTCTTCGATTGCCGCGCCACCGCGGCTCTTCTCCGTGCCTTGGAACCGCTTGTGTGGGCGTCTCACGTGGGGGCCCTCGTCGCTGCCCTGCAACACCTTTGGGTGCCGCTCGTCGCGTGGGCCGTTGTGGTCTACCTCGCCGTCCGGCTCCGCCTCGATGCCGACCTGCTCACGCTGCTGGCCACGGACCCTCACGACGCCCCCGGCCGGCTCGACGTCTGGCTCGTCCGCGCTGGCCTACGTACCACTCCGCCGCCGGTCCGCGGTGTCGCCGAACGCTGCCAGGGCGCGCGCCGCTGGGCCCGCTTTCTGATCGCCGCCTGCTTGCTTCAGTCTGTCGCCACCGCCGCCTTCTTACTGAGCAGCCCACGATGATCGCGCCGTTGCTCAAGTCGGTTTCGCTGTCGGCCGCGCGCCATCTTGCCGGAGCCCAGGCGCATTGGCACCATGGCGAGTTGCCCGCTGGCCAGCGCATCTACTGCGCCAATCACACCAGCCATCTTGACGCCATCCTCTTGATGGGCGCGCTGCCCCGCTCGCTCCCCGGGTCCATCCGTCCCGTCGCTGCGGCCGACTACTGGGGCGCGGGCCTTTGCCGCCCCTATCTTGCTCGCCAAGTCTTCCGCACCGTGCTCATCGAACGCGGCGGCGCGGACCTCAACCCTCTCGGACCCGCCTTTCAAGCGCTTCGCGAAGGCGACTCGCTCATTTTTTTCCCCGAAGGCACGCGCGGCCCGGGCGACTCGCTTCAGCCCTTGAAGCCCGGCATCTATGCTCTCGCCCGCGCCTTCCGTCACCTTCCGATCGTCCCAGTCTGGATCGAAAATGCGGCGCGCGTTCTCCCCAAGCGAGCGTTGCTTCCGATCCCCGGCCGGTGCGCTGTCCACTTCGGCGCCCCGCTTCATTGGGATGGCCATGAAGACCTCACGGCGTTTCTCTCTCGCCTCCGCGCCGCCATGGAAGCCCTGCGCCCGCCGAACGGCCCACGGACCCCACCGGTATGACTCCCGACGTCCGCGCCGTCTTCGCCGGCCTCTTCGCCGTCCTGGTCATCGCCACCGCGCTCGGTCAAGCGATCGCGTGGCGCCGCCCCTCGCGCACGATCTCCAACGTCAATACGCGCGTCTTCGCCTGGTGGGTGATGATCTCCGTGGGCGGCTTGGCGCTCCTCCTGGGACGGCCCGCCGTCATTCTGTTGTTCGCTTCCCTCTCGTGGTTCGCCTGGCGTGAGTTCGCCGCTACTGACCCCCTGGGCCCGCCCAGCGTCTGGTACTTTCTCGCCATACCGGTTCAATACGTGGCCATCGCCTTCAGTTGGCCGGGGATCGCCCTGCTCATGCTCCCCCTCGCCGGCTTGTTGCTCAACCGGCAACGCTGCCTCGGCCTTCTGCTTTGCGTCTACGGACTCTCCTTCATCCCCGCCCTCGCCCGGCCCGAATGGATGCTCTATCTGGTGCTGATCGTGCAAGCCAGCGATGTGCTGCAATACCTCTGGGGACGCGCGGTGGGTCGCCACGCCATCGCTCCGCGAATCTCGCCGTCGAAGACCGTCGAAGGCTTTGCCGGCGGCATCCTCACGGCGACCGCCCTGGGCGGCGCGCTCCATCACCTCACACCCTTTGGGCCCTGGGGTGCTCTCGGAGGCTCACTGCTCGCCACCGGCGCCGGTTTCGCCAGCGGACTCGTCCTCTCCGCCCTCAAACGCCAACGCCACCTCAAAGACTGGGGCACCGCCATCGCCGGCCACGGCGGCGTGCTCGATCGTGTCGACTCGCTTTGTTTCTCGGCGCCCGTCTTCTATGGCCTCGTCCAGCTCTTCGCCAGCTAACTTACCTTTTAAGTAAGTCGCGGGCTCCACGCCGATCTTCGCGCACAACTCCACAAAAAGCTTCTTCCGCTCCTCCGGATCCTTCGTATGAAACTTTAGAAAGAATGGCCGCTGCTCCCAATCGAAAGCCGAAGAAGCCTTACCATGCAGGTACATCAACATCGCTGCGAAATGCACCGGCGCACCCTCGTCGCGTCTTAGCACCCCGCGCAACAACACATCGATTACCTCCGGCGGATGATACTCCTGGACTTGTAACAGCGCTTGGGTCAGCCCGCCGTAAGTGTCCGCGCCTTCGAGGGCCTGCACCAAGGACTTCGTCCGCTCGGCTTCAGACGCTAAGTGCGGCGCGTGATGGAGCACAGCCATCCGCACCGCGTGACTCCCCATCTGCAATGCCCGGAGCAACGTTGCCTGCGCCCGCGGGGTATCGAGCACGGCCAGCGCCTCGACATCGCGCCAGTCATCGACACCCCTTGAGATCAATAAATCTTCTATCTCGGTCCTTTCCGTTGGCATTGCCGCCTTCAGGATGGCCAAGTCGTAACCAATGCCGTCGTACCAGCGCTCATAAGTACACGTCATACTCTCGCGAAACCGCTCCAAGGCCCGCGAGCCTCGGGCAGTCGACTCACGGCGCACTGGCTCGTCGGTCACAAACCGCGCCGCATCCGCCGCCCGCTGCCGTGCCTCCAGTTCCGCGCGGATGGCGTTCATGTCGGGCTCCGGCTCCGGCGGCCGCGGTGGCTCGAGAACAAAATAAAATCGACGCTCGTCCGCAAACTCTCCCGAGTAACTCGACGAGTTACGCTCGTAGAAGCTAACTCCCGGCGTACTCGCGCGTTCGCGGGTCGTCACGGCCCGCGCCAGCTTCACGTAAGCCCCAGCCGGCGGCGCGGGAAACGTACTCGACACTTCCAGAATCTCGTTACCCGCCGCGAGTTCCGCTGCAACTAACTCGCGTAGCGCCGGCGGAAACGCAGCCAACGCCGATAACTCATCCATCGCGCTCGCCTTTCACAAAGTAAGGCTCCATCTCCGGATACTCCAGAATCTTCACGACGCGCTGCTGCTGCGTTACCCAAGCCTCTTCGGACTGGGCTACCATCGCCCGCGCCAGATCATTCTTATGCACGGACCAATACTTCCGCGGCATCGCCCAATGCACCAGAGGCATCGCCGCATTCAGCCAGCCGGGCGTATTGCTGTTACCCAGCATCACCGCCGGTCGGTACAGCCCGAGAAAGTCGAACTGCAACGCCTCAATTGCCTTCTCTTTCTCGCCCAGGATCCGCGTGTACCGGGTCCGCGCTTGCGGATTCGCCCCCATCGCCGTCATCACGCCAGCCACACGCGCTCCCGCCCGCCTCGCCGCTCGACAGAATGCCGCCGGATAGTCCACTTCGATCCTGCGGACCTCGTCCTCCGGCATCATCGCACTGCCCTTCCCCACCCCAAACGCGGCCAACGCGATATCCACTCCGTCCACCTGCGCGGCCAGTTGCTCCTCCAACCGGTCCATCTCTACCACCACCTCGCGGACCTTCTCGTCCGCCCACGCCCCCGTCCGCCGGCGCGTCACCACCACCACGATCCGGCACCGCGGACTTCGGACCAGCAGTTGCACGATGCGGCCGCCCACATTGCCCGTCGCGCCGAGCACCATCGCCGCATACGACGTATCCTGCTTCATCTCGAAACCACTTTCGCACTGTTTCGCCACCCCGCCGGCGTACCATGAGCACAGGCCCTTGCTCATGACCTCAACCGACACCCTGATCGCCCAAGCCTACGCCGCGTTCAACCGGCGCGACATTGATGCCGCCCTACAACTCATGAACGACACCGTCAGTTGGCCCAAGGCTTCGGAAGGTGGCCGCGCCGTCGGACCGGCAGAGATTCGCGCCTATTGGACTCGCCAATGGCAAGAGTTCGACCCCCACGTCGACCCCATCGAGATCATCGCCGACTCGACCGGCGTCGTTCGCGTCCGCGTCCATCAGGTCGTCAAAAGCCTCGCGGGCGACCTGCTTTCCGATAGCGAGGTCTGGCATGTCTATACGCTCGCCGGAGGCCGCATCGAGCGCATGGACCTCGCCGGTAGCGACTCGGCCGCGCCTCAAGCCGCCTTCTCCGCGTCTTAGAACTTACTCCACCCGCAACGCCGCCATCGGATCGATGCGCGACGCCTGCCGCGCCGGTAGGTAACCGGCCACCGCCGCCACCAGAACCAACACCGTCGTCGCCCCGCCAATGGTCATCGGATCCATCACACTCGACCCGAACAGCAGCCCCTCAATCCGGCTCGCCGCCAGCTTCGCGCACCCGAGCGTCGCTGGAATCCCCAGTGCCACGCCCCATCCCAACAGCGTTAGCACCTCGCGCATCACCGTCCAGATCACCTTCCCCTGTCCCGCGCCGATCGCCTTGCGCACCGCCAACTCGCGCCGTCGCCTCACCACCGTGAACGCAAACAGCCCATAGATCCCGATGCACGCCAACGCCAGCGCCACCGCCCCGAACAGACTCGAGAGCAGCGCCAGCAAGCGCTCGCGCACCAGCACCGTCTCGATCTCCGCCTTGAGCGTCCGCACTTCGAACATCGGCAAGGTCAAGTCCACGGCTTGCACCGCCCGCCGCACGTCCGGCAGAATCGAGGCCACGCTGCCAACCGCCCGCACATACAGCGCCATCTGGCCCCGCCCGGTCACCGTCTGCAGAAACGGCTGATACGAGATCGGCCCCGCTTCGGCCGCGCGCACGTCGTGCAGCAGCGAGTCTCTCACCAAACCCACCACCTCCCTCGTCTCGTCGCCGATCTGGTAACGCTTCCCCACCGGATGCCGCTCGCGCGGAAACACTCGCCGCGCAAACGTCTCATTCACCACCGACACCAGCGGTGCATTCGGCCGCAGGTCTCGCTCATCCAGATCGCGCCCCACCAGCAACTCCACCCCTGCAGCGGCAAAATAACCCGGATAGACCATCGGCACATAGGTCCGCACCTTTTCGCTGCCCTCGATCTCCACTTCGCCGGAGTAACCGCGTAAGCTCGTCGGCGTAAATTGCGCGAGTCCCGCCGCCTGTACGCCGGGAATCATCGATACACGGGCGGCCAATTCCCGATAGGTCCGGTCCAATCGTTCACTGGCGCCCGCCGCATTGCGCTGATCGCTCCCCTTCGGTTCTACGCGAACTACCAGGACGCGCTCATTCCCCGCAGCGCCCATGCGGCTGCTGAGATGATTCAGACTTCGTGCGAACAGGCCAGCCGCAAACAGCAGCACCAGCGACAACGCCACTTGCGCCACCGCCAGCAGTTTGCCGGGCGTCCTCGTGCCAGCACTCCGCGTCGCAAACCAAGCTGGAGCAAGTCCGAACAGCAGCGCCGTCAGCACCGACACCAGCGTCGTAAACGCCAGCAGCCGCCCGTCCGGCGCCAGGCTCAGCACCATCGGCACGCTTCGGCCTTCCCCCAAAAACGACACCAACCATCGCGTCGCCGCCTGCGCCATGCCCACTCCCAAGGCGCCAGCCATCGCCGCCAGTATCGCGCTCTCCACCAGCAGTTGCGAGGTCACCCGCCCCCGTCCCGCTCCCAGTGCCAGACGCAAGCGAAACTCTGCCTGTCGCGCCGCTCCGCGCGCCAGCAACAGGTTCGCCACATTCGCGCAGGCAATCAGCAGCACCACGCCCACCACCCCCATCAACAGGAACAAGGGCTGCGAGAACTCCTGGCGCAATGCCGAGATGCCTGTCCCGGCCGGCGTCAGCGACACCCGCTCGCGCCGCAATGATGCCGCCTTGAACCCCTGCGGGACTTCGCTTTGATACACCGGCTGCCAAGTCGCCGCCACGTGACTCGCGGGAATTCCCGGCTGGAGCCGCGCGATCACCTTCACCCAGGTCGAGTAGTGGATCGGGCGCTCAAGCAGGTTTTCCTCTGCCGGCATCACCACTGGCTGCAATCGCAGCGGCACGAAAAGATCCGGCGACACGCCCACCTCCACGCCGAAGAATTCCGGCGGCGTCACGCCAATCACTTCGAACGGGATGCCCGAGATCCGCAGCGACCGCCCCACCACTCGCGGATCCGCCGCGAACCGGCGCCTCCAGTAGCCGTCGCTCAGCATCACCACCGGTTGTCGATCTTCCCCCAGCGCCCGGCCCAGTTGCGCCCGCACGCCCAGCAGCGCGAAGTAGCCGTCCGAGACCAATTGCCCGGCCGCCGTAGGCTCCATGCCTCCGTCGACCGCCACGTTCAGCCGCGTCGTCGCGTACGCCGCCACGCCCCCTACCTGGTCGCGATTCTTCTCGAACGCGCGAAACTGCTGGTACGTGAATCCCTCGGCCAACTGGCCGTCCTGCCCATGCACCACCGCCTGCAACGTCTCCGGACTCTCCACCGGCAGGCTCCGCCACATCACTGCATCGATCAGGCTGAAAATCGCTGTGTTTGCGCCAATCCCCAGCCCCAGCGACAGCACCACAGCCAAGGTAAATCCAGGCGACTTCCGTAGCATCCGGACCGCGAAGTCCGCGTCCTTCATCAGCCCTTCCAGTACTGCCACGCCCCGCGCCCTGCGGCACTCTTCCTTGGTTTGCTCCACGCCCCCCAACGCCAGCCGCGCCTGCCGCTCCGCCGCCGCCCGACTCAGTCCCTGTCCCATCAGCTTTGACACGCTGCGCTCCAAGTGGAACGCCAATTCCTCGTCTAACTCCCGCTCCACGGCCTCACGTCGAAACAGCGCCCGCAGCCGAGCACGCAGATCACTTCGCATGTCCCAGCCCCAGCACTCGCCCCACGGCGAACGTCAGCTTCTGCCACGCCTCGGTCTCCGCCTCCAGGCGCGCACGCCCTTCGTCGGTCAGCTCATAAAACTTCGCCCGCCGATTGTTTTCGGAAGTTCCCCACTCGGCGCGAATCCAGCCCCGCCGCTCCAGACGATGCAAAGCCGGATACAGCGACCCCTGCTGCACCTGCAGCACATCGCCGGAGACCTGCTGTATCCGTTCGGAAATTCCCCACCCATGCTGCGGCTCGGCGATCAGCGTGCGCAGGATCAAAATGTCGAGCGTACCCTGCGGCAGTTCGAGGCGTTGTTCGTCCATATAGCTTCCCTATTACTTCTACAAGAGTTCTTGTCGAAGCGCAAGGGAAGCGAGTATGAAGTCTGCGAATGTGGCCTTGACGATCTCCGTCCGCCACCGTAAGCTAAGAATTCTTGGCATGGGACGCAAACCCAAAAAGAACGACTCGCTCCCCGGTTCCCTGGACATGCTCATCCTCCGAACCCTCTCCCTCCGCAATCTCCACGGCTACGGCATCGTCCAGTTCATCCAGCAATCCTCCGACAACGAACTCCTCGTCGAAGAAGGCTCGCTCTACCCCGCCCTCCAGCGCCTTGAACTGAACGGCTGGATCGACGGCGTCTGGGGCACCACCGCCAACAACCGCCGCGCCCGCATCTACCAGATCACCCCCGCCGGCCGCGCCCAACTTGACGCCGAGACGCGGCAATACGCCAAGCTCACCCTCGCCATCGCCCGTGTGATGGGGACCACCTGATGCGCCGCCTCCAGTACTGGCTCCGCCGAGGCCGCCGCGAGGCCGCGCTGCGTGAAGAAATCGACCTCCACCTCGCCGAGAAAGCCGCCGACCTCGAAGCCTCCGGACTCACCCCTTCGCAAGCCCGCGCCGAAGCACACCGCCGCTTCGGCAACGTCAGCCTCACCCAGGAAGCCTCACGAGAGATTTGGATGACCCGCTTTCTGTCAGAAGTTACCCAGGACGTCCGCTACGGCTGGCGGAACCTGCTCGCTCACCGAGCCTTCAGCCTCATGGCAATCCTGTCGCTCGCGCTGGGCATCGGCGCCAACACAGCCATCTACAGCTTCATGGAGTCCATCCTGTTGCGGTCGCTGCCAGTGGCTGACCCGGACTCCCTCGTCGTGCTGAACTGGCAAAGCCGTACACCGAAGAATCCCGAACGCCTGGGGGAACACGTGATTCACGGCCTCCAGGGCGTCCTTTGGCCGGGCAGCAAAGGCTACCTCGCCAGCGGCATGTTCCCTTACCCGGCGTTCGAAGACCTACGCCAGGACAATCCCGTTTTCTCGTCCGTTTTCGGCTACTTCAACGCGCTCCGCCGCACCCTCACCATCCGCGGCCACTCGACCTCTGCTAGCGCTGAGTACGTCACCGGCGAGTACTTCGCCGGGCTCGCCGTCTCCCCCGCCGCCGGACGTCTCCTCTCGGCGACGGACGATCGTCCCGGGGCCACGCCCGTTGCGGTCCTCAGCTTCGCCCTCAGCCAGCAACGCTTCGGCAGCCCCGCTCAGGCCTTGGGCCAGCAGGTGCTCCTCGATCGGGTGCCCTTCACCGTGATCGGCGTCGCCCCGCCCGAGTTCTTTGGCGTCGACCCCGCCGTCTCTCCCGACATCTACCTCCCCCTCCACGCCAACCTCCTGGTCGACGGCCCGGACGCCGCCCGCGTCTACGGCGATCGCAATTTCTACTGGCTCGAAATAATGGGCCGCCTCCGCCCAGGTGTCACTCTCGCCCAAGCTCAGGCGGCGCTCGCCCCGCGCTTCCAGGCCTGGGTCGCCGCCACCGCTACCACCGAGAGCGAACGCAGTAACCGGCCGGCCCTCCAACTCAATTCCGGCGCTGGCGGACTCGGCAGCCTGCGCCGCCAATACTCAAAGCCCATCCTGGTGCTGTTCGCCATGGTCGGCCTCATCCTCGCCATCACCTGCGCCAACATCGCCAACCTCCTCCTCGCTCGCGCCGCCGCGCGCCGCCGCGAAATGGCCGTCCGCCTCAGCCTCGGCGCCGGCCGCTTCCGCGTCATCCGTCAGTTGCTCACTGAAAGCGTGATGCTGGCCGCGGCTGGCGGCGCCTTGGGCGTTCTGTTTGCCATCTGGGGCGTCCGTACACTCACGCTCTTGTTCTCTCGCGGTCAGGAGGACTTCACGCTTCGCGCTGAACTGAACTGGCCCGTACTCGTCGCCACCGCCGCGCTGTCCCTCCTCTGCGGACTCTTCTTTGGCCTCGTCCCCGCCCTGCAAGCCACGCGCCCCGATGTCCTCCCCGCCCTCAAGGACGGCCCCGCCGGCGGCACGGGCGGCTCCTCGCGCCGCCGCGTTCAGTACGTCCTCCTCACCGCTCAGATCGCCATGTCGTTCCTGATCCTGGTCGCCGCCGGCCTCTTCGTTCAAACGCTCAGCCAGCTACATTCCGTCCAACTGGGCTACGCCCGCGAGAACATCCTCCTGTTCTCCGTCAACGCTCGCCAATCCGGCCACCGCGATCCCGAAATCAACACCTTCTACGCCGAACTCCGCCGACGCTTCGCCACGCTCCCCGGAGTCAGCAGTGCCACTCTCTCGCACGCCTCCATCATCCATTCCAGCCACGCCGGCGTCACCTATCGCGGCGAAATCAAGATCGGCCCTGTCACCGTAAATGGCGCCCGCGTCCTGGGCGCCGGCCCTGGCTTCCTCAGCACGATGCAAATCCCCCTACTCGCCGGCCGCGAAATCGACGAACGCGACCGCACCGGCTCCGCTCCAGTAGCCGTCATCAGCGAGCGCCTCGCCCGCGAGTACTTCGGCCAGGCCAGTCCCCTCGGCCGCCGCCTCACCTTCGTCGGCGAGAAACGCGACCTCGAGATCATCGGCGTTTCTGCCAACCTCCGCCATGGCAGCCTCAAGGAAGACAACTCCCTCACCGTCTTTGCTCCCATCAGCCTGATGCCGCCCGAGCGCGTCACCTATGCCCTCCGCACGACTGGCGACCCGCTCAACTACGTCCCGAGCATCCGCGAAATCGTGCGCGACGCCGACCCCGCCCTTCCCGTCACCGACATCCTCACCCAAGCCGCCGAAATCGATCGCACCATCAACCGCGAAATCACCTTCGCCAAACTCTGCACCGGCTTCGCCCTCCTTGCCCTGCTCACTGCCTGCCTTGGCCTCTACGGCACCATGTCCTATCACGTCACCCGCCGAATCGGCGAAATCGGCCTCCGCATGGCGCTAGGCGCGCCTCGTACCGCCGTAATTTGGATGGTCCTCCGCCACGTCCTCTTGCTGGTCGGCGTCGGCCTCGCCATCAGCCTCCCCGCCGCTTTGGGGTCCTCCCATCTGGTCAAGTCGTTCCTCTACGGCACCCAACCCAACGACCCTCGCAATCTCGCCGTCGCCGCTCTCGTCCTCCTCACCGCCGCTCTCCTCGCCGCCTACGGACCCGCCCGCCGCGCCGTCCGCATCGATCCGCTCCTCGCCCTCCGGCGTGAGTAACTCACCCGCCGCGCCGCACGCTATCCTGGATCCACCGTGCTTCGTGAAAACCTGGACATCCTCAGGATCCTCCTCCGCAAATACGGTGTCTCCGGGCTTTACCAGTTGGTGAAGTCCGACGTTCTGTTTGACTACCGCCACGGCGTCGACACCTTCACCGCCGTCAGCAAAGACGAACTCTTCACCGGCGAACGCCTCGCCCTGCAGAACCGCTACTTCCCCTCGCCCTTCGCCCTCATCGACCTCGCGATCCACGAGGCCGACACCATTCTCGGCGACGACCTACTGAGTTGCCATTTCCTCGACTACGGCTCCGGCAAAGGCAAGGTCGTCATCGCCGCCGCCCGCCATGGCTTTCCGCTCTCCCGTGGCATCGAATACACGGAACGCCTCCACACCATCGCCCTCCGCAACATCCAAAAACTCGGCCTCACCGCAAAAACCGAATTGATCCACGGCGACGCCACAACCTTCTTCCCCACCCCGCAGGACCGCGTCTTATACTTTTTCAACCCCTTCGAAGGCCACGTCCTCGACCAAACCCTGCGGAACATCAAGGCCGTTACACCCGCCGGTCCCCGCATCCTGATCGTCTACAACCCCATCTGCGACGACATCTTCTGCCGCTACTTCAAGCGCCTCGCTGAGAAAGTCTCCCAACCCGGCAACGCCCGCTACGCCCTCTACACCGGCTAACACCACTAGGTATCGCTCTGCGTGAACGGCCAAACCCGCAGCTTCTCCGCGGCCAACGTCGCCATGAAAAGACCCCAACCAGCCATACCGGCGAGCTGCAAAGCCAGCCCCCACTCCAAGAGTAAGAACGCCGAATAACTTGAGATGAGCCCCAACACCGCCAACGGCAATGGGATCGACCCGATCGGCACGATCGCTCGTTCTTGCACCCGCGAAGGCCACCGACGCCGGGCAAGCCTTTGGAGACTCAACCCGACCCAAAACCACACCGGCAGAGCCAATGCCGTGACTAAGATGTGACCTCTTGGCGTCATCACCGCCTCAACACAACTCGCCTGCTGCACGATGGCTCGGTGAAGCAGGGATGCTGCAAGATAGGCCGGGAAATCCAGGCCCAAGGCCGCAGCCTGACCAGCGCTCAGATGGCTCCAGGCGCCGCAGAAGCCATACGGCTCAAACAGCGGGCGCTCGAGATCGGCTCTCAGAAATCGCATGGCGTCGAAGTTCTCGTCCCGCAGCGTCGCCGTCCAGTAAGTAGAGCTAACGAGGCAGAGATGCAGCATCGCCTGCAGCAAGGCGAGAACATGCGGAAACCAGTGACGAGTCATGTCTACTTGCTAATTGACACCGAGTGGTACGATATGGTTCCTGACGGTGGCTGCTTGACTAACTCGTTTACGTCGCAAGGCGGTCGACACTCTCGGCGAGCCTGTAAAACAGAGTGTGTAAACGCCGTTCTTCGAGAAAATGAAGGAGAACGAGATGAAGCTGAATATCGAGAAGTTCGACGAGTTGTATGACGAAGCGGTGAAAGAGCACCGAGGAGGGGTGGACGAAACGACGCTGACGGGACTGCTGCAACAGATGCTGAAGCGGGGGATGGAGCGGGCGTTGCAAGGGGAACTGACGCACCATCTGGGCTACGAGAAGTACGCGGCGGCGGGACGCGGGAGCGGGAACTCGCGGAATGGGACGAGCGCCAAGACGCTGAAGGGCGAGTTGGGAGAGGTGGTCGTCGAGGTACCGCGCGACCGCAACGGCGAGTTCGAGCCGCAGTTGATCGGGAAGCACCAGACGCGCCTGGCCGGCTTGGATGCCAAGATCGTGGCGCTCTATGCGCGGGGCTTGACCACGCGAGATATTCAAGCCCATTTGCAGGAGATCTACGGCGTCGAAGTCAGTGCGGCGTTGGTGTCCGAAGTGACTGACGCAGTGATGGAAGACGTCAAGACGTGGCAGAACCGGCCGCTCGAATCGCTCTATGCCATCGTGTATCTCGATGCGTTGGTGGTGAAAGTGCGGCACAACGGGCGCGTGGATAATCGGGCGTTTTTCCTGGCGATTGGCGTCGATTGGAGTGGCCAGAAAGACGTGCTGGGCATCTGGGTCACGGCGAACGAAGGAGCGAAGTTCTGGTTAGCGGTGCTGACGGAGCTGAAGAATCGCGGCGTGAAAGACGTGCTGATCTTCTGCGTGGATGGCCTGCGCGGATTTCCGGAGGCGATTGAAAACGTGTTTCCGCAGGCGGAGGTGCAGCATTGCATTGTGCACGCGGTGCGCGCGAGTTTGAACTATGTGAATTGGAAGGAGCGCAAAGCAGTAGCCGCCGCACTGCGACCGATCTATCGGGCTGCCACTGCCGAGCAAGGCCAGCAGGCGCTCGAGGCGTTCGCGACCGAGTGGGGGAGTAAGTATCAGCCGATCGTCAACTTATGGCGAACGAATTGGGAGCGGCTGTCGCCGTTCTTCGCTTACCCCGACGAGATCCGGAAGATCATCTACACGACCAATGCCATTGAATCGCTCAATAGCACCCTGCGCAAGACGCTCAAGACGCGGGGATCATTTCCGAGCGATGAAGCGGCGTTGAAGTTGATCTATCTGACCTTGCAGAATCTGATCGCGCGTTGGGAGTCGGTGCAAGGCTGGAAGGCGGCCATGAATCGCTTCCAGATTCTGCACGGCGAACGGATCGCCGCCGCGCTGGGCACGTGATCGTGGGGCCTTCGAACTGCAGAGCGTCAGTCAGGCAGGCGGGGACCGCCGTCAAGGCAACCCGCTCCGCGGGCTCGCTGCGCTCGGCCTGGACCGCGCCCCCCGCCTGCCTACGGATTCCATGAAGAGTTCGAAGGCCGGGCTCGAAGCCGGTTTGCACCCTGGTTTCGATCGGCCTGCGCCGATCGTCTGGCGAACGGCGGTTTACACATTTTCATTGACAGGACCCTCTCGGCCGCCCCCAACCAATCAAGTAAGTTCCTGCGCCAAGCCGATCAGAACGCCCTCCGGCCCCCGGATGTAACACAACCGATAGGACTGCTGATACTGCACCACCTCGCCTACCACCTGCGCGCCGTGCCGACGCAGTCGCTCGAGTGTCTCGTCCAAGTCATCCACCGCAAACATCACCCGCAGGTAACCCAGCGCGTTCACCGGAGCGCGACGATGATCCGCGCTCACCGCCGGCTCGAGAAACCGTGACAGCTCCAGCCGGCTGTGGCCATCCGGCGTGCGCATCATGGCAATTTCTACGCGCTGATTCCCCAATCCCGTAACGCGTCCCGCCCATTCCCCCTCCACCATCGCCCGACCTTCGAGCGTGAGGCCCAGTTCGAGAAAGAACTCGACCGCCGCTCCCAGATCTTCCACCACAATCCCGACATTGTCCAACCGCTTCAAAGCCATGAGCCCAATCTACAACGGCCGGCTAAGCAGTCACTGGCGGGCATCCGCCCCTTCGCTACAATGACGAGCGGCCCCACCCCACATGCGCCCCCTCGTTCTGCTCACCACGCTCATCCTCTCCGCCACCGCCCAGCCGGCGAATCTCCACCTCCCCGCCGAAACCGTCGGCCTCGACTCGATTGTCCGCACCCTCGTGGACGCCTTTGATCACGTCGACGTCATTGCCCTCGGTGAAGCACACGGGCAGTTTGCGATCGATTCCGACCTTCGTCTCGCCCTCGTCCGTCATCCGGCCTTTCCCACCAAAGTCCGCAGCATCGTCGTCGAGTTCGCCAGCACCACCGAGCAAGCCACCCTCGACCGCTATCTGCAGGGCCACCCGGTCTCGCCTGCCCAACTCGCCCAGGTCTGGAAGTCCACCACCCAAGCAGCCGGCGGCCTCTGGGACTCGCCCGCTTACGCCAACTTCCTCGCTACCGTCCGCGACCTCAACCGGCAGCGTCCCCCGGCCCAGCAGATTCGCGTCCTCGGCGGCGATCCCGGCCCGACAGACACCCGTAGCCGCGAGACTGCGGCTCTCGCTGTCCTCGAACAACACGTCCTCGCGCGCCGCGAGAAAGCCCTAGTTCTCTATGGAGCCGCGCACTTCTACCGCCGTCTGCCACCCGCCTACCTCGCCACCCTCGGCGAGGACCAAGGCCTCGCCCGCCTGATCGAAGCGCGTCATCCTGGCCGCACTCTGGTCGTGCTTCCGCTCGGCTTGCTGCCCCGTCCTCCCGCCGTCCGGGCCGACGTCCCGCCCGACTTCGACAAGGTCAACCGAGCCGTCAAGACGCCCCTGCGGCCCGTGCTGCTTCGTCTCGCCCGTTCCCCCTTCGCGGATCTCTCCGCCAGCGAGTTCCTTGGCCGCACCCTCACCACTTGCCGCGGGCCCGCCGCCTGCGTCAGCGGCTTCCAGACTAGCCCGCTCACCCTCAGCCAACTGGCCGACGCCTGCCTCTACGTCGGTGTCGCCTCGCCAGCCCCCTGACGCCTGCGCTAAGGCGTTCCCTTCTCCCCTTCTGCGGCACCCGCTTCGTGATCTGGCTCATCGGGACAGGCTTCGGCCGCAACTCCGCTCGTATCATCGTCACCGGACCTTCCTGTCCCGCTGGCTGCTCTTACGCCCCGAGTCACCGCGAAACCAATCTGCTCTCAGCCAACGTCTCGCTAAACCGCAAAGGGGCCTACTAGGTCAGCGTTCACAGCGGCACCAGCGCCACTTCCGCCGCCCTCAACTTCACAGTGCAGCAAAGGGACGGGATCTCGCGATTCGGCCTACTGCTGCCCGTCGCCGATATTTACCCAGACCCGAACTCGCCTCCACCACATCGTCCGCGGCGATCCGCGGAGCCCCTTCCGTCGCTTGAAACTGGAGAGCTCGAAGTTCGCTCAGCACAAACTCGGACCGTCCCCGCGCGAACTCCACCTCTCGCCCCACCCACTCCTCGAAGTCAGCGTCCTGACACTGAGACCCCAGGCCAACGCGCGTGCAGAGCGAACACGCCACCCAAACTCGCGGCTAAGGCCAGCGGCATCGCCAGCAGCCCCACCAGCAGGAAGTCCCTGGCGCCGACGTCGATGTTCTCCTTGCGCAGCGCCAGCAGCCACAGGATCGTCGCCAGCGATCCGGTCACCGAGAGGTTCGGTCCCAGGTCCACGCCGATCAGCACCGCCGTCGTGATCAGGGCGTCTGGCGGTACGGCCCGCAGTGCGCCTCCGATTAGCAGGCCCAGCGGCAAGTTATTCAGGAGATTATTCGCCACAGCCACGGTCAATGCGGTGACGAATGTTCCCAGCGTCGGCCCCAGAGCATGGAAAGATCGCAGCGCCCCCACCGCGAACTGCAAAGCCCCCGCGCTTTGTGCGGCGCTCACCAGTACGAAGAGTGCCGCCACCAGTCCTAACGTCGGCCAACTGATCGCCTGGAACAACGGCCAGGGGCTGCGGCGGGTCGACAGACTCACGACGAGCGTCAGGCAGAGCGCCGCTAGGCAGGTGGGCCAGCCCAGTTCCTCATCGCGTGCCGAGACGACCAGCAACAACACGACGATCATCGCCAGCCCGCCCAGGACGAGTCGTCCCGCCTTGGTCAGCGCTGTTGGCCGCCCCAGTGACTCAATGCGACCTGTCAGCGCGCGTCGAAAGTACCAGCGCAACACGCCGTAAGTTGTGGCGATCGCGAGCAACGAAGGAAGTAGAAACTGGCGCAGCCACATCGCCAGCGGCGGCACGCCGGTCGAGAACACCACGAGATTCGCCGGATTTGAGATTGGCAGCACAAAGGACGCGGCATTCGCCACCATGGCACAGGCAAACACAAAGGGCCGCGCATCCACTTTCGATTGCCGCACCGCGGCGAGCACGGCCGGCGTCAGCACCACGGCGGTGGCATCGTTGGACAGGCAAACCGTCACCAGCGTCCCCACGCCATAGAGGATCGCGAACAGCCTTTGGGGCGATCCCTTAGATCCGGCACTGGCCCGCGACGCCACCCAATCGAACACGCCCTGCCCGCGAGCTAACTCCGAGAGCAACATCATGCCGATCAGGAAAAAGTAAACGTCAGCGCCCGCGGCGATGGCGTGAGCCGCCTCGGGCAGCGGCACGAGCCCCAGCGCCACCAACATCAGCGCGCCCGTCCCCACCCAATAGACCTCCGGCAAACTTCGCGGGCGCAGCAGCATCAACAGGATGCTCAGTCCGCAGATCATGCAGATAAGTGGGGTGGCGTACGCGACTAGCATCGTCCCCTTCGCGTCGCTTCGAGTAGGTACTTCCGCCGTTTAAGTAAATCCGTGAGTAAGTTCGTCATCAGGAAATGTCCGCCGCCCCCGTGGGCAACGTCTCCGGGACCGCCCACACCAGTAACCCCGTCGCCAGCAGCGCGACGGCACCCAAAGCCAGAAACGAGACGGCGTGCCCAGCATGCTGCATCAGCATACCGCCGAAGGTGTTACTCAAGGCGGCGCCTAAGCCCACGGCTGTCCCCAAGGCGCCTTGCGCCAAGTTGAAGCGCCCGGTGCCCTGCGTACGGTCGGCGATCACCAAAACCGCCACTACGCCAAAGATCGAGTTAGCGATTCCATCCAGGATCTGCACGGCCAGCAAGGCGGGCACCGCGTGCCACACCGTGTAAAGCACGGCGCGCACCGGCAACGCGGCGAAACCCCAAATCAGCAGCCGTTTGCGTCCGCGCCGAGTCGCCTCGGCGCCGAAGTAGGCCGCCGTCCCCAGCATCACTACCTGAGTCACCGCCACGCAAGCACCCATGAATGGCGCCGCGGCTTGCGGCGAGCCCTGAGCCAGCAGTTCGCCGAGTTGCGGCAGCATCGCCGCATTCGCGAAATGGAAGAGGAAGGCGCAGATCAGAAACACCAGCAACACCCGATCATGCAGCAGTTGGCGCATGCCGGTTCGGTCCTCGCCGCCCACCGGCCCAGCCGGCGCGCCGCGTGCCAACTGGTGATCGATGTCCGGCGAACGGATCATCCACGTGGCGGCCAGCGCCGGGATGGCAAACGCCGCCACCGCCAGGAAGATCGCGCGATTGCCCAACAAGTGACTCGTGAGCAATACCAGCGCCGCCGCGAATAGATTCCCCGCCGCATTGAACCCCTGGTTGCGGCCAAATTGACGATCGAATAGTCGATGACCCACCAAGCCCATCGTGATCGCCGCCAGCGTCGGACCCAGAAACGGCGCCGCCACTCCAATGAGGCCCTGCGCCGTGTAGACGACCTGAGTCGAACTGGACCAAGTCAGTAACAACGCTCCTAGTGCCAGCAAAAAGCTCGCCGCGGCGAGCAGTCCCCGCTTCCAGATGACTTGGTCCACCATCCATCCGGCGGGGGTCTGAAGCAGCACCGTAACTAACCCGCCGAACGTCAACGCCCGGCCCACCTCGCCCGCTTGCCAGCCCAGGCTCGCCAGATACGCCGCCAGGAACGGCCCCACACCCGCCTGAATATCCGCGAGAAAGAAAGTCGTCCATTCCAGCGCCCGCACACTACTCGCCTTCCCGGTTTGCGCGACCGCCGTCAATGGCTCAGGCGCGGCGTTTGAGCTAAGCGTAGCAAGTGAAAGCATCGTTGACCCTCTCCCGCCGTTGCACGCCGGTGGCCAAGGCCGCCTTCTTTCTTTCCGTCAAGTTAACCCAATCCCAGTGAGCGGAAACCGAACACCCGGCGAGCAGAAACCGAACGACTAAGTCGCCCCATCGACTGAGTCCGAAATCTCGTACTCCCGCATCTTTTCGTAGATCATCCGCCGGTTGATCCCCAACAAATCCGCAGCCTTGGTCTTATTGCCGCGCGCAAGTGAAAGCGCCCGGATCACCATCGCTCGTTCCGCATCGGCCAGATTCTTCCGCCACCCGTTGGTCATCGGGATCATATCGGTCCACCGCTCCACGCTCCGGGTCACCGGCATCAGTTGAATCTCCGGAGCATCGATCAGGCCGCCACGAGCCAACACGGCCGCCCGCTCCACGGTATTCTCCAACTCTCGGATGTTGCCGGGCCAATGATAGTCGCACAAGAGATGCAAGGCCGCGGGCGACATCGCCAAACGCCGGCCGCCGCGGCTCAGAAAGTGCTGCACCAGCGGCGGAATATCTTGCCGGCGGTCGCGCAGCGGCGGTAGTTCAATCACCACCACATTCAGGCGATAGTACAAGTCCTCACGGAAGCTCCCTTCGCTCACCGCGCTTTCCAAATTCCGCGCTGTCGCCGAGATCAGCCGCACATCCACTTTAATCGGCGTACCACTCCCCAGCCGTTCGATCGTCCGTTCCTGAATCGCTCGCAGCAGTTTTGCCTGCAGCGCGGGCGCCAGGTCACCGATCTCGTCCAGGAAAAGCGTGCCGCCGTGGGCTTCTTCAAAGCGCCCCAACCGCCGCGCGTTCGCGTTCGTAAAGGCGCCTTTCTCATGCCCAAACAATTCGTCCTCCAGCAGCGTCTCCGGAATCGCCGCCGTATTCACTTTGATCAACGGACCCTTGTAACGGCTGCTGTTATGATGCAGCGCATTCACCACCAGTTCCTTCCCTGTCCCGGACTCGCCGCGAATCAGCACCGTCGCCTCCGTCGCCGCCGCCTGCCCGATCAGTTTGTACACGTGCTGCATCGCCGGACTGTAGCCCACCATCGCCGGGCGCTCCGGCGGTCCTCCCCCAGCGTTCTCCTTCACCGGAGACACCCGCCGCTGGCCCAGCGCCTTCTCCAGCCTCGCCACCAGATGCTCGAAATCCACTGGCTTCGAAAGATAGTCGTAAGCACCCAGCTTCATCGCGTCGATCACCACGCCGCTGTCCCCGTGCGCCGTCATGATGATGAACGGGATCTCCACACCCGCCTCTCGCGCCCGCTTGAGGATCGTCAGCCCGTCGAGGCCCGGCATCCGCACGTCCAACAAAGCCGCATCCACCGTATGGTGCCTCAAAACCTCCAGACATTGCGCCCCATCTTCCGCGGGAATCACCCGATAGCCGCGCCCTTCCAAAAGCTCGGTCAGCGCCGCCCGCGCCGCGCTCTCATCTTCCGCCACCAGGATGGTCGGCTTACTCATTGGCTTCTCCTCACTTCCAGTCCGAACGCGGCTCCCTGGGGCAAAACGGCCCGGTACGAAAGCTTCGCGCCCATCGTCTGCGCCAGTTCCTGGGAAAGCGCCAGCCCCAGTCCGTGCCCCCCTGCCTTCGTGGTGAAGAACGGCTCGAACAAATGCTCCTGCTGCTCAGCACTCAACCCCGGTCCATCGTCGATCACTTCGAGCGTCACAGTTTGTTCGTGCGGCCGGATGACGATTTGCACCGCCACGTTTCGCTTCCCCGTCTCCACGGCATTCAGCAGCAGGTTCAGCAGAATCTGTTTCACGAACTCCCCATCCACCACCACCGCCACCTCGGCCGGGCCGCAAATCGTCAAGCTTGCTGCCTGCTCTCGATATTGCTGCGCCACCATCGCCGCGCTCTCTTCGGCCAGTTCCCGGGCCGGATACGCCGCCAGCCTCGCCTGGCGCGGCTGTTGAAACGAGAGCAGATCCGACAGCAAGCCGTTGATCCGGTCAACTTCCCGCACCACTACCTGAAAGTCCTGCGCCTGCAGACGCTGCTCCTGGTGCCGCCCGGCGAGCATCTGCAGCGAGAGGCGCATGCTGTTCAGCGGGTTGCGGATCTCATGCGCAATCTGGCCCACCATTCGCCCAATGGTCCGCATCCGGTCCTCCCGGCGGACTTGCTCTTCCAATCGATGGCGCGCTTGCACCATGTCATTGATCGCCGCGCTGATCTGCCCCAACTCATCCTGCCGCTCCTTCAGCGGCCACGGCTGGCCCTCATTCAGCGACGCCAACCCGCGCGTAATCTGGTCAATCCCTCGCGCTAGGCCGATGCCCGTCGCCAGCACCCCCGCCGCCCCGAGTAATGCCACCCCGGCGAGCACCATCAGTGCCCAGTTCTCGAACCGCGAATCGGGGTCGGCCAGTCCTGGCAACCGCTTCATCGCCCATACCACTCCCGTGCGATCGAAGGTCAACCGCGCGGCCGCGATGATCACCACATCCTGGCGGCCGCGCAGGCTCCGGCGGCTGCTCCCCTGCCGCAGAGCCTCCTGAATCGTCGCCTCGATCTCTCCCCTCTCCGCCGCCGGCACATCGGACTTCTCCCGACCCGAATCGTGCGTCGGATACGCGTACCCCACAAACGCCGAATTCAACCAAAAACCGCCCTCCACTCCTGGATAGGACCCCAGCACCGTCTGGCTGATGGCCCGCAACGTAATCTCCTGCGCGTCTGACGGCAGTGCATTCCAACTGGTCGATTCCTGCCGCTGCAACCGCGACTCGCGATTCAGATCCGCCAGCGCCTGTGTGAGCGCCAACTCCGTGTTGCTGGTTACGTAGCTCTCGGCCTGTTGCAGCGTGCGCAGGACCACCGGAATCGTCAATCCCGCCAGCGCCACCACGGCCACCAGCGCGAACAGCAGTTGCAGTTGAAAGCGCTTCTGCCCCAAACGCTTGGTCATCGAGTCACCGCAATGCTGCCCTGCGCCAGGTGCTCCAGCGCATGCGTCAAGTCGTTGGCCGCTGCCGCATACTCCTCGGCCATCCGGTCCTGCTTGGCGCGTTGAGCCGCCAGCGCCCGTGCGTAGTAAGCTCTGGCGATCTCGAGCAAACGCGTCGGCGCCTTTGGCCGAATCTCCTGCAAGAAGACGTCGGCCAGCCGCAGGCGAAAGTAAACCTGCCGCAGATGAACCGCCAACGGTACCGGCGGCGCAGGCCGGTCCGTCGGCGCTCGCTGCTCCTCCTCGATGTGCCTCAGATGATCAAGCGGACGCCGGCAGGCATCGGCCGCATCGATCAAACGATCCGCCTTGAACTGTTCCCCCGCCTGAATGGCCTGTTCCGCCTCCTTCAGATATTGCGTAGCAAACGCCACCAGCGCCCGCTGCTCGGCGACCTGCGCTGCATCTGTCCGTGCCCCCCCCACCGGCGCCGGCCGCTCCGCTAGTCGCTTCCGGATCTCCTCCATCCGCCGCGCCGGGTCCGGTGGTGGGGGCGGGGGCGGCGCCGGGCGCCCCTGCGCACTCCCCTGGGGCGCCGGAGGCGGCTGGCTCTTCAGATCATGGGCGCCAGCGAAGACCAGCAAGACGAGAAAGACGCGGGCGCAACGCATGCCCCGTAACCATGCAACTCCGTGCCCAGCTCTCACACGTTTATTTTGCGCTGTTTACCGTTCAGCCACCGAGAGGATTCCGCACACCACCGAGTGGAAAGCGAACAAGTCGCTTCCCACGGCAGTCACACCGCCTCTCCCTGCCCGGCCAGGGCACTGAGCGCCAGCCGAACAACAACGAGAGCAATAAGCACGGCCGGTAACGTCCAGCGCTCCGGACCTGATCTCGTAACTCTTTTTCCTACTATCACTTCGCAGCAGTCCCCCAATTGGCGATCGGCCTGCATCCGCCAGGCCGTGCCTTTTAAGGGGGGCACTCACTATGAAGAATCTTTCCATCCTCTTCCTCACCGGCTTCGTCGTCGGTTCCTTGTTCGCCCAGCCCGGGGCCATCCCCACCGGCAGCGCGACCTCGGTTTCCGGGACCATCTCCCAGTTCAACTTCGGCGGTGAAGGCGAACGGTCCGGCTTCCTGCTCGGCACCACGCTCGTCCACGTCCGCGGCGGCGCGCTCGTCCTCTCCAACTTCGCCGTCGGTGACTCCGTCCAGGTCTCCGGCTACGGCCTCACCACCGACACCGGCGTGCAGCGGGTCGACGCGACCTCGGTCGTCAACTCCGCCCGCAACATCACCATCACGATTCCCCAACCGGGCAGCGAAACCGCCTATAGCAGCACCGGCCGCGTCGCCCAGTTCAACTACGGCGGCCGCGGCGAGATCAACGGCCTGGTCCTGAGCGATGGCACCATCGTCAAGACTCCGCCTCACCTTGGCTCCACCATCTCCACCCTCGCCGCCGTCGGCTCCAATATCACCATCACCGGCTATGCCGCAAGACGGTCCTCGGCAAGACCGTCGTTGACGCCGACACCATCAACGGCCAAACCGTCCGCGGTGGCGCCCCCGGCGTCCCCGGCACGCTCGGCTTACGCTAGCCCTCTCTTCGAAGAAGGCCCGGGGACGACTTCGCCTCGGGCCTTAATCCTCCGCGCTCAGTGACGCCTCACGTCATCGGGAAGTGTCAGCGACTTGCCGCCCTCCGCCGCCCAGGCCCCTCGGTCCTCCATCGCATGCCTTCCGCCGTTGACGCAAAACCACCACAAGACGTCCCGGTCCGGCCAAGCCGCGTCAAGCGTAAAGGTCGAACGAAGAGAGGACACCAACGCCGCATCGGATTCGCCAAAGTCGGTGGGGGCATCATTCCATCGAGATGCTGGAATGCTGTGAAATTCTTGCCGAAGAATCGTGTCCGCGTAGTCTGGATCCGCACTGCAGACGATCGTGGTAAATCGATTGCCATCGCGCGAGAAACCCACCCACGCGACGCTGACTGCATGTTCCAGTAAGATGAAGTCGCTCGCCGACATCACGATTCGCCCTCTTTTCTCACTGGTCTCCACGAGCACAGACTTCCCCGCGCTTGGCGATTTGAACAGATACCGATTGGGTGACGCTGAGCAGGACGCCAACATCGCCAGACAGACCACAAAACAGCTTCGGCCGATCGGTGAAAACATAGTTGATTCCCCAGGCGGCAGCGGTCGACGCGCCCCCTCGGGCAGCGGTACCCAGCCATAGCCTAGTCAGTCCAACAACTCCAGCACGGACTCCGCCGGTCGGCACGGCTTTACCCCCTTGGCCGTCCGCACTACCGGACGATTCAACAGCCCCGGATTCTCGGCGACAAATCCGATCAGTTCATCCTCCGTCCACTTCGGATTCGCCAGGTCCAACTCGTCGTAAAGCTTCTCCCGCGTCCGCAGAAAGGCCCGCGCCCCCAACCCGGAGTGCCGCACCAGCATGGTCAGTTCCTCACGCGTCGGCGGCGTCTTCAAATACTCAATCACCTCATGCACGATCCCCCGCTCCCGCAGTAGTGCCAGCACGTTGCGCGACGTGCCGCAGTTCGGGTTATGGAAGACCGTCACCTTGTTCGACTTCATTCCCTCAGCCTAACCGAGATCTCGCCTGTTCCCGCCCCGCTAACGCTTGCTCCGCTCAAACCCCGCCGCCTGAAACTGAAACCCATGCAGACCCGCCCGCTCATAATACGCCTGCATGTTGTGACTCACCCCCAGCAGGATCTCGTACTCATGCGCCACCCCCAGGTCCCGCAAATGCACATGCAGCTTTTCCGAATCGGGAAACGACACATCCTGCGTCCCAATCAACAACCGGATCCGCAGATGCCCCAGCCGCCCGTAGTTCTTCTCCGCCAAAGCAAACACGTCATCGTCCGCCGAGTACCACTGCGCCAATTGCGCCACCCAACGCTGCTGCTCCGGTTGCACGCCCAAATAGTAATAACCATCCAGTCGGATACGCCCATACGTCCCCGCCACCGCCACCACGGACCCAAACAACTCCGGGTACTTCAACGCTAGCTTCAACGACCCGTTCCCACCCATCGACATGCCCTCAATCGCCCGGCCCATCGGTCCCGCCTGCGTCCGGTACCGCGCGTCCACCAGCGGAATCAACTCCCGTACGATCATCGTCTCGGACATTACCTTCTGCTCCGGCCAATCCCGATACTCCGACCGTTTCCCTCCGTTCGGAATCACCAGGATCGTCGGCGGCATCACCCCAGCCGCAATCGCCCGGTCCAGCATCGCCGCCTGCACCATCCCCTGCGCCTCATTCCCGCCCGCCCCGTGCAGCCAGTAAATCACCGGATAGCGCTTCCCCTCCGAGCTCGCATAGTCCGGCGGCAGATACAGACTGAACCCCACCTCGGTCTGCATCGCCTGGCTGCGAAACGTATGATGCGTCACGCCGCGCGGCATCTCCTTCGGCGCGTTCACCCACGTGATATCGAACTTCAGCGGCTCGCGCTGCCCCCACGCCGACGACGCGAATAGAAAAAGGAAGAGATTCGGAAGGAGGTACCAGTAGCGCATGTTTGATTCTCGCGGAACGTGGCGACCATTGTAGAATGCCGATCTTGTGTCTCGGAAGCGCACACCCACTTCCCTCAACTCAGGCCCGCCCGCCCAATCGTGCAAAGTGCCAATCGTGCCAAGTGCCAGTCGTGTAGAGTAAGGGTGACGGCGCCAGTTCTTCCTTGCTGCATCAGCGGTAAGGGCACGAAAGGAAGATCCTGCGATGAAGCACCTTTACTTGGCCGCTCTGCTGCTCGCCTCCCCAAGCCTCCTCCCCGGCGCAGAAATTAAGAGCGTTATCACCTTCGCTCGCGAGAATGCCGGCCGCCCCCTCCCCCGCTTCTCGAACGGCTACGCCATTTTCTACGAAAATGACCCCGCCCAGATCACCACCTTCCGGATGGACGGTACCCCTGGCTTCGCCGCTCGCCTCGACCTTCCCGGCGTCACCCGGCTCCGCCTGATCGACGCCGCCGCCCAGCCCGACGGCACCGTCGCCGTCCTCGCCACCCTTCAAGACCCCCAGCAAAGCCGGGTCACCTCCGCCGTCGCGTGGTTCTCCCCAAGCGGCCAAGTCGCCAAAGTTCACCGCCTCACCCACCTCGCCCCGCTCCGACTTGCCGTGGCTCCGAACGGCCATCTCTGGGTTTGGGGACGGCTTCCCCAGCCGGCCAACTCCCCCGGTCCCGCGGCGGATGCCTTATGGGAGTTCGATCCCGAAGGACGGTTCCTCCAGGACCGCTGGCCGCACCAGACGCAGCCCGGCGCCCCCGAAGGTGTTCTCAGCCCCCTTCCCTTCCATACCTTGATCGCGACGAACGCCACCGGCGTGGTTTTCTACGCCCTCGACTCCCACGAACTCATCCACTGCTCGTGGTCCACCGGCGTCACCCGCCGCGCGATCGTTCCCCCCGCCTGGTCCGCCCACACCAACCTCACGGGCGCCTCGCTCGACAGTTCCGGCGTCTTCCGTCTCGCCGGTACCGATCCCACCGGCCCCACTCCGCGCCACGTGGTCTACAGTATCGACGAAGCCAGCCAGCGCTTCACGCCCCTCGACCTCACCTCCACCCTCGCCGCGACTCGCGTCGGCGCCCTCCTCGGCGGCGAAGGTCCACAGCTCCTCGTCTACGGCCATCCCGCCAGCGTCATCCGCGTCCAGTTGGACTAAGCGCCCCCCAATCCTCTTGGTCAACAAGCTGCGGCTACCGCGGGTTGCGTAAGCGCTCAAGTCCAACTGCGAAAAGGCGTACCCTGCCCGTAGTAGATGCCACGGCAGGAGTATCGGTCGAACTTCCCCCACCGATATTCAAAGGACTTTTAAGAGAAGTCCGTCCAGGCCCGCGCACCTCAGCACGATACCAGACGGACTCTGGGTGAGCTTACGTACTCGGCCTGCGCGGAGGCTGCATCTTCGACCAGATCCGCAGGAGGAAGTAGATACTGGTCGAGGCGCCAGTTGGAGACCGGCAGAACCTTCAGGCAATCTCTCTCAGGCAAGGATCCTGATGGGTATCAAGGCGCAGGAGTCGTGGTCTTTTGTACTTCCAACATCGCCGCGCCGGTGCGACGCCCCAACCGACACCAGCCGAGTCCACTGGATGCCGCAAGTATCAACAAGCCAGTCCCAGGCTCCGGTGCATTTGTCGTATCGTGCTCATCACTAGTCCGAAGATTCGTAAACTGCAGCGGGGACCAAGTAGACGGTGCGAGAAATCGTAGCGCTCGCAGTCCTCGAAACGTATCTGGCAGCGTGATCGTCTGAAATTCCTGTGGTGCATCGGGAGGTAGTTCCAGCACAATAGAAGCTACTGCGTTTCCGACTATCTCGCCATTGGGTAGTTGCGATAGAAACGTGTTGTACCCCGCGATCTGCAGGGCGATATATTCCCGTTGCGCCAGGGAACCCGGCGCGATGTCAATGGAAATCAGATCGAAGAGCCCATCGAACTTATAGATCGTTCCTACGGTCGGCAACCCAATGGCAATGCCCGGCGCGCCGGCGTACTCCGGCAGGCCTGGGCAGATGATCCCAGCACTGCCGTAATTGTTCAAGACGTAGTCTGTCCCGGCGAAGAATCCGTTGTGTGCACTGCTATCACAGCTATCAGCGGAGCCGAAGGTTAGCGTCGCCGCTGGACAGACTTGCAGTGCGAGCAAGAGGCCCAGGCAATACTTTGCCACCGAATGTATTCCGCGATAGTATTTTGGATAGTTCTCAGTCATTAAGTTTTTCCTTATGGTAACAGTCGTCAACTTCCAAACTAGTCGAGCCAGACCACTCCAGCCGCAACTACTTATAAGTAGATTAAAGCTCCAGTTTTTCTCACATCTTTTTCGTATGAGGAGAAGCTCTTTTGCGGGTATAGTAAACCTCAACGCCATCTCGTCGACACGCAAGGCATTTTTCGTTCGGCGGGTCGTGCTGAACAACCAATAGAACGTCTGGCTAACTTTCGCGGCTTGAATATCTGCCGACAAGAACTGTTGAGTTGAGCACGACCTGACCGGCGAGCACCCCGAGAAGCATCCCCATGAATCAAGAACTACTTCGGATTCTCCACTTTAAGGAATTTCGCAGTCGCACAGTCTCGAGGGCGCAAAGGACTTACTCGTCGAAGATAATTCAGCTTCCGCAACGCTTTGGACTTTTCTCCGAGTACCGCGAGCAGACAAAACCATACCGTCGGTCAGCGTCGGCTTGTCAAGTTCCCGATGGCACGGCCATTCAGGATTGGATCTCAATCATACGCAACAGATGCGGTCATCATGCCATACTGGCGTTTCGCTGCGGCTAACGTTATAGCCGCGCGTTCTTTTGCCCGCACCTCCGCATCTACGGCCATCCCGCCAGCGTCATCCGTGTCCATTTAGACTAAGCGCCCCGAGCCCGGACGTCCCTCGTCACCCACCCCAGGCGAGATAAACGCTAACCGTCAACACCGACACAGTCGTCGACCACAGCACCACTTGAGACGTCACTGCCGCCTCCCGGCGATAGAACTCCGCCAGCATAAAGGGACCGGTTCCGGTCGGCAGGGCCGCCAGAAAAACCGCCGTGTGCGTCAGGAACGCCGGAAGCGCAAACACCTTGGCCGCCAGCACCCAAGCCATTGCCGGATGCGCCACCAGTTTCACCAGCACCAGCGCCACCACCAGCTTGCGGCTTTGCGACGAAACCGCCTGCTTGGAGGCCAGAAACATGCCCAGCACAATCAGTGCGCACGGCGAGGCCGCGCCGCCCAGCAACTTCAGAAAGCTCTCCGCCGGTCCCGGAACCGTAGCGCCTGCCCAGGGAATAAGAGCGGCGGTCGCTGGCGCCAACAACAGAGGATTCCGCCCCAAGGCCGCGCCCACCTTTTTCGCGAGCGCCAACGGACGACGTTCGCTCTGCAGGCCAATCTCGATCAACGTCACCGCCCCGGCGAAGACCACGCACGCCGTCAGGATCGTCGCCACCAACGTCGGCGCCATCGCCCCTTTGCCGATCGCCGCCAGCGCCAGCGGAAAGCCCATGAATCCGGTGTTTCCATAGGCTGCATTCAGTCCGTCGATCGCGGCGTCAGCCAGGTGCGCTCCGCGGCGCAGGCGCCACAGCAGCGTGATCAGAAACATCACGGCAATACTCAACCCGAACGTAAGCGTACGGCGAACCCACCTACCGGCGGGCGGACCAGGCCGATGGCGTGAGCGCGGCGACCTCGGGTAAGCGCCACCGGCCCAGTCCTGGCAGGATCGCCAGCAGATAGTCCCGCACGGGCACCCGCAGCCGCCGGCAGGACTCCACCACCGACATGATCGCCGCCACTTTCGGACCCGCCTTCGCGCTCCCCACATGCAGCCAGTTCTTGCGGCCCAGCGCCACCGGCCGCATCGAGTTCTCGGCCAGATTATTCGATAACTCCACCACGCCGTGGTCGAACACCCGCGCCAGTTTCGGCCACGCGTTGAGCGTGTACGTCACTGCTTGCCCCGCCGCGCTCTTCGGCAAAACGTGGCCGCTTTGTTTCAAACATTCTTCATGGATCTCGTGCAGCCACGGCAACGCCTGCTCGCGCCGCAAAGCGTGCCGCTCTTCCGCCGTCAACGCCGAACGCTTCGCCTCACGATCCACGCAGAATAACGCGTCCATGCGAGTGACCATCGCGATCGACGCCGCATCGTCCTTATTCACCTTCACCGCATCTACAAACTTACGCCGCGCGTGCGCCCAGCAACCTACATGGATCAAGCCCTCGCCGCCCACGCCGTCGTAAGCCGCATAGCCATCGGTTTGTAAGATGCCTGCCCAATCACCCAGAAACTTCTGCGGACCTTCCCGTCCGCGCCCCAGCTGAAACTCGAAGACTGTCGCGCCGCCCGGCGCGCCGTACTGCCATAAGTAAGCTTGATGATCCGAGCCACTCTTGTCGTTGAGCTGCACCGGCACAGTCGTCTCATCGGCCTGTAAATAGGGCTCCCGGAGCAGTTCGGCGCGCATCGCCTCCACGACCGGAGCGAGTAACTCGCCCACGCGCAGCACCCAGCCATCCAGCGTAGCGCGCGAGATCTCGACGCCCGCTTCGCGCTCGAACATGGCTTCCTGCCGGTAGAGCGGTAAGTGGTCGCAGTACTTGGCCACCACCGTGTCGATCACTACCCGATCGCTCGCCAAGCCTTTCTCCACGATGCGCGGCGCTAACTCCGTCATCCGCACCGTTACACACTTGGCGCAGGCCCGCTTCTCGCGCCTGGTGACTCGCACGAACCAATGCGCCGGTTCGCGATCCAGCACCTCGCTCACGTCATGGCCGATGACTTTGGTTTCGCCTCCGCAACAAACGCATTGCGCCGCACACGGCAGCGTCTCCTCCACCCGCGCCAAAGTCTCCGGCAAAGGTCTTCTGCCGGGATGCGGTTTTCGCTCGCGCGGCTGATACGGCGGACGCGCCGCTTCGGCCGTGACTTCATCCTGCGTCACGCCGGGCTCTTCCTCGAGCAGGTTCAGTTGCAGGTCGCTCAGCGTCTCGCTCTTCGGACCGTACTTCTCGATCAGATGCCGCCGCCAGCGCTCTTCCAGTTGCTGGATTTTCATGCGCGACCAAGCCAACTCTTGCTCCAAGTTCGCGATGCGGGCTTGCGGATCCATGCGGGAAAATTAATAGTACGCGATGTCCGGAAAATGTTCCAGCATCATTTTCACGCTACTTTGTTCCGAAACCATTTTCGGGGCTGGGTGTTTTTCCAGTCGAGTCCATTCAGCAGCATCGCCAACTCTTCGGCTCGTAGCGTTACGCTGGGGCCAGCCGCTTCCGGCCAGCGAAAACGGCCCTTTTCCAGCCGTTTTGCGCAGATCCAGAGTCCGCTGCCATCCCAGATCAGCGCCTTGATGCGGGTCCGCGGCTTGTTGGTGAAGAGGAACAGATGGCCGCTGAGCGGGTCGTGTTGCAGGCAGTCGCGCACCAGGCCGTGGAGCCCGTCGAAGCCTTTCCGCATGTCAACCGCGGCGGCGCCTAAGTAAATCTTCGTCGCGGGACCGAGCCCGAACATCACGCTTGTTCGGCGGCGCGGATCAAGCTGGCGAGTCCTTCACTTGCGCATTCGATGCGGCGGCCGTTGGCGAGCACCAACGCATAGCTGGGGTGGTCGTCGAGCACTCGCACCGGCACCAACTGCGGCCGGTTGGCCAACTCGCGCCGCCAGTAGTCCAACGTCGTCACCGCCAGTCCGTGTTCCGCGCAGAACGCCCGCCGCGGCAGTCCGCTCGCTTCGTACTCCGCCACCATCGCCCGCATCTGCTCCGCCCGCCTGCTCATGCCTTAGCTTCCCGCTGGCACGCTCCCCTCGCAAGATGGGTTCGCCGCTCGCTTACAAACGAACGCGCCGATGAATCCCGGCTGCCACAACTCTTCCCACCGCGCATGGGCCACAATGTCGAATAGCAGCGCGGGGAGCGCCAGATACACCACAAACTGGTTCAGTTCACGCGTCGCTTGAGGCCCCAGGAGGCTGAACCAGCGCGCCAGCCAACCCGCCAAAATCAAGCCGAAAATGGGAAGAACGATCAGGAACGTGGCGACCATGTCGAGCCTTGGATCCGTCGAATCGGGATCGTTGACGTACCAGGATACCGTCCTGTTCGCCGCCGGCCGCCCCTCGGCCCGTTACGTCCCTCGCGAAAATCCCGCCGCCTAGCGCCGCCGCGCAATCCCTTGCCAAACCGCTTCCACCACTGCTCGTGCAAACGAAGGCGGCACCCGCGACGAAGCCAGGTAGCGAGCGTAGAAAGCACCCACCAGCATCGACGTCACCACATCCGGATTCACCCCCGCCCGCAACTCGCGCCGCTCCGCGGCCCGCTCCAGAATCGCCCGCAGCATCGCCCGTCGTGGCGCCACCAATCGCTGCCGGAACCACGCCAACAGTTCCGGCGTATGCGCCTCTTCCGCCAACACCGTTCCCAGCAGCGACATCCCATTCGGCCGCATCAACGACCGGCAAAAATTCTCCAGAACCCCCACCAACTGCTCCTCGGTCGATCCCTCCCCCACCGGCGGCTCGGCAAACCGAATCGTCTCGATCGCCGCCGTCGCCAGGTCCGCCTTGGAACTCCACCGCCGGTAGATCGTTGGCTTGCTCACCCCGGCTGACTCCGCCACCGCATCCAGCGACATGCGGCTATAGCCCTGCTCGGCCAGCATGCGCAGCGCCGCGTCCAGGATTCGCTGCTCCGTCTCGGGGTCGCGTGGACGGCCCGGCACTCGTGCGGAAACTTTTGGTACAGCCATCTTCTTCATCTTGACAATCCGTATCGATACGATCCAGTATCGTAACTATGAAGATTGGCATTCTTGGTTCGGGAAATGTCGGCGGCACCCGCGGCACCCGCTGGGCCGCCGCCGGACACACCCTCGCCTTCGCCTCGCGTGACCCCGGCTCTCCGGAAATGCTCGCGCTCGTCCAGCGCGCCGGCCCCACCGCGCGCGCCACCTCTCCCGCTGAAGCAGTCGCCTCCAGCGACGTCATCCTGCTGGCCACCCCTTGGCCCGCCACCCGTTCCGTGCTTGAAAACGCCGGCAGTTTCGCGGGCAAGCTTCTCATCGATGCCACCAACCCCTTGCTTCCGCGCCTCGCCGGCCTCGAAGTCGGCACCACCACCTCCGGCGCCGAACTCGTCGCCGGCTGGGCGCCTGGCGCTCGCGTCGTCAAAGCCTTCAACACCATCGGTGCCAACGTCATGGCGGACCCGGCCTTCGGCGAGCATGCCGCCGCGCTCTTTTACTGCGGCGACGACCCGAACTCCAACCAGATCGTTCACGGCCTCGCCGCCGAACTCGGCTTCCACCCCCTCCCTGCCGGCCCGCTCACCCAAGCCCGGCTCCTCGAACCCTTCGCCCTGCTGTGGATCTCGCTCGCCATGGCCCAAGGTTACGGCCGCGACATCGCCTTTCAACTCTTACGGCGCTAAGCCGCATCCGGAAAAGAAACCCTGATGAGCCTCAAAGACACCAATCCCGTCAACCGTCAACTTCCCAAGCGCATCGCCATTGTCATCGCGAACCCCGCCCTCTCCACCACCACCGGCTGGCCCGTCGGCTTTTGGTGGAGCGAGCTCACCCATCCCTACTACCACTTCGTCGAAGCCAGCTACCAAGTGGAGATCTTTAGCCCCGCCGGCGGTCCCTGTGAAGCCGACGCCCTGAGCGATCCGCGCGACCCCAGTGGCTACTCTGCCGGCGACCTCATCAGCCTGGGATTCATCTCCACCCCTAAGCTCGCCGCGCTCGTCACCGAAACGCAGCCCGTCAGCCAGCTCGCCCTCGACCGTTTCGACGCCCTCGTCATCGCCGGTGGTCAGGCGCCCTTGTTCAACTTCGAAACCGCCACCGCCCTGCACCGCAAGTTCGCCGATTTCTACGAAGCCGGGAAGATCGTCGCCGCCCTCTGCCACGGGGCCGCCATCCTCCGCTACGCCCGCCTGCGCAATGGCGAGTTGCTCGTCACCGGCAAAACCGTCACCGGCTTTGCCAACGCCGAAGAAGACTTTGCCGATCAAGCCGTCTGGAGCAGTGGCCTGCTGCCCCACGGCCAGCATCTGATGCCCTGGCGCATCGAAGACGAACTCCGCCGCCTCGGCGCCAACTATCTCCAAGCCGGACTCTGGCGCGGCTTCGCTCACCGGGACGGCAATCTCATCACCGGTCAACAGAACTTCTCCGGCGCCGAAACTGCGGAACTCGTCATTCAGGCCCTCGGCCGCTAAGCGCCCATCCCGAGGGCAGAGGAATCAAGCCGCGTTCGCCGCGTCCCCTTCTCGAATCCACCCGCAGTGCCTAATCCAGCAGCTTCACCTCTGGCCCCGCCAACACCTGCCGCCGGTTGGTCCTCCCCAGCGGCAAATTCAGCGCTGACACCATTTCCTGCCTTGGCACCACCGACTGCGAACCGGTATTCATCGCCTGTTGTCCGCCCGTCGTCGCCGGAATCAGGGTCAGCGGCAACCGCTCGTCCCCCAGCATCGACACCACCGGCACTCCCGCACCGTCGTGCTCCACCACCAGTTGCGTACGTTCACCAGTTGCGTACGTTCACCAGTTGCGTACGTTCACCAGCTGCTGCTGTCGGCACAACTGCGCCAGCCGCCGCACCACCTCAGCATAGGGCGTCCGCCACTGGAACGCGCCACTGCCCACGGTAGAGCCAGCACTAAGTCACCGGGTCGAGTGTCCAGTGCCTCAAAGAGCTCCACGAAATATAGGACCGCCGCGCCCAACATCCCGATCCCCCACCCGACCTCTTCCCTCGCCACCCGCCGCTGTGCCCTCCGAGGAAATCAAGTGCCCCCCGGCCCGTCTAGTGAGCTAAGCCCGCCCGCGTCCCACCGCGCGCACGACCTCTTCATACTCATCGAGCGCATCGACAAAAAAATGGTCCTTCGCCGTCACCCAATGCAGTTCCTTCGGCTCCGGCAGCGACTCATACAGGTGAATCAAGTCCGGCCCCGGCCCGAATTCGTCATTCGTACTCTGGATGAACACCCTCTTCTTTGTACAACCGTCGAGAAAGCTACGATCGGCGTATACCGTCGGAAAGCCCACGGCGATAATCTGCTGCGGTTCCAATTCGCAGCCCAGTTTCAGCGCCACCCGCGACCCGAAACTGAACCCCGCCACTTGATACGGCAACTGCGGGTACCGTTCACGCAATACCGTCAAACACGCGCGCGCGTCTTCCACTTCGCCCACGCCTTTGTCATAGGTGCCTTCGCTCAGGTTCACACCGCGATAGTTAAAACGCAGCACCACCGAACCCTGGCTCCGCAAACCACGCGCCAGCCGGTAGACCACCTTGTTGTGCATCGTGCCGCCGTGCTGCGGATGCGGATGGCAAACCAGCGTGACGACTTTGGCCGGCGTATCCGGTTCTTCGAGCAACGCTTCCAGGCGTCCCACCGGGCCCGGAATCATCAGCGATTCAATCAGCCGGGGCATCGGCTAACGGTAGTTGGTGAACTGCAATTCGACGCCGAAATCGCCGCTGCGCAGCATCGCCAGCACTTCCTGCAGGACGTCCTTGTCCTTGCCGGTCACCCGCACCATATCGCCCTGGATCGCCGCCTGTACCTTCTTCTTGCTGTCCTTGATCACGCGGACGATGTCCTTGGCCTTCTCCTGCGGAATCCCCTGCAACAGCTTCACCTCCTGCCGCACGGATTGCCCCGCGGCCGGCTCCACCTTGCCGAACTCCAGGTTCTTGATCGAGACGCCCCGCTTCACCAGCTTGCTCTGCAGGATCTCGGTCACGGCCTTCAGCTTGAAGTCATCCCCGCTCGCCAGCGCGATCTTCAGGTCTTTCTCGTTCAAGTCGATCGTCGACTTCGAATCCTTCAGGTCGTACCGCGTCAGGATCTCTTTCTGCGCTTGCTGAATGGCGTTCACCACCTCCGGCAAGGCGATCTTGGATACTACGTCAAAACTGCTATCAGCCATGATTTGCTTTTCGTTCCTGGGGCTGAAGCGCGATCAGGACGCGCTTCGTAAGTTCGTCAATCAGCGTCGGCATCGCGGCATCGAGAGCGAGCGTCACCGCCGCCCGCACCATCTCCGGATCGGTCTCCCGCATCGTCGGCAACGTCGGAATCACCGGCATGGGCTGGGGAGGAATCAGGGCCGGGGCCGCCGCCGCGCCGGCGCTCGCAGTGGCGCCCGCGGCCGGAATCGAAGCCGGCATCGGCATCACCGTCACTGGCGCCATCCACGGCGCCGCCGGACTCGCCGGAATCACCGTATCAAGCGTCGGCTCGAGGTCATCCTCCGGGTCGCCCAGCAGATGCTCCACCTCGGGCGTCAACTTCACACTCGGCGTCATGCCGAACGTCTCGCGATCGCGCCGCGCGCGCTCAAACAACGGCCGCAGCGTCTCGATCACCACCGACGCTTCAAAGGGCTTTTTCAGAATCGCGTCGCAGCTCACATGGCGCGCCCGATGCTCATCGAGCGGCTCGAGCAACCCCGCCGTCAACACGACCCGCACATGCCGGAACCTCGGGTGCGACTTGATAAAGTTGCAGATCTCGTACCCGTCACGATAGGGCAGAAACGCATCCACCAGCACGATGTCCGGATCGATCTCCGGCAACCGCAACAGCGCCCGCTCCCCGTCCATCACCGCCGTCACTTCATGACCGCTCTCCCGCAGGATGCGTTCACCCATGCGCTGCGCGTGGGGGCTATCGTCGGCTAACAGGACTCGGGCCATGTCTCAGTTCTTCTGCTCGGTTTTCTTCGTCTCTTTGGGCGCCTTCGCACCCTTCTTTTTCTTCGGCGGCGGAGCCTGCCGGTTCACCGGCAACGGCTCATTGCTGGTCGCCGCGGGCGTCGAGCCCGTCCCGGCCGCCCCGGTTGCCGCCTGGCCGCCCGCCGCATCCGGCGTCGCGCCATTCGCGCCCGGCTGCACCTGCCGCGCATCCGGATTCGTATCGAGCGCCGAGGAGTTGCCGGTCTGCTGAATCGTCACGTCGTTGGTGCCGCCCACCACCGCCGTCGCCGCCGCCGGCACGCTCACCGGAATCGTCGGCCGCATCGGCGTCATCGACGGCGCACCGCTCTTGGCGGCCAAACGCACATCCGGTCCCCGCTTCATGAAGCCCATGCTGCGATCCATCATCCCCGGCTTCGTCCGGTTCTCGGCCTCGTACTTCATCCGCGCCGCCGCTGCCGGATCGCCCTCGGGAATCGGCATTTCCATCTGCTTCAGCATGTTCTTCGCTTCGTCTACACGCGGGCTCAACGGATATTCCTTGACGATCCGCGAATACGCCTGTCCGGCGCGCTCACGGAACCGCTGCCCCATCCGGCTATAGGAGTCGCCCAGTTGCCAAAGCGCCTCATCAGCCTGGCTGTAGATCGGGAAATGGTCCGTCAGGGTCTGCAGACGATTCGCCGCGGCCGGGAAACTGCCCTTCTTGTGATAGAACGCGCCCACCCGGAATTCGCCTTCGGCGATCGCTTCCTGAATGTTGCGCAACAGTTGCGAAACGCGCGGCGCAAACTTCGAATTCGGGAACTGCACCAGCACCTGCCGGCACTCTTCTTCGGCTCGCTGCGCCTGATTCGGATCGCGATCCGGCTTCTCCATCTGCTTGTAATGGATCATGCAGATCTTTTCCTGGCTCTCAGCCGACTCTTCCATCGTCGGGTAGAACAGGATGAAGTCCTTGTACTCGGCTTCGGCCTGCGCTAACCCGTTCGATCCACCTTCCCGGAACCAGCTATCGGCGATCGCGAGCTTCGCCTTCGCCAGGTATTCACTCGTATCGTAGGTGTTAATCAGCGTCTGCAGCGTCAGCCGCGCCACTTCATAACGGCCCCGTTCGATATCGCCCACCGCTTTGTCGAACAACACTTTGTCCGGCTGTTGGGTGTCCTTGGTGATCGGATTCTCGTACTTCTTCTTGCGGCAGCCGGATAGCAACGCCAGGAGAAGGCACAGCAAAATCAGGCTCTGGCGTGTGATCGCAAATGGGCGCATTTTGGTCAACCTCTTCATTCTACATGGTCGATTGCGATTTAGCCTGTCGACGGCTTCAGGCGCGCAACTGGTGGGCCGCCCCGTGGGCCAATTGTTGCATTTTCCGCACGGTTGCAGTGGGATCCGCACTCCCGAAAACGCTCGATCCCGCCACCAGCCAATCCACCCCGGCTTCCACTGCCGCGGTGACGTTGTCTTCCGTGATCCCGCCATCAATCTCAATCGAAAAGCCTAATCCTCGGTTGGCCCGCAGCCGGGCCAGCGCACCGACCTTATCCAGAACGTACGGAATGAACTTCTGCCCGCCGAATCCTGGATTCACGCTCATCAACAGCACGAAGTCCGCCACTTCCAGCACATGCTCGATCGTCACCAGCGGCGTCGCCGGGTTCAGCACCACCCCCGCCTTCGCTCCTAACCGGCGAATCTCGTTCAAGGTACGGTCCAGGTGCGGACACGCTTCCTGATGCACCGACATCTGGTCGGCCCCCGCTTCGCGAAACGCCGCCAGATAACGGTCCGGATCGGTGATCATCAGATGCACGTCCAGAATCGACCGCGACACCTTCCGCACCGCCTTCACCACCGGCAGCCCTAAACTGATATTGGGCACAAAGTGCCCGTCCATCACATCCAAATGCAGCATCGTCGCCCCGCCGGCTTCGGCGCGGGCGATATCGGCGCCCAGTTGGGCAAAATCGGCGGACAGAATCGATGGCAGAATTTCGGGCATCTTCTAGAACATTAACCCGACCAGGAAGTCGATTGCATTCTTCGAGGGGATAAAACTGCTTTCCGAGTAGCGCGTCCATCGCAGCCCCGGCACCAGCCGCAGTTTCCCGGACCCGATCTCCATCCCCGTCCCCATCACAAAACCCGGCCGCGTCACCGACGCCACCAAATCTTTGGGATTCGTCACCGCCGTCTGGAATGGCTTCACGATGTCCGTCAACCGGCTATAGCTGTAGCCGCCTTCGACATACGGGTGCACCAGCACGCCCGGCAACCGGACTTTGGCCAGAATCGGAAACTCCCAGCTTTTGCCCGTCTGATCGATATTCGTCGACCCGGCCATCCCCGTCTGCCGGAAGCGCTTGTACAGCGCGCCGGTTTCCAGGCCCAGGCCAAACGGCAGCCGCACATCGATCACCGGACCAATCGTGAGACGGGTCGTGTCCACCTTGCCCTGAGTGATCGCCCCTGGCTGGAGAACGTCCGTCAAAGGAACACCGGCCTTGATACCGATACCCACGCGTTGCGCGAAAAGGGGAGGCAGCGCCAGGGTCAACGCCACTAGCGCCATCGTGATCTTCATTGCCTTCATCTTACTGAGCGAAGGCGAAGATTTCAGCAAGGTGCCGCGACTGTTTACCTGCGCCGGACAGGCAAGCTGTCGCGCAGCCCCAGACTCTGGTAGATCTGGCGCGTCGCATCGGACCTGTTCAGCGTATAGAAGTGGATACCCGCCACGTTATGGTCCAGCAGATCTCGGGATTGCTCCGTCGCCCAGTGGATGCCCACCCGCTTGACGGCTTCGGCATCCCCGTCCGCCCGCTGCACGGCCCGGAGCAGCGGCGCCGGAATCCGCACGCCGAGCGCCAGTTCGGCCATCCGCTTCAAGCCGGACACCGTGGTCACGGGCATGATGCCCGCGATAATCGGAATCCGGATCCCCGCCAGATCGCACCGCTCGCGGAAGTCATAGAAGTCGCGATTGTCGAAGAACAACTGCGTCACAATGTAGTCGGCGCCTTCGTCCACCTTCGCCTTCAGCCGGTCGATCTCCACCAGCCGGTTTGGCGTCGCCGGATGCCCTTCGGGAAACCCCGCCACGCCGATCCCGAAACCACGCTGGTCCGGATGCCGTCCGCTCTCGTTGAACTGGCGGATGAACCGCACCAGATCGCCCGCATGCTGAAAACTGTCCTCGGAACGCTGATAATTCGCCAAGTGCCGCGGCGGATCGCCCGCGAGCGCCAGGATATTGGCGACCTTCACCTGCGCGTACTTCGCCAGGATGTCCTCCACCTCTTCCGCCTTGTGGCAGACGCAGGTGAGATGCGGCACTGGCGACAAGGAAGTGGTTTGCTGAATCCGGGTGACCAGGTCATGCGTCAGTTGCCGCGTCGAACCGCCCGCCCCGTAAGTGACCGACACGAACGAAGGCTGCAGTTCTTCCAGTTGGGCGATGTTCTCGAAAAGCGCGTTCGCATCGGCTTCGCCCTTCGGGGGAAAGAACTCGAACGAGAGCGTCGTCCGGTCTTGGGCAAAAATGTCGCGGATGTGCATGTGACCTTCTATCGATTGTACATAGTGCGGTAGACTGAGAGATTCTCGGATTTAACGTCCCAACAGTACCAGCGTGGCAACGGATCTAGTTGAAATCAAACAAGACGACCCCTCCCGTGAGGCCATCGACCGGGCAGCGTCGGTCATTCGCCGTGGGGGCGTCGTCGCCATCCCCACCGATGCGCTCTATACGATCGTCGCCGACCCCTTCAATCTGGCCGCGGTCGGCAAGGTCTTTCAGGCCAAAGGCCGCGAACCGGCCCGTTCCCTACCCCTGCTCGTCAGCGACCTGCTGATGGCCGAGGAGCTTACCTCCGAAATCACCACGCGCTTCCAATTGCTGGCCCGCCGCTTCTGGCCCGGTCCGTTGACGGTGATCGTGCCGGCGGCGACGCGCGTCCCCTTGCGAGTCACCGGCAATACCGGCCGTCTGGCGTTGCGGCAATCGAAGTCGATCGTCGCGGCGCGGCTGATCGAAGCGCTGGCACAACCGTTGATCGCCACCAGCGCGAACATGTCCGGCTCGCCCACTTGCCGCTCGGGAATTGAAGTCTTTGGAATGATGGATGGCCGCATCAGCCTGGTGCTGGATGGCGGCTATTCGATCGGAGAGGGCGCGACGACGGTCGACATCACCGAACCCTACTGGAAGATGATCAAGGCCGGGGCAATCGCCGAAGCCGACATCGCCGAGTGCCTCAAAGGCGGCAAGTAGCCGCTTAGCTGCGCCGGCTGGACCGCGCCGTAACGGTGCGGCTGCTCTCGAAACCCACCGCATTGGCCAGCGCCGCCAGCGTATTGGGGACTTGGTGATCCACCAGCTCCACCATCGCGTTGATCGGCAGACCTTCGGCTTCCTTCGAAAACACCAGCGACGGACTGTCCTCGGAATAGTCGACCCGGATGTAGTCGCCGCCGCGGATCTGTTCAGTCGCAATCAGGTTGGAGAGCGGCTGCACCAGGCAGCGTTCGATGGAGCGCTTCAGGTGCCGCGCGCCGTAGCGCACGTCGGTGCCTTCGCCCAACAGGAAGTTCTTCGCCGCCTGCGTCGCCACGAAGACGAACGCGCGGTCGGGGTTCGAGAGAAACACGCGCTGCTGCACGAAGCTCAGTTCGATGTCGAGAATCCGTTCGAGTTGATCGGAGCCCAAGGCTTTGAAGACGACGATCTTGTCGAGCCGGTTGATGAACTCGGGCGTAAACTTGCGGCGCGCCGCATCGACACCCGTCTTCGCCACCTTCTCGTTCAGCTTGGTGGAGTCGCCGGTCGCGGCCGCGCGGCCGGCGATCGGCGCGAAGCCCAGCTTCGGCGCCACCAGATTATTCATCTCCGTCACGCCCAGATTGGACGTCATGAAGATCATGGCTCGTGAGAAGTCCACTTTGCGGTTGTCGCCCAGGGTCAACGTCGCCTTGTCGAGAATGCCCAACAGCAGGTTCCACAGCGCGTCGGACGCCTTCTCGATTTCGTCAAACAGAATGAAGCTGATCTTCACCGTGTCGGTGTGATGCTGATTCAGCACTTCCTGGCTCAGCAGCGGATGCGTCTCGCGATGGCCCAGGTATCCGGGCGGCGAGCCGATCAGCTTGGCGATCTCGTGGCTGTGCTGGAACTCGGCGCAATCGATCTTGATCACCGACTTCGAGTTCTTCACCAGACTCTCCGCCGTCGCCTCCACAATGCGCGTCTTCCCTGAACCCGTTGGTCCCAGAAACAGGAAGTTCCCCACCGGCCGGCCCGGCGCGCTCATCCCCGTCAAGTGCATCTGATAGATGTTGACGATCTGTTGGATGGCCTCGTCCTGCCCCACGATCAGGTTGCGCAGATTTCGATCGAGATCCGCCGCTTCCCGACCCGTTCGGTTCGGATCCAGGACTTGATTCATTCGCAGATTCGCCATAGATTTACGCCCGGTCACCTCTCGCCTCTTTCTTTCGTCGGCCAGCGAATCCGACTTTAGTACCGCCACATTCTTCGACCCAAACCTCAGCACTCTTGCTCTATCGGCGGACACCCGAAAAACACCAGCGGTCCGGACCGACTTTTCCTTTATCTCGGCGGCCGGGACGGGCGCATTTCGACGCAACTCACCGTCGCGCGCTCCGGCATCCGCAGAATCGTCAGCACGACCTCCGCGATGTCCTCCGCCGCTAACTTCCAACTCGTATCGCCAGCTTGCGACCGCGGGCTGAACTCCGTGTCCACGCTCCCCGGCAACACCGCCGACACCCGAATGCCCTGCGCCCGATGATCGAGCAGCATGGCGTCGTTCAAACCCAGCAAACCGAACTTGGAGGCGTTATAAGCCGCCCCACCCGCAAACGCATGCCGCGAAGCCAGGCTGCCAATGTTCACGATGCTGCCACCGTTGGTCATCAACCCCACCGCTTCCCGGCAGCAGGCAAACGCGGCTGTCAGATTGGTCTCGATCATCAAATGCCAATCCTCCAGCGTCAGCGACGCCACACTTCCGAAGACCGCCACCCCGGCATTATTCACCAGAATGTCCAGACTGCTAAAACGCTCCCCGGCTTCGGCAAACCAAGCCGCAATTGCCTCGGTATTGCGTAAATCGACTGCCCTGCCCCAGACTTTATCCCTCCCCAAGGCCTCTTCCGCTTCCCGCACATGCGCCTCCTGGCGCCCGCAAAAGGCCACCTCGACGCCCTCCTCCACCAGGCGCCGACAGATCTCCCGCCCGATTCCGCGGCTACCGCCCGTCACCATTGCCCGTTTTCCAGCCAGTTGTTGCAGCATGGTTCCATTCTCGCTAAGCCGTTATACTGAAATCAGTTCATGCTGGAGATGTCCACCTTTTGGCTGCGGGTCGCGGTGCTGTTGTACTCCGCAGGCCTGATCTCCACCTTGCTGACCATCCTGCGCCGCGAGCAGACCTGGTTTGCCCCCTCCCTCCGCATCTTCTGTGCCGGGCTGATCTTCCATTTCGTCTCGCTGATGGAGCGCGCCTTTGCCGTTGGCCATTTCCCGGCCGATAATTTTTTCGAGACGATCTCGTTTTGCGGTTTCCTGCTCGGCGTTTCCTTTGTCGTCGCCCATTTTCGCTACGCTTTCTCTTCGCTGGGCCTTTTCTTATTCCCCCTGGTGTTTGGGATGGCCCTCGTCGGTGCCTTGGGCACCCCTGTTGGCGGCTGGGCGAGTGCCCAGATGCGCAGCGCCTGGCTGGTCGTCCACGTGATGCTGGTGATCGCCGGTTATGCCTCCCTGCTGATCGCCGGCGGCGCGAGCGTCTTCTATCTCGTCCAAGAACGTCAGCTCAAGGGTAAGAAACTGATTGGCGGCGCCTTTGCCGCCCCGTCGCTGCCCGCCCTGATGACCCTGGACGCCCTTCTCGCCCGCACCATGAACCTGGGCTTCGTCTTCACCACGCTCGGCGTCATCGTCATCGTCATCTGGGCGTTCATCGAATCCGGCACGCGCTGGATCAGCGACCCCACCATCCTGATCTCCATCCTTACCTGGGTGGTGTACCTCGCCCTGATCTACCTGCGGACCGTCTCCGGCTGGCGCGGCCGCCGGGCGGCGTTCGTCACCCTCTCCGTCCTCGCCTTGTTCGCCGTCACCTGGGCGGCGCACGTCGGGATTCGCTCTACGGTGTTTGCCCGATGAAATTCGCGATCACCGGCCTCAATCACAAAACCGCTCCCGTCGAGGTGCGCGAACGCGCCGCCGTCCCCGATGCCGCCTTGCCCGAGCGACTGCGGGCCCTGCGCGAGATGCCCGGCGTCCACGAAGGCCTGATCCTCTCCACCTGCAACCGCGTCGAAGTGGCCGTCGCCCTAGAAGACTCACGCGATCCCAACGACCTCACCTCCTGCCTGTTCGGCATCGATGGCCGCTTCGGCGCCATCACCCCGCACATCTACACCCACCAGGGCTCGGACGCCGTCCGCCATCTGTTCCGCGTTGCCTCTTCGCTCGACTCGCTGGTGGTCGGCGAGCCCCAGATTCTCGGCCAGTTAAAGGACGCCTACCAACGCGCCAAAGAGCTGAACGTCGTGGGACCATTCCTCGACCCGATCCTCACGCGCGCCTTCTCCGTCGCCAAGCGCGTGCGCAACGAAACCGACATCGGCGAAAGCGCCGTCTCGGTCTCCTATGCCGCCGTGGAACTGGCCCGCGAGATCTTCGGCGACCTGAAGGGCAAGAAGGTCCTACTGCTGGGCGCGGGCAAGATGTCGGCTTTGACGGCCAAACATCTACGCCGCTCCGGGACCTCGGAAATCTACGTCGCCAACCGCACCGCGGCCCGCGCCTTCGAACTCGCCAATGAGTTCCAGGGCTCGGTGATCGACTGGCAGACGCTCGAGAAGTCACTGCCCACGATGGACATCGTCATCGCCTCCACCGGTGCCGGCAGCTACGTCATCACTGAACGCCTGATGCGCGAGGTGATTGCCGCGCGCCGGCAGAAGCCGATGTTCCTGATCGACATCGCCGTGCCGCGCAACATCGATCCCTCGGTGAACCAGATCGACAACGTCTTCCTCTACGACATCGACGACCTGCAGCAGGTGGTCGACCGTAATCTGGTCGCGCGTCAAAGCGCCGCCATGGATGCGAATCGCATCGTGGAGGAAGAGGTCGAGAAGCTCGACCTGCGGCTGAAGAGCCGCGGCGCGTCCCCGTGGATCGTCGCGCTCCAAACCCAGCTCGAGGAGTATCGCGCGCTCGAAATTGAGCGCCAACGCCCCAAGCTCGGCGAACTCACCCCGCAGCAGGAAGAAGCGCTCGAAGCCCTCACCCGCGGCCTGGTGAACAAGATTGCCCACGGGGCGATTGCCGAACTCCGCCGCGGCGCCGCGGCCGAGGACGACGAAGCCATCGAGCAAGTCAAACGAATCTTCAAACTGGGTGGGAAATCGTAGATGCTGGTGATCGGTTCGCGCGGTTCGCAACTGGCCTTATGGCAGGCGAACCACATTCAGCAACGTCTGGCCGCGGCCGGCGTGGAGTCCCGGATTGAGATCATTCAGACCACGGGCGACCGCATCACGAACGTCTCCCTGTCGCAACTCGGCCCCATGACCTCCACCAAGGGCCTGTTCACCAAGGAACTCGAAGAAGCGCTGCTCGATGGGCGCATTCATCTGGCCGTGCATTCGCTGAAGGACATGCCCACCGTGTTGCCTCCCGGGCTGCGGCTGGCCGCCATTCCGGCCCGCGAAGACGTGCGCGACGCCCTGGTGGGCCGCACGCTGGACGAATTGCCCGAGGGTGCCCGCGTGGGTACGTCGGCGCTGCGCCGCCAAGCCCAACTACGGGCGCTGCGTCCGGACCTGATCGTCGAGTCCATTCGCGGCAACGTCGACACCCGCTTGCGCAAACTCGACGAAGGCCAGTTCGATGCCATTCTGCTCGCCGCGGCCGGCCTGCGCCGCCTGGGTTGGGCCAAGCGCATCTCGCAGTACATGTCGCTCGAAGAGATGTGCCCGGCCGTGGGCCAGGGCGCGCTCGCCATCGAAACGACCGACGACTTCCACGGCGTCGACTTCCTCGAAGACCCCGAAACACGGATCGCCATCACCGCCGAACGCAGCCTGCTGCGCGCCCTGGGCGGCGGCTGCCAGGTGCCGATCGGCGCGCACGCCATCGTCAACGGCTCCACGCTACAACTGCATGCCATCGTCGCCAGCGTCGACGGCTCGCTCATCGTTCGGCAGGAGCTCGATGGACCGGCTTCGCAAGCCGAAGAGCTCGGCGCCAAGCTGGCTGAGTCCCTCATCGAGATGGGCGCCCGGGAGATCCTGGACGATGAAGGGGCTTAACGGCCGCTTGGTCGTCGTCACCCGCGCCGCCCATCAGAGCCAAGGCTTCATCCAACTGCTCGAATCGCTCGGCGCGCGCGTCGTCCATTTCCCCGTCATTGCGATCGCCCCGCCGGCGGACTGGGCGCCGGTCGACCAGGCCATCACAGCCCTGCCGACGTATGACTGGCTGGTCTTCACCTCCGCCAACGCCGTCGACGCCTTCTTCGATCGGGCCGCCCACGTTACGCCCGCCGCACGCCTCGCCGTCATTGGACCGGCCACCGCGCAAGCCGTCGCTCGCCGCGGTCTGAGCGTTCATCTGCAACCCACCAACCACATCGCCGAAGGCTTGGTGGCAGAGTTCTCTGCCCTGCCCCTCGCCGGTGCCCGCGTGCTGATTCCGCGCGCCGCCAGCGCCCGCGACGTGCTGCCGGACGCTCTGCGCACGCAGGGCGCGCAGGTCGACCTGGTGGACGTTTATCGCAACACGCTGCCCGCCGAAGTCGGGCCGTTTCCGGACCGCCCGGACTGGATCACCTTCACCTCCGCCTCCACCGTGAAGAACCTCCTCGCGCTGGTGGACCGCGCGCGGTTCGCCGACGCTCGCCTCGCCTCGATTGGTCCGGAAACCTCGGCCGCCTTGCGACGCCACCAGTTGCCAGTCACCGTGGAAGCCCGGCCTTCCACGCAGGAAGCCTTGGCCCAGGCGATGGCCCTATGGGAGAATAACGCCCAATGATCAATGTCCGCCTGGCGGGCGCGGCCGACGTGCCCGTGCTGGCCCAGTTCAACCGCCTGATGGCGCAGGAAACCGAGCAAAAAGATTTGGACCTGGGCACGGTGACCGCCGGTGTCCAAAGCCTGATCAAACAGCCGGCTTATGGCTTTTACCTGCTGGCCGAGCGCGAAGGCGAAGTCGCCGGCTGCCTGATGATCACTTACGAGTGGACGGATTGGCGCGACGGCGTTTTCTGGTGGATTCAGTCGGTTTACGTGCATGAGCAACACCGCCGCCAAGGCGTGTTTCGCGCGTTGCACGACGAAGTCCGGCGGCGGGCTCGCGCGGCGAAGAATGTCCGCGGTCTGCGTCTGTATGTCGAAAGCCATAACAGTGCCGCCCAAGCCACCTATCGCGATCTGGGCTTCACCAACACCGGCTACCTGATGCTCGAGAGTCCTCTGTGAACCGTTCTCTGCTGACGAACCTGCTGTTGTGCGTGGCCGTCTTCCTCGGGTCGTTGTACTACCTCAACACGCTGGTGGGCGATTGTTTCCATCCGTCGCTCGACGAAGGCATTTATCTCGAGGGCGGCGAGAAGTTACTCGAAGGCCAGGTGCCCTATCGCGACTACTTCGCCTTCACCGGGCCGCTGGTCTATTGGACCGAAGCCGGCCTTCAGAAGATGTTTGGGCGCAACATGCCGCCCTTGCGTCTTTCGGCGACGGCATCGCTCGCCTTGATGGTGTTAGCCGTCTTCGCCATCACCACGCGATTTACCCATGTGGAGTATGGCCTGGGCGCAGCCATCCTGTATCTGAGTTACATCTCCGTCTCCACTTACATGGTGATTGTGAATCACCGTTGGCTCTCGGCGGGGTTTTCCGCCGCCGCGCTGTGGGCGGCCGTCGTGGCCGCGACTGAGGCGGAGAACGCCGCGGCGAACGCGCGCCGCAAATGGCTCTGGGGCCTCGCCGGGGTGCTCTCGGCGCTTTCGGCCTGGGCCACGCCCTCCTTCATTCTGGGCGTCGGCGTCTACTTCGTCTGGCTCTTGCTGCGAGAGCGGCAGCACCTGCTGCACTTCGTGGGCGGCGTTTGCCTCATCAGCCTGCCGGCGATCGTCTGGCTGGCCCTCAATGGCGCGCTAATGCCAATGATCAATAACCTCTTCTGGGTGGCCGGCCGTTACAGCCGCGCGAACGCCGTCCCTTATGGCTACAGCGTCGGCGGACCCGGCGCCAAATGGGACGACCCTACCGAGAAGCTCATCGTGCGCTTCTTTGCCGCCGTCGGCGCGGCGCGTTATCGCATTGCGCCGTTCGGCGTGCCGATCATACTCGCGATCAACGCCTATTGGGCCTGGCGCGGTCAGTTGACCCGCGAAAAGCAGTTGCTGGCTCTGGGCGCCGCCGCCATCTTCCTGACTTCGTATCCTCGTTGGGACTTGAACCAGATGCTGTTCGTCATGGCGCCCTTCGCCGTCCTGTTCGCCCTGCTCGCGTTCCGGTTGCCGAAGCTGGCCCAGCCGGTGTTGGTGGTCGCGCTCGCGCTCTGGGGCACTTACAACTTCAACTCGGCCTGGCGCGTCGCCTCCGAAGATCCTTACTTCCCCACGCGCGCCGGCCTGCAGCGCGGCCCGCTGCCCACGCTCGAAGCCTACGAACGGCTGGAGAAGCTCATTCCCGAGCGCGCCACGCTTTTCGCCTTCCCGTATCTGCCCTCGCTCGGCTATGCGCTCAACACACGCAACCCCGTGCGTTATGCCTTCCTCCAACCCGGCATGATGTCGGCCCAGGACGAGGCCACCGCGCTCAGCGACCTCGAACGCCGCCCGCCGCGCTTCATCCTGCGTCAGTATTTTCCGGATGATCAGGTGCTACACGCGTGGCCGAACTCGGATCGCGCCACCATGGCGATGAACTCCATCCGCCAGTTCATTGACCGCCGCTACGCCTTCGTCGACGTCATTCAGACGAATCACTTTCGCGTGGAAGTGATGGAGCTGCGTCCGTAGCGTTTTCCCCTACCCGCTTGACGCCGAACTCCGGCGGGCATATATATGCGAGCGACAGAAGGTCCGTTCACGCCGAACCACACTTCCTGGCTGTCCCTCCCAGCCAGAGGCCCGGCGTCCGGGGCGGGCAGTGACGCCAGGTGTTACTTCCCGCCCTGCCTCAACTCGCCTAGGGTTTGGGGGCGGTCATGATCTCGCCCCAGGTGACCTGGTAGATCTCGATGTCGTCGTCCCAGCCGATACCCGCCCGCAGATAGACGCGCATGCCGGGCACCACCCGGTCGCGCAACACGGCGTCGCCATTGGCGAGATAGCGCGTATCGGGCCGCAAGCGCATGTCCTTCAAGCCTTCAGTGCGCGTGCGAATCCACAGTCGATCCGGCTCCACCTTCGACACCACGCCCGAATAGAAAAGCGTGCCACGGGGCGCAAAGCTCTCCGTCGCGCGATCGGCTCGGCCGGTGGGAAACTTCGCCGGCTGTGGACCAATCACGTGGACCATCCGGACATAGCATTGCGCCAGCCGGTGCGTACGATCGGTCACCAGTTCAAGCGAGTCGCCTTCGGTGACGTCGCGCCAGTAGATGCGCTGACGGTCGCGCTCAATGTAGGTGCGCCCATCGGACTTGCAGGAGTAGTTGCCCTGGTCCGCCTTCAGCAGCTTCACCGTCACCACCCCCGCGGCCATCGTCCCCGCGTAGCTGATGAACGACCCGCGGACGATGCCGAGCGTCGGGTCCTCGGCGCCACTCGCGGCCAAGGTCAACACGAGACTGCATAAGATCCGCATTCCCATCACTCTGCTATCCTCTTAGGTTGCCACCGACTTCGTCGCCGCTCTCCGACGCTACCTTGCTCCCACGGCTCGAGCAAGCAGGTGAATGGTTTCTCCATTCCGGAATCCAGGAGCCTTCGGGCGGCGTGGCCCGCTACTACCGCGTTGACGAACAACGCAATCTGCCCCTCTCGACGGAAATTACCGGCTACTCCGTTTCCGCCCTACTAGAACTGTACCAGCGTACTGGCCGTTCAGAATACCTCAACCAGGCCATCGCCGCCGGACGCTATCTGCGGAACGCCTGGAATGCCGTGCTCGGCACCATGCCTTTTGAAACCGATCCGCCGGGAAATGGTTTCGCCTACTTCTTCGATTTAGGGATTATCGCGCGGGCACTGCTGCGTCTGGCGGACGTCACCGGCGACACGCAGGCGCTGGAAGTCGCACGGCGTTGCGGCCAGTCCATGTACCAGGACTTCGCCGCGCCGCAAGGCTCGCACTGCATCCTCACGCTGCCCGCCAAGACGCCGCTGCCCGACGAACCCTGGTGGTCGCGCCGGCCGGGGGCGTTCCATCTGAAAGCGGCTCTCGCCTGGCTCGAACTCGCCCCGCGCTTCCCCGAATTTGCCGCGCCCTACCAACGCCAGCTCGACTTCTCGCTCGCCGTCTGGCGTGAACTGATCGACCTCGAGCCCCAGCGCGAGCGTCTGATGGACCGGCTGCATCCGCTCGGTTACTTCCTCGAAGGCCTGCTGCCCGTGCTCCACCAACCCGGCGCCGCTGAAGCCTTCCGCCAGGCGGTGCCCGTCTACGCCGCGTTGCTCCGCGAGATCGGACCGGCCTTCACCCGTTCGGACGCCTACGCCCAACTTCTGCGCGCGCGGATTTATGCCGACGCCGCCGGCATCCTGCCGCTCGACGAAACCCAGGCGGCCGAAGAGTACACCGTCATCGTCAGCCTGCAGGACCAGTCCGGAGACCCGCGCCGCCACGGCGGCTACGCCTTCGGCACGCGGCAAGGCCAAGTGCTGCCGTTCGCCAACCCCGTCTCTACCGCCTTCTGCATGCAAGCCGTCGCCCACTGGCACGACCGTCAAGCCGGCAAGTTCCAGGCCCACTGGCGTGAGCTCATCTAGAGTCAAACTCGTCTTCGCCACCTGCTCGCAAGCCCGCCTTCCGGCCCTTGTCGACGCGATGCGCCACGTCGGCGGTGACCTGCCCTTATACGTCGTCTCCGAGTTCCCGCCGCCTACCGGCCAATGGATCCCGTATCATCCGCTGCGTTCGGCGGCAGACAACGCCCAACGCCTCCGCCGTCAATTGACAGGGCTTGACGTCGCCTTCGCCGGCATCTACCTCGACCCGGACGTGCCCTACTGGCCGCTCCGCCGGCTCGCCTTCACCGGCACCTCCTGGCGCACGTGGATTCTATTCACGCCGGACCTGAACCACTTCATGCTCCGGCCGCGCTCCTTGCCGACGGTGGCGCGCTTTGCGGCCTGGCGCACCCGCGAGATTCTGCGCTTCCAACTGAACCCCGGCGGCGACGTCTACACATGGCTGTGGCGCTTGGCGCATCCTTCGCATCTGCGGCGCCCGTGGGCGGCCTGGCGGGCGCAGCGAGCCGTGGACCGCGTGGCCGCGGCGAAACAGCCCACGCCCGCGCCCGTGTTGGGACCCGCGCTGCCGGAAGGCATCACGGTCGTCATTCCGTCGCGCAACGGCGCCGCATTGCTGAACCGGCTGCTGCCGCTGATCGCCGCCCAGAGGGTGCCGCAGGTGGTGGTCGTCGATAACGGCTCGGACGAAGACTGGGCGCCGCCCGCCGAGGTGGAGGTGCTGCGCAGCACAGAGCCTCTGTCGTTTGCCGCCGCCGTCAATCGCGGCATCGCTGCCGCGCGCTTCTCGCACGTCTGCCTGCTGAACAACGACATGGTGATCGAGCCCGGCTTCTTCACCGCGCTGCGCCGGGCGTTCGACCAAGTGCCGGGCCTGTTCTGCGCGACGGCGCAAATCTTCTTCCCCGCCGGTCAGCGGCGTCAGGAAACCGGCAAAGCCGCCATGCCGCTCACCACCGGCCTACAGGACTTCCCGCTCACCTGCCTCGAGCCGCTACCTGGCGAAGACCTCACCTGGGTGCTGTATGGCTCTGGCGGCTGTTCGCTCTACGACACCGTCCGCCTTCGGGCGCTCGGCGGCTTGGACGAAGCCTATGTCCCCGCCTACGTCGAAGACCTCGATCTCGGCTATCGCGCCTGGCTCGCCGGCTGGCCCACCGTTTACGCGGGCGAGGCGCGCGTCGTGCATCATCATCGCTCCACCACCTCGCGCTATTTCGACGAAGCCAAGTTGCGCACGATGGTGGAGCTGAACTACCTGCGCTTCCTCGCGCGTGCCATCCATCAGCGGCCGACATTTGCACGCTTGTGGCGGCGCGCCATCACGCGGCTGAATCTGCTGGCTTCCGGCCACGAGCCGGATCCGGTGCCGATCGCCGTCCTCGCCCAGGCGCCCACTCTGCCCGCGCGCGCCCCCCACGCGGTGCTGCCGGATGAGACAGTGCTCGCGCTCGGCTCGGGCGACGTCGCCTGCTTCCCTGGGCAGCAACCAGCCCAAGGTCTGCGCGTGCTGATCGCCACCTGCTATCCGCCCTATCCACTAGCCCACGGCGGCGCCGTGCGCATGTACAACCTGATGCGGCGCGCCGCCGCGCAAGGCATTTGCCAAGTGCTGGTGATCTTCGGCGATGAACTCTCCGCGCCCGCGCCGGAGTTGCTCGCCATTTGCCATCGCGTGGTGATGGTGCGCCGTCGGGGCTCGCATTACCGCCTCGATAGCGGCCGGCCCGACGTCGTCGATGAGTTCGACTCGCCCGTCTTCCGTGCCGTGCTCGAACGGCTGATGACCGAGTTTCGCCCGCAGCTCGCCCAGCTCGAGTTCACACAGATGGCCGTCTATCTCGACACTGTCGCCCAGGCGCGCACGCTGCTCATCGAGCACGACATCACGATCGACCTCTACCAGCAACTCCTTGACCGTCAGCCCAGCGAAGACCTTCGCGACCAGCTCGCCCGTTGGACGCGCTTCGAGCAAGCCTCCTGGCGCCAGGCCGACGCCGTCGTCGTGATGTCCGAAAAGGATCGCCACACGGCCGGTGACCGAGCCGTCGTCCTGGCCAACGGCGTCGACCTCGATCGCTACCAGCCCAGCCCTCAGCCGCCCCAACCGGCCCGCCTGCTGTTCATCGGCAGCTTTAACCATCTGCCCAATCTGCTCGCCATCGACTGGTTCCTGCGCGAGATCTGGCCGCGTCTGCGCACGCCCGCCACGCTGCACATCATCGCCGGCGCCCGGCATGACTACTATCGCGACTTCTACCGCGCGCAAGTCGACGTTCGGCTCGAGCTGGAAGGCGTAGAGGTCGAAGGATTCGTCTCGGACGTCCGGCCCGCCTATCGCGACGCCGCCGTGGTGATCGCGCCGCTGCTCGCCTCGGCCGGCACCAACATCAAGATCCTCGAGGCGATGGCCATGGGCAAAGCGATCGTCAGCACCTCGGCCGGCGTGAACGGACTCACCGACCTCGTCCCCGGAGCGGACTTCCGCCTGGCCGGCGACCCCACCGCATTCGCCGCCGAAATCGACGCCCTCCTGGCCGACGCGCCGGCGCGCACCGCCCTCGAAACGCACGCCCGCCGCACCGTGGAGCAGCGTTATAGCTGGGACCACATCGCGGCCTTGCAGAAAGAGCTTTACGAGAGGTTAGCGAGTCTGCACGGGTAGCCAGTAAAGGCCACTCGCACCGCGGCCGCGCGAAGCTTCCGCCCACTCGCGCGAGTTGATGGTCGCCTGGTAGAAGGCCATCTTGGCCGCGCGCAGGAAGCGTTCGTAGGGATCGAGCAGAAGTTCCGGATGCGCCGCGCCGCCGGGGGCGTTGCCCAGGGTCCACGGCTTATTGAGCGGCGACAGATCGCCCTTGGCCGCATAGCGAGCCAGTCCTTGCCGGTAGAGCGCCTGGACGTCCGCGCCGGACTTGCTCAGCAGGAAGTCCAGAAACTCCGGCGCCTGCGCCTCGATCGCGCCCGGCTTGCCTTCGAACGGAGGCACCAGCGCCGCGCCCAACGTCCGGAAAGTCTTCAGTTCGGCGGGCGTCAGAAACTTCGTCCAGCCTTCGGCCACGGCATCCGCCGCCGAAAGCGGCAGCTTCACCGCCTCCTGAGAAAAACCACGCTCCGGTAACGCGCCCAGCCCCAACAGGGCGGCGATGATCTGACGGCGATCCACACTCATCACTCCTGAACCTACCACAGCGCTAGCTCCAGCGGCGCACCCACGCCACACCCCAATTGCTTGGCGGCGTTGCCCTGATTCACGCAGATCTCCACAAAGCCCGAGCTGCCCACAATCGCTACCGGTTCGCCGAACGGCACTTCGGCGTAGTTCAGCGCGAGGCGATGAATCTTCTCGGTTCCGATGGCGATTTCGAAAGGCCGCGTCTTGATGCCTTCGAACTCCGCCTCCGAGAAGTTCGAGATCAGATTGCCGAAGCGATCCACCTTCAGCACCTGCCCCGTCCAGCTCCGTTTCGCCATCCGCGTCGGCCAGAAGCTCTGCAGCTTCAGATAGTCCTCAATGATCGGACCCAGCTTCGCCGGCGTCACGCCCGCGGCCAGATGCGCGGCCACCGGCGCGAAGATGTCGCGCCCGTGGAAGGTGCGGCTCACCGGCTGGCGGAAATACTCTTCCTTGGTGAGATGGCGCACGCGGATCTTCTCGCCGCGCTCCCGCAGCGGCCCGTACACCATCGCCAGCACGCCGTTATCGGGCCCCACGAAGTAGTGCCCGCCCGCCTCCACCAGTATCGGCCGGCGCGACGAGCCCACGCCCGGATCCACCACGGCCACATGAATCGTTTTCTTCGGAAACGCGCGCCAGGCTTCCATCACCGTAAAGGCGCCTTCCGAAATCTCGAAAGGCGTAATCTGGTGCGTCACGTCGACGATCGTGGCGCCAGGACAGATCCCGAGAATCACGCCCTTCATCGTCCCCACAAAGTGATCGTGCAACCCGAAATCGGTCGTCAGTGTAATGATTGGCTGTCGCATGGGAAACTGGAGGGAGCTGTGCTCCGTTTCTATTTTGACCACAACGCGACGACCCCCATCTCGCCCGTGGCCCTGGCCGCGCTGGCGGAGTGTCTCCAAAATGCGCCCGGTAACGCGTCCTCCATCCATCACTTCGGCCAGCAGGCCAAGCAGCGCCTGGAGAAAGCCCGCCGGCAAGTGGCCGACGCGACCTCAGCCAAGCCCGAACAAGTCATCTTCACCGGCGGCGGCACCGAGGCGAACAACCTGGCCATCTTCGGCTCGCTGCGGCCCGGCAAAGGCCATCTGGTCACCACGGCCATTGAGCATCCCGCCGTGCTCGCGCCCGCGGGCGAACTCGAAGCCACCATCGTCCCGGTGAACGGCCAGGGGCTGGTGGATCCCGACGACATCCGCCGCGCCATCCGGCCCGATACGGCGCTGGTCTCGGTGATGACCGTGAACAATGAACTCGGCACCATCCAGCCGCTCGCCGACCTGCACCGCCTCACTCAGGAGCATGGCGTACCGCTGCACACCGACGCCGTCCAGGCGCTCGGCAAGACGGCCGTGCCCGCCGCCGACCTGGTGACCGTAACGGCCCACAAGGTCTACGGCCCCCAAGGCGTGGGCGCGTTGATTGCTCGCGTTCCGGTCCGCAAGATCACCTTCGGCGGCCATCATGAGCGCGACCGCCGCCCCGGCACCGAAAACGTCGCCGGCATCGCCGCCTTTGGCGCCGCCTGCGACGACCTCACCCCGCCCGATGCCACCCTGCGCGATCGCCTCGAAGCCGCCATCCTGGACCGCATTCCGCGCACGCGCGTCAACGGCGCCGGAGCGCCGCGCGTCGCCAACACCTCGAACATCGTCTTCGAAGGCATCGACGGCGAGCCCCTCTTGATTGGGCTCGACTTGAAGGGCTTTGCCGTCTCAAGCGGCTCCGCCTGTTCCAGCGGCGCTTCCGAGCCTTCGCACGTCCTCACCGCCATTGGCCTCTCCCGCGACGATGCCCGCTCCTGCCTGCGCTTCTCGCTGGGCCGCGCCAACACCGCCGAGCAAGTCGATGCCCTCGTCGACGCCCTTTCCGCCGTCGTCACCCGCTTACGAAAGATGTCCCCTGCCTATGTCTAAGCCCACCATCGCCGTTGCCATGTCCGGCGGCGTTGACTCCTCAGTCGTCGCGGGCTTGCTCCATCGCGAAGGCTACCCCTGCGTCGGCCTCACGATGCAGCTCTGGAATCAACGCCGGCTCCCCGAACTCTCCACCGACAAAGCCACCGGCCGCTGCTGCTCGCTCGACGACGTCTATGACGCGCGCGCCGTCGCCAGCTTTGTCGGCATCCCTTATTACGTCGTCAATTTCGAAGAGCAGTTCGAGCAGCACGTCGTCAAGCCCTTCGTCGGCGAGTATCTCGCCGGCCGCACGCCCATTCCCTGCACGCTCTGCAATAACTTCATCAAATTCGATCAGTTTCTCGAAATGGCCGACGGCGTGGGCGCCGAGAAGATCGCCACCGGCCATTACGCCCGCATCCGCTACGACGAGCCCTCCGGCCGCTGGCAGATGCTCCGCAGTGCCGACGCCACCAAGGATCAGACTTACTTCCTTTTCGGACTTACTCAGCCCCAGCTCGCGCGCACGATGTTTCCGCTGGGCGGCATGCTGAAGCCGCAGGTGCGCGAACTCGCGCTCGGCTTAGGCTTGCCCGTCGCCGAGAAGCCCGATAGCCAGGAAATCTGCTTCGTCCCCAACGGCGACTACGCCGCCTTCATCGACGCCTACTTCAAGGAGCAGGGCCTGCGCCGCGACGCGTCCTCCGGCCAAGTCGTGACGCCCGACGGCGAAGTGCTCGGCCAGCACGAGGGCGTCCATCACTTCACCGTTGGGCAACGCAAAGGCATCGAAGTGAAGCGGCCCAAGCCGGAGCCGCTCTACGTCATCGAAACGAATCCGGCCACGCGCCAAGTGGTCGTCGGCTCCCACGCGGACCTCTTGCGCACCGAACTCGACGTGCATCAGGTGAACTGGATCTCGATCGCCCCGCCCACGGAGCCGGTGCGGGCCGAGGTGCGCATCCGCAACCGCCATACGCCGGCGCTGGCGACCTTAACGCCCACGCCTGACGGCGTCCACGTCGTTTTCGACGCGCCACAGCGCGCCGTCACGCCCGGCCAAGCCGCCGTCTTCTACGACGGCGAACTCGTCCTGGGCGGCGGCTGGATCGCCTAAAGCCTAGTCCACCGCGACGCACAGCGAAGCCACCGTGCGCGCGCCGGTGCGCATTTGGTTCACCACGTTCCCCTTGGCGTCGATCTCCACCAGCCGGCGGCCCGTGTAGTCGGCAATCAGCCAGTTGCCGTTCGGCAGCACCGTGTGGCCCGAAGCCCAACCGAACTGGTTCTCGAGGTTCTTGCCGGCGACACTACGCACCACGTTGCCGGACGCATCGAGTTCGACGACTTCGCCCGGGTCGGAAATCGTCACCATCGTATGGCCGTTCGCCAGCCGGCGACCCTGATAAAGCCGGCGCTTCTCGCCGTTCGGAGCCTGCCATTGCCAAACGATCTTCTTGTCGCGATCCACCTCGATGATCTTGGCGACCGCTTCCACGGCAATCAGCGTGGTGCCGGCGTCGGTGCGATTGGCGTTCCGCATCCGCATGTTGGCGAGGTCCGCGCTCTGATACTCCCACACCACCTTGCCCGCCTTGTCTACTTCGATCACGCGTCCCTGTTTCGCATCGCCGATCAGCGTATTGCCGTTCGCCAGACGCTGCGCCGCCAGCGGATGCTCCAGACCCGTCGCATAGGACCAGACTTCCTTGCCGTCCGCGTCCACTTCCACCACCTTGTGCTTCGGCCCCACCGTGTACAGCACGTGCCCGCCGGGCAGACTCTGCACGTCGTGCCCGCGCTCATTCGGACGCGCAAACAGTTCGCGGCCCGAAGGCCACAACAGGCCCACCACCTCGCCCCGCGGACCATGGTCAGAGATCAGAATCTTCGTCTGCTTCGCTTCCGGCTTCAGATGCTTGTCGAAGTAAGCCATCAGCCGCGCTTCGGCGCGCTCCGCATCGGCGCCCTTAAAGCCATGACCCGCTCCCGAGATCGTCTCCAACTCCGCATCCACGCCGGCCGAAAGCAGCTTCGACGTCAGCCACACCGAATGCTCATAGGCCACGTAATTGTCCTTGGTGCCGTGGACGGAAAGCGTGGGCGGCGCCAGCGGCGTCACGTAGTAAAGCGGGCTCGAAATGATGTGGTCCTGCCGGTTGTGCTGCAGATCGCCGCCCAAAAACAGCGGCAGCACCTCGGCGGCATCCACGCTCTTGCCATAGGACTGCGTGAAGTCCGTCGGGCCGTACATGTTCACCACCACCTGCACCGCGCTCGACTGATCCAGGTTCGGTCCATTCCCTTCAAACACCTTCAGCGGTCCCGTCAACCCCACCATCAGCGCCAAGTGGCCACCCGCCGAACCGCCCGTCACGCCGATCCGCGCGGCATCGATCGAATACTTCGCCGCGTTCGCCCGCAGGAACCTCACCGCCGCCTTCGAGTCTTCCACCGGCGCCGGAAACTGATGCCGCGGAGCCAGCCGGTAGCTCATCGCCGCGCAAGTGTAACCGCGCTGCGCCAGCTTGATGCACAACGGGTGATAGCCCGTCCGCTTCCCTGCCCGGAAGCCGCCGCCGTGAATGGCGAGCACGGCCGGATAGACGCCCGGAGCCGCCGGACGGAAGATGTCCATCGCCACGCGCTCACCCACCCGGCTATATTCGACATCGAAATCGGCTTGAACGTTCGACGGCACCGACGGATTCTGGGCGAAGGCTACCGCAGTAAGAAAGAAAGCAAGCGTACGCATCGCTTGCGAGATTATCACGCTTACTTCTTGGCTTCGAGGTCCTGCACCACCAGCCGCACCATGGCCTCCAGCAGCGCCGCGCGCGGATAGTGATTCTTGTCCATCATGGCGCCGAACTGGCTGCCTTTAGCCTTCTCAAACGGCAGCGCGAGCGCGAAGTGATCGCTCCGCGCCGCGCCCAACAGTTTGGACCCCGGCACGATCGCATCGCCCCGCGTCAGTTGACCGTCCTGCGCCGGATCGAACGCCGCGATGATCGGCGCCGCGTTCGCCAGCGCTTTCGACATGTTGTCCTTATCGGCCACCGCGGGCAGCGAATAGGTCGGCACCAGCGGGTTCGGGAAGCGCGCCAGGAAGTCCATGCGCACGCGCCGTTGCAGGCTGCGGAAGCCCTTCGACACATCGCCCTGGCAGGACTTGCTGATCTGGAACTGATTCATGTACTTCTCGGCGATCGCCGGCGCCGCATCCGCCATCCGCGACCCGCCCGACGCGCCCGCCACCGACAGGAACGCCGCCACCCGCGCGCGCACCTCGGGATAATTCGCCAGCATCACCTGCAGATCCGGCGCGCCCTTGCTGTAACCCAGCACGATGAACTTGCGATTGTCCTTCGCCGCCTCCGCCTTCAAATACGCCGCGATCTTCTCCGCGTTCTCCTCGCTCGAATCGTTCGGCACGCCGAAGACGTCCACCTGATAACCGAAGGCGGACTTCATGTAGTCATGGCCTTCGAGATAGGCCGGCGCCTCCGGAAAGCAGGAACTGAAGAAGCCTGGCACAATCACCACGCGATACTTATCGGCGCCTGGAATCTTGTCGAGCTTCAGGTTGTCCTTGCCCGGCGCCTCGATCCATTGCGCGCACTGGCCCCACGTCCCGCCGTCCGGATTATTCTGCTTCAGCACCGAACAGAACAAGTCGCTGAAGCTCGAAATCATGTCCAGCGAATCCGGCTTCATGTACAGAATGGCGTGCCGTCCATCGGAGTGGAACGCCTCGCCGTGCGCCGTCTTCGCCTCCTTGATCGGATCGGTCATCGCCATATACTCCATCAACACCACGCTGCCTTCTTCCTGAAAGCTGCGGGCGATGTAGTCGCGCTCCAGATCCGTATCCGGATCGATCTTATGCGTCACGTTGCCATTGCGCTGATCCTTATCAAAGCCGATGTCGTGCGTGCCCGCGCCCACCCAAACGTCCTGGTCGCCGACTTTGAACGGCGCCTTCCAGATGCGGAAATGATGCCGCGCCGCAATCACCTTCAGCGGATCGCCCTGCGCATAGCCGTAGTCCTGCGGGCGGTCGAACAGCAGCAATTCGCTCATCGGCAGCGTCACGTACGCCCCCTTGGTCAGAATCGACATCGCGCTACGGAGCACGGCATCCTTCTTCGTCCGATCGACGATCGTCCAGCCGGCGTGTTCCAGCGCGTTCTTCACCTGTTGCTCGCTGCCGATCACGACGAAGTTCGTGCGGTCGCCCGGCGTCCCGTCGGCGCCCTGCACGCGCTTGGGAATCGAATCCAGCTGCGCTTGCGTCAGCTTGGTGGTGATCGTCACCGGCGCCGCATTGGTGGCCGCGGCGGCCGTCCGCTCGATCACGACTTTAAACGCGCCCGACGCCCGATCAGACGTCGTCATGTTGATGCCGACAAACAGCCGCCCCGCGAGGCCCGCGCGCTGTTCGCGCTGCGCCCCCACCAGAAACGCCCGCGCCGTATCGCGATCGCCAATCTTCCCGACGATCGCCCCGCGGTTGGCGTCGTTCACCGGCAGCGTCCGGATCATGTCCATCCACGCCCGCTTGCCGCCTTCCGGCCCGTTCTCTTCCTTCGCGTTGGTCATTTTGATCGAGCCGGAGCCCGTCAGTTTCACCACGTCGCCTTGATTCAAGTCGATGCCCGTATCCACCCACTGCTGCGACCCATCGAGCGTCACTTCCTTCGTCGTCGCGGCGTTCGCCGTAGTGGTGGCGGCCGGTTTCGCCGGCTCGCCATCGCGGCGGAAAAACTGACCGAACAGCGTGAGACTGGCCCAAAGCAGCACTACGGGAATCGACTTCATGGAACTGGCACCTCGACTTGTACTTTCTCAGGCGTGAACGGAGCACTCGCGGCGGCCTGCCGCACCAGCATCTCCACCTGGGCCCACAAAAAGGGATCGGCTTCCATCCTCGCATGCGCGCCGCCTAACCAGCGCCGCGCCCAACTCTCCGGCTGCGGATACGGCAGCCACACCGGATAACGCATCTGGAAGTTGCCCAATACGCGCGTCTTCGCCGGATCCGCCGCCCGGATCTCGCGCTGCCCCTGAATCGTCAGCAACTCATGCTGGTAGAAGTTGGCCGCCGCGCGGACATTTTCCGGAATCACGCCGTCGCGCAGCCCAAAGCTATCGACTTGCACGGTAAGCAGCACCGGCAACCCCTGCTTCTTCAGACGCTTCGCCAAACGGACCGTCGCGCCGCCCCCTAAACTCTGCCCCACCAGAATAAGCTTCGCCGACGACCGTTCCCCCGCATCCAGCTTTCCGTCCCGGTTCCGGTCAAACGCCCGCAAAATCAGCTTGTCGGCCACCCGCGCCCGGCGATTCGCCACCGACTCAGCATGCAAACCGGGCGATTCGCGCAGCCGCAGCATCAATTGCCGCACGCCCCGGTGCTGATCGTCCCAACGCTCCACGCCGCCCAGGAACCCGATCACGAGGACTTCACCCTCCGGCACCGGTGCCGGAACGCGCAAATCGCTGAGTTTTTGGGCGAAAAGACTCTCGACGAGAAGCAATCCGACGGCCACCGTCCAACGAAATTTACCTGGAGATACCAACTGGGAAAGGGACGACACCGCTGCCTCCCGCGTTTCCCCTATTGTATGCCGCCACTTAGATCGACCGCGGCGCCACCTCGTTCCGGGGGTCCCGGTACCGCGCCGCGCCGAGTGCCGGTACGGTCAGGCCCATAGTTAGTGCTTTGGTTTATTGTTCGCCCGCTCGCCCCCAGGTAGATTCGCTTCAGAGGGCAAAACGCTCGCAGAAGTGTTCAAGCCCCACCGACTTTCGGAGGACCACAGTAGGTTTCGCTTCACCCGATTCCCGGAATCGGCGATGACAGCGACGTAATGAGCCGAGGACGTTCTTACGTCCCGCTGATGAGTTTTTTTGAGCATCGCCACCGAGCCACCCGTCTCGAAGCGAACCAAGCCGGCCAGGAGACCCCTTCCTGGTCGGCTATTTTTTTGCCTCCTGGCCAGGATGGGAGGCCCGGAGGAGCCTCCCAAGAACCGGACAACGGCATACGTGAGGATCGCCGCACACACCAGAATTGCAAGCGTCTTACCAATCGCTATCCCGTTGATTCTTCTCGCCCAACCTTAGATCCACTGCGCCAATTTGCGCGCCCCTCAAGACAATTTGTCCCCCTCGTAGATCCAACTGCCCCTCCCGTGCGTACCTCATGACGAAAGCTTCATCGGCCTTGGTCTTCACTTCAGAGCGGTTCCCCATTAAGCTCGGTAGTCACTCCGCGTTCGCGCGCGATCCCTCTGCCATGAGCCAACCGAAAGCCGCCGCTTCACCGGACGCCGATCTGGCGCCTTTGGTGAGCGCCATGGCCGCGGGGAATCAGCAGGCGATGGGAGAACTCTACGACCGCACCAGTTCGCTGATCCATGCTGTCGCCTTGCGCATGCTCGCCAATCCGCAGGACGCCGAAGAAGTCGTCCTCGACGTCTTCATGAAAGCCTGGCGCAATGCTCCCAGCTACACTCCCGACCGCGGCAGCGTCACCGCTTGGCTGGTGATGATGTCCCGCACGGTGGCGATCGACCGCATTCGTTCGCGCCACGCCCAGCCGCGCACGCTCGACCTCTCCGGCCCCGACTTCTTCGCCGAAATCGCGGTCTCCCACGACAATCCCGAGGCGGCCACCGCCCAGAATCAATGGCGCGTCCGCCTGCAGACCGCCATGGCGGAACTTCCGCCGGAACAGAGAGAAGCTTTGCTATTGGCCTTCTTTGGCGGTTTGAGCCACGCCGAACTGTCCGAACAGCTCAAGTTGCCGCTAGGCACCATCAAGACGCGCCTGCGCTTGGGCTTGAAGCGCCTGCGCGGCGTCCTGGGAGCGTCCCGATGAGCGACTCCCGGCGTCCCCCGCTCACTCCGGAAGAGCTCGCCGAGCGCGTCAGCTTAGCGGCGCTCGAGTTCCTCACCCCGGCGGAAGCCGCGGACCTCCCGCGTCAACTGATCGCCGCAGACCGCGAAGCCGCCGCCTTGCTCGGCGGACTGCTCGAACCCGTCCCCCCGCCCCCTTCCCTGCGCGACCGTCTCCTCCGCCGTGTCTCGGAATACGAACAGCTCAAACCCGCCAGCGAGATCCGCACCTACGACGGCGGCTGGCGTCACACCGGGTTCCCCGGCATCGACTTCAAGCCGCTCTATCACGACGCCAAATCGGGCCTGTATACGAACCTCGTCCGCATGCACCCGGGCGCGCAGTATCCGCGCCACATCCACTACGACGACGAGCAATGCCTGGTCATTTCGGGCGACGTCCGTTGGGGCGATTCGCGCTACCTGCAAGGCGACTTTGTCGCCACCCGCGCCGGCGTCGTTCACCCCACGCTCGAAACCGACGGCGGCAACGTCCTGCTGATCATCAGCGGGCACAACGAGTTCCTGCCGGAACACGGCTAACTCTGTCTAGTCGAATTGGAGGCGCATCTGGCGCCGTCCGAAGAAGTGCTTCCGGATGCCGCGGTTGACGGCCGGAACGTGCATCGTGATCGCCCCGCCCACACGCCGGATCACCTCATGAGCAGCGGCATGCTCGGGGTCCGGATGATTCAGCGGCGGACCGCCCGTCGCCATGATCCACGATTCGGTCGTTTCATTCAGCAACGTTTCGGTCATCGCGTCGCTGCAAATCCACACCCCGGTGCGAAAAATCGCCTTACGATTGCCGATGCGGACCAGGACGCTCATGACGGGAACTCCCATTGAAGCACATCGCCGTGCTATGTTTGGGGTTTCATGGCCGCTGCTCCCGCTCCCCCCGCTGCTTTGACCAATCCGTTCGAAGATCCCCTGCGTTTTGAACGTCGCCTGGCCCCTTTGGCCCTTGTCATTTTCGGTGCCAATGGCGACCTCACCATGCGCAAGCTTCTTCCGGCTCTTTACCGTCTGGCTTACGAACGCCGGTTGCCGGCCGGCTTTGCCGTCATTGGCAACTCCCGCACGCCGCTCACCGACGAAGCCTTCCGTCAGAAGATGTACGAGAGCGTCAAGAAGTATCTCGAAGACAGTGCCTTCGACGAAGACCTCTGGCAGGAGTTCGCCCGCAAGCTCTACTACATCGCCGGCGACGTGAAGGATCCGGCCTGCTATGTCGCCATCCGCGAAAAGCTCGCTGAAGTCGAAGCCGCGCATGGCACCGGCGGCAATATCCTCTATTACCTGTCGACGCAGCCCAGCTACTACGCGCCCGTCATCGAACAACTCGGCGCCGCCGGACTCGCCCCGAAATCCGCCCAGCCCGTCGGCAACGGTTACCGCCGTCTGGTCATCGAGAAGCCCTTCGGCCATGACCTCGAAACCGCGCGCGAACTGAACGAAGTCGTCCAGCGCGTCTTCCCCGAAACCGACGTCTACCGCATCGATCATTACCTCGGCAAAGAGACCGTCCAGAACGTCTTCGCCTTCCGCTTCGGCAACGGCATCTTCGAACCGCTCTGGGACCGCCGTTACGTCAACCACGTCCAGATCACCGCCGCCGAATCGATTGGCGTCGAAGGCCGCGGCGCTTTCTACCAGGAAACCGGCGCCCTGCGCGACATGATCCAGGGTCATCTGCTGCAGATCATGGCCACCGTGGCCATGGAGCCGTCCGCTGTCTTCGAACCGGACGCGGTCCGCGATGAGCGTGCCAAGCTCCTCCGCTCCATCCGCATCATGCGGCCCGAAGAAGTTCTCGAAAACGCCGTGCCCGGCCAGTACGGCCCCTCGCGCATCGGCGGCCAGGACATCAAAGGCTTCCGCCAGGAAGAGAACGTCAGCCCGGACGCGCAAACCGACACTTACGCCTCGGCCACCTTCTTCGTCGACAACTGGCGCTGGGCCGGCGTCCCCTTCTACATCCGCAGCGGCAAACGCCTGCCCAAGCGCGTCACCGAAATCGCCATTCAGTTCAACGAAGCGCCGCACTCGGTGTTCACCGGCGAACCGCTCGGCAGCTTCGGCGGCCGCCCCAACATGCTCATCCTCCGCATTCAGCCGGAAGAAGGCATCTCCATGCGCTTCCTTTCGAAGCAGCCCGGCGGCGGCATGCGCCTTCGCCCCGTCTCGATGGACTTCAACTACGGCACCAGCTTCGGCACCCGCACGCCCACCGCGTACGAAACGCTGCTGGTGGACGTAATGGCCGGCGACTCCACGCTCTACACCCGCCAGGACATGGTCGAAGCCAGTTGGCGCGTCGTGCAGCCCATCATGGAAGTCTGGAAGAACACCAAGTTCGACTTCCCCAACTACGACGCCGGCACCTGGGGTCCGCGCGCCTCCGAAGAAATGCTCGGTATCCACGGCCATCAGTGGAGGACGCCGTAAATGGGCACCACCCTCCAGGCCGACCAACTGCTGCGCGAACTTGCGCACGTTTGGGAAGAGCTCGGTAAGCAAGGCGTCGAAGACAAAAGCGGCGGCGTGCTGCGCGCCTGCGCCATGAATCTGCTGGTCTGCGTGGAAGGCGACGTCGAAGTCGGCGAAACCATCGCTGACCTGATGCACGAGTTCCCCAGCCGCGTGATCGTGCTCCGTGTCAAGAAGATGTCGACGCCGATCCTCGAAGGACGCGCCCTCGCCCAATGCTGGATGCCCTTCGGCCGCCGTCAGCAGATCTGCGCCGAACAAATCGAAATCGTCGCCACGCAGGACACGCTGCGGGACACCCCGAGCGTCATTCGCGGCCTGTGGGCGCCCGAACTGCCCATCGTCATCTGGTTCCGCCACGCCGGCCTCCTCCGTTACGACGAGTTCAAAGCCCTGCTCGCGATGTCGCGCAAAGTGATCGTCGACAGCCGCGACTCCGAAGACCCGGAGTGGACCATCGCCAAGCTTCAGGAACTGCAGCAAGCCGGCTACGGCGTGGGCGACCTCGCCTGGGCCCGCGTCACCCGCTGGCGCGAATCCGTCGCCCAGCTCTTCGATCACCCCAGTTGCGCCTCGCACTACCAGGAGATCCAGAGCATCACCGTCACCCACCGCAGCCTCACCACGCCCACCACCACCCGCTATCTCGCCGAGTGGGTGGCTTCGTCGCTGCCGCAAAAAGTCACCATCGAGTACAAGAGCCTTCGCGAAACGCGCCCCTGGGAGATTCAGTCCCTCGAGTTGCGCGGCGACGGCTTCGTCGCCACCATCAATCGCAAAGACGCCAATCAGGTCGAAACGCGCTGGGACTGCTTCCAGGGCGCCCTGATGTTCCCCAAGCTCACGCAGTCCACCTTGCTGCTCGAAGAGTTTGAAGTCCTGGACCGCGATCCGATTTTTGAACGGGTGCTCGCCCGCTTATGAGTGTCAACTGGTACGCTTACGCCACGCCGGACGACGCTGCCGCCCACTGTGCGCAGCGCATCCTCCGCGAACTGGAAACCGCCCTCAATGCCAGCCGTCCGGTCTCGCTGGCCGTCTCCGGCGGCTCCACGCCCAAGCTGATGTTCGGCCACCTGTCGCGCACCCGCTTCGATTGGAGCGAGGTCCATCTGTTCTTCGTCGACGAACGTTGCGTCGGTCCCACGGATCCCGACAGCAACTACCGCATGTGCGAAGAGTCCTTTCTCAAGCCGGCGCACTTCCCCGCTCGCAACGTCCATCGCATCAAAGGCGAACTTCGCCCCGATGATGCCGCGCGGATCTACCAGGACGAAATCACCGCCTTCTTCGACTTGAAGCCCGGCGAACTGCCCGCCTTCGACGTCATCCACCGCGGCATGGGCGCCGACGCCCACACCGCCAGCCTCTTCCCCGGCGAACCCCTCATCGAAGACCGCGAAGGCATCTGCGCTTCCGTCTGGGTCCCGAAGCTCGGCAAATACCGCATCACCCTGCTCCCCGGCGTCTTGCTCCACGCTCGCCACACGGTGGTCCTCGCCGCCGGACCCGACAAAGCCGAACCGCTCCACCAGGTCTTCAACGCCGACCACGACCCGCTCCAATACCCGTCGCAGATCGACACCCCGCACGGCCGTAACGTCGCCTGGTATCTCGACGAAGCCGCCGCCGCCAAACTGGACTAGCCCATGCGTCTCGCCGCGCTCCTCTTTCTTGCGTGGCCCGCTCTCGCCCAGATCACCGTCGAGTATCTCGCGCACGCCAGCTTCGTCCTCGAAGCCACCAACGGCCAGCGCCTCGTCCTTGACCCGTACAATAGCGAGCGCTGGCTCGGCTATACCTTCCCCGAAAACGTCACCGCCGACTTCGTCCTCGTCACCCATCCGCACTACGACCACGACGCCAGCTACTACTTCCGCGCCCCCGTCTTTCGCGACCCCGGCGAATACACCCTGGGCGCCTTCCGCGTCACCGGCGTCGCCGCCCGTCACGCCGGCGGGTTCGGCGCCGAATTCAATTACCGCAGCACGATCTTCGTCGTCGAGACCGGCGGCATCCGCGTCGCCCACTTCGGCGACGCCGGCCTCCCCGACGCCGAAGGGCTCAAGCGTCTCGGCCGCATCGACGTCCTCTTACTCCCCATCGATGGCGACGAACACATTCTGAAAGCCGCGCAAATCGACGAAATCCGCAAGACGCTCAAGCCCTCCATCCTCATCCCGATGCACTACCGCATCCCGGAACTGACCGACCTGCCCGCGTCGCTCGGCACGATCGACACCTGGCTCGTCCAACAGCCCAACGCCCTCCGCCTCCGCACCAATCGCTGGACTGTCAGCCCCAAAGACCTCCGCCAGTCCAACCAGGTCCTCTTCCTTCCCCACTCGCCCGAGGTTCGCCCCTGGCCCATCCGTTGGCAGCAAGCCTGGGAGCGCCGTCACTCAGCCATCGAGATGCGCAACCGCAATCGCGACGAAGCCGTCCGCCTGCTCGAAGTCGCCCACGAACTCGCTCCCGAAATCAGCGTCATTGCTTACGATCTCGCTTCCCTGCTCCCCACCTCTCGCGCCATCGAAGTGCTCACCCGTTCCCTGGCCGCCGGCGCCCGGCACGACTGGGAATACACCGAACGCTCGCACCTCTTACTCGCCGAGTTACTCGCCTCGCAAGGACGCGGCATCGAAGCCGCCGAGCATTGCCAGTTAGTCCTCGCCTCCACCGAACGCGCCGACCTGCGCCGCCGCGCTTCCGCCCTGGCCGCTAAGTTCCTGCGCGAATAGACGCTATCATCGATTTCGTGAATGCATCGGACCGTTCGTTCTTCGGACACCCGCGCGGCCTCGCCACGCTCTTCTTCACCGAAATGTGGGAGCGCTTCAGCTACTACGGCATGCGCGCCATTCTCATGCTCTTCCTCACTTCCGCGGTGGAAGTCGGCGGTCTGCATCTCGAAGTCTTCACGGCCGGCGCCATCTATGGCATCTTCACCAGCGGCGCGTATCTCACCGGCATGGCCGGCGGCTGGCTCGCGGACCGTTTCCTCGGCCAACGCCGCGCCGTCATCCTCGGCGGCATCCTCATTGCCGCGGGCAACTTCGGCATCATGGTGCCCGGCCTCGTGTGGACCGTCTCGTCGCTCGCGCTGATCGCCGTCGGCACCGGCTTCCTCAAAACCAACTGCACCACTCTCGTCGGCCAGCTCTACGAACCCGGCGACCGCCGCCGCGACGCCGGCTTCTCCATTTACTACATGGGCATCAACACCGGCGCCATGATCGGTCCGCTCATCTGCGGCTGGCTCGGCCAAACCATCCACTACCGCTGGGCTTTCCTGAGCGCCGGCCTGTTCATGCTCGCCGGCCTGCTGCAGTTCACCATCACCAGCCGTCACCTGGGCCACCACGGCATCAAGCCGCTGGTCCCGGTCACCCCGCAGGATCAGGCGACTCTCCGTTGGGGCCTGCTGGCCCTGGGCGGGATCCTCGCCGGCGTCATCGTCTTCCGCCCCAGCATCACGTCCTTCGCCGACGCCTTCGGCATCATCCTCATTCTCACCACCGTCATCACCTTCGGCTCGCTGATCTTCTTCGGCGACTTCACCTCGCAGGAAAAGCGCCGCATCCAGCTCATCTTCGTACTCTTTCTTGGCTCGTCCCTTTTCTGGTCAATCTTCGAACAAGCCGGCTCCACGCTCACCCTCTTCGCTGACCGCAGCACCGACAATCGCCTCTTCGGCATCGCCTTCCCCTCGAGCTTCTACCAGATCCTGAACTCGCTCTTCCTGCTCTTCATGGCCCCCATGTTCACGTGGCTCTGGATGAAATTCGGCGACAAAGAACCATCCCTCCCCACCAAATTCGGCTGGGGACTGCTCTTCGTCGCCGCCGGCTTCGTCGTCATGGCCTTCGCCGCCGTCGCCTCCGGCACCACCGGCAAAGTCGGCCCCGAATGGCTCGCCTTCTGTTACTTCCTGCACTCCGCTGGCGAACTCTGCTTAAGCCCCGTCGGCCTCAGCGCCATGACCAAACTCGCCCCCGCCCGCATCGGCGGCTTTATCATGGGCGTCTGGTTCCTCTCCATCGGCGTCGGCAACTTCATCGGCGGCCGCGTATCGTCGTTCTATGAGGCCTTCCCGCTACCCCAACTCTTCAGCCTGGTGGCGGCCGTCGGCGCCGGCTTCGGCCTCATCATGCTCCTGACGGCGCGACCCGTCGCCCGCCTCATCGAGAACTCGCCCGAGTCGCGCGCCGCCTAGCGCGACCAATCCGTAAACCGGCCACCGCTCTCGGCCAACTGCACCAACAACGGCGCCGGCGTCCACCCGAACGCCCGCACGCGCTCCAGCACCTTCGCCAAGCCCAGCGTGTCCGCATAGAACATCGGACCGCCCCGCCGCGCCGGAAAGCCGTAGCCCATCACGTACACCATGTCGATGTCCACCGACCTCAGCGCAATCCCCTCCTCCAAAATCCGCGCGCCTTCATTCACCAGCGCGTACACCGTGCGCTCCACGATCTCCTCGTTCGTCACTGTCCTCGGCGTGATCCCCTTCTCCCGTCGCACCATGTCGATCAGTTGCGTGACGAACTCATCCTTCTGCGGACGCCGCTGCTCGTCATACCGATACCAGCCGCGCCCGGTCTTCTGCCCGTAGTGACCCGCTTCCACCAGCCGGTCCTCAATCACCGGCTGACGCACGCCCGCGAACTCCGCCGGATTCTCCTGCCGCACCCGCCACCCCACATCGAGCCCCGCCAGATCGCCCGTCGCCAGCGGTCCCATCGCCATCCCAAACTCATACAACGCGCCGTCTACCTGCTCAGGCGTCGCGCCTTCCTGCACCATGAACTCGCCTTCGCGCCGATACGGCCCGAACATCCGGTTGCCCACAAAGCCGAAGCAGTTGCCCACCATCACGCCCGTCTTCTTCAAGGTCTTCGCCAGCGCCATGGCCGTCGCCTGCACCGTCGCCGACGTCTTTGCCCCGCGTACGATTTCCAGCAGCCGCATCACGTTGGCCGGGCTGAAGAAGTGCGTCCCGATCACCCACTCCGGCCGCCCCGTCGCGGCCGCAATCTCATCGATATCGAGCGTCGACGTATTTGAAGCGAGCACGCAGCCCGGCCGCGCCACTGCATCGATCTCGCGGAACACGGCGCGCTTCAGCGCCATGTTCTCGAATACGGCCTCCGTCACGAGATCCACCTTCTCAAACCCGTCGTAGGTCAGCGTCCCCGTGATCAGTCCGATCCGCCGCTCCATCTCGGCCTCCGTCAGCCGGCCCTTCTTCACCGTCGACGCATAGTTCTTTCGGATATTCGCCAAGCCACGCTCGAGCGCCTCCGCCGTCGTCTCCTTCAACAGCACCGGAATCCCCGCGTTCGCATACACCATCGCAATGCCCGCGCCCATCGTCCCCGCCCCGACGATCCCCACCGACTTCACCGGCAGCACCGGCGTCTCCTTCTCGAGCCCCGGAATCTTCGCCACCGCCCGCTCACCGAAGAACGTATGGATCATCGCCTTGCTCTCATCCGAGAACAGGCACTCCTTGAAGTACTCGGCCTCCTTGGCGCAGCCGCCCATAAAGTCGAGTTGCACCGCCGCCTCGATCGCGTCGATCGCCCGCCGTTCGGCCAGCATCGGCCGCCCGCGCTTGGCCAGTTTCTCGCGCGCCGCGGCGATCTCGCCCTGGTCCACCAGTTTTTCGGCGCGGTCGCTCACCTTCGTGAACGGCAGCCCCACCTTGTCCCGCGCAAAAGCGACCGCCCCGGTCAGCAGGTCGCCCATGATCACGTCATCGAGAATGCCGCAGTCGAGCGCGGCCGTCGCCGAGATCGGCGCGCCGTAAACGCACATCTCGAGCGCCATCGCCAGCCCCGCCAGTCGCGGCAACCGCTGCGTCCCCGCCGCCCCCGGAATCAGCCCCAGCTTCACCTCCGGCTGCCCCACCTGCGCCGAGGCCACCGCCACACGGTAGTGACCCGCCATCGCCAGCTCGAGTCCCCCGCCCAGCGCCGTGCCGTGGATCGCCATCACCACCGGCTTCGCCGAGTTCTCCACTTGCAGGCAGACCTCCACCAGGCCCACGCCCACTTTCTTTCCGCTCGTAATCTTGCCAAACTCTTTGATATCGGCGCCGGCGATGAACGTTCGTCCGCCGCCGATCAGCACGATCGCCGCCACCGCCGGGTCCGCATTGAACTCGGCCACTGACTCGGCGATCCCTTCCGGCACACCCGGACTCAGCGCGTTCACCGGCGGGTTATTGATCGTTATGATGCCAATTTCGCCATCACGGCTCCGGACTACGAGGTGGTTCATTCTTGAGAGCGTAGCATGTGCTCTTTTCACCCTCAGCGCCCTCGCCGCGCCCCCGGACTTCCGCCTCGCCGACACCGCCGGCCAACTCCATCAATGGCCCGCCAAGCTCACCGTGTTCATTACGCTGGACAGTCAGTGCCCCATCTCCGGCCGCTACCGCCCCGTGCTGAACCGTCTCGCCGAACAATATCCGTCCGTCGTGTTTTATGGCGTTACTCCCGGCCGCCTCAAACCACCCGCCCAGACCTTCCCCGTCCTCCTCGACCCTCAATTCACCCTCTCGCGCCAACTCCAGGCGCAACTTACCCCCGAAGTCTTCGTCTACGATGCCACCGGCCAATTGCGTTACCGCGGACGCATCGATGACCAGTATGTCGACTACGGCAAGACTCGCACCAAGGTCACCCGCGAAGACTTACGCCTCGCCCTCGACGCTCTCCTCGCCCACCGCCCCGTTCCAGTAACCCGCCAGCGCGGCGTGGGATGCTGGATTGAATATGGAGCCCGTTAGCGACCTGCTCTTCGTCTACGGCACTTTGCGTCGCGGTGCCTATCGTGGACTCAAGCCGAATCCTTTTGCCTTACGTCTGGAAGCCGAGGCCGAATGGCTGGGCCCGGCCCGCATCAACGGACGGCTGTATCAGGTGAATCCGGAGTATCCCGGCCTCGCTCCCGCCGTCGAACCGCACGAGAAGGTCTCTGGCGAGGTTTGGCAGTTCACTGACCCTGACCTATGGCGCGCCCTCGACGCTTACGAGGGCGAGGAGTATCAGCGCGTCCGCTGGCCGATCACGTTTCCGGACGGCTCTCAGCGAGAAGGCTGGGTCTATCTCTACGCTTCTAAGATCACCACCGCCATGGCCATCGTCGCGGTGTGAGTCAGTGAAAGGTGGATATGTTGCGTCCCCATCGCTGCCGCATACTCCGCCGCCTTACCATGCAGTTTCAAAATAGGACGCCCCGAGCGTAGGTTCATCACTTCAAAGTCCTGCCAACGTACGCCGCCGTTCCATCCGGTTCCCAAAGCCTTCATTCCCGCTTCTTTCGCGGCAAAGCGGGCCGCATAACGCTCCGCGCGATTCGCTTTCCTGCTCACATACGCAATTTCACCGGGGGTATAAATACGTCCCGTGAAGCGATCGCCGAATCGTGCAATCGATTGCTCGATACGGTCCACCTCCGCCAGATCCGTTCCGATCCCCAGAATCTTCGCTGCCATACGCTCTCCTCACCGGCCCCGCAAATGACAAAAGCCGCGCCCCGGGGGGCGCGGCTTTGCGTCGTTTCAATCTCGTTACTTTTCGTTCTTCTTACGGAACTCTTCCCAACGCCGCTTCTGCGCCGCCGCAATGGCCTTGCGCGCCGCGGGGCTCAGCTTACGACGGCCGCTACCGGGCTTACGTCCCTTCTTACCCTTGCGCGGAGCCGCAGCAGCAGGAGCTTCTTCCTCAACCGCCGCCGGAGCCGGTTCCGGTTCGCCGGCGATCGCCGCCTTCACCGAAGCAATCTGAGCATCGAGACGCTGTCTCGACATCTGCAAACCTTCCAACAACGCGCTCAGTAGAGCGGGGTCACTCGGCAATCCTAAGTTTTTCGCCATCTAAATTCTCCATCAACTCAATTTTTTTTACTCGCATCGCCAGATTGCTTCCTACATCAACCTTGACCGGCAACGCCAGCGTTGCATTAAGTGTATCAAAATGACTTGGCCGAGTCATGAACAAATGTCGCGGGACCATCGTTAACTAGGTATACCTTCATATCCGCCTGAAACACCCCCGTACCTACAGGAACTCCCGTCTCCTTCAGTTTTCTGACGAAGTACTCATATAACCGCTTCGCTTCTGCCGGCGGTGCCGCCCGGTCGAAGCTAGGACGCCGTCCCTTGCGTAAATCTCCATAGAGCGTGAATTGCGATACCACTAAGATGCCCCCGCCCACTTGCTTCACGTCGAGATTCATTTTTCCCTGCTCATCTTCGAACGCGCGCAACCCGACGGTCTTGTCCACCAGATAGTCTGCATCGGCTTCGGTATCCCCTTGCCCCACGCCCAGTAGCAATAACCACCCCTGCTGCGTGGACCCCGTAACTTGCCCGTCCACCTCCACTCGCGCTTCCCGCACCCGCTGCAACACCATCCGCATGCTTTAGCGTCCCGTCGCCCGCAATTCGTCGCGCATCCACTCCGTCATCGGCTTCAGCGTAGCCAACTCCTCGATCGGCACCCGCATTTTGCGCCGCCAATTCGGATACTCGGCCGTACTGCCCGGCAGATTCTGCTGATGCTCTTCGCCGGTGATCTCTTCCTGGTTAATAATAAACACCGCCGACTTCGCCGACGACAGAAAATGAAACACTCGCCGAACTAACTCCTCCGGTTCCACTTTCTCGGCCACTTCTTCCAGGTGTAGCGCCTCATACAAAGGCTCCAAAGACTCTCTCCGCTCCGTCCACTGCCGCTCGTAGGACGTCTCATCCGGCAGCAAGCCAGCCGCTTTGCGCGCCTCAATGTCGGCGCCGCTCAAGAATCCCGTCAGCGTCGGCAAATCATGGGTCGTCACCGAGGCCGCCGCTAACTCCGGATATTGTTCCGGAGGACGGAACGCCGCCCCGTCCCGCTCGAAAATCAACAACCGGTAGCCCAAAATACCGAACTGATCCAGCAATTCCCGCATCATCGGCGTAACTGTGCCTAAATCCTCACCAATTACGAGAAATTGCCCCCGCTGACTCTCGAGCGCGATAATCCGCAACAGGTCCCGCGCCTCGTTCGCCACATACGATCCCTGCCTCGCCGACAACTGCGCCGGAATCCAGTAAAGCCGAAAGAACCGCATCACGTGATCGAAGCGCAACGCGCCTCCGGACTTCGCATTCGCCCGAATTAGATCAGTGAAAGAAGCATAATGATTCTCGAGCGCATAAGTGCGGCTGGGCGGCGGAAACGCCCAATCCTGGCCTTCCGGCGAGAACCCATCCGGCGGCGAACCCACCCGCACGCCCTCGGCGAAAGCCTTCCGCTCATACCAGACATCGAACCCAAACCGATCGCTCGCCAGCGCCAGGTCATGATACAGCCCCAGCATCATCCCCGCGCCTTTCAAGCGCTCCTGGACCCGCGCCAGTTGCTCTTCCAAGAGCCACTGTAAGTACAAATAAAATCGAATTGAGCGACGATGTTTCTCGCGAAACTCCGCCACTTTCTCCGATTGCGGCTCCTGATATTCCGCCGGCCAGTCCGTATAAAGCCACACCTGCGGGCGTTCGCGATGGATCGCCTCGTCCAGCGCGCAGAACGTCGCAAACGCCCGTCGCCGGTCCGCCCCGGCTTCTTCGCAGTATGCGTCGAAAGCCTTCCGGCGTTCCGAATTTTGCCGGTCCAAGGCGCGATACAACAGCCGCAGCACGGTCTTTTTCAGCTTCCAAACGCCTTCATACTCCACAAACTCCGGCTGCCGCAGTTCGGCCAGCCGCCGCTGAAACTTCTCCGAACTCACTAACCGCTGCGCCCACTCGCTTTCGGTGTATTCCGGAGCCGATTCCACGTCAATATAGAGCGGATTTCGGAAGTATGCGCTCACCGGCAAATACGGACTGGTATTGAATGGCAACCGATTGTGAATCGCGTGCAGTGGATTCAGCCCCAGGAAACTAACTCCCAGTTCGCGCTGCGCCCATTCCCCGAAGTGCAGCAGATCGGTGGTATCGCCCACGCCCCAATTCCGTCCGGACGTCAGCCCATAAACACTGATCGCCATGCCCGCCGTCCGCAAATTCTCCGGCCTCCAGGCCTTCTCCGGGCCGACAATCAGCGTCATCTTGGCCGACAACTCGCCCACTTGCACCGACAGTTGGTGGTAGCCCAACGGCAGTTCGCTGTAGATCGGAATCTGCAACTGCACGAAGTGCTCGCCGCGCAGAAACGCCTCCGCCAGCGTCGGCATCGACGCGCCCGCAAAGTCGCCCCGCTCCAGTTGACCGTCCTCCAGCCGCAGCACCACCTCCACGCGATGATGCAGCCATTTCGCCGGTAAATGCAGACTAAGTTCCCCCGCCGCCGGCTTCTGCCCCGTCACCTTCGTCGGCGGCAACAGCTGATTCCAGCACCGCCACAAACGCTCTTCTTCGGCCGCATTCAACGACTCGAGTGTCGTCGCCTCCAGCCCCAGCGCCCGCAGGATGCCCAGTTGCACCTCTCCGGCAGCCTCATGGGTCTGGCCCCAGTTATCGACATAAGACGTTTCAAGGCCGTAGATTTCGGCGGCGTTTCGCAAGGCCTCGGCCAAGCTGGACGCGGGTTGGAAGCGGATCTGCTCTCGCAAGCCTCAAGTTTATATAAACTGGAGATGTCTATGGAAAATCGCATTCAGTTGGGCCCCGCTCCTGAGGACCTCTTCGCGCGCGCCGATCAACGCGGCTTGGGCGTCGATCCTTCGGAAGGCATCATCACCACCACGGTCGATTCGGCCATCAACTGGGCGCGTAAAAACTCCATCTGGCCCATGTCCTTCGGTCTTGCCTGCTGCGCCATCGAGATGATGTCGATGAACGCCTCCCGCTTTGACGCGGCCCGTTTCGGTGCCGAAGTCTTCCGCGGCTCGCCCCGCCAGTCCGACCTCATGGTGATCGCCGGCCGCGTCTCGAACAAGATGGCCCCCATCGTCCGTCACCTTTATCAGCAGATGCCCGAACCCAAATGGGTCATCTCCATGGGCGCCTGCGCCACCTCCACCGGTGTCTTCAGCAACTACGCGCTCATCCCCGTCAATCAGGTTATCCCGGTCGACGTCTACGTACCGGGCTGCCCGCCCCGTCCCGAACAGCTCATCCACGCCCTCATGATGCTCCAGAAAAAGATCCAGGGCGAAACCGGCACCCTCATGAAGGTACTGAACCTCGACTAGCTTCCAGTATCATGGCGAGGAATGCTTCCGTTCCTCCTTTCGCTCACCCTGCTGGGCCAGAACACCGATTGGGCCGTCTACGGCGGATCGCCCAACAACGACCGTTACTCTCACCTGAAGCAGATCCATCGCGGCAACGTCTCCAAGCTGCGCGTCGCCTGGACCTACGACACCGGCGACGCCTTCCCCGGCTCCGAGATGCAGTGCCATCCGCTCGTCATCAACGGCGTCATGTACGCCACCACCCCCAAGCTCCGGGTCGTCGCCGTCGATGCCGCCACCGGCCAGGAGAAATGGCGCTTTGACCCTCATGAAGGCCGCCAGAACATCGGCAAAGCTCGCTCCCGCGGCGTCACTTACTGGGCCGACGGCGCCGATCGCCGCATCTACATAGTGGCCCGCCACTGGCTCTACGCCCTCAACGCCGAAACCGGCCGCCTGGTCCCCACCTTCGGACAGGCCGGGAAAGTCGACCTCCGCGAGGGCCTCGGCCGCCCTGCCCGCGACATCACCATCACCTCCACCACGCCGCCCGCCCTCTATCGCGACCAGCTCATCATGAGCGTCCTGGTCAGCGAAGGCTTACCCTCCGCGCCCGGTCACATCCGCTCCTTCGACGCCCGCACCGGCCAGATGCGCTGGATCTTCCACACGATCCCGCAGCCCGGCGAACCCGGCTACGAAACTTGGCCCAAGAACGCCTATCAGTACACCGGAGGCGCCAACAACTGGTCCGGCATCACCGTCGACGTCTCGCGCGGCATCGTCTTCGTCCCCACCGGCTCCGCCGCCTTCGACTTCTACGGCTCCAACCGCGCCGGCGACAACCTCTACGCCAACACCCTCCTCGCCCTCAACGCTAATAACGGCCAGCGCCTTTGGCACTTCCAGGCCGTCAAGCACGACGTCTGGGATCGCGACTTCCCCGCCCCGCCCAACCTCGTCACCGTCAAACGCGACGGCAAGTCTGTTGACGCCGTCGCACAGATCACCAAATCCGGCCACGTCTTCGTCTTCGAACGCACCACCGGCAAGCCGCTGTTTCCCATCGAGCACGTGAAAGTCCCCACCAACGGCGTCGATGGCGAAGTCCTCTCGCCCACGCAGCCCTTGCCGACGCTCCCGCCGGCCTTCGCGCGTCAGAAGCTCACCGCGGACATGCTCACCAACCGCACGCCCGCCGCGCATGAAGCCGCCGTGAAGCGCTTCAGCCAGGTCCGCTCGAACGGCCAGTTCGAGCCGCCCAGTAAAGAAGGCACCGTCATTTTCCCCGGCTTCGATGGCGGCGGTGAATGGGGCGGCGCCGCTTTCGACGCCCAGTCCGGCTTGCTCTACGCCAACGCCAACGAGATGGCCTGGATCCTTCGCATGGTGGACCGCAAGCTCGATGCTCCGCCCAGCGGCCGCGTCCTCTACCAGTCGAACTGCGCCAGTTGCCATCGTCAGGACCTGAAAGGCGCCCCGCCCGAGTTCCCCTCACTCGAAAAGACCGGCGATAGCTACACCATCGGCGAACTGCAGGCCCTCATCCGCGAAGGCCGCGGCCGCATGCCCGGCTTCGCCAATCTCTCGCCCGCCGCCAACCGCGCCATCGCCCGCTGGGTGCTGAACGGCGTCGACGAAAGCGTCGCCCCCGCCACCGGCCAGCCCAATCCGATCGAGCAAAAGTACACCACCGACGGCTACAACAAGTTCCTTGACCCTGATGGCTACCCCGCCATCGCGCCGCCCTGGGGCACCCTCAACGCCATCGACCTCAACAAAGGCCGCATCGCCTGGTCCATCCCCTTCGGCGAATATCCCGAACTGGTCACCCAGGGCCTCAAAAACACCGGCAGCGAAAACTACGGCGGCCCCGTCGTCACCGATGGCGGCCTGCTCTTCATCGGCGCCACCAACTTCGATAAGAAGTTCCGCGCCTTCGATAAAAAGACCGGCAAGCTCCTCTGGGAAACCACCCTGCCCGCCGCCGGCAACGCCACCCCCGCCACCTACCAGATCAACGGCAAGCAGTACATCGTCATCGCCGCTGGCGGCGGCAAAGCCGGCGCGAAATCTTCCGGCGGCAGTTACGTCGCCTTCTCGCTTCCGGACTAACCTCGGCGCTACCATAAACTCGTGAAGCACCCGTTTTTCCTCAGTCTGCTTCTGCTCGCGCCGACTCTGGCGTCGGCGCAATCCCCCGACGACCGCCCCGTCGCCGAATGGGTCCTGCGCGCCAATGGCCGCGTCCGTCTCGCCGGCCAGAACCGCGTCATCACCGACCTCGCCGACTTGCCCCGCCAGCCCTTCCGCCTCGAAGCCATCGACCTGGTCGGCACCACCGTGCCCTCCACCGAACTCAAGCGCCTCGCCACCGCCACCGAACTTCGCGAACTTCAACTCGCCTCACCCATCTTCACCACCGGCGCCGGCGATAAGCTCGACGCCAATCACGAACTCAAAGCCCTCGCCTCCCTCACCAAGCTCGAAAAACTCAACTTCAGCCTCCACTTCCTGTTCAACACCAACGTCCAGGACAAAGGCCTGCTCGAGTTCGCCAACGTCACTTCACTCAAGGAAATGCGTCTCACGCAAACCAAGGTCAAAGGCACCGGGCTTGCCCCCTTCGTCAATCTTGAGAAACTCGAACTGAGTTACTCCCTGCTCGACGACACCGGCGCCGCCAGCCTCGCCGGCCTCAAACACCTCAAGATCCTCTCCGCCCGCGACGTCCTCCTCACGGACCGCGGCCTCGCCTCGCTCGCCAATCTCACTGGCCTCGAAGAGCTCGACCTCGCCGGCTCCAAGATCACTGACGCCGGCGTCAAGCACCTCGCCAACCTCAAAAACCTCCGCCGCCTGAATCTGCTCGGCGCCGCCGTTTCCGACGACGGCGCCGCCATCCTCGCCGGCTTACCCAAGCTCGAAGAGCTGAACCTCTACCGCTCGCCGATCACCAACGCCGGCCTCGTCAAACTCGCCGCCCTCAAGCGCCTGCGCGACCTCGACCTCCGCTACACCAAAGTCACCCGCTCTGGCATCGACTCCCTCAAGGACTCGCTCGCCGAATGCCGCGTCACTTACCTCGACTCCGCCCCCCGCCGCGACACCACCTTACGCACCAGCAAGCCCGCCGCCAACACCGAAGCCGCTGTTCTCGCTTGGCTCACCAAGCTCGGCGGACGCGCCGAAGGCGACGTCGTCGACCTCACCTCCACCCCCATCACCGACGCTCAACTCGCCTATCTCGCCCCGCTCCGCAAAGTCCGCCGACTCGTCCTCAACAACACGGACTTAGGCGACCTCGGCGCCCCGGCGTTAGTCAAGCTCGCCAACATCGAGCACCTCGAACTCAACCACACCTTACTCACGGACAAAGGCGCCGCCCTTCTCGCCGGTCTGCCGCAACTGCGTCGGCTGTCGCTCAACCACACCCCGATCCTCGGCACCGGCCTCAGTCAGTTGCAGCAACTCCGCCACCTGGACCTCGCCAACGCCCAGGTCAACGACGAAGGCCTCGCCGCCATCGCCAAGCTCACCGCGCTCGAATCGCTCCGCCTCGCCTACACGGACCCCAGCGACGCCGGCCTCGGCCCCCTGCGCAACCTCACCGCCCTCACCGAACTCGACCTCACCTCCACTGACCTCAGCGACCTCGGTCTCACCGCCGTCGCCTCGCTCACCAACCTCGAGCAACTCATCATCAGTTACGGCCGCTTCACCGACAAGAGCTTCGCCCTCCTCTCGCAGCTCACTAAGTTAAAGCGCCTCGAAGCCGTCAAAACGCGCGTCACCGATAAAGGCTTGGCCGCGCTCACGAACCTCAAACAGCTCCGCACGTTGAACCTCGATTACACCGGTGTCAGCGACGCGGGCCTCGCCAGTCTGCCGCCCGTCGAAACGCTCAGCCTCGATACCGGCAACATCACCGACGGCGGCGTCCCGCAACTCGCAAAGCTCGCGAGCCTCAAAACGCTGAACCTCTATCACACGCTGGTGACCGATACCGGCGTCGCCCAACTCCGGCAGGCCTTACCCAACTGCACGATCATCTACGACCGCGAATCCGCCCTGCCCACGCGGAGGAAAAGCTAAATGCTCACCACGCTCCTCCTGCTCTGCGTTATTGATGGCGATTGGGTGACTCGCCTCGGCGGCCAGGCCACGCGCGGCCCGCAAGGCGAAATCACCGCCCTCGAACTCCGCGGCACCTGGATCGGCGACGCCGACCTCCGCCTCATCGCCTCGCTCCCCGCGCTGAAGTCGCTCGACCTCTCGCACACCCTGATCACCGATATTGGCTTCCAGGCCCTCAAAACCGCGCCCGCCATCGAAGAGCTGAACCTCTATTACGCCGAACAAGTCGGCGACGGCGTCCCCACCGTCATCAAGTCCTGGAAGAAACTCCGCAAACTCAACATGCGTGGCACCAAGATTACCGACTTAGGCGTCACCCAACTCGCCGGTCATCCCACGATCGAATGGGTAGACTTCGGCTTCTCCCTCTTCACCGACAACGGCTTTGACCCGCTCGTGTCCATCCCCCGCTTGAAGTCCGCCGCCGTCGGTGGCAACAAACTCACCGACGTCGGCCTCAACTCTCTCCGCCTCGTCCCCGGCCTCACGTCGCTCGACCTCAGCGGCTCCCAACGCACGGACTCCGGCATGTGGTTCGCCACCATCACCGACCGCGGCATGGAAACCATCGGCTTCCTCACCAAACTCCAGTCCCTCAACCTCCGCAACAGCAAAATCTCCGACGTCGGCTCCGTCGAGTTCCGCAAGCTCACTGCGCTTGAGCACCTCGACATCGCCCAAACCAACCTCACTGGACGCGGCCTCGCCAACCTGCCCAAGCAGCTCAAATCGCTCTCGCTCTGGAAGTGCGCCAAGGTCGACGACACCGCCGTCGAAGCGCTCTCTCAACTCACCGCCCTCATCTGGCTCGACGTTGAGGACACCGCCCTCACCCCCGCCGCCCTGGACCGTCTCCACGCCGCGCTCCCCAATTGTGAACTGAAGCGCAAACCTTAATTCCGCCTAGGGCAAACGTGGGTCCGGCCTTCGAGTAGTTTTGCGAATAGCGTCCTGCCCGCGTTCCGCGCATCATGAAAGCACATGATCACCGCACGCAAGCGCAAGAAGTCGATAATTCGTGGTGGCACCTATCGCTTAGAGAGCGGCCAGGGCTCCGGCGTCCTCAATGGCTTCGGCGATGGCGACTTCATCCGCCTGCGCGATGAGTTCGGCAATGAATGGCAAGGCGCCGCCGAACGGCAATACGACGACTCCGTCCGCTTCCGTTTCCGCGACTCTGCCGGTCACTACGCCACCGGCGTCGGCGATAACTTCGGCATCACCCTGCGCGATGACCGCGGCCGCACTTGGCGCGGCTTCGTCGACTAATCCTCTCCCCCCAAAAAGAAGGCCCGCTCGCCGCAACGAACGGGCCTGAGATTGAGAGGCAGTAAGAAAATCGTTAGTAAGTCTGCGCGTCGTGCTTCTGGCGCGCAATCCGGCGGCTCTCGCGATCCTGCTTGTTGTCGATCCGCGCCCGCTCCCCCGCAGACAGCCCACCGCCATCCGCCCTGTCCCGCGCAATCTGCCGGCGCAAATCCACCTGCTGCCGTTCCAACCGCGCCGCTTCCCGATTGGTCAAAGCGCCCGAGCGAATCCCTTGATTGATCCGGGCCTGTTGATTCACCTCGCGCCGCGCGATCGTCTGCGCGCCGCTCACACCCAGCATCAGTACCGCAAATACCATCCACGCTTTCAGCATTGTCTGAATGCCTCCTGTTGCCTGACTGAACAGCAGGAGCCCAGGCAAAGTTGCGTGGTCCGGTGTTTTTAGTTGAAGCTCGATTTCAGAAACCGGATGCCATCCGCCGCCAGCGTATCCATGTCCTTCTCGAGATCGCGCCAGATGCGCGCCGCCGCCGAAATCTCTTTCAACGCCGAACCGAAGCTCTCGATCGTCAGCCAGCCATCGTATTGCACGTCGTGCAGCGCCTGGAACACGCCGGTCCAATCCACGTGCCCGGACCCCGGCGTCCCGCGATCGTTCTCGCACGCGTGCACGTGCTTCAATTGCGGCCCCACCGTGCGATAGCCATCCGGGATGCTCTTCTCTTCGATGTTCGCGTGGAACGTATCGAACAGCAGCCCTATGCGTGGATGATGGATCGCCTCGGCAAACGCCAGCGCATCCGCCGCCGTGTTCAGGAAGTAAGTCTCAAAACGGTTCAACGGCTCCAGCGCCAGCGTCACCCGGTACTCGTCCAAGCTCGGCGCCAACTCCTGGAAGAACTCCACCGAGCGCTTCCACTCGTCCTCCGTCCGCCGCACGCCGGTAAAGTGACCCAGCGGCGCATACATCGGCCCCGCCAGAATCTCGCCGCCCGCTTCGGCCAACGCCGCAATGCAAGCCCGGAAGTAGTCGAGCGTATGCTTCCGCACGCCCCCGTCCGCGCTCAACGGATTGTTCTCGAGCGACGCAATCCCCACCGCCGTCAGCCCCAGCCCCTTCGACAAACACGCCTGATACAGCGCCGCCGACGGAAATGCTTTCGGGTCCACCAGCAGGATCTCCACCCCGTCATAACCCCAAGCCTTAGCCTTATCGAGCAGGTGCAAATCCCCCTCGCCAAAGTTGGCCGTCCACAACATGGTGTTGATCCCGAATCGCATGTTGCCAGTCTAGCGCGCGATCAGCCGTTCGACGCGCAAAAGCTCCGCCAAGCTCCACGCCTGCGCCGGCGCCCCCCGGGGCCGATGCGGCGAGTCGCCGTCATAGATCTCCGCCACATGACCCAGGCACCACCGCTCGGTCTCTTCGCGCCACCGCCTCGCGCGCCGCACCACCTCGTCGCGACGCTCCGGCCGCAGCCGCCAACAAGCCGCCAGATAGGGCCCCAACAGCCAGCCCCAGACGGTCCCTTGATGATACGCCGCGTCGCGCCGTGGCACGTCGCCTTCGTAACGCCCGCAATACCGCGGATCGTCCGGCGACAGGGATCGCAAACCACACTCTGTCAGTAAGTTAGCCTCGATAATTCGAAGCACCGCTTCAGCCTGCTCCGCCGTTACCGGCGAATACGGCAGCGAAAGCGCAAAAATCTGGTTCGGCCGCAGCGACGAATCTCCAACCACATCATCGAGATAGCGCCCATTCCAAAACCTCTGCTGGAAGCGGGCCGTCACCGCCTCAACCGCCGGATCGCCCAGATAGGCCAGCGCGTTCAGCCACAACGCGTTAATCTCCACCGGCTTGCCCGCCCGCGGCGTCACCGGACGCCCGTTCAGCCGCGCGTCCATCCACGTCAGATTGGTCCCCTCGTCCCCCGCCCGCAGCAGACCATCCTCCGGATCCACGCCGATGCCGTACGACGTCCCCCGCCGCAACCACTCCACGATCTCTGCACACGCCGGCTTCAGATCGTCCGCCCCCAGATCCTGCACCGCCGCGATCAGCCACAGCGTCGCATCCACCGAGTTGTACTCCGGCCTCTCGCCGACGTCCGGAAAGCGATTCGGAATCAGCCCGCGCTGCTGATGCCCCAGGAACGCCTCAATGATCGCCCGCGCCTTCTCCCGTTCGCCCTGCCCCGTCACCAGCCCCGGCAGCGCAATCATCGTGTCGCGTCCCCAATCGGTGAACCACGGATAGCCCGCAATCAGCGTCGGTCGTCCGTCTGGCCGCAACGCGTCAAAGTCGCGCGCCGGATTCCGGCCCCGCTCCGTCCGCGCTGACCGCCACCGCGCCAGGTCCACGGCGACCTCTGGCTCCACCGTTGCCACCAGCGCCGCTGGCTTTCCCGGTTCGAGGTCAAACACCACCACGCCCGGCGTCCACAAGTCCTCGCGGAAATCGAACCCGCGTTCGTACTCCACCAGATACTCGAAGTCGCGCCAGCGTTCCCAGCCGCCGGACCATTCCCCGCCCACCGCCTCCAACCGGCACCCCGACGGGTCGCCGCCGCCCAGCGAGTGATAGTCGCGCCCCGCCACCAACGGACGTGCCGTTACCCGGCAACGCTCGCTTGCGGCGTACTCCACCACCGCAATGTTCCGCCCCGGCACCAGATACAGCGCCTTCGACAACCGCACGCTCCCCACCTGCCACGTCCAACGCGGATACGGTTCCAGCGCGAACTCCACCAGTTGACGATAGCCCTCCGGCCACACCGCCCCCGGAAACTGATTCGTCCCCAGCGCCACGCCGTTCAGCTCTTCGTCCACCTTGGCGAGCCACACCTTGCGCCCACTCGGCGGCGTCGCATCCGCCACCAGATAGCCGTGATACTTGCGTGTGTTCGCCCCGCTCACCGTCCCCATGGCGAACGTGCCCGTGCCATTGGTCTCCAGCCATTCCAGATGGCTTGACCGTTCGAAATCCTGACAGCTCTCCGCGGAAAGTCGCACGACTCAGTCGTGCCGGATCACGGCCACGGTGATGTTGTCGTTGCCGCCCGCCCGCTTGGCTGAATCAATGAGAAGGGTCAGTTGCTGCTCCAGCACGATCGGCATCGAAAGAATCTCGAGAATCTCTTCGTCGCTCACCAGCCCGTGCAAGCCGTCCGAGCAAAGAATCACCACGTCGCCCGGATGAAAGTCCGTCTCATTGGAGCGGATCACCACGTTCTCCGCCGTGCCGATCGCCTGCGTCAGAACGTTGCGATTCGCATAGCGCTTGATCTGCTCATCGGACAGCCCCAGATTGTGCCGCAGCTCATTCACCAGGCTCTGGTCGTAGGAAAGTTGCGTCAGTTGCTCCTGCCGCAGCATGTAGGCCCGGCTGTCACCCACGTTGGCGATCGCCAGCCGATTGCCTTGCCACAGGGCCGCCACAATCGTCGTCCCCATGCCGTTGCACTCGTGGGTCTGTTTCGCGTGCAGCCACACGCGCCGGTTCGCTTCGGTGATCGCCGCTTCCAGAGCCGCCACCGGCCCATGCGGATTCGGCAACCGCAGCATCTCCTCGATGCAATCCACCGTCATCTGTGCCGCGACTTCGCCGCACGCGGCGCCGCCCATTCCGTCAGCCACCAAAGCAAGGCCGAGGTCTCCGGCGATCAGGAACCGGTCTTCATTGTTCGATCGGACCAGCCCAACATCAGTGCGCCCGGCCGCATAAACTGGCATGTTGGCTTTACTTTACCACCGCCCGAAACCGATTATTCGCACCCGTTTTTTATCCTCGCTCGTCCTACGATGAAGCAATGCCTTTTGTCCATCAGTGCCGGCTCCGTTTCGCGGACACCGATGCCAGTGGCCGCATCCACAATTCGTCCATTTTTCGCTACTTTGAAGCAGCGGAAGCCGAATTCCTCCGCGCGGCCGGCCTGCCCTATTCCGTCCTCGATCGCCTCGGCGTCCGCTACCCGCGCGTCCGCGTGGAGGCCGAATTCCTCGGCCCCCTGGTCGACGACGACCTCCTGGACATCGCCGTCGCCGTGGACCGCCTTGGCTCCCGCGCCTTTACCCTCCGCTACGACGTCTCGGTTAGCGCCCAACCGCGTGCCCGTGGCAAGATTGTGATTTGCTGCATGGATCCCGCCACCGAGCGGGCCTGCCCCATTCCGGCTCCCTTATATCAACTACTGCAACAACATGTCTAAGACGATCCTCACTTTGCTTGCCGCCTTCACGCTCATGGCTCAGGACAAGCCCGAAGGCACCTCCCTGCTCGGCGTTCCCCTGCGCTCCGAAAAAGACAACGACGGCAAAATCGCTGCCGCCGATGCCGACCTCGCCAAAACCCCCGGCAAAATCGAACTGCTTCTCAAAGCCGGCCAGGTCCGCGACGCCTACCTCCAGTTCAGTTCCTCCATCCCCCTCTACACCAAGGCCATTCAGGCCTTCCCCAACGATCCCCGCCCCTACCGCTGGCGCGGTCACCGCTACCTCTCCCTTCGCAAATTCGACCTCGCCATCACCGACCTCGAAAAAGCCCGCTCGCTCGCCCCTTCGTCCTTCGAAGCCTCTTTCTACCTCGGCCTCGCCTATTACTTCTCCCAGCGCTACGGCGACGCCGCCAACGAACTCGCCCGCTGCGTGAACCAGGCCGGCAAGCCCGACGAGTTCGCCAAGTCCTTGCCCGCCAACATGGTCGGCTGCGCCACCCTGCCCCAGACGCCCGAATACCTGATGGGCCTTGCGGACTGGCACTACCGCTCGCTCCGCCGCGCCGGCCGCAGCGGTGAAGCCAAGGAACTCCTCACCACCATTAAGGACGGTGTCCTGCTCCGCTCGAACGAGTCCAATTACCGCGATCTCCGCTACTTCCAGGGCAAGCTCTCCGAAAAGGAACTGCTCGAAGCCACCGGCATCGCCTACACCAACGCCGCCTCGGCCGTCGCGCTCCACAAGCTCCTCGACGGCCGCGTCGGCGAAGGCTGCACGCTCCTCCGCAAACTCTCGCGCGATTCCAACTGGTCCTCCTTCGGCGTCATCGCCGCGGAGGTCGAACTCACCAAGGAAAGCCGCGCCGCCTGCGCCCTGTTCAAGTAAACTGCCTCCGGTCCGCTAGACTGAAAGGCAATGGGTATCGCCCAATCAACCTCGCTGGTGAGTTTCACCGAGCACCAGCTCGCCAATGGCCTGCGCGTGATTCTCGCTGAGGACCATCACGCCCCCACCGTCTCGATCTCCCTGGCTTACGACGTCGGCTCCCGCGACGAACGGCCCGGCGAAAGTGGCTTCGCCCACCTGTTCGAGCACATGATGTTCCAAGGCTCGGAGAACGTCGGCAAGGGCGAGCACTTCCTGCTCATCCAGAACAACGGCGGCTCGATGAACGGCACCACCAGTTCCGAGCGCACCAATTACTACGAGACGGTCCCCGCCAACCAGCTCGAGTTGGCCCTCTTCCTCGAAGCCGACCGCATGCGTTCGCTCGCCGTCACCGCCGCGAACTTCGAAAACCAACGCGGCACCGTCATCGAAGAGCGCCGCCAGAATTACGACAACCGCCCTTACGGCCGTTCCTCGGAAATCCTGCCCGAACTCGTCTTCGATAACTTCGCCAACGCCCACTCCACCATCGGCTCGCTCGCCGACCTCGAAGCCTTCACCTTCGAACAAGCCGTCAATTTCCACAGCCAGTATTACCGGCCGAACAACTGCGTCCTCGCCATCGTCGGCGACATCGACCCCGCCCAAGCTCTCGCCCGCGTCGAGCACCACTTCGGCGACATCCCCCGCGGCGAGCGCCCCCCCGCGCCCGACGTCTCCGAACCGACCTCCACTGCCGAGCGCCGCCGCGTCGTCGAAGACTCGCTCGCCCGCCTCAACCGCATCGACATCGCCGTCCAGATACCCGCCGCCAATCACCCGGACTTCCACGCCCTTCAACTCCTCACCATGATCCTCTCCGGCGGCCACTCCTCCCGCCTCTATCAGGAAGTCGTCCTCCAGCAGGACGCGCTCTCCGCCGGTGCCTTCGTCCAGGAACGACGCGGCCCCGGCATGCTCGTCGTCGCCGCCTTCGCTCCCGACGCCGATCGCGCCGAAGCCGCGCTCCTCCGCGAAATCGACCGCGTCCGCGATACCCCCATCGATCCCTGGGAACTCGAAAAAGCCAAGCTCACCCTCCGCCGCCAAACCGCTCAACATCTCCTCAGCAGCACCGCGCGCGCGAACCTGCTCGCCATCTACTCCGTCTTCTACCAGAACCCCGACTTCATCAACCGGCGTCTTGATCTCTTCGATCAAGTCACGCTCGAGGATCTGCAGCGAGTCGCTCAGCTTTACCTTGCACCCGCTCGCCGCCGTACCCTGGTCACCACGCCGCCCCCCGCTACCCGCGAAGAGGCTGCCTGACCGTGTCCGCCGCCCTCCTTCTGATCCTCATGTCACTCGCTCAAGATTCCGCCAACGATAAAGACACTCCGCTCTCGCAAGTCGAGCGGAAAAATCGCGCGCCCGTGTCGCCCGACACCCTGCGCGTCTCTCTGCCCAAGCCTTTCGAAACCCGCATCGAGAACGGCCTCACCGTGATGATCCTCGAGGACCATCGCACGCCCGTGGTCACTGCCGAACTCACCATCTACGGCGCCGGCGAACAGTTTGTCCCGCTCGCCGAAGCCGGCGTCGCGAACTTCACCGCCCAGTTACTCAACAAAGGCACCAAGTCCAAAACCGGCCGCCAACTCGCCGAAGAAATCGAACGGCTGGGCGCCACGCTGCAGATCCACGCCTCATACGGCGGCGAGTCCACGTCGCTGCAACTCACCGCCCTTAAGGACACCTTCGAGAAGGCCCTGCGCACCACGGCCGACGTCCTGGTGAACCCCACCTTCCCCGAAGAAGAAGTGAACCGTCTGCGCGAGCGCGAACTCTCCGCCATTCCGCAGATGCTGATGTCGCCCGACTACCTGGTGTCTTCCCGCTTCGGCTCGGCTTTGTACGGCGCGCACCCGCTCGCCGTCGAAGGACCCACGGTCCAATCGCTCAGCCAACTCACCCGCGCCCAACTGGTGAAGTGGCATCGCGAACGTTACGCGCCCCAGAACGCGATCCTCACCATCGCCGGCGACGTCGACACTCAGTCTTTGCTCTCGAAGATCAAGCTGCTCTCCTTCGTCTGGACGCGCATGGCCTTTGAGCCCGCCTTGGCTCCTGTCCCCGAAGCCGCCGCCGAACGCCGCATCCTCGTCGTCAACCGGCCCGGCAGCGTGCAAACTACCCTCCGCCTCGGCAACCTCGCAATTGACCGCCGCCACGAGGACTACTTCGCCCTCACCATCGCCAACCGTGTCCTCGGCGGCGGCAGTTCCGGCCGCCTGTTCCTCAATCTCCGCGAAGCCAAAGGCTACACCTACGGCATTTACAGCCAACTGCAAGCCCGCCGCCAAACCGGCCCCTGGCAGATCAGCGGCGACCTGAAGGCCGACGCCAGCGCCGACGCCATGCGCGAAATCCTGCGCGAAATCGAGCGTCTGCGCCATGAGCCCGTCCCCGCCAGCGAACTCGAAGAAGCCAAGCGCTCCATCGTCGCCAGCTTCGCCCTCTCCCTCGAACAACCTTCCCGCATCATGCAATATGCGGCGGACCGGTATCGCTACCGCTTCCCCGCCGACTACTGGGATCAATACCCCGCGCATCTGGCCGCCGTCACCGCCGACGACGTCCTCCGCGTCGCTCAACGCTATCTCGATCCGGCCCGTCTTCAAATTGTGGCCGTCGGGGATGCCGCTCAGTTGCGCGAAGCCCTGGCCGAACTCGGCCCGATCCACATCGAAGAGGCGGAAACGAAACCATGACCGTAATTCTGGATGGCATTACCCTCCACCTCGCTCACCCCGACGAAATCAACGTCAAATGGGTCGGGCAGGATGAAAGCTTGCGGCAGCTTCTCGCTGCCTGGCTCGTGATTCACGACGCCGACTTACCGATGAACCCTCGCCTGGTGGGCAAGCCCGGCGTCGGCAAAACCACCCTCGCCTATGCGGCCGCCGAAAGCCTCGAGCGCGAGGTCTACATCATGCAGGCCACCGTCGACACCCGGCCCGAAGACCTCATCGTCACCCCCGTCATCGAAGGCGCCGGTCAACTCCGCTACGTCGCCTCGCCATTGGTCAGCGCCATGATTCGCGGCGGCGTTTGCATTCTCGATGAAGGCAACCGCATGAGCGAAAAAAGCTGGGCCTCGCTCGCCCCGCTGCTCGACAACCGCCGCTACGTCGAAAGCATCGTCGCCGGCGTCAAGATCAAGGCGCATCCGAACTTCCGCATCGTCGCCACCATGAACGACGACGCCTCCACCTTCGACCTGCCCGAGTACATCCACTCGCGTCTGCAGCCGCAAATCCTGATCGATTTCCCCGAGCGCGACGAAGAGCTCGCTATCCTCCGCGAGAACCTGCCCTTCGCCGAAGCTTACGTCCTCGAATACGTCACGGACTTTCTGCAGCAGGCTCACGCCGCTGAGGAGCGTTACACCGTGCGCGACGGCATCAACGTGGCGCGTTACGCCATGAAGCTCAAGCGTGCCGCCGCTTCGCCGCTCGATGAGCGCATTGCCCTCGAGCTTTCGATTCACGAAATCCTCGGTGATGAGGCCTTGCGCTATGTCCGCCAGCGATCCAAGTAACTCCGGCGCTTTCGACTTCGGCAGTCTGCAGCGCGGGGCCTTCACTTACTTCCCCGTCGCCCCCGGCCGCGCCGAGTTTGCCGCCGCCGTGCGGGAGCGTCTGCTCGCCGAGCGCCCCGCCGTCGTTGCCGTCGAACTGCCCGTCACCCTCGAGCAGGCCTTTCTCGACGCCGTCGACCGCCTCCCGCGCATGTCCGCCATCGTCTACCCCGACGAACTCGACGAAGAGCACAGCATCTACGTCATCGTCGAGCCCACCGATCCCTTTGCCGAAGCCGTCCGCACCGCGCGTGAGATCGGCGCGCAGGTCGTCTTCATCGATCCCGCCATCGGCGAGCGCCCCCACTTACCCGACGACTATCCGGACCCGCACGCCATCCAGTATCTCGGCCTCCACCGTTACCTCGAGCTCTATCGCCTTGAACCTCAGCCCCGCAACGACGAGACCGAGTTACACGCCTCGCGCCTCGCCTGGAAGTTACAAGGCGCGGACCCGTTCGCCAAGACGCTCATCGTTCTTTCGCTGAACTTACTCGATCCTGTCCTCGACGCGATGGAGCAGCCGCAGCCGCCCCCCGAACGCCGCCGCAGCGTTCCACCGGTCACCCTCGTCCACCCGCATCCTGATTGCCTCGCCGAAGTCTGCGTCGAGTACCCCTATCTCCAATACCAGTACGAGCAACGCCGCACGAAGTTAGCGCCGCTCGACCGCGGTCGCACCCAGTTAGAGCTCTTCCGCGAAGCCGAAGTCGCGTATGCCAAAAACACCGGCGACAAGGTTGAACACTGGCACCGCCGTTATCTCGCCCGCTACACGCGCAACCTCGCCGCCGTTAGCGGCTACTTAGTCGCGAGCCTGTTTGAACTGACCGTCGCCGCGCGCTCCATCGTGGATGACAACTACGCGTGGGAGGTGTGGAACATGGCCAACCACTATCCGCCGCAGCGCGAAGAGACCGACCTCGAAACCATCAACCTGGCCGCCAGCGAGATCTGGATCAACACGCGCAAGGTCCGCTTGCGCCGCCGTCTGCCGCGCGCCAAGCAGCGCCGCCCGGCCAACCTCAAGATGCGCAAGAAGGAGAGCCGCCCAGGCGAGTGGGCCAAGGAACTCAACGGCAACTCCATCTGCTCTTACCCGCCCGAGGACCTCGTCATCGAATCCTACGGACGCTTCCTCAAGGCCAAAGCCAAGCGCATGCTCGCCGATGAGAGCGAACGCGTCGTCCCCTTCACCAGCAGCCTGCTCGATGGCATCGACCTCCGCGAAACCATCCGCCACTGGCACGAAAAGCAGTTATACGTGCGCGAGACGCGCCGCGCCCCGGGCGACGTCGGCGCCGTTGTCGTCATCTTCGACGAAGACCCCGAAGGCCGCTACAACTACATGACCACCTGGCTCGGCGAGCATCAGAACGAAAGCGACATGGCCTTCTATGCCACGCATCCGTTTGAGCACTTAGTCGGTCCGGGCATCGGCCGCGCCGAGTATGGCGGCTTTCTGATGACGTTGCCCGCCGGCCGCATGTTCGACGTCTGGGCCGACCCCGACTACGACTTCGCCGAAACCAAGAGCGAACGCCTCCTGATGGCCGCCCTCGACTACTCTGTCGACCGCCACGTCGTCTATGTGGCCTCCAAGCCGCCTCGCACCGTCTTCCGCTCCATCGCTGCCCAGTTAGGCCGTAAGCTGATCTATCTCCCCATTGGCCAGCTCAATCCCACCAAGCTTAAGAAGGTCCGCGTCGTCCACGTGCTCGATGGCCACGAGCGGCGCACCGAAGCGAAAGACTACCTGTGGTGATACAACGGACGGATGCGCCGACGCGAACTGCTCGCCCTTCCGTTCACCCTCCAGGCCCAGGACCCGCTGGTCCTCACCGGGCGCCCGGAATTGCCGCCGGCCCCACTCGAGTTACAGGCCGGCGCCCTGACGCTGCTGTTTGAACCCGCTCTGGGCTTCGTCCGCTATCTGCGCTTCGGCGAGCATGAAGTGCTCCGCGGCATCTACGCCGCCGTACGCGACGAGAACTGGGGCACCGTCGCGCCTCAAGTCTCCAACCTCAAAACCGTCACCTCGCCCGACGGCTTCCAACTCGACTTCGACGTCGCCTGCCGCCAAGGCAACATCGACTTCGCTTGGCACGGCACCGTGAAAGGCGAAGCCTCCGGCACCCTGCGCTTCGACTTCAAGGGCCAGGCCCGCAGCACCTTCCAGCGCAACCGGATCGGTTTCTGCGTCCTCCACCCGCTCACCGAGTGCGCCGGCCAACCCTGCACCGCCGAACAAGCCAACGGCACCGTCACCCAGGGCCGCTTCCCTGACTTCATCGCGCCCCATCAGCCCTTGTTGAACTTGCGCGCCGTCTCCCACCGCCTGCCCGATCGCAGCGAAGTGGAAGTCCGCTTCGCCGGCGACATCTTCGAGATGGAAGACCATCGCAATTGGACCGACGGCAACTACAAGACTTACTGCACGCCGCTCGCCCTGCCCTTCCCTGTCGAAGTACAGCAAGGCACGCGCATCGAGCAGTCCGTCATCGTGAAGATGAAGCCGAAGGGCACCCCCGCCCGCTTTCGTCGCCGCTCCTACGTGGAACTGACCTCGGGCCCTGCCACCGGCAAACTACCAGCCATCGGCTTCGGCCTGCCGAAGGACCAACTCATCCTGCCAACTCCGCGAGCGGCGCTTCTCGCCGCGGTCAAGCCCGCTCACCTACGCGTGGACCTCGAGTTCGATCACCTCGGCCAGTATCGAGGTCTGTTCGCGCGTGCTGCCCAGGAAGCGCGCGTCACGGGCACCAAACTCGAGGTCGCACTCGAACTCGGTCCCCAACCCGAACCCGAATTACGCGCCATCGCCAAGCAAGCCGCAGACCTCAAGGCGCCCCTCGCGCGCTGGCTCGTCTTCCGCGCCGGACAGCCCGCCACCCCTCCCGAAGTCGTCGCCCTCGCCCGCCAGATCCTGCCCGGCGTCGTCGGCTCGGGCACCAATCAGTACTTCACCGAACTCAACCGCGACCGGCCCACCCTGACTTCGCTCGATTGCGTTGCTTACTCAGTAAATCCACAGGTGCACGCTTTCGACAACGCCAGTCTCATCGAGAATCTCTCCCCCCAAGGTGACACTGTGCGCTCGGCGAAACAGTTCTGTGGCACCAAGCCCATCGCCGTGACGCCCGTGACGCTCAAGCCTCGCTTCAATCCGCAGCAGCGCCAGCCCACGGACACCAAGCCGCCCGTTGACGACCGCCAGCGTTCACTGTTCGCCGCCGCTTGGACGTTGGGGAGTGCAAAGTATCTTAGTGAAGCCGGCGTCAGCTCGGTAACTTACTACAACACTCACGGACCCAGCGGCTTACTCGACGAGAACCAAGTCTTCGCCCTCTATCATGTGTTTGCGGACTTAGCCGAGTTCGTGGGCGGTAGTTACCAGGAGTTAGCCTCGAACTCGCCCCTCGAAGCGTTGGGCTTATCGCTCAAGCTCGGCGCGCGCCGCCGCACGTTGGTGGCGAATCTCACTCCCACGCCACGCATCGTCCGCTTGCCGGCCACCGGACGGCTCTCCGTCCGCACGCTCGACGATCGCACCTACGCCATCGCCACGCAGCAGCCACCCAAGTTCCGCCGCCCCGCCCGGACCATTGTCAATACGGAAGCCACGCTAGACCTGCCCCTCGGCCCGTACGCCGTCGTCACCCTCGACCACTTTGCTTAAGCTTGGGCTGCCACCACGCGAGGCCGCGCCTCAGGTACACGGTCGTGCGCGTTCCCGTAGTCGAAGAGGCCGTAGCGAATCTGCAGCAGTAGGCGATCCTTGCGTTCGGGGGCCAGTCCTTTGTGGAAGCAGAGTAAGTCCTCCACAAAGCCGAAGCCGGCCGGGCCGCAGAGCGTCACTTCGTTCTCGCGGCCATAGCGTCCCAGCACCTGGTCTTCAGAGCGCGCCTTGAAGAACGACCACAGCCAACGAAGCGGCTTCTGCCGATGGCTGCCCCGCACCAGCACATGCGGCCCGGCGGTCCGATCGACCTCAGTGATGTAGAAGAACACGGTGAACGTGCGGTAGTCGTCGTGATCCCAGTGGTAGGCCTGACCCGAACGCAGTTGCTCCTCCGCGGTCGATTCGCGCGCGAAGCTCCACCACAAGCGATTCCCGATGTGCCGCGCCGGCGCCCCGATGTAGCGCGAGGCCATTTCTTCCAGCAAGGGATCGTTCTGCAACTGAGCGATGGCCGGGCAGTGCTCGGCGGTGTTCGAATAGCGGGCCAGCAGAATGGGCTGGCCCAATCGGCGCTCGGCTTCGGTCCTCTGGGCGAGGCGGAAGCGGACGTCGGGGTCACGGTCAGGATGGCAGTCATGCGTGGCGGCGAACTCGCTGATGGCGTGCAGAGTCTCGGGAGGCAAGCGCAACGGGCCGAAGTAGCCGTCACGCCGGACCGCGGCCAAGGCCTCATCCAATCGGAGATCGGGAAACAGCGTGGGCCGGGTGCTGCGTTGCCTCGCCGGGCGGGTCCACCGAACAGCCGTCGTCACCACCCGGCGAACCATTTCGAAACGGCCCAGCAGGTACATCAGCAGCCACGGTGGATTCGAGAGATAGCGGCGCAAAGTTCTGAGATGGTAACTCTGCGACGCCGCAAGTTCGGCGCGAGCCGGAATCATCATGCGCACTCCTCTCGGATGCGAAACGAGGATCCGAAATCAATAAGCTTGTGGGGGGAAACGGGCGACAGAGGCCGCCGTCGTGCGAAGAACCGGCACGACCCGCGTAACACTACGGGAACCCGCTTGTGTACGCCTTCCCTAGGAGTGTACACCACCGCTGCCTGTCATTCGCCGAGCGAAGGGTTTAAACTTGGCTCAGATGCTTGTCGCCGCGTTTTTCATCGCCCCTCTGTTGCTGGCGGCCGCGCCAGCCAAGATCGACTTCAACCGCGACATCCGGCCGATTCTCTCGGACCGTTGTTTCACCTGCCACGGGCCTGACGAGAAGTCGCGCAAAGCCGGACTGCGGCTCGACACCAAGGAAGGCGCCTTCTCGCGCAAAGGCCTAATCGTGGCCGGCGATGCCGCAGGCAGCCGTTTGCTGAAACGGGTCACGGCCGAGAAGGGCCGCATGCCCCCCGACGGTCCGCCGTTGACGGCGCCGCAAATCGAGGCGCTCAAGCAGTGGATCGGCAACGGCGCGAGTTGGGACCTGCATTGGTCGTACGTGCCACCCAAGCGCCCAGCAGAACCGGCCGTGAACGCGCCCACCGCCATCGACAAGTTCGTGGTCGCACGGCTGAATAAAGAAGGCATGAAGCTTGCACCGGAAGCGGCGAAGGGCACCTTGCTGCGGCGCCTCTCCTATGACCTCACCGGGTTGCCGCCGGCGCCCGAAGAACTGCAAGCGTTCCTGAACGACAGGTCCCCGCAGGCTTACGAGAAGCAGGTGGACCGCCTGCTCGCATCGCCGCGCTACGGCGAGCGGCAGGCCATGCAGTGGCTCGACCTGGCGCGCTACGCCGACACGCACGGCTATCACATCGACTCGCACCGCGACATGTGGCGCTGGCGCGAATGGGTAATCGATTCGTTCAATCAGAATCAGCCCTTCAACGAGTTCGTGATCGAGCAACTCGCCGGCGACTTACTGCCCAAGCCGACCACGAAGCAGATTCTGGCCACCGGCTTTCAGCGCAACCACATGATCAACTTCGAGGGCGGGGCGATCCCCGAGGAGTATCAGAACGAGTATGTCGTCGACCGCGTGGATACGGCCGCTACCGTCTTCATGGGAATGACGATGGGCTGCGCGCGCTGCCACGACCATAAGTACGACCCGATTAGCCAACGCGACTTCTATCGCTTTGCGGCCTTCTTCAATACGATTCCCGAGAAGGGTCTGGATGGCACGCGCGGCAACGCCGAACCGGTGCTCCCCTTGCCCACGCCCACCCAGGCTGAGCGAGACGCTTACGTCAAGACGCGCTTGCCCGAAGTCGAGAAGGCGCTCGAAGCGCAGGCCGTCAAGGACGCTTATCTGAAGTGGCAGAAGACGGCGAAGTTCGCCGCAGACCCACGCAAGGGGCTCCTTGCTCACTACGAGATGGATGGCTCGCTCACCGATTCGAGCGGCCATTACCGCCACGGCGTCTCGCTCAAGGACGAGTTCTCCTATGTGCCTTCTTACGCCGGCAACCGCACGGCCGAACTCGCTGGGCGCAGCGAAGTAGAACTGGCCGCGCTCCCGTTCCCCAGTGCGACGGGGCCGGTGAAGACGATCTCACTGTGGTTCCAGACGCGGGCGCGGACGTTCAAGAACGGGATCCTGTTCCGCACCGACCGCGACCGGCGGGGATGGTCGATCGAACTCGACGATCCCTTTGCGGTGCCGCGGATGCAGCAGAGGGCGCGCATCGTGATCCGCAAAGTGGAGCAGTGGCCGGACCGCGTGTGGGAAGCCCGGATGAAGAATCCGGTGCTGGTGCGCGGCGGCGGCGACCTTTGGATGCACCTGGCGTTCACCGCCGACAAGGTCTACTGGAACGGCGAGCCGGTCGAGTTCGAAGTCGTCAAGAACACGCTCACCAAGCCGTTCGCCGAGATCGAGGGTCCGGTGACCCTGGGCGGCCGGATCGAGGCGGAACGGCTGCGCGGACGCGTGGACGATCTGCGCTTCTATGACCGCGAACTCACCGCGGGCGAGATCCGCACCTTGAAGGAAGAGGTGCCGCTGGCCGAGCATCTGAAGTCAGTGAACCGCTCCAAAGAACAGGAGACCGCCCTGCGCGACTGGTATCTGGCGAACGCGGCGCCCGAAGAGCATCGTAAATTACAAACCGAGTTACTCGCCCTCCGGCGCGAGAAGGACGACCTGAGCTGGACGATTGAAACCGTCATGGTGATGAAAGAAAGCGAGAAGCCGCGCGATACCTTCTTGCTCGGGCGCGGCGACTATCGCAACCACGTGGAGAAAGTCACGCCCGGGGTGCCGAGCAGCATGCCGCCCCTGCCCGCAGGCGCTCCGGCCAATCGCCTGACCCTGGCCCAGTGGCTCGTGAGCCCGGAACATCCGCTGACGGCGCGCGTGGCGGTGAACCGTTACTGGCAGATGTATTTCGGGCAAGGCTTGGTGAAGACCAGCGAAGACTTCGGCTCCCAGGGCGAACCGCCGACGCATCCCGAGTTACTGGACTGGCTGGCAACCGAGTATGTCCGCACTGGCTGGAACACCAAAGCCTTACACAAGCAGATCGTCATGTCGGCCACTTACCGGCAATCGTCGCAGGCCACGCCGGCGGCCCGCGAACATGATCCGGAGAATCGGTTGCTGGCGCGCGGACCCCGCGTTCGGCTGCCCGCGGAGATGATCCGCGACACGATGCTCTCGGCGAGCGGGCTGATGAATCCGAAGATCGGCGGGCAGAGCGTCCTGCCATATCAGCCGCCGGGCCTGTGGGAAGAACTGGCGTTCGGCGCCGAGTTCACGGCGCAGGTGTATCAGCAGTCGCATGGCGACGACTTGTACCGCCGCTCCATGTACACGTTCTGGAAGCGAACGATGCCGCCTTCAACGCTTTCCACGTTCGATGCGCCGGATCGCGAGAAATGCGTCGCGCGCCGGGCGGTGACCAACACACCGTTGCAGGCGCTGGCGTTACTGAACGACACCACTTACATCGAGGCCGCGCGAGTATTGGCGCAGCGCGTAATCCGCGAGGCCGGTCCGAACCCGGCGAAGCGGATCGACCGGGCGTTCGTCCTGGCGCTGGCCCGTCAACCGCAGGCGGAGGAGAGTAAGACGATCGCCGCGCTGGCGAAGCAGAAGCTGGCCGATTACCGCAGTCAGCCGGAGGAAGCCAAGAAGCTGGTGTCGGTCGGCGAGAGCAAAGTGGCGCCGGTCGATCCGGCGGAACTCGCGGCCTGGACGATGGCGATGAGCGTGATTCTGAACTTAGACGAGACGATTACGAAGGAATAGCCGCATGGAAGATTTGATTCGACTGTCACAGACTCGCCGGCACTTCTTCTCCTTAACGTCAAAGGGTATCGGCACGGCGGCGCTCGCTTCGCTGCTCGAGCGGGACGCGCAAGGCAGTATGGGCTTGCCGGGTATGCCGCATCATAAGCCGCGGGCGAAACGGGTGCTATTTCTGCATCAATCGGGCGGCCCGTCGCAGATCGACTTATTCGATTACAAGCCGCAGATGTCGAAGTATCAGGGCGTGGACTTACCGGGGTCGGTGCGGATGGGTCAGCGCATTACGGGCATGACCTCGGGTCAGGCGACCTTCCCGGTGGCTTCGACCGTCTTCAAGTTCGCGCAACACGGCCAGCAGGGCGCGTGGCTCAGCGAGCTGATTCCGCACACGTCGAAGGTGATTGACCAACTGTGTGTCATCAAGTCGATGAACACGGACGCAATCAACCATGACCCGGCGATTACCTTTATCCAGTCCGGCTCGCAGCAGCCGGGGCGCCCGTCGATGGGCGCGTGGGTAAGTTATGGCTTGGGCTCGGAAAACGATAACCTGCCGGCCTATGTGGTGCTGATCTCACAGGCCAATGCGATCAACAATGACCAGCCGCTCTTCTCGCGCTTGTGGGGCAATGGCTTTTTGCCCTCGTCGCATCAGGGCGTGAAGTTCCGTTCGGGCGGCGACCCGGTGCTCTATCTGAGCGATCCTCCCGGCGTGGACAAGAACACGCGGCGGCAAATGCTCGATGCGGTGGCGAAGCTCAATCATCTGAAGCATCAGGCTTACGCCGATCCCGAGATCGAGACGCGCATTGCGCAATACGAGATGGCGTATCGCATGCAGACGTCGGTGCCGGACCTGATGGACTTGTCGAAGGAGCCGGAGAGCACGTTCGACTTATACGGGCCGAACGCGCGCAAGCCCGGAACTTACGCGGCGAATTGCTTACTGGCGCGGCGGCTGCTGGAGCGCAATGTACGGTTCGTGCAGCTCTATCATCGGGGCTGGGATCAGCACGGCGACCTGCCGCGTGACCTGGCATTACAATGCCGGGGCACGGATCAGCCGAGCGCAGCGCTGGTGACCGATCTGAAGCAGCGGGGGCTGCTCGACGATACCTTGATCGTGTGGGGCGGCGAGTTTGGCCGTACGGTTTACTGCCAGGGCAAGCTATCGGAAACCAACTACGGGCGTGACCATCATCCGCGGAACTTTGCGATGTGGCTGGCCGGCGGCGGGATCAAGGGCGGCCAGGTGATCGGTGAGACAGACGACTTCTCGTATAACATCACCAAGGATCCGGTCCACGTCCATGACTTACAGGCGACGATTCTGCATTGCCTGGGCGTGGACCACAAGCGGCTGACTTACAAGTACCAGGGGCGGCACTTCCGGTTGACGGACGTGCATGGCAATGTGGTGGAGCGAATTCTGGCCTAGGGCTTCACCAGCGCCTGATAGACAAGGGTGAAGAACTTCGTCTGAATGTCGGTGGCGTTGGGCATGAGTTGCAGCATCAGGACGAGCGTGGTGCGGCTTTGACGATCCACCTGGTAGATGGTGCCGTAGGCGCCGCCCCAGCCGAAGGCGCCGACGCCGGCCATGCCGTTGGCGCCATAGCGATCGACCGTTTCAAAGCCTAGCCCGAAGCCGAGCCCAGTGTTCGAGTGCAGCGTACCGGACTGATTGGTGGTCATCAACTCGACGGCGCGCGGCGAGAGGATGCGGGCAGTTTCTTTGCCGAGCGAGTAGACGGCGCCGCCGTTGCGAATCATCTCGAGGAAGCGCGCGTAATCGTGAGCGGTGGAGGTGAGGCCAGCGCCGCCAGCAAAGCTCTTGCGGGGTCCGTCAACGTAGGAGCCTTGACCTTTGGAGCCCTCCGGCGCGCGGACGATGGCGCCATCGGGGCCACTGGAATACACAGCCGCTAAGCGGCCCGCGTCGCCGGCGGGAAGGAAGAAGCGAGTATCTTTCATCCCGACGGGGCCGGTGATGCGGGTGCGGATGAACTCATCGAGCGGCAGGCCGGAAGCTTTCTCGACCACGCAGCCCAGAATGTCGGTGTTGTAGCCGTAGACGTAGGCTTCACCGGGATGCGAGACGAAGGGCAAGGTGCCCAGGCGCTCCATGGTTTCGCAGATGGGCTCGTTCTTGTCGGCGGTGTACCAGCCGTTGCCGGCGGCGGGGCCGAGTCCTTTGGCTTCGTAAATACTCGCAACGTGCTTCTGCGTGCCGTAGGAGATGCCGGCCGTATGGGTGAGCAGGTCCTGAATGGTGATGGCGCGTTTGGCGGGGATGCGGATGATGCCAGAGCCATCTTCGACGGCAACGAAGGTGCGTTTAAACGAGGGGATGAAGTTGCCGACGGGCTCTTTGAGGCCGATCTTGCCTTCTTCGACGAGGGCCATGACGGCGGCGCTGGTGATGGCCTTGGTTTGCGAGGCGATGCGGAAGATGGTGTTGACGGTCATGCGGCGACCGCTCTCTTTGTCGGCCCAGCCTACGGCGCGTTCGTAGACGGGTTTGCCGTCGTGGAGGACGAGGGCGACGGCACCGGCGATCTTGTTCTCGTTGGTGTAGCGCTCGAGCAGGCGGTCAATGCGCGAAAGGCGCTCGGTGGAGAAAGCGGGATCCGGGACGGCCTGCGCGAAGGCGCGCGAGAGCGAGACGGATACGGCGAGGGCGAGGCAAAGCGTGGTTTTCATGGCGAAAGGAACACGATACCAGATGGGCTATGCGGCTTTGGCGGCGGGAGCCGGCGCGCCGCAGCAGCGCTTGTATTTCACGCGGCTGCCGCAGGGACAGGGGGCATTGCGAACGGGCGTGCGGGGAGGCGCCGGCGCGGGAACAGAAACGCGCGCGGCGACGTCATGAAGCTCGAGGTCGGAGTGAAGCTGCTCCATGAAACGGTCGTCCGGCGCGAAGACAGCGGGGCGCTGGGCCTCGACGAGCTTGACGATCTCCATGGCGGCCTTGAGGCGGACCGTGGCCGACGCAGATTCGTCAGCGAGAATGTGTCGAAAAGTGTCGATCGCGGCGTCGGCGAGGTCGCCGAGGTCGTCGACCACGCGGTTGGCGCGTTCGTGGCGCAGCGAGAGCATCGCCTGGGCGAACTCGGGAACCTGACGGATCCAGAGGTGGACGGTGCTGCGGTGGACGCCCGCTTCGCGGGCGGCAGCGGAGACGGATTGGCCGGCGACCAAACTCCGCAGGACCGATTGCTGCTTCGGGCTCAAAGTGTCGAGAAGTGTCGAATGGCTCATGTGGCTTTACCCGGTATGAGCATAGCTCGCGGGGTGCGCGGGCTTTTTCGACGAAAGCCGTTAAGCGATTGGAAAGGCTGACTTAAGAAATTTGCAATGGGGCGTGACCGCCCGAGCTACTCACCGATGATTTTGATGAGGACGCGCTTGGGGCGGCGGCCGTCGAACTCGCCATAGAAGATCTGCTCCCAGGGGCCGAAGTCGAGTTGGCCGTTGGTGACGGCGACGACGACTTCGCGCCCCATGACGGAGCGTTTGAGGTGAGCGTCGGCGTTGTCTTCGCCGGTGTTGTTGTGGCGGTACTGGCGGAGGGGTTCGTGGGGGGCGAGGCCTTCGAGCCATTTGTCGAAGTCCGAAAGGAGGCCAGGCTCATCGTCGTTGATGAAGACGCTGGCGGTGATGTGCATGGCGTTGACGAGGCAGAGGCCTTCGGAGATGCCGCTCGCGGCCAGCGCCTTCTCGACATCGGGGGTGATGTTGAGATAGGCGCGGCGGCTGGGCACCTGGAAGTGGAGTTCGTGGCGGAAGGAACGCATCCCTTCGAGGATAGCGTCAGGCTTGCGCGAGCCAGGCGGTGAAGGTGGTGGGAGCGAGGTGGGGATTGAGGCCGGGGGTGATGGACTGGTCGTTGGCGACGGCACCGAAGTAGCCGCCATTGGGCACGGTGACGACTTGCCGGGGATCGTGCTTCGCGGAGAGCAGGCGGCGAGCGAGTTCGTCGAGGCGGATCGGCTCGGGGCCCGCCAGTTCGGCCATGCCGTTGAGGGGCGGAGCGACGGCGAAACCGGCGAGCGCCGTGGAGACGTCCGCAGCGGCGAGTGGCTGCATAAGAACGTTCGAGAGGTGAGCGGTGTCGCCTTGGGTGTAGGTGTCGACGATGCGACCGAGGAACTCGAAGAACTGCGTAGCGCGGACGATGGTGTACGGGATGGGGCCGGCCTGGATGAGGCACTCCTGGGCGACTTTGGCGCGCATGTAGCCGCTATCGGGGAGCCGGTCCGCACCGACGACGGAGAGGGCGAGATGGTGCTGGACGCCGGCTTCGGCTTCCGCACGGAGGAGGTGGCGGGTGGAGGTTTCGAAGAAGGCGAGGACGGGCGCATCTTCAAAGGACGGCGAGTTGGAGACGTCGACGACGACGTGGGCGCCGGCGAGGGCGGCGGCGAGTCCTTCGCCGGTGAGGGCATTGATGCCGGTGGACGGCGAAGCAGCGATCACTTCATGGCCTTGGGCGCGCAACTGGTTGACGAGGTTCGACCCGATCAAGCCGGTGCCACCGATGACGACGATTTTCATGACAAATTCCTTCTTTCGGAGGCGGCCAGCAGGCCGCCTCTGCTAAGGAGGACCGGACAGGCGAGCGGTTTGTGACAGCTTCAGGATTTTTTTAGGGCGCGCAGTTTGTGGGGGTTCATCATCCAGAGCACTCGCTCAATGCCCTGCTCCGACGCTTCGAGGGTGACCAGGGCGATGAGGTGGCCGTCGCGTTCGATGAGGACCGAAGGCTGCCCATTGGTTTCGAGAGGAGTGAAGCTGGCTCCCTGCCAGAAGTGAGCCGCGACGGCGACCATGAAGCGGGCAAAAGTCGGGCGGCCTTCGACGGGACGGGGGGCGGCTTGAGCGAAGCCGCCGCCATCGGCGAAGGAGACCACGTCGGCGGCGAAGAGGCGCTCGAGCCCGGCAAGATCGCCTTGCTGAGCGGCGGCGATGAAGGCGGAGAGGAGTTCGCGTTGGCTATCGGCGCTGACATTCGCGCGGCGCCCTTCGGCTAGATGGCGGCGCGCACGGGTAACGAGTTGACGGGCGTTGGCTTCGCTGGTTTGGAGGACGTCGGCGATGGGCTCGTAGGCGTAGTCGAAGGCTTCGCGAAGAACATAGGCGGCGCGTTCGGCGGGGGTGAGGTTCTCGAGCAAGAGCAGGACGGCGAGCGAAAGGGCTTCGCCGCGTTCGGCGCCGAGTTGGGGATCGGCGGCGGTGTCGATGGGTTCGGGAAGCCAGGGGCCGACGTAGGTTTCGCGGCGCGCGCGAGCGGACTGCAACTCGTTGATGGCGAGGCGGGTGGTGGTGGTGGCGAGAAAGGCGGTGGCATCGCGGACGGCGGAACGGTCGGCGGCTTGCCAGCGGAGCCAGACGTCCTGAACGAGGTCTTCGGCTTCGGCGACGCTGCCGAGCATCCGGTAGGCGATGCCGAAGAGGCGAGGTCGGGCTTGTTGGAAGGCGGCTTCCGCCTGAGCGAGCGACTGCATCAACTCACTAGTTTAGTGAGTGAGCGAGTAGACGACAGCGTTGAGGCCGATGCGGTAGGCGAGCGAGGCGAAGTTCTCGGGGTAGTCGGGATCGTCGGCCCATTCCCAGGCGTCGCCGAGGTCGGAGTTGTGACAGATGAGGACCTGAACGCGTTGGCGATCATCGAGCACGGCGCGCCAGTGGGCGGTGGCGCCGTCGTAACGCTCGTAGGTGCGGCCACTGCGGATGTATTGGCGGCCGGGCACTTGGAAGCGCTGGCCAAGGTCGTAGAGGACGTGGAAGACCTGATCGTTGTCGCCGAGGTCGACGACGGTGCGGTCGGGGAAGATACGGCGGAGGGAGGTTTCGAAGTTGATCCACTCGGCTTCACCGTGGAAGTCGTCGACCATGAGGAAGCCACCGCGATCGAGATACTGGCGCAGGCGCTTGGCGTGAGCCTCGGAGAGGTTCCAGTGGCCGACCTCGACGGCGTAGAGCCAAGGCCAGTTGTATATGTCGTCGTCCTCGACGTCGATGATCTCTTCGACGGAGCGGGTGTGAATGCGGGTGAGGCGGCGGACGCCTTGGAGGAAGACGCGTTCGGCTTTGTTGGAGTCCGTCCCCCAGGAACTGCGGCGCCAGCCGCCGGAGACGGAACGATAGCGCAGACGGGCGAAGGTGAATTCGCCGGGGACGTCCTTATCGGGCGGATCCTCGGCGGGGTTCTGCATTTCGTATTCGTACTGCGCGGCTTTCCGGCCCGAGACGGCGTAAGCCGCCACAGCGGTGATCACCAGCAAAGCGGCGATAACGAAACGCGCAGGGCGCATGGCCCATACGGTATCACCTTTATTTGCCGTGTACGGATTCGGCGTAGAGTAAGTCGCCCGTGAAGCCATCGTAGTAACTGATGACGACGTGCGGCCGAGGGTAAGCGACCCAACGTTCGCGGCCCTGAGCATCGGGGTTGGGGTAGACGTTATTGATCTGGGCGACGGCGTAGATCGGGAAGTGGCGGAGCTTGGCGGGCACGTCCTGCCGGATGAAGGAGGACCAGCGGATGTCGCAATCGCGGCCGCGCGAGTTATAGGGGCCGTTGATGGGACGGTTGCCCTCGCTGACCAGCGGATGGTTCTGGGAATTGTGCGGGCCGGCGGCGAACTCCCAGACGGTGTCGGTGACTTTGATGGCCCAACTGTTATGCAGATCGCCGGTCATGACGATGACGGGGCGGCGGAGCGAGTCCCAGAATTGGATGAGCTCTTCGCGCTCCCAGGTAAAGGCCGTCCAGGCGTCGTCCTTGCCTTCGATGGGATCGGTGGAGCCGGGAGAGCCGATGTGGGGAATCATCAGATTGACGCTGGAGGCGATGAAGAAGAAGTCCGCGTCACTGGCCTTCATCGACTCCTTGAGCCAATCGTGCTGCTTCTTGCCGAGCATGTAGAGACCGGGTTTGCCGGGGTTCTGCATCTCGTGCATGTCGCGCAGGCCGCGCGTGTCCAGCAAATAAACTTCGGCGTTGCCGCAGCGGAACTTGGCGTAGTTATGGCGGCCGATGGAGTACGTGCAAGCGCCTTTCTCGACAGCGGGCGGCGAGATGCGCAGGCGGTGGGCGTCGAGCACTTTCGTTATGGAGTAGACGCCGGCGTTGGGATTGCCTTCGCCGACGGGGAGCTTGGATTCGGGTTCGAGGCCGGCCATCTGTCCGCCCCAATGGACGTGCAGGTTGGTGATTTCGGCGGCGTCGAGACGGGTGAAGTCGGTTTTGGGGTTGGTGAGGATGTCGCCGGCGAGGGTGCCTTCGCCGAAGTGCAAGGGCTGTTGGGTGGCGAGGGGCGTGGAGCCGGCAAGATAGTCATACCAGGCGTGGAGCGAGATGTCGCGGAAGACGGCTTGGCGCGACTTGACGCCGGCCGAGCCGGTGCCGTAGACGTCGTTCAGAATTTCGTGGTCGTCGGTGGTGAAGTAGCCGGGAACGTTGCGGTGCCAATCGGCGAGGGCGGTGCCGCGTTCGAGATAGAGCTTGTAGTTCTCCCAGACGCCGGTGATGGAGGGCGCCACTTGAACGATGGGCGGGGTTTGGCGTTCGGTGATGCCGACCTGCTTGCGCCACTCGGTGGCCGGATAGTCGCGCTTCTCTTCGTAGAGCCAATCGCCGTTCATGATGCTGAAGAGCACCTTGGAGGCGTGTTGGCGATTCATGGTGGTGTAGGCGGGAATCTTGGGATCGGTCTTTTGGTTGGCACAGGAGCCGAAGGCGAAGGTGAAGTTGAACAGGCCACGCGGATTGGTTTCGCGGTGGCGATAGTCGGCGACGGAGGGTACAGTTTTGAAGGTGCCCTGCTTGCCGCCGCCCTCGAGTTGGTAGAAGTAGCGGGTGTTCGATTCGAGGCCGGTGAGATGGATCCAGGCGGTGTTGTCGTGGGCGGGGTCCGTGTCGACGGCGGCGGAGACTTGATTAAGCGCAGTGGGACTGGTGCCGTAGCGGACGCGCAGGGAGCCGGCGCGCTCGGTGCGTCCCCAGACCCAGATGTCGGTGGGGCCGACGCTGCCCAGCAGGGGGCCGTGGGTAACTTTGGGGCCGGTGCTGGAGGTTTGCGCGGCGGCGGCGGAGGTGCCGAGAAGAGCTAACTGGCGGCGGTTGAGCTTCATAACCGCTAACAAGAATATCGCTAGCGGAGGCTAGGAAGGGGGCGGCTGGAACCCGAAAGCGACAACGGTGACGTCGTCGGCCTGGGGAGCGGAGCCGGCGAAGTCGATGGCGGCATCGCGGAGGCGCAGGTGGAGTTGGTTGGGAGAGCCGCCGGGGACGAGCGCTTCGCGAACCCGCGCTTTGCCGAAGCAATCGCCGGCGGCGTTGCGCGAGTCTTCGACGCCGTCACTAAAGGCGACGATGACGTCACCGGGCTGGAGTTGCGTGGTGGCGACTTCGTAGGCTGCTTCTTCAAAAAGGCCGAGAGGCATGCCGTTCGATTCGAGGCGCTCAATCCCGCCGGCTCGGCGAACGAGCGCGGGCGGGCAGATGCCGGTGTTGGCGTAGTGCAACAGACCGTCGGCTTGAAGGATGGCGTAGAAGACGGTGGCGTACTTCTCGCCGCCCATGCGCTCGAGCAGGAAATGATTGACGCGCGTGAGGTGATCGACCATCGATTCGGGACGATGATGCGCGGCGACGAACATGCCCTGGAGCAAGGCCGCAGTGAGCGCTGAACTGACGCCCTTGCCGGAGACGTCCGCAACGACGATCGACCAATTGCCGTTATCGGCGGGACGGACGTCGAAGTAGTCGCCGCCGACTTGCGCGGCGGGGGTGCTCGAACCGCAGACGGAGAACCATTCGTCGGTGGGGAGAATGCGCGGCAGAAGGCTCTGCTGGATGCCGCGGGCGATGCCCATCTCTTCGTCGAGCTTGCGCTTGCTGCGCTCTTCTTCGAGCAGGCGCGCGTTTTCGAGGATGGTGGAGGCTTCGAGCGCGAGCGTCTGGAGCAGTTCGCGATTGCCGCCGGAGAGATCGGCGTGAGTGGCGCGGCTATCCAAATAGAGGACGCCCACGGTGTCCTGCGCCGCGTCGCCGAGTTGGGTGGAATCCGGGACGCCACCGCTGTACGATCGCAGACGGACCAAGGGAACGCAGATGACGCTGCGAAGTTCAAGCTGCGCGACGGTCATACTGGGGTCTGAATTCGAGTAGGGGTCGAAGTTCATGGTCAGCATGTCGCGGCGGCTGGCGAGCGCGCGGTGAATGAGTTTGGTGGGGACGCGGAGTTCTTCGGCGGCGAGGGCGCGGCGGCCGCAATCGCGGGCGACCCGAATCTTGAGGTCGTCCCCGTCACGAAGGAGCAAGAAGCCGCGTTCGGTGGAGGTGATGGTGAGCCCGGCATCGACGACGGCGGCCAAGACGTCATCGGTGGAAAGAGCACTTTGGAGCACGCGGGCGACTTCGGTGAGACTGCGGAGCTTGGCGAGGTTTTGAGCGCCCGGGGTGGCGGGGGCCTGATCACCCCAACTGCCCATGAGTTGGGCGATGCCTTCGTTCTCGAGGGCGAAGGTGAGCCGGTAGCCGTCGTCGACGCCGAAGTCGATCACGTCGCCGGACTTGAGCGGGGTGGGGGCGGCGATCTTCTGGCCATTGACGAAGACGCCGGAGCGGGACTCGAGGTCCGTCACGAGATATTGACTGTCGGAGTGGGTGAGGCGAGCGTGACGCCGCGAGATGCGGTTATCGCGCACCACCAACTGGTTGTCCGGTTGGCGGCCAATTTCGAAGGGAAACTGGTCAACGGCGTGACGGCTGCGCCCGCCGGAAGGATGCTCCACCAGCAGAAAAGGGTCCGCTGGCAAATTTAGCTCCCGGTGGCGGCTTCCCCGGCCGGATCGTGCATTTCGCGCGCGCGAATGGCGCGGCAAAGAGCGCAGTAGCCGCCCACTTCCGTCCGGGCGATCAGGATCTGGAAGCCGAAGTCCTGCTCTACTTGCTGGCGGATCTTCTGCAGGGGTTCGCCGAAAAACTCTTCCACGCGGCCGCAGCGCAGGCAGATGATGTGCGCGTGCTCCGGCTTCATTTTCGACTCGTAGTAATGCTGGTCGCCGCCGTAGTGCATCAGGTCGAGCTCGTCGACCAGACCGCCGTTCTTGAGCATTTTCAAGGTGCGGTAAACGGTGACGCGATTGAGCTTCGGATCTTTGGCGCGGGCGAGCAGGTAGAGGTTCTCGGCGTCCAAATGGGTGGCCGAGGAATTGAGAATGTCGAGCAGAATCTGCCGCTGTCTTGTAAGGCGCACTCCCTTTTCCTTTAGGGCGTCCTTGGCCGAGGCACCGCTCTTGGGGACACTTTGACTTACAGGCATGGGAACTCTTGCTTCCATGGTCGCATAAACGGCCGCGGACCTGAAGCGAATGCTAAAATTCAAAGTCGATGTTCCGTAAAGTCCTGGTGGCGAATCGCGGGGAAATCGCCGTAAGAATTATCCGCGGTTTGAGGGAGATGGGCATCTCAAGCGTGGCCGTGTACTCCGATGCCGACCGCGCGGCGCTGCATGTTCGGCAAGCGGACGAGGCGGCGCACCTGGGTCCGGCGCCTTCGACCGAAAGCTATCTGCGCATCGACAAGATCCTGGACGCGGCCAAGCGTCATGGGGCGGAGGCGATTCATCCGGGGTACGGTTTTCTTTCGGAAAACGCGGAGTTTGCCGAGGCCTGCCGGGCGGCGGGGATCAAGTTCATCGGACCGAGCGCGGAAGCGATTCGGGCGATGGGCTCCAAGACGGCGGCGCGGCAATTGGCGGGCGACGCGGGGGTGCCGCTGGCGCCCGGAACGAAGGAGCCCATCAGCAATCCGGAAGAGGCGGCACGGATCGCGCGGGAAATCGGATACCCGGTCTTAATTAAGGCGGCCGCCGGGGGTGGCGGCAAGGGGATGCGGCGCGTGGATCGCCCCGAGGACCTGGCGGCAGCGTTGCGCGATGCGGCGAGCGAGGCGGAGCGGTCGTTCAAGTCGAGCGAAGTTTACATCGAAAAACTGGTGCTGGAGCCGCGGCACATCGAGATTCAGGTGCTGGGCGATGAGCACGGGCACATGATCCATCTGGGCGAGCGGGAGTGTTCGATCCAGCGGCGGCATCAGAAGGTGATTGAAGAGTGCCCTTCTCCGCTGGTGAGCGCGACGCCGGGAATGCGCGAGGCGATGGGCGCGGCGGCGGTGAAAGCGGCGCAGGCGGCCGGCTACAGCAACGCGGGGACAGTGGAGTTTCTGGTGGACCGCAGCGGCGCGTTCTATTTCCTCGAGATGAACACGCGCCTGCAGGTGGAGCATCCGGTGACGGAGTTGGTGACGGGACTCGATCTGGTGCATTGGCAGCTGCGAATTGCGGCGGGGGAGCGATTGACGCTGCGGCAGGAGGACATCGACTGGCGCGGGTGGTCCATGGAGTGCCGCGTGTATGCGGAGGATCCGGATGCGGGCTTTCTGCCTTCGCCGGGTCGGATGCAGGAATTGGCGCGGCCGTCCGGGCCGGGCATTCGGCTGGATTCGGGCGTGTATGACGGATGGACGGTCCCCATGGAGTACGATCCGCTGTTGGCGAAGCTGGCGGTGTGGGCCGAGACGCGGGACTTGGCGGCGAATCGTATGGCGCGCGCGCTACGCGAGTATTGCATTGCCGGCATCACGACCAATATCGGATTCTTCGTCGACTTACTCGCCGATCCGGAATTTCGCGCGGCGAACTTACATACGGGATTCCTGGACGGATTCTTCGCGCGGCGAGGAGCTACCCCGGAAGATGCGGATCGCGCGCTGGCCGAAGCGATTGCCGCGGCGTTGAACGAGAAGCCGGTGGCACGGGCGGCGGAGACGACGGCCGTCTCGCGGTGGAAGAAGCAGGCAAGCGAGGGATTGTATCGATGAGGTACTTACTCGGGACGGATCACTTCGAGCTGTCGCCCAACGGCGAGCCGGGCACCTGGACTTACTCGCTGGCGGGACGGACGGGGGTGGCGCAGGCAGTGGAGGTGGAGCCGGGCACTTACAGCATCTTAATCGAAGGGCGGAGTTATGAGGTGCGAGTGGGTCGGTCCGCGGACGGGGAGATCTGGACGCAAACGGCGGGCCTGCGAAGTTCGGTGGAGTTACGCGATCCGCGGAATGGGGCGGCCAATGGGAGCGGCAGCCAGCGCGGGGGCGTAGCGACGATCAAGGCGCCGATGCCGGGTAAGGTGATCCGGTTGTTGGTGAGCGAAGGGACGACGGTGGAAGCGGGCCAGGGTTTGGTGGTCGTGGAAGCGATGAAGATGCAGAACGAGATGAAGGCGCCGCGCGCCGGCGTGGTGAAAACGCTGAAGACCAAGGAAGGGGCGACGGTCGCCGCAGGCGAGACGCTGTTGGTGTTGGAATAATGCCAGCCGATCCGAAGTGTCCGCGCTGCCATGGTTCCGGTTGGGTTTACGTGGAACGCGATGGCGTGACGAGCGCGTCGAAGTGCGAGTGCTTGAAGGAAGGCCGGGCAGCAGCAGTAGAAGCCGTATCCGGCATTCCGCCGCTGTATCGGCAAAGTAGCTTCGAGAACTTCAAGCTACCGGCAGATAATCCGATCGCGAATCGGGCATTGGCGAGCGTTCTACTGGTGGTACGTTCCTACGCGCGTGACTTTCCGTCGACGGACAAACGCGGGTTGTTACTGGTGGGCGATCCGGGGACCGGCAAAACGCATCTCGCCGTGGCGGCGTTGCGCATCCTGATCGGCAAGGGCTTTGAAGGTCTTTTCTTCGATTACAAGACGCTGTTGGACCGTATTCGGACGAGCTATGATCCGCAGTCTGGCCAGTCGGACAAAGAGGTGTATCGGGCGGCGCTGGAGGCAGAAATTCTGTTACTCGATGACTTGGGAGCTCATCGCGTGAGCGACTGGGTGGAAGATACGGTGACCTCGATCATTACGCATCGTTGCAATCAGCAGAAGCCGCTGATTGCGACGACGAATTTACCGGATAGCGACTTCGGTAGTAACATGATCGAGAAGACAGCGATCGGTCCGCAGACGCGGCGCGGGCTAAGCGAGGCGATCGGCAGCCGGGCGCATTCGCGGCTCTTCGAGATGTGCCGAATTGTGCAGATGCCCAAGATCGAAGACTATCGAAAGCGGGTGCGTTAAGTTGCTGTCGCTGGCGCAACTGGACGTGGCGGAACTCGAGTGGCGACAGCCAGGTGTGCCGCGCAATTTCGAGTTAGCGGGTCCGGACGGGGTCTACGGGCAACTCGAATTTCAGAAGCTGGCGGGCTCGCTGGCCAAGGCGACAACGGCCCGGGCGGCGTGGACACTCAAGAGGCAAGGCATGCTGAAGAGCCACGTGAGCGTTCGCTTTGCGGATAGCGAGCAGCAACTGGCGGTGTACGAGCCGAACTTCACCGGGCAGCGCGGCACGCTGAAGTACACGGGTGGGCAGTATCTGAGCTTTCAGTCGACGAACTTCTTCAACACGGAGTGGCAGTGGATTACGCCGGAGGGCGACGGTCTGATTGGCTTTCGACTGCGCGGAGCAGGTAAGCCGCACGCAGCCGTGTTTCTGAGCGAAGACGCGCTGGGGCGGGTGGATCTCGACTTACTGCTCTTGCTCGGCTTCTACATTTTGCTTTTGTTACAAGAAGACGCGGCGCGGGTGGATCGCTAAGGGGCGCCGAGGTAGCCGGTGCGTGCGCGCACCTTCGCGTCCTTCAAGCGCTTCTTCGCTTCTGGCGACAGTTCGACACGGATGCGGTGGAGTTCTCCGGCCTTCGTGGCCGGCTCAGGGTAGAGGAAGTAATAGCGTTGACGGAGGCGCTGGAAGAGGTCAGCGAGCGGGACGCCTTCGGAGCGAAAGGGAAGGACTTCCCCTCCAGTGGCTTCGGCGAACTCACGCGTATCGCCGCGGCCGTGGCCGATCAGGGCGACGAACTTCAGCAGGTTGAATACGACGTTGCCGGACCAAAGCGCCTGACGCACCTCATTCTTGGTGACGTTCTCGTAGCCGCGGTTATCGCTCAGCATGACGATGGCGCGACGGGCGCCAACGCGCGCCTGCTGGCGGAGGTACTGCGCCGTCCGCAGGGTGGTTTCGTTCAATTCAGTGCCGCCGCGGCCCTTGGGGATCTTGGCGACGCGATCGGCAATCAGCGCGCGGTCATTGGTGAGGGGCAACAGGACGCGGGCTTCGTCGTTGAACACGACCATGCCGACGCGATCGTTGGGCAGGAGTTGCGCAACGGCGGCGGAGGCCGAGGCCTGGATGCTCTCGTGAACGCGCGCGGTGCTTTGGCTAGCGTCGATCATGAGCATGACGTCGAGCTCCTGATCGTCGCGACCGAAGCTCGAGATCGTCTGGGGCTGGTTGTTGTCGAAGACGAGAAAGTCTTCGCGCTGGAGTCCGGTGACGGCGGCATCGCCGTTGAGGACCTGGCAATCGACGGCGATGAAACGCGACTCGGAACGGAAGACGACCTCGTCTTGTCCGAGCAGAGTGAGCGCCAGCGCGAAGCTGAGGAATTTCCCGGGCACCTAGCTCCATATATACAACGGCCACCTGCTAGATTGGGTGATTGTGATGGAGACCCGATCGGAACGCCAGTTTGAAGCTGCGAAGCTTGAGTCGTTGCTGGAGTCCGCGCGACTCTTAAATTCGCTCGAACTCGACGACCTGCTGAAGCACTTGCTGCGGACGGCGATGGGCCGGCTGCTGACGACCAAAGCGGCGATTGCCATCGAACGGGCGGGACATTTTGAGGTGGCACTGGCGCGGGGAATTGCGGCGGAGAAGGGGCAACGGTTCGGGCCGGAAGAGGCGCAGGCCGCGGGGTTGACCCAACAGTTTCCGATTGGCGAACATCTGGGCTACTTGTTTGCGGGGCCATCGTTGAAGGGTGAGTTGGCACCGGGTGAGAGTGAGTTTCTGGACGCGCTGTTGGGCTTGGCCGCGACGAGCATCGAGAATGCGCGGGCGCATGAACAGACGGTGGTGACCAACCGGTCACTGGACCAGAAGATTCAGGAATTGCGCGCGCTGCTGGATCTGGTGCGAGGGTTAGCGGCGACGACGGATCCGGAGGCGATCGCGCAGTTGTTAACCCTGACGCTGGCGGGGCGGTGGGCGGTTTTCAAACATGCGGTGCTGACGTGGAAGCCGGGGCAGCCGCCATTGGAACGCGAGAAGGGACTGGATTTGCAGCCGGGACATCCGCTGCAGGAAGCGGTGACCGCGCTCGACGCGCCCGCGTTTCTGGAGAGTCAGTTGCCGGAGGAGCTACGAGCGCAGGTGAATTTGCCGGCCGGTAGTCTGCTGTTTCCGATTCGTTCGAGCGATCAATGCAATGGCGTGGTGGTGCTGGGTCCGCGGTTTGGGGGCAAGCCGTATACGGAGTCCGATAAGGAGTTCGGAGCGGGGTTGGTGGCGCAGGCGGCAGTGGCGTTCGACAATGCGTGGCACTTCCGGGTTACGTTGGCCAAGCAGCAGATCGAGAAGGAATTGAATCTGGCCGCCTCCATCCAGCTCGATCTTTTCCCGAAGAAGCTGCCGGACTTGCCGCATACGCAACTGGCGGCACGGAACCGGCAGGCGCGTCAGGTGGGTGGCGACTACTACGATGTCTTGCTGTGCCAGGCGAGCGATCATCCGGAGCACTTACTCTGCGTGGCGGATATCTCCGGCAAGGGGATCGGCGCAGCGCTGCTGATGAGTAACATTCAGGCGACGTTGCGAGCGATTCTGGCGCACGAGGTGGACGTTACGTCGATCGCCGTGCGGACGAACGACTTACTGTGGGCCAGCACGCCGCCGAATAAGTATGCGACGGCGTTCATTGTGCGTTACGATCCGGAGACGGGTAAGGGTCAGTACGTGAATGGCGGGCACAACGATCCGGTGATTCTGCGGGCAGACGGGAGCGTGGAGCTACTGGCGACGACGGGCATGCCGATCGGCATGTTTGCCAATCGGACGTTCGAGCAGGCCGATGTGCAGTTGAGCGCGGGGGACATTCTCTTTATTTACTCCGATGGAGTTCCGGACGCGAATAACGTGGAAGGCGAGGAGTTCGGCATGGAGCGTCTGGTGGCGGCGCTGACGGAGGCGCGCGAGCAGACGGTGGACGAGATTCTGGACAACATGTTCCGGCGCATCGATGAGTTTGTGGGTGAGGCGCCGCAGTTCGACGACATCACGATGATGGTGGTCAGGCGATGCTGAAGCGGCTCGCCGAGCCATTCGCGGGACCGGGGTTGCAGCGTTGGTGGCTGTGGCTGCTGGTGATCGGGCTGGCGCCCTTGGCTTACTGGACGGCGTTTCTGCTCCCAGTGCCGGAGAGGCGCGAGCCGCACATCGATCACGCGGAGGCTTTGCGGGGAGCCAATGCGTTTGCGCAGAGCATCGGCGTGCGGACGGATAACTGGAGCACCGCGGTGAGTGCCAGCCTGGGTGCGGAGCATCAGATTCTGATGCGCGAGCCGATGTGGAACAGCCTCCCGGCGGAGCGCCGCAACCTGGCGCCGATCACGACGATCCGCGTGGTGCTAACGTCGCCGAGTCAGCAGCAGTGGGTCGCCGTCTGGCTGCGGCCCGACGGAGCGCTGCATGGGTTTGATACTTCGCCCGAGTTACTGCCGCTGGGGCCGATTCCCGTGGAGAGCGAGAGCCGGGCGAAAGCCCTAGCCGAAGCGCAGCGAGCATATCCGGGTATGGCGTGGGGAGACCCGGAGCTCGAGACGGCGGTGGTGGAAGGGACGCACGGTGCGCGGCGCTATCTCTGGCGGACGGTCGTGTTGCCGGGGGTGGAATCGACGTTGACGGTGGAGGTCCACTGCGATCGGATTACCGAGCGGACAATTCGCGTGCGAGTGCATCCAGGCGAGTTGCCGGTGCGCGAGAACGAATGGAACGGCACGTTTGGCCTGTTCACCTCGCTGGCCATTCTGGCCGGGGCAATTTATGCGGTCTATCGTTTCTCGCGGCGGGCGCTTGAACGCGAGATCTCCTGGACGCGTACGGCGGCCATCGTGGGGACGCTCTCGGCGTTGGGGCTGGCCGTGGTGTTTCTGAATCCGAACTTCGGCGCGGCCGGGCTACCGCCGGATCGTTTGTATGGTCCTTTCAGGTTGCTGATTCAAGTGTCGCTGTTGTTGACATTCACGCTCGAAGGGATTGCGATCGCGTTGATCTATGGCGCGGGCGAAGGCGAGATGCGAGAACATTATCCGGGGAAGATCACGTCGCTGGACGCATTGTTCACCGGGCGATGGTTGACGCGGAATGTCGGCCGGTCCGTTGTGTTTGGGCTGGCCGCGGGCGGATGGGCGTTGCTGGCGCTGCGACTGGCGCAGTGGGCCGCGGGGCATACGGTGCTGCGGGAGTCCTCCTTGAACCTGGCTTACGGGCGCGCCACGTGGGCGATCTCGTGGCTGGGCGAGCCGGTGTCAGCGTTCTTGACGGCCTGCGTAAGTCTGCTAATGCCGTTGCTGTATCTGAGCCGGCACATCAGCCGGAGTCACTTGCGGCGGGCGCTGGCGATCTTACTGTGCGTGATTGGTACGTCGGCGAGCCGGTACACCTTGAACTTCGATGATCTTTCGACGCTGGCCTTTCCGGTCGTCCTGGGGTCGCTGGTGCTGATGACGTTCTGGTACGGCGACTTCCTGGCCGCGGTGGTGAGCTTAGGAGCGCTGTTCTCGTTCTATGAGCAACACGCGATTGCCGGCGTGGTGGCGGCCTGGAGTACGTGGGCAAATCTGACTTACTTAGTTGCTTCCCTGGTGGCGCTAGGAGCCGTGGCAGTAACTTACTTCGGACCGACGGTGGAAGACATCGAGGTGCAACCACAGCATGCGCATCGCCTGCAAGAGCGCCTGCAGTTGCAGCAAGAGGTGAGCGCCGCGCGCGAGGCACAAATCCGGTTGCTCCCGGATGGCGTGCCAACGATTCCGGGTATCAGTATTGCCGCGTCGTGCCATCCGGCGCGGGAAGTAGGTGGCGACTTCTATGACTTCTTCCCGCTGTCCCGGCAACGGCAAGGAATCTTTGTGGCGGACGGTAGCGCGGGCGGGTTGGCGTCAGCATTGACGATCGGCTTGGCAAAGGGCTTTCTGTCCTATGCGGCGCAGCGCGATTGGACCGCGGCAGAGTCCTTACAGCGGTTGGCGCCCGTACTGAAGCAGGCGCTGGTTTCCACACGGCATCACTTTTCGCTCTCTTACGCCGTACTAGATCCAGCCGCAGGCGAGATCCGGCTGGCGCGGCTCGGGCACAATCCGCGGCTGTTTCATTTCGATCAGCGGCGGAGGGCGGAGGGTAAGGCGCTGGTGGAAGAGGTCCATCCGCCGGAAGATGCCGCCGATGAACTGCGGCTGACTTTGAGTCCGGGAGACCTGGTGCTATTCTGCACCGACGGCTTGGCGACACGGCTGGAGGCGAAGCTCGGCGGCGGGTTGGATACTTGGCTTGCCAGGCTGAATGCGCAGTCGTCGAAGTCTGCCGAGCGGTTTCACGAGGACTTACTCAGAACCGTGAATGCAAACGGGACGGACTTAGTAGACGATATCACGGCAGTAGTCATTGAGATGCAGATGCCGCAGACCAAAGAGCAGCCGGCGATGCTGTTCCAAGGATTGGCGGGATGAAGCAGCGAACGACCCTCGCCGTGCTGGCCGCGTTCATCGGAGCGGTGGCGCTGTATCGGGGCTTCGGCCGTTACGATCAGGCGGCGCATCTCGGGCAGTTTCAGCTCTCGCGCGCTCAGGCCTTAGCCAAAGCGCGCGAGGTGGTGCGGAGGCAAGGGTATGAAGCCGCCGGGTGGACTCCGGCGGTCCAGATCGTCAATCCCCGCGGGAGCAGTTGGATTCAGCGATGGCTGCAACAGCATCCGCAGCAATCGGTATTTCGGTCCCTAGTGACGCCCTACAACATCCAGGTGACGCTGCAGCAACCGGACGGCGGACGGTTCACCGGGGTAACGTTGTCGCCGGACGGCCGCGTGGTCGGCTTTGGGACGGCGACACGCCAAGCGGTGGGCGCAGAGCATATGCACCATGCGGAGCCGTTGGACAAGAAGGCGGATACCGTCCTTCAGGAGTATCTGGGCGAGCGGGCGCGTTTGTTCCGGCCCGTCAATCGGGGAGTGGCGCAAAGTCATCGGGTGCTGTATTCGTGGGAATATAACGATCCGGCGGACTCGCCGCACCTAGTCCGGTTTGAGGCGAGCTTTAGCGACGAGAAGCTGGTGCTAGCCGAGTTAACCGCAGAGCCGGCGGATTCCTTTCTGACGGAGGTAAGACGGTTACAGGCTTCGGATGGCTATCTGGTGACTTACGTGGCGACAGCCATGTTTGTAAGTATTTCGCTGGCTTTTCCTTTCTTCTTCCGGGCCCTGGTGCGGCATCGGCTGAGTGGGAGGCGATTGCTGACGATGACGGCATTCGCACTGGGGCTGGTGATGGTGGGGCTATGGGGCGGGCCGTGGCTGGATCAAGCGAGAGCGGAAGCGGCGCGCGACTTTGGAACGGTGCTGGAGAGCTTAACGAGCCAATCGGCGCTGTTCTTCGGAGTGGTGGTGTGGTGGGTGTTGTTCTATGGCGCAGGCCGGGCGGTGCTCCGGCGGGAGCAGATGGAGCAGTGGTGTTCGCTCGAAGCGTTGCTGGACCGGAGGATCGGGGAGCAGGGCGTGGGCGCAGCCATCTTCCATGGCGTGCTGTGCGGTGTATTTCTGGCCGCGTTACCGTTGCTAGTGGCACCGCTGACGCCGGCCGGCACGTGGACGACGCTGACGTCGATTCCGTCGTTGTTCTTTCCGAGCGCAGTAGCGGCTGACTTACTGCCGACCTTACTCGTCGAGGTGGTGGGACTGGTGCTGTTTCTGATCCCGTTGCTGCGCCGGTTGCGGTGGAATTGGTTGGCGACGGTGTTGTTCGTGATGCTCGCGGCCCCGATTTGGGAGGCGCTGCACCCGCCGTTCGACGAAGCGCCCGCATGGAGCATGGGCGTCTCCGCGTTGACCTGCGCGGTGCTGTGGGTGGTGGAGACCGAGTTTGGAGCACTGGCCGCATTGGCCGCGGGCGGCTTTACGCTCACCACCTGGGCGGCCTGTGGATATCTGGTGCAGCCGCAACCCGAGTTGCAAGCGCAAGCCTGGTGGGCAATGGCGCCGTTTGCCGGGGCGGCGCTGGGCGGCGCGGCGATGATGCGGTTCGGCAGGTACGTGGAGCCGGAGGCGGCGGTGGCCGCGATGGAGGCCGAGTCATCGAATGAGGTGCAATCGCAACGCGAGCGGCTGGCTTCCGAGTTCAGTGTGGCGCGGCGAGCTCAGCAGGCGATGCTGCCGCCGGTGCCGGAGCAACTGGGCGGTGCGACGCTGGCTGCGCTCTGCGAGCCGGCGCGCGACGTGGGAGGCGATCTTTACGACTTCTACCCGACCATCGATGGGCGATATGCGTTGGCGGTGGCGGATGTCTCCGGCAAAGGCGTGCCGGCATCGCTGTACATGACGCTGACGAAGGGTTATCTGGCGGGGGCGGGACGCGAGTCCACCGACTTGCGCGGCACGCTGTCCGACCTGAATCTGCATCTGTTGGCGGCGGGCAAGCGTAAGATCTTCGTGACGATGGCGCTGAGTTACTTTTCACCGGAGACTCGGTGCGTGGAGTTGGCTCGCGCGGGGCATAACTCGCCCTTGTGGCGCCGAGCGGAACTGGGCCGCAGCGAATATCTGACGCCGCCAGGAATGGGCCTGGGGCTAACAAGCCGGTTGCTGTTCGAGCGCGCGCTGCGTCCGGAACGGTATGAACTCGCGCCGGGCGATGCCTTCGTGTTGTACTCCGACGGCATCACCGAAGCGATGAATGAGGCGCGGGAGCAGTTCGGGGAGGACCGGTTGCAGGGGGTGGTGGATGCCTGTGACGGTCTGACGGCCGAAGCTACGCGCGACGCGATTCTGAAGGCGGTGAAGGACTTCATCGGCACCGCCCCACCGCATGACGACATGACTTTGTTCGTGATGAGGGTTTAAGATGAAGAGTCTCGCCAGAAGGATAATCGGATCAAGTGCCGAACGCATTCACAGTTGAACGGACCGAACAAGACGGCGCGGTGGTGCTCGCGCTCGATGGGTATTTGGATGCCCACACGGCGCCGCAGTTTGAAAAGGCGATTCAAGACGAGCATTCGGCCGGGCGCAATCGCCTGGTGGTGGATTGCGCGAAGCTGACTTACATTTCGTCCGCGGGCCTGGGTGTCTTCATGAGTTTCATTGAGGAGATTCGCGCGGCGGGCGGCGATGTGAAGCTGGCGGGAATTGTGCCCAAGGTGTACCAGGTGTTTGAGGTATTGGGCTTCCCCGCCCTGTTCGACATCGTGGACACGGTGCCGACGGCGCTGCAGCATTTTGCGGACGGGGTTCAGCCGCCTTCCTAGGAGCCAGCATGCCGACACTCGAAAAAACTTTCGCGCTGCATGTCCCCTCTTCGACCGAGAACCTGGCCATGATTCGCGACTTCGTCTCGAAGATCGGGGCGATGGCCGGGCTCGACGAACGTGAAGTGATGAAGCTGGAGCTGGCCGTGGACGAGGCGTGCGCCAACGTGATTGAGCATGCCTATGGCATGGATCACAGCAAAGAAGTGAAGGTGCGGGCGGTGCTCGATCCGGACAAGATCCAGATCGATATTGTCGATACCGGCACGGCATTCGATCCGGGTGGCGTGCGGCAGTTGAATCTCGAAGAGCTGGTGGCGCAGCGCAAGAACGGCGGGCTGGGCCTGCGGTTGATCAAGACGATCATGGACGATGTGCACTACCAGATCATCCCCGGCGAGAAGAACGAGCTGAGGATGATCAAGAAGCTTAAGCGCTAACGCGCATCGCGACGGGATCCCAACGCTCAATCTGGCGGCTATCGATGCTGCGGTTGCAGAGCAGCGCGGGTCCGGCGGCGCGCAGACCAAAGATCGGGTCTTCAATCTGGCGGGCGCCTTCGAGGATCGAGGCGTGGAAATTACGGTGATGCTCGAGATGGGCGTCAGCGCGCATGGTGAACTTCTGATCGTCGGTGTCGAGGTCCGCCACCGGGCCGCGCGCCGGATACTTCTTCCGATATTCGCGCACGTACTCTTCCTGCATCTTGGCCGGGAAGGTACCGATAGACATGCCCGGTTCCCGTTCGCGCGGCGTCTTCGAGAGAATCAGCGTGTTGTAACTGGTGGTCATGGTGCCTTCGCTGCCGACGAAGCGGAAGCCGAAACGCTCCTGCGGTTCGCTGCTGGCGAAATTGACGCGCAAGGCGAGGGTAAAGGCGGGATGTTCCGCTGATTGCGGGTAATCGAGCGTGGCGAGCATGACGTCCGGGACATCGCGGCCGTCGTTCCAGAAGCGAACGCCGCCCGTGGCATAAATTCGATTCGGGCCGAGAGAGTTGGTGGCGAGGTGCAGGCCACTGAGTAAGTGGACGTATAAGTCGCCGGCGAGGCCGGTGCCGTAATCGCGGTAATTGCGCCAACGAAAGAGACGGATGGGCTCAAAGGGCCGCTTGGGCGCGTTGCCCAGGAAACGGTCCCAGTCGATGTTTTGCGGGGAGGCATCGGGCGGAATCGAGTACTGCCAGGCACCCATCGCCGTGTTGCGGTCCAGCCAAGCTTCCACCATGTTGAGTTCGCCGATGGCGCCCTGAGCAATCAGTTCCTTCGCCTTGAGATAGATGGGCGAGCTGACATACTGGCTGCCCACTTGAAAGACTTTGCCGCTCTTCTTCCAGGCGTCGATGATGGCGTGGCCGTCCTCCGGCTTCTGGACCATCGGCTTCTGACAATAGACGTGTTTCCCGGCGTTTAAGGCATCGATGCAGATGCGGGCGTGCCAATGATCCGGCGTGGCGATCAGCACGGCGTCGACATCGCGACGGGCGAGCACTTCGCGATAGTCGCGGGTGGCGAAGATATCCGCACCATAGACCTCTTTCATGCGATTGAGGCGGCCGTCGTAGATATCGGCGGCGGCGACTAACTTCGAACCTAACTTGGTTTCATTGGCAGCGTCTCCCTGCCCCATGCCACCGCAGCCGATCAGCGCGATTTGTAACTTTGAATTCTGCATGCGATTACGCCTCCCGGCAGGATTCCGGATTCCAGGTCATGAGTTTGTTCTCAAAGTAACTGCGGTTCGAGAGGAGTGCGGGACCGGCGGCCCGGAGACCGAAGAGGGCATCCTCCACCACCGGCTGGCGGCTACGGACGGCGGCGAGGAAGTTGCGATGGTGGTCGAGGTGATCGCTATAGCCGGGGGGCGCGGCGTAATGGTCCTCACCGTTGGGGCGCAAGCTATCGGCGACGAGGCGTTGCTCGGGATACTTTTTGCGGTACTCGGCGAGGATCTTCTCGCGCGTGGGCTTATCGAAGCTATTCAAAGTCATGCCCGGTTCGGTTTCGCGAGGCGTGCGCTTGACGGTGACGCCGTTGCCGATAGTGAGAACGCCTTCGCTGCCGACGAAGCGGAAGCCGGACGTTTCACCAGCGCCGTTGACGAAGTTGACGCGCAGGGTGAGGTTGAACGCGCCGTGCTTGGCGGTGGCAGCGTAGTCATAAAGGCCAAGCATGACGTCTGGGACATCGCGGCCATCTTTCCAATAGCGAAGGCCGCCGGTGGCGAAGACGCGCGAAGGTCCGTTGACGCCCATGACGTAGTGCATGCCGGAGAAGAGGTGGACGAAAAGGTCGCCGGCGACCCCGGTGCCGTAGTCCTGATAGTTGCGCCAGCGGAAGACGCGCAGCGGGTCGAAGGGGCGCTGGGGGGCCTTCCCGAGGAAAGTCTTCCAGTCGACGGTGGACTCGGAGGCATCGGGCGGAACGGTGTACTGCCAAGCGCCGATAGCGGAGTTGCGGTCCCACCAGGCTTCGATCATGTTGACTCGGCCAATAGCGCCGGCGGCGATGAGGTCCTTGGCCTTCTGATAGATCATTGAGCTGACGCGCTGGCTGCCAACTTGGAGGATGCGGCCGGTTTTGCGGGCGGTTTCCACGACGAGGCGGCCGTCGTCAACTTTCTGCACCATCGGCTTTTCGACGTAGACGTCCTTGCCGGCATTCATCGCTTCGATGGCGATTTGAGCGTGCCAATGGTCGGGGGTACCGATGATGACGGCGTCGATGTCGGGGCGGGCGAGGAGTTCGCGATAGTCGCGGGTGGTGGTGAGTTTGGCGCCCCAGTTCTCCTTGGCGCGCTCGAGCCGGCCGGTGTAGCAGTCGGCGGCGGCGACGAGTTCAGCGCCGGCGGCAATGGACGAGTTCGCGTCGCCGGAGCCCATGCCGCCGGCACCGATGAGCGCAATGCGGATACGGTCGTTGGGCGAGAGCCGGCGCTGCGCGGCTAAGGTGGCGGCGGTGGAGGTTTGAAGAAAGAGTCTGCGGGTCGCCATGGCTTTCTAGGCATTGTATCGCCGTCCTTGTATCCGGAGCGCAGATCGTTAGGATGAGGAAGATTGCCGGAGTTCACAGTACAAGCGACGGTGATGGGGCGGCGCGGCGCGTGGCTGACCCCGCTGAGGCTCGAGACCGACGGGCCGCTCGAGACCGTGCAGGATTTACTGACGGCGATCGTCCGTGAGCAGGTGGCGGCCTTTGAGCAAAGACAGGCAGAGTCCCAATACTTGACCGTGCTGACGGCAGGCCGCTGGGAGGCGGGGCGAGAGAGCGGGGAGTGGGCGGCGAGTCAGCAGGAATGCTTACGAGCGGAGAGAGTCCAGCCCTTCAAGCAGGCGTTTCGAGAGCTCTACTTACTGACCGCGGCGGAGCGTGAGACAGGCAGTTACTCGGGACGCTATGAGGGGCAGCAGGTGAATCCTGGGCAGGCGGTGGCGCTGCTCGGTAAACGCGGTGGGTGAACGTTCCGGAGGAGGGGATCCGCAAGACGTTTCATCACGAGCAGATGTCGGTGTGGGTAACGTTTCTGCAGGGTTGGCTCACGCCGCTTGAGGTCGATGGCTTGACGGTGGAGTGGGTGTTCTTTACCCACAAAGCGAGTGGGGAACGGATTCCACTGGAGCAGGTGAGCCCGCGGCTTTTCAGCGAAGCGATGCGGGACCTGGACCTGATGGTAAGCGTGGCGCATCGGGGCGGCGTGGATCCGGAAGCGACAGCGTCGACGGTCGAGATGCGGACGGCGCTGTTGCGCGAGGCGCTCGCACTAATGAAGCGCCCTTCGCGGACCCGGATCCCAAGACGGCGGAGATCGTCAGTAAGATGTTGCTGCTGGCGCAGGACGAACAGATCAAGGACCCGACGATTCTCGAGCAGTTACGCTAGACGGCGGGTGGACGGCTTGCGGCGCGGAGCCGGAGGGCGATCGCCGATGTCTTCGGGATAGCGCGTGGCAAGGGCCTGGATCTCGTAGGCGAAGGTGTGGAAGAGCTTCTCCCACTGGGCGGCTTGGGCCTTGGTATAGCGATAGAAGCCGCGACGATTGTTGAGGCCGCGGGCACCGGACTGGGCGAGTTTGGCCAGGGTGGACGGGACGGCGGAGGAGTTGGCGAGTTCGGGGAAAAGG